>DASYYY010000021.1:0-551285 GCA_035933635.1 Thermoplasmata archaeon | reverse complement strand
AGTAGTGCGATACCTCGGGCGAAGGCACATAATCTGGTGCGCCCAGTCCCGAGGCATGCCGTGGGAGTTCCACCCCGAGCCCGGGGTCGTCCGCTGGCGCGTCCACTTCCACTCCGAGCCGGAGGTCGTCTTCCGGTTTCTCGCGACGGACCAGGGACGCGAGAGCTTTTGGGCGGAGGAGGCCAAGGAGATCGACGGCTCGATCAGCTGGGCGTTCCCCTCCGGTGCGGCGGCGACCAAGCCGGTGCTCGAGAAGTCCCCCTCCACGCGGTTCGTCTGTGAGTACTTCGACGACTCGGTCGTGGAGTTCGACCTGGAACCGGACGGCCGTGGAGGGACCGACCTCACCGTGACCAACCGCGATGTACCCGAGGAGTCGATCGCCGAGGTGACGGCCGGGTGGGTCTCGGTACTGATGAACATGAAGGCGGTGGTCGACAACGCCGTCGACCTCCGCAACCACGAAGGCGATCTCAGCTGGGACCGCGGCTTCGTGGACAACTGATCGAGTCCGGCTTCGGCGGCTCGGGCGAGCGTGCCGAGTGCGTGGCCCGACCGGGGTCGGCCCACGGGCGTTCCTCGGTCCGGACGGCGGCGGCCGCGACCGGCAGTGTGGCGGGGGCCGAAGGACCGGGCACCGTCCCTCCGGTCGAACCGACCGGGAAGCAGAACAGGTCCTTCATCGGAGGGTCGGCGGTCCAGTTGTCCTGGTTCGGGCTCCCGAGCCGGGGAAGGTCGAGGAGCCATTCGGTCGTCGTGAACAGGTCGTAGGCGTCGTAGGGGTGGATGGACGTCTTGCCCGCGCACGCATACGGGCTGACGGCGGCGGTGTAGACGTGACCGCCGCCGACGGTGCCATTGGTGCTCGCGGTGTCGTTGGACCAGCCCTCGTCGTAGGTGATGAACCAGACCGAGTTCGCAAAGGACGAGTCGTTGACCAGCGGCGACAGCCAGCTGCGAAGCCAGCGGTCGCAGCCGAACAGACCGAAGCGCCAACAGTCGTTCGTCGTGTTCGGGGAGAAGAAGCCGTAGTTCGGGAGGTTGCCCGTCGCCAGATCATTCGACCAGGTGGTGAACGGCTGGTCGTGGAAGCGGCACGAGGTGAGATTGTCGTACAGGTTGTCGTACCAGACGAACGGATTGTGGTCGACCCGGTAGGCGGCCGTCCCGTTGCGCCAGCACGGGTAGAGCATGCTCTGCATGAACGCCGTCCAGTGGAGCTGGGGGGTCCGATTGTCGAGCAGCGTGACGATGTTCTTCCAGGCCATCGGGTGGACCCAATTGTCGACATATCCGGCGGTGGCCGCGACGTAGTTGGGGAACGAGTAGTGCTCGACCGAGTAGTACCGCGCCGCGTAGGCGTAGTGGGTGGCGAGGTAGTGCTCGTACGAAGCGTTGTACACCTTGTCGGCCTCTTGGTTCTCCAAGTAGAGCACGAAGACGTGGCAGATGGGCGTGGCCAGCTGAAGGTTCTTTTGACAGGTCGGGCTCGCTTGGGTCGTCGCGTTCTCGAGGTATCTCCCCGAGGGGCCCACCGCCAACGAGGAAAGCGTGACGATCAGGCAAACGGCGAGCCCGGCCACCACCACCGCCCAGGTCGGGGCGCCGGCCCGGGGTCGATCCGTCGGAGCGTCACTCCCCACGAACGTGGTAGGCGGGTGCACGCGCGATAAAGCCCCGTGAGTAGGAAGTGCCGGAATTGCCCGGGCGTGAAGGGTTGGGTACTGCTTACGGGAGTGGTTCGGGCAGGCCCCGCGCGAGCCGATACCTAGAGAAGGACGACCTCGAGCGTGATGTAGCTGAAGTTGCCCGCCGCGTCCGTGGCGGTCACCGTCAGATCGTAGGTTCCCGAGCTGGCCGACTTGGCGATGGTGAAGCCGAGCACCGCGGAGAAGGGTGGGTGCCCCGACGCCGGCGTGAAGGTCACGGAAAATCCGGTGGGCAGACCCGAGACCGCGAGCTTGGCCGTCTTGATGTAGAGCAGCTTGTGGACCACGATGGAAGAGCTGAAGCTCGTCGTGCCCGCCGCCAACGTCAACGCGTCCGGTGAGGTCGCACCGAAGGCGACCGAGAACTTCTGGTTCGCCACGGTGACGACGCCGATCCCGTAGAGGATCTTCCCCCCGCCCGGCGGCGAGCCCATCAACGCCCAGTGGCCGATGCTGACGTTGTTCTCGAGATTGGAGACGAACAGGAAGCTGAACGAGGGGTTCGTCTGGACCGTCGTGTAGGCCTCCTCATAGTCGGTGAAGTCGTAGTAGGTCGAGCTCGAGCAGCTGTACAGCTGCTTCATCACGAAGTGCGTGCCGCCGGTCGCGGCGGTCAGCCTCGCCACCGTCGACCCGTTGTGGACGACCGAAAAGACGACCTTGCCGGCGGAGATGTTCATGAAGAAGCTGTAGGTCAGACCTCGGGTCAGCGTCGTCTGCGCCGGGTTGTAGTTGTACGATCCGGCGCAGTAGCTCGTCCAGGAATAGGTCCAGCCCCAGACACCGTTGTCGTTGGAGATGCCGACCTGATCGTAGGAGGCGGCGTTGTCCCAGACCGACATGAGAACGTAGTAGAACTCCGCGCTCGACGGCTGGGCGTCCGGAACGGTCAGGGTGAACCGAGCCTGGTTGGGGGTCAGGTTGGCCCCCGCATAGGCCGCCCCGGCCCACCAGTGACTGTTGTGGACGGCGAGCGCGGGTGTGCCGACCGGGACCGCGAACGGATGGGGGGCGGTTCCCGCCGCCGAAAGGCTCAGGCGAGCGGTCCGAGCGGAGTTCGCCGGGGCTCCGAACGACCACGCGGCCACGAGCCCAGAGACCCCGAGGATCACCAGGACCAGGATCGTCGCAGCCAGCAACGGAAGCGAGCTCCTCATCGACGAGACCCTCGCGGTCGGACGATCGCCGAGAACTCTTCCGGCGTTCCCGCCGCGCGGCCGCTCCGCGGTGCGGGCGGCCACGCGGGATGCCCCTCCCCCCGGGGACGGGGTGCCCGGTTCACAGCGCCACGCCGCGGATCGGGAGCTCGTCGCGCGCCTTGACGAGGAGCGCCGGTGGGCCGACGACCGAGATCGTCGAGGAGCCCGGGGCGTGTCCGCCGCCGAACGGGAGCGTGTTCTGCGTCGTGCCGTTGGGGAAGCAGAACAGATCCTTCATCGGTGGGTCGGCCGTCCAGTTGTCCTGGTAGATGCCCCCGAGGGAGGGCAGGTCCAGCAGCCACTCGGTCGTGGTGAATAAGTCGTAGTGGTTGTAGGGGTGCGTCGAGACGTAGCCCTTGCAGGCGTAGGGGCTCACGGCGACGGTGTAGACGTGCCCACCGCCAACGGTCCCGTTGGAGCTCGTCGTGTCGTTCGTCCAACCCTCGTCGTAGGTGACGATGAAGGCTGAGTTCGCGAACCACGAGGCGTTCACGTACGGGGTCAGCCACGAGTGGAGCCAGGCATCGCAGAGCGACAGCCCGAAGCGCCAGCAGTCGTCGGTCGTGTTCGGCGCGAAGAACGCGTAGTTCGGGACGGTGTTCTTCGAGACGAGCGTGTTCCACGTGGTGAAGGTGGTGTCGTGGAACTTGCAGTTCGTGAAGTTGTTGTAGACGTCACTGTACCAGACGAACGGATTGTGCGTGACACGGTAGGCCGAGGTCCCGTTCCGCCAGCACGGGTAGAGCATGCTCTCCTCGAAGGAGTACCAGCTCAGCTTCGGGGTTCGGCTGTTGATGAGGTCGACGAGGTTCTTCTTGCCCATCGGGTGGACGAGGTTCTGCTTGTAGCCGGCCGTGGCCGCGAGGTAGTTCGGGAAGGAGTAGTGGAGGATGGAGTGGTAGTCCGCCGCGAAGGCGTAGTGGGTGGCGAGGTAGTGCTCGAACGTGGCGTTGTAGGCGACCTTCTCCTCCTGGTTCTCCAGGAAGACGACGAACACGTGACAGATCGGGGTCGGAAGCTGAAGTTTGACCTCGCACGGGGCGAGACCCGTCGGGGGCGGTGCCCCCGCCTGGCCGTGGGGCGAGCTCAAGCCCGCCGATGAACCGAGCAGTACGGCCGTAACGGCGAACACGCCCAGCGCGATGCCCGTGCGACCCCACAACGGTCGCCACGCGACGGTCCCCATCCCGTGAATTCCCCCTACCCGGACCGCATCCGACGGATGCGGACGTATGCGTAACTGGCTCCCCTTCAAAAAAGATTGGAAATGGAGGGTAGCGCGAGGAAAGGTGCGAAATCCGCTACGAGCTGGGGCGAATACGCGCAAGCAACGAAAGACGGACGGGGCCTCCAACGGCGGGCTCCGGGAGCCGCTCGCCCCCGTTCTCCCTTAGCTGCACGGGACATAGTCGAAGGCATCCCCCGGGCCGTACCCTGCCGCCGAGCTCCGGAGATCGTCGACCGACCAGATCCCGAACCCACCCGGGAACCAGTAGTGGAACGATTCGGTCACCGGCAGCGCGATGGGGACGGTGATGTCGCGGGCGTTGAGGACGAAGTCCACGAGCACGGTCAGCCGGTTCGAGGTTGCCTCGAGCGAGACCGGTCCGGTGTGGCAGGTGTCGACGAGAGGGGCGTTCCCCCCGAGGTAGCCGTTCGAGAAGTGCACGGAAGCCTGCCCGAGCATCACCGCCGACGCCACCGTATTCGATTCACCCCGGTCGCTCGGAGAGCCGGCGGGCAGGAGTCCGAACGTCGCCGAGGTCCCCCCCCGAGCCGGCCCCTCGGTCCCGACGTAGTACGGCGAGGTACAGTGACGGTCCGGCCCCGGTCCAAGGACCGTGGTGTTGTGGTTCCGATGGAGGGAGAACGAGAGGCTCCCCACCACCGCCAGGGCAGCACCGTTGTCCGCGGTCGAGCCGGTCGAAGAAATCCCGGAATGCGGGTCGAACGTCCCGTTACCCCACGCCGCTCCTCCGAAGGGGGAGTTGAGGAGGAGTCCCGGGGCAACTTCCGTGCTCGACGCGACGGCACTCCCGTGGACGCACGCGGAATGCAGGACGGGCGCCCAGGGAGTGGCCAGGACGAGAGGGACGAAGAGGAGGGCCAGGATCGCCCCGACCGCGGTCGGAAACGCGATCCAGCGCCGTGGCACGCGGGGGCCGAGACGACCGTCGCGCCAAGCGACGCGTTCGTCTTCCACGGAAGGGGGGATCGACATGGCGGTCTCGCTTGGTCCTTTCCACAGTTCGCGTTGGTTATTCAATCCTTGGCGTGGGGTCGGCCGGTTGCCCACGGCCCGCGCGGCTCGGACCGGCCCCGCTCACATCTTGTGCGAGACCAGCAGATGGTTGGACAGCGCCTCGGGTGAGGGGAGCTCGGCACCACATTTGATGCACCGGTGCGAGGCATGGGCCTTGGCCTCCGCGATCTCGGGCTCGGTGGAGGCCGCGTGGGCCGTCGATACGTGCTCGTCCATTCGAGACTCCTCGAACGGGACACCACAGATCGGGCAGGGCTTCTCCATAGTCTATCCACCGAACGGGAGGCTTACGACACCTCCCTAACCTAATCGTCGTGAAGTAGTCCGGCCGGCTTAGGAACTACCTTGACGGACGGAACGGCGCTGCTGGCTCGGGCGATGGGCCTCGGGCGGGCTCGCGAACGGGGCTCCGGTGCCGGATACGCCGCTAAATCCACCTAAGGTTTAATACCGGGACGCGACCCCATGCAGAGAATCGTGAGCTTCCCGGGGGAGGGAGCCGACCGCGGACCCGATCCGTGGCCAGGACCCGAGGTGCCGTCTAACGTGAAGGGCCGAACGGTATGGACCGGAGGGATCTCCCGGCCCCGGCGGTCGATCGTGGCCGTAGGGCTCGGTTTCGTCCTGGGCATCATCGTCCTCAGTCTCTTGGTCGGCATGTTCCCGGCCTCGGCCTCGTTGCCCAGCCGGTTAGCGCATCTGGCGCCCCGACCGGCCTCGGTCGCTCTTCCCGCCGCGAGCGCGTCCACCGCGCAGCCCTCCGTTCAAACCCCGGGCCTTACCCTGGGGATCTCCGACACCCCGCATGCGGTCTGCGCCTACGGGGGCACGAGCTGCAACGTAGGGGTCGGGACGACGCGCGTCACTCTGACGGCCCAGGCGTCCCCCAACGGCCTGGAAGCGTGGCCCAATGTTCAGGTCGCCATCGTGGTCGAGACCACCTCCTACGACGGTGTCTACGATCCCAGCGCGTACGACCCCGGGTACGACCCCTGCGCCTCCCCCTCGACCGGGGTGTGCGAGGAGTCCAATGGGGTGCCGTTCTACGTGGCCCACGCCCAGCAGATCGCGAACGCGATCCAAGCGGCCAACCCGCACAGCCAGGTCTCTTTCGCGATGGTGGACTACTTCGCGACGCTGGACAGCTTCGACGACGGTGATGGTTCCGAATACCACGTCGACATCCCGCAGTTCGTCTCGGCGTCGGCGTTCGGAGCGGCGGTCACGGGAAGCTTCCAAGCCACCCAGCTGGGAGGCGGGTACATCTACTCCGACGCGGACTTGTCGGACAACATCCTCCACTCGTCGGTGATCACCGCGCTGTTCGGGACGATCATCGGGAGCGGCCTGGACTGGTCGCCGGATACCCACCACGTGATCGTGTGGATGGGGAGCACCGTTCCGCGCGACTCCGGCTACACGGTCAACTACTGCGTCAGTCCCTCCGATTACTCGGAGTATGCGTCGAACTGCTACTCCTCTGGCTGCGAGCCGTCCTATACGTTCGGGACGATCCAGAGCCCGAACTGTGAGGGCTGGGTGCGTTCCCAGGACGGGAACGTGACGCACTCGATCGCGGAGCTGGCGAAGACCTCGCCCACCTGCACGGACTCCATCGGTGGGGTGTGCACCGTGGACGTCATCGACCTCTACAACGGGATGACCGACCCGTACTCGCGGGCCTGGGCGGAGGATACCGATATCCAGGCCGGGCCCGGGACCCCGAAGGTCGAGCAGGACGTGGCGAAGATCCTGCTGGCGGGCTGCGACCTGGCCGCCGCGACCGGAGGTACCTGGGACGGCCCGGACTTCTTCGCGTGCCCGAACGGGCAGACCGGCGGACTGACCTACGTCCCGTTGGGTAGCCCCTTCTCCCCGAACACGGCGAACCCGTCGCTCTTGGCGGCGTTCCGCGCGATCGGGTTCGGCCCGATCCAGACGACGCTTGTGGCCAACGGTACGAAGGTGCCGATCTTCCAGTACGTTCCCTACGGGAACATCAAGATCGCACCGTCCGCGCTGGGCGGCCCCCAGTGGCAGACGGTCTGCACGCTGCAGGACGGAGTCCTGTGGCGGGGCGGGGACCGGTGCCAGGCGACGCCGACGAACCTGACGGCGGGCAACGGGTTGACCTACTACGGGTGGAACTGGAGCTCCAATCAGAGCCAGAACGCGCTGTACATCGGCGATACGTGGACGGTGTCGTTCAATGTGGTGGCCGACGGTCCGCCGTACGCGTCGGTGCCCGTGGACGCCTGCATCACGTTCGCGTGCAAGGTGGTAGGCAGTCAGGCTAACGAAGGGGAGTACACGAGCGCGACGTACCTTCCGGTGACCAACCATACGGCGATCACGCAATCGTTCCCCGTGGCGACGGTGATCGTGGAGAACACGCCGGTGGGTGCGCCCGCGTTCTCGGCGCCTCCACCGCCGCCACCGGTGCCTCCGCCGTTCCCGATCGCGATCCCGCCGGGAATACCGGTGATCAGTCCGATCGGGGTCGGAGCACAGGTCGGCGTCGCGAACGTTGCGCTGCAGGCCACCGCGGCCGGTTTCCTGGCGGCGGGGTTCATGCGGGTGACGGTGAAGAACCGACCGATCTCGATGGCCGTGACGGCGATGGCCGGGAAGAACAAGAACCCGACGTCGAAGTTCGATAACGCCCTCGGCGCGAGCAAGGACAGCGGGATCGGGCGCTTCGAGTAAGGCGAATCGGGCCAGAACCCAGGGTCCCGGCCCGTCGGGCCGGGACCTTTTTTGCCGCTGAGGTGACGGGGGGTCTCTCCCTCGCCTCCTTCCGAGTTGTGCTCCGCGGTGACACCTAGACGGCTATATTCGGGCCCCGTGATCGGCCCGAACTTCGCGAGCGGAGTCTCCGCGAACGTGGATCTCCCCCGTTGTTGTTTGACGAAGAACGAACTGCGGTCGCTCGCCAGGAGCAACGAGGAATCGACCCGTCAAGGGGCCGGCGCGAGGCTGCACGATCGAGGCCAGATTCTCACACGCGCCCGGCCGGACCGATGTCGCCGGCTCGATCGACTTCTCGCGGGCGAGTCCTGGTCCGGCCGACCACCCGGGCACCGTGGCATGTGGGACTGGATCGACGGGCCTATCTCGGATAGGCGGCCGAGACTCGCAAGCCACCGCGGCGTGCCCGCATGGGGCTCCGACCGGAGACCGGCCACCCGTTCGGGCTGCCTGCCGACGAGAAACGTGCACCCGGCGTACCGGTACGCCGCTAACTTTGTGCGAGGTTTATCCGCTCGCCCGGAGCCCAAGGATTACTCGTGCCGCTCCGGGGGGAGTCGACCGCCGGTCGCCCAAGTCCCGCGTGGTCTGAGACCGATGCTTCTAGGCTACGAGGTCCAGGGTATCCACTAGCGACCCGTCCGGCGCGGTCGCCCGCTACCGCCCGTCCGCCTCGGTCGGTCCGAGCCTGGCGGAAGAAGGGGCGCGGCGTTTGGTCCCCCTCGAAGTTTTGGTTCGTCGGTGTAGCGGGCGGGGCTGCGCTGCTGTTCGCTTGCTGGCCCGGATTGGGAACACCGGGTGCAACCGCGGACCGGGGGGCGCTCGTCCCGAATCTGAATCCTGGCCCCAGCATCTCCGCACTGGCCCCAGCCGGTTCGTCGGCGCCGCTATCGCTGGGGATCTCCTCGACCCCCGGGGTCGTCTGCGCCTACGGATCGTCCAACTGCGGGGCGGCTACCGGGGTCAGTCGGGTGACCCTCAGCGCGCAGGCCAACCCGGTCGGCTCGCTGAGCTGGCCGAACGTCCAGGTCGCCTTCGTCCTCGAGACCACCCCGTTCGACGGCGTGTACGACTTCGATTCCGGCGACGTCTCGGACAGCTGCAACTGGGCCCCCTACCTGTGCGAAGAATCGAACGGGGCGTGCTACTTCGTCTCGCACGCCCAACTGATCGCGAACGCCATCCAAGCGGCGAACCCGCACAGCCAGGTCTCCTTCGCGATGGTGGACTACTTCGCCACACTCGACAATTTCGACGACGGCGACGGGGCGGAGTACCACGTGGACCTGCCCTCGTTCGTCACCGCGGGGGCGTTCGGGAGCGCCGTCGCGAATGCGGTGCCGCTGACGTGGGGCTCGAGCGGGACAACTTTGACCGGCGATTGCACCTACCCCGACTCCGACCTCTCGGACAACTTCCTCCACTCGTCGTCGATCACCGCGCTGTACGGTTCCATCACCGGGAGCGGCCTAAATTGGTCGGCCGGAACCCACCACGTGATCGTTTGGATCGGTTCGACCGCCCCTCGGGATCCTGCCTATACCGAGGACTATTGCGTCAGCATCTTCGACTCTGCCACGGCTGCTTGCTACTCGCCGGGGTGCGAGCCCTCCTACCCGTTCCCCGGAGGTCTCCCCAGCCCCAACTGCGAGGGCTGGGTCCGATCCCTGAACGGCAACGGCAACGATTCGATCGCGGCGCTCGCGCGGACGTCACCGTCGTGCACGAATTCCGTTGGCGGCCGTTGCACGCTCGACATGATTGACCTCTACAACGGGGTGACCGACCCGTGGTCGGGGGCTTGGCCGTCGGGCCGCTCGGGCGGCGGACCGGGCGGGCCCCTGGTCGAGCAGAACGTGGCGCGCATCCTGCTGTCGGCCTGTGACCTCTCTGCGGCGACCGGAGGGACCTGGAACGGCCCGTCGTTCTTCACCTGCCCGAACGGACAGACCGGCTCGATGCAGTTCTCCGGCTTCGACTCGACGACGCCGGCCGACTTGACGAACCCGACGCTCTACGCCGCGCTGAGGACGATCGGGTTCGGACCGATGCCCTCGGGCCTGGTGATCGGTGGCGGCCCGGCGCCGATGTTCCAATTCGTGCCCTACGGCAACGTTCGCCCCGCGCCCGTCGCCGTCGGGGGCCCGCAGTTCGAATCGGTCTGCCGGCTGGCCAGCGGTGCGAGCTGGTCCGGCTCCGGCATCTGTCCGGCCGTCCCGCAGTCGATGGGGGCGGCGGACGCCGGGCAACTCGGATGGAATTGGAGTCTGGATCCCTCGCTGAACGGGATGACGGTCGGCGACAGCTGGAGCGTGTCGTTCAACGTCGTGGCCAACGGCCCGCCGTACGCCACGATCCCGATCGACGTGTGCTCGGGCTACGGGTGCGCGCTGGCCGGTAGCGCTCCTGTTGGAGGAGGGTACACCTCCGCACACTTCACCGTCGGCGGGTCGGCGATGGCGTGGGTCGAGTCCTTCCCGGTGGCCACGCTGAGCGTGGAGTACGCGCGGCAGG
Organism: Thermoplasmata archaeon; assembly: GCA_035933635.1. GTDB lineage: Archaea > Thermoplasmatota > Thermoplasmata > Lutacidiplasmatales > UBA184 > JAKIVR01. The sequence continues at coordinate 540,852 of DASYYY010000021.1, read as the reverse complement.
ATGCTCCGCCCGGAAGCTCGGCACCCGCCGCGCCGAACTCCCCCGGTGCCGGCGGGGGCACGTCGGCGGTCCCCTCGGCGGTCGGTGCGCTGGCGGTCTCCGCGTTCAACTCGCCCTCGGGATTCATCGCGCAGGTGATCGGCGCCGGCGTCATCACCGCCGGCTTCACCCGCATCGCGATTCGCAAGCCCAACCAACCGATCGCGCTGCGGGTGCGGGCGCCGCGTCCGCGGGGCAGCAAGTTCGAGGAGTGATCCTTGCGTCCCGCCCCGATCAGGCCCGGGCGGCCTGCTCGGAGGCGCGCCGGTAGAACTCCTGCCCGCGCCGTCCCGCTTCGGCCGGTGGGACGTCCTCGATGTGCGTCGCGATCCCCCATTCGTGGCCGAACGGGTCGGCGATGCGCGCGTACCGGTCCCCCCAGAACATGTCGGTCGGGGGCATCACGACCTTCGCACCGGCCTGAACGGCACGCTGGAACAGCTGGTCGGTGTGCTCCACATAAAGGTGCAATCCGCCGGTGACGCCCCCCAGGGTGGTCGGGGATTTGCCACCGGAGTCCGGGACCTCGTCCGCCACGAAGACAATCGAATCGCCGATCTGGAGCTCGGCGTGGAGGATCCGCTTGCCGTCCGGACCGTGCATGCGCAGCCGCTCATGGGCACCGAGCGCACGCTCGTAGAACGCGATCGCCGCGGCCGCATCACTGACCACAACTCCGGGAGTCACGGAATGGTAACCCTCCGGTATCGGACGTACGTGCTCGCTCATGGTTCGGCCCAAAGGTAGTGCTAGCGGTCTCCCGGCCCATTATGGTTGCCGAAGGAGCGGGGAGCATTGCTTCGACCCTCGCCGGCGCGAAGACGATCTCTCGACGTCGACGAGGCCTTCGCCGCCCCCTACTTCTATAGTGGGATACCGCTACCCGCCGGCATGCCGCGGCTGCGCCGGATCACCACGGCCTCGCGTCGTTCGTTCGAGTACGTCGCGCGGGGCAAGGGGCCGGCCACACTGCTGGTCCATCCCGGGGGCCCGGGGCTGACCTATCACTATCTGCGGCCGCTCCTTCGGCTCGCGAACGCCCACCTGCGGGTCATCCTGTTCAATCCCCGGGGTGTCGGGGGCAGCTGGTCGCCGCGCCGGACCGCGGACTTCACGATCGCCAACCTCGCCGAGGACGTCGAGGCGCTGCGCAAGGCGTTCCGCATCTCCGAGCTGCACTTGCTCGGCTTCTCGGCGGGCGGGTTCGTCGCCCTCGAGTACGCCCACCGCTACCAGGAGAAACTGCGGTCGCTGCTGCTCTGCGGCACGGCCGGCAGCGCCGAGGAGATCCGGAGCGCGAACCGGACGATACGACTGGCCGCTCCCGAGCGGCTCCGGCGACAGCTCGCGGCCTTCGAGAAGCGCCGGGCGTTCGACGACCCGGAGTACCGCCGCATCTCCGAGCTCATCGCCAAGCCGTTCAACGAGCGGTTCCTCGACGGCGGCTCGCCCGACCTCCGCGCGACGAAGCTCAGCGAGCGGGTCTACCGCGCGATGATGACCCGCACCGGTGACGAGTTCGCGGTCGACGGTACCATGGCGCGGTGGGACGGTCGGCGCTACTACGCCCGGATCGAGGTCCCCACCCTCGTCCTCGTCGGTCACTACGACTTCTTCCTCGAGGCCTCGGTGGAGATGTCCGACCGCATCGTCCCGGCGCACCTGCGGGTGATCCCTCGCGCCAGCCACCTGGCCCCTCTCGAGCAGCCGCGCGAATTCCTCAAGATGGTCCGCGAATTCCTCGTCGACGTTACGGGCGACTGAGCCCGTTCGACCCGGCGCGCGTGGTCCACGCTCGGGGAGAGCTCCGGGACCCGTCCGGTGTTCGCGGACGGCGCGGATCGCCGAGTTCAGGCGGCGCGCACCCTCGCGGCGACCGGTTCGGCCGACCCGTGCGCGCTCCCCACCGAGCGATGGAGTCGCTCGAACGCCCCGAGGAACTCCAGGCCCTGGGCGATACCCACCGCGGCCTCCGGGAAAGACCGCCGGGTGAAGAACTGCCGGACCTCGCGCGGACGGACCAGGCCCATGTAGGGGATCGCCCCCTTGAGCATGCGCGAGAGGTAGGTGGCCTCGCGCGCCCGCTCGTCGTACTCCACCAGGTTCCGCTCGACCCACTCCCAGGCCGGGACCGCTCCCGCGACGCTCCCGGCGGCCCGTCGGACGAGGATGGCGACCGTCGAGGTGCGGACCCCGCGGTCCTTCCATGCGGCGAGCCCGCGCGCGACCCCGTCGGAGGTCGGCAGGTTGCCGATCGCACGCGCAGCGTCCTCGGCGGCGTTCTCGTTCTCGGATCCGATCCGCCGGACCAGCTCGTCGACCACGCCGACCGGTCCGGCCCGCGCGGCCGCGATCGTGATCGCCGGTCGCAGCGCCGGCTCGGCGTGGTCCACCGTCGGGAACTGCTCGGCGAGCGTCCGGGCGAAGTCGGTGTCGAAGACTACGCGTCCGACCGCGGCCCCCTCGCGCAACAGCCCATCCACCTCCGGCTCACCCGGGCGTGCCCGAAGCGTGAGTCGGTCGATCTGGGCGCCGAAGAACGACCGCGCCGTCTCGAGAAATCCGGGATGGTCGTGCAGCAGCGGCAGGAACGATTGCAGCGAGTCGGAGACCTCGCTGACGGAGGCGTATCCCGTGGCTCCCTCCGCGGCTCGGACCGATGCAAGATAGTCACCGACCGTCACGTCGCCGGAGAGCAGGAAGGCCGCGGTGTCGTGGAGGAACCCCCACAGCTCGAGGTCGGGACCGCGCACCGACCTGGCGAGGACCTTGGGCCGCAGCGTCGGCTCGTACCAGACGCGGAAGAACCCCGCGCGCAGGGGATTGATCGGATCACGCGCCGGATCGACGCCGGCAACGGTCAGCGAGGGTTCGTCGAACAATACGGGGCTGGGCTGGCCGCGGACGGTCAGGCGTAGGGGGATCGGGCGCGGCGGTTCGGCCGGAGCCGGGCTATCGAACAGGAAGCGCTGCTGTTCGAGTCGGACCCCTCCGTCGGCGACGTGGACGCGGACGACGGGGTGGCCCGAGCGTTCGACCCAGTCCCGCGCCACCCGTTCGATCGGGAGGCCGGTCGCCTCGGCGAGCGCTCGCCATAGGTCCTCGCCGCGGGCGTTGCCGTAGAGGTGGCCCTGGAGATAGGCCTGGACGCCGCGTCGGAACGGCCCCTCCCCGACGTAGGTCTCGAGCATCCGGAGCAGCGAGGAGCCCTTGAAGTAGGTGATCTCGTCGAACAGCTCGGTGATCTGGGCGGGATCGGTGACGTCGGCCTTCACCGGGTGGGCCGCCCGCACCGAGTCGCCGATCCATCCCGAGGTGGCCCGGATGGCGAACTCCCCCCAGGCGTCGGCCCGGAGCCCGAGCTGGTCCTGCATCTTCGCGGTCACGAACGTGGCGAACGCCTCGTTCAGCCATAGGTCGTTGAACGATTCCATCGTTACGAGATTGCCGAACCACTGGTGGGCGATCTCGTGCACGATGCTTTCGCACGCCCACCGGCGGATCGTCGGGACCGTCGCGTCGTCGACCAGGAGCGCGAGCTCCGAGAAGGTGATCGCGCCCCAGTTCTCCATCGCTCCGGAAGCGATGTCCGGGACGCCGACGAGGTGCAACTTCTCGATCGGGTAGGGGAGGCCGTAGTATTCCCGGAACGCGGGAAGGACCCGCGCCGCCACGTCCAAGGCCCATGCCGTTCGGCCCGCCCGGCCCGGGGCCGTGGCCGCGATGATCCGGGTACCCTCCGCGACGACCGCCCGTTCCTCGAACGGGCCCACACCCAGGTAGAGCAGGTAGGTTGACATTCGCGGGGTCGGGGCAAAGGTCCAACGTACGCGGTCGCCGACGCCCTCGCGGGCCGCTACCGGCGCGTTCGAGATGACCGTGAGTTCGGGGGCGGTGGTCACACGTAATCGAAAGACCGCCTTGAACTCCGGCGAGTCCAGGCACGGCATGAACCGCCGGCACCCGACCGGCTCCATCATCGTGGTGAGGAGGGGGCGCTCTCCGAACTGGGAGATGTAGAACCCGGTCAGCACGTTCCGACCCGCCGTGGCCGAGTACCGGATGCGCACCGTGCGCGCCTCGGCACCCGCGAGCGGGACGATCAGCTTCTGGCGCTCAGCGTCGACCCGAACCGGGACCGTCGCACCGCCGACATCGACCCGCTCTACGGCGAGGCCGAGGGCATCGAGTTCGAGCGTCGACGACGGGTCGACCAGCTCGATCTTGAGGTCTCCGCGGAAAGTCCCGTCCGGGTAATCGACCGCGAGGTCGAGGTCGTAGGCTTCGACGCGCATCCCCCCCCGCATCGGGGCGCCCCCCATCAACCTCTGGGTTCCCGCCCGGCCCGGCGGAGGTCGGGGCGGCGGGCGACCGTCGAGGAGGGAAGGGTCGCCTCCGGCGCCCGGTCCTAAAGGTACTGCTGGTCCTTGTAGCAGTAGTAGCGGCTGTACTGGGCCACCCAGGTGCCGGGCTGGCCGCACTTGGGGCAGGTCGGGGCCACGGGCGAGGGTGGGGCGACCCCCGGCGCCGGGGTCAGCGGAGCGGCCGAGGGCATCGGGGCGGGCGCCCACCCGGGGGCGGCCGCTTGACGTTGCTCATTGCTCGCGTCCCCGAGCTTGACGTACCCGATGATGTACAGGATCCCGACGATGATGCCGCCGAAGAAGATGCCGAGGATGCCCAGGATGATCGTCCAGGTACGCGCGCCGTCGTAGTCCCCCGACTTGGTGCGCCGGTACGACCACTCGAACCCGGCGTAGAGGAAGAACAGCCCGAACAGGAGTACCAAGGCACCGAAGACGACCGCGATGGCAGCGAAGGGACCGAAGGCGAAGAACAGGAACGATCCCAGGAACAAGAACTCGGCCGCCACGGCGAGAGTAAAGATCGCCTGGAGAATCAGGGCGATGAGGATCAGCGTCTCGGCCGTGCCCCCGGAGGGGGTCCGGGTCCGCGTCGGGGTTCCGGGTGTGCCGTACATCGAACACGATTGCGGAGGGGGGGCACTTCAACCCTTCGCTGGAGCCGGCCACGAGGAGGTGCGTCACGACCGGTGGTCGATCCGGCGGGAGGCTACCGTCGCGTCGTCCGTTCTGCGCGGCCACAAAGTCAAAAGCCCGGGAGCCGCCTCGAACACCGTCGATGGGAATCCTCACCGAGGAGATGCAGCGGCTCGTCCGCCACCAGCGGTTGGGCTACGTCGCTACGGTGTCGGCCGACCATCAGCCCAACGTCTCGCCCAAGGGCTCGTTGACGGTCTGGGACGACGCGCACCTCGTCTTTGCCGACATCGAGTCACCGCATACGATCAAGAACCTCGCCTCGAACCCCCAGGTCGAGGTCAATGTCGTCGACCCGTTCACCCGCAAGGGATACCGCTTCCGCGGCCCGGCGACCGTACTGCGCTCCGGGGATACCTACTGGAAGGCCGTCGAGCAGTACCGTTCCGAGGGCGCCGACGTCCGCCGGATCCGGGCGATCGTGCTCATCAAGGTCGAACACGCGGCGCCCCTCGTTTCCCCCGTCTACCTGCTCGAGCTCACCGAGGAGGACGTGCGTCGGCTCTGGGAGGAGTACCACACCAAGAGCTCCCAGAAGACGGTGATCGACCTGGTGCCTCCGAGCGACTTCTGACCGTCGGTCGGAGACCGAGCGGGGATTCACCGCCGGGGCCGCTCAGCTTGGAACATACCAGATGTAGTAGGTGCTGAACCCGAAGACGAGCACCGACCACCACAGGACCAGCTCGCCGCGCATCCAGAGCTTGTAGTTGCGAAACCGTATCCGCTCCGGGATCCAGTTCGTCACCGCCACGAGCAGGATGTAGACGCCGATCGATTCGGCCGCGGCCCCGAGGACCAACATCACCGTGGGGAACAGGTAGACGGGATCGCCGATCTCGCGGGGTAGCCCCGGAAGCACGTAGGTCAGGTATTGCGGGACCATCCAGCTCAGCACGACCGGGAGGTTGACGAGCACCATCGAGGACTGCAGATACATGTGGACCCGGATGCGACCCGTCCGGGCCACAAACATCCCGACGACGAGCATCGCCGCGATGGCGATCTCGACGACGAGGACGAGGTCCGAGTAGACCGGGGAGTTCGCCGGAAACAGCCCCACGAATCGCTATCCGCCGACCCCCCCACGCGGCGGGGGGCTCAAGCAGGTTTCGCTCGCCGAGAAGGGCAACCGGTGGTCGACGGCCGGGCGGTCTTCCGAACCTCGATCCAACGTCGGGCTACGACCTTCAGCCGCTCGGCTTTCCGACGAACTCGATCCAGATGCCGTCCGGGTCGCGTACATAGGCGAGCCGTTCGCGGGTTTCGGAGAAATCGACCGCGAGTGTCCCCCCGACCCGTCGGGCCCGCTTGACCCAGCCGTCGATGTCGTCGACGAAGAAACCGAGATGGTCGAGCTCGGTGCCGGCGTGGAAGGGCTCGTAGAATCGATTGCCCCGAGGGTAGAAATTGAGCTCCAGCATCTGGGGCTGGCCCGGGATCTTGAGGTGGACCCACCGACCCCCGTGCTCCATCGTCCCGCGCCGGACGATGCGGAATCCGAGTCCCCGGTAGAACCGGAGGGAGCGGGTCAGGTCACGGACTCGGATCCCGGCGTAGCCGAATCGCAGACCGAGGGACGCCACGTTGCCCCAATCGGCCGGCTCCGCATAAGCCTCAACCGGGCCTCGTCGTCACAGGTGACGCGCTCGAGCGCCGACCGTGGCGACCGGTTCGCCCTGCTTTGGGCCGATTCCGCTCCGAACTCGCCCCGTATGCGACCGAATTCGCACTAACCTCGACCTGTATATATGCGCATGCGATGGTGTGACACGTAGGCTGAAAACAGCCGACAAGGGAACCGGGTCCCGGTGTCGAAAATCTACACCCTCGCGCGTCGCGCCCTACTGGGCTGGCTGGCCGCGGAGTGGCTCGGTGTCCTCATCGCCTATGCGTTCGCGGCGTTGTGCTTCGGGTTCCTGATCGCCTACTTTGTCGTCGTGCTCGAACCTCAACTCATCGTTCTCGTACCCGTGGCGATCCTGCTTTCCGGCGTCGCCGTCGCCCTGACCTGGGTCGCCCTTGGTGTACCGCGGGGGCTGTACGCGCTCGCTGCGGCGGCCCGTGCGACGGCCGATCGGTACTCCGCTCCCATCGGTCCCGTGGCGGACGATCGGGTCCCCTCGGTTCCGAGCTGGAGCGCCGACCGGATGCTCTCTCGCGTCGGCACGCTGATGTCGCTCGACCGCGCGGGCACCGGCACACGGAGCGGCGCGGTGGCGTCGGGGGTCGGGCTCGACGAGTGGGTACCGCGCGACCGCCCGTCCCTGGGCCGCAGCTCGATCCGCGGGTGGGACCCGATGCCCAAGGATCTCGAGCGGATCCCGCTGGAAACCGTCTTCCCGCTGACGCCCCGCGAACCGATCCGAATCGTCGATCTCTCGGACCCCTCCGCTCCTCAGTCGGTCCCTCACCGGATCTGATCGCCCGCGCCCGACGCGTGGGTTCGGGCGGCCTCGCACTCCAGACCTCCTCCGGTGCGGAGATCCGCTCGTCGGATTCGGGAGGTTTATCTATCGACCCACGGTCCCAGCGCCGCTGGACCCGGTTCTCGGATCCGCAGGCCCGGCAACGGTCGGCGCCATGGGGGGGGCTCGACGACCATCGGACAGGCGGTCCCGGGAGGGCGCGAGCGCCGCCGGCCGGCTCGTGCCGTGCGCGCTGCTGGCGGTCGCCTCCCTCGTCTTCGCTGCCACAGCGGTGGCCGCTGGTCCGATCGGAACCCCGCTCCCGGGAACGGTGGTCCTCCAGAACGGCTACTCCCAGATGGGCTGCGCGAAGGTCCACACCGCCAAGAAGTGGAGCTTCAGTCTCAAGACCGGAGTGGGAGCGTTCGCGGGTTCGGCCAGCGCCAACACCTGTCCCGGAATCCTGGAGGCGCTCGGCGTCGACAGTGTGGGGACGATCGACGGCGGGGTCCTCGCCGTTGTCCCGATCGCGATCGGCTCGGGCAACCACAATGTCAGCGTCGGATACACGGCCAAGTGGGCCCAATCCGCTTCGATCGGCTCCACCACCTGCCCGAGCCGCGCGTTCCACTACATCGATGCGAGCAACGGGAGCTACGACTACAACGGCTCGGCCGGTACCTGCGTGGCGACCGCCCAGGTCTACCTCTCGATCTACGCCCAGGTCTTTGACGTGACGAACCGGTCATACTTCGCGCAGTCGGGCGGCCGGTTCGTGCTCGGCGGCTACTTCGGCGCGTACAACTTCACCCTCCTGGAGAACTACACCTCCATCGATTGGGTGTGCTACGGTCCGGGGTACATCGGGAGCCCCTACTGCGTGACGAGCAACACGACCTACCAGACCCCGACGACCAGCTGGTCGAACAGCGGCACAGCGCAGGACAACATCTGGGTCAACTCCACCCGATTCGTCCCCGCCCACCACTACGCCCTCATCTTCAGCGCCTCGGCTTCGGTCTCGGTCTACGCCGAGGGCTCGCCGCACGCATTCGCTCGGGCCAGCCTGAACTTGGGGACGCTCGGGAACGGGCTCTCGGTGTCGTCGGTGACCGTGACCTGAACCCGCGTTGCCACCGGAAGGGATTTCGTACCTCGGGCGGTTCGCCCCGATCGTGCGCGAGCCGGGTCGAACGCGACGCCGCGCCGAAGGACCGGCGTGAACGGTCCGGGACCTCGGGCTCGCACCGTCGCCGCCCACGAAGTCGTGGCCTACGCCCACCCGCGTCTTCCACCGTCGGAGCGGGATCTCATCGGTATGGCCGTGGGCCGGGCCATCGACACGAGCCTGGCCCAGTTCTCCCACCGCTATGGCGCCGGTATGCGGCCTACGGCCACGGCGATCCGTCGGCTGGCGGAGGAGGTCCTGGTCGAGGAACTGCGCGACGCGGACGTCGCGGTGGCGGAATCGGAACGCATCGCCCACCTCGATCGGGTCGCCGAGGTCATTCGGGCATTTCGGGCGAGCGAGCTGTTCGGGCTGCCCCGACCGCGCAGCCGGCTGGTGCTGATCAACGACGACGCCGGCTACTACGCGCAGCCGGACTTCTGGGATGCACGCCGTCGCATCTACGAGATGAAGAGCTACCGAGCCGACCCCGCGGCGCCAGAGATCGCATTGCAGCTCGACCTCTTCCAGCTCGCGTTCCCCCGGTTCGAAACGCTGTTGGCACGGTTCGATCGCCATGCTCCGCCGGTCCGCGGCGACCTGGTCCCTATCCCCGTCCCCTCGAGGGCGCGGGGGGAGGAGGTGCTGCGGGTGGCGTACCGGTGCGCGCGCGAGCGGGGCCAGGAGAAGGTACTGGGGTTCGTGGACACGACTGTCGTCCGCTACCGGATCGACGCCGCGGATCCGGCGTCGGTCGGCGGGGCTACTTGACCGCGTGCGGGTCGGTCAGGTGGACGGTCAGGACCGCGATCGAGTATCCACGCAGCGTGAACCCCATCGGGCTCCCGTGCGGCGCCGGCAGGTAGTCGATCGCGGAGCCGCCCGAGCTCCCGGCGTCGACGTAGTGGCTGTAGTAGTAGGCGTAGGTCGAGGCGTTGAACACCGCCAGCCCGGCGGGGCTGACGGCGCCGTCGCCCTGGAATCCCACCGTCACGGGCACCGACAAGTTCGCCCGGTTGACCACGACGACCGATACGGTCGAGCCGTACCGGAACGCGATCGCCTCGGCGGTGGAGGGGCTCGAGCCGGTCGTGATCACTCCGGGGGAACCGGCCGGCGCCGCCTGGCTCCAGAGCATGAACGCCCAGTACGGCGCGTACCGAGTGTCGTTGTCGTGCGTTCCCTCGCTGGTCATGCCGAAGCCGTAGCCGCCGTACCGTGCGGTGAAGGTGTTCGGGACCGTCGCGTTGCCGGTCAATACGTAGTACAGCACGCTCGCCACATGCTCCTGGGCGGCGTTCAGGAGCGTCGAGCCGAGCCATGCCGCGGCGAACGGTGTCTGCTGGCGGGGATCGGTCCCGTAGAGCGCCGGCCCCCCCGCGGCGTGGAGGTTCGTCTCCGCGTCGATGATGGGGAGCCACTTCCCGGTCAGGTTGTGCCAGATGACCTGGGAGAGGTGGGGCGCGAGGAACTTCAGGCCGTGCGCGAGGTCGAACTGGGAGCTCATCAGGGCGGTATCCGTCGTGCCCAGTCCGCTCCCCTGCGGTGGACAGTACTGACCGTTCTGGATGCACATCGCGAGCGCGGCATAGTAATGGAAGGAGAGGAAACCGACGCCGTGGGTGGTCCGGGCGAAATCGTCGATGTAGGTCCGGTTCGTCATCACGTCCGAGCCGACCAGCGCGCCCGGGAAGCTGTGGTGGATGACCGTCGAGGCGACGTTGAACAGTCGGATGAACTGGTTGGTGACCGCCAGGTCCAGCAGCGGCATCTCGTTGCCGATGCTCCAGTAGGTGATGCCGAGGTTGGTGGACTTGGCGTGGGCGACCACACCCGCGACGTAGCTCGAGTAGGCCGATAGGGTCGGGAAGTAGCCGTTCGGCGAACCCGGGTGCAACAGGTGCACCGCCATCGCGCGATCCAGCGGCATCCCCTTCGGTAGCGAATTCCCGTCGCCCCAGGTCCCCACCGGGAGCTGGAGCAGCGTCCGCGCATGCAGCTGGTGGGCGTAGGCCGGGAAGCGGTCGAAGTTCGTCCACCCGAACACCGGCTGGTGCGTCGTGGAGTCCCAGGTGACCTTGGAGCCGCTCGTCGTGAGCCCGAACCGCACGATCTGGGGGTGCAACGCCCCGCCGATCTGTGAGTAATCCGGGTCGTTCAGGGCGTTGGTAGAGGGGGAGAACGAACCGTCGAGCGTGTAGCCGATGGAGGGGGCATTGAGCCCCGAGGTCTCGTTGAAATGGACCATCAGCGCGACCTTCGGGCGGATCGTGCCCGAGACGGTGTAGGTGTAGTCCCCCCACGTGATCGTACGGCCGATGGTTCCCGGCAGGAAGTTCGGTCCCCAGGTCGAGGTGACGACGGAGCTCCCGGAACGGACCGACCAGCTCCAGTTCGACAGCGCCGGGAGCGCATCCGCGCCACCGGGCATCTGGCGGGGATTGCCCCAGATCTGGACGGGATCGGTGATCAGCCGGACTCCGACCAGAGGCAGTGGCACCGCTGAATGGACGATGATCTGGTAGGCTCGATAATCGCCGTGGACCGACTTCTCGACGATGCGGTCGGTGAGGTGGAGCGTCAGTCCATTGGACAACACCGAGAGCGTTGCGCCGTCCACGAGGCGCAGAAGCGGTGCGAACGCCGGCCTCGAGCCGTGAGCGCTGGGCGTCGATCCGGCACCCACCGCCTGTGCGCTCCCGAGAGCGCCGTAGCTCGCAAGAGTGATCACGACGACACAGGAGGTCGCGATCCACAGTACCCAGCGTCCCGGCCGCCGGTGACCGCACCGGTACCTTCCCTGGGCGTGGACGGACCCGCCCGACGAATCGGGCGCGACGAACTCGCCCGCACGAGCGCGTTGGAGAAGGTTAGGGCGTTTCAATTTGGACACGCTCTCGATATGAAGTTACGGCAGGAAGGATGGTTCTATATAATCCTGAAAGCCAACTTTATTAGAGTTGTCGTCAAACTGAAGAATTCAGTACGAGTTAGACTCCCTTTCTTCTGGTCAGAGCGGTCAAATTGTCCCATTTCACGCGTTATTGTGGGTTATTGGTCCGCCGACGCCGCTGACCCGCCCGCACGTCGCACGTGGTGGTTGGAACCGACCTCATGTGCCCCGCGGCCCGTTCGTGTTATCGTTTGAATACCTCGCGGTTCACTGGACGGTAGACTACCCCCAAGACCCGGCTACTGGTGGCCGGGCGGCCGGAGGGGGGCTAGGAGTCGACGAGTCGATCCTAGCATCCTGCCGGCCGGTCGGACGTCCACGGCGGCGAGGTTGCGGGGCGGTTCAGTCGACTGGATTCGGGATCAGTTCCAGTTGGATGCCGTCCGGGTCGGCGAGGTAGATGGTTGCGGGCTCGTCGCCCTCTTGGACTCGTTCGACCAGACGGGCGCCGAGTGCGACGAGGGACTTGGCCACGGACTCCGGGTCGGGGGTGCGGAATCCCAGGTGGTCGAGCTCTTCCCCGGCCGTCCACTTGCTGGCGTACTTGGACCCCTGGGGGTACCAGTTCAGCTCCAGTCGCTGGCGGGAGAGATTGTCTTCCAGCAGGACCCAAATGCCGCCGTGCCCCATCGTGCCTCGTCGAAGTTCACGGAGGCCGACCCCCTCGGTGTAGAATCGGACCGCCCCTTCGAGATCGCGAACTCGGATACCCGCGTAATCGAGCCACATCGGCCGAGGCATCACCGCGCTCCGCATAACCGACGTCTTGCGAACCGGCGAGCGTCGTCCGCCGGGGGCCCCGCACAGCAGGGGCAGAGAAAGTGGGGAAGAGGTTGGATGGGGAGAGCGACGCGCCCGGCGAGCTCAGAACGTCGCCGGGGGCGGCGTGACGCCCGTGTAGTCACCGACGACGAAGCCGGTGTAGGGGCCGTAGAGTTGGCTGAAGCCGGTCCCGGGGCTGTTCGTCTGCCCGTACTGCCAGACGATCTGGTGGGCCGGGTTGACGACGATGACCCGGTCGTTGAACTGATCGGCGATCATCGTGTCACCACCGGCGAGCCGCACGGCGTTCGTCGGCAGCGGCGCGGCGTTGCTCTTCGGGCCGTGGTTGGTGAAATACTGCCAGACCACGGTCCCGTTGGAGGCGATCTCCACCACTCGGCTGTGCCCGGAGTCGACGATGAGGGTGTCGCCGTTCGGCAACCGGCTGGCGAAGGCCACGGTCAGGAGACCCTTGGAGTAGGACCAGACGATCTGGTGCGCGTGATTGACCTCGATCGCGCGGTTGTTGCTCTGGTCGGCGATCAGGAAATCGCCGTTGGCGAGCTCGATCGCCGAGTTCGGTCCGTTGAGCGGGCTCGAGCCGTTCGCCGACCCGTACGACCAGACGATCCGGTGGTGGAGGCTGACCTCGATCACACGGTTGTTGGCCTGGTCGGTGATCAGGATATCATGGTTGGCGAGCTGGGTGGCATAGACCGGCACGTTCAGCAGGTTGGGGCCGGAACCGGTCTTGCCGGCCTGTCCGTACTGCCAGATGATCTTGCCCGCCGGGTTCACCGCGATCACGCGGTTGTCGACGCACGCGGTCGTGCCGGGAATCCCCGCGGGGATGCCGGTCCCGGAGATCAGCGTGATCCCACCCGCGAGCCGTTCGGCGTCGTTGGTCCCGATGATCGTCCCCGGGCCGGGGTTGCACAGCGTGGAGTTGCCCGAGCCGAAGCTCCAGACGATCTGCTTGGTCAGCGGATTGACCTCGATGACCCGGTTGTTGAACTGGTCGGTGATCAGGACGTTCCCGGCGTGGTTGAACTGCGGGTTGGTCGTCGGGGCCGCGGAACCGGCGGACGCCGCTGCCGTCGGCAGCACGAACAGCAGCCCGAGGCCCAGAGCGATCCCCCACAGGAGTCGGTCGCGTTTCCACATGGCTGCGCCGACCGGGCCGAGGGTCACTCACTTTTTGGTGCAAACCCGGCCGACCCTTGGTGCAACCCGGGAATCTTGTCCCGGAAGTAGAAGGAAGGGGTTCGAGCCGGGGCGTGGACGCCGCTCAGCGGACGGTCACCGAGTACAGCTGCTCTTCGTTGCCGGCCGTCGCGGAGTTGAGCTGGGCGTTGGCGCTTGCCCCGGAGAAGGTCGCCCCGCTGTTCATGAGGTAGACGTAGGTTCCGCCGAAGATGTCCATCACGAGCGCATACTTGTGGGTCGAGTTGAGCACCAGGCCGCTCCAGCTCCAGAGCCACGGGAACGTTCCACCGAAGCTGCCCGAGCTGTGCTTGGAGGCCATCGACGTGCAGCTGCCCAGGTAGCAGCTCGTGTAGTTCGAGACGTAGGTGAAATTTCCCGGCCAGTTGATGGTCGGCGCGGCCCGCTTGTGCGTCGTCTTGTCGAGAAGGTAGGCCGAACCGTAGACGAACGCCCTGGCCCCCCGCGTGCAACTCGAGTACATCGAGGTTCCTTGGGTGCACGTGCCGGCGGTCAGGTTGACGCTTCCGCGGGCGATCGTGATCCAGGTCGCATTGATCGTGTGCGCGCCGCTCGTGCGGATGTGGATCGGTAGGCTGACCTGGAACAGCCCCTCGACGAAGGCGCTGTTGTTCGACGAGCTCGTGCACCAACGGGTGCTGCCGTTCGAGCTCATGCCGCCGACGCCGAGGGTCTTGTTGAAGAACGCCGGCACGATCGATGTGCCGGACCCACAGCCGGATTGCGACATCGGATTCTTGAAGGTCACGATCGCGGCCTTGTAGGGCGCTTTGAGCGTGACCGTCGCGCCGAGGCTCGTCGGAACGAGAAAGAGCGCGGCCGCGCCCAGGGCCAGGAGCGTCGCGGCCAGGCCCCCGAACCGCGCCATCCGACGACGCGGCCGGATCGGTCGCGTCGCGTGCGGTTCGTTTGCGCCACGGCGATGCCCCGCTCGGGGGGGCGCGCCGGCCCATCGGCGTGTCGTCGGCAGTTCAGGGGAGGCCCACGGCGTCATCGGCCGGGACGAACGTCGTCGGGGTCACTCACTTTTTGGTGCAACCCCGCGTCGGGCTTGGTGCAATCAGCGGCGCAGCGTTTCCGCCGCGCGCGGCGACCGGGCGGCCCCGACCATTGAGCGGATCGCAGCGACGGCGCGACGCGTCGGCGGGGCCCGTCGTGGGCCCAGCTCGCCGCGGCGAAGCCGGCCCTCGACCAATGCCAGCAGCTTGCGGGTCTGGGCGCGATAGTTGCGTCGCTTCGCCGGCGACCACGAGGTGTTCGCCATATCGCCGAGATTGTCCCAGCGATCGCAGAGCTTGATGAGGAGCGCCTCCGGGCTCATGCGTGCGGCATCCTCGAGGATGCGGCGCGTCTTGTTCGCATCCGGCACCGACGGACCGTGGAACTGGGGAGGGATGGTCAACTCTCGCACGAGACCGAGCACGCGTGGACCGAAGTCGCGCTCGATCTGGGCGGGCGTGGTGGGCGTGTCCTCCAGCAGGTCATGCAACAGTGCCGCGATCAGAAGTTCACGGTCCTGCACCCCGAGGTCGCTCGAGAGGTGGCGCAGGACCGACACCGGATGGACGACATACGGCGTGCGGCCATCCTTGCGGAGTTGCCCGCCGTGCGCTCGCGTAGCGAAGATGAGCGCTTCTCCGACCGCGTCGGGTCCCTTGCGTTGGGCCATCGGTATGGACTCGTCCGGTACTCCGCCCCCACAAAAGGTCGGTGCGGCGCCTTGGCCCGCCGGGCGCAGGTCCGACCCGGCCGCCGAGATCGCGATGGGGCGCTTTCCACTTGCCCCGCAGGTCCCCCGCTGGCGCACGCGGTGTCGGCGTTCAGGGAAGTCCAAATAACACGACTCACTGGGGGGCCCGTCCATGTTCGGCGGGGGGGCGACCGCGGCCACGATACATCCCGCGGTCGGCCGATCGAAGGGCGCTCGTTGGGTCCCGGTGCTCGCGCTCGTCCTCCTGCTGTCCGCCGGGGCGGTCGTAGTCGTGGGCTCGGTGGTGAGCACGGCGCCAGCAGCCCCGAGGTCGGACGCGCCGACGCTTCCGGGACCCCACGCCCTCGCGTGGGGGCACGTACCATCCCACCGGGACTGCGACGGAATGTATTGGTCGTCCTGGTACAACGCGAGCTACTCGCCGTCCTACTGCTACGGCCACGATGAGCCGACCATGAGCTACGTGTCGAACGCGCTGGGGTCGGGTGAGGATGCCCAATTCCAGATGACGCTCCCCGCCGACGGCCCCACCTACGCCCAAGGCGACCTGTACGCGACGTTCTGGTTCGGCGGCACCGTCTACGACACGGCGAGCACGGGAGGGAGCAGCCAGGCGTTCCTGGAAGTACAGTTCTACCCGGCTCCGCCGTTGTACACCGGGACCGGGAGCGGTCCGAAAGACTGCCTGCCCGACGGTTCGTTCAACGCTAACTTCTCGGCCGGCACGAACGACTGGTTCGCCTGCGGGATCGTCTGGCAGTTGGCCTACATCGGCGGTTACCTCTACGAGAACGCGGCCTACGCCCAACCGCTCGATGCGGGTTCGACGAACGCGATCCTGGTCATGCACTCGTCGGACCGGGTCTTCGTCAATTACTCCGGGGTTGCCCAGAGCGCCCGCACCCCCTGGAACATTTCCATCTCCGATGCGACGACGGGCCTGTCGGGTCTACTGAGTTTGAAGAACGGCTCGCTTGTGCTGTCTCCGTACTACTCCACCGCGGCCTCGGGCAACACGCTGAGCTGGGGGGCGAGCAACCCTGGGGCGATCGCCTTCGCCTACGAAGTGGGCCACACCTACAACCTCAGCTCGTTCTACTGCTACCCCGGCGACGGGGTCTGCGGTTCGTACTTCCCGGGCCGGTGGGCCGGGGCCGGGCAGATGCACCTGTCGCTGCCGACGGTGGGCGCGCCCGGGTCGACGACCTATCCGGAATGGATCGCGCTCAGCTCCTCGCAGGGCGGCTCGGCCGAGGTCAACGCCTCCTCCGGGTGCGGGGCGGAGTCGTTCAGCACCTCGAAGGACTGCATGTACCCCTTCTACCAGTACCGGGCCGCGTCCCAGGACTTCACGTTCGGGACGACCCCGGTGCTCAATGACACCCATGACTACGGCAACGAGTACCAATTCCCGAGCTCGATCAGTTCCCGTGGCCAATGGTCCGCACGCACCCCGCACGCGCCGTGGGGCAGCGTACGGTTCACGGTGTACCCGACCAACGCCACCGTGAGCTTCAGCCGGCCGGGCCAGAGCACTCCGGTCCTGTTCGGGTCGAACCGCAATGCGAGCTTCGAGTTCCTCGAGGGCGCCTACTGGTTCAACGTCAGCGCCCGGGGATGCACCGGCACCTCTTCCTCCGTCTACGTCGAGGCCGGGGCGCAGGACTACTTCCCGGTGGTCCTCCATTGTACCGGCAGCACCCTGACCGCGAGAGTTTCGGTCTCCCCCGCATCCGGTGTCGCCCCCCTCCCCGTCAACTTCACCGGCACGGCCGCCGGGGGAACCGCCCCGTACCAGTACCTCTGGAACTTCGGCGATGGCAGTTCGAGCTCGGCGCGTACCCCTGCGCACATCTACAGCTCGCCCGGACCGTACGCCGTTGAGTTGATCGTCGGCGACGCCAACGGGAGCGGGGCGCTGGCATCCCTCGTCGTCAACGTCTCGACCCCGTCGTGCGCCGGCCTCGTCTTCCACGACCCCATTGGTTCCTCCGTCCGGGATTGCCACTTGAACCGCACGCAGAGCGCGATCTGGATCTTCAACGTCACCAAGACCGACTGGTGGTCGAACGGCTGGGTCGATGTCTGGGAGCGGGACGGTTCCACCTCGGGCGCCTCGCCGGTCTTCCGCATGGGTGCGGGCATGGCCGGAACACCGAGCCTTGCCCACGCCAAGCAGAAGAAAGCCGGCCCGAACGCGTTCATTCAGATCCCCTTGTTCACCCAGGCCGCGAACCGCTACGGCGGCTGGGGCACCTACTGGGTCATCGTGACCGCTCCGGGAGGTTCCGGCGGATTCTGCTTCCAGTTGCAATGGAGCAACGTCGGCCCGAGCGGAACTCCCGCCTGCTCGACCAACGTCGCCTCGCCGCCGCCGGCGCCGACGCCTCCGGCCCGGGCGAACGGGGTGCACGCGCCCGTCCCGAGGATCGCCCTACCGACACCGCCGCCCGAACGGGTACTCGTGGCGGTTTCGACCGCCCTCGTGCCCGTCGCGGCGGCGACGCGAGGGCCCGAGCTTCCTCGACGCTCGGGGTAGCCAGGCCGGTCCTCCCCGAGGTCGGCTGATCCGCAAACGATCCGGTCGGGGAGCGGACGATGAAGATCGAGAAACCCACGCCCGAGGCCATTGCATTGCTGAAGAAACTCACGCCGAAGGACCCGCGGGTGGAGGTCCGTCTGGTCTTCGGTAACCCCGCCGCCTTCGTACAGGGTAACATGTTCATGGGAGTGTACGGTTCCAAGCTGTTCTTCCGACTCTCGGTAGCGGACCTCGAGCTCGGGGGGAGCCTCCCGGGGGCCGGCCCGTTCGAGCCGATGCCGGGGCACGCGATGTCGGGGTACCTCGCCCTCCCGACGGAGATCCTCGACCAGCCCAAGGTCGCCCGCGAATGGGTCGGCCGGGCGTTGAGGTTCGGCGCGCAACTACCCGAAAAGAAGCGGAAAGGCCGCTGACCTCAGCGAGCCCGCTCCGCTCGCGCGCACCGGACGAACCATTATGGAGGAGCAGGGAAATCTCCGTTCCCCCATGCCGGCGGACGGCATCCTGCGGGGGTGGAGCGGCGGCGGCCCCGCTCCCCCGTCCATGACGCCGCTCGTGGTTCTCCTCGCCGTCGTCCTGCTGCTGCTCACCGCGCCCGGCGTCTCTCAATGGGCCAGCGCCCCGGCGGCGCCGGGGCGGATCGGTCCGGCGTCTCGAGCGGAGGGTACCCTACTGGCGCAGGCTTCCGCCTCGCTGGCCGCGGGGGGTGGCCCACCGGGCTCCGCCGGCGGACCCGGACCCGGTAGCCACAACTGGACCCGTCTGTGCAGTGCCCCGTGCGCCGAGCAGGACGCCTCGATGGCCTACGACGTGGCCGACGGCTACGTCGTCTACTTCGGCGGGATCGGGACCGGGGCCGACGTTCCCCCGTTCAACTCCCCGGCGACGTGGATCTTTCACGCCGGGAACTGGACCGCCCTGAACGTGAGCGCGCCGCCGTACCGGACGTTCGCGGCGATGGCCTACGATCCGTTGACCTCCGCGGTGCTCCTGTTCGGGGGTTGCGTGCTCCACCAGGCCTGCGCCGGCTCCGGACTCCTTGCGGATACCTGGTCATTCAGCTCAGGCCAATGGAAGCAGCTCGCTCCCACCCACAGTCCCCCGTCCCGGTACGGGGCCTCGCTGACCTACGACTCGAGCGATCGTGCGCTCGTCCTCTTCGGGGGGATGTCGGCGAGCGGCCTGTCGCTGAACGACAGCTGGACGTTTGCGAACGGCACTTGGTCGAGGACGGCGGCGACCGGGACGGCTCCGCCGGGACTGGCGTTCGCCGCGTTCGCCGACGATCCCGCCGCCGGCGGGGCGATCCTGTTCGGTGGCCTCAACGGCACCTCCGCTTCGAACGCCACCTGGAAGTTCGCGGGCGGAACCTGGTCGATGCTGCGCCCCCTCGGCTTCCCCCCGGCGAGCTACGGAGGGGCGCTCGCGTTCGATCACCGCGACGGTCTGCTCTACCTCCTCGAGGGAGGTTCGGCGACCACGTGGAAGTTCTCCGGATCGAACTGGAGCCTGGGCGCGAAGGTGACGACCTCGGTGAAGTTCCAGGACACCGGTCTCGTCGACGACCAGCGCGACGGCGGGCTCATCCTGTTCGGCGGGACGATCGGCGGGTGCAGCCAGCGGGTGGCGTGCGGGTCGACGTGGGAGTATGCCAATCACACCTGGCGCGAGATCCTCGCGTTCCCCTCGGACCGCGAGGGGGCCGGGCTCGCCTACGATGCCACCGACGGCTACGTGGTGCTGTTCGGGGGATACGGCAACCACGGATTCCTCGGCGATACCTGGCGGTTCGTGGCGGACAACTGGACCGCCCTCGCCAGCCGACCGGCGCCCTCGTCGAGGGCATTCCCGGCGATGACCTGGGACGCGGCCGACGGCTACGTCCTGCTCTTCGGCGGGAGCAATGCGACCTCGGGCCTCAACGACACGTGGAGCTTCGTCCACGGGAAGTGGACCCACCTTCATCCGAGCGCGGCACCGGCCTGGAAGGGCGGGGGACTGCTCGACTACGACGCGTCGACGGCGACCGTGATCCTCTACCAGCAGGGCGGAACGGCGGCGGTGTATGCCAACCGCACCTGGTCCTACCACTCCGGCAAGTGGCTGCTCCTGAGGAGCGCCGGTGGACCGACGGTGGACCTGGTGGACCTCGCCTACGACCCTTCCTCCACCGGCATGGTCGGTCTGGGGAACACCACCAACCATACCGGCTTACAGACCTGGGTCTACAGCGGTGGGAGCTGGGTCCGATCGGCCACTACGACCGAACCGTCCCGGCTCGGCGAGGTGTACTACGACTCCGTCCACCACTGGCTGCTGCTATTCAACTCGCAGCGCGGGACCTGGGAGTATTCCGCGGGGAAGTGGTGGCTGCTCCATCCGCGGCTCAGCCCCGAGGCGCGGTACTCGTTCGGCATGACCTTCGACGCCACCGACCACTACGTCCTCGTCTTCGGCGGTTATGTGATCAGCGCCGACCGGCTCTCCCTGCTCGGGGACACCTGGTCCTACTAGCGCTCCGTCCGCGGCGCGGCCGCCTCGACGAGCGCACGGACCGTCGACCAGTTGCGGGTCGTTGCGGTCCTACCGAGCGCCCCCTCGAGGAACTCATTGGGAAAGCCGGGGCGGCCGCCGGCCGGGCGGCACCAGCTGAACACGTCGGCGCCTCGGACGGCAAAGGCCTCGATGTGACCGAGGGGTGAGCGCAGGGGCACCCTGGCAACCCCTCGCGCGGGGCGATCGAGGAAGGTCACGTACGGGGTCCAAGGCTCCGGGCGTGGGCTGCCAAACGGGTCGCGGCGCACCAGAGCCGCGAGATGTTCGGCCGAGCGAAGATACACCCCAACAGGGTAGCCAAGCGCTCGCTCGAGCGCGGCCCCCAGGAGCTCCGGTTCAGGGGCGGGTACCGAGGGTGCTGCAGCGAACAGTAGGTTGCCGCTTGCACGAACGGTTCGGACCCGGTCGTACCCTGCCTCCGTGAACACCGCCCGGAGCGATGCCATCCGTACCGCGTGATGGCCTCCGACGTTCACCCCCCGCAGGAACGCGACCCAGACCCGGGTGGGTCGCTGGGGGGACATCTGGTCGGGACGATTCGGGACGGGTGGTGCGCCCCGCCCACCCGTCGTCCCGATCGGGACTACAGGACTTTGATCGTGCCGGACCGGCCCATGGAGACCTGGAGCTTGCCCCGGAAGTCCTTGACCCATCCGTCGGTGATGTGGACCTTCTGCCCGACGCTGTACTTCCGGATGTCCTCGCCCCAGAGCGTGAGGACGATCGTCCCCGTGTCGTCCTGGAGCGTAGCGTCGGCGACCTGCGTGGGCCCCCGTGCGGTCGTCACATCCCGGGGCGGCGAGATTGCCGTGATCGTCGCGTCGATCGTCGCGTTCGAATTCGCTCGCAGGCTGGCAATCCCGGGCATTGCACGCGGCAGGGAGGGGGGCGAATAAGATTTCTCGTTGCGGGCCGGAGGCGCGCCGGGGCGCTCAGGGCGCCACTTCAAGCGTCTCCCGGCCCCGCACGATCCCCCCGCCTGTGGAGGGCTCACCGCTGCGTCAGAGCCCGAAAATGCCGGTAACTTCGCCTAAAATTCTGAATCCCCGGCAGAGTCCGGTTATCGGCGAAGAGCGAGGTTGTTATACCGCAACCCGAACTGCCGCGCGCCATGTCGAGTCGCCCCCGCATCGCCTGGATCCTCCTCGTAGCCTGTGCGACCTTGCTCGCGATCCCCAGCGCATCGGCCGTGCTATCGGGCGGTCCCGGTCACGCGCCGGCGACGGCCGCGCGGGCGACTTCCGCCCCGGCGGCCGCGGGCGCCGCGGTGACGACCGACCGCGCCGCCGCCGTACTGAACTCGATCCGGAGCCACCATGTGCCCATGACCGACGTGTTCCTGCCCAACTTTCACGGTAGCCCCTCGGTCTCCGGTGGCGTCGTCCAACCGCTCTACACGACCGCTCCCGCCCCGATGGGTCTCGGATATTTCGGCGTCCGGGACGTCGCCGGCAAGAATGTTGGATCGATCTCCTACTACCGGAGCATCGAGGGATCGGCGACCCTGAACTCGGTCCATCCGTTCTACCTGCAGAGCTCGTCGCCGGACATCTTCACCATGCAGCTCAACACGGTGCTCACCCACGTCACCGTCTTCGGCAACTCCTCGGGGACCTACTGGATCCAGAACGTCCCGATCTACTACGCGAACAGCCAGACCCTCGGCATCGAGGACAACATCTGGAACTTCTCCGCGCCCGGCGCCGGCATGCCAACGACCACGCTGTCGAACTACGACGGCCAGGTCGTCGCCCCCACCTTCTACTACGCGGTGGGGCCGAGCTGGCACATGCCGACCCCGTTCACCATCCGGCTGTTCAACAACGCCACCGTCGAGAACAACCGCCCGACGATCTTTTTCAACTACTCGATCACAACGAGCAACGGCAGCATCATCTCCGGTTCGTTCGACCGTGTCGAGTTCAACTCGAGCGGTACCGCCCACGCTCGCCACGCCGCGCCGATGCCCAGCTTCCAGGTCAACGGCCGCCAGTACAACGCCTTCGGCCTGCTCAACGACGCCGAGATCATGCTCGGCGGACCCGGTGGCGGCTCGACCACGACGCTGCTCGGGATCGATGGCTCGATGGGGCTCGACCTCCTCGCCAACGGAACGAGCCGGTACGCCTCCGTTCCTGCGGGCTCGAGCTTCGGCACCGATACCGGGGAGACCTCCGAAGGGATCGCCGAATGGGCGACCGCCGGACCGAACCCCGTGGCCATGCTCGGCAGCGGCCCGTCGCTGCTTCAACCGCTCTGGGGTCTCGTCGGCGCCCACTCCGGCTTCATCCACGCCACGTTCACCGTCTCCCCGAGCAACGCGTTCGCCTTCGCCTCCGTGGGGGCGGGCTTCCGTGCGGGCACCGCCGCTTGGGCACCGGTCCCGACCTCGGGGATCGCGTCGTACCGTCTGACCCCCGGGACGTACTCGTTCAAGTTCCTGTTGAGCGACTACCGCCCCGTCACGACGACGGTCATTGGCACGAGCTCGACGACGATCGCCCTCGCGGGCGACAGTCGGATGGGCATCTACACGCCGCTATGGGCCTCCGACAACACCCAGCTTGCGGCCATCTCCCAGCCCGGCGGGCTCGGGACGGTCACGCACCCGTTCGTGCTGGACCACAACACCGTCGGACCGGTCGACCCGCTCTTCGGCGAGTTCAACGACTACTTCTACACGGTCTTCCCCGGCGTGCTCCTCGCCGACACGAACGCCTATGTCCAAGTCACCGGGTCGAACGCGTTCCCGATCGCCTACTCGCTCCCCTACGAGGCCGGGTTCGTCAACCAATTCGGGATGCCGGCGTCGAACAACCTCCAGCTGGAGTTCTACAACACCACCCACGTGGCGCTCTGGAACGTCCCCCAGATCACCGGGTGGTTCAACAGCGTCGACAGCTTCACCGCTAACGTAGAGTTCTGGGGTTCGAGCGAGGCCCTCATCGGGAACAACAACTTCCAGGTGCAGAGTATCGCGCTCGTTCTCTTCGGCGGCACGAACAACACCGTCTGGGGCAACACCTTCACCCCGGCGACGACAACGGCCGTGAACGCGGGCTCGATCCTGGCCTCCCGGTTCCAGAACGCGCTGCAGATCTACGAATCCGGAGACCTCGTCTACAACAACGCCTTCCTCACCCCGGTGACGGCGGTGACCCCCGGGTTCAACTTCTATACGGGAGCCCCGGCGTCCTGGTCCGACACCTGGAACATCTCCTCCCACCCGGCCAAGTTCGTTCGGATGGTCGACGGCGACAAGCTGACCGGTAGCATCCTCGGGCTGCCCTACCAGAGCGGCAATTACTGGGCGAACTACGGGACCCAGGCGGACCCGTACGGGGTCCTGCCCTACAACGACGGCGGCGGGATCACCTCGGCCGGCGACTTCGCCCCGCTCCTGGGCTTCGCGCTCTACTCGGTGACCTTCACCGAGCGCGGGCTGACGGCCGGGACGAGCTGGTCGGTCACCCTGAACGGGATCACCGCCACCTCGAACTCGACGACGATCACCCTCTGGGACCCGAACGGGACCTACGGGTTCACGGTGGGCCACGTCGCGGGCAGGCACGTCAGTCCCTCGGTCGGAGGGGTCCAGGTCAAGGGCGCGAACCTGACCGTCGGAGTCCGGTACAGTTAGGTACACGTGGTCGCCGAGGGGTCGCACGACGCCGACGCCTCGGCCGCCTAGATCCGGTGTAGGCCCGGGTCGGTCGCCGCGCCCCTCGAGGCTGCGGGCTCGGCCTTCCGGGCTCCAGCGCCAATGGGCGACGTCGCTCGACGGCGGGGTTTGCGTCTAGTCAGGACCTACCCCCGGTCCATTTAGGCCACCGCCCGCCCAAGGGAGGTTGGCTTCGGGCCCCACAGCTCCGAGGTACCGGGATGTACGGT
The DNA here is from genome assembly GCA_035933635.1 of Thermoplasmata archaeon. Classification (GTDB taxonomy): domain Archaea; phylum Thermoplasmatota; class Thermoplasmata; order Lutacidiplasmatales; family UBA184; genus JAKIVR01. The sequence continues at coordinate 516,538 of DASYYY010000021.1, read as the reverse complement.
CGTTCACTCCTCATTGGCGTCGCTGCGGCCCTGGTGGCCGCGGCGTTCCTGCTGCTTCTCGTGCCCTACGGGGCGCTGGCCACTGGGGTCGTGGCGCCGTCGCGGTCGATCTCGGCGCAGGTCGGCCCCTCCCAAGCCACGGTCTACCCGGTCAACTTCACCGAGAGCGGTCTTCCCGGCGGAACCTCTTGGTCGGTCACCCTCAACGGCACGACCGGGTCGTCGACCTCGACGCTCACCGAGTTCAACGAATCGAACGGGAGCTACGGCTACAGCGTCGGGTCCGTCGCCGGCTACCGCGTCGCGCCGTCCGGCGGGACCGTCAACGTCACCGGATCCGCGACCGCGGTGGCGCTGGTCTTCACCGCACTGCCTCCGACGGTCTACCCGGTCGACTTCACCGAGCATGGGTTGCCGGGCGGGAGCTCGTGGTCCGTGACGCTCAACGGAACGACCCTTAGCTCGACGACCACGACCGTCCAGTTCAACGAGACCAACGGCACCTACGCCTACTCGATCCCGGCGGTCACCGGCTACGTGCCGTCGGCGAACAGCGGCAACGTCAGCGTCAACGGCAACTCCGCCTCCGTCCAGATCTCGTTCAGCAAAGCCCCACCGACCGTGTACCCGGTCACCTTCTCGGAGTCCGGACTGCCGAGCGGCACCCGGTGGGCGGCCCTGATCGGCGGTGACTACCGGTCCTCGACCACGAGCACGATCGTCTACAACGAGACCAACGGGAGCTACTCGTTCACCGTCACCAAGGTCGGTTCCTACGTTCCCGACCCGGCCAAGGGCAGTGTCTCGGTCAACGGCGGTGGCGCGTCCCAATCGGTCGTCTTTACGATCCCCCCGAAGCCGCTCTACCCCGTGACCTTCGGCGAGCTCGGCCTGCCCCTCGGGGTGCCGTGGTCGGTGACCTTCAACGGCACGTCGCGCGCCTCGACCACCGCCTCGATCGGCTTCAACGCCACGAACGGCAGCTACAGCTTCTCGCTCGGCCTCGTGGCCGGGTTCACGGCGTCGCCGGAGTCGGGTACGGTCAACGTCAACGGTCGGGCGGCTTCCGAGTCGATCGGATTCACCCGCGTCAATTACACGATCACCTTCGCCGAGAGCGGACTACCGTCGGGGACGCTCTGGGCGGTCACGCTGGACGGCGCGCTCCACAGCAGCAACCATCTCACGATGACCTTCGCCGAGCCGAACGGGACCTACGCGTTCAGCGTCACGTCGATCCCGGGCTACCGCGCCGCCCCGGGCTACGGCAATCTGACCGTCAACGGTCCGGGCAGCTCGGTGGACATCACCTTCCTGTCCCCGGCGAGCTACTCGGTGGCGTTCACCGCGGCCGGGCTCGTCGCCGGAACCACCTGGGGCGTCACGCTCGGCACGCACCGCGAGAGCACCTCGGCGAGCTCGCTGTTCTTCGGCGCGACCAACGGCACCTACGCCTACGTCGTCCAGGCGCCGACCGGCTACACCGTCCACCCCTCCGGCGGCACGGTCAACATCACGGGCAAGGACGCCGGTGTCGGCCTGGTGTTCAGCCACATCCTCGGCAACGGCACGGGCCTCTACGCGGTCCGGTTCCTCGAGAGCGGCCTGCCCGCGGGCACCGCGTGGGGCGTCGACGTCAACGGGACCGCGTTCGGCTCGAACACGACCCTGGTGGAGCTCAACGCCACCAACGGCAGCTACCCGTACGTGATCGCCACCGTGGCCGGGTACTTTTCCGAGCCGGTCGGCGGCAATCTCTCGGTCAACGGGAGCGCGGTCTGGGTCAACATCACCTTCGGGCTCGGCGCGCCGCCCCCGACCTACGTGGTGACCTTCGCGCAGGTCGGGCTGCCTCCCGGGGTGGTCTGGTCGGTCACCTTCAACGGGGCGTGGAATCAGACCGCGGATCCGACGATGACCTTCGTGGTCCCCAACGGCACCTACAACTACACGGTGCACAAGCTGCCCGGCTACGACGCGAACGTCGGCCAGGACCAGATCACCATCAACGGCACCCCTCGGTCGGTCCACGTAACGTATCGGCAGACCGGTGGGGGCAGCGGTCCGAACAGCAAGGTCGGAGGCCTTTCGAACTTCGACTGGGCGGTCATCGGCGCGACCGCGGTGGTCGTCATCGGGCTCATTCTCGGCTACCTGTTCACCCGGGGCCCGGCCTCGGCTCCCACGCCTCGGCCGCGGAGCGATCGGGTGCCGCGGCGTCCCGCCCAAGGACAGCCCGACCGTGCGGCCGGGACCGAACCGTCGTCCTCAACGGAAGGCGTGTACTAGGTACGGGCGACCTCGGCGCGAGGCGAGGTCCAGGTCGGTTCTCTCCAAATAGACCGCTCGGTACGGCCCACCGGGGGGCCCCAGCACGGTGGTCGATCTCGGTCAGGTCGCTCTGGTGGTCAACCTCGGCGCTTCGGTGGCCGTCGTCGTCACCGTGATCTTGGTGGTGCTGCAGCTCCGCCAGAACTCTCGGCTGCTCGAGCAGGCCTCCCAGGAGTACCGGGCCAACGTCGCGTTCGGGATCCTCGAGAAGTTGACCGACGAATCGTTCCCCCGCCGGCGCAAGGCCATGCACGACGCCGCGCGGCTGCTCTCCGAGCGGGGACCGGCGGACTTCGACGATACCAGCGCCGACCTCGAGGCCCGAAACTTCGCCTTCATCTACCAGATCATCGGGACGCTCGTGCGTGCCGGGGTCATCGAGGAGGAGCTCGTCCTGAGGGCGCTCGGCCGGCTGGTCGTTGCGGATTGGGAGCACTTCCAGCCGATCTCGGACCGAACCCGGGAACGGTACGGGTTCCGCATCAGCAGTTGGGAGGACTTCCGGTGGCTCGCGGACCGAGCGAAGGGGTACGTCGCCGCCCGTGAGGCCGCCGCCGTCGCCGGGTAGAGCGGTCCATCTTCGGTGACCCATCGAGCGCGCGCGCCGTGGTCCGCGATGGAAGGGGTGCGGCAGCCCGCCCCGAACGGGGGTAGCACGAGGCGCGGGATCCGGTCCGAATTCCTCGGATCGGTACGGCGTCCCGTCCGAGGACGCGTGTTCGGACCCGGGGGTGGTGAACTCCCCTCCAGACGGGGCCGTCGAAGGGTTACCTCCGTCGTGCCGGAACCGGCGCGCACTTCGCGTGGAACGACGTCGAGGATGCGTATTTATACGTGAGAATACAGAGTTCATCTCGTGGCCACGGAAGCTACGGGCATCCGGGCCGGCGGCGACGGTTCGGTCGACCGGTTCTCGGCCGAAACCCACCCGACCGGGTCGCCCCCTCTCACCGCGCGAAGCTCCGGAGCGGGTGATCCCGTGCCCGGGGACCTCACCCCCAAGCTCGGGACCCCCGAAGGGGTCGAAGAGGTCACGCTGACCTTCGCCACCGCGACCGACGACGCCGGGCAGATCCACCAGCTCCCCGAGCCGGTCGTCCTGGCGACCATCCTGTGCGCTGTCGAGGGCGAGCGGGGTCGCAAGGGCTCCCTCCTTCGGCGGCGGGGCGAGGAGCTCGAGGCGGTGGCGCCGGTGTACTGGCCTCTGCTTGTGGTGCCCTCGCCGTTCCCCGGCCGATTCGCGATCTTCGACGGGATGGGCGTGTGGCGCCGCACCTTCCACCGTTCGCCGCTCCCTCCGATGACCGAGCTCTACTCCGAGCTCGCCCGAGAGCTCGCGCCGGCCCAGCTGGTCAGCCAGGCCCATTCGATGGCCTCGCTATTGGGCCACCTCCCCGAGAGCGACTCGATGACCGTCGAGGGGTTCCTACCCGTCGACCCGCCTTTGCTGTTCGAGGTGCTCTCGCACTCGAACCTCCGGACCGAGCCCCAATCGGACCACTCGGGGTTCTTGCCGGCCCGGCAGACGGTCCAATGGTACCAAGCGACCGTGAGCGCCATCGGCAACGCACTGACCGATTTCGACTCCGAGATCGCCGACCTCCACCGTCTCCACGGACAGGTCCACGGCAATCTCGACGCGACGCTGCAGCGCATGGAGGAGGACCGGCGCAAGCTCCACGCCGAGCTCGCCAACCGATGGCGGGTGCTGGCGCACTCGGAAATGGACCGCGGCGCCGAGGGATTGCGCCGTTCGGCCTGGCAGCGGATCCAGGCCGAGCTCGACCAGATCCGCCGCGCGAACGCCACGATCTGCCATGCCCGCAGCCTGGCGATGACCGAGGAGACCTTGGCCAAGCGACTGGCCGAGCGGGGCGGCGACCCTGCCGACCATCGCGCCCGCGCCCGGCTCGCGCTCGACCAGGAGCGCGAAGCGCGGCGCCAGATCGAGGAGGCCCAGCTGAGGATCGAGGCGCTCCACGAGCACGAGCGACGGGGGTTCATGGTCCTCGGCGACCGGGTCACCCTCGTCGAGCAGCGCGCCGCGGAGGAGATCGCCGCGCAGACGCTCGCGCGGGACGACGTCGCCTCGAGCGGGGCGGTGCTGCTCGCCGCGATCGGCCAGCAGATCGCCCACCGAACGCTCCAGCGCGACACCCTTTCGGGATACTTCCTGCCCCTACCCGAGCTCGCGGGCACCCGCATCATCTGGTTCCCGCTGTGGGTGGCCGCGCTCCGTGGCCACCACGGCACGCTGCGCCACGTGGTCTTCCCGCCGATGCAAGTCCGGACGGGCACGGTCCTCGGCGACGCGCTCAAGAGCGTCTTCGGCGGGGTGGTCCTACCGCTCGAGCCACGGACCGTCTATTTCGGCACCGCATTGCGCGAGACGATGGAGAAGGCGCTCGAGGCCGACCCCTGGTTCTGCCGGGCCATGTGGGAGATCGTCCGTGCCGCGGACGTCGTCGCGGACCCGGACTTCCTGCACCGGCTGAGCATGGGGCTCGCCGAGCTGCGTCGCTACGGATGGATCACCGAGCGGCAGGAGCAGAAGTTCCTGGAGGTGTACACCGACCGTGTTCGCCATCGCCACTTCTCGGCGCTGATGCGCGCGGGCGGAGGTGCGGGTCCCGAGATGACCACCCCCGACGACGCGGAACCAGAGGCCGACCTGGCCACCTCGCTTCTGCCCGGGATGAACTCACCGGGCCCATCGTGGCCAGTCGCCCACCCGAAGTGAGCCGGTCGGTCCTCCGGCGGCCGCCGTTGTGTCCAACCGGTTAGGCCGGCAGCACCAGTCGCGTCACACCGATCTCGCGCAGGAGCATCTCGCGATGGCGCTCGCAGAGCGGGAACGACTCCGGCAGGGTCGGCGCGAGCGCGCTCCGAACCACGACGAGCTCGCGGAGCCCGGCGCAGGTTTCGGAGCGCTCCGGCACGGGCTCGAGGCCGCTACCGTAACGGTAGGCTTGGACGAATCGGCAATCGGACACGCCCGCCATGACATTCGATCCGGACCGCAAACTCGGTACGGGGTACTTGTGAACGAGCGTAGTCCCTAACTCGCCGGGGAGGACCGAGCGAACGAGCGCCGGGCCCCCCGGCCGCCCGCGAACCGGCCCCTCAATGAGGTCGGGTGCCCGCGGGCGCCGGGGTGCCTGCGTCCGGCTCGAACATCAGCGAGATGGAGTTGACGCAGTGCCGCGTGTTCTTGGCGGTGAAACCCTCTCCTTCGAACACGTGGCCGAGGTGGGCCCCGCATCGCGCGCACCGGATCTCGACCCGCTGGCCGTCGGGGTCCGGACGACGCTCGACGGCCCCGGGGAGGATCGCATCGAAGCTCGGCCAACCGCAGCCGGCATCGAACTTCGCCTCGGACCGGTAGAGCGGGTTGTTGCACCGCTTGCAGCGGTAGAGCCCGGGGGTGAAGTTCTGCTCGTACTCGCCGGAGAAGGGGGCCTCGGTCCCGGCCCGGACGATCACCGCCTCCTCGGCCCGCGTGAGCTTGCGATACTGGCTCGGATCGGCCGCCGCCATGGGTCGCCGACCGGCGCCGGGCACAAAGGCGTGGCGGTCGAAGCCATGGGGTTCAACGGGGCGCCGGCGTCGCAGCGGGCGACGTTGGTCCCTTCCCCCTCGATCGGCGAACGAAGAGGACGGCCACCCAACCGATCTCCGCGAGCCAAGGGTTGACGAGCGCCACGGCGATCGCCGCGGCGAACACCACCGTCGGCCGGACCGTCAGGTTCTCGGCGTACTGGATCCACTCGGCGGAGAGCTTCGGGTCGACCAGGTGGTGGTCGCGCGTCGCGTGCCGCCAGATGGCCAAGAGGATGAGCCCGGTGACGACCTCCACTGCCGCGAAGAGCGCCACGGCGACCTTGGCCGATAGGGAGGTGACGAAGATCGACGAAGGACCGTATTGGAAGACGATGGCGAGCATGAACGGCGAGATCGAGATGACGAGCAGCATCATCGTGTTCAGGCGCATCAACAGCAGGTCGTACTTGCGGATCGCTGAGAAGATCCGGTGGTGCCCCAGCCACCATGTGGAGATGACGAGGAACGCCACGACGTAGCTGAGCAGCGCCGGCTCGAGCTGGCGAAGGTAGGTGAACAGGTCCGGGCCCGTGCCGGCCGAGCGGATGGTCGGAAGCGCGAGGCTGATCACGAGCAGGGTCATCGAGAAAGCGAAAATGCCGTCGCTCAGGGAGATGAGCCGACCCATGTCGGTCCCCTCGCTGGTGATCCCTTCGTGGGGTTCCGCGATGCCGTCGGTGCCGCTCGTGGGGGAGGCGACGGCCGCCCCATCCTAAGACTTCGGGTCGGTGCGCCCCGCCGCGCGTGGTGAGGGGAGAGCGGTCGGGGCCGTCCGGGAGCTGAGGACCGCGCGCGGCTCTCTGGGGCGGTGGGTCAACCTGTCGCCGATCCCACGCTTGTATCGACCCGGGGCAGGTCGTCGGTGGGGGTAACCGGCTCGCCCAGGAGCTGCCGGACCGACTCGAAGAACTCCAAGCGAGCGGCCTCCGACCCGGCAAGGGACGCCGGGGGGATGGGCGCCTCCGTCACGACCGTGGCCGCACGCCAATCGGCCGCCGGGCCCCGGTCGATCCGTAGGACATGATCGAAGGCGAACCGGTCGGCCCGCGCCGGCCCGTTGTAGGACAAGATCAGTTTGATCCGGGCCCGTGTCACGATGTGGGTGATGCGCCGGGTCGCGTCGAGCTCGTCCGGATAGCTCGCGGCGATCCGGTCGGCGTTGGTGATCACCAACGCAGGGACCGACTCGCCGGCCAACAAGATCCTCAGGATGGGAAGGGCAGAGGCCGGTAATCGAAGCAGGTTGAACAGGAGGGCGACGGAGCCTCGCGAGCCATCCGACCGGCGCAACGACCACCGGATCGTGTCGAACGCGTCCGATCGCGGTCGCAGGTCCGCCGGCGAGTGGGTGTTGAAGCGGCGGACCTCGGGAAGCAGACGCTCGATGAACCCCTCCGCCGCACCGGACCCACCGCTCGGCGCGGGGATGTTCAGCCATGCGATCGACGCGCCGACCCGCCGCGCGAGCGCGAAGGCCGCCACCGCAGTAGCCGTTCGGTCTTCCCCCCACAGGTACACGGTTCCGGTACCTTCGTAGAGCATCGGGTCGAAATCCACCACGGGGAACCCTTCGTGGGCCTCGTACCATCGCCGCCCCGGCGGGTTTAGAGCGTGGTCGACGCGACTAACTGCTCGGATAGGGGCTCTCCGCCGGGAGTGGGCCGACCGGAGGGCGGTCCACCGGGGCGTTCCGGGGTCTCCGGTCCAAGGGCGCGGGCGTCAATCCTCTTTCCACGGCGGCGGCAGCACCGGAATGGCCGCCAGCGCCGGTAGGTAGGGATTCGTCGGGGGTCGCCGCCGAACCAACGAGCTGGCGAGCAGCACGACCAAGCTTCCCAGGACCACGGAGGCCACGGCCAGCCCCACGATCAGCGACATCGGAAAGACCGACGTGCCGTGGGCGGCGGTAAGCGGACTCGAGGATTCGGTGGAGAAGACCATCTGGTAGGCATGGGCGAGCGGGACCCCGCGCGTGTCCAGCGCGCGCGTGGTGACCGTCAGGGTATAGCGCGTACCGTAGGCGAGGGGGATCCGGTGGGTCCAGACCACGCTGGAGCCCTGGACGACGACCGATTGGCCCGGGACGGCGGGGTTGACCGTGAATGCGGCGAGCGTGGAGCTCGCGTCCATCGGTCGACTGAATGTGAGGGTGACGTTCGTCCAAGGGGAGACGCTGGTGCTCTGGTTCAGCGGTTCGGTCGTGGCGAGCACCGTGGGCATCGCCAGTGCCGGGCGGGCGGCTGTGGTGAACGTGAGGACGTAGGCGCCGGGGAAGGCGATCCCTGCGGCGGTGGCCGCGCCGTTGCCGATCACCACGGAGTAGGACGCGTTCCACGACAGTCCCGGGAGTCCGAGCGTCAGGACCGAGTCGTCCGAGCTCCATTCCGGGGCGAACGGCGTACGGGGGACGGTGACGATCGCGGCATCGGTCTCGGAGGTGTTCATCGGAGCGCCGAAGTCGAACGTGACCTCGGTGGTAGCCGGAACGTCGGTCGACCCGTTCTGGGGAAGGGTGGCGGCGACGAGCGGGCCGAGCGAGAGCAGGACCCCCGAGGGCGCCGAGAGGTCGATCGCGGCGCTTCCGCCGCTCCAGCCCTGGCGTGCGAGCACGGTGTAGTTCGAGAGCGACAGATTCCCCGTGGGGAGCACGATGCTCGTCAGGAGGTCGAACCGCGCCAGCCCGGAGCTCCCGGTAGGCGCGCTGGCGACCGGGCTCCGATTGCCGGTCCAGTCGATCGTGACCTGCGGCGCGGCGAACGTGGGGTTGGAGCCGGTGACCTCGACCGAGAGCTGCTCGGTGACGACGACCCGGCCTTGGTCGCGGGCACCGAGGATCGTCTGGGGACCGAGGACGGAGTTCGCGAGCAGGATCGTCGAACGCGCGGTGGCGACGACCTGCTGGGGGAACCACGGGTCGAACGTGCAGTTCTGCAGGACCAGCGCGCCGTTCTGGTAGCCGGTGACCTGCCCCAGGACCGAGGAGTTCTCGATGGTCAGCGTCGAATTCGAGAGCGCTCCGTAGTAGCCGCCGCTGCCGGTGAGGGTCGCGTCGCGGACCTGGACGGTCGAGCCCGCGCTCGCGAGGATCCCCCCGACCTGGCCACCGTGGACGGTCACGTTCGAGGCGAACGCGTAGACGTTCCAGCTCACGACGTTGGCGTCGATGAGCCGGACGGAGAAGCCGCTCTCGTCGTAGGAGGTGTTGAGCCATCCCTCGGCGAGCCCGTCCAACGAGACGTTCTCGTCGATGGGGTTGAGCGCCACGACCACGCCGGGCGAGTGGGCGATGGTCAGGTTGCTGCCGGGCCAGACCGAGACGACATGGTAGCCGACGAACGATCCGGTGACGTTGACGCTGTAGCTGACGTTCGAGACCGTGTACGGACCGGGGAACTGCCAGCTCTGGAACGACAGCGGCGCAGGGAAGCTGACGTCGACCGCGGCGCTCTGCCGCAGCCCGATCCAGACGTTGAACCCGACGCTGTCGCGGACGACGACGTGCGCCGTCGAGGGCAGGTAGACCGTGTCCTGCATGACGAGGTCGCCGAGGAAGTAGGACCCGGCGATGAAGACCGAAGCATTGCCCGAGGTGTAGGCCGGGAACCACGAGGTCGGATAGCCGTAGGAGCTCCCGACCACGGTCATGTTGGCATCCCCGGTGAACGCTCCGATCCACTGGAAGCCGTTGGAGGAAACGTTGGCCCCGTAGACCAGGTAGAGGGAGTGGTCCTCGCCCGTGATCGACAGCTGGTTGTCGTAGCGCTCGTCGGCCACCAGGCTCGACTGGTTGAGGTAGAGGATCGAGCTGTCCTGGAGCAGGATGCTCCCCTCGACCGTCAGCACCACCGGTGCCGTCGCATTGTGTACGATGAGCGTGGCGTTGCCCGAGAGGTTGACGTTACGGACCGTGGTGTTGTGCGAGATGACGACGGTCTGCCCGCCGTTCAGGATCAGGTCCTCCCCCGGGGTCTGCGGCCCCCTCCCGAAATGGGCGGGCGAGGTGCGAGCCGGCTGGGGGACGGTGAAGCTCAGGACCGCGGACCGCAGGTGCGGACCCCAGTTCAGGAGCGGAAGCTCCGGCCGCAGCAGCGTCTTGCGCGCGCTCAGACCGGAGCCCCAGAGATCGGACGGTGCGGTCGGACTCCCTCCCGAATTGCGCTGGTGGTGGCCGAGTGCATGGATCGGGGCCGACGGTGCGAGCGAGGGAGCCCCCGCCGCGAGCACGAGGGCCGCCAACGCCACGGCGAGCAGGCCGCCCCAGCGGAGTCGGCGAGCGGTCGGCGATACGGTGCACACTCCGAGAGGTGAAACTTCCGCCATAGGTCGGGGAGAAGGGGGAGGGGTGGAGGCGTATGGATGCGCATAATTCATCGGTGGTCATCGCGTATATAGGTTGCGTCAGGGCTCGCGTGTTCGACGCTGGGGGAGACGACCTCGTCCCAAGGGTTAAGGTCGCGTCCGACGAGTTGCTGGACGGTGGGTGGAACCCGTGAATTGCTCATTCTGTGGCGCCGAGAATCCCGCGAGCTCGGCGGCCTGCTCGGCGTGCGGCCGGCCGCTCCTCGCGGCCCCTGCGTCCATGACCCGGCAGCTGGCGTCGGACGTGGAGAACCTCGCCCGAGAGACCGTCAAGGTCGCAACGGGGGCGGTCGGTGAGGCCCGGCGCGCCCTCGGCCCGGTCCGGGACGCTGCCCGACCGGTGGTGCGCGATGTCAAGGGTGCCGCGCGACCGGTGATCGAGAAGGTCAAGCCGGCTCTGGACGAGGTCGGGGCGGCAACCGAACGGGTCGCGCGCCGGACGGGCGCCACCGCCCGGGCCGCCGCCTCCAAGATGGGTCCCGCGCTCGAGAAGGTCGGGAGCGCCACCGAGCACGCGGCGCGCCGTACGGGGTCGACCGCACGTTCGGCGGCCAGTAAGGTCCGGCGCCGCCTGCGACCCCGACCCTAGTCCGCCCTCGATCGCAGCCCTCCCCCCGCGCGACAAACGCCGCCCCGTTCAGTTCAACATCAGGTGGCAATCGCCGAACTCGTGCCGGAGGTAGCCGCCCGCCCGTGCGGCCTCGTAGGCCTCGGCGAGCCGAACACGCCCGAGGAACCCCTGGAGCAGGGCGATATGGGTCGAACGTCCGTTGTGGAAACCGCTCAGGACCCCGTCCACGGCACGCGGTGGATGGGCCGGGTCGACGTAGGCGCGCGTGAATCCGGCGGCACCGCGTACCCGGACTCCGTCCCAAGCGGATTCGAGCGCGCGGACGACGCTGGTACCGACGGCGATGACACGTCCGCCGTGCGCCCGCGTCTCGTTGATCGATTCGGCGACCTCGGTCGTGACCTCGAACGGCTCGGGGAAGACCGGGAGGTAACCCGACTCGATGTCCCCGGTCTCAACGCTGGAGACACCGGTGTGAAGCGTGATCGCCTGGAGGCGAACGCCGCGGCCTTCCAGGGCCCTCACGACCCGCCACGAGAACGGCCGCCCCGCCGAGGGCATCTCCGCCGAACCGTGGACGCTTGCGAAGATGGTCTGGTAGGCGGCGAGCGGGAAATGTCCGCTGAGGTGCCCGTACTCGACCGGCCGCCCGACCTCCTCCATGCGGCGTTCGAGGTCGCCCTCGCACCGAACGAAGTGCAGCCGAGGGATTCCCGGGTAGGCCGCTACGACTCGGGCCGCAAGCCCGGCGAGACGCAGGGCGTCGCCCGGGATGAACGGTAGCGGCCCCGGGACGGCGGGTGATCGGCGGGGCTCGACGAGCCAGAGCCCGCGTCCGTAGTGGGTGCTCACATTGACGGTGATCGGTCCCCAAGGACTGTCTGCCGCCAAGCTCGCGGGAACGGTCGAACTGCGATTCACCACCAACAGGTCTCCCGGGCCGAGCAGTTCGGGGAGCGCGGTGAATCGCCGATGGGCCGTGCGTCCGGGGGCCGACAGGAGGAGCCGCACTTCATCCCGGGCGAGCCCGCGCTGCTCCGGTGGCTCGTGCGCCTCCGGTAGGAGCGACCACTGTTCGGGTCCCGCGGACCCCGTCACGCCGGTACCTCCCAGCTACGGGACTGCGCCCGGAACCGATGACCGGAGAGTTCGTCCGCCGGACGCCCCAGTAGCCAAGCCCAGAACGGGAGCGTCACCTCGGGGGACGGCCGATCCGAGATGTCCTCGCCGGGGAACGCGGCCTGGTGCATCGAAGTTCGCATATCGCCGGGGTCGACGCTGACAACTGCCACGCCCTCCCCGCGGAGCTCGCTCGCGAGGGTCCGGCTCACCGAGTCGAGCGCGGCCTTGCTCGCGGCGTAGGCCCCCCATCCCGGGTAGCCCATCACCGCCGCGTCACTGCTGATGTTGACGATCAAGCCCCGGCGGGCACGGAGCCAGGGTAGGAGGTCTTGCGCCAGCGCCAGCGGCGCGAGCAGGTTGACCCGGAGGACGAAATCGAGGTCCTCCGCCGGGTAGGTGGCGAGCGCCCCGAGTCCGCGCCGGCCGAGTTCCGAAGCATTGTTGATCAACAGGTCGAGCCGGCCGGCCGCGGTCACCGCGTGGACCAGCGCAGCACGGGTGGCGGGGTCGGAGATATCTCCCGCGACCTCGACCGCTCCGACCGAGCACGCGCGGACCGACCGGGCGACGGCGTGGAGGTGTTCGACGGTCCGTGCATTCAGTACGAGGTCGTATCCGGCCCCGGCCAGGAATCGCGCGAGCGCCGCGCCCAGCCCCCGCCCTGCGCCGGTCACCAGCGCGGTGGGGCGTTCATGCCCGGCCGCCTCGCCGTCGGCGGTCACGCAGGTCCTCGACGCGGGTGGATGAGGAACCGGCACACCGGATCGCCGGCCACGACTCGGTGGCTGACGTCGACCTGGGCCGAGAGCATCGACTCGAAGAGCTTCCGCTCGACCTCGCACGCCTCGGGGAATTGCTGGGCGATGGCGAGGATCGGACAGTTGTGCTCGAGCATCTCGAGCGAGCGCGACCGCCGCGCGGCGACCTCGGCCATGTACCCTCCCTCCTGGCGGATCTGGGCGAGCTCGGTGACCCGATCACCCAGCTCCTTGCCGCGCATTCGGGGTCGACCCTGGTCGGCGACCTCGTGGGCGCGCTGTTGCAGGAGGGCGCGGACGGCCGACCGCCCCATCCGCTCCTCGATGAATCGGAGGGCGCAGACCGACATCTGCGTGTACGCCTCGGGGAAGAGCGGATTGGAGTCTCCGCCAAGACGGAAGTGGACTCGGGGCCGACCGACCCCGTCGTTGCGATAGGACCGCTCGACCAGCTGCAGGGATTCGAGCGCGGTCAGGTGGCGGAGCGCGGCGACCTTGGAGATCCCGAGATCGTGGGCCACCTCGGTCAGCGAGCAGTCCGGTCGGCGCTTGAGCAGCAGCAAGAGCTCCCGCTTTTGGGACGAGAAGCCCCCGCGAACGACCGCCGCACGCTCCACGAAGGGGGCCACCGCCGCGCTATTAATACGCTTTTATGTTAACAAAATCAACACCGCTCGCGCGGCCCGTGTTGCGCGGCGCGCCTACGCGGGGGGAATCCCCCGCCGGCGCTGCGGACGCCGCCATCGCAGGATCAGCAGCACGAGGGGGAGCACGAGGAGCACGGCGAGGATCCCGCCGAGTATCGCCAGCAGGGTCGAGCCCGGTACCCCTATGATCAGGAGCGGGGGGGAGGCGACCGGCGTCGGCTCGGGGGTGGGGGTCGTCTTCGGCGGAATCGCCATCGAGACCCAGGTGGTCGTGGACATCGTTCGGCTCGGGTGGCTGACCCCGGCGTCGTTGTCGGCGACGATCTGGATGAAGTAGGGCGTCGCCGAGGACAGGCCGACCAGCTCGATCTGAAGATCGGTTCCCACGACGTAGTCCGTCCAGGGACCATCGGCCGCCGTCGCGTAGAAGACCGAGTAGCTCGTCACGGGCTGACCGCCGTCGTCGTTGGGCGGGCTCCAGTCGACACCGACGCTGCTCGAGCTGAGGGAGGTCACCTCGATGAGCGTGGGCGGGAAGGGTACCGAGTGTGGCGTCGATGCGATCAGCCCGGTCCCGGAAGAATCGCCGTAGGCGTCGCGCGCGGCCACACTGAAGAAGTAGGTATCGCCGTTCTCCAGATCGGTGGCCGTGGCGGTCGTGTTCGTCGTGGTCACCGACCCGAGCACCGGTCCGCCGGCGTAGCCGCTCCAGTTCAGGGTGTAGGTGACGGTTCCACCGGCGGTCGACGGCGCGGAGCTCGACCAGGAGCCCTGGACCGTCCGGTTTCCCGGGTCGACGGTGAACCCCGCCGGGGTCGGTGGCGGGTAGGCGGCCAAGGGACGCGTCACCGCCCGGGGCGGGCCGAGCCATCGTTCACCGGAAGGATGACCGGTCAGGCCGTACATCCCCGCCGCGCCCAGCACCAGCATCGCCAGGACGGCGCAAGCGGCGACGCGGCGAGTGACGACAGTTCGCGGGGAGGCGCTCACGACCAGCCTCGGGCCGTCGGCGCCACGGTGCGGCATGAAATCAACCTTCGCCATCCGCCGTGGGCTACCGGGGAGGCCGTCGAGGCACCCCGACCCCAACGCCCGCCGCTTCGGCCGACAACCACCCTGACGAAGGTTCCAAGTGGGGTAACTCGCTCCGGCAGCCGATGCCGAGCGAGAGGCTCCGGGGCAGGGTCCCGCTCGACGCGCGGCGCGCGCCAGCGCCCGCGCCCCGACCGGTCGTCGCCGGCGTCACGAACCTGCCGTTCTTGGTCGACGGGATCGCGGGATTCACCTCCCGCCGGCCAGAGGAGATCCGAGAGTGGCAGTCGGACCTCACCGAGCGGGCCGGGCTCGCCGCGAAGCTGCTCGAGCGCTGGAGCTCGCTCAAGCTCGACCCGGAGGGGAACGGGTCTTCGATCGGGGGTTCGGTCGGAGTGTACAACGAAGTGCTCTACCTGATCGTGCGCGCGGCCGGGCCGGAAACGGTCGTGGAGACCGGGATATCCTACGGGTTCTCCTCGGCCTACGTTCTCCAGGCGCTCCACGACAATGGACACGGACGGCTCTACTCGATCTCGCTCCCCCACGTGGCCGAGCCCCGAGCCGCCGAGGGTACCGAATCCGGAGCCTTGGTCTACGCGCGGAGCGGTGCCCCGCCCGGAGCGGTCGTTCCCGACCACCTGCGCTACCACTGGACGATCCGGCGCGGGAACCCGGAGGGCATCCTTCCCGTCCTCCTTGAGGAGGTCGGCCCGGTCGACCTCTTCCTCCACGATTCCGAGAGCGTCATGGACGATGCCCTGAGGGAGTTCCGGTCCGCGTGGGCCCACCTCTCACCGGAAGGCTACCTCCTGACCGACGACCTCCACCGCAGCCCGGCGCTCACCAGCTTCCTCGAGGGGGTCGGCGGTCCATCGTTCCGATGGATCGGACCTTCGGGACGCTGCGGTGGCGTCCGCCACCCCGCCGGCTAGCGCGCCCTCGTGCCGACGGTGGACCCACCGCTCAGCGGGCGCGCATCCGGTTGTTCTTGGGGAGGTGCTCGAGCTCGACCCTTCCCAGCACCTCGAGCACCGGTGGGACATAGTTCGCAAACCGTCCGCGGAGCCCCTTCTTCAGCCCGTACCACCCGCCGATGGGGTTCCCCGGCGATCGCGCCCAGGCCTCGACCGTCCCCTCCGCCGCGGGCTTCTGTTCGTCTGCGCTGCCGAGTGGCATCCAATCCCCGTGGTCCTTGAGCATCGCGACCAGATCATCGAGGCAATGGAGGTCGTAGCGGAGCTCGGTCGACCCGACGCGCACCACGAGCGCCGGGGGAGCTCCCTCGGGGTCGCGGTAGGCCGTGTACTCGGAAAGGCCGGGTGGGGTCTTGAGGGTCCACGGTCGGTCTTTCGTTCCCGCGCCGTTGCCAGAGTTCGGGGGCATGTCTCCCCTAAGCGTGCGGGCTGGGATGAAACCCGATGTTACCGGTTGAACGTTCGGCCCGCGCCACGGGCGGAGTCTACCACGGCCAGGACTCGCCGCTCAGGGGGTGGACCGGCTCTCGCTCAGGGGGTGCGGAGCGGATCAGCTCGCCGGGAGCACGGTCGGAGCCTCCGCGATGCGGAGCACCGATCGACGGATCGTTCCTTGGCGGACGAACTCGAAATCGACCGCGCCACCGATGGGCAGGCTACCCAGCGTGGACAGGAGGTCGCGGAGTCCGGCGAGGCGGCGGGGGCCCAGCCGTACGAGCAGGTCTCCGGGGCGGAGTCCTGCCACGCGGGCGGGGCTCGGGGCGAACACCTGGGTGATCAAGACGCCCGACGTCTTCGGAGTTCCACCGTCGGTCGTGCCCGTCGGATAGGAGTATCCCGAGATGCCCAGCCACGGCCGGACGACGTGCCCGGTCCGCCGGAGTTGCTCGGCCACCCGCCGGACCGTGTTCGAGGGGACGGCGAACCCCACCCCTTGGGCGAACGGGATCATGGCGGTGTTCAACCCGACGACGGCCCCGTGGCGGTCCGCGAGGGGACCGCCACTATTGCCGGGGTTGATCGCGGCGTCGGTCTGGACCAGTCCCTCGAGCACATAGTCGGAGCCTGGGAGCGGTCGCCCCAGCGCGCTGATCACACCGAACGATGCACTAGGGCCGCCCGGCAGACCCAAGGAATTGCCCAACGCGACGACGAACTGACCGACCCGCAGGTGGTCCGAATCGGCGAGCTCGACCGCCGGAAGGTCGTGCGCGGGCACGCGGACCACGGCCAGGTCCGTGGCAGGGTCGCGCCCGACCTCCTGCCCGGCGAACGACCGTCCGTCGTCGAGGGTAACGGTCAGATGGGAGGCGCCACGAACCACATGGTCGTTGGTCGCCACGTAACCATCTCGGTCCAGGACGATACCCGACCCGCTGCTCTGCGATTCGCCCGGGGCTCGCCGCGGGGAGGGATGGGAGGTACGGAGGATCTGTACGAGGGCCGGCCGGAGCCGCTCGACCGTCGAGACGAGCTCGTCCTCGAGGTGCGGGAGAATCATGCGGAGCCGCTCCGCGGCGCGCGGGCACGGGGCCGGATCTTCGGTGCGAACATGCGGGGAAACCGGAGAACCACCGAGGCCTGAGGTGAGGATATTGACCGGAATCCTCCCCTCCCAGTCACCGTCGGTCGGCCGGGTCAGGCGGGGGTCGGGGCTCGGAATGACGGCGCAGCCCAATGGAGAGGCTCGCGAATTTCGGCGGAATATCACCCGGAACTATTCCGAGGGGGACATCGGCGGGGATAGGTCGGCCGAAGGTTTATGAATCGAGAGCGACGAAAACGCCCGACGTGCACACGGTGGCGACGGAGAAGGTCTCGGCCGGTTCTGCGGGCCTCGGAGCGCGCCGCCTGCGACGGCCCCCGGCGGTCGTCCTCGGTATGGCCGTGGTCGCGCTCGTGCTGACCGCCGGTCCAACTGGTGCTCTGGGTTCCGCCGTGCATTTCGCTGCCGGCCCGTCCGAGCCGTTGGGCCCACGTTTTGCCAGTGCACCTCTCCCGAGCGCGGCGCGGAGCTGGGGGCATCCTCTGGCCAACGTCTCCAACTACTCATGGTGCGACCCGCTGCCGCCTCGGGTGAATGTCGTCAATCTGGGGGTCAATTTCTCGTTCGTGGTCACTCCTTCCAACGGCTCCGGATACGGGCCGCTCAACTTCACGTGGAACACCACGGTCCTTGGTGGAGGCCTCCCCCCGTACCAGATGGAGATCTGGATCTGGCAGCCGGTCTGGGAATACAGCACTCCCGTGGGGCCCCCCAATTCCTCGAGCACGAACCTGGGTGCCTACTCGTTCAACTCCAGCGCCTTCGCCGGTAACGTGACGCTCCTCGACGCCGGAATGTACCTGGTCTTCGTCGAGGTCGGCGATGCGAGCTGCTCGCAGGTGAGCGGGGACTGGACGACGCTCCACGTATGGAGCCATCCCGTCGGCGACAGCTTCTGGGTATCGGCGCCGTCGGGCAATCTCACTGTGCCGGCGAACGTCACCTACTCGGTCCGGACCGTCCCCAACTACCCGTCGAACTGGTCGGTCATCTGGGAACCATCGTACCTGTTCTCGAACAACACTACCACGGACCAGCACGTCTACTACTTGCCCGGCGCGTATTTCGCCACGGCGTGCGCCGTCGAAGCGAGCGGCGTGTTCTACACCTGTGCCACCTCGAACCACTCCGTCGATGTGGTCGGTCCGGGGCTGGTGGCCACGTCCGTACGCGTCGCCGGCGCGCTCGCCCCGACCAATCTGACGTTCTCCGCGAGCGTGGCCAACGCCTCGGCCCTGCCCAACGGGACCGTGCTCTGGATCACCGCGAACAATGGCACGAACGACTCGGTGAACTTTTCCCAGAACGGCTCGGTCAACCTGACCGAGCGCGTTCCCTGCGGCCCTCCGACGACCTACGTTCCGCCCTCGGGGAAGTGCACGTGGGTGGCCTGGGTGGACCTGATCGCACCGCCCGGGTCCCCCGACCAGGGTGCGCTCGGACAGCTGCCGATCTTCGCCAATGTGAGCGCCCCGGGTGGTCCGGCCAATTGGTACCCGACCGTCAGCTACTCCTACGGCCCGACGAACACCACCGCCGCCCCGCTGAACCTGACCCTCAACGTGAGCCTCGCGAACGGTCTCGGACCCTACACCTACTCCTGGCTGGCCCTGGGTCGCTCGACGGTCAATGTCACGGGCGCCTTCTACCAGCCGCTCGCCGCCAACGGCAGCGGATGGAACGGCAGCCGGCTCGCGTTCACGATCCCGTTGAACTACAGCGGGGTCTACTGGGTCGAACTGGTCGTGGGCGACTCCGACGGGAACGTGCTCGCCTACGCCCTCCCCCTCGTGTTCGTCGCCTACGCCCCCGTCGCCCCGCCGGGCCCGTCGGGGCCGCTGGCCGTCCAGGCCTCGTCGTCGTACGCCGCCGGCACGGCGATCACCAGCGGCTCGGTCAGTTTCATCGCCACCGCCAGCTCCGGCCGGGGCCCGTACACCGTGCAATGGGCGTTCGGCGATGGTGCGTACGCGAGCTCGATCCTGGGGCAGGAGGTCACGCACACCTACACGCACAGCGGGACCTACGGTCCGACCGTGACGGTGACGGACGGCTACGGTCGCACCGTGTCGGTGCTACTCCCCCGGGTGACGGTCGTGCTGGTCAGCGGGAGCGGAGCCACGCACGGCGCTCCCGCCGCGGCGCCGTCGGCGCTCGCCCGGGTGATGGGTTTGCTGCCCCCGTGGGGGTGGTTCGGGCTGGCGGCGGTGCTGTCGGTGGTGGGCTACCTGCTCACGCGTCGGGAGATCGGCCGCGAGGGGGAGCGGCTCGTCCAAGAGCTGGAACGGTCCTCCGATCCGTCCGGGCGTGATGGGTCCTCCCCGTAGGTCGAGGCGGGTTGCCGGCGCTCCCCAGATAAGGCCGGGGGCCTTGCGTCGGGGGCACCGACCGTGAATCCCGCTGCTCGCCCGTGGTTGCTCGCCGGCCTGCTCGTCCTCGCCGGTGGTGGATTGGCGATGCCCGTGACTGCCTTTGGCGCCGCAGCGACCAGCACGCACACCGGCGGTTCGGGTCTGTCGCTCGTGGCGACCCCCGCGTCTGGGCCCGCGCCGCTCTTCGTCAATTTCGACGCGACCCCTCCGAACGGGACGCAGCCGACCTGGTCGTGGTCGTTCGGGGACGGCTCCTACTGGAATGGCTCCGGAACGAACTACGAGATGGTTGTCCACGACTACGAACGCGCCGGGAGCTTTCTCGCCCAGGTCACCGCCACGTGGAGTTCCGGATCGTTGGAGGCCAACGCCACGATCGTCGTCGAGCCCTCCAACCTCGCCGTGGCGATCAACGCCAGCCCTTCGACCGGTACCGTGCCGCTCACGGTCGAGTTCGAGGCCCGCCCTTCCGGCGGTTCCGGCACCTACGTGTCGTTCCTCTGGTCGTTCGGCGACGGTTCCGTCGGGTCCGGGCCCTCGGTCCGCTATACCTTCCTGCAGCCCGGAACCTTCGAGGTCCGCGTCAACGTCAGCGACAGCGGGCACCGGAACGCGACGGCCTCCGCGACGGTGGTCGCCAGCTCCGTGGGTAGTGGCGCCCACCTCAACAACCCCGGGGGCGGCCGCGGCGCGACCCTCCTGGGCATGCCCGTGGCCTCCGCCGTCGCCGCCATCGCCCTGGGCGCCGGGCTGACGATCCTTGGCGTCTCGGTGGTATGGGTCTGGCAGGCGCGCCGGAGGTCGACCCCGGGCCCTGCCGCTCCCACCGCCCCGATCGGCGAGGCTACCGCTCCCCCCTCTCTGTCGTCCGGCACCGCGGGAGCGGTCCGTGAGCTCGCGGCCAATCTCAGCAGCCCGCTACCCACGATCGGGCTACCTTCGGCCGAGGCCCCAAATGCCCCGGCGCCCCGCGGCTGGGCGGCACCGGCTCCGTCGCCGATGGACTACCCGTCGGGCTCCGAGACGGCGACCGGCGGCCGGCAGCTCGCCTCCCAGT
This sequence comes from Thermoplasmata archaeon, assembly GCA_035933635.1. Classification (GTDB taxonomy): domain Archaea; phylum Thermoplasmatota; class Thermoplasmata; order Lutacidiplasmatales; family UBA184; genus JAKIVR01. The sequence goes on along the minus strand of DASYYY010000021.1, from coordinate 496,166 downwards.
TGTTGAGGCACCTGGAGGGCCTTCCGCGGCCGGCGCCGGGGGAGCTCCCGTCGCGCGATTGGACCCAGGCGGGACTGGCCGAGGCGCTCGGGGTGGGCCAAAGCGCGGTGAGCAAGGTGTTACGTCGGCTCGGACTCGCAGGGGTCGTCGTCTCCGAGACCGGACACGTACGGGGCTCCGCACGCCGGGTGCGGGTCTACCGTCTTACGCCGCGCGGCGAGCAGCTCGCGCGTGCCCTCCGGGGGCCGGAACCACGCCGGTCGGCCGCCGAACCGCGCCGCTGAACGGTTATCGCTCTCCCGCGTCTGCGACGCATATGGACCCCCGGGAGAGGGAACTCCTCACCGGCATGGGGAACTGCTACGCCGCGTGCGGCGAGGAGTTCGAGGCCACCGTCGAGATGGTGGCCGGGGCACGGAATCTTGAACCTCAGGAGGTCCGGTCGCTCCTGGTCCAGATGCGGGTGCGCTACGCCCACGACACCGAGTACCAGTCGCTGCGCGCGCGTCTGCCGCCGGAGTTCCCGCTCTAGCCGGCGGACGAGGAGAGATCGCGATGCGCTGCCCGGCGTGCCTGGATCATCTCGGTCCCTCGGGGTTCGTTGGGCTGGCCTCGCACCTCGCCCAAGCCGCCGCGCGCAGCGACTCGGCCCATGTGCGCTGGCTGAACCAGAACATCTCGCGCTCGAAGATGCCCACCGAGGAGCTCTCGGGCCGGTTGGAACGCTATTACGCGCTCGGCGACCGGTCCATCTCGGACTGGATCATCGCCCGGTTCGTCGAGCGGTTCTATGGGCCGGTCCCGCACCCGTTCGTCCGAGCCCTCCAGCACCCGAGCCGGGCCACGCTCCTCGGGTACGTCGTCGAGCACCAGCACTTCCTGCGCCAATGGGTGCGCTCGTGCGCCTACATCATGGCCCGCACCGATCGACCCGAGGTCGTTCACTACGAGCTGGACAACCTGACCACCGAGTACGGTGGGTTCGGCCCGGACCGGGTCGCGCATTACGAGCTGTTGCTCCAGATGGGCGAGAGCCTCGGACTGCCGCGCGCGCGCACCCTCGCGATGCCCCCCTTGCCGGCCACCCGGGCCGGGATCGAAGGGTGGCAGCGAATCGCCACCGAGACCCATTGGGTCGAGGCGCTCGCGGCGATGCACTCGCTGGAGCTCATCGCGAACCGAGACCTCGTCGACGTGTGCGCCTCCAGCCGCTACTTCGATCCGGCGATCCTATCCGGTGACTCCATCACCGACGCGTCCAAGGCGTTCCTCCGCGAGGGCTACGAGGCCGACGTCGGCCATTCGGGCGGAGCGCTCGCGCTCGTGCGCCAGAACGCCACCGATCCCGAGCTGGTGCGCGACGTTCAGTCGACCTTCCTACGTTCGGTCGACCTCTTCGACGACTACCTGATCGCGCGTCTGGAGCGGGGCCGCGAGTTTGAGGATTAACTACTCGGGCTGCGCGATCTGCGACTCGACCTGGGGCGACCACTGGGAGGAGGTCGACGGCGAGCGCCGGTTCTTCTGTTGCGCGCTCTGCGCGCGGCAGTTCCGAGCGCTGCTGGCCCGGATCCGAGCGACGACCGGGTGGAGCACGCTCGAGGAGCTCGTCATCGCCGGTGACCGCCGGGGGCGTACCTGCACGGTGTCCTCCCGGTCGGGGACTGCACGATTTTCCTTCGCCTTCAACTCCGAAGGTGCGCTCCGGGAGTTCGGCTCGGCATAGGGACGCACCCGCCCGTCCGGGAACGTGGTAACCACGCCCATGATACGCTCGGGCCCCGAGTCGTCGCCATCGACGGAGGTGGTAGACCATGGCAGAAACGTGCCCCGAATGCGCCGCGACGTTCGCGTCACCGGCCGAACTGGTAGAACACATGCGCGCCGCCCACGGGACCGAAGGTGTACCCGTGGAAGCGGCCGGGCCGGGCTAGCTCCCGACACCGCACGATCGGACACACGCTCGTGGGCGGGCGGGTTCGATCCTTCCCGCACCGCCGAGCGGGCGACCGTGGAGGGTCGGGTACGCACACTACAGGACCTGTCGTGGCGGGAAGCGACCCCCCGGAGCCGCTATCCGCAGTGCCGGGGTCGAATTCGAGGTGAACGCACTGCAGCGCCGCGCAGGCCTACCGACCGGTTCGCCACGGGCAGCCGCCCCGCGGACCCTAGGGGCATGAGATGTCGGGAGCTCCTCCACCTTTCGTCGCCCGCGTGGTGAAAGCGACACGTGGTTCCGCGTCGCTGAGAGTGACGATCCCGCAGGTCGTCGCGTGGACGCTCGGACTCAAGCCGGGCGACGAACTCAGTTGGGTCGTCGATACGGCGACCGGCTCGGTCCGGGTCGAACGCGTGGTGCGGACGGTCCCGCAGGCACCGCCGCCGGAACGGGCGGGCGACGCCTCCGAGGAATGGACCGCCTCTCAGGAGTAGGTGCCCCGGCGTCCGGTTCCCGCCGCGGCCGGCGCAATGCCGAGGGCCGCCCGCGCTCGTGGGCGTCCCGGCGGCGGCAGCCGGTGCACGGTGAATCGCTCGACCAGGCCGGGCAGTGCGGTCGAGAAGCCGAGGGCGCGGTAGCGCTTGGCGCGCGTCTTCCCCATCGACTCGAGCAGACCATCACCGACCAGGTCGTTGAGGTGCCGGATGACGGTCGACGTGCTACGACCCCCGACCCAACCGGACGCCTCGTGCGCTGAGAACCAGTTCGGGTGGCGACGGGCTCGGCCGAGCAAGCGGAGCGCGGTCTCCTCCATCTCATCGCCGCCGGCCGAGGGGGCCAGCCACCGGTGCGCGGCGAGCTGGTAGGCCTGGAGCATCGCGTCGGTCGAGTAATCGATCAGCTCGAGGTAGGAGTTCGTCGACTCGGTCCACAGCGCCAGCCGCTGGCGAAGTGGGGCCTCGGCGGGCCGCGCCTCGACGAACGGCACGAGCTCCGCGTTCGACAATCCGGCCAGGTGAAGGTAGAGCCGGGCCATCACTCGGCCCACCGAGGCGTTCCCGTCGGCGAACGGCTGGATGCTGTTGAACCCCTGGAGGAGCACGGTGGCCGGCACCACGGGATTCAGCGTCGGACCGAATCGGTCCACCCAGTCCAACAGCTCGTCGAGCTCGCCGCGGATCTTCTCCGGCGGTGCTGCCCGGTAGATCGGCTCCCCGGAGGGGCTGCGCAACAACAAGGGGACCTCGCGGAACTCCCCGGGCCGCGCATGGGGGCCCAACCCCCGGGTCAGGCGCGCGTGGGCCTCTTGGACGAGGGGGACGCTCCAGGGCGGCCGGTAACGGTGGCTCTCACGAAGGAACTGGAGCTCGTTCAGCAGGAACTGCCGCCGAGCGGCGCCTCCCGCCCACGGCGAGGCCGCGCCGGCCGAGTGCGGCGAGGCTCCCGCACGCGGTTCGGCGTGGAGCTCCCCGCGCGTCAGGTAGGCCTCGGCGCTCTCGGACAGCAGCGTGGCGTACTGCTCCAAGCCAAGCACGGCGCGGTCGAGTTCCCGATCGAGCGCGAAGATTTCCGCGACCCGCGCGGCGAAGTCGAGCGGGGCGGTCACCTCCGGCCGGAACGGCACCTTCGACCGGTACTCGACGGGGTACCGGACGTGGCAGTGGCCGTACTTGGCCGCCGGTGCGGCCATGCGCTTCCCTCTCGGAACATCGATGATATACCTTCGGATTCGGGCGTTTCTTCCGCCGTCTCCGACGGTGGCGCTCCCAACCGGTCCGGTCGACGCGCCCAACGGTGATCCAGCAGTTCCGGGCGCGCGGTCCACGCCAACAAGGGCCCCGTACGGGGTCGAATTGTCGCGCCTTTCCCCCGTTGAGGGGGCTCCGTGAAGCAATCGGCTGCGTCGCGCTGGCGAACCGGAACACCGGTCGATGGACCGGTCACTCCGGGCGCGCCGAAACCGGCGCGACCAAGTCGGGTACCGGGTCGGGCGCGGCGAGCCCGGGCCGGCAGGTCGTGACCCCGAAGGCGTAGACCCGTCCGTCGCTCGCCCCGATGACGATCTCACCGTGGGCGACCGCCGCCGGGCCCTGGAATCGGCCGCCGGTGGTCGTGGTGTAATGGAAGAGCGTCGCGCCGCTCGAGGCGTTGAGGACCTGGAGAACGTCCCCCGCACCGACGATCAGCAGGCCGTTCGCGTACACGGGAGCGCCGAGCACGGCCCCGTTCGGCTCGGCCTTCACCCACCGAAGGGTCCCGTTGGCGGCATCAAAGGCCCGGACCGAACCGGAATAGTTGACGCCGCCGATCGAGGTGAGCGAGCTGCCGACATAGAGCGCGCCGGGGCTCCAGGAGCTCGGCCCAAGATTGGGCAGGCCCTTGGCCCCGGAAGCGTAGGCCACGGTCCGCTCCCAGACCGGACCGGAGGCCAGATGGGCCTGGTCCCAAGCGTAGACGATCCCGTTCTTGTTCGCGGCCGCAACCATCGGGGTGCCGTTGGGGGCGTTGAAGACCGTCGGCGTCGCGCCGAAGTCGCCGTCCGTGACGCTCTGGTTCGCCGGCACCGTCCAGTGCCCGACCAGCTTGAGGGCCCGGCCACCGAGGCCGAGGATCGCCTGGCCCCAGACCGACCCGTTCGGGCCGGGGCCGGGGTTGCCGGTGGTCACGAACACGGTGTGGGTCGTCGGGTCCAGGGCCGGCGAGGTCCAGATGCTCGCTCCCAGCGTCCCCGCGGCCGTGGTGTTGAAGAAACGCAACTTGGCGTGCGTCGCGAGCGAGACCTGCAGGAGGCCACCGTAGACGAGCGGCATGTCGCCCTTGCTCGCGATGCCGATGTAGGCATCGCCGTTGGCCAGGAGCGGGCTCGCCCAGTTGAAGTAGCCCTGGCTGATGTTGCCGGTCGTCACGTTCCACAGGATGGTGCCGTTCTTCGCCGAGACCGCGTACCACGAGGAGTTGCCGCCGCCGACGTAGACGACGCCGCCGGCCACGGTCGCCGAGGACGCGACGCCGTTCGTTCGGTTGAGCAGCGTGTCGATCCCGAGGAAGTTCTTCCACACGAGAGCGCCGCTCGCCGCCCGGAGCGCGAAGAACTCGCCGTTGTGCGCTCCGATATACACCACTCCACGAACGAGCGCCGGTGAGGCGCTCACATCGGCTCCGGTGGAGTAGTTCCAGAGCAAGCGAAGTCCTGGAGCACTACGGGCCGATATCGCCGTCTCGGAGAAGGCATTGGCCTGGCGCTCGACATTGCCCATGTAGGTCGGCCAGTCCGCCCCGGGGCAGGCCGCCAGCACCGATGTCGCATCGAGGCGGGCCCCGGCGCGGACCGTCGCGATCGGGCCGAGGATCCACGTCGGGGTCAGAGTCAGGATCGCTACGACCGCAATCGCCGCCAGGACGACCCCGGCACCGCCGGGCGCCGCCCGGGAGGATCGTCGTGGTCCCTCCGAAGAGGGGGAAGGGGTTCGCCTCGTCGCCGACTCCCCGGGCTCGAAGGCTCAGAGGACGGCGTAGACGGTGCCCGCGCCGCCGACGTCGAGCGTCGTGCTGGTGCCCGTTCCCACCGTCAGGCCCGGAGTGACCTCCCAGCGGAGCAACGCGTGTGAGCTCGTCAGCACGATCGCGTGCGTGCCCATCGGGACGTAGATCGTCTCACCCGAGTGCAGATGGTGGCCGGCGACCGACAGGACCGCGGGGCTCGCGCCGGAGCCGCTCGGGTTGTACGCGACGAACGTCACCGCGACGAGCGTCCGATGGAGCACCGCCGTTAGGGTGCCCCCGCCCGTGACCAGGACGATCGCGGTGGCCCCGGAGCTCGACGTCACGAACGAGACGTGCCCCGATGCGGCCCAGCCGACGAACGACCAGCCCGGAGCCGGTACCGCGCTCACCAGGTACTGCCCCCCGCCGAGCGATCCGTTGGACGCCCCGGATAGGTAGAGGTTCTGGGCGTTGAACAGGACCCTACCGGCGTTGGGCCTGACGATGAAACCGAGCCGCATCGAGTGCGCCGCCTTGACGAACGATGCCGTCAGCGTGCCGCTGCCGGCCACGGTCACGATCGTGGCGACCGAGGTGGTCGACGAGATCGCGATCGTCGTCGAGTTGCTCGACGACCAACCGAGGAACGCGTAACCGTCGTTGGGCACACCGACGGCCTCGTACACGCCTTGCGGGATCAGCGCCGTCGTGCCGCTCGACAGCAGCTGCGGCGGACCGGCCGAACCCACGAGCTCGAGCTGGCCGCCGGCGGCGGGGGTCGAGCTGAACGTCAGGTGGGCCGGTGCGGTGAAGATCACCTCCAGCAGCGGCGTCGCATTCTCGAGCATCACGAGCGAGTGCATCGAGAAGTTCACCATCACGATCGACGTCCCGTACAGGATCGTCGTCGCGAGCGTTCCCCGGGCCGGCGTGATCGTCGAGGCGTAGGTCCCGACGTGCATCGTCATCTGGCCGAAGTTGAAGCCGCCGCCGGCGTTCGTGACCGTCAGGGCGCCGACCCTCCAGCTTCCGCTGCCGACGACGTAGATCCCGAGCGTGGTCAGGTCGACCGACCGCACATCGTGCGCCGTGACGGTCGCCGTGGTGGCCGATCCGGTGACCGTCAGCCAGGTCACGGGGAAACCCGGGGCGGCGATCTGGACGCCCGAGCTGGCCGAGCTCCACGACGAGAAGTTGTAGCCGACGGGAGCGTAGCCTTCGATGGAGTAGACTCCGGGTGGGAGGGCGTAGGATCCGCCGTTCGGGATCGTCGCCAGCGACAGGCCGGCGCCGACCTGGAAGAACGAGGCGGTCAGCCCGACCCGGCCGGATCCGGGAAGGTCATTGAAGGTCACGGTGGTCAGCGCCGGGTGCCGGGTGAAGGCGGCCGTCACCGAGCCGGAGCCGGTGACGTCGATGGTGGTCCACTCGCTGTTGGCCAACGTGACCGAGACGCCACCGGTGGTCGTCCAGTGCGAGAAGAACTCCCCCGCGGTCGGGATCGCGCTCAGCGAGTACTCACCGTCGCTCACCCCGCGGACCGCCGTAGCCGCCGCGTAGTCGTGCGACAGGAAGTACGCCGAGCCGGCCGACGCCGAGGTGCTGCCCACGCTCACGGTGCTCCCGGTGCCCGTGCAACTCGGGACCGTGAAGTTGGTGGGCGGGAAGAAGCCGAGCTCCATCGCGTTCTCGGCGAGGTTACGGTCGAACTGCGTGAACTTGCCGAAGTCGGTGGTGACCCCCGGATAGTCGAGGGCGCCGAATTCGAAGGTGTGGGCGCCGCAGTAGTAGCTGTACCACGGATAGCTGCACCAGGCCGAGCCCTCCGCGGGCACGCAGACACCGTTGCTCGTCTGGTCGACGAGGTTCATCCCGCCCTCGGGCTGCGTGAACGCGACCTGGTTGGAGATCTCCTTGGCGCGGGCGTTGAAGAACGTGGGCGCGTCGATGTGCCACGGGCTCCGCGTGTCGTTCGCCCACGAGCCGGGGTCGTAGCTGGGGCACGGGGCGCCCGGGTCCGTCGGGGTGGACTTCGGGCCGCCGCTGCACCCGCCGTAGGAGTTGTTCGAGGGCCAGGACGGGTTGCCGGCGTGTCCCGTCTCGAACGCGAAGACCACCGGATACTCCCCGCCGGGCGTCCACTGGAAGGCGGCCGGGTAGGAGTTCGTGGAATAGGCCGGGTTGAGCGGGTAGCCACCGGCCGTGTCGTAGAGCCGGACGAACGAGCGCTGGTGGGCGCTCAGGTCGTGTATCGAGACCAGCTCGCCGAGCGGGTTGCTCTGCCAGCCCGTCATGGTCACGGAGATCCGGTCGCCCTGGGTCATGTTCAGGTAGGCCGGCCCCGGCGTTCCATTCAGGTAGAGCGGCTCGTAGAAGCACGGGTCCTCGTTCCCGTTGACGTCGATGTGCCAAGCAACGGCCGCGCCGATCCAGGCGCCGTTGACCGTGTAGTTGGGGTAGATCGGCCCGGGGTTGGTCCAGAGCTGGTCCGGATAGAACTGGAGCTCAAGGAAACACTGGTCGATCCAGGAGCCGGGGTCGTGGAGCGCCATACCGAACCACATCGCCGAGTAGAGGTCGGACTGGTTCATCGTCGGCGCCCGGTCGACCGGCAGCGTCACGTTCCAGGTGACGTTCCCGCCGCTGCCCGGCAGGGTGGAATAGAATTGGATGCCCGGTTCGTCGTGGCCGTAGCAACCGGAGCCGTAGGCGCTCTGGGGGTTGCTGCCCCAGACGCTGTCAAAGCCGGGCCAAATCCCGGCGCAGAAGCGGTTGAGCCAATTGGGAGTGCTGGAACCCCAGGAGGACGACGGGCTGGACGCCGAAGGCGACGGAAGGAGCGCTTCCCACCCGGGGGGGATCCCGGCGGTCCCCCACGAGGCGGGGTGGGGTCCGGGGATGGTGAAGTGGCCCATGGTCGGCGCCGGCAGGCTCGCCAGCCGTGGGTTCGACACCAGGTTCGACGACCCGGTACCGGCGCCGGGAGCGGCAACCGCGACCTCGCCAGTATGCACACCGAGGGGGGCGGGCGCGGCATGCACCGGAGCTCCGGAGGCGAACGCCGGGATCAACGCGAGGACCGCGACCATGCCGAACAGCGCGGTCAGCCAGCGCGCGGTCCGGGGGGACGAACCCGGCGTTCGTTCGGGGCGGTCTACCGACGGAAAAAAACTGCTCGACAAGGCACTCACCTGGACGGGCGCGGCTAACGCGGTGGGGCGATTAAAACAGATTGGTGCGACGCCGAACTGCGCGGGTTTCCTTTGGCTGTGAGCAGGCTTCGGGGCGAATAAATCCCCGCTCGGGCCCCGTAACCTGGGCGGGCGGACACCGAGATCGCGCCCTTCGACCAGAACCGGGCTCGGTGACGGAAGAGGGAAGCTCGCGGGCCCTCAGCCCGTGCGGCAGGGCGGGGAAACTGGGACAGGAGCGGACCCGCAACCGCATCTACTTCCTGCGATTCTCCGGATTCGATGGCGAAGAGGATGGTCGATTTCAGTTTCAAACGCGCACCGAGCCTTCAGGTGGCCACGTACGAGTGGAAGGGTCCGTGGAAGGACGGTCGGATCCGTACGGAGTTCGAACGGGTCGCTCGCTGGGCGAGCAGCAAAGGGCTCCGGACCGGGCGGTGGATGCTCATCGAACCCTCCATGGGCAAGTTCCGCGTCGCCATCGAGGTCAAGGGCCGGGCGAGAGGCGATGGCCACGTGCGAGTGCGAACGCTTCCGGGTTCACGGGTCGCCAGCATCACCTTCGACCCGGACGCCGTCTCGGCCCGCGTCGTCTACCACGGACTGACCGACTGGCTGAAGTGGCGGCGCAAGGACGGGGAGATCAAGTCCGTCGGGGTGTACCGCGAGGTGTACGACGGGAATCCGTGGACCGACTCCAAGGCGTGGGCCCGCACCGAGGTCCAGGCCGTGGTGCGGTGAGCGGCCGACTGCGGGCCGAACGGTAAGGAGGTCCACATGGCAACCCACGCTCTCCCCAACGTGTCCCCGCCCCCGCCGGGGGCGGCGATCCTCGTGGAAGTCGCCGGACGCTCGATCGCGGTGTTCAACCTCGGTTCACAGCTCGCGGCGATCGATGCGAAGTGCACCCACGTCGGCGGCCCCCTCGTGGAAGGGGCGGTGAGCGGATCGAACGTCACCTGCCCCTGGCACGGCTCCGAGTTCGACCTGACCACCGGCGCGGTCAAACGTGGACCAGCGACCCGGCCGGTCCGATCCTACCCCATTCGCGCCCAAGGAAGCGGGCTCGCGATAGACATCGAATAGCCGCGAACCGTGCGGTCGAGACCGCACGGGCGGAAGCCTCGGGCTCGGCCTCGATGGGGGCGAACACGCCATCGCGTTCGCGTCGCCCCGTGATGAAAGGGTACCGGCGTCCAGCAAGGGCGAGCCGAACGGGGCTTTCGATCCCCACCGGCCGGGGGTGGGAACGGTGGAAGGGGAAACGGTTCCCCTCGGGCCCGTGCGGCCCGAGGGGCTGCGGGTCTACTGGACGACGACCTGCTTCGCGACGACGGGGTGCGCCTTGGGGACCGAGACGGTGAGCACGCCGTTGTCGTAATGGGCCGTGACCTCGTCGGGTCGGATCGGCTCGGGCAGTTCAAACTCTCGCTCGAACCCCGACCAGACTCGCTCGCGCCGCAAGTAGTTCTGGCCCTTGTCCTGGGTCTGCTCGGCGTGGCGCGCCTTGACCAGGACGCTGGAGCCCTGAACGGTCACCTCGATCCCCTTCTTGTCCGCCCCGGGGAGCTCGGCGGTCAGCTCGAACTTCTCGCCCTGGTCGACCACGTCGGCGAACGCCGGCGCGAGCGAACTTCCGCGAGCGGTCGGCGCCCAGCGGAACAGCGGGGTCCCGAAGTTCGAGTAGAAGTTCTGGTGGAACTGCTCGAACAGTTCGTCAAATTGGGACCAGAGGTCCTGGGGTGCGTTCGGCGCGATGGCGGTCTCGTTGCCCGATCCGGAGATCTTGGTTTCGGTCATGGGTTCCTCGTCCGAGTGGACTTACGATAACTGTAAGTTTATGTTACTATATAATGATTTGCTAGCCGCCTCGACGGAGCGATCCGTCGGCGTGACCCGCCCTCGCGTGACGGGGGGCGGAACAGGTGGGAAGCGAAAGACCAAGCCCCCCGACCTACCTCGCCATCGATGGTGCCCGGGCCCGCACGCTCCGAAGTGTGCGGGGCCCGAGACGTCGTTAGCTGATCATGACCGGAACGCGCCGACCACTTTCGCTTCGGCTCGCACGCGTCTTCTTCCTGATCGGAACGGTCGTCCTGGTCGTCCTGCTGCTCTACGTCGCCGCCGCGGTGGTATACGCCTCGCAGGTGACGAACTCCGGCACCTCGGGGACCTCGGTGACGACCGGACCCGGCGACACGCTCGAGATACGCTCGGGATTCAATGTCTCCGATCCCGGGCCGTTCGCGATCAGCCATCTCACGATCGTCAGCCACCTCGCCCACCCCGACGGTACGCCGTGGCTGGCCGGCCGGTCGGGAGCGGTGGACATCCCCGGCGGGTCGGTCCGTACCCTGACGATCTCTTTGCCGATCGCTCTCGAGGACCTGGGCGCGTCCAGGTCGCTCCTGGTCAACGACTCGTCGTTGCCGTGGATGGTGTGGGTCAACGCGACCTACGCCGGACTGGTGGGCATCGCCCTCTCCTCCAACAGCACCTACGCGTGGGGCGCCCCGTTCCATGGTTTCAACGCGTCGTTCTCGGCCCCCGCGAGGCTACCTAATGGTACGTGGGTGGAGAACGCGACGTTCAGTTTCTCCAACCATTCGCCTCTGGACCTTGCCGGCAACCTGACGCTGACCGCCCATGCCGCCGGGGGTGCCGCCTGCGGCAGCGTGCGCGTCCCGGTCGATGCCCCCTCCCAGGCCACCTACCAGTCGTCTCCGACGGTCTACTTGCCCTCGGGGAACTCGTGCAGCCCCGCGGGCGGCACCTACAGCGCCACGTGGACGGGCATGGGGCTCTCGTTCGACCTGCCGACCGGGAGCCCCACATGAGCCCCCCGTGGGGGTACGGGCCGAACCCGTCCGGGGTCCGGCTTCCGTCTCTCGCGAGGAGGGTCACCGTCGGGCTGTTGCTCCTCGCGCCGCTCCTGCTGTTCACTGTCGGGCTGCCCGCGGTGGTCCTCGCCCAGCTCGCCGATCACGGGTTCGGGTCGCACATCGGTCTCGTCCAGACGACCGTCGGCGGTGCCGTGCTCTCGATCCTCTCCTCGCTCACCTACATCCTTCGCCCCACTCGGGTCTACGGGCCCGTCCGCGGGGTCCGGGCGGGCGCCGCGATCGCCTACCTGCTCTTCCTCGTGCCTTACGCCGTGCTCACCCTCCCGATCGGAACGGGACGTCTCGCGACGATCGACTATGCGATGCTGTTGCAGTGGCTCGCCCTCGTCCCGGTCTTCAGCCTCGCCGGGGCGGCGCTGATCACCGTCTCCGATGCCCGCGACGTCCTCCCGCGGCTGCGCATGGACTTCCCGGCGTGACGCCGGATAGGCCTAGCCGACGGTGGCTTTCTGGATCGTCACCGAGGTCCGGGGCCGGTCGTTGCGGTCGCGCGGGACCTGGGCGATGCGCGCCACGATGTCCTGCCCGGTGATCACCTTGCCGAAGATGGCATGCTTTCCATCGAGCCACGGGGTCGCGGCCAGCGTGATGAAGAACTGGCTGCCGCCGGTGTTCGGACCCGCGTTCGCCATCGACAGCAGCCCGGGGCCGGTGTGCTTGAGCGAGGCGTGGAACTCGTCGCGGATCTCGTAGCCCGGTCCGCCCGAGCCATCGCCGGCGGGGTCACCGCCCTGGATCATGAACCCCGGGATCACCCGGTGGAACGTCAGCCCGTCGTAGAATCCCTTGCGCACGAGCTTGAGGAAGTTCGCCGCGGTGTTGGGTACCTTGTCCTCGAAGATCTCGGCGCGGATCTCGCCGGCGTTGGTCTGGAGCGTAACGATCGGGTTCGGCATGGCCCGGCGAGTCTCCCGCCTTCAAAACGCCGCTCCTCGGGGAGAACGAAGATATGCCGGACCCGCCCCTAGATTCGAGGGCGGTCGCGAGGCCGTTCCCACCCCCATGAATCGGATCTTCACGGCCCTCGGTGCCCTGCTGCTCGTCGCGGGGGCGGTGTGCATCAGCCTGCCCTTCTGGATCGGCAACACTCCCGGGGCGAACGCCTTCCTCTTCCTCGGCGCGATCGGCGTGCCGCTCGGGCTGGTCGCGACGTTGTACGGCGCCACCCGGCCCGACCCGGACACCACCACCGTGCGCGGGACCTGGGGCAACGAGGAGGAGAACCTCCTCGCCGACCGGCTCAAGGAGCAGAGCAAGGAGCACACGGGCCGGCGCTATCTCCCGTCGCCCCGCGAGTCGGTCAACTGCTCGAAGTGCTACACGCTCATCTCGGCGCGCGAGCTGACCTGCCCCCGATGCGGGACCCGCCGGCGGTGCCAGGAATGCGGCAAGCCGCTGTTCTACCTCTCGGGAGCGGTCCGCTGCGCACCGTGCGTCAAGGACGAGGCATACTGCGATTGCCCTCGGCCCACGAAGGGCCGGCGGCGGTTCGTCCCGGGCCGCGCGCGGAGCTGGTAGTTCGATGAGCCCGGGGGACGACGAGCTGCCGCGGGGGAAGACGGTCTTCCCCTCGCTGGTCCAGGTGCACTTCGACGGGGCGTGCGAGCCGGCGCGGGGCGGCGGGATCGCGACCTACGGTTTCACCGTCGAAGGGAGCGGGTTGAAGTACGAGGAGTTCGGTCTGGCCGTGCCCCCGTGGTCGCCCCGAGCCACGAACAACGTGGCCGAGTACTCCGCGGCGACCCGGGCGCTCGAATGGCTCGCCCAGCAGGGGTTCCGCGGCCAGGTCGTGCTCCTCGGAGATAGCGAGCTCGTCGTCCGCCAGATGCAGGGGGAGTACCGCGTGCGGGCCGAGCACCTCCGGGCGTACAAGGAGCACCTCGACCGCCTCGTCCAACGGTTCGAAGGCGTGCGGTTCGGCTGGATACCTCGCGAGGAGAACACCCGGGCCGACGAGCTCTCCAAACGCGCCTTTGAACAGGAACGGCGGAGCGCCGGGCGCCACCGGCCCCCGACGCTACCGGCGCCGCTGAGCGAGGACGACGGGGAGTGGCCGTCGGAGGAGCGCTAGCTCCACCGCACGGTATAGACGAGCGTACGGCCCTCCATCGCGGCCCGCGCCCGGGCCGGGTCGACGAAGGTCGCAAACGCCGCCGCCGCGGCCGGACTCATGCGGGGGCGTTGGCCCACGCCACGGGGTGTCGCGATCCCGAGGCTCGCCGGTCGAGGGGGCTCGGAGGAAAGGATGGGTGCCAGGGATTCTCGCGGGGTCAGGAGCTTGGCCGCCACGCTCAGCTCGACTCCTCGGAGGGCTGGGGGCGAAGGTTCTCGAGCGGGCGCCGGACTTCGAGCGGGACCGTCCAGAGGGGAAAGTCTGCGAGCGATGGGGATGCGTTGACCGCCCCCAAGGCGGCGAGTGGCGTCAGATTCGCTCCGCGTGCGACCACAGGTCCAGCCAATTGTCAGACGCATGTCGTACATAAAGGCCGGGTTTCCACGAGAATCGGGGGGGTTCGGCGTCGATGCTCGTCGAGAAACAGGCGGCGTACACTTGGCAGACAGGTGTCGGATTTCGAGTGGAGAGTTATGCAACGTCCCGCCCAGAGACCTGCCGCGTCGGGGCGGAAGCCCCAGATCGTGGTCGAGGCAGGATCATCACCCCCTCCCTCGGATCGCCGATCTCCTCCGCCTGCCCCTCCAACCAGAGGCGGCCCACGTACGCGGCCGTGATCGCGTCGAGCTCGTCGTGCGTCAATCCACGCCTGCGGGCACCGCCCTGGACTCCCAACCGCAACAACCCGGCCCGCAGTCGGGGGAGGCCCGCACCCTTGCGAGGGATGCCCAAGATGTCCTGAGCGGCTCCGGGGTAGGATTCTCGTGCGACGAAACCTGCTCGCTCGAGGCGGGTTCGCAGCCGCATCCCCCGACGCGTCAGCATGCGCATGGGACCGAGCGTCAGAGGGAAGAATCGGATCCCGCGGGTCCGCAGGGCGAGGTCGCAACTTCGGAAGTGCGGCCCGGACCGGTCGCCGAGGCTGCGGCGTCCCCGCGGGAGCGAAAGGGGGGCGTCGATGCTCACGACCGCCGGAGCCGCCGCGTCGATGCGTTCCCAGATCTCTTGGTCGGTGTGCAGGACCTCGACCTCGCAGACGAGGTCGCGGTCCATCGCGCAGAAGCCCGTCGAGCGCGACGGGGACCCGGCGAGATCCACCCCGACGGCGACGTCCCCAGCGCGTCTCACGCGCGACCCGCACGGGCCAGGACGCCGAGCGCGTTGAGAGTGGCCCATCGGCTCGGAGCCCCGGCCCGCTCGATCACGAACGGATAGTACGGCGCGCTCACCTGGTAGTCGATCTCCGGCGGAAGGTCCGGGTGGTCGGCCTCGATGTTCCAGCTGCCCTCGGGATTGCGCTTGGATTCGAGCAGATCGAGCGCGCGGCGCAAGCGAGGGTCCCCGCCGTATCCTAGGCGCGTGAGGAGGTCGAGCCCGACGAGGAAGTCGTAGTAGTAGTGGTTCGGGTAGTGGATCCGAGTCCAGGGCGCGTACGGGGACTCACCCTCGTGGAGGAGTTCGCGATCGAGGAAGAACTCGGCCCCCCGCTCGATCGCCCGGGTCATCGCGGGCGTTCGCTCGGCAACGGTGTACTCGGCCAACGCCGCGAGCCCCTCCCAGGCGTCGAGCGTCCCGTCGGCGGATCGAAAGCAGTGCCAGCCCCCGTCGGTCTTCTGCTGCGCGACCAGCCAATCCCGGCCGGCAATGACGCGCGCATCGTCACGGTAGCCGAACCGGTAGAGGTAGCGTACGGCGTTCCCCGTGATGCAGACCTCGCTCCCGCCCCCGCCGAGCACTCCGTTCGGGCCGGCCCACCGATCGAGCAAGAGGTCCGCCGCGCGCCGAATCCCGGGGTGCTGCCCGGTCATTCCCATCTCGGCGAGGACGATCAGCCTCCAGTTGGTGGCGACATACTTGGGCCGGTAGAGGTCGTCCTCCGCGTCCGAGGGATTGTCCCACTGCCCCCCCGGGAGTTGCAGGTCGAGGATGGACTTCGTCCAGCCTTCGATCCCGAGCGCACCGGTGTCGGCTTCGACGTCGCGGTCGTCAGCGGTGCGGCCCTGCAGCTCGAGACGGACCCGCCGTCGGACGGCCGGGTCGGCATCCGTCATCAACCAGGAGATCAACGCCTCGGTCGCGGCCATGCGCCCGCGAGCCGTCGGTCCGCTAAGAGCTTCTTCGGGGACGACCGTTCCGTGCCCGGCCGGCTCCGGCCGATCCGGCGGGGAGTGGACTCTGCCCGGCACGGAGGCCCTGCCCGAGGGGTCCGCGGTCGGATCCGATCCGCAGCGCCGTCGATGATTCGCCCTGCTCTCGCCCCCGGGGCCAACCGATCGGGCCCGAGCGCTCCGCGCCTCCGGAATGCAGCGGACCCGAGCCTCTGAAATCCCCGGACACGCTCGGAGAGGGGACGCCGGCGACCGGCGGGACTGGGCATGAGCGGTACTTCGTCCGCCCGGCCGATGATGTTCTACCGTCTGGCCGACCAGTACGATGCCCTGGTCTCCGCCAAGGACTCTCGGCGCGAAGCACGATACCTCGATTCCCTGGCCGTACGGTTCGGACGATCGGGGGGCCGGTCGTGGCTCGACGTCGCCTGCGGTACCGGTCGCCATCTCGAGTTCCTCCGCCGGAGCCACGATGTCGCCGGTCTCGACCTCAGCCGGCCGATGCTCCGGATCGCCCGGCGCCGCCTCCCGGGGACGCGGTTGTATCACGCGGACATGCGCTCATTCCGTCTGGACGAGCGTTTCGACGTGGTCAGCTGCTTGTTCAGCGCGATCGGGCACCTACGGTCGGGGGAAGAGGTCGGTGCGGCGTTCCGCACCTTCGCCGCTCACGTCAAACCCGGAGGAGTGGTGATCGTCGAGCCGTGGATCGATCCCAAGGACTTCCGAGCCGGCTTCGTTCAGCTCGTGGGCCACTCCGAACCCACGCGCGCCGTCGCCCGTATGGCCTTCAGTTCCCGGCGGGGGAGACACTCGATCGTCCGCTTCGAGTACCTGGTGGCCGATGCACGCCGGGGGGTCCGGCATTTCGCGGAGGACGACGTCGGATTGCTGGTTTCCCACGCGCGGCTCCTGGGACTGATGGAGCGGGCGGGACTCCACGCCCGTTTCCTCGCCCAGGGACTCACGCCGGGCCGCGGGCTCCTCGTCGGGCAGCGGCCCGGGGTCCCGGTACGAAGGCCGGCTCACCCGCGAAGGTAGGCCTGGTCCTCGGCGTCGATCGTGTCCAGCACGCGCCGAAGAACCGGCCGTTGGGGGAAGAAGAACGGCAGCACGGTGATCTTGAGCTCCCCGCGGGACCGGATCCGAGTCCCGCCCGACTCCGTCGAGTAGGTATTCTCCATCCAGCTCCCCGCGGCGTAGGGTCCGTTGCTCGAAACGATCTCCCATCGGAACGTCTCGGGCGGGTGCGCGGTGAGCTTCCACTGGGAGGCGAGGAGCTTGCCTCGAGCGTCGATCGTCCGGTCCACGATCACCGAATCTCCGTCCCGGGCGACGGTGCGCTGCTGCTTGACCAACGGGTGGACGCGCGAGATGAGCGTGTCGTCGCGATGGTCCTGCAGGAGTTTCCAGACGCGCTCCATCGGGAAGGGAAAGAGTTGCTCGTGCTGATAGTCGACCATCGTGGTTCCCTGCTCCTCGACGGAGCCGCCGCGCTGAGGAGCGGAGCGTATATCGAACCTCCCCCACGCCGACCCGACCCGCCTCTTCGGCGCCCCTCGGAGACTTCCATCGAAGGCGGGCGAGTCAGGTTCGAGTCAACGGAGCGTGCGACCGGTCGTGCCGCCGGTGGAGGTCCCGGGCTCGTTCGGTGCGTTCGGGGGAGCTCCGACGCGTTATACCCCTCGGTCTATCTCTGGCGTTCCGAACGGCGGGCGACGATGGTGTTCATCAAGGACGAAGGGAGCACATTCGATGCGCCGATCGACTTTGTCTGGAAGTACATCTATGGCACCGGCGCGCACGACTCGGCCCACACCAATACGCGCAATCCGAAGTTCGAGAAGGTATCGGAGCTCACCTTCGTCTACGGCTCGGAGCGCCAGCTTCGAGGCCGCTGGGCTCCCGACCGGCTCCGGATCTCGATGTTTCCGCCGATATCGGTGGTCACCGAATGGATCGAGGGGGTCCTCGAGGGCTCCAAGTTCGTGTACGTGTACGCTCCCGCCGGCGACCGGACCCGTATCGACGTCTACGGCGAATTCTCCTCGAAGACGCTCCCGGCGGGCGACGTCGAATCGGCCGCACGAGAATTCCTCGATGCGGAGTTTGCCGCGGACGCTCCGGCCGTCCGCGCTGCGTTCCGGCAGGAGCGGGCGTCGACAGGCCCCCCTCGGTGACCTGCGGATCGAACCCCTCGCTTCCGGAACGAAGCGGAGCGCCGGTGGGCAGTGCCGGGGCCGTCTTCGGCCTCGAACGGAGCGGCACCGAAGACCCCAGGGGTAAGGGAATGAAGCGGTGGGTCCTGGGTTCATTCCGCGAGGGAGAGCACCCCGGGTACCTCTGTGACCGAGCCGTCGATTGAAAGCGCGTTCCGGCGGACCCATCGCGGGCTCGCACCCCGATTCCTGAAGCAGGGCGTGGACTTCGCGGAGTGTCCGGTCGAGTCGTCACTCGGGCTCCTCGGCAAGAAATGGACGATCGTGATACTCCGGGACATTGGGATGTACGAGCAGGACCGGTTCCACCTCCTATTGCGTTCGCTGGCGGGCATCCCGCAGAAGGTCCTCTCTGCAAGGCTGAAGGAACTCGAGCGCGGCGGCTTCCTGCGACACTCCGTCGAGCGCAGCACACCTCCAAAGGTGGTGCGGTGGAGCCTCACCGACCGGGGGTACGACGCGTTCCGTATCGGCATGGTGATCGCGGTGTACGGTGCCAGATGGCACGCGGACCGCGTCTTTGACGACGGGCGGGCGCGCACCCCGCTCGAGCTGTACGATCGGGAAGGGATGGAACTGCTCCTTCGCGGCCTCGTCGGCTCCGAGGTCGATCGAGATCGAGCGCCGATCCTGTCGGAGGCTCAGATACAGTCGGTCCGTCGTTTGAAACAGCTCACCGGAAACCGGGCGGCATCGGGGGCCGCGCCCCGCAGCCCGGCGGTAGGACACAGATAGATCCGCCGTGGGGGACATCTCCGTCGAAGAAAGCCCACGAGTGGTACCCGGGGCGTCGCTCCACGCTGCCCGTGATCGTGAGGTCACCCCGGGGGAGCGCTCTTTCGGGCCGCCGCCGCCTTCGAGGCGAGAGCCGCGAACTCTTCCCTGCCGAAGGCCGTTCCGGCCATCCCCCAACCGCCCTCGGCGGCGTCGGTGAGGATCACCCAGGTCCGCTGCGGTTGCGTGGAATCTCCGGCGATCCTGGCCAAGATGTCGGTCACCTCCCGAACCAGCTGCCGCTGTCCGTCCCGCGACAGGGCTCCGGGAGGGGTGATCACTTGCACGCGAATGGTGCGTGCCGACTCCATGGCCGCTGTGTGAACCGCCGCCGGGTCCATGCGGTGGATGAACGCGGCGGTGTTGTCGAGGTGGAACGGCCCCGGGTGGGCCACTCCTTCCGCGCGAAGAACGGCGGCGGTGAGCTCCTCGGCGATCGTTCGGTCCGCGCCCGCCGGCAGGAGGTCACGTCGCGCGTACACGTCGATCATCGGCATGGCCGGGGCACTTACCGGCCGAGCACATGTACCCAAAGCGAACTTTTCGGTGCGTAGGACCGATCCCCCCAGCGGAACTGGACCATTGGGGGAGACTGAAGCGAGGCTGGGTTTCCGATCAGTCAAGCCGCGGGCGGCATCCCCGGTCGAGGGGTGGCCCATCCCGACCGTTTCATATCGGGAACGACTGTCCGCCGAGCCACCGTGAAGATCAAGCTCGTGAGTATCTTCGTCGACGACCAGGAAAAGGCGCTCCGATTTTACACCGAGAAACTCGCGTTCGTCAAAAGGCATGATGTCCCGGTCGGCAAGCACCGATGGATCACCGTAGTCTCGCGGGAGGAACCCAACGGGGCGGAGCTCGTCCTCGAACCGAACGAAAACCCCATCTCACAAGACTATCAGGCGGCGCTCAAGGGTCAAGGGATACCGGCAACGATGTTCTTCGTCTCCGACCTTGAGCGAGAGGTCGCTCGCCTGAAAGGACTAGGCGTCGAGTTCAAGCTCGATCCGATGAAGGTGACGGGGTCGACGATCGCTCAACTCAATGATACCTGCGGGAACATCATTCAGATCGCGCAGCTCGACCGCGAGGAGTAGCTGCGGGCTCGCGAGGAGGGCGCACTTCCAGTTCTTCGACTCCCTCGGTCGTAGTCACAGATTGGTGACAGTGGATGAATTAAGTGGACACGGGGGACTCCAAACCCTTTCTGGTTCGGGACCACCATCGCGGTTCGAGTTCGTCGCATTGTTTCTATCCGGACGGTCCGGGGCCCATCGGCTTTGACCGCGCCCGGGAACGTGCCGCCCACTCGCCGCTCGGTAGGTCCAGAGAGATTATGCGGCCCGGACCCGTTACTCTGCCGATGGCCGCGGACGATCCGATCGAGGTCACCCTTCGGCGCTCAACGGTCGAAATGATTCGTGGGTACGATCCCAAGGCCGAGTCGCTCGATGACGCGATCGAGGAGATGCTCCTGGCCAATCCGCCCAAGGCGCTCCTGGACGAGTTGGACCGCGAGGCGAAGGGGCCGTTCCAGTCGCGTGAAGACGCCCGCCGTAGGCACGGATACTGACCGGTGTTCCGGGTCGTCTTCTCGCCCGGAGTCGAGCAAGATCTGTACAGTCTTCCTCGCTCCATCTACGACGAGTTCCAGAAGGCGTTCGACGCCCTCGAGCAGGATCCTGTAGATCCCGGAGCAGGCTACCGAGTCAAGCGGCTCCGGGGTCCGAGCGGAAACCGCGTTCTCCGATTCGGGGTCTGGGGAGCGATCTTTCGGGCGGAGGGTGACCAGATACGTATTCTCAAAGTCGGTGCGCGGTCGATGCTCTATCGGGGTCGGTAGAACCCCCCTCGCGGGCTCGGACCGTCCACGCCGGTGAAGTGTGCGAGGTAGGCGGCCCCCACGGCGCCTTCCATCCTCGCAAACTGGGTCCTACGGCCGAGTGTCGAAACCGGAACGGGTTTAGAACCTCGAATGGACACGGGGGTTTCGATCACCCGAAAAACAATATCGAGCCTCGGCTGGATTTGATCGTTCGCGGTCTAAATGGATCCGGGGAGAAATTCTGGCGGCTGGCCGACCCCATTCAGTCCCGGGGTCCCTCCGACTCCGGGGCTCTACCTCGAGCCCGGATGTCGGTCTCGGGCGCCGGAGGGCGCCACGCTTGACCGTCGGTGGGAGACGGACTCGCGAGCTTCACCGGTCGGCCCCCTACTGGAGGGCCCATGTCTGATTGGATCCGTCGAACAGCAAGACTCGGCCCGCGCCCGGAACGTAGCAGCCTACCGATATCGTGAATTTCGGCGCAGTGAAATCCGCAGGAGGCGCGGCCCCCACCGTGGGAGTGATGTCCGTCCAGGACCCGTTCGAGAAGGTCCAGGTGTCATTCGTTCCGGCATTGTTGGCACCGACTCCGCCGAAGAAAACGAACGAGCTCAGACGAGCGTCATAGGCTAGCACCCCGTACGCCCTCGGCGGTGGGGAGAGGCGCGGTTGGACGTGGGACCAAGTGCCGCCCCGGAAAGTCCAAGTGTCGTTATGATAACTGGTAGCAGAGAGACCCCCGAACAACAATACTCCCCTCGCGCCGCTCAAGGTGCCCGCCATCGAGAGATCGTACAGCGGGCGAGGGTGGTTCGCGGGGTGGAGTAGCGTCCAGTTTCCGGCGGCGTACGCGAAGGTCGTGGTGACCGGGCCCCTTAACGTTCCGTTGACTCGGTATCCGCCGTACATGACTACGTATCGGTCGTACGCGTCGTACGCCAGGCCATAATCCGTGATGGGACCTGGTGGGTTGATGATATTCAGCTTAACCCACGAATTGTTCGAAAACGCCCAGGTGTCCTGCAGGTAGCCACCAGCACCGCACGCCTTCTGGCCGCCGTAGATCAGCAGGTAGCCATCTCGGGCGTCGAAGACCATTGAAGCACCGGTCCGGGCGGGCGGGGAACCCGAAACGTGAGAGCTGATGTTGGCCCACGCCCCGCCCTTGAAGGCCCAGGTGTAGGTGTGGTGACAGGTCGTGGTGCTCAGCATGATTGTCTCCCCGGCCGCCGGATCGAACGCCATCGGGACGGAAAGGTCGTCCGGGGGCGAGGTGGCGGTTGACAGCTGTCTCCATGCCGGCGAGGCCCCGAGGGTCGGGCCCCCGAGATTCTGGGCCGACCCCAACGCCATCGACCCCGGCAAGCATAGTAAAATCCCGGTGGTCAGTAGAAGAATCGTCATGACAGCCGATCGGCCCCATTTGCGCGCGGGCCTCGTGCCGCTGCGGGACCGCTCCGATTCGGGATGGATTGCCTGCCAATTCATCAGAGGCGTTACGCTCCGGGGTTTGAAGGGGATGCGAGCCTGTCGTATCGAAGGGGATAGTCGGGCCTCATCCACGTCACCCGCTCGCCCCCGCCGACTGAGGGGTGGGTCGTCCCGTCTCCCTACGGTGTGGTCCTGAACTCGGGGGTCAACCTCGGTCCTGACACAGCCGAGACCGACCCGCCGTGAGATCGGTAGGTTACGGCCGAATCGCATGTAGGCGCACGGCGTGAGTGCCTTCTGCGCACTGATCGGCAACGGGCACGAACCAAACCACGTTCGAGGGCGCCTCCGACCGCCGGCCCTACCTTCAGGGAGGCTGAATCCCTGCGACCCCGGGTCCGGTCCGGCCGATTCCGAGTCTCGGCGAAAATGGACACGGGGGGATTTGAACCCCCGGCCTCTGCTTTGCGAAAGCAGCGATCTTCCGCTGATCTACGTGCCCACGGGGGCGCGGGAGCGGCGACGGTCCATAAGGATTGTCGCGAAACCGTGGTCGACGAGCTCACGCGGTGACGATCGCGGTGCGCATCGTCGAGTCCGCGGCCGGTGCCGGGGCGGGAACCACACGCGTGGACGGTAGGACCGGTTCGGCCGGCCCGGGCGGTGGCGAGTTCACGGCCGGTGTCGAGGACTTGGCGGCACGGTGTCGGATGAGCGAGAGGATGTGGTCCTCGGGATCGTAGCGGAACAATTCGACGAACCGGCCCCAGTTGATGATGTTCAGCACCGCATCGTCGGCCGGTGCGGCGGTGAACGCGATGATCCGGTTCGCCTCGTCATCGGAGAGCCTGCCGCCGGGTGCGGACTCGAGCGCTCGCACCAGGGTGGCGTACAGCTTGGTGCGCTTCAGCTGGTCGCGGAGGATCGTCTTGCGCTCGCGGATGGTCGCGTCCACGAGCCGCCGGCCCACCTCGGTGAACGTCATCCGGCCGTCGGAGACCCGGACGAGCTCGAGCGCTTCGGCGAAGTCGATCGCCGGGAGGATCTCGTCGATCTCGAGGTCCAGGTCATCGCCCAGTCGGGCGACGTCGTCCTCGCCCCGGTGGTCCTTGAGCAGGACGAGCAACCCCATCATTTCGGTGGGAGTGCATTTCGGGTACGTGGTAGGCAAGTTCCTCGAGAGCCCCTGGCAAAAGTTGCCGGTGGGGGATTAGCCCGGGGAGCGGCTATAATGATTGTGAATCCGGCGGGCGGAGACGGTTAGCGGTGTAATACGGCGAGGCTCACGAGCCCTCGCCCTTCGCCGATGGGAGCGGGTCGTCCGATACCGACAGTCCCTTCGGAGTGGTGGCCGGCGGCCCCCCCTCGGTGATCAGGGAATACACGTAGTCGGTCAGCTCGTAGAACGCCTCGGACTTGCGGTCCCGGGGACGAGGCAAGTTGACCAAGACGCCGGCGAGCACTCGGGTCGGCCGGTGGGAGAGCACGACGACCCGGTCGGCCATGGCGAGCGCCTCTTCGATGTTGTGGGTGACGAGGATGACCGCGTCCGGCGGGAGCGTCGGGTCGCGCCACAGCTGGAGGACCTCCTCGCGCAGGCTCTCGGCGGTGAGCGGGTCGAGCGAGGAGAACGGCTCGTCCATGAGTAGCACGGCAGGCTCCACGGCGAGAGCCCGGGCGAGACCCACGCGCTGGCGCATCCCTCCGGAAAGCTCGCGCGGGTAGGCCTCTTCGAATCCCACGAGGCCGGTGACGGAGATGTACCGGTCGGCCTGCGCCTCCCGTCGGTCCGGCGCCCACTGAAGGGCCTCGAGCCCGAGCATGACGTTCTCCCGGACGGTGAGCCACGGGTAGAGCGCGAAGTTCTGAAAGACCAATGCCATCTCGTGGCGCACGTCGGTCACCGGTCGCCCGCGGAAGCGCACTTCGCCGCCGGTCGGCCGGTCGAGTCCCTGGATCAGGCGCAGCAGCGTCGACTTGCCGCTCCCGCTCGGGCCGACGATCGCGAGGAAGTCGTTCGCCGCGACCGAGAACGTGACACCGTTCAAGATCGAGAGCGTTCCGTGGTGGGAGGGGAAGCTCTTCTCGACCTCGTCGACCTCGATGAGCGCCATCGCCGCGATCCCCCCCGAGCGGCTCAGTCGATGCGGTACCGCTCGACGGCCCGTCGGTAGAGCGGTTTCCATAAGAGTTCGTTGAGCGTCACGACCGCGAGGATCAGGACCAGGAGCGCGGCCGCCATCAGTGGCAAACCCGGTCGGCCGAGCTGGTTACCGACGTTCAGGAGCTCGCCGATCCCGAGTACCTGGAAGTGCTGGCTCGCGCTGTAGTGGATGTACTCGGCGATCACGAGCGTGTTCCACCCGCCCCCGAAGGCCGTGATGGAGCCGGTGATGAACGCGGGGAAGATCGCTGGGAGGACCAGGCGCCGGTAGTACAGGCGGCGGCTCAGTCCGAACGACCGGGCCGCCTCTTCGAGATCGGGGGGGATGGAACGGAGGCCGCTCAGGATGTTGAAGAACAGGTACCAGAGCATACCGGTGGTGAGCATCAGGATCGCCGCGATCTGCACGGCGGTGCTCGGTCCAAGGCTCGAACCCAGCGCGGCGAGGAGGGCGAAGATGAACAGCGGGAACAGCGCGGTGGCGGGAACCGATGCCACCACTTCGATCGCCGGCATCCCGATCTTCGAACCCCGATGGCTCCGGGTGACCCAGATCGCGAGCGGGAGGGCGACGGCCAGGGAGAGCGCATAGGCCGAGACCACCCGACCGAAGGACAGTAGGAGCGCGGCCGGTAGCATGTGGATGCCTTGGCTCGCCTTGCCCACGATCGGCTGTTCGAAGACTCCGATGATCGCAACGCCCACCGTGATGAGCAGGAGCCAGGCCAACGTCAGCACGGTTCCCAACGCGAGGGTCCGGACCGCGGCCTTGGCGAACTCCCCCTCGCTGTCGCGTCGGGCCCGATTCGTGAGAGAGGAGCTGAGGGCCACGATCGGAGTGCTCACGCGAGTTACCCCGGTCCGGACGTAACGGACCACGACCCCGGCCGCCCGCCGGAGGGGCTGGCGGCCCGAACGTCGCTCGACCAACCCGTCGGCGGTCCCGCTCGGGACCTGGTCATAGCGGAACTTCTCGGCCCAGCGAGTGAGGGGGCGCCAGATGGCGATGTCCATCAGCGCGATGAGGACGACGAGGAGCGCCAGCCCCGCGATCAGTGCGCTCAGGTCCTGGTCGCCCGCCGCGACGAGGAGGAAGCTGCCGATCCCGGGGAGAGCGGTACTCTGCTTTCCGACAGAAATGATCTCCGCTGCGACGAGAAAGTACCATCCGGCTGTCCAGGAGAGGATGGAATTGTAGACGAGCCGGTTGGTCGTCGCCGGTAACAGGACCTGGCGTAGCCGCTGACGGCCGGTGACACCGAAGGACTCCGTGGCCTCGCGCAGTTCCTGGGGCATCGACTTGATCGATTCATAGACCCCGAACACCATGTTCCACGCCATCGATGTAAAAATGAGGAAGATCGAGGCGAAGTTCGGTCCGATCGGAGAACCCGGTGTCGCCCCGACGAACACCGCGATCGCGATGGGGAAGAACCCCAGGATCGGTATCGACTGGAGGATGTCGAGTACCGGGATCAGAACTCGTTCAGCGGGGCGGTGGGTCGCGGCATAGTAGCCGTAACCCAACGCGAACCCCAGCGACAACAGATAAGCGAGGAGCATCCGGAGGAACGACGCCCCCAGGTCGATCGCCGCGACCGGAAGGTCGGCGCCGACCGAGCCCGCCACGGGGAGGAGCGCCACGGCGAGTATGGGCGACGCACCCAGCAGCAGCCCCCAGGACCAACGGGCCGCGCCCGGGGTGGGCCTCGGGTGTACGAAGGACGGGAGGCTATCGCGTACGGTCCGGGCCCAACGCACGGCGAGCGAGCGGAACGAACGCCCGTACGCTGCCCTCGTTGCGGTCACGGCGTTCACGCCCCATGGAGGGACAAGCCGAGTTCCCTCCTCTATATTGTATGGTCGTCGAGAATCGGTCCGGGAGCGCCGCCCCGGCCGTCGTGGCCGTCCGCTCCCCTTCCGGCGCAACGCCTATTACCCGAGCGATGGGTCGGAAGCTCCGTAGCCCCGTAGTGTAGTGGCCAATCATGCGAGACTCTGGATCTCGCGACGCAGGTTCGAAGGCCGCGGGGAGCGCGCGGCTCCTCGGCCGAAACTCCTGCCGGGGCTACTTCCACTCCTCCCAGCGTACGCTTCCCGTGCGGGGGTGCTCCAGCTCGGCCAAGGTCCGGCCGCGTCGCGGCCGGGCGGCCCACGAGGCAGGGCTTAGGACCCTGTTGCCTAGGGCATACGCCGGTTCAAACGGCGACGGGGACGCTCCCCGGCGCCGGGAACTCCGGCCCCCCGCACCATCCGTCCTGTCGGCCGAGTTCCGGTAAGCATGCCGGCACCTTCCGGAGGCACCGAGCTGCTCGGTCCGCGCGAGATCCTCCACCTCGGCGCATCGGACGTCGACGAACTGCTCGACCGGCTCGAGGCCGAGGTCCCGGTCAGCGACGGCGTCAGCCAACTTCCGTCGACGGGCGTGCGCGAGGCGGTCGTCTTCGGCGACACCCACGGCGACTGGCGCTCGACCGAAGCCGTGGCCCGGCAGTTCCTCGGACGCCTCGACGACAGTTGCCTCGTCGGGCTCGGCGATTACATCGACCGGCCCCCGGACGACTGCCCCCACGGCTCGGTCGCGAACGCGCTCTACCTGCTGCAACTTCGCGCGATCTATCCCGACCGCGTGACGCTGGTCAAGGGCAACCACGAGGCGACCCGCCGGATCCCCGTGGTCCCCCACGACCTCCCCGAGGAGGTCGACGACCTGTGGGGCCCCGAGGTCGAGCGCTACTCCCGGATCCTGGCGCTGATCGAGCGAGGGCCGTGGGCGGCGCTCAGCTCTACCGGGGCCTACTTCGCCCACGCGGGTTTCCCCTCGGAAGTTCCGAAGGGTGACTGGAAGGAGGACTACCGCAGTCCGTCCGAAGGGCTGCTGTTCGACACGGTCTGGCGGGACGCCGAGGCGAGCGCGTTCCACCGGGGCGGGTCACCGCCGTTCGGGCGCGAGGCGCTCGAACGCTTCCTCGACCACATCGGAGGCACGGTCTTTCTTCGGGGGCACGACCCGGATCTCACGGGGCGCCTGCTCTACGGCGGTCGGTGCCTGACGCTGCACACCACCCGGGTCTACGAGCGGTACGGCGGCGTGGTCTTCGCCCGCGTTCCGCTCGACCACCGCGTCAAGACCGGACGGAACGTCGCCCTCGAGCACGTCGCCACCGAGGGGCGGAGCTACGAGCAGGACTAGGCGCCGCCCGGCGCGCCGAGCAGGTCACGCTCGGCGACCCGGACCGCGTCGGCGCTGGCACAGGCCCGATACCGCGTCAAGAACCGTTCGTTGACCTCGAAGAAGGCCGACCCGCCGGCGAATCCGTCCAAGAGAGATCGCGCGCGGTCGTGCTCGCCGAGCACGTATAGTGCCGCGGCGAGGGCCTCGGCCGTGTTGAGCTCGCCGAGCCGACCGTAGTGCTGCGGATTGGTGGCGAGGAGGAACGGGAGCCGACGGCGGGGACCGCCGTTGCCCGAGCCGCTCGACTCGGGCAGCCCTCCGCGGCGGCCAATGCGGTTCCACGAGCAGTCGAGCGCAAGAAACCCGCTGGCGTGGGCGAGCGGCCCATCCGCCGAGGAGAGCGGCCGGTCGGCGTGCGGGTCGAGCAGGATGGACCGCGGGGCGCGGCCGATGTGCGCCCGGAGCACGAGGCCTCGCGCGAGCAGCCGCCGACCCGTGCAGGCCCTCGGGTGGTCCTCGCCGGCGACGGCGAGGTAGAGCCGGATCGACGGCTCAGCGGGGCGGGAGCGCGTACTCCCGGAAGATGCCATGGAGCTCGCGCGTCAGGTCGAGCGCCTCTTTCCAGGGGCGCTGCCAGAGATTGCGCCCGAAGATGATCCCCGTCGCACCGGCCGCCATCGACGATCGCACCTTCTTGAGCAGCTCGGCGTCGGCGACCTTCTCGCCGCCGGAGACGAGCACGAGGGCGCGCCCGGCGCTCCGAACGACCTTCTGGAACGACTCGTCCGGGCCGAGCTTGAGCGTATTGTAGGGAGCGGGCGATTCCTGGTCCTTCTCGGAGGCCACCGGGTAGTTCACCTTGACCACGTCGGCGCCGAGCTCGAGGGCGACCCGGGCCGCGTAGTCGATCGCGTAGAGGCTCTCCTTGCCGCCCCGCTTGGAGATCGATTCCCCCCGCGGGTAGGCCCAGACGATGAGCGGCATGCCCAGACGATCGCACGCCTCCCGGACGCCGGTGAGCTGATTGAAATCCCGGTCCTGGGCGGGCGAGCCGACGTAGACCGTGTAGCCGACCGCATCGGCCCCGAGCCTGACGGCGTCCTCGACCGTGCCGGTCAGCGGGCTGAACGCCTGGGCGTCGCTCGGAACGGAGGTCTTGCCGTTCAACTTGAGGATCAGTGGAACGTCCCCGGCATACTGGTGGAAGTACTTCTCGGCGAGGCCGATATGCAGCGCGATCGCGGAGAAACGTCCGTCCCGCGCGAGCCGGAACTGGTAGTCGGGGTCGAGCGCGTCGGGGTTGACGAAGAAGTCCACTGGGCCGTGCTCGAGCCCCTGGTCGATCGGGAGCACGAGGAGCGTCCCCCCGCCGGGCCCGTGTCCGTAGAGGAGGCGCTTGAGGCGCGTTCGCTTTCCCGGCGAGAGACCCATCTCCTCCAGCGTCGGGCGGTGGAACGATCCGGTCGCGGACCGGGGTGATTCGGAAGCCAGGTCAGGGTGCGAGGCGGACGCTGTTTTCGCGCGGGCGCTGGACACGTTTCCCACCGTCCACGACCACCGTGGCGGGCAGATAACCGTTGGTCGGCCCGAGCGCGGCCACCCGCCCCCGGACGGTTTCCCCTCGCTTCGGAAGGCTCATTTCCCAGCCCGTTCCATCCGAGCCGCCGGAGACCGATGCGCTCGGGTTTCATTCTGGGCTCCGCCATCGTGCTCGACGCGGCGCTCTTCGGCCTGACCCTGAACGTCGCGCTCGCCGGGAATAGCCGGGCGGTCTACTCGCAGGCGGTCTACAATGCCGCGGATCTCGTCGGGATCGGGATGATCACGTGGGGGTACTTCGCCTCCAAGCGACCACCGGACGTCAACCACCCCTTCGGCTACGGCAAGGAGCGGTGGTTCTGGGCCTACTCGGCCTCGCTGGTCACCTTCAGCCTCGCGGGCGTGGGGGTGCTGGCCTCCGGCCTGAGCCAGGCGATCGCCCCCTCGACGGTCAGCGACATCCCGGCCGGTCTCGTGGTCGTCGGCGCCACCCTGCTCGCCAGCATCCTCGGCGTCTACGTCGTGCTGCGCGAACTTCGGGCCGAGCAGAGCACCGTTCAGAGCTTCATCGAGTCCTCGCATCAGAGCCTGAAGACGGTGTTCTACCAGGACATCGTCTCGGTCGTCGGGAGCGCCTTCGCCTTCGGCGGGCTGCTCGTGGTCTTCCAGACCGGAAACGACTCGATCGATGGGATCACCGCCGCGGGCGTCGGGATGATCATGCTCCTGACCGGGGTCGTCCTGGCCGCCGAGAGCCGGGAGCTCCTGGTGGGCAAGTCGCTCTCCCGGGCCGAGGCCAGCAGGATCCTGACCCTCGTGGAGGCCCATCCGAAGGTACGCCGCGTGCGGGCCGTCCAATCGATGATGCTGGGCCCCGAGGACGCGCTGCTCGCCCTCAAGATCAATTTCGCCGACGCCCTGACCACCGACGACATCGAGCGGACGATCGACGAGATCTCCGCCGAGGTACGGCGGATCGCACCGGTGGTCCGTCACCTCGTCATCGAACCGGAATCGTGACCGAGTCGCCCCCGCCCGCGGTCGTGGGGGGTTGCGGGGGTTCGACGTTCGCTCTCCCGCTGCGCAGGTCCAGTCCCCGCATCAGTGTCAGTACGAGCAGTCCCGCGCCGACCAGTCCGAAGAAGGCGTCGACACCGCCGTTGCCGAGGTGGGAGTACAGGGTGGTGGACGCGAGCAGCCCGGCGATCATCCCGACGCTGATGACGAGCGAGTAGACCGCCATCGTCGTGCCGCGCGTCAGCGCCCGGCTCAGGTCCGCGAGCGCGGCCAGCGCGGCGGGCCCGTACCCCAGCGCCGCGAGCGCGCTGACCCCGAGCGCCGCGAGCAGTTCCGGTCGCGTGCCCCAGGCAATGATGCCGGCGAGCGAGCCCATGACGCCGAGGAACCCGGCCGTCCCGACCGCCATCAACCGGAACCGGCCGAACCGGTCGGCGAAGCTCCCGAACGCCGGTTGGGTCAGCAAGAGCAGGAACCCGGCCCCTCCGATGGCGAGCGCGAGCTCGGACGGGGGGACGCCCACACCGCTACCGGCCGAGCCGAGGAACGCGAGCGCCGCGCCGATGAACATGTAGATCACCAGCCACGGGAGCGCAACGAGGAGGACGTCGCGGCGGACGATCGCATCCTTCACGTGACCGAGGTCCACCCCGGGCAGCCCCTTGGGCTCGGTGTATCCCTGGGTCATCGCGAGCGCGAAGATCGCCCCCGCAACGAGCGCGGCCGCACCGCCGCGGAACAACCAGGGCAGCTCGCCGTTGGGGAGCGCGGCGAGGAGTCCGAAGCCGACGGCGAACCCGAGGATCCAGCCCATCAGATTGGTCGCGTCGAAGCGGCCCATCGCATGCCCCCGTACGCGCGGGTCGGCGTGATCACCGACGAGTGCCAGGCTCGCGGCGAGGATCGCGCCGCTGGAGACCCCGAACAGGAGGTTGATCACCCCCAGCGCGGCCGCCGACCGCGTGAGCGAGGCGAGGACGAAGAGCCCCGCGGCTCCCAGCATCCCGCTCAGGAGGATCGGGAAGCGGCCGTAGTGATCGGCCTGGATCCCCGAGAGCAGAACGGTGCTGAACTCGCCGAGCGGGGCGGCTGCGGCGACGATCCCGACGACCCCTACCTCCCCGAGGTTCAGCCCCGAGAAGTGCCCGGTGAGGTAGGCGGCGAAGACCGAGAGGGTCAGTCCGAAGGCGAACCGGATGAAGAACGTCGCTTGGTAGACGGCGCGCAGGAGCCGGCGCGAGAGTTCGGCCGCCGCCGGATCGACCCCGTCAGCCACGGTCGGGCCGATGCTCGATGAGCTCGATCCAGACCTCGTTGGGATCGAGGAGGAAGGCGAGGCGGCCGGACCCACCCTTCAGGGCGAACGGCTCCTTCGCGACGCGCGCGCCCGCGGCGCGCGCCTGGGCGAGGGCGGCGTCGAGGTCGGGCACCTCGAAGGCTAGGTGGTCGAGCTGCTCGCCCGGCTCGAAGGTGTCTTTGCCCTCCCATTTCGTGAACTCGACGCGCGCTCCGCTCGCCGGGTCCCGTACGAACGCGATCTCGGCCTTGTTCTCGGGGATCGCGCGGCGGCGCTCGAATTCGAGCCCGAGGACCTCCGTGTAGAACCGGATCGATGTCTCCATGTCCCGCACCGTGATCGAAGTGTGCAGGAAGCGCATGGGTCGATGGGAGATGGTCGCCCCCGGCGCATAAGGGTACGGCTCTCACGCGCGAAGCCCCTGCCCCGAGGCGGCGCCGGGATGGGGAAGGACCCGAACGGGATCGGGAGCGTTCGCGCACGCGGCCGGCGAACCGGTCGAACTGTTCGCGCAGCGACTCTGTCCGGGCTTGTACGGAGGGCGATTGGTGTCCAGAACGAGGATCGGCGGGAGGTTGGCCCGCTTATCCTGCAGGAGGCTCTCGGTTCCATGGCAGTACCATGTCGAACCGAGCGGCCCGACGGGCCCGCCGCCAGGCGCAGGTGGGCGCCGTCGGCGGGCTCGCCGCGTTTGCAGCGCTGCTTCTTCTGATCGCTCCCGGCACCCTCGCCGGTGGTAGTACTCCCATCCTCCTGACCGCGCCGTTCAAGGTACGGATGGTCACGAGTTCCGACTACCTCGTCTCCTCCGGGAACGGCTCGATGAACGACACCCCGCCCTTTTTCCACCGACTCACCGGCGCTGGAGGGTACTGGGGGCACGCGGTGATCCCGAGGTGCAGTGGGACGTGCAATTCGATTCAGGCGGACTACAACCCTATGTTCCAACCATCGCTCGGCGTCGAGCTACCCCTGAGCATTCCGGCCAACCGTACATCGGTCGCGCTGAACTCGACCTTGGAGTTCGTGGAAACCCTCCAAGCCCACCCGAGCGTTTGCCACTTTCAGAACGTCAGCGGTCTCGAATCGATCTGCTCCTGGTACGACCTGTGGCAGGTCGAAGTGGAAAGCCCCACCCTACACGACCTGACCGCCAATCGTAGCTACGGGCCGTCCAATGAAACGGTGTCCGCGTCGGTCCCGCCCACGAAGGTCGGGACAACCTACGAGTGGGAAGGAGTGAAGGGGTACACGGACGGGTGCCAGGTGGTCGGAGGGGCGAACACCTGCTTCTCCTACTCTTCGGGCCCGATTTCGAACCGAGCCGCGGTCCACGCCTCGTGGAACACGAAGTTCACCGTGCCGGCCACCTGGACGGTCCACAGGTACCTCCTCGCGTTGACACTCAGCTGGGTGGTTTGGGCTTCGGTGTATACATCCGTCTCCGGCCCAAAGTCGGCTCGAGCGACACTCAGCGGCTTTTCGAACACTGTCGAGCTGAACATGGCTCGCGCGGGCGATGGAGTGTTCCTGAATTCGATCACGCTTTCGTGACGTGGTCAGGCCGAACGCGGGGAGTGCGCATCCGCCCGGTCCCTCGAGCGCCGGACGGACCGATCCCGTTGTGAGCAAAGCATCGGCAACGCGGGTTCCCCCCGTCAGAGTACAAGATCCTCGGAGCGTGAGGTCCTCGGCTCGGAGTTCGATCTGCGGTACGATCCCAAGTCGGCGCCCCTCTTACGGATGGCCGAAGCAGACTCGGACGGGCTCGGTCGAGGGTTCCCAGTTGTCCTCGATCCGCACGAACCCGACCCGCTCGAATTGGAACACTTCGCCCGGCCGTGCGCTCCGCAGCGAGGCCTCGGCCCGTCCGCGCAGATGGCGGCCGTCGACGTCGAGGAGGTCGACCTCCACAGCTCCGGAGGCACCGACCCATTGGATCCGGGGCAGCCGCTTATTCTCGATCGAGGTGAACCGCGCCGGCAGCGCGGCGCCGTCGGTCGGGGTCCCGCTGGCCGGGAGCAGAATGTTCGCCAGGTCCTTGAGCCGGATCTCCTCACCCGCGTGCCGCTCCAGTTCCGATCGCGGGAGCCAGAACTCCGGGCCGGCCGGGAGCGCACGGGCACCGAGCTCCTGGCGCTCCGGATGGTTGGGAAGGCTGACCTCGGCGAGTTCGGCGGGGAACCCGTCCACCGCGACCCGCACGGGGTCGCCGACGTAGAACCGCCGCGGCGTCGTGGCATCGATGAGCTTGCGGTTCTCGGCGTACAGCGTCTCGGCGGGCACTTCGATGTCCGCGAGCGAGAGGCCGAACGCGAGCGTGAACTGCCGCACCGCATCGAGCCGGATACCCCGGCGCTCCAGCGAGGCGAGCGACCAGGTCCGGGGATCGGCCCAGCCGTCGTAGGTGCCGCTCTTGACCTCCGCGTAGGACTTGCTCTTGGAGATCTTCGCCTCGCGCACCCTCAAGAGCCCCCAGTGGAGAAAGGGCGGGCCGTGCTCGCCGAGCAGCTGCCAGAGGTACTGCTCCATCCGGTCCTCGACGACCAGGTCCTTGCCGCGGAGGACGTGCGTCACGCCCAGGAGGAGGTCGTCGACCGCCCAGGAGAACTCGAGGAGTGGCCAGACCTTGTAGCGCCGACCCACCCTCGGATGGTCGAGGTCACTGATCCGGAACAGCACGCGGTCCCGGAAGGCCGGGTCGGGGTCGTTCAGGTCGGTGCGGAGACGGAGGACGGCCTGTCCCGGTGCGTAGTCGCCACCGAGCATCCGGTTCCACGCCTCGAGGGTGGAGGCCCGTGTCTGGGACCGCTCCGGGCACGCCACCCCGTTGCGCCGATTCTCGCGCAGCAGTTCGGCGGAACAGGTGCAGACGTAGGCCGCGTCGTGCTCGATGACCCGGACCGCCCATGGGTAGAACAGGGGCACCCGGTCGGACTTGTAGACCACCTGATCGACGGAGATCTGCGCCAGCTCCAGATCGTGGCGGATTAGGTCGAAGACCTCGAGGTCGACGCGCTTCTCCTCCGACCCGACGGTGTCGTCGAAGACGAGCAGCAGCTTGCCGTCGTACCGGCGGCGGTAGGCGTCGTTGATGAACAGCATCCGCGCATTGCCGATGTGGAGCGCGCCGGAGGGAAATGGTGCCAATCGCAGTACCACGTGGCCCGGTTCGGCCCCCGGCAGCGGCGGTAGCTCGGCCTCGCCTCCGCCCTCGGCAGGCCGTCCCTTCGGCTCCGGCCCGCCCAGCCCCGAGAGGGCCGACTCCTGGGCCGCGCGATCCTGCTCGCCGACCTCCCGGCAGATCGAGGTAACCCAGGGGCCGAGCTCCTCGGCGTGCGCGCGCAGCCCCGGGTCGGTCGCGAGTAAGCGAGCGAGGATCGGCCCCGGTCGCGGCGCGCCGGAGTGCTGGAGCGCGTTCTCGAGCGCAAGGCGGCGGATCCGCGTCTCGACGGTGGCGTCGACGGGCATGGACGGGGGTCGAGCGAGGGGTCGATTATGAACGTTGGCGCGCACCGCGGCTGGCGGGGACCGCCGGCGCTCGGTACCGTCGCTCGCCTTCCTCCACCGCCTGCGCCAGGGTGAGCTCGCCCTCGAGGACGCGGGCCGCGAGCTCCTTGGAGATGGTGAATCGACCCTCGCTGGATTCCCGGCTGAGGCGCTGGACGTTGGCGACCTCCCCGGGAGTGATCTGCAGCGGAGCCGGTCCCTCCACGCGTTGGCCCTGGGCACGGGCGATGTGACGGGCGGCGATCGCGTCGCGCGGGCGGCGGTGGCCCCGCGGCGTCGTCCCCGCCTCGTCGACGAGCTCGACCGGCCGGCGCAGCTCCCACAGTGCATTGACGATCCGGGTGCGGGAGGTGCGGTCGCCGCTGCCGACGCGGAAACGGATGCTCCGGTCGGGGAACCGCCGGTGGAGATTGCGCCCCAGCTCGGCGGACTCCTCCGGGCCACTCAGGGTGCCGTCCAAGAGGTAGTTCCCGCCGGCCAGCACGGCGAACCCCGGGCGGGGACCCGGGTCGATCCCGACGATCAGCTCGTCCGAGTTCGACGCGGGGCCGAGCGCGCCGGCGATCGCAGCGATGAGGCTCTCCGGGTGCGAATCCGCGGGCACGCCCAGGACGCGTGGGTGCTGGATGGCCGACGTCTCAGCGGGACTCGTGAGCACGACGGCGGCCCGGTCCGGGATCCGGTCGCCGGGGAGCACGCTCACCGTCGGGATCCGCCGCTCCCGCAGGACGGCGGCGAGCTCGGCGTACAATGCCGGATCCCGGGTCGCGAGCGCCACGCATCGAGTTCGCACGGACCGGGTGGAGGGTGAAATAAACCAAATAGGTTCCCGGGGGCGTGCCCGTCTGTCCCCGATGCGGGACGGTCGCCGAGCCCGGTGCGCTGTTCTGCAAGAACTGCGGCGCGACCGTTCTCGGACCGACCGCACCGATGAGCCTTCCCACGGCGGCACCCTCCGGCGCCCCGACCACCTTTGCCGCTCCCCCTCCCCCTGTGGCCGGTTCCGAATACCCCCTTCCTCCGCCCCCTCCACCTTCGGCCCCGGCCCCGCCTCCGGAGTGGGTCCCGCCGGAGTGGACCGGCCGCGCGCTCCACTGTGTCCGCTGCAACACGCTGATATCGGCGATCGCGGTGGTTTGCCCGGTATGCGGGGCGGCGCAGCCTCGGAGCGACGCGGCCGGCGCGGCCGGCGTACCTCCCAGATGATCCGGGTCGCCGGGCAGCGCGTGGGCGTACTCTTCGCCCTCGCCGACCAGGAGGCGACGGGCGGCCGGGCCGACCTGGCCGACCGCTACGTCGGACTCGCCCGACGAATTGGCATGAAGTACAACGTGCGTCTGCTGCCCGAGTACCGATCGCTCTACTGTCGGCAGTGCTCGGTCTATTGGACCGAGGGCCGGACGGTGCGCACGCGGTTCCGTGCGGGACGCCGGGTACAGACCTGTCTCCGGTGCGGGCACGTCCGCCGCGTGCTGCTTCACCCGGCTCGCCGGACCATGCCGTCCCCCGAGACCTCGACCCGCCCGGGGGCCACCCCGGAGGAACCGACCCTGGCCGAGCAGCCCGAGGAATTCGGCGAGTCGTTCGAAGGCGAAGAGGAATAACCCCGGGGCTCCCCTCTCCTACCGAGCCGGGGTGGCCGAGCGGCCAAAGGCGGCAGACTCAAGATCTGCTCTCGCAGGAGTTCCCAGGTTCGAATCCTGGCCCCGGCAGTCGATTCGCCTCGAGTACGCACCGAGTCGATCAGACTCGGCCCGGCGGTTCTCGTCCACGAACGCACTTCAATCGTAGACGGACCCTCGGTGACCGACTTCCACAACTAGCACCCGGAGCTCTCCTTCGTTGATGTCGAGCAGGACCCGATAGTCGCCCACCCGCAATCGATAGGCCGAGACCCCGCTCATCCGCCGGACCCATCGAAGCGGATTCTCTGAAAGCTGCCCGACCTTGTCGAAGATTCGCCGTGCGATGCCTCGATCGAGTTTCCTCAGTTGCCGAATCGCGGAGTCGGACCAGATAATCTCGAAGGGCATCAGAAGCCCATCTTTTCACGGAGCTTCTCGTGACTCATCGAGCGTCCCGCCGCGATCTCCCTCCTTGCCTTCGCAATGGCCCGGAGGGTAGCCTTGTCCAACTCCTGCAGATCCTCCAGGACCCGGCCGACGACATCGTCGAGAGTCTCGCGCGAATGGAGTTTCATGCTGGCCAGTGCGTCTCGGTGCTCCCGCGAGAGCTGCACCGTCGTACTCGCCATCATGTGCGGTACTCCATGACTTGGTTTATATCTTGCTATAGCATCCCACAGCACTGGAGGCGTCGCCGGTACGCAGCTCCACACGGGTCGTCCGTGGGACTGCGGGGGGATTTCCAGTCGCGTCCTGATTTCAACCGTAGCCGATGCCGTCCCGAGCCCGTCGGCAGTCCGACCGAGTTCCGGACCTTGAACTTCTTGACAAGGCCTGGCCCGGGTCGTCGGGCTTAGAGACGGCCGAGATCGGGAGGCATTCCCACCGAGCCCGGGACGCTGCTCCCTGGACCGAGCACGAGAACTCGAACAAATGGGAGCTCGGAGTCGAGGACGCTTCCCTCGGACTTGGCGAGTATCGACCCATTGGGGGACGATCCGTGGGTCGCGAACGACTTCAGAACGGGGCGCCCCAGGATATGGACTGACCCTGAGGCCCTCGCCCGGGCAAAGTACTTGATTGTCGAACTCGCTCCACAAAACGGACGGGCAGCAAATTCAGGTGATACCGGCCAAGCCTGGACCACGGACGACCCTCGCACTCGGAAGACCGTCGCCGGTCGCTCGACGTCTCCTAAAGTTTCGCGGGAGGCAGGGGACGGCGGTCGCCGCCGGGCTCCTAGTCCTGGTCCTCCTCGCAAGCCTGATTGCTCCCGCGAATAGCCCTACCCCTGTCGCTGGATCCCCTCGCCCGATCCTGCCCCTCCCATCGGGAACCGCGAGCTTCACCCGCAATGGAAGCCTGGAGAACGCGAGCGCCCACGTCAACTCCTCGCTCAGGGACTTCGCCAACTGGCTCGCCCGCAGTGTCGTTACGGTCGTCGCCCTCGTGGTGGGCGTTCTCGTGATCGGGGGTGCGGTCAACTATCTCGTCGTCGGCCGGCATCGCGGGGACTGGAGCCCGGACCAGGTCGATGGCGTCGGGCCGCGCGCGACCCCGTCGACCCCTCCGACGCCCCCCGGGGACGAACCTCGATGATGTCCTACGAGCGCCGACGTCCACCCCTCTACCGCTTGGCGAGATATCTACGGTGGTCGGCGATCCTCGCCCTGGTCGTCGTCGTGGTGTTCCTGGTCTCGACGGTCATCTCGGCGATCGAGTTCGCTTCCAAGGGGAAAGTGAGCACCGCCGGGGGGAAGGGCTACTCCTTCGCCTACTCTGCGGCGACCGGATTCACCGCTGCCTTCGGGGTGAACATCACGAACGCCGGCTCCTACCCGCTGGTACTGGACCTCTCGGCCGTGGCACATACCGGTTGGGGGCCGCTCGTGCCCTACGCGAGCACCGGGGCGGTCACGATCGCCCCCGGGAACCGGACGACCACGTTCGGACTCACCTTCCAGATCCCCGCGACGACCCTCTCCTCCGACGGCGCCCGGCTCCTCTTGAACAACACGCCGATCGTCGGTAACCTCTGGCTCAATGGCACCTACGCCTGGGTCTACCAGTTCGGGATCACGCTCGCCGCGAACGCGAGCTGGGGGGCCCCCTTCGAGAATTTGAGCGTCCGTCCGGGCACTCCGGCGATGGCGGCCAATCGGACAACGGTTTCCGCCACGATTGCCTTCACGGACAACGCCTCCTTCGCCGACGTCGGCAATTTGACCTTCCAGGTCGTCGACGCCGGGGCCGATTGCGGCCCCCCGGTGGAGCTGGCGCTCGACGTGCCCGCCCATCGTTCGTTCTCGGCGCCCGTGAACCTGAGCGGCCCATCGAGTTGCATGGTTCCCGGTGCCACGGTCACGACAACGTACTCGCTCGGGTCGTCGATGTTCGCGCTCCCCTCCTCGAGGGTCGGATGACCGGCCCCCTCGCTCCCGATCCGGCCTCCGGGCCTCTTCCGCCCACGCCGCCCGTCGCGTCGGGGCCTGTGCCCCCGCCGGCTCCGACCGGGACTCCCCCGTCCCTCCCGCAGTTCCCGGATGTATGGTCCCGCCGCCACGACCTCCCCGGCTTGCCGTGGTGCCTTGCCAAGGGGGTAGCGAAGGGAATCGTGCTGATCTTCCTTCTCGTGCTCCTCCCGATCGAGGTCCTGTTCAACCTCTTCGGGGGTTCGGGTCTCGAGCTCCATCCCTCCATCACCGTCGCGCTCCTGACCTACGCAGGGGGCGCCCTCGCCGTGACCTCGGCCGGCTTCACGGCCTTCCAGACGACCGGGGCGTACGGGTTCTTCCGGCTCGCGAATCGGGCGACGAAGCTGATCTACCAGTACATCCTGGCGACGCTCGCCCTCTTCATTCTCGGGCCCTATGCCTTGACCCTCGGGGGTGGCTCGGCCGCAGTGACCCTCCACTTCGACTTCGCCGACGTGATCTACCTGTTCATGATCCCGACGTCGATCGCCGCGGCGGCGGCGTTCGTTACCCTCTACGAGGACGTCAAGCACCCGGGCGAACGGCTCCCGTGGGATTTTCCGATCTCCCGGCGCAAGCGTCGGAAGCGGGAGGCGGAGCTGGCCGCCTACCTCGGGGTCGCCCCCCCGCCGTGAGCGGCGCGAGCCGTGGAGGTCGGTCCGCCGGGCACGGCCCGCAATCCCAACACCTTCCCGGCGTCGCGACGGAGTGACATCGGGCGGGCGTTTCGCGGGTGGGCCGCGCAGTCCGGCCGCGGTGGAACGAGTGACGCCCCGAGGTGAGGGCCTACACGCCCCGGGTCCGCTCGCCTTGCACCCGGGTCCAGAAGAACGCCCAGAACGCCACGAGGAAGCCGACGGCCATGGCGTAGGAAGCGTCCGCCGCCCGACTATCGGCGAGGTAGGCCGCACCGGCTACGGCCGCAACGAACACTCCGACCGCACCGGCCACGCACCCACCGAACACGCGACCGGGCGACACCCGGAGGCTCCACGGAAGGAGCGCCAGCGCAAGTACGCCCAGGGCCGCCCCGACATAGACGTGGGCGGTCACCATCCACGGCGAGGACGTCGCCCCCGGGCCGAGCGCTTGGAGCAGGCTCGAGGGCAGGACGCTCGGAGCCACGTACAGGTTGACGGCCATTCCGAGGAGGAACTGCAAACCCAGTAGACCGACCATCGCATTGAGACCGATTCGGAAGGAGAGCGGGACCTCCCCCCGCACGCTTCCGGGCGGGGAGGGCGGGAAGGGGCCGACCGAGGTCATGCGAAGCGCCCTCGGCACTCCACCGGCCCGGATCCCCAGCCGGGCGGTCGGGACGACTCCGGGGGCACACCGATCGGCCCGAGAGACGGGGCGAGGGTCACGAGCTCGCTCTCGACGGGCGGGGTACCTTCGGGGCATCCGTATGCGACTTCGTCAGATCGATGAGCGCCAGCATACCGTCGTAACTCACGTCCACGATCGCCTCGCGCAATGGGCGCGGGGTTTCGGGCCGAGCGGCCACGTCGCACAGTACGAGCAGGTCACGGCCCAAGTCGGCCACGGTGCGGAGACTCAGGGGCGCGTCGACCTTCCCCGTGGGGGCCTCGGCCCGCCGGACGAACTCCTCAATGGCTTCCCGGTGATCCTGCAACATCTGGGCGAGCTGCGCATCGGTCGCCAAGGTACCGGGGACGAGGATCGGCATCGCGCGAGGAGCTCCACCCGGTCGGAGGGGCGGCGGGATTTACGCGTTACCGCAGCGACGTCCGGTCACATCACCGGTAGGGCGAATGTCGGCTCGTAGTTCGTCTGCAACGTGCCGACGATCGGGATCGAGCGACCGCAGCGGGAGCAGCGGTTCTGTCGGTCCAAGTTCCAGGAACGGATCACGAACCCGTACCGCTCGACGGCGACCGCTCCGCAGCCCGGACAGTAGGTGTGTTCCAGTCGATGCCCCCAGACGTTGCCCAGGTAGGCGTACTCGAGCCCTTCCTCGACCGCGATGGCGTGCAGACGCTCGAGAGTCCGGATCGGCGTCGGGGGGAGGTCCATCATCTTGTAGTCGGGGTGCCAGCGCAGGAGGTGGAACGGGGTGGACGGGCCGAGCTCGTTGACGACGAACCGCGCGAGCCGCCGTAGGGCGGCCTCGTCCTCCCCCACTTGGGGAACGATCAAGTTCGTGACCTCGAGGTGCACGCCCCGTCGCTTGAGGTCCGTCAGCGTTGAGAGGATCGGGGCCGGCCCCTTGGCGGTGATGTACTTCCGCATGAACCCCTCCTCGCCGCTGCCCTTGAAGTCCACCGAGATCGCGTCGAGCTGCGGTCCGAGCAATCCGACCGCCTCCGGGGTCATGTAGCCGTTCGTCACGAAGTTCGCGAACAGCCCGTGCCGATGCGCCTCCGTGATCATGTCCAGGGCGTACTCGATGAAGATCGTCGGTTCGTTGTAGGTGAAGGTCAGGCCCTGGCAGTCGAGCTCACGGGCCCGACGCACGGCTTGGGTGGGCGAGAACGACCGACCGGCGACCTCGCGCTCCTGGGAGATCTCGGCGTTCTGGCAGTACAGGCATCGCCAGTTGCACCCGACCGTTCCCATCGACAACACCCGGGCGCCGGGGTGGAAGTGGGAGAGCGGCTTCTTCTCCACCGGATCGACCTGGAGCGCGGCGATCCGGCCGTAGGTGAGCAGGTCCAGGCGACCCCCGGTGTTCTTGCGCACGAAGCAGAAGCCGTGCGAGCCGGCCGCGATCGTACAGTACCGCGCGCACGCCGTGCACCGGACCTTCCCGCCCTCCAGAGGTTGGTAGAGCGTGGCCTCGTGCACGAGATCGGGCAACGCTACTGCCGCCATCAGCCTCGGTACGGATTCTCTCGCGCTTACCCTTTCCGGAGGCGAGCGTCTCGCTCGCGGAACGGCAGGCAAGACGGGACCGGCCCGTTCGCGCAACCCGCGCGCCCGGGAGGGAGGCCGTCGCATTGCACCTCCGCGCGGTGGAACTCGTACCCGACCACCTTTGGCCCCAAACTCTCAAGCCCCAACCCCCCTCCCGCCCGGCGTGCCCGGATCGGCGCATGCAGGGACGGGCCCGGCCGGCTCGGCAGAGCTCGAGGCCCGGATCCGCGCCGAGGTCGCCCCGACGGCGGAGCTCCTCGCCCGTGTGGCGCGAGCGCGGGACGCCTTGGTCGAGCTCGCGACGGCGAAGGCCAAGGCCAAGGGCATCCCGCTCGTCCGCGCAATCGTCGCGGGCAGCGCCGCCCGGGCCACGTTCCTCTCGGACCGCCTCGACATCGACCTCTTCCTGCTGTTCGACCCCAAGCTCTCGCGCGAAGACCTCGAACGTGACGGTCTCGCGCTCGCCGGCGAGCTCTTCGAGCGGTCCGAGACTCGGTACGCCGAGCACCCCTACCTTCGAGGAGAATTCGCCGGTTTCCATGTCGACGCCGTCCCCGGCTACGCGGTCGAAGACCCCTCGCGTCCCCTCAGCGCGGTCGACCGGACCCCCTACCACAACGAGTACCTTCGGGAGCGTCAGACCCCGGCGATGGTCGAGGAGATCCGGCTCGCCAAGCGCTTCCTTCGGGCGCAGGGCGTCTACGGCTCGGAGGCCCGTACCCAGGGACTCTCGGGGTACCTCGTCGAGCTCCTGATCCTCAAGTTCGGCAGCCTGGACGGATTGTTGGGGGCAGCCCGCGAGTGGAGGGCGCCAGTCCGGGTCGCCTTCACCGCCGGTGCCGAACCGCGCGTACCCCCGGAAGTACCGTTGATCCTGGACGATCCGGTCGATCCGAACCGCAACGTCGCCAGCGCCCTCTCGCGTCGAAATTTCGCAACGCTCGTCCTCGCCGCTCAGGCCTATCTCGAGCGCCCGCGGGACGATTTCTTCGAGATCCGGTCACCGGCCCGGGTCGACCTCGGCGCCGGGGTTGAGCTCGCGCGGGAGCGGGGCTCCCACATCGCGGTGCTGACGCTGCTCCGCCCGGCGCTGGTCGATGACATTCTGTTCCCCCAGATCGCCAAGGCCGCACGCTCGATCGCCGAGGAGGCCGAGCGCACCGGCTTTCGGGTCCTCGGTACCGCGTTCGCCGCATCGGACCGTACGTTCTCGGTGCTCGTGGAGACGGCGGAGGCCGAGGTGCCGGCGGTGCGTCGTCAGGACGGTCCACCCCCGGGGATCGCGCGGGCCGAACCCTTCCTGGAGAAGTGGACGGCCGAGGGCGCCCCGGTACTGCAAGGACCGTTCGTCGCCGAGGACGGCCGTCTGGCCGTCGAGAGCCGGCGCAGCGATCGCGGCGTCGAGGCGATCCTGACCTCGCGGCTCCGGCAGATCTCCCTCGGCCGCGACCTGGCCAAGAGCCTACCGGCCGACGCCGGCTTCTACCCGTTGTCCGTCACGGCGGCCGCTCCGGAGCTCCCTCTCGCGCTGGGCGAACTGCTCGCCAAGCGGCTGCCGTGGCTGACCGACCCGGCACCGCGCTAGCGCGTTCCGATGATGCCGGCGAGCAGCAGCCAGAGCCCGAGCCACGTGAACACCTCGAGCGCGATCACGCCCGCCCAGTCGGTCTTGGTATACTCTCGCGTCGCGGGGTGCAAGGTCATGAACAGGAAGGGCGAGGCCACGACGACCAGGATCCCCACGGCGATGGGGGCGCCGAGCGTGAGGCTGGTCCCGCCAAAGATCGACAGCAGCGCCGAGAGGAGACCGGCCACGACGGCGAACGTCAGGCCCAGTGCCATCCCGGTCGTCAGCTCGAGCTCGTGGACGATGAACGCCTTCTCGTCGAAGACCGGGAACTCGAACTTGCTCTCCTCGGTGTCCTCCGGTTTGGAGCGGACCTTCTTCGCCATGGTTCAGCTCGCACCCCCCGCCGCCCGATACAGCTCCTCGGCGTGGTAGGAGCTCCGCACGAGCGGACTAGCCTCCACGCCCGAGAATCCGAGCGCGAGAGCACGATCGCGGAGCCGAGCGAACTCCTCGGGCGGGACGTACCGGTCGACGGCCCGATGGGCCGGAGTCGGACGCAGGTACTGGCCGAGCGTCAGGAGGTCGACGCCACGGGCGCGCAGGTCGCGGAACGCCTCGTCGAGTTCATCGTCCGTCTCCCCGAGTCCGAGCATGATCGAGCTCTTGGTGATGGTCGAGACGGGTTCGCGCTCTTTCGCACGAGCCAGGAGCTCGAGCGAGCGGGCGTAGCCCGCCCGACGGTCTCGAACCTCGGGCGAGAGACGTTCGACCGTTTCGACGTTGTGCGCTAATACGTCCGGCCGCGCCGCTAGGACCGTGTCGAGAGCCGACTCCGATCCGCCCAGATCTCCGATGAGCAGCTCGACGAGTGTTCCGGGAGATGCTCGGCGGATGGACCGGACGGTTTCCGCCATGAGCGCGGCCCCCCCGTCCGGGAGGTCGTCGCGGCAGACCTGGGTGAGGACCACGTACCTCAGGCCCGAGCGCCGAACGCCGTCGGCGACCCGGTCCGGCTCGTCCAGGTCGACCCGGCCGTGCGGGGAGCGGGTGGTGACGGCACAGAAATCACAGCGGCGCGTGCAGTCCGTCCCCAGGAGCATGATCGTCGCCGTGCCGGCCGACCAGCACTCGGGGAGGTTGGGGCAGCGCGCCTCGCGACAGACGGTTCCCAGATGAAGGTCGTCGATCAGCCCGCGCAGCCGAACATACCGCTCGCCCTGGGGTGGACGAACCCGGATCCACGGGGGCAGACGGGAGCCCCCCACCATCGGAAGGGTCGTGATCGTTGCCTCGGCGGTCGCCACAAAGCGTTCGACCGGGAAGTGTCGTTTAGCCTTTGCCCAGACGACTTCCAACGCCGGGGGGGAACAGCGCGACCCGGACCACCGGGCCGGAGGTGGCGCGGATCCCCGCCTTACGACGGGCGGAGGGGGGATCGTGGGTTGACGGGCTTGCGAGGTCCGTCGGCGAGGCG
This sequence comes from Thermoplasmata archaeon, assembly GCA_035933635.1. Lineage (GTDB taxonomy): Archaea > Thermoplasmatota > Thermoplasmata > Lutacidiplasmatales > UBA184 > JAKIVR01. The sequence continues at coordinate 451,458 of DASYYY010000021.1, read as the reverse complement.
CTCCTCCAACAAGAGCTCGAGCCGGCTCACGGGGACATCGTCCAGCCGCAGCTGGGCCGGACGTCCCACCGCGGCCGGCTGGACGTCCAGGTAGCCATCGCGCTCGAGGCTCTTGACGGTCCGCCAGAACGTCACCCGGCTCATGGGCTTCGTGCCTCGTTCCTCGGCCAGCGCCTGGTAGGTGCGACGCACCCGCTCGGTCGACGCCGTGGATTTCGGCCCCCGGAGCGAGCGGGCCGAGGCGAGCAGCACGTACAGCGAACCGACGGGCAGCTCCTCCAGGCGGTGCTCGCTTTCCGTGGGGACCAGGCTCCCGCGCGCCGCGCGGGCGTGCTCTGGGCCGATCTCGGTGGCGCCCTGTTCCTCGGCGACGCGGGCGGCGTTGAGGAGGAGTTCGAGGGCGAACCGGGCATCGCCCCGCGGCGCCGCGGCGCGGGCCAGGGATTCGAGCACCTCCGGCGGGTAGCTGCCGGGCCGGAGCGCCAGCTGGGCGCGAGCGTCCAGGATCCGCTCGAGCGCCGGCCGGTCGTACGGTTCGAGCGGGAGACGGTGGGTCAGTCCGAAGCTCGAGCGGCTCGCCGCGTCGAGGTAGGGAAGCACATCCTCCGGTGCGATGAGGAACAGCGAGACCGCCCCCAAGGAGATCTCGCGGGCGCGGGTGAGGAGATAGACGAGCTTGGTCCCATGCCGGACGAGCCCGCTGACCTCGTCGAGGACGATGAACCGGTGCCCCGGATTCTTGCGCATCCCTTGGTCGAAGATGTCGAGCATCTCGCTGTGGCTGTAGCCCCGGTCGGGGACGAACGCGCCGACGCTGCGGACGAGGTCGAGGAGGATCGAGCGGTCGTTGGAGCGCCTCCAGCAATTGACGTAGGTCGTCTGGACCGACAGTCCCTTCAGCCGGCCCAGACGGCGCAGCTCCTCGGCGAGCTTGAGCCCCAGTGCGGTCTTGCCGCTGCCGATCCCTCCCGTGAGGAGCAGGTGGTAGGGCAACCCCTTGCCCAGCGAGTCGCGGTAGCGGGTGATCAGCGTCTGGAGCTCGGTCTCCCGACCGGGCATCTTGGGCGGCAGGTACGATGCGTCGAGCGTCTCCTCGTGGGTAAGGATCTCGCCCATCCGACCGGCCGGTCGTGGGCGGTCCCGATAGATTAGCTTCTTGGGGCTCGGACCGGCCGCCGGGTCGAGAGGAATCGCGCGAGCGCCCGATCGGCGAGCTCGGCGAGCTGGTCGGGGGGTACGCGAGCGTCGAGCCGGATCCAGCGCGGATCGCGCGCCAAGCGCCGGTACGCCGCGCGCACACGGCGGAGCGTCGCCATCGTCTCGAAGGGGGCACGCCGGGAACCGCGAGCCCGCAGCCGGTCGAGTGCCTCGACCGGTAAGAGGTCGAGCCAGAGGACGCGGTCCGGTTCGGGAGTGAGGTGACGTTGCAGGAGCATCAGTGCCAGCCGCTCGCCCGGGGCCAGCGCACTGCCTTGGTAGGCGATCGTCGAGAAGTAGGAGCGGTCCTGGAGGACGAGGGCTCCCTTTCGCATCGCCCGCTCCGTATCTGCGGCGGCGAGGGCCCGGTCGAGCGTAAAGAGCAGCCCTCCGGCGAGGGGATCCTTGGCGCCGCGGACCTGCGCGGCACGGCCCAGATCGGGGTCGTGCGGCTCTCGGCTGAGGACGACGCGCCATCCTCGTGCCCGCCACCGGAGGGCGAGTCGACGCTGAAGGGTGCTCTTGCCCGCCCCGTCGATCCCTTCGAGGACGATGAGACCCCCGGACCTTCTTCGACCGGTCATCGGGCGCCCTGAGGGCCGACCTCCGGAGTGAACCCGTAGACCGCCTGCACCGTCCGTTGGAACGGCACGCGAAGTCGTTCCACCGCTGCCGGATCGCGGCCGATGGCGGCCGCGGCGCGGTGGGGGATGGTCGCGAGGTCGAGCACGGCGCCGGGGCGACGCGGGTCGTCCAGAAAATCGGTCTCGAGAAAGCAGCCCTCGCCCCCCTGCAGCGATCCGGCGACGAGCTCCCGGCGCGCGAGATAGGAGGGCGTCACGCCAAGGTACTCGGCGGCAGGGAGGCGGGTGCGCTGGTAGTGCTTGACGAGCCGTTGAAGCGGGAAGGACGCCCGGGCGGCGAATGCCGCGAGCTCGTGAAACCCACCCGCGTCGAGGTCGGCCGAATGGATGACGACCGGGCAACCGACGTCACGCCCGATCTCCATCGCCCGCCGGAGCACCGCGTCGATCGATTCGGTGATCGGTTCGGCCACTGGAAAATGGGGACGGCCGACCTCGCCCAGCGCCACGGCCCTCTGCTCCTCGACCAGCTGACCGGCGACCTCGAGCGCCCGCGATTGCAGTTCGACCGCCCCGGCAGGGCCGAGCCGTTCGACCTGGTCGAGTAGATCGACCGGGTACGGCGCGAGCACCGGGTAGCATCGGATCTCGACCGAGGCTTCGATCGAGCGGGCGAGCTCCACGGTCGTGGCGAACTGGCGACGGTAGTCCTCGAGCGTCCGGGGCACGACGAGGTCGTAGTTCTGCGTGGCGAGGAACAGGTGCGTGCCGCCGGCCTGGCGGAATCGCCGGGCCGCGGCCACGCCTTCGCCGTCCGGCGAGAGGTGGCAGTGGTGGTCGACGATCGGGAGGTCGCTCGGGATCGCCACGGTCCCGGGCCGTCCGACCCGGCTAGCGGAGCAGGCCGGCGCCGCGGAGTTCCTGGGTGATCTTCTTGACCGCGACCTCGACGTCGGAGGGCTTGCGCGCCCCCGTGCAGACGAGCTTGCCGCTGCCGAACAGCAGCACGACCACGCGCGGCTCGTCGATCCGGCAGACCAGCCCGGGGAACTGCTCGGGTTCGTACTCGACCCGGTCCAGCCCGAGGGTGACGGCGATGGCGTTGAGATTGATCTCGCTCTCCAGGTCGGAGCTCGCGACGATGTTCTGCACCTCGATGCGCGGGTGCATGTTGATCTTCTGTCCGCCCTTCTTGATCTGCTGGGCGACGGTATGGATCGAGTCCTCGACCTCCTTCATGCTCTTCGCGCCGGTGCAGACGACCTTGCCCGATCGGAACAGGAGAATCGCGGTCTTGGGCTCCTTCAAACGGTAGATCAGGCCCGGGAACTGCTCGGGTTCGTACTCCGCCCCATCCAGACCGAGCGCGATCGACTGTAGGTCCAGCTCATCTCCGAGGGAAGTCGACGCGACGACGTTCTCGATCCGGATCTTCGGCATGCGCTCCCTTCCGCCGCCCTATTTAAGCTCCCTTTTTAAACATTGTGGTGTCCACCGACTGACTTTGGGCAGAGGCGTCCCGGAGTAGCCCGCCATGCCTTCGAGAAAGCCGAACAGCGCGAGCAGGACCGAGCGGGTGAATCCCCAGATGATGTGCCCATCGAAGACGGCGGCGTCGATCTCGATGGCGTCGCGGTCGAACCGCCAGGTGGTACGCTCCGTCCGGCGCAGCCTCTCGGCGGGCAGCCAGAAGACCCCCGCGACCTCGTGGTTGGAGGGGGGGGCGGGGGCGTCGCTCGGGTCGGCGAGTCGCGCCACGAAGACCGCCACGCGTAGCCGCGCCCGGTTCGTGGGAAAGGTCGCGAAGTAGCGCGCCGGCAGGACGAGGTCGTTCGGTCGGAGCCCGACCTCCTCCTCCAGCTCCCGGAGCGCGGTGGCCCGCAGGTCGGCGTCGTTCGGCTCGGTCCGGCCGCCCGGCATGGAGACCTGGCCGGACCAGGGGTCGTCGGCGCGGCGGGTCCGCTCGATGAGGAAGACCTCGAGGTCTTCTGGACGGGGCCGAAGTACCGCCACGACCGCAGCCGAGGCATCCTCGCGCGGAGGCGGGTCGCGTGAGAGCAGGTCCGTCCTCCCGAGCAACGCGCTCACGCGCGTTGACACGGGCTCAGCTCTGCCAGTCGTAGGTGACCTTCGTGCGAACGGCGGCTTGGTCGCTCGGGTGCTCGGCGCGGGGCAACGTGTAACGCTCCAGCGCCTCGACGCGGGCCGCGAGCTCCTTCAGAAGGCCCTCGAGGCGTTCGACCTCGCTCCGTAGGCGCTCGAGCTCGTCGGCCATGGACCAAACCCAGCCCCCAACGGGAGCGGCTCCCTAAAGCACCGCGCTAGGCCGGCCGGGGCGCACCGGTACTCGGAGCGGGGATGCGCGCGTACCACTCCGTGATCGCGCGCGTGAACTCCTCGGCACGTTCGACCGGCACCACATGACCGGCGTAGGGGAACAGCTTGAGCTCGGCCCCCCGGATGGCCTGTCGCATCAGGCGGGCGTGCGAGGGGTCGACGACCCGGTCGTCCATCCCGTGCAGGACATAGGTCGGCACACGGATCCGTCCGAGCTGGGAGCGGACGTCGAAGGAACGGAGAGCGAGCCCCCACTGGACGACCGACTTGAGGTCGCGGCCCTTCATGGACTCGAGGGCCCGGTCGATGACGTCCATGTGCTGCTCGAGCCACTCGGGGTAGTACAGGTCCTTGATCAGGCGCATGATGAACGCCTCGTAGCCCTGGGTGCGGTACACCTCGGCCCAATGCGCCGCGGTGGCCCGAGTATGACCGTCGCAGACTCCGGCCGACCCGACAAGGCTCAGGCTGAGCACCCGATTCGGGTGGTCGAGGGCGTACCGGAGCGCCAGGAAGCCTCCCGCGCTGAGTCCGATGAGGTGGACGGTCGAAACGCCTCGGCGCTCGAGCATCGCATCGAGGTCGCCCTCGAGCTCATCGAACCCGAACGTCGAGCCGTTCGGAGCCGGTGTCTGCCCATGCCCCCGGAGGTCCGGCGCGAGCACATGCATCCGCTCGGCCAGCGAGCCGATCTGGCCGTTCCAGACCGTGTGGTCGCCGCCCCACCCGTGCAGCAGGAGCACCGCCGCCCCGGTGCCCGACTCGCGGACGTGGAGCTCGGCGACGGAAGGCGAAGGAGTGGACACGCGTGCGCGGAACGGGGTGCCCTATTTAACGCGGGGTCGGGAGCGCCGGCGCGAACGCGCGTCCCGGCGAAGGTTACATACCTGCACCGACGCTCCCTGCGTACGATGCGCGGCGTGATGCTCATGAGCGGCGGGATCGACTCGCCCGTCGCATTGCACCTGATGCTCAAGCAGGGGCATTCGATGGTCGCCGTCCACATGGACAACCGGCCGTTCACGGACGACTCGCCGCTCGAGAAGGTCACCGACCACCTCAAGCTTCTGCGCGAGCGGTTCGACCAGCCGATTCCGCTCTACCTGCTCGGCCACGGCTCGACCCAGATCACGCTCATGCGCAACACCGACCGGCACGTGGGCTGCATCCTCTGCCGGAGGTTCATGTGGCGCTCCGCAGAACGGGTCGCCGAGCGCGAGGGGGCCGAGTTCCTCGTCACGGGCGAGGCCCTCGGTCAGGTCGCCTCCCAGACCCTGTCGAACATGCGGTCGGCGACGCACGCGGTGAAGATCCCCATCGTCCGCCCGCTCATCGGTTTCGACAAGCAGGAGATCGAGGCGTACGCGCGGCAGATCGGAACCTACGGGATCTCCACGCGACCGGGGCTGTGCTGCCAGGCCGTCCCGGACCGACCGGCCACGCGCAGTTCGCTGCTCCAGATCCAGGGCGAGGAGTCCGTGTTGGACGTCGACGGGATCGTCGACGACGTCGTCCGGCGCGCCACGATCCTGTGACCTACTCGACGGTCCGCCTGTGCTCGGGCGGGGGCGGCTTCGAGGCCGTGGCACGGCCGCGGCTGCAACTCGACCTTCCGAAGCTGTCCGAGCGGTTGCGGGCGAACGGCATCGCGGTCGTCGATGCCCGCGTCATGCTCATCGTCCAGCTCGGACGCGAGGTCACCGTCAGCCGCGACGGGCGCATCCTGATCAAGACCAAGGACCCGGCCGAGGCCGACCGACTGTTCGCGGAGGTCTGCGACAAGCTCGACCTGCCTCGGGAGGCTCCCGCGGCCTGAGGCCGTGGTCTCGCAGGGCGGCAGGACGGGTACCGGTCGTGCGAGAGGCCTGGGTCGCCGGCGCGGCCTCCAACCGGTTCGGCAAGCTCGTCGAGACCGGTCGCGAGGCGGGAACGAAGGTCGCGCTGGAGGCGATCGAACGGGCCGGCCTCGAGCCCCGCGACATCGCGATCACCTTCGCGGCCAACGCCTTCGGCATCGCCGAACGCCAGGCACACGTCGGCCCGCTGATCAACTCGTCGTTGGGGATACCCGAGGTGCCCAGCGCCACGATCGAGTCGGCCTGCTCGTCCTCCAGCGCGGCGCTCCACGAGGCGTTCGTGCACGTCGCGGGCGGGTTCGCCGAGGCGGCGCTCGTGGTCGGGTTCGAGAAGCTCTCGCACCTGGACACGCTGGCGGCCACGAGCTATTTCGCCGCCGGTGCCGACTACCCGTTCGAGGCCCACAACGGGGCGACCTTCCCCGGGCTCTACGCGACGATCGCCAACGCCCACATGCACCGCTACGGCACCCGGCCCGAGGAGCTTGGAGCGGTCTCGGTCAAGAACCACGCCAATGCCGCGCGCAATCCCCACGCCCATTTCCAGAAGGAGATCACGCTCCAGACCTACCTCGATTCGCCGATGGTCGCCTCGCCGTTCCGGTTGTACGACTGCTGTCCGTTCTCGGACGGCGCCGCGGCGCTGGTCGTTACGGCGCCCGAGCGGTTCCCCCAGCCCCCCGCCGAGCCGCTGGTGATCCGCGCGTCGGTCCGGACCGGAGGACTCGGCGACATCCACGACCGTCCCGTTTTGACGACGCTCCCGTCCACGCGTCGCGCGGCGGAGAGGGCGTTCCGGATGGCGAAGGTGGAGGTGGGCGCGATCGACCTGTTCGAGGTCCACGACTGCTTCACCATCGCCGAGCTCGTCGCGCTGGAGGACCTCGGGGTTTTCCCTCCCGGCGCCGCGGGGAAGGCGACCGTCGAGGGCGTCACCGCGCGCGACGGAGCCCGGCCCGTCAACCCTTCGGGCGGCCTGAAGGCGAAGGGCCACCCCGTGAGTGCGACGGGGGCCTCGCAGGTCGCCGAGATCTTCGAGCAGTTCAACGGTCGCGCGGGCGGTCGCCAGGTCCCACGGGCAGAGCTCGCGCTGGCCCACAATGTCGGCGCGACGGGCAGCTCGTGCTCGGTGCATATCTTCGGCCGCCGGTAGGTACGGCGAGGTCAACGGGTCCGTGAGCGCCGCGCCCCACTCGATCGGCGACTTCCTCCGGGGGTACCGGACCGAACGGCGGCTCCGGGGCTTCCGTTCGGGCTGCGGTTTCGTCACCGCCACCTGGGGGCTCCTCTGCCCGAACTGCGGTCGGGCCGATCTGGGGGAGGTCGAGCTTTCCGGTGGTGGCCGCGTCGCGGCCTTCACCGTGCAGAACGTTCCCAGCGATGAGTTTCTCCACGACGCGCCGTATGCCTACGTCATCGTCGACCTGGACGAAGGCGGGCGCATCACCGGCTGGATGCCCGCGGTCCGATCCGCCACGGAGCTTTCCGTCGGTGACCGGGTCCGATGGGTCCCATCCTCTAGGTCCGGGGTGGTCTTCGAGAAGGCCGGCGCCGAGAACGTCGACGGCACACTCGGCGGGCAACGATGAGCTCCCCGACCCCGCCCGAGAACGGACGCCCCTGGCTTCGCAGCTACCCCGCCCACGTCCCCCACCAGCTCGAGGTGCCCGAGGTCACGCTCCCCGAGATGCTTCGGCGATCCGCCGCACAATGGCCGGCACGTCCGGCCCTCCTCTACTACGGTCGACGGTGGAGTTACGCCGAGCTGTGGGAGCTGTCCGGTCGGGTGGCCGCCAACCTCCAGGCCGATGGCCTAGGCCCGGGGGACCGGGTGGCGCTGTATCTGCCGAACTGTCCGGCCTATCCGATCTCGTTCTTCGGCGCGCTCCGGGCCGGTCTGACGGTAGTCCAGGTCAGCCCGCTCTACCTCGGTCAGGACCTCTCCCGAGAGCTCAACGACGCACAGCCCCGGGCGATCGTGACCCTGGAGATCCTCTACCCCAACCTCGCCGCGGTCGACGCGGACGTGGAGGTCCCGCTCCGATACGTCGCGCGCCTGAGGAACTTCTACCCGTTCCCGACGCGACTGTTGGTGAACTTCGCGCTCCGGCGCCGCGGCCATCCGACGGCCTTTCCGACCGACCCGCGCGTCCGGGACTGGGTCCGGCTGCTACGGCCGGGTACGCCGGAGCCGGTAGCGATCGACCCGAATACGGCCATCGCCGTCTTCCAGTACACCGGGGGAACCACCGGGGAGCCGAGAGCGGCGATGCTCAGCCACCGTAATCTGGTGGCCAACGCGCTGCAGTGCCGCGCGTGGTTCGCCGTGCAGCCGTCGGGGACCGGCACCGTGCTCGCCTCCATCCCCCTGTTCCACATCTACGGGCTCACCGTCGCGATGACCTACCCGATCTGCGCCGGGGAAACGATCGTCCTCGAGACGCGCCCGGACGCGGGCGAGATCCTCCGGCTCGTGGCGAAGTACCGACCCACGGAGTTTCCGGGGGTCCCGGCGCTCTACCAGGCCATCAACGCCCACCCGCGGACGCCGCGGTATGACCTCCGCTCGATCCAAGTCTGCGTCAGCGGGTCCGCTCCGCTGCCGGTCGAGGTGGCCAAGCGGTTCATCGAGTCGACCGGCGCGAACCTGATCGAGGGCTACGGATTGACCGAGGCCTCACCGGTCACCCATGCCAACCCCATCCGCGGCGAGGTACGCCTGGGGTCGATCGGTCTGCCCTTGCCGGCGACCGACCAACGGATCGTCGACCTCGAGACCGGCGCGCGGGTACTGCCGATCGGCGAGGTCGGAGAGCTCTGCGTCCGGGGGCCCCAAGTGATGGTCGGCTACTATCGGCGGGAGGACGAGACGGCCGCGACGGTCCGGGACGGCTGGCTCCACACCGGGGACATCGGGCGGCTCGACGCCGACGGCTACGCCTATGTGATCGACCGGAAGAAGGACACGATCATCGTCGGCGGGTTCAAGCTCTATCCGCGGGAGGTCGAGGAGGTCCTCTACCAACATCCGGCCGTGGCCGAGGCGGCGGTCGTGGGCGTCGGGGACCCATCGCTCAGCGAGGTGGTCCACGCGGTCGTGGTGCGCAAGCCCGGCTCGACGGTGACGGAGGCCGAGCTGATCGAGTTCGTCCGGGCCCGTATGGCCCACTACAAGGCGCCGCGCCGCGTCCATTTCCGCCCGTCGCTTCCCCGGACGAGCATCCAGAAGGTGCTCCGGCGCGTGCTGCGGACGGAGCTCGAGGCGGCCGAACGCGGTGGCCCGGGCGCCCCCGTCGCGGCAGCGCGCGCTACCTAGCGCGCCCGCTCATCGAGGTACGGGGGAGGTCGTGTCGGCCGTGCCGCCGGGCCCTCAGGCGCCGCGTGAGAGCAAGTCGCGGGCGATCACGAGCCGCTGGATCTCGTTCGTCCCTTCGAAGATCTCGCTGATGCGCGCGTCGCGGTAGGCCCGTTCGATGGGCGTGCCCCGGATGTACCCGAGCCCGCCGTGGACCTGGAGCGCCTCGTCGATCGCTTCCGAGGCCCACTCGGAGGCGAGGCACTTGACCACCGCGGCGTCGCGCGTCTTCTGCGCGCGGTCCGGTCGGGACCAGAGCTTCGGGTCGGTGCCCATCCGATCCTGGTGCGCGGCGGCGTGATAGACGAGGTATCGCAGCGCTTCCGAGTGCATCGCCATGTCCGCGAGCTTGAACTGGATCGCCTCGAACTCGCTGATCGGCCGCCCGAACTGCGTGCGCTCCTGGGAGAACTTCAGCGCACCGGCGAGCGCCGCCTCGATCGCTCCCAAGGAGGCCGCGCCGAGGGAGACGCGGCCGACGTCGAGCGCGGTCATGGCGACCAGGAAACCTCGACCGACCTCGCCGAGGACGTGCTCGGTCCCGAGCGTCACGTGGTCGAGGACGAGCTCCGCGGTCGAGGTGCCGTGGAGCCCCATCTTCCGCTCGCACCGGCCCACCGTGAATCCCGGCGTGCCCCGGTCGATGGCGAACGCGGTCACCCCTCCGTTCGGGCCGAGCTGGGGGTCGGTGGCGGCCAGGACGATCACCGTGTCGGCCTCCTTGCCGTTGGTCACGTAGATCTTCGACCCGGTCAGCACGAACCGGTCGCCCTGCCGCTCCGCGACGGTGCGCAGGGCTCCGGAATCGCTCCCGGAGCCGGCCTCGGTCAGACTGAACGCCAGCAGCTTGTCGCCGCGGGCCGCGGGCACGAGCCAGCGCCGTTTCTGCTCGTCGGTGCCGTAGTAGAGGAGGGGTGTGAGCCCGAGCGAGCAGTGGGCCCCGACGATCGCCCCGTGGGAAGCATCGACCCGGCCGAGCTCCTCGAGCAGGATGCAATAGCCGACCTTGCCGAGCCCGAGGCCGCCGTACTCCTCTGGGACCGGCACGCCGAAGTACCCCTCCCGCTGCATGCGCCGGACGGTGGCCGCGGGGAACTCCTCCCGCTCGTCGATCTCGGCGACGATGGGCGCCACCTCGCGTTCGAGGAACTGTCGGATCGCCGCGCGGAGGGCGTCCTGCTCGGCCGTGAGGCTGAACTCGATCGCCATCCTAGTTCCCGGAGACCTTGCGGGGCCGAAGCTGAGGGAAAGCCGCTACGCCCGGGCTGACGTCCCCGCTTCGAGGGACGACGCGCTCCACCTCGGCCATCCCTTCACCCCGCCGGGCGACCGAGCCCACTGCCGACAGATAACTTCGGTCGACCGCGGGCAACGTTCAAGCCGCCCTCGAGTTCGGCCACCCGGGTGGACCGCCGTTCGTGGACACGTCGACGCCGGCCGCGCGACGCTCGCCGACGCTCTGGGCGCTCGCGGCCTATCAGTTCCTGGCGAACAACCGGGGCGGACTGTTCGTCGTGTACATGCCGGTGTTCTTGGTGGAACTCCGGGGCGCGAGCGATGTCCTCGCCCTCTCGCTGGTCTCCGCGGGCTACGTCGGAGCCAGCCTGACCGGGCCGTTCGCCGGACGCTGGTCGGACCGGACCGGGCGGCGCAAGACCTTCCTGCTGGCCGGCGAGGTCGGCTCCCTGCCCATCTTCCTGTCCATTCCCTTCCTGCCGGGAGCGCTGGGCGCCGGGCTCGGGTTCATCGTCGCTCAGATCGTCCTGTCGATGTCGGCCCCCGCGCTCAACGCCTTCGTCGCCGACATCAGCGCCCAGGCCGGGCGGGGCGAGGGGTACGGGCTCCTGAACGCCACCTCCGCGTTCGGGGGCATCATCGGGTTCGTCGTCGCCGCGATCCTGGTCGTGCCGTTCGGGCTGAACGTCCTGTTCTACTTCGTGGCGGCGGTGATGATCGGGACCGTGACGGTGATCGCGCGCTGGGTCCCGGACCTCCGCCAAACGCCCACGGTCACCCCGCGCGCGTGGAGGGAGTACGGTCCTCTCACCCAGTTCAGTACCGTCGTGTCGATCCGGTCCCTCGGCGCGGGTGCCGTCGCGACGTTCTTCGGGGTCGACGCCGTCGTCCTCGGGGCGAGCAACCTCGACGTCGGGATCATCGCCATTGCCGGTCTCATCGCCGCGGGCCTCGTCTCCCTCCCCGTCGGGCGCTACATCGACCGGCGCGGGGAGATCCAGGGGATCTTCTACGGGACCGCGGTGATGCTGGCGGGCCTCGTGTTCTTCTCCTTCGCCACGACCTGGTGGTACTTCATTCCGGGGCAGGTCCTGCGGCAGGTCGGGTTCGCATTCCTCGGTCCGGGCATGCTCGCCTTCGTTGCCCGCATGGCGCCGATGGGTCGGCGGGCCGAGTACCTCGGGATCTTTGCGCTGATCAACTCGACCTTGTGGAGCCTCGGCCCGCTCGCGGGGGGCCTCGCGCTCGAGCTGGGTGGACCACCGGCACTGTTCGGGTTCGCGTTCGGAACGACGCTCATCTCGGTGGCCGCCATCGAGGGGGTCTACCGCCGGCCCGGTCGCCGGCGGGGGGTCGAGGGTGGGGCCCCGCACATCGCCCACCGGACCTGAGCCCGGGCGGCGGCTCGGCTCGACGGTAAATACCGTGCCCCGCTCGGCGCGGCGTGGAGCCGCCCGGACGGTTCGCCGACGCCTCGACCGAGCTCGGCGAGGCCAGGTACGTCGTCCTGGGCGTCCCGTTCGACCGGACCACCTCGTTCCGGCCGGGGGCACGATTCGGACCGGACTCGATCCGCCAGCACTCGTGGAATTTCGAGTCCTACGACCTCGAGACCGGCGTCGACCTGTCCGAGATCCCGATCCACGACCTCGGCAACGCCCCGGAGTACGGCAGCGCCCGGGAGATGGTCGAGGGTGTACGCGCCGAGGTCGGCCCGCTGTACGCCGCCGGAAAGTTCCCCATCACCCTCGGCGGGGACCACGCCTGCGCCCCGCCCTGCGTGGAATCCTATCCGCAGGGCCACGCGCTCGGGGTGCTCTACATCGACGCCCACATGGATTTCCGGTCCGAGTACCTGGGCGACCCGCGAAGCCACGCCTGCTCGTCGCGCCGGATGCTCGAGCGCGTCGGAGCGGAGAACATCGTGGTGTTGGGAGTTCGGTCGGCCTCGCGCGACGAGGTCGAGGACAACCGCCGGCTCGGCATGCAGTTCGTCACCGCGCACGAGGTCGCGCGCGAGGGCATCGCGGCGAGCGTACGCAGGGCCCTCCAGTCGCTGCGCGCCGACCGGATCTACATCTCCCTGGACATCGACGCCATCGATCCGGCCTACGCGGGGGGAACGGGGACGCCGGAGCCGTTCGGGTTGACCCCGAGGGACGTCAAGCACGCGATCGGGGAAGCGGCCCCGCGGCTCGTGGGCCTGGACATCATGGAGGTCTCCCCCCACTACGACCAGGGCAACACGAGCGCGCTCGCCGCCCGGCTCGCGCGCGAGGCGATCCTCCGTAGCCATCTCGCCCGTGAGCCGCGATGAAACCCCCCGCCCCGGCGGCGTCGGAATCGGTCGGCCGCGAGGTTTCCCGCGGAGCCGAGGCCCAGCTGCACGTCGTCGAGTGGCTCGGATTGGATGCGCTGCGCAAGGAGCGCGACGCCAAGGCCTACCGGCCCAAGGCGCTCGACGAGCGGCTGCGCCGCGAGCGCACCCGCAACGAGGTGCGTCTGCTCGCCGAGGCCCGTCGCCTGGGGGTACGCACCCCCATCGTCTACGACGTCGACCTCGAGAAGAACCGCATCATCCTCGAGCACCTGCCCGGACCGACGCTCCGCGAGCTCCTCGAGGCCGGACGCGACGATCCCGCCGGCCTCGAGCCACCGGTGCGATCGTTCGGCACCGCGCTCGGCCGGCTGCACGCCGGCGGCATCTCCCACGGTGACCTGACGAGCTCCAACGTGCTCTTTCCCGACGGTCCCACGGGGACCGCCGCACTGATCGACCTTTCGATGGGGGCGCGTAGCGCCGGGCTGGAGGAGCGCGGCATCGACCTTCATCTGGTGGAGGAGGACCTCAAGGCGCTCCACCCCAAGGGCGAGGCGCTCTACCGGAGCTTCCTGGCCGGCTACGAGGGTGGGAATCCCGAGGGCGCCAAGGACGTGCGCAAGCGGGCGCGCGAGATCAAGGGTCGGATCCGCTACGCCTGAGGCCTCGCCCGGCCGCGCGAGCTACGACCGGATGCGGCGCAGCCCGTCGGCCAGTGCGCGCGGGATCTCGTCGATCACGTCGCTGGCGAGCATCCCGTAACCCTCGGTCTCGAAGCGACGCATCCCGGCCTCCCCGACCCAGTAGCTCCCCAATCGGCACGCGGCGACGGGGTCGAGGCCCTGGGCGAGGAGCGAGCCCACGACCCCCGAGAGCACGTCACCGACCCCGCCGACGGTCGCCGCCGGATGGTGGTGGAGGTTCGCGAACGGCTCGCCTCCGCCGGCGATCAGGTCCGGATCTCCCTTGGCCAGGACCACGAGCTGGCGGTCCCTCGCGAGCTGCTCGGCCGCCTGGGCGCGAGCCTCGCGCGAAGCACCGAACGCCACTCCCGTGAGCCGGGAGAGCTCGCCGGCGTTCGGCGTGAGCACGAGCCGGCGACCGCCACGGGCCGGGGTCCGGGGAGCGGCCGTCGCATCCAGCGCGTCGGCGTCGACGAGGACCGGGAGCTCCTCCGGCCGGGTGGCAAGCAGCTGGGTGTAGTATTCGATGGTCTCCGGATCGCGTCCGGCGCCCATCCCAAGGATCAACGCGTGGTGCCGATGAGCCTGGAACACCGATTCGGTCGCCGCCAGGTCCATCGGCCGGAAACGATCACGGCCGATGGGGACCACCACCAGGTCGGGAGAGAATCCCTGGACCTGGGGCGCGACGCTGCTCGGGCAAAGGACGGTCACGCGCTCGGCTCCGGCGCGCAGCGCGGCCAGTCCCGCCAGCGCCGGTGCCCCCGCGAACGGTCCTCCGCCGACGACCAGCACCCGCGCGGTCCGGCCGGTCCCGGGGGGTATCGGAAACAGATGGAACTCGCCCGGTCCGGTCTCGTGCAAGGCCTCGTCCGGGATCCCGATGTCGCGGACCGTCACCTCGCCGCCGCTCGTCGGATCGAGACCCTGTTTCGGGCAGGTGAAGGTCACCGTCCAGTTCGGCCGTAACGGCTCGTCGGTCCCGAGGCCGGAGGGAACGTCGATGCTGAGGAGCGGGGCCCCCGAGGCGCGGATCGCCGCGGCTGCCTCCGCATAGACCCCTCTCAGTACTCCCGAGGCGCCGGTGCCGAGCAGCGCGTCCACCACCAGAGGGAACCCGGACAAGTCCTCCGCCGTCGGCGCCCCGGTGTGCACGGGCACCCCGGCACCGAGCCGGTCGAAGCAGTGTCGGGCCGAGGCCGAACGGATCTCGGAGGCCGGTCGAACGAGCCAAAGCTCCGGGGCGTGCCCCCACTGCGCCAGATAATGGGCGGCGCAGCTGCCGTCGCCGCCGTTGTTCCCCGTCCCGGCGACGACGGCGACCTTCGCCGGTGCCGGAGGAAGGTGCCGGGCGATCTCCTCTGCGGCGGCGCGACCGGCGTTCTCCATCAGCGCGTCGACGGTGAGTCCGAGGGCCAGCGCGTTCGCCTCCGCGACCGCCATCTCCCGGGCGGACCGCGGCGACGGGCCCATCGGGCGGCTCACGGGGCCGGTGGGGTCTCGCCGGTCGGCTCGGGTTGCGAAAAGAGGTCGACCGAGGCGGGGATGAGGTTCCGGCGCGCGAGGTACTGCGACTGCGTCCGGCTGTAGCGGAACAGGATGTCCGCCTTCCCCTCCTGGAAACCCCAGGGCCGGATGATCAGAAGGTCGCCCTCGCGGATCCACATTTTCTTCTTCATCTTGCCGGTGATCCGTCCCATCCGCGGGATGGAATCCTCGCCCATGACCCGGATACGGGCGGCGCCCATGAGTTGGTTCGCCAGCGCGAAGATCTCACCGCGCGGGCGCCGTGGGAGTGGAAGTCGGCCGACCTCTTCGCCCCCTTCGAGGACCTCGACCACCGGTCCCGGCTCCGGGGCGGACTGCTCCGGGGGTGCGGTCGGCTCGGGTTCCGTCGGTTCGGGGCTCACACGCCGCCCACCGACGGGTCGTATTTGAGATGCGCCGGGTCGGCGGCACCCACACCGTCGAAATCGCTCGCTCCGTCGCGCGGAGCGCGTGGCCGCGGGACCCGCCGCCCTCGAGCGAGGGAATCTCCCCGGAGGTACATTCGCCGAAGGAACGGCCGCTCCACGGACCCCTACCTTCTGGACAGTGGGACTGGGTACTCGCGGGCCGCGACTCCGCTCGCGGGGCGACCGCCCGACGACCTAGGACGGACCCACTCGCGGAAAGACGCGCTCGGGGGTCCGCTCAAGGATCTGCTCGATCGCACCCGCGGAGAGTCCGGACTTTCGAAACCCGGCGAGATTCTCGCCGATATCGGCGACGCCCGGCCCGGGCCAGTCGCTGCCGAAGAGCACCTTCTCCGAAAATCGACCGAGCTCGGGGAAGTAGCTGAGCAGACGGGTCGGCGGGACGCTCGAGACGTCCATGTAGACGTTGGGGAAGCGTCGGATGAGGAAGAGCGCCTGGGCCATCCACAACGGGCGCCCGCCATGCGCGAGCACGATCCGCAGCTCGGGGAAATCGACGGCGACGTCCTCGACCAGCATCGGCTCGCCGAACTTGTTGCGCGCCCGAGGAAAGACCGATGTGCCGGTATGGAAGAGCACGGGCAGCCCGAAGCGCGCGCACGCCTCGTAGACCTCCCGGAGCCGCGGCAGCTCCCGGAGGTAGGCGTTCGGTGCGAAGAGCTGGTGGGGCGGATGGATCTTGATCCCCCGGATTCCCGCGCGGTAGAGCCGCTCGACCTCCCCGCCCGGGTCAGGGCGCGTCGGCATCACCCCGCCTACCGCGATCAGGCGTTCCCGGTCGGCGTGCGCGAAGTCGATGACGAAGTCGTTCGCCTCCTCGGTGTATCCGACCACCTCGGGGCTGACGTAGTTGACCAGCACGGCCCGTTCGACACCGCATTCGTCCAGGTAGGCCAAGAACGCCTTCGGGTCCGTGACGAGCTGGAGCGCGCGCGGGGACGGCCCTCCGTGGCTCATCATCGCCCGGACATCCGGGCGCATCTGGTGCAGCGGGTTGACGTGCACGTGGCAGTCGGTCGTGCCCACGGCGCCCGCGCCCTTCGGGGGGCTATAACGCCGGCTGCGTTCCTCCGTGAACGATAGTTTAAGCGACGGTCCCGGCATCGCCTCGGCGATGTCGACACCGACCCCCGCCCCGTCGGCGGCCGAGCCGCCGCCGAAATACATCAAGGCCGCCTACATGGCCCAGGGCGAGGCGATGCTCCGCGAGACGCGGGCCACCCTGCTCTACTACCTCCCCGCGCCGATCTTCTGGTTGATCATCTTCGGGATCCTCGACTACAGCGCCCTCTCGGCGAAGTGGGGCTGGGCGGCCTTCCCCTACCTCACGAGCGCCTTCGCGCTTCTGGATTCGACCAAGATCGGGGGCCACACCGCCTTGACCTACGTCGCGGGGCTCCTGGGTTTGATCACCCTCGGGTTGCTGCTCTGGCTCGCCGTCCGCTACCTGAAGTGGATGAAGACGTGCTATGCGGTGACCACGAACCGGGTCATCGTGCAACGCGGGATCATCTCGCGCGACTTCGATGAGATCCCGGTGATCAAGGTCCGCGCGGTCGAGGTCCACCAGAGCCCGATCGAGCGACTGCTCGGTTTCGGCACGATCCGCGTGACCTCCGAGGGGGAGAGCCGGATCGCCAACGAATCGTGGCGGGGCATCCCCAAGCCGTGGGAGTTCCAGAAGCTGGTCGACGCCGCCGCTCAGCGCTACAATCAGCGCTGACCGCAGCTCGGGCCTAGACGTCGGACGTTCACCCTTCGGGAGCGCGCTCGCCACCGTGGCCGCCCGGAGTAACACCCTGACCGAGCGGGTAGCGGCTCGCAACGAGTTCTTGGCCTCGTAGGCGTTCGGTAGGAACGGCGAACCGCCGGTTTGCGGCGTCCGTTGGATCGGGACCGATGAGGGCGAACGTGTGGGCGCACAAGCGCATCGAGGAGCTGGCCGGCGAACATTTCCCCGGGCAGGAAGCTCCCCTCCTCCAGCGATTGATCGGGCTTTCCGCCCTCCACGAAGCACGTTGGAAGAGGGAGGCGGCCGGGATCTACCGACCCACGCTCGGCATGTATGCGCTGGCCCTTCAGTGGGAGCTCGAGTCGCACGGCCCATCGTGCGCGGTTTGCCGGGAGATCGTCCGGGTCGTCGAGGCGGTACCGGCCGACCCCGGCGGTGGCGATCGACTCGCTCTGGGACCGCGGGTCCCGCTCGCCGAAGGAGGGTTGAACGTTCCGCAGAACCTCCACTTGGGCCACGAGGCGTGCCTCGCGCCTTGGTGAGCTCGCCGCCATGGACGTCAAGGTTCAGACGGAGAAATGTACCGGGTGCAAGCACTGCTTCGATGTCTGCCCCGTGGCCGTGTTCGTCATGCACCCACGGACCGAGTTTCCCGCGGTCGTCGACGACCCCGAGGTGGCGGCGATGTTCCAGTTCCGGGCCGAGAAGTCCGTCGCGGAGAACGGACCGGACTGCATCTTGTGCAACGCGTGCCTGACCGAGTGCGAGGGCAGTTGCATCACCATCTGGGACGACGAGGGCGCGACCTACCAATCCCGCTACAAGTGACGACGCGGCCGTGAGCGGTCCACCTCATTAAGAAGGGACGGTCCGTCGCGGGCCGCATCCGATGGCGGACGACTTCGACGTCATCGTCGTGGGCGCCGGGATGGCCGGATCCGCCGCGGCGATCCGGCTCGCCCGCGCCGGGGCCAACGTGCTCCTCGTCGAGCGCGCCCCCGAGCCCGGCGGAAAGAACCTGTCCGGCGGCATCCTCTGGGGCCACGATCTCGACACGCTCCTGCCGCGGTGGTGGGAGGAGATGCCGGTCGAGCGGCATATCGTCCGCAAGCGGTTCGGTCTGCTCACGGCCGAGGACGCCGTCTCCTTCGATTTCGAGGACCACAGCTGGAAGAGCGCGCCGTACGTCGCGCACTCGGTCCTTCGCGCCCGGACCGACGCCTGGCTCGCCCAGAAGGCCGAGGAGGCCGGCGCCACCCTCGTCACCGCCGTGCCCGTCGAGCGGCTGAACTGGGAGGGGCAACGGGTCCATGGCATCGTCCAGGGGGGCGAAACGATGACCGCGCCCGTGACGATCCTGTGCGACGGGGCGAACTCCCGGCTTTCGCTCGGCACGCCGATCCGGCCGAACGCCCGGCTCGACGGCGGGGCGACCGAGCTGGGGATCAAGGAGGTCTACCGGCTCGACGCGGGGACGATCGAGGAACGCTTCCAGGTCGGCCCCGGAGAGGGCCACGCGGAGGAGTGGATCGCCGGACTGTTCCCGCCCGGGGTCATGGGGGGAGGGTTCCTCTACACCAACCGGGACACGCTGTCGGTCGGGCTCATCCTGAACATCGCCTCGTTGTTCGGCAAGGACGCCTACTCCCACGACCTGATGGAGCGGTTCAAGCTCCATCCCACCATCGCCGGCCGGCTCGCCGGCGCCGAGCTCGTCGAGTACGGCGCGAAGTTGATCAGCTCCGGATGGGCCAGCCGGCCGAGCGCGTTCCACGGTGACGGGTGGATGATCGCCGGCGACGCTGCCGGGTTCGTCTTCTCGAACGGGATCGTCATCCAAGGGATGAACTACGCCGTGCGGACGGGGATCCTGGCGGCCGATGCGGCGCTCGCCGCGCGCGCGCCCGGAGACCCCACGGCCCGAGGGCTCGCCCGGTACACGGCGGCGCTCGAGGCGACCCATGTGCTCGCGGACTTCCGCGATTTCGAGCGGCTCGACCGGGTCAAATGGAATCCCAGCTTCTACTCCGTCTACCCGAAGTTCGCCGTGCAGCTCTTCCACGGCATGATGGGCGAGTCCGGGCTTCCGAAGGTCCCGATGCGGCGATTGCTCCGCCGCGCCCAGCGCGCGGCCGGGATCCCGCTCGGGACGCTCGTGCGCGACGGGGTCGAGGTCCTCCGTGACCTCTAGCCGCTCGCAACCCTCCTCCGCGCGACGACGGCGAGTACGATCCGCCCGCCGAGCGGCGTCGCCGCCCGCCCTCCGTACCGCCGGGTCCCGGGATGTCGCCCTCCTCGTCGACCACCGACACCGAATGTTCGCCTCCATCGCCCGATGGTCGGCGCCGGCGATGGCCCGCCATGACCGGGCGTACCGCACCTGGGTGCGGCCGCGGCTCCGTTCCGGCGAGGTGATCGCGCTCATCGCCGAGCTCCCGGAGGGCCCGGTGGCCTCGGGGGTCCTGTGGTGGCGCGAGGACCAACCCCGCCCGGGCGTCGGGGTGGTACGACTTCCGTACGTGATGTCCGTCTACACCGAGCCCAAGTTGCGGGGGCGGGGGTTGGCGAGCCGGATCGTCCAAGAGCTGGTGCGCGCGGCCCGTGCGGGCGGAGCGTCGCGCATCACGCTCCACGCCTCCGACATGGGTCGCTCGGTGTACGCGCAGCTGGGCTTCGAACGGACCTGGGAGATGCGGAAGTGGCTCGATCTGCGGTATGTCCGGGCCCGGACTAAGGCGATGGCAGGCCGCGGACGCGCCGGATCTCGCGCGTGAGGGCGGGGACGATCTGGAACAGGTCGCCGACCACGCCGTAATCGGCGACCTTGAAGATCGGGGCGCTCGCGTCGGAGTTGATCGCGACGATCACCCGGGCGCTCATCATCCCCACCAGGTGCTGGATCGCCCCGGAGATCCCGACGGCCACGTAGAGCTGTGGCGAGACGGACTTGCCGGTCTGGCCGACCTGGAACGATCCGGGCTTCCAGCCGGCGTCGGTCACGGCCCGCGAGGCGCCGACGGCCGCCCCCAGCGAGGCCGCGAGCTCTTCGATGATGCGGAAGTTCTCGGGTGCCTTGACGCCGCGACCGCCCGAGACGACGATCGAGGCGGTGGCGAGATCGGGGCCGCCACTGGAGGGGGCGGCGGTGAATCCCGTACGTTGCCCGGCCAGCAGCGCCTCCGGGATCGTCGGCGCGCCCACCGACTCGACCTGCGCCGGTCGAGGCGACGGCGGGGCGACGGGGAACGCGCCCGCCCGGAGCGTGACGACCGCCCGCGGGCCCCGCAGGGCCACGACCTGCGTCGCCCGCCCACCGAAGACCGGGTGGGCCGCGCGGAGCGCACTCTCGACGTACTCGAGCGAGGTCGCACCGGTGAGTGCAGGGGCATCCCAGTGGACCGACAGCGCGCCGGCGAGGTCACGCCCGAGCACGCTGCCACCGAGAACGATCACCGCCGCCTCCCGCGCCTGGGCGACGGAGGCCAGCGTCAGCGCCCACGGCCCCGGACGGAACGTGGCGAGGGCGTCGCTCGCGACCGATACGACCGCATCGGCGCCGCAACGCAGCACCTCATCGTTGGGTCCGGCGGCGGGCGCGCCCAGATGGACCCCGATCACCCTTCCCCCCTCCGCGAGCGGCCGCGCCGCGGCGATGGCTTCGTTCGACTCGCGGCGGAGCGATCCCTCGGTGGATTCCAACAGCACCAGGATCGTGCGGCTCAAGGGAGCACCTTCGCCTCCACGGCGAGCAGTTGGGTGAGCTTCGCGGCGGCCTCGTCCGGCGTGGTGTACTCGATCATCTTCGCCCCGGTCCGGGGCGGCGGGAGTCGGAACGCCACCGGAGCCCACGGCGGCTCCGTCGAGGGTGGGGCTTCCTCGGCGACCTTGTCGATCGGGGTCTTGCGCGACTTGAGGATGTTCTGGAGCTTGGCCGTGCGAGGGTCGTTCCAGGCCTGCTGAAGTCCGATGACGACCGGCCCTGGCGTCTCCCACAGCTCCGAGCCGTTCTCCAGCGCCCTCTGGAACTTGAACCGACCCGACGCGGCGTCGAGGCGAAGGTCTACGACGCCATTGAACGAGGGGTGACCCAATCGTGCGCCGACGGCGCTGGCCATCAACCCCAGTTCGTCGTCACCGGCCTGCTTGCCCACGAGGACGAGGTCGTGGGGGTACTTTGCGCAGGCCCGGGCGAGCTCCCGCGCGGCCTCCGCGGGTTCGGCGGTCCGTCCCGCCGGGAGCTCGACCCAGGTCGCGGAGTCGCACCCGAGGGCGAGGGCGCTGCGGAGCACCTCTTCCGAACGGGGCGGGGGACCGAAGGCGATGGCGCGCACGTGCGATCCCGGCTGCGCCTCCTTCAGGAGCAGGGCCTGCTCGACGGCGCTCTCGTCGTAGCCGGCCAGGACGAACTTGATGCCCTCCGGATCGAGGAGCCGTCCGTCGGTGCTCGGGCGGAGCCGGCTCTCCGCTTCCGGGACCGGCTTGACGAGGACGAGGATCTCCATGCGGTCGCCCGCTACTTGGCGTAGTGTTTGAGGAGCTCGCGCGCGATCACCACGCGCTGGATCTCGTTCGAGCCCTCGTAGATCTGGGTCAACTTGGCGTCCCGGTGGAGCTTCTCGACCGGGTAGTCCTTCATGTAGCCGTAGCCGCCGAAGACCTGGATCGCCTCATCGGTGACGCGCATGGCGGCGTCGGAGGCGTAGCTCTTGGCGATCGAGGACTCGAGCGTGGCGCCCTTGCCCTGGTCGATCAGCCAAGCCGCCTGCCAGGTAAGCAGTCGAGAGGCCTGCACGAGGGTGGTCATCTCGGCGAGCTTGATCTGGATCGCCTGATGCTCGCTGATCGGTTTGCCGAAGGATTGCCGCTTGAGGCTGTAGGCGGCGGCGTGGTCGAGCGCGGCCTGGGCGATGCCCGTCGCGAGGGCGCCGATCGGGGTTCGGGTCTGGTCGAGCGTTCGCATGGCGACGGAGAATCCGTCCCCTTCGGCGCCGAGGCGTTGGGCGACCGGGACGCGAGCGTTGTCGAAGGTGACGGTGCTGGTGGAGGAGGCCCGGTGGCCCATCTTCTCCTCGTCCTTGCCCGGGACGACCCCCTCGGTCGACCGTGGGATGTAGAAGGCGGTGATGCCCTTGTGGCGGAGATCGGGGTCGATGGTCGTGAAGACCGTGTAGAGCGAGGCGTGGGGGCCGTTCGTGATGAAGCACTTCTCCCCGGAGATCACGTAGTGGTCCCCGTCGCGCCGCGCCCGGGTCTTGAGCGCGCCCGCGTCGCTGCCTCCGCCGGGCTCGGTCAGGCAGAACGAGGCGAGCTGGTAGCTCGCGCAGAACGGCGTGAGCACGGCCTTGCGCTGCTCGGCCGAGCCGCCGAGCAGGATCGGCTCGAGCGCGAGGCAGTTGGCGATGATCGAGGTGGTCATTCCCGCGCAGCCGTAGGCGAGCTCCTCGACGATGACGCACTGGTCGAGGAGCGAGAGGCCGCTCCCGCCGTATTCCGAAGGTACGTTGAGGTTCATCAGGCCGAGTTCCCAGCCCTTGCGGTAGATGTCCTCCGGGAACAGTCCCTTGCGGTCGCACTCGGCCGCCCGCGGCGCCATCTCCGTCCGGGCGAACTTCCGCGCGAGGTCCTGGAGACTGCGCTGGTCGTCGGTAAGGGTGAACTCCGGCATCGGAACGGAAAACCGGCGCGCGCATCGAGGTACCATCTATAAGACGTTCGGCGCTCGGCGACGCCGATGGCATCCACCCATCGACGCCGGGGCCGCTCCGGGGCGGGTCGGGAGCTCCCGGTCGACGAGTACGCCCGCTTCGACCTCGGTCGTCCGGAGCGCACCGGCATCCCCGAGGTCATCCTGGCCGAGGGCAAGGCGCCCGACCAGGTCCTCGGCATCCTCGCCGCATTGGCCCGCGCCGGTCGTGGTGCGTTCGTCTCCCGCGTCGGTCCCGCGCTGGAACAGCGCCTGACCGGCTGGCGCCCGCCGCGCGCCGCGCTGACGTTCGACGCCCGCGCGCGGGTGGCGATCCTGTCCGGCCCATTGGCCGATGGAGTCCGGCGCGAGGGGCTCGTCGCGATCCTCACCGCGGGCACCGCCGACGTCCCGGTCGCGGAGGAGGCCCGATTGCTCCTGGAAGCCGCCGGTGCACGGGTGGAAACGCGGTACGATGTGGGCGTCGCGGGGCTCCACCGGTTGCACCGCGCGCTCGAGCAGCTCGTGCCGTTGCGTCCGCGCCTCTACCTCGTGTTCGCGGGGCGCGAGGGCGCCCTCCCGACCGTGGTGGCCGGTCTGGTCCGGGCCCCCGTCATCGGGGTCCCGACCTCACAGGGGTACGGCCGCGGGGGCAAGGGGGAGGCCGCCCTGGGGGCGATGCTCCAATCGTGCGCGGCCCTCGCGGTGGTGAACATCGACGGCGCCGTGCCGGCGGCGCTGTTCGCCCTGCAACTCCTCGCCCACGGAACGGACCGACCCCGTGTGCGTGCGCGGTCGCTCCGTCGGGGGCCGCGGCGGGGCACCCCCTCCCCTTCCCGAACGCTTTAGAAGCCCTTTGGGCCCTGCCCGGTTCGTGGCCGGCCGTTTCCACCTCACGGAGGAGGATGAGCGCGTCGAGCGCGAGTCGCGCGACCGCCTGCGCCACGCTCAATCCAAGCTCCGCGAGCTGAGGGACCGGCGGGGGCTCCTGCTCGAGCAGATCCGCAAGCTCTCCGACGAGCAGCACGAGCTCCACGACCGCATGGCGCCCGAACGGGAGCGCGTCGAGGACGCGCACGCCGAGTACCGCGAGATCGGCCAGCGGATCGCCGAGCTCCGGTCCCGACGCGACGCGCTCCGCCCGCGGCTCGATGCGGCGCTCGCCGAGCTGCGCACACGACCGGCGCCCGCCCGGGGAGGGGATCGGAAAGCGGCCGCCCCGCTGCGCCCCGACCAGATCCGTCGGGAGATGGCCACCCTCGAGCTGCGGCAGCAGACCCAAGCACTGACGCTCGTCGACGAGAACGCCCTCATCGGCCGACTGCGGCTGCTCCGCAAGGAGCTCGATGCCTCCGAGAAGGTCGACGGCGAGCGCAAGGCCGCCGAAGCCCAGCGAGCGTCCAAGGAGGACGGGTTCCGCGCGATGCGCGCCGAGTTCGAGCAGTTGGGGGCGGAGCTCCAGAAGCTCAAGTCCGAGCGGGACGGCCGGATGGCCTCGATGCGCTCCAAGCTCGCCGAGGTCGGCCAGGACATCAGTCACATCCGCGAGAAGGCCCGGGCACGTGGGGCACTCTTCGAGAAGGTCGAGGAGCTCAACCGGATGATGGTGGCCGTCGACCGCGATATCCGCGACTCGCTCGTGGCCTCGCGCGCCCGACGTCAGGAAGCTCGCCAGACCATCAGCGAGTACAGCCGGACGGGCCGCGACAGCGGTTCCGGCTCGGCGGTCGCGAGCCGGGCGGCCGACGAGCAGTTCGAACAGCTGATGAAGAACGGCAAGGTCACCCTCCGCGGGTGACCTCCGACGGCGCCCCTACGCGGTCGGGGCCGCCACCGGGACGAAGATGTTGACGACCTCGACGATGAAGATCAACGTCTGACCGGTCACCTCGCTGTCGTAGTCGACGGTGTAGGTGCCGTGCACGAGGTCGACGGCGGTGACGATGAACTTCCCGTTGGTCTGCGACGTCGAGCAGGGGCTCTTGCCGCTCTGGTCGTTGCCCAGGAGATGGCCGGCCTCCGACGGAGTCAGCTCGGCGACGACAGTGATCGACCCCGTGCCGTTCGCCGTCGAGGTCACGTTGGTGACCTCCTCCGGGAATCCGAACGGGCTCGCCGAGGAGCCCACGGTCGCCAGGTTCTCGATCGCGACCGACGTGGAGTTCGCGCTGAGGATGAGCACCGGCCAGCGGTAGAGCGGGTCGAGCAGGCTCGCGCCGGTGTTGGGCAACACCCCGGGGAACTTGCTCCCGAAGGCCGAACGCGTGAGCGTCTGGTAGATAGGGAACGTCTGGGTCAGCGGACGGACGATCTGGCAGGCCGGATCCAACGGGCCGTAACCGAGCGCCGGAGGGACGTTGACGCTCTTGGTGATGTTGCCCGGGAGTCCGACGAGCCCCTGCCAGAAGCCCGTGACCACCTGGATGAAGCTCTGGCTGCCGAGCGAGTACCCCCCGCTGGGTGTGGAGCCACCAACATGGACGGCGAGGGGAGAATAGTTTCCCGAGGTACCTCGGGGCTGGTACTGTAGACTCTTCGGCCAAGCCGCCGGGTTGGTGGCGACCGTGTAGAGGGAAGTGTCGAAGACCTTCCCCTGCTCCGGGCCGCTCCCGAAGACGCCGATGTAGTTCACCGTGACATTGTCGCCGACTTCGACGACCAGCTCGTGGGTCGGCCCGGCGGGTCGATTCTTCAGGTAGACGTAGCCCGCCGCAAGACCGGCGCCGATAACGATGAGCACGATAGCGACGACGACGAGTGTGGGGCTTCCGGGGGTTTCGGCCATTCGATTTCGGATCCGTTGGGGGGTCAGCTCGTCGTTGGTCTCGTCACGGATCGGAGAGACAGGTGTTCCTCATTCCCCCCGCCCCCGAACTGGCGCGGGATATAAGTACGTGGGAAAAGGGGCTCGGCGTCAGTACTGGACGGCGGGGTCTCCCGCCGGCAACGGCGGGCGGAGATACCCCGAACGGAGCGACCGGGGGATCGCGCTGCGGGGTCGCTTGGCGCGGCAGGTCGGGCAGATGATGTCCTCCGGCCGCAGCGAGACCCCGGGCCGAACGGGAAGGCGTCCGGTGCGCCCGCAGGTGAAGCAGCGGACCTCGAACATCGAACCCGACTGTGCGGCGACGACGGGCTCCGGGGTCGGATCCGGGGCGGGCGGGGTACGGCTGCGGGTGAGGATCAGCGGGGGGCGCCCGACCAGTACCGGCGGACGGAACGGCGGCAGCGCCAGCCGAGGGAGCGCCCCACCACCGAGGGAGGGGCCGCTCGGCTCGGGATTGGGTGCCGGTGGCATAGGCAGTCCCCGGCACTTGGGACAGACGATATCGCGGGGACGACGGCTCAGCAACAGCCGAGCCTGAATGCGGCCATTGCGGCCGCAGCGGAAGCAGCGCACCGCGGCCATCGCGGCGGGCGCCGAGGACCCCGGTCGGGCGCTCGTCCGGGTCCGGACCTTGAGCATCCCGGTGACCTGTCCGTTCTTCGGGTCGGCCGGACCGGTCGGAGGGGCGAGGGGACCGCGGGAACTCTCCGCCCACGTCGTGCCCCGGACGGTGGCGGTCTGGCTCCAGCCGCAATCCGAGCATCCCACAACGAACCCGGATCGGGACCCCGTCGAGCGCGCGACGAGCGTGCTCCCGCAAGAGGGGCAATGCGCGAGCCGCTTTCCATTGGCCCGGGTGACCGGAGCGACGGACACTTCGGGCAAGGAGCAATCCCCGGCTCCATAAATGCTAGTGCGCGGATTTTGCCGCGCTCGGGGGCGCCGCCGTCAGGCCCGCCGCAACTTTCCGATGATCGGCTCCTCGAGCACGCCGCTCTCCTCCAGGGCCCCGACGATCTCCTCGACGCGGTGCTCGGTCAGGCCGCGACCCCCCGCCAACTGCACGGCATCCCGAAGGTCGGCATACCCATCGGACGATCCTTCCGAGAGCTCGTCGACGAGGTCCAGGAAGACCGATTCCTGCTCGTGGTTGACCGGCCCGGCGCGCGACCGACTCGCGGCGGGGGGGACGGGGGAGATCGTCACGCGACCTCCGGCACCTTCCCGTGGAGCGGGGGTGGAGGTCGGCGGCCGGAACTCCCGGGCGAGCAGGCCGCGATAGGCCGACCGTTCGACGGCGGAGTACGCCTCGAGCGCCGCCCGGGCACCCTCGACCCATAACGGGGGCGCGCGGGAGACCGCCGGCAACGCGGCGTTGGCGTCGCCGGTGGATCGGAGTTGTTCGACGAGCCCCAGCCGAGCTAGGGTGCTCTCTCGGCCCTCGTTCTGGACCTCGAGAACCTCGTCGAGCGATGCGGGCCGGATCTCCTCGGCCCGAATCGAGGCAATCGCGCGATCGTCGCGCCCCTGGTAGAGGTGGACCTTGCCCAGGACTACCGCGGGGCCGGGCGACAGGAATTGCTGGATGCCCGCGAGCGCCCGCGGCTGGAAACCACCCGCAGTGATCGGCACGGATCCGGTGGGGTCGGCGAGCGGGGCGCGCCAGAACGGCTGGGCCGGGTCGCGGCCCACCGAGGTGGCCGGGCCCAGTTCGCCGGCCAGCAGGACACGGCTCATCCGGGCGCCAAACGGCGAGACGAGGAACGATGCCTCCCGAGCGGCGCTGCCCTTCTCCTCGCGGCCGGAGGCGACGATCTCGCCAGCGAGCACCCGCCAGGCGGGCTCTCGGCGCATCACAAGCCGCTCCCGGTCGTCGGTGTCGACGCCCCGGACCGACGGACCGTCTTCGGGTACATTCCGAGGCCGAAGTCGTCGCGCCGGATCGGACCGGTCGCGATCACTCGGTGGCCGAACAGCTCTAAGAACAGTTGCGATTCGATCGCCGCCGGATCCATTCGGTCGCGCACCTGGGCGAGGCACTGTTCGAGCGTTCGGCCCGTGAGCGATTCGACCTGCGGGCGCTCGAGATTGACCGTGACCGTACCGGTGCCGTCGTCGACGACGACCCGCATCCGCAGGTCCGGTACGCCGTCCGCCACGCCGTGGACGCGGCACGACCCGCCACGGAGGACGCGGCGACACTGCGGACAGCGCCAGACGAGCCCGCTCGGCGGTTGCACTGCGACCGCCCGCCCTGCGATCGTCGCGCGTTCGGACCCCGGGCTACCTTCGAGTCGCCCGAGCTCGACCGGGGAGTCCCGGAGCAACTCTTCGAGGCCGGGCAACCGCCCCTCGTCGGAGGGCGCGACGCTCGCGCGCTCGTCGAGCGAGATTTGGGGCCGCCCGCGAAACGACCCGACATGGGCACCGGTCACGCGGACCGCCGCACCGCGCACCAATGGAAGCTCGACCCAGGCGGTGAATGCGATCAGTCCCGTACCGTCCCCGAACAATCCCTCGCGGATCTCGCGCCGCTCGCTCGAGACGGTGACGAACTTCGGTTCGATCTCCAAGACGCGCGCCTCGAGAGCGAACGCCTCGTCCCCCGCGCGGAGCTCGGCGACTTTCTTGGTGGGCATTCCGACGTCGGGGACGTCCGGTAGTTCCGAAACACTTGCCGGTGCGACCTGGGTCTTCCAGCCGAAGGAGAGCTCGACCCGACCCCGGAAGATGCTCGCCCGGACCGGCCCCGCGCGCAACACCGTACCGGGCTCGATGTCTTCGGTGGGAGGGTCCCACCACGTGAACGGGACGGTCGCCGTGCCGTCGCTCAGCAGGCCGGCCAGGACCGGTCGCCGCTGTCCATCGCTCTTTCGGCGGACCTCGCGCCGGGTGACGGAGACGACCCGTGCGGTGATCAGGAAGCTCTCGTCGGAGACCCGGAGGTCCTTGAGCAAGACCTCGCTGGGCCCCCGCGCCGACCCCGCCCCTTCCATCGCGGGGCCGGACCGCCGACGCGCGCATAAGAACCTTCTTCGGCAGACGGACGATGTCGGGCCGTACACGTTGGACCATCGGCCACGCGGGCCGTCGGAGGAGTCGCGCGAACGAACGCGGCGGCGGTTTTCCGCCCCCCCCAGGGACTAGTTATTTCCGCTCGTCCGCGTCCCTTCCCCCCTCGTGGCGGGGCGGTTCCAGGATCACGTCGACCGGATTCTCACTCGGCGCGACTCCTTGCTGTGCGTCGGACTCGACCCGGAACCGGACCGATTACCCGCGAGCCTGCGCCGGATGAGCCCGGCGGTCGGCTTGAGGAAATTCAATGACGGGATCCTTGCGGCCACGGAGGACTACGCTGCGGCCTACAAGATGCAGTTCGCCGGCTTCCTACGGTACGGACCGAAGGGGATCGAGGAGCTGGCCCGGCTGACCAAGGAGATCGGACCGAGCCGATTGCGGATCCTCGACCTCAAGGCCAACGACATCCCCAACACCATGCGGATGTACCGCGACGCGGCCTTCCGCACCCTCGGTTTCGACGCGATCACGGTGACCCCCTGGCTCGGCTGGGAGACGCTCGCGCCGGTCGCCGAGGACGACCGTCACGGGTTCTTCGTACTCGCCCACTCCTCCAATCCGGGCGCGCCCGACTTCCAGGAGATCCCGACGCCGCGGGGACCGTTGTGGCAGGCCGTCGTCGGCGTCGTCAAGGAGCTCGCGGCGACGCGCGGTAACGCCGGCGTGGTCGTGGGAGCCACGTTCGCCGAGGCGATCAAGAACGCCCGCGACATCCTCGGTAACGGCGTTCCGATCCTCGTGCCCGGAGTCGGGGCCCAGGGGGGCGCGCTCTCCAGCACGGTCCGGGAGGGGACCGACGCCCGCGGCCGCGCGCTGCTCGTCAACTCCTCCCGCTCGATCATCTACGCCTCCAGCGACGGACGCTGGGCCGCCGCGGCCCGCGCCGAGGCCGAACGACTCCACACGCAGATCAATCAGCTGCGCGCAGGCGTCGGTAGAGCTCCAACAGCGAATCGGTGACCGTCACGACGCCGAAGTAGCGCTCCGCCCGGTCGCGGGCCGCGCGAGCCATCCGGGCCCGCCGGTCGGGGTCATCGAGGAGCTCGCGCACCCGGTCGGCGAGGTCGTTCTCCAACAACGGCTCGGCCAGGATCCCCTCGCGCCCCGGCTCGATGACCTCGCGCACCCCGGGGATGTCGGTGATCACCACGGGGAGCCCCGAGGCGAGCGCTTCGGCGACGGCGAGCCCGAAGCCTTCCAGCCGATTCTGCGAGGGGAAGACGAACAGGTCGGCCGCCCGCAGGTACCGCGGCAGGTCCTCGTCGGAGACCGCCGGGCAGAACCGTACCCGGTCGAGCACGCCGAGCCGCTGCGCCAGCGCCGTCAGGCTCGGCAGGTCCGGTCCGCGCCCGATCACGAGCAGCACCACGTCGGCGGGGAGGCGGGCGAGCGCCCGCAGCAGGTCGTCGACGCCCTTGTGGGGGACGAGCCGGCCGGTGAAGGCGATCACGCGGCGCCCAGCGAGACCGAGTCGTTCCCGGACGGCGCTCCCGTCGACGTCCGGTCGGAACCGGTCGAGGTCGACCGACGAGGGGATCACCTCCACGGGCCGCCCCCGCAGCCCGCGGCTGGTGACGGCGTAGCTCCGTGTGTGCACGACGATCCGGTCCACGGCGTCGAGGGTGGGTGGCAGCGCGAACCGGTTGTACAGTTCGGTGATGCCGGCCCCGGCGCGGGTGGCGAGGTACAGGTCGCAGTGGTAGGTCAAGCAGCTGGGAACCCCGAGTCGCCGGAGCCTCCGGGCGCTGAACCAGCTGGTGAACGGCGGCGGGAAGTGGAGATGGATGATGTCGGCCGGCACGCGGTCGATCCAGTCCCCCACCCCCGGGTCGACCGGGGTGTTGAACCAGACGCCCAGCGTACGTCCTCGGACGATCCGGTAGCCTTCGAAGGACTCGGTCTCGGCCAGCTCGGGACGGAACTGGGAGGTGAGGACGGTGACCTCGTGGCCGCGCCGGGCGAACTCGCGCGCGATGGCGCGGACGTGCGACTCCACCCCACCAGCGTGGGGGTGGAAGAAGGGGGCGACCTGGACGATCCGCACGGAAGCGTGGCGCCGGCCGACCTCTCCGACCGGACGGCGTCAGCCCTCGGAGCGGGGGCTCACGGACTCGAGGTCTCCCGCGCCGGGCCGGACTCGCGCACCTGCAACATCTCCGAGGGGGCGAGCGTGCCGATGTCGACCCCGCGCATCGCCTCTCCGAGGCCGGAGGAGATCCGCACCAGCAGTTCGGGGTCGTCGTAGTGCGCCGCGGCCTCGACGATGGCGCGTGCGACCTTGATCGGGTGCTCGGCCTTGAAGATCCCGCTCCCGACGAATACTCCGTCGACCCCGAGGAGACGGCAGAGGGCCGCATCGGCCGGCGTGGCGATCCCACCGGCCGCGAAGTTGACCACCGGGAGCCGACCGAGCTTCTTGACCTGCGCGACGAGGGCATCGGGCACGCCCTCGCGCTTGGCCCAAGCGCCGAGGTCCTTGCGGTCCTCTCCCCCGAGACGCTCGATCTCGGAGGTGACCTGGCGGATGTGTCGGACGGCTTCGACGACGTTGCCGGTCCCCGCCTCGCCCTTGGTCCGGATCATCGCCGCGCCTTCGTCGATGCGCCGCAGCGCCTCGCCGAGGTTGCGCGCACCGCAGACGAACGGGACCTTGAACCCGCTCTTGTCGACGTGCCGGAACGGGTCCGCCGGCGTCAGTACCTCGGACTCGTCGATCATGTCCACACCGAGCGCCTCCAGCATGCGCGCCTCGGCGGTGTGGCCGATCCGACACTTCGCCATCACGGGGATCGAGACGCGGTCGCGGATCTCGCGGATCTTGACCGGGTCGGCCATGCGTGCGACGCCTCCGGCGGCGCGGATGTCGGCCGGCACGCGCTCGAGCGCCATGACCGCCACCGCCCCGGCCTCCTCGGCGATCGCGGCCTGGTCGGAGGTGGTCACGTCCATGATGACCCCGCCCTGCTGCATTCGAGCGAATCCGCGCTTGAGGAGCTCGGAACCCACCCGGGGGGCCGCGAGTTTCTCGACCATCGACGTGAGTAGGCCAGCGGCCGTTTTTAAGCCCGCCGTCGGCCGGGGCGCTTCCCGCGCGACCTCGGTCCCCACCTGAGGGGCCGGCCCCCCCAATCGTCCGGGTCCCCGGATGGAGCAACCGTTTATTCCGGCCGGCGCTGGGCCGGACCGCTGGGGGAGCTGTGTCTCGGCTGAGAGGACGGGAAAACCCCGTCGACCCCTTGAACCTGATCGGGGCAATGCCCGCGAAGGGAACGCCGTGGTCGCGTTAGCAGCTCCGCCCGCGGGAAGCGGACGGGATGGCGAGTAGCACACCAGGTGCGTCCAGAGAGCCCCGGTCGTTGGGTCGACCGGGCCGGCTGAAGCGGATCCTCCTCGTCGGTGGGGTCGCCCTCGTGGTGCTCCTCGCCGGTTACGGCGTCTACGCCTACCTGAGCACGCCGCCCGCCACGCTCGTGATCTACACCTATCCGTCGCTCTTCGGAGGTGCCTGCGGCGGCAACCTGACGAGCCAGACGTTCGGCGAGTTCGAGGCCAAGTACGACGTCCGCGTCCAGCTCGAATGCCCGAGCGGTACGTTGGCGAGCGCGCTCATCGCGCAGAAGGGTGCGCCGGCGGCCGACGTGGTCATCGGCCTCGATGAGGTCACCGCCCCCCAGGCCGACGCCGCCGGCGTCCTGCTGCCCTACGTCTCACCGGCGCTCGCGAACATCTCCCCGACGCTCGTCGATGAGATCGGCAACGACCACGCGGTGACCCCGTACGAGTGGGGATACCTCGGGATCGACTACTGCGCCGGGTTCGGCAACGGCTCGACCGTGGGGGGATCGGGGATGAACTTCCCGGCGTTCGCCCAGAACTCGAGCTGGGCCCGCAATCTACTGATCGAGGACCCGACCACCGACATCACGGGGCAGGAGTTCCTCCTGTGGGAGATCCAGTTCTACAGCCAGGTCCTCCACCAGGACTGGAGGTCATGGTGGCATGCGGTGTCCCCTTCGATGTCGACGGCCGCCACGTGGGACGATGCCTACGCCGAGTTCACCTGTGCCCCCTCGACGCCCCAGATGTACGTCAGCTACCTCAATGACCCGGCCTACGCCGCCGACAGCGGCGCGGCCGGTTCACTGAACTCCTCGGTCAGCTGGTGGAACGGAACCCCCTACGGCTGGAAGACGATCTACGGGCTGGGCATCGTCAAGGGCTCCAAGCACGTCGGCCTGGACGAGAAGCTCATCGACTGGTTCCTGACCGGCGACGTGCAGTCGCGGCTCCCCACCAGCGAGTGGGAGTTCCCGGCGAACTCGACGGTGGCGGTGCCGGCCGTGTTCCACTGGGCGATGGACAGCTCGCAGGTCCATCCGCTCAACGACGGGGTCACGCCGTCGGAGATCGCGGCCAATCTCACGACGTGGGTCGACGAATGGCAGAGCGTGGTCGATTCCGCCACCTAGCCTTCGCCCGACGGGCGGTCCCCTGGCTGCCGATCCTGGCCTTCGTCGCGGCCGTCATCGCGGTCCCGTCGGCCTTCGTCTTTGCGAGCTCGCTCGAAGCGGCCGGCGGTCTGCCGGCCCTCTCGGCGACCGTATCCGACCCGCTCAACCGTCTCGCGCTCCAGAACTCGTTCGAACAGGGGGCCCTGAGCGCCGTGCTGGCCGGTGCGGTCGGCTATCCGGCCGGCGTGGCGCTCGGGCGTTTCGACTTTCCCGGGCGCCGGTCGATCCGCTCGTTCCTCCTGATCCCCTTCCTCCTGCCGACCCTCGTCGTGCTGCTCGGGTTCCAGGTGCTCTACGGACCGGACGGATGGCTGAGCGGCCCGCTCCCCGCGCTCGGTGCGCTCGGCCGCGGGCTGGCGGGGGTGGTCGGGGTGAACGTCTACTTCGACGCCTCCGTCGTCGCGCTCCTCACGGCAACGGCGATCGAGGGAAGCTCGCGCGAGCTCGAGGAAGCGGTCGCCGTCCTCGGCGGGCCGCCCCGGCGCGCCTACCGGGAGGTCTGGGGCCCCCCTTCTTGGGTCGGAGCCGGTGCGGGCATGCTGCTGACCTTCCTGCTGTCGGCGCTCGCGTTCGCCCAGCCGCTGGTCGTCTGCGGGGCACGGTGCTACACGGTCGAGGTGCGGGTCTGGGCGCTCGCCGAGACGCTCGGCGATCCGGCCTCCGCCGGCGTCCTGGCCCTCGTGGCGGTCGCGCTGTTCACCGTGCCGATGGTCCTGTACCTGTGGGCGTCTCGCGCCTTTCGCGGGCGGGGCGCGCGGCGCGTCCGGTCGGCCCGTCCCCTCCGCCGGAACGATCCCGCGAGCTGGGCGGCGGCGGCCTACCTGACGATCTTCGTCGCGGCGATCGGCCTGCTGCTCGTCGCGGTCGCGGCCCGGGCCGTCGCCCCGCCCTCGGTGGGTGGAGGGTCCGCGGCGTGGTCCGCGCTCGTCTCCGGCGCGCTCTCGGCGCGGCTCGGCTTCTCGACCGGAGCGGCGGTCGCGAACACGTTGTTCTACGCGACGGCCGCCGCGCTGTTGACGGTGCTCCTCGCCGTCACGACCGCCTACGCGGTCCGCGCCTCCGAGGGGAGTTCGGCGTGGGTGGAGTACGTCCTCTTCCTGCCCCTGCTGATCTCACCGATCCTCCTCGCGTTCGGGCTCGCGAGCTTCTGGCGCCCGGAACTCGGGGAGGCCTCCAGCACGTGGTTGCTGATCCTGTTGAGCCAGGCAGCGGTCGCGCTCCCCTTCGCCGTGCGCTCGCTCCGCTTGGCGCTCCTGCGGCTGGGACGGGGTCCCTGGGAGGCCGCTCGGGTGCTCGGTCGCGCCCCGTTCGATGCCCACCTCGATGTGGAGTTGCCCCGGCTGCGGGCCGGCCTCGTCGGCAGCGTGCTGTTCGCGTTCGCGATCGGGCTCGGGGAATTCACGGCAACCTACTTCCTGGTCCTGCCGCAGTACACGACCGTTCCGGTCGAGCTCCTGCGGCTCGAGAGCCTGCGACTCGGGGGCGTCGCCGACGCGCTCGCCGGGCTGCTGCTGGCCCTGTGCCTGCTGACCTTCCTTGCGATCGAATGGGGAGGTCGGCGCATTGAGCTCTGAGCTCCTCGTCGTCGAGCGACTCACCGCCGCCTGGGGCCCGGCTCCCGTGCTCCGAGAGGTCTCGCTCGAGGTCCGCGAAGGCGAGCTCGTTACCCTCATCGGCCCGAACGGCGCGGGCAAGTCCACCCTCCTCCGCTGCATCGTCGGACTCGAGGAGACCACGGGCGGATCGGTGCGGCTCCGCGGCGCGGAGATCACCGGCACGCCGACCCACCGCCGAGGCATCGGGCTCGTCGCGCAGGAGCCCTCGCTCTTCGGTCACCGTACCGTCCGCGAGAACATCGCCTACGGCCCTCTGGTCCAAGGGACCGCGCCGGCGCGAGCGCGGGCGAGGGTCGACGAGCTGCTCGAGCTGCTCGGCCTCGCGCCGCTCGCCGACCGGAGGCCCGGGGAGCTCTCGGGCGGCGAGCAGCAGAAGACCGCGCTGGCGCGCGCGCTCGCACCGTCGCCGGCGGTCGTGCTCCTGGATGAGCCGTTCGCCGCCGTGGACCCCGAGTTCCGCGCCGAGCTACGCAGCGAGTTCCGGCGGATCCTGTCCGCCCAGCGGACGAGCGCGCTGCACGTCACCCACGATCGCGCCGAGGGATTGTTCCTGGGCGATCGGGTGCTGGTGATGCTGGACGGCCGCATTGAGCAATCCTCCCCGCCGGAGGAGCTGCAAGCGCACCCGGCCTCGCCGCGCATCGCACGCTTCCTCGGGTACAACCTCCTCGCCGGTCCGTCGGGGACCGAGGCCGTCGCCCCCGAAGCCCTCCGGGTCGTCCCCCCCGAGGCCGGGATGCTCGTCGCCACCATCATCGCCTGCGGTTTCATCGGGAACGGCTACTCCGTCCATCTTCGATCGGCGCACGGAGAGAACGCCGAGGCGTGGGTTCCCGCCGACGGCCCGAGATACTCCCCGGGCGCGCGCGTCGGTCTGAGGTGGGACCGATCGATCCGATTCGCCGGAGCGGTCGGGTCGGGATCGTCCTAGCCGGCGCTCGGAGACGCGCCGAGCTCCCCGGTCCGTGCTATCGGTGCCGGTGCGGGTGGCGGTGCCCGGTTCGCCCGCCGGCGACGCCGGGGGTCGCGAGCAGAAAGTCTCCCTGGTTGACGCCCTTGACCCCGCGCAACTCCTCGGCGGCTTCGGCGAGTTCCCCCCGCTTGCCGACGAGCACCATCACCTCCAGGCAGACCTCACCCTCGAGATGGACGTGATTGGAGGAGCGGATGTGTTCGCCCCAGCGGTGCTGCGCGGCGGTGAGGCGTCGCTGCACGTTCCGTGCGCGGTGGTCGTACAGCACCATGACCGTCCCGACCGCGTCCGCACCCGGGTCGGCCAGCGCCGCCTCGGAGAGCTCTTTGCGGACGAGGAACCGGATGGCGTCCGAACGGCTCCGGGCGTTGCGACGGGCCGACCAGCGATCGAGCGCGGTGAGGAGCTCCGGGTCGAGCGAAACCCCGAGCCGGACCACCCCACGCTTCATGGGCCGGCGGGGGACCACCCCGGCTCTTCCGGAGCGCCGGGACCCGGGGGCCGATCCGTCGGCGGCGTCCGCTCGTAGCCACGAAGCCGGTACAGGGTCATCGCGACGAGCCAGGTCCCGAGGAAGACGGCCACGACCGCCACCCCGAGCTGCTCGAGATTGAGCTGAGCGGCCCACGTCCAGTACGGTCCGCCGAGGTGGAGCGCCAGGGCGACGACGCTGAGCAGCTCGGCACCGCCGATCAGGAACGCGACGAGGACCGAGATCACCGTGAGCGTCAGGTTGTAGTAGATCTTCCGGATCGGCCGGAGGAACGCCCAGCCGTAGGCGTAGCGCATCGCCACCCCATCGGTGGTGTCCACGAGGACCATTCCGCAGGTGAACAGCAGCGGGAGGACGAGCACCGCCCAGAGGGGAACCGCACCGCTCACGCCGAGCGTCACGCTGATCCCGAGCAGCAGGATCTCGCTCGCCGTATCGAACCCGAGCCCGAAGAGCACACCCACCGGATAGATCTGCCACGGCCGATCGATCACCCGGAACAGTCGGCCGAAGTAGCGGTTCAAGAAGCCACGGCGGGAGAGCTGCTCGTTCAGTTGCTCCTCGTCGAGGGAGCCCGTGCGCAGCCCGCGGAAGATCCGATAGACCTCGATGACGATCACGACGTTGAGCAGCCCGATGAGCACGAGGAAGCTCCCGGAGATGGCCGCACCGAGGACCGTGCCGATCGTCGCGAACGAGGCGACGTGGGTGGAGATGTACTCGGTGGCGACGGTCAGCGCGACGATGAGGGCCACGACCACGGTGGAGTGGCCCAGCGAGAACCAGGTCCCGACCGACAACGGCCGTTGGCCGTCCTGCAGGAGCTTGCGGGTGGTGTTGTCGATGGCGGCGATGTGGTCGGCGTCCACGCCGTGCCGCAATCCGAGCACGTAGGCCGCGAGCCCGAGCCCGGCGAAGAGCGCCCACCGCTCTCCGATGACGTAGGCCACCGCAAAGGCGCCGCCGGTGGCGAGCAGTATCGACAGGTACAGGGCGACGGCGCGCACCTTCTCGCCGGCCTGCAAGGCGAGGGCCGAGCCGGGTGGACCGCGGGGAAGCTCCATCGGGCGGGTGCGGGAGGGGCCGTGGGGGTTAACAGTTATCCTCTTTTTGAAAATCGTAACACTACGCGGTCGATCGCTCGCGGCCGTGGGCGCGAACAACCGGTAACGGTGGGTTTAAACCGCGTGGACCTGGTCGTGGCGGTGTCGCCACCGGCGCGAAGCGGTCCGGAGGGCGGCGTACACCCCCCGGGGGGTCGGTCGGATGATGCGATTGTGCATTAGTTCTCAAACTCCACCGATCCAACCGCTCCCCGGTCGACTGCGGCGGCTGAAGGGGGTCTGGCGGCTCGGCACCGATTACACCCCCAACGTCGGCGGGGTGGTACCGATGATGCGCGGATTGCTCCACGTGGCGGTGGGCAGCTGGGTGGCCCCGTACCCGCGCTGGGTCGCTCTGGGCGCGTCGGGGATCCCGCAGGAGGTCCGGACGAGCGAAGGATACATCGTCGAGACGGTCCGCCTCGCCGAAGCGAGCCGGGAGGGTTACGCCCGGTTCAAGGAGACGGTCTGGCGGTCGTTCCATGGTCCCTCCGGGTTCGACTTCCCGCTGAGGGACTACGCGGGGTTCGTCGACTACAGCCACGCGATGGCCCGCGCGATGCTCGACCGCGCCGACGAGTACGACCTGTTCTACATCAACGACTTCCAGCAGGTGCTCGTCGGAGGGCTGATCGGTTCGGCGGCCCCGGCGCTGTTGCGCTGGCACATCCCGCTCGATTTCAAGGGCTACCCCGAACCGGTGCGCCGGTTCTTCCTCAAGGCGATGGAGGGCTTCGATGCGATCGTCGTCAGTACGCGCGCCGGCCTCGAGGAGCTCATCCGGGCCGGATTCCACGGCCGCGCGTTCCAGATCTACCCGTACGTCGACTTTCGCGAGTTCCGCACCACCTCTGAACGCGAGAACCAGGACCTCCGCGCCCGGCTCGGACTCCGCCCCGAGCACGAAGTGATCCTGTCGGTCTCCCGGCTGGACCCGGTGAAACGGCAGGACCTGCTGATCGACGCGTTCGCCCTGGTCGCCCGGCAGCATCCCAACGCGCGGCTGCTCCTCGTCGGGGGCGGCAGCTTCTCGACGCAGAGCCTCGGCAGCAGCGGCGCGCGCACCAAAGCCGACCTCTGGGCCGAGAAGCTCCGGCGGCAGATCCGGCTGCGGGAGGTCGAGGACTCGGTGATCCTCGCCGGATCGCTTTCCAACGAGGACCTGCAGGCCGCCTACTCGACCGCCCAAGTGTTCGTGCACAGCGCCCCCTGGGAGGGATTCGGTCTCGTCGTGGTCGAAGCGTGGATCCACAAGCTGCCCGTGGTGGTCAGCCGAGGGGCGGGTGTCGCCGAGCTCATCGACGACGAGGCCAACGGGTTCACCTTCCCGCCGTCCGGACCGACCGTGCCGACGATGGCGCGTCGGATCGCCTACCTCCTCGACCACCGCGACGTCGCCGAGCGGCTCGGGGAGTTCGGCTCGATGACGGCGCGGCGATGCCAGGTACAGCGCGCCGCTCCGAGGATCCGCGACGTCTTCGAGCGGACCATGCGCCTGTACGAGTGGAGCGGCTTGCGCCCGCGGCGCGGGATCTCGGAAGGCTGGTGATGCGCCGTCGCTCCGCCCGGCGGGCTCGAGGACCCGGTCCGAGCGGTGTCCTGCGGCTCGGCCGGCCGACGGCGGTGACCTTCGACCTTTGGTACACATTGGTCTACACGCGGGGCCGTTCCCAAGCTCGGCTCGAGGCCCGGCGCCGGCGATGCTGGGAAGGTCCGCTCCGGGAGGCGGGCCGGTCGGACGGGGAAGCCAAGCGGCTCGTCGACCGGATGATCGCGTGGTCGCATGCCGAGGAAGAGCGCGGCCGGAACGCGACGATCTCCGACCAGGCCGCACGGCTCGCCGCGCTGGCACGCACACCGGTGGACGGCCGGTCCGTCGCGGCCGGACTCGACGGGGCGCTACGGGACGCGACGGTCCGATTGACCCCGGGCGCGATGGCGGCGGTGGCCGCGGTCCGTCGCAACGGCATCCCCATCGGACTGATCTCCAACCTGCTGTCGGAGACCTCGGAGGGCGGACGCGAGCTGCTCGCCCGTGTTGGACTCGAAGACAAGTTCGACGCCGTCTACCTCTCGTGCGAGCACCCGTGGACCAAACCCAGCCGCGAGCCGTTCCGGTGGACCCTGCGAGAGCTCGGGGTCGCGGCGCACGGCGTCTGGCATGTCGGCGACCATCCCTACGACCTGCGGGGGGCGGCCGCGGCCGGCATGGTCCCGCTCCTGTATTCCGGGGTACACTCGTTCGAACGGCTGCCGCTCCGCTTCACGGCGAAGGACCGGTCGATCGCGCGGGGGAGCCTCGCGGATTGGCGGAAGTTCCCGTCGTGGATCGACGGTCGATCCACCGGACCGCGAGGGAGATGAATCGAGGCGACCCGCGTCCCGCGCCGGAGCCCCGCGACCGACCGCAATATACGGCTCGGCCTTCCCAAAGGATTAGAACCCTCAGGCTCCTCGCCCCGAAGATTCATAGGGGGCCCTCGTTCCGCGTGAAGATGTCAATGCGACCCCGGCTCGGTCTCGTGCTGTGCCTGATCATTCTGGGCGTCTACCTGTCCGGGAGCATGCCGGTCGCACCGGCCCATGCCTCGTCCACGGCCCCGATGGCGACGAGCGTTCGGAGCGCCGGATCGCTCCTGGAGAGCAGCCAGTCGCTGGGTGCGGCGGCCGCCTCACTGGCCCAGGGTGCTGGCCCGGCAGCGGGCGCGCGACTCGCCTGTTCGAGTTCGTCGACGGGTTCGATGCGGTGCGCTCCCTCGGCCGCGCCCGGTGCGCCGCCGGGCAATCAGAACTGGGTCAACCTCACTCCGTTGAGCATCTCCGCTCCCCCGATCCGGGACTCCTACTCGATGGCCTTCGATGCGGCGGACGGCTACGTGGTCCTGTTCGGCGGCTTCGGGCCCAACAACCAGTACGGTGACACCTGGACCTTCGCCGATGGCATCTGGACCTACCACAACCTGACCGGCCCGTCGCCCCGCGAGTTCGCGGCGATGGCCTACGACGTGAAGGACAAAGAGGTCGTGCTGTTCGGCGGGGACTGCTGCGGTGGCTACCAGGGCAGCAACGACGTTTCCTTCAAGGACACGTGGACGTTCGCACACCTCCAGTGGACCAAGCTCACCCCGGTGCCCTCGCCGGGCAACCGGACGGCAGCCGTGATGGCCTGGGACGGGAAGGACAACTACATCGTGCTGTTCGGCGGGCTGAACACGGCCACCTACAACGACCTCGGGGACACCTGGGCCTTCTCCGGTGGCGCCTGGACGAAGATGACGCCGACGATCGTCAACAGCACCAAGCCGCCCAAGGTGCGCGAGCGCGCGTCGATGACCTGGGACCCCGCCGATAACGAGGTGCTGCTGTACGGCGGCTACTCCACGGCGGCCTTCAACACGCTCAACGACACGTGGGGCTACCAGAACGACAACTGGACCAAGATCAACACGACGCGTACGCCGGGTCTGATGGACGATGCCGCCATGACCTACGACGCGCCGCTCGGCCACGTGGTCCTGGTGCCCGGCGACACGCTCTATCTCGGCGGAACCCTCCCGGGAGGTCTGTGGGAGTTCAGCGCCAACAACTGGGTCAGCCTCTACTTCTCTCCCGCCCCGGTCAAGCGCACCGAGACGCAGATGGTCTGGGACGGGGCCGACCAGTACGCCCTCCTCTTCGGGGGCAATGAGAACCTGGGTGGCCTCCGACTCTCCGACAGCTGGGCGCTCGGTCCGAACTTCACGAGCTCCTTGCAGGCGAAGAACGCCTCGATCGATATCCAGAACTCGATGGACTTCGTGACCACGATCGCGGTCAATGCTTCGGCGGTGACCTCGGCGACGTATGCCTACACCTCGCTCCCGCCCGGGTGCACCACGGCGAGCCTCGCCTCGCTTCCGTGCACGCCGACGAAGCTCGGGGTTTACCACGTGTTCGTCAACGTCACCGACAACTGGGGGGTGGTGGTCGAATCGAACACCACGCTGGTGGTCAACCCGCTACCGATCGTCGTCTCCGCCGTCACGACGCCGTCGGTGATCTCGTTGCACGAACCGTTCAACCTGACCTTCACGGCCACGGGCGGCACGGGCGTGCTCAGCTACAGCTATTCGGGCTTCCCGCAGGGCTGCTCGAACCA
This sequence comes from Thermoplasmata archaeon, assembly GCA_035933635.1. GTDB lineage: Archaea > Thermoplasmatota > Thermoplasmata > Lutacidiplasmatales > UBA184 > JAKIVR01. Next base: position 409,760 of record DASYYY010000021.1, on the reverse strand, counting down.
CAACCTCTCGAGCTGGACGTGCACACCGAACCCGCCCCAAGGGAGCCTGCCGCTCACCTACACGATCAACGCCACGGTGATCGATTCGGTCGGGGGCAAGAACAAGACCACGGCCAAGATCACGATCAACAACGACCCCTCCGTTTCGCTGGCCGCCTCCCCGAAAGCGATCGATTTCGGTCAGTTCACCAACCTGACCGCCACCGCCGCGGGCGGTACCGGTCCGCTGACCTACAACTACACGACGCTTCCCAGCGGGTGCTCCCCGGCGAACATTTCGGTGCTTCCCTGCCAGCCGAACGTGGTCGGGACGTTCACCATCCACGTCGCGGTCTATGACTCGACCGCCTACACGGTGTTGCATCCGGGGACCTCATCGACCACCCTCACGGTCAATCCGTACCCGACGATCGAGTGGTTCAATGTCACCCCGGGGTCGGTCGACGCCGGCCAGCAGGTGCAGTTCAATGTGGTCGCCACGGGCGGAACCGGGGGCCTGAACTACACCTACACCAACCTGCCCGGAGGGTGTACCTCCGGTGGCCTGTTCTTCTTCGTCTGCAACCCGAACCAGGCCGGGACTTACCCGATCACCGTCACCGCCACCGACGCGATCGGCGTCAACGTCACGAAGTCCGCCACTCTGACGGTCGTCGCCGACCCGGCGATCACGAGCTTCAGCGCGAGCCCCACCCAGGTCGACCTGAGCCAGACGGTGACCCTCACGGCCGTGACGACCGGAGGGATGTCCTACCTGGTGTACTCCTACACCGGTCTCCCCAAGGGGTGCCCGAGCGTGAACCTGACGACCGTGTCGTGCCCGACGACCTCGGCGACCCCGATCGGACCGTACACGGTCCACCTGCTGATCAAGGACGCGACGGGGAGGACCGCCACGCAGACCACGCGACTGATCCTGAACGCACCGCCCCACATCCGGTCGTTCTCCGTCTATCCTTCCCCGATCACGGTAGGGCAGCCGACCTCGTTCGCGGTCGACGCGACGGGCGGGACGGGGACCTCGAACTACTCCTATGCCGGCCTGCCCACCGGCTGCGATAACAACAACACCGCGACCCTCACCTGCACGCCGACGGAGTCGGGGAGCTTCGCGGTCATGGTCACGGTGACCGACGCCGTCGGCTACTCGGTCAGCTCCGGAACGAACCTGACGGTCAACAAGAGCACCGCCTGCACGAGCTGCGGCGGCCACACCACCACCTCGAGCGGGCTCAGCACCCTCGACTACGCGCTCATCGCGCTCGCCGTGGCGGTCGTGATCGCGCTGGTCGTGGCCGCGGCGATCGTGTCGCGACGGCGGGGAGGCGGCGAACCGGGCTCCGACGAAGAGTACCCCGAGGGCGAGGAGGGGACCGGCGCTGAGGGAGAGACCGACGGCGGGTACCCGGTCGCGCCATCCGACGACATGGCCCCGGAGTACCAAGAGGACCCCGGCGAGCCTCCGGCCTAGGCCCCTGCACCTGCGATGGCCGAGCCGGCGGTGGCGCCGGTTCGGCCCGTGCGGTCGAGGATCGGGGCCCACGAGACGGGAACGTGACGCCCCCCTCCGACCCCGAATCCACCGGTCGGCGCACATCGGCGCCACGAAGGATGTCCCAGGCGGCGTTCGAGCTCGCGGCCCGGGCGTTGGGCCGGTTCACCGACGTCCACCAGCGCCCGCCGTTCCCCCAGCTGTATCGCCGCGTCGTCGCAAGGCTCGCTCAGCCCGGAGCGGTGGTCGAGGTCGACGGTCAGTGGATGCACCTCGACCGGCTCGACTCGCTGGAGATCGGAGCGCGCGGGGAGCACGAACCGGTGGAGACGCTGGTCTGTGACGCATGTCTCCGACCGGGCCAGACCGTCGTCGACCTCGGGGCGAACATCGGCTACTTCACGCTCCGCTTCGCCCGTGCCGTCGGACCGGAGGGCCATGTGTTCGCGTTCGAGCCGGACGCGGAGAACTACGGACTCCTCGTCGAGAACATCGGTCGCAACGGCCATGGGAACGTGACCGCCGAACCGCAGGCCGCCGGCGCGGTCACCGGCGTCGCGCAGCTCTATCGATCGGCGACGTCCCATGGCGACCATCGGCTGAGGGCGGCGGCCGAGCTCCGCCCTTCCGTGGAGGTCCGGGTCGTCGCGCTCGACGACTATCCGGATCTTCAAGGCCGGGTCGTGGACTTCGCGAAGGTGGACATCCAAGGCGCGGAGTTCGACGCGGTCCGGGGGATGCAGCGGATCCTGCGCGAGACGCCGGCGATCCGGATGCTGATCGAGTTCTGCCCGTACCTTCTGCGCCGCTCCGGCGAGGATCCCGGTGCGTTCCTGAACTACCTCGAGTCGTTGGGGCTGACGGTGTACCACGTCGACGGCCGGCGACACCGGATCGAAAGAGTACCGTTCGACCAGTTGCTCGCGCACTTCGACGGAGGGTCGGACTACTCGACCAACCTGTTCTGCGCAAGGTCGCCTCCGCCGGCCGGGCTCAGGCTCTAGTCGGACGGAGAATTGTCCCCGGGGCCGTTGCCGTTCGGTACGGTGACCAACACAATCGACTTGGGGGCGGAAGGGTACGAACCCTCGCACGGAGCGCCGCGGCGGGAAGGTCGAGATGCAGGTCGAGTCCGATGCGGACCCGGGTTGGGTGGGTGCGCTGGCCGGGGTCTCCGACGAGACCGCGCGGACCGCGCTCGAGGAGGCGGCGGACCAGTCCCGACTCTTCCGGCACCTGCAGCGACAGCACGCGAAGGAGGGCCGACGCTCCTACATCGAGATCGACGCGCCCCTCGAATTGCACGCGATCGCTCGGCTTCTGCGGCCCCGGCACGCGCTTGAGGTGGGCGTCTCGTCCGGTGTGTCGTCGGCGTACCTCCTGAACGCGCTCAAGATGAACGGACGTGGCACCTTGCACTCGGTCGACCTCCCGAGCTTTCCCCGGGCCCCGAAGCGGGGCAAGTCCCCCACGACATTCTCCTGGACGCTCCCCGAGGGTCGAGATTCGGGCTGGGCCATCCCCGGCTGGCTTCGAACGCGGTGGGACCTCCGACTCGGGGACAAGGCCGAGGTGGTCCCGCGTGTCGCGGAGGAGTTCCCCGGATTCGAGCTTGTGCTCTACGATGTCCCGCACGACGACCGTAAATTGCGGGGAGAGTTCCGGCCGCTGGCCCCCCGCCTGATGCCCGGGGGCGCAGTGATCGTCGATCACGGTCCGGGTGGGGGACTGTGTCCCGCACTTGCGAGCTGGGCTCGATCCGTGGGAGCTCGACCGGTCCGGCGTGCCGGACTCGGGCTCTACGGATTCCGTTCACCGCCGCGGCGGAATTCTCCCCGTACGAGTCGGGCCGGCACGCAGCGCCGCACCTCCCTGGCCGGTCGAGGAGCTCTCTAACTTCGGTGATGCCGAGCCTTCAGTGAATGGGGGCAGAAGGGTCCGTCGCGGGTCCGGGCCGCCTCGGGCCGGCCGTCGAGCGCTCGTCGAGAAATCGACCGTTTTTGCTTCGCCTCGAACTAACGTTTATATACCTTTACTCAAAGTAATTTCTTTCTCGCGCAGGCCCCGGCTTGCGAGGACGTCCGAAAGCTATGAAGTGGAGTCGGAAGACGCTGTATGTCGCGACGGTGATCGCCATGGTAGGCTCGACCCTCGGTCTGGTCGGCGCCGCCGTGTTGAGCTCTACGGCGGTGAACGAGAGCGCGAACTTCTACCAGGGCGGCAACAACGGCGCGAACGGCTACAGTAGCCCCGCGCTGAAGGTGGCTACCACCCCGGCAGCGATCTCGACGTGCTCGACCTCCCCCGTGACCGACTCGACCTCCGCCGGGACGGCCACCGTTGTCGTCTCCTCGACCTCCGGCTCGACGACCTGCACCACCGGTGACTTCGCGGAGGAGTTCACCCTGAGCTTCTCGGCGACCATCACCACCCAGAGCAACGTGCTCACGGCCACGACCCAGATCGGCGCGGGTACGGTCCAGACGAACTCCGTCACCCTCACCCTGGGGACGGGCACCAGCGGTACCTTCACCGCCACCGTCGACGTCTACGTCGATTATGGCGCGGTCAACCCGCCCGCGGGCGGCATCACCACCCTCGACCTCGTCGTCCAGTAGGCCGACGCCCCCGACCTCGGGAGGGGACCGAGTTTCCCCTCCCGAGGCAACTATTTCTCTCGGTATGTTGCATAACTCGTAGCGGAAGCGCAATGGCCTCCGCCCATGAGCGAGTTTCGCCGTCGTCCCGACCGCACCGGCTCGAGCAGCTGCACTCGCCGCTGTTCAAGGACGAGATCGTTTACCTCGTCCTCGCCCTTGTGCTCTGGGTCCTGGTGGCGGCCATCGGATCGTACCGGCTCCACCTCGGCCGGACCCTACTGCCGCTATGGGTGCCCCTATCGTTCAACGCCACGATCGCTTCCGTGGCGGCCGTGCTTCTCTATCCGGGCTTCGGGCTGTTCCAGCCCGCGTCCGCCCTCGATGAAGAAGGGTTCGTCCGCATCGCTCGCTCCGACTGGGATCGGCTACTCTCGGCGCGTGGCTCCTCCCCGTCGGGAGCCGACGCCGTTCCCGCTCCGCAGCCGCCGGCCTGGGCGGAGGAGGAGCACGCAGCGCCTCCACCGGTCGAGCCGCGGCGCCCCCTGGTCGTTGGAGCGACGGGGTCCCCGGTGGCACGCCCGGTCGCCACCGGGCCGGCCGCGGCGCCCGCCCCGGCGCAGCCTCCCGCTCCAAGCGCAATCCCCGCCCGCGTCGAGGCGGTGAGACCGGTCCCTGCCAGACTCGCGCCCGCGTCGCGCGACGAGGACGTCGACGACATCATCCGAGTCTTGGAGAACACCTACAACCCGCCGGCCGTCACGGCGACGTCCAAGATTTCCCCTGTTCCTGCGGCTCCGACCCCCAGGGCCGGCCCGACCGTGTCCGGCCCCAGCATGGGCGCGCCCACCCCCGCGGCGGTCCCGCCGCCCACGGTGGCCCGACCGGCGCCGACGCTGACCTCGAAGATCGTCGCCCCGAATTCCGACGCCCGTCGTGCCTCGCCCTCGACATCGGGGAGATCGACCTGCGCCCACTGCGGCATCCCTCTGACGGCGGACGACCCGACGAGCTCGCCCTGCGAGGGCTGCGGCCAGCCCCTGTGCCTCGAAGGGATGTTCGACGCGGCGTGGGCGGGGATCCCGGGCCACTGTCCGAAGTGCCGCGAAGGTCGGAAGCCGGCCGGACCGGCCGGTGCGCGGCCGCGTTCGGGGAATGCCCGCGGTGCACCCTAGCGACTATCGTGGACCGAGACGCTAGCTCCATGCTCAGTTTGGCCTAACGCTGGAGGCATGGCGGGCCCAGCCCGATTTCCGACCGGCGGCGGGGCATGACCTCCGGTCCCGGAGCCTCCGGGCGCGCCCGTCGCGCTCGCAGTCCTTCGAACGAGGCCGCTGGGGGCGAGGCTCCGCTCAGATTCTCCGTTGCCGCGGCACGTCGCTTGGCGGTGACCAAGCAGCGACTCGCCGCAATGCGACCGACCCAGGGAGGACCTGCCGCGATCGTAGCATTGCTCCGCGACCTCGGGTACGTCCAGTGGGATCCGGTGGCGATCGTCGCCCCGTCCCACCTTCTCACCCTATGGTCCCGACTCGGCAAGTTCCGGCCGACCGATCTGGAGCGCGTGCTGTGGAACGACCGGACGGCCTTCGAGCATTGGATGCCCATGGCGTCGTTGGTCCTCACCGAAGACTACCCGCTCTACGCTTCGCTCATGCGGAGGTACCCCGCCTCGCTGACCAGGTCGTGGGGGAACCAGCGGGAGCGAGCCCGGCGATTCCTCGCGCGGAACGCCGACCTGCGCCGCCGGGTGCTCTTGCGATTGCGCGGCGGACCGCGCACGACGGTGGAGTTCGACGAGCACGATCGCACCAAGCGACGCGCCGAGGACTGGGGGTTCTCCAGCGACCTCACCCAGATGCTCTACCATCTCTGCATGACCGGCGAGGTGATGGTTGTCGGCCATCGAGGGAACCTCAATCTCTGGGGGCTGTCCTCCGATTTCCTCCCCGAGGCGACGAGGGGGGAGCCGCTGTCACCCGAGGCGTTCGAGCGAGCGGCGGCCGAGCGTGCGCTGCGAGCCCTGGGGACCGCCACCGCACGGGAGATCACGCTGTACTTTGTTCGAGGACGGTACGAGAATCTCGGCCGAACCCTGCGGCAGTTATCCACGGAGGGCGCGATCCAACGGGTCGAGGTCGAAAACGGGCCGCCGCGCGAGGAACGATTCGTCCGCCGACTCGATCTCCCGCTGCTCGAACGGCTCGAACGATCGCCCGAGGAGCCGCGCGTGGCGCTCCTGCCCCCGTTCGACAATCTCCTGTTCAGCGGTGATCGCCTGCGTCGGCTGTTCGGCTTCGACTACGTGCGGGAGCAGTTCCTCCCGCCGGCGAAGCGCCGTTATGGGACCTATGTGCTCCCGATCCTCCGGGGGGATCGACTCATCGGTCGGGTCGACCCGCAGCTCGACAAGGCGTCGGGGACGCTCGACATCCACGCCGTCCATGCCGAGCCGGGGGCACCGGGCGGCGCCGGGGTAGCGGAAGAGATCGGTGCCGAGATCTCCCGGCTCGGGCAGTTCCTCGGGGCCGACCGCGTGAGATACTCGCCTCGGGTGCCGCCGATCTGGAAGGCCCTGCTCCGGTGACGAGAGGCCCCAGAACATTCCCCGGTGGGCTATGCCGAGTGCCACAGGCGGGAGGTTCCGCGGCCGCACGGGTCAGGCGTTCGCGCGGATCGCGTCCTCGACCAGGAGCGTGGCGAACGCGATGTCCTCGACACGAGACAGGGCCACCTCCACCCAGTCGGCGGTCCGGCCACGGGTGATCACTCGGGCGTCGAGCTCGCCCTCGGTCTTGAGCTCGCGAATGCGGGCACGTGTCAGGCGGACATCGAGCCGATGGTCACCGTGGAAATGCGCTATCTCGCGATCGGCCACGAAGAACGATTGTCCATCGCCGTATCGGGACGGACGGCGCGTGAGGCCGGGGAGTTCGCTCAGCGCGGCCTCGAGCTCACTGCGGATCGACGTGGGCGCACCCGTTCCCGAGACACGGCCGCACCCCATTTAGACCGCGCCCATGGCGGCTGCCTCGCTGTCGGGAGCCGACCCCTCTGGGGGAGTCCGAGCCTCCGCCGACGAACTGGCCCCTAGGCCTCCCTTCGCCTCCGGAGCTGAACGGCGAGGAAAGAGGGTCTACCCCGGTGACAGTGGCGGATGCGGAGACGGGAGTCGCGCCGCTCGAACGCACCTCGATCGACTGACGGTTGACGGTGGGTCAAGATGGGCATCGACGGCTGCCCAAGTCGTCGCCCATGAGCGAGTCGGCGCATGCCACCGACGTGGGGCGCATGAGGGGCCCTCTCGATTGCAGCCGGGGGGACCGCTCGGACCGACGAGAGAGCCGTCCGGCTCGTTCACCTCCGGTGCAGGGATTCTGAAGAACCCGGAGGGAATGCGGTCGTGGCCTATCCAGATGTTCCAACGCTCCGACAAAGGTTCATGACCACGCTGCGGGTCGTCCTCCCCCGGGGAAACATGCGATCACTTCACTACCGCCTCGGCGTTTCCGGGCTTGCCGTCGCTTCTCTGGCTGCTGTGGTGCTACTCACCGTTCCGGCGGCGCTCGGCGAAGTCTCCGCACAGAGTTCCATCTCTGCGAACTTCAACGGGAACGCCATTGCCGCAGGGGATGTGATCTGGTTTTCGAGCATCGTCCAGTGGGTAGGGACCTCCCCGACCGCCACCACCAACATCCATTTCGACCAGCAATTGCTGACGTTCACCGAACCCAACGGCACGACCTTCTCGATCAAGGTGCCCCAAGCGCTCGTCGTCTACAGCACCACGGCCACCACGGCGACCACGGTCTGGGATAAGTCGACGTTCACGTGGGTCACCACCGTTCCCGCGACCTACAAGGGTGATGTGTTCCTCTCCGGCGTCGCCTACTTCGTTCCCGCCGGTGGGCTCCCCGCGGCGACGAAGGTGACCTGGACCGGGACGTTCTTTGGCGACGTCCACCTCCTGTCGCCCAAGTGCCTGGATTTCAACTGGATGTGGGCGGCGGCGGTCTACACGCAGTTCACGCACGACAAGTCGAGCATCGGCGTGAAGCCAGTGGACGACAACAAGCTCAGCGCCTACCAGAACAGCGACCACGCAGGCACCCCCGAGAACTACACGAGCTACGTGACCGGCGGTGCTCGAGGCGGTGGCGGGTCGAACTTCACCGGCTCGTACAGCGGAACTCAAGGGGAACGCGCCTGCAAGACGTGACGAGCGCCCGCCGTGGGTCGTCGTGCGCGAGGGATAGAACGGGGCCGGGCCAATCCTAGGTCCCGGGTCCCGGGTCGGTGTTCGACCGGACCGAATCCCTTCCCGAATCGATAGAAAGGTGGGTCCCCCTAGGCCTGACAAGCGCCCCCTTCCTGGGTCGCTGCAGATCCATCGCTCGGTGCTTCGCATCGCCACGTATCGGACCCCCGGGTCGAGGTTCGTCGTGTCCCCCGGCTTGCTCGGGGACGCCCGTGCTGGGCAAGGACGAAGAGTTCGTAGCCCCGGATTCATTCAGGTTCTGGACGTCGAGGCGAACACACTGCAGAGACCTGAGCGCTCTAACGGCGTGCATCGGATCGTTATGAGGAGGCATTCTGGCAGCGGCCGAGGTCACGGCATTTTTCGCAACCACGACTGCAGAGGCGTGGCTGGGCTAAATCTGGGGTCCCGAAGGCTCCAGCGGTCGTAAGGATGGTGTCTGGGGACTTCGGTTCCCTCTCGACAGCCTCGGTCCCTCGCCCCCGAGGAGGCCCGATAATCTAGGAACTAGATGTCGAACAATGGTCACCCCAGCGGGCGAAAGCATTACGCCGTAAACGTTCAGAAGGGGGTCACCGCCTAGAGAGCCAACTCATCAAACCGCCTGTACCCGGAAAGGGCCTTCTTGGAACGGTCCGCTCAGAGCGACGGGGGGGCGTACGGCTTTTGCCGAACACAAGAGTTGGCCGAACATTGAAGGACTCTAGGGTCGCAGCAGCTTGGACCGGCGCCGAGCGGGCCGGAACCTCTGGCGCCCGTCTGTGACCGCGATGGATCCCTGTGTCCCGCTCTGCTTCTGTAGAGCTTGCGGACAGATCCGGTGGATAGAGCAGGAGCCGCGAGAATCGAATAGGGGCGCTCCCACGGCAGCTGGGGATACCATTGGCCCCCGACGGGGTCTCATGTGAGGACCAGTTAGTTTTGGGCCAGTACTCGCTCGAGTTCTTTGGCCTTCTCCTCCATCTCGGGGGTGACCCTCTTAGTTGCCTCCACAAACTTCCGAAGCCGGCGCGTAGCGGTGCTACCTAGTCGATACCGAAAACCGCGTTTTACTAAATTGTCGTATGCTCTTGCGGAGGGCTTGGTGGAACGAGGGGGTCGTTCGTGAGCGAGGGGTTCGAAGAATGCGTTTAGAAGGCGAAGCAGTGCCGGTTCTGCGCGGGCAGCTCTCAGCTCACGGTCCCGATCCTTCTTGATTGCACGAATCAGCGCCGAGTGCGCGGCTTCTGCCCTATCTCCGCGCTTTCCGATGTCCCGCAGGATCTTGTTGACAGACCGATGGCTTGCGTCCCTCCAAGGGAAAATGCCCCGGATATGACGCTTCTCGAACTGGTCCCACAGAAAACGGCAGAGCGCCACCGTATTCTCGAGCTTCCGTGCCACCTCGGGGGGAACAGGCGGCCTGACGAACGAGCCCTCCAGTTTCGAAAGGCCAGACCAGCATCTATACCAGTCGAGAGTCCAGCAGCTGAGCGTTCCGCCGCCCTTCAGGGGAATAGGCGCTTGGACGAATGCGACGTACGCCGGCCCTCCGCGCCTCCGGCTTAGCCGGTCGAGGAGGGCGGCCGCGCTGGGAGTTGCAATCACACACGCTGCATCGGGGAGGGTATGCCACTCGGCCGCCTCATCGATTGCAGGACCAACTATGGTGTTCCCTTCTCGATAGAAGTCACCGAATGAAAGCGCACCTCGGAACGCTAGGCGGTGGTCCACGTAGCTGTTGTAGAGCCGGTGGAGATCGTGCCCGAGGTGCTTGATCAGCTCTGCTGGGGCCAAGTCGGAGGTGGCCGTTATGATAATCGTATCCGAAATGGCCGAGATCTCGAAGACGATTCCCTTGTGCTCCCGGTCAAGGTCAGTTGCGGTGGTCCCCTCCGGGTCAAAATGGAGCAGGGTGGGAACCGCAAAGTGTCGACTCGATATAGTGCCTATGTGGTGGATCCGATGGGCCATCTCCTTCGCGGCGCCGCCCTGACGGGTGCCTTTGATCCCCAGGGCATCCAGGATGCAGACGACGCCGCGCCCGCGAACTAGGCGAGGATCCGCTTTCTTTTCTATCCCGGCTGTGTCCCTCGACGCTTCGACTGGGTCGATTGCGCCGGGAATCCGTACGTCCGAACCAAGACCCTTCGAAGTCGGGACCAGACCGGGCGCCCCACTTAACGCGCCCGTCAGTTCGCCAGCCCGCTTGGGGTTCGGGGAGTCCGGCCCAGTTGGTTCCTTCTCGTCGCTAGCAGCCAACGCCCCACCCTCGAGAGCTTTAGTCAACTCGAGTCAGCATGGATTCCCGTAAGGCCCCGGTTCCACTTAAACCGCAGGCGTGTGAAGTTCGTGTGGACTAGCGGCGGAAAAGGAACCGATTCTCGCCCTTCGTCGCGGTCCCAAACGAACCCGGGTCGAACTCGTTCTAGCAACTGCTCGATCGGGCAATTCGATGCCGAGGGAGGGCAAACCGAATAAGTTCGGTTCCGACTCACCCTGAAATTCGGACGATTCGGCAGGTTTGGCACCGAGCAATGCCGAAAAGTTCGTATTCCTTCCGTGGGAAAGGGCTTGGAACCAACTCGCGAGACTACTCGAGGGCACCTACGCCTTAGTACGAGCCTTGCCTGAGGGGGGAGCCGAGGGCTTCGGTCATCCCCCTGGTGGGCATCTCAAGAAGGCGCACGCTCCCCGCTTGGCGGCAGGGTTCGCCCGGGGGGTGGACTTCATGAAGGAGCACTGACGGGACTAGGCCTCCAACGGTTGTTCGGATTCCAAGACTCTCCAGCTTCAGGATCACTCTACTGACTCGCATGGTGAGAAAGACGATTTTTTCTAAACCTTCGGCATGGAGCGAGGGATGCGACGCGCTGCGACCGATCCTCTTCGGGTGACACCGGTTGGTCCGATTTTCGATTCCGCTAGCTAAGATGTTTTGCGGGGGAGCATGATCCAGTCTGATCCGCCTTTCGAAAGTCCTCCTGGGGCTCCACCTCAATTAGATTCATTCCCTGATTCGGCTCTGCGAGAGTCTCCAAATGTTCGACCCTGGGGTTCCCGTGAATAGGCTCGTCGGACAATTCTAATCAAGCAAGGCGCGGGCAGGTACCGCCTTGCTGGCGGCCGCGCTCGAGCCGTGGCAGTCCCCCCTACCCTTCATCTGGGGGCGAAAGAGTTTACTCACACTTGCCGAATTTCGTGGGCGGTGAAAGCCGGGGGATTTGCGTTTGTTCTGGGCAGGGTGCGACGCCTCTGTTCTTGGGGAAGTATGGTCCACGCCCGGTGTCGGGCTGACGAATCGCCATTCTCCACTCCGCAGCGCGGAGACGGACGAGCCTTGGCGTATTGCCCCCTCGTCAGTGTGTGGGCAGGTCCGCTCCTCCACCGAGACGACGAACCGACCGACGTCGTCCTCCCGGCGGATGCCGCGAAGGCCACTGTAATCGGTTTGAGGGAAGTCACGGTGGGCAATCGACCCTTAATCGCCATGCTCAATGTGGACGCGGCGTCGCCGCCGTTAGTTCCACAGGCTCGGGACGCCCTCTCCAAGGGGGTTGACTGGCTGACAAATCTGGATCTTTTGTCTGTAGGTACCAAGTTTGAGGAGCGGTTGGTGGGCCTCCAGACGCCGCGTGGCTGTACATGAAGTACCAACTGGGAGAGCCGCGGTTGTTTCGGGTTCAACGGAGGTGTCGGACTTCCTCGACACGGGTTTCAATGTGGAACTATCTCGATACAATGCCGCTACTGGATCAGCTTGCGGTGCAAATCGACGCTGACGTCCCATGGGCCGACACCGGGCCGGGGCTATCTTGGGGCCTGACCTTGGGGCAGGGCTGCCGGATGAGCCGATTGAGGTAACGGTCGATGAGGCGCCTCGCAGCCGGGTCTTCGTGGTCCCTTAGGATGCTTCGGCGAGTGTTCGAAGGCTCGACCCCCCCTTTACCTCGCCTCTACGTCGCAAGTCTGCCTTCCTGAATCATCGCGAGCTGATTCTTGGACTCCGGACATCTCATTATCAGGGCAAAAAATCTTTGAACTGACTCACTCATTACCGCGCTGTGCCGCCATTGGTAAAACCGGGGACTTGGAATCGGATCGAATTTGGACCTTCGATCATAGCGAAAGTCACGAGTGGGGAGGAGCTCTCCTGGCGCGTGCTCTTCAAGATCCAAGCACTTGGCCGTACGACGATTACCACCCATGGCCCGAGACATCAGTAGGGCGGTAAGTGCGAATGACCAAACCCAGCATCATTTCGTATAGTTCCGCCTACGCGGGCTCTGGCAGTCCGTCGGGATCGGGGACCACCAGTCCTGGGATGAACGTGGCACTCGGGGATTCAGTTTATGTCTTCATTGTATACGACGCAGGGCAGTCCGGAGGGGTATCGGTCAAATCCGTTACAGACAACCAAAGCGGGAGTGTCTCAAATCAATATAGGCGTGCAGGCGTTGTTCAAAACACAGGTCACTCCGGAGAAGCCAACCCTTCGGTCGAGATTTGGTACGCTGACGGTGTCGCGCCCAACAGCATTCTTGAGGTAACTGTAACCTTCAATACCTCGGCGGTTTTTGCCGTCGTTGCAGTAAACGTCCGCGGAGCTTATGCGGCGGGCTCCCTCGCAACAATCAGCAGCGGCGCCATAGGTAGTGGGACCATTGTCTCCGACCCGTTTACTACAGCCGGCTCGGATGAATTGGCAATTGCCGTTCCGTGCGTGCTCGCGCCTGACGGGGGTGGCTGGTCAGCCGGGACCGGATGGACCAATCCCGCGTCATTCAATAACTACTCTGGATCGACCGCCAATGATGTTCAGCTATATGGGTTCGTTCTCGGCCCCGTTCCCCCAGGATCTTACAACTCGGACATCACTTGGTTAGCCTCATCACCCTACGCGGCACTGTCCGTTGGAATCCAATCCCCACCGGAATGGAGGGACCTGCTGGGCAAGCCGCTAGTCACTGTTTCGCCGAACGGAATCAAGAATGGAGGGGCCCAGACCATTAATGATGGCGCGGATTTTGGCCCAGACACGCCGAACACGACAACCTTAGGTATTCAGGAGGCAATCAGTTCACTCTCTACCGGTGGGGGCACAGTCCAGCTACTGCCAGGCACGTTTCCGCTTTCGAATTACATTACTACCGCGGGTACTAGCAACCTTCGCGTGATTCTCGACCCGGGCACAGTGATTCAGATTCCCTCAGCTCCCACATGGTCAATCCATACAGGTTCGACCCCTACCAGAATCCCCGCCTTGGTGATACGTCAGGCGTCTAACGTCAAGGTTACCGGTGGACAGATTACATCACTAGCGGCTGCGGGGTATGACACGATGGGCATCCTGATCGGCGATGGCTGCTCGAATGTCCACATATCAGAAGTCCAGATATCAAACATGACGCGATTCGGGGTACTAGTCAACGGATATGCAGGCGCCGCCGGATCCGCCACCGACATTCGGATCACTGACTGCTCGATATCCTGTGGCGTCATTGGACAAGGCGTCAATGACGGTGGGGGCGTTCGTCTTGAAAATCCGGGTGGCGACGCCGTTGGCCGAGTTTGGATTTCACGGAATACGATAAGTCCCACGTACTTCTTCGGCGTAGACGTAGGTGGATCCAGCAATTCCGGCTACTCTGTGACCGATGTTCACATAACTGAAAATCTTATTGCCGGACCGCCTAGTTACGCAGGGGGCGTGGGGGTGAATATCGAGGGGCAGACGGTAGCAGCGGGCTCGCTCATTACTGGGGACATCTCCGGAAACGACATCTCTGCTATGGGTGGTCCCGGAATCCAGATTGCAGGTGGGGCTGAGTTTTTGATAGTCAGAGGTAATCTAGTTCAGGGTTGCAAGGCCGAAGGAATCAGCATTTCCACTGGAGCTTCAAGTAGCGTAAAGGGGAGCCCTCAGCAGATACTCGTGGTCGATAATGTGGTCAAAGACAACAACAAGACTTCTCAGGGCGCCGCAGGAATCGGAGTTACTGTCGGATCGAATCTAACCAACATATTGTACGTCCTTGTCTCTGGAAACTTCTGCTGGGATGATCAAGGATCCGGCGCAACTCAAAACGTGGGTATCAAACTCAACTCCACCGGCCAGAATTTCCAATTCATCCAGATAGTGGGAAACTTGTGTCCGCCGGTTGGTGCTCACATCCCAATCTCTCTCACTGGAACCCTTACTGGAGTGTTTATAAAGAACAATCTCGGATTTAATCCGCAGCCTGCAAACGGCATCCCGATCGCGGCTGGCTCAAGCCCGTTTACTACCCCGGCGAGGCACTATCCGTCTGACCTATATATTCAAGATCCCAATTCTGCCGGCATCTCGGCAATTACAATAAACGCTTCCGCCACGCGGGGTGGTGCGAATGTAAGCCTGACCATACCGTCACCTTTCTCACCACAATTTTTGCATCTTGAGCCCGAGGACACTGCCACGGTCACTTGGGGTTCAATGACCAACGTCCCCGTGATCACAGAGATCCCACAGTAGTTCCGGAAAATGATCCCTACGGTGAAGCCATGTCTCCAGTTGCTCATGCTCGTGACAGAGTAGGCAAGCGTAGAGAGCATCGGGAAGACCAACATGACTTCGAGTGGACCACCCGAACGGACGCCGGGCATTTGCAGCGCTTCAGAGAGTGACGCTAAGCTTTTAATAGAATATGTGCGGTATCCCGTGCCCATAACCGTGACGGATTGGTGCGGATTGATTTGTGTGGCCGCGGTCATGCTTGCGGTGTTATCTGGCATTCCAGCCATATCGGGAGTCCAGGTTGTGCATACGCCGCTACCACCCGGACGGTTCGCTATGGCCCAGGTCGCACCCCCAGCTCGGGTGTGGGGAATGATGTCATACGACGCCTCGGATGGATACACAGTGCTCTTTGGTGGACTCAATCAGTCCGTCATTACACTGTCAGATACGTGGATATTTCGACAGGGCAATTGGACCCAAATTCATCCGAGAGTGAACCCGCCGGGAAGAGCTTGGGGGATGATGACTTACGATTCGACGGATGGATACGTACTCCTTTTCGGGGGGATGAATCACTCGACTCGCTCCGGACCGTACCTGGATTTGGGCGACACGTGGACGTTTCGGGCCGGAGTATGGTCGCTGTTGAACGTGACAAGAGGACCAGTCCCGCGGGACTCCGGGATGGTTGCAGACGATCCTCCGATGGGAGGAGTCGTGCTTTTTGGAGGCTCGCAACTGGGAGATTTCTATGGAAACGCCACCAAGTGGTTCAATGATACCTGGGAGTTCCATAATGGTTCCTGGTCCGCCATTCACGCAGTGGGCTGGACGCCCCGCCGCAGCGCTGGAACGATGACCTTCTTCCCAAGAGTCCAGAAGGTAGTCATGTTTGGAGGGGAGGTCCTCTCCGCGTCCGGGGTGGAGTCGGAATCCCGGAGCTTGGTCATGTTGAATAACGGTACGTGGGGGCTGGTCAGATCGAGCGGGATGCCACTCCAACATGGGATTTACACGATTATGCTTTTCCTCCCTCGGACTGCCGAGCTTTTCTACGAAATCGGTAGCGGAGGGATTCACAATGACTGGGTGTATTCTAACCACACTTGGAGTTACCTCTCTCCTCGCAAGAGTTTACCGCTCCAAGACTCGTACTCGATGGCCTATGACGGGAGGGACGGTTATGTTCTACTCTTCGGGGGCTACGCCAGTAACAACGCGCCGACTAACCTCTCGTGGGGTTTTTGGGGGAACAGTTGGCATCGCATTTAGGTGTCTTGGAAGCCGGTAACGAGTGAAACAGCCCTAAGGGTTGTTAACGAGGATTCGACCTGTAGGGGAGTGTAGGAGAAGTCCCGGACGAGAAGTCGGAAACGAAACCACGCCCGAGTCACTCGCCCGCCCCCATTAAGGGGGTGACGCCGCAAGAACCGAAAAGGCCAGCGGACCATTGCACGTCCTAGTGCCGCGGCCGGTTAAGTTGTCCGGCCTCTGGACCGATGGTACTTTCCGGGGGAGCGCTCTCCTCCCAGCATGGTCATCCGGGTCCGCGAGCTGACCAACGAGGAGGGCAACAAGCTCCGTCGCATCGTCCGCCACGGACAGGATGCGATCGAGGTCAAACGAGCCCAGGTGATCCTCGCCAGTGCCCAGGGCGCTTCCCCACCGAAGATCGCGCTCATCGCACTGATGAGCGAGGTTTACATTCGCGAGCTGATCCACGCCTTCAACGAGCATGGGTTCGCCATGCTCAAGCCCAAGTGGGGTCCGGGCCGACCTCCCAAGTTCACCGACGAGCAGCGGAGAGCGCTGGTGGACCTCGCCACCAGCCGTCCGAGAGAGCTCGACCTACCCTACGCCGAGTGGAGCCTTTCCCGACTCCGCGAGCAGGCCATCGCCCGAGGAATCGTTCCCTCCATCAGCGAGGAGTGGCTGCGGGTCATTCTCCACGAGTCGGAGGTCTCCCACCAGTCGATCCGCACCTGGAAGGAGAGCGAGGACCCGGAGTTCGCCAAGAAGAAGCGGCGCATCGAGTGGCTGGTGGGCCAACCCCACAACCCACCGATCGTCCTGAGCGCGGACGAGATCGGTCCGATCCAGCTCATTCCCCAGCGCGGGGAGGGATGGTTCCCGGAGGGCAAGCCCGAGACCATCCCCGCCGAGTATGCCAAGGAGTGCGGGACGACCTACTACTTCCTCGGGCTCAATGTCTACCACCAGCGACTGAGCGGTCGGGTCTATCGGACCAAGCACTCGGTGAACTGGTTGGAGTTCCTGCAGGAGCTGAGAGCGCCGTATCCGAAGGACCAATGGGTGTGGTTGATCCAGGACGGGTCGAGCACCCACTGGACCCCCGCAGTCCGACAGTCGGCGTGTGAGAACCGCACGGTGCTGGTGTCCAGCCCGACGAAGGCGAGCTGGCTGAACCCCGTGGAGTGCCACGCGGGCGACATCCAACGATTGGCGCTGCCGGGTACTCAATTCACGACGGTGGAAGAGGTGGGAGTGGCGCTGGATCGGGCGGTGGCCTACCGCAACGAGGAGCGGGCGCGCCGAGGGAAGCGGTTCCGAGGCACTGTGCGAAAAGACCACCGGAGAAAGCCCAAAGTACCGCTGTGTAAGCGGTCAATCAGGACCTGACTTCCTTCATGGCCGAGGCACTAGGATGGCGTCCCGCTCTGCCTGACCAAGGATCCCGGATTCGCCGAGTGAGCCCCCGGATTGAAGCCGCTCGATCCGGTTCTGGATGAAGCTCGAGACGAGATGGACATCGTCTAAACGACCCCCCTTCTGCGCCATCCTTCGACCCATGGTCTCGAGAGAGGCGATTTGGGGATATGAACTGTTGTGGGACGCCCGTGCTGGGATTCGAACCCAGGTCTGAGGCTCCGCAGGCCTCTAGGATAATCCAGTGTAGCGGACGGGAGCGCACCCCCGACCGTAGCTACCCCACACGGGCACCGCCGCTTCGTCTACCGCGTCGCCGAGCGAGACCTCGTATTAAGCTCCCCGTCCATCGGACCACGTCCACCGCCGACCTAATACGGAGGGGGGCTCCCGGCCCTGCGTCGAGAGGTTGGAAGCTCCGATGGGTGATCCGGGCTCGGGGGCCGACCCTTGGGAGACTCTACGCACCTTGGCGGCCGGTGCGGAGATCGGACTGACGAAGAAGGATGGGACCCATGTTCGAGGAACCTTGGTTCCCTCCCACGAACTCTCCGGGGAACGGGTTGTCCAGATCAAGCTGGCGAGCGGCTACAACGTCGGTGTTCGCGTGGCCATCGATGACCGCGTCGAGGTCTTCAACAATCCGCCTACACCACCGGCCGCTCATCCCGGCGAAGAGCGTTCACGCGCGCAGGAAGCCTCCGCGCCCCCCGACGCGGTGGCGCTCCTGACCACCGGTGGGACCATCGCGTCGCGCGTGGACTACCGAACGGGAGGCGTACGGCCCGTCAAGGACGAGTCCGAGATCCTGCGTTTCTATCCGGACCTGGCCCGCGATGGGCCGGTCCGTGTCATACCGGTCTTCGATCGCCTCAGCGAAGAGATCGTGCCGGCGGACTGGCTCGAGCTCGCCGACCGCGTCGCCGAATCGTTCCGGGAGGGTGCGCGCGGTGTGGTCGTGGCCCACGGAACCGACACCCTGGCGCATACCGCGAGCGCGCTCAGCTTCGCGCTCCCGCGGCTTCCCGGACCGGTCGTCGTCGTCGGAGCCCAGCGCTCGCCGGATCGACCCTCGTCGGACGGTCATTCCAACCTGCTCGCGGCCGCGCAGGTGGCCCGGTTCAGCGACCTGGGCGAGGTCGTCGTCGTCATGCACGAGGGGCTCTCCGACGATTCGTTCGCGATTCACCGAGCTACCCGGGTGCGAAAGATGCACTCCAGTCGTCGGGACGCGTTCCAATCCCGCGGGAGTCCCCCGCTCGGCACCGTGACGGGGGGACAGGTCCGCCTGACGTCACCGGTCCGGGGCCGTCAGCCAGGAAGCGTCGCGGTCGACCGACGGATCGACCTGAACGGCGGCCTCCTCTGGGTCTATCCGGGACTGACCCCGGATCGTGCCCTACGGTTCGTCGAGGGGCTTCGCGGGGTAGTGCTGGCGGGGACCGGGCTCGGCCACGTGAGCACGGCGCATCTACCCTGGATCCGCCGCGCCGTCGCCGACGGGAAGTTCGTCGGGATGACCACCCAGTGTCTCGCCGGCTCCTCGGACCCGTATGTCTATTCGA
Organism: Thermoplasmata archaeon; assembly: GCA_035933635.1. Taxonomy (GTDB): domain Archaea; phylum Thermoplasmatota; class Thermoplasmata; order Lutacidiplasmatales; family UBA184; genus JAKIVR01. The sequence continues at coordinate 390,703 of DASYYY010000021.1, read as the reverse complement.
CCGGGCGAGAGCTGCTCCGTAGCGGCGTGACCTACCTCGGCGACCTGCTGCCGGAGACCGGATACGTGAAGCTCCTCTTCGCGCTCGGACGCAGCACCACCCCGGACGGCGTCGCCCGGGAGATGCGGGCCGACTGGGCAGGGGAAACCGAACCGCGGCGCATGGTGGAGAACGCTCCGTGAAAGCGGGGCTCGAGGTCCACCAACAGCTCGCGACGGGGAAGCTCTTCTGCGCGTGCCCGAGCGAGCTCTCCGAGTCGGTCCGGGGTTCCCTCGTACGGAGGCTGAAGTCGACGGGGGGAGAGAATCACGCCATCGACCCGGCCGTCGCCTTCGAGGCGGCGCGGGGCCTGACGTTCCGCTATCAGGCGACCGATTCCGATTGTCTGGTCGAGGCCGACGAGGAGCCGCCGCATGCCCTCAATCCGGCCGCGCTCGAGGTCGCGCTGACGGTCGCGGCGTTGTTCCACGCCCGGCCTCTGGATGAGGTCCAGGTCATGCGCAAGATCGTCATCGACGGTTCGAACACCTCGGGCTTCCAACGGACGGCACTCGTGGCGGTCGACGGGGAACTGACGGTCGACGGTCGTACGGTCTCGATCCCGACGATCTCGCTCGAGGAGGATGCCGCGCGCCGCGTCGGGCTCCGGGAGGGCGAGCCGGAGTTCCGTCTCGACCGGCTCGGGATTCCGTTGATCGAGATCGCCACAGGACCCGAGATCGAGGATGGCAAGGGCGCCCGGGCCGTCGCCGAGGAGATCGGGGCGCTCGTCCGGGCCACCCGTCGGGTCCGTCGGGGCATCGGAACGATCCGGGAGGACCTGAACGTCTCGGTGCCCGGGGGGACCCGCATCGAGATCAAGGGCGTGCAGGAGCTCCGGCTGATCGAGAAGTACGTGCAATACGAGGAGTCCCGGCAACTCCACCTCCTGCGGATCCGGGAGCTCCTGCGAACGCGGAACCCCCCGCCGCCTCCCGCGACTCCGATCGAACTCGGACCGCTCCTGGAAGGCCTGACAAGCGGTCCGTTCCGAAGTGTCCGCCCCGACGGTCCCGTGGCCCTAGGGCTGTTGCTCCCGGGGTTCGGCGGCATGCTGGGAAACCCCGACCCGGAGAAGGACCGGCTCGGACGCGAGCTCGCCGACCGCGCACGAGCCATCGGCCTCAAGGGGCTCGTGCACTCGGACGAGCTGCCGGGGTACGGGGTCGAGGGGGCTCGCCTCGAACGCCTTCGATCCGAACTGGCCGCGGGACCGGAGGACGGGTTCGTGATCGTCGCCGCCCCGACCGCCGAGCTCGGTGCGAGGGCGATCGCCGCGGTGCGGGAGCGAGCGCTCGCCGCCTTCGAAGGGGTCCCCCCCGAAACGCGGGACCCCCTCCCCGACGGACGGACCCGATACTCGCGTCCGCTCCCCGGGCGCGACCGCATGTATCCCGAGACGGACGTTCCCCCCGTTCCCATCGGCGCCCCGGCCTGGACGAGGGCGACCGAGAATCTTCCCGAGCTACCGGGCGCGACCCGTCGCCGACTCGCGGCCGCCCACGGTCTCCATCTCCAGGCGTTGCAGGAGCTGGAACGCGCCGACGCGATCGCGGAGTTCGAATCGTTGGTGGGCCGAGGGCACGCGCCTGCGGCTGTTGCCCGACTGCTGACGCGCGATGTCGATGAGGCGCGAGCGGGATTGGACCCCGTCCGGCACGAGCCCACGGTCGAGGAGCTCGATCAGGTCCTTGCGGCCTGGGCGGCCGGTCGCTTCGCCAAGGAGGCGACTCCAACGGTCCTGCGCACATTGCTCTCCGACGGTCCGCCCGTCGATGCGGCCATTGCGGCGGCGGCGATCGAGCCGCTCTCACGCCCCGACCTCGACCGGATGGTCGCCGAGCTGCTCGACCGGAACGCACCGCTGCTCCGCGACAAGGGCGAGCGCGCCCTCTCGCCGCTGATGGGCGACCTGATGGCCCAGGTCCGTGGGCGGCGGGACGGGCAGGAGGTGGCCGCTGCGCTGCGGACCGCCCTCAAGCTGCGCCTGGCCGGTGCGACCGTTGCCGGGGCGTGAGTCGGAGTGCCGGACACTCCGTCGCTCCGCGCCCTGGTCACCGACATCGATGGCACCCTCACCGACGGACGCCGTCGCCTGCTCCCGGAAGCTCTCGATCGGATCCGGTCGCTGGAACACCGGGGGGTTCCGGTCGTGTTGGCCACGGGCAATGTGCTTCCCGTCGCCCTCGCCCTCCATCGGTTCGTCGGCCTGACCGGGCCGATCGTGGCCGAGAACGGCGGGATCCTCTACGAGCGCGTCGACGGAGAGGATCAGGTCCGCCGGCTGGCGGATCGGGCGGTGGCGCTGAGGGCGTTGCGCGCCCTCGTTCGAGCCGGTCTACCCGCGCGGCGCTTGTTCACCGATCGTTGGCGGGAGACCGAGGTCGCCCTAGAGCCGAACCTCCCGGTCGACCGGGCGCGCCGCGTCCTTGCCGACCACGACGTCGACGTCGTCCCGACGGGCTACGCGGTCCACCTGATCCAGAAGGGTCGCGGCAAGCTCTACGCCCTCGATCGCGCGCTGCGCCGGTATCGTTTGACGCCTGCGGACTGTATGGTCGCCGGGGACGGCGAGAACGACGTCCCCATCCTGGCGGTGGCCGGATGGGCGGTCAGCTTCCGCGACGCCGACCCCAAAGCACGCGCGGTCGCGGATTTCGTCGCGCGGCGCACCAACGCCTTCGGCTTCGTCGAAGCCCTTAAGCGCGCGCGCTTCGTTGCTTTCTCCGCATCGAGGTGAACCGATTGTCCCTCGTGGGGCAGTGCCAGCGGTGCGGTGCGCCCGCCCATTTGCGCTGCACGGTCTGCGGTCGCACATTGTGCGTGAGCTGCCTGGACTCCGAAGAGCGGGTCTGCCCGGATTGCACGTCGGTGCTCAAGCGGCAGAAGGGGATCCCGTCGGTCAAGCACCCGCCGTCCCGGATCGGCTAGTACCCGCGACCGCGCGGGCCGGACTCCGGCTCAGTACGCCACGCCCGGAAGGACGAACGGTCCCCGCGGGGCGTTCCGCGCAAGGTAGAGCATGACGACCCCGAAGAGTCCGACGGCGATACCGATACCGAACAGCGCCCACGCATAGGGGCCGATCGTCTGCCCGATCCACCAAGGCCCCCAGGTCCATCCTGCGGAGGGGGCGTAGGCGTGGAGGAGGAGGTTGGCCACGACCGCCACGCCCCAGCCTCCCACGATGGAAAGCGCTCCGGCGATCCGCCAGCCGAGCCGGAGATCGCCGCCCGGGTCCTCCGGCGGCAACGGCGGCTTCTCGTCCTGTGCGTCCACGTTCGTCCACCGGGCTCGGCTTCATAGCGCTTCGTGGCCCGGGGCGGGCGAAGGGATGGGGTTGAGCGCACCCGGTCGACACGTGTTGGTCAGCCTCTGGAACGACGCCGAGACCCGACGGCGCATCGCCGAGGCGTTGCCGTCGGCGACCGCGATCGCCTACGTCTCGGACGAGCCGCCGCGCCCCTGGAACGATGTTCGGGCTCTGCTCGTGGGCAACATCCGTAGGGAGCTCCCGGGACTGAAGCCCGAGGACCTTCCCGCGCTCGAGTTCGTCCAGCAGATCTACACCGGGGTCGACGACTTCCCCTTTGACAGGATCCCTATGTCGGCGCGGGTCGCAGGGAACGTGGGCGCGTACGCGCCGTTCGTGGCCGAGCACGCGGTCGCGCTGCTGCTGGCGGCCGCGCGCCGGATACCCGAGGGTCATGCGCAGACCCTCGCCGGGAAGCTGCGCCCTACCGCCTCGCTCACCTATCTGGCGGGCGAGCGCTCGCTGGTGGTGGGCTACGGCGAGATCGCGCAGGAGGTCGCCCCCCGTTTGCACGGCCTCGGCCTCGAGGTCGTGGGGGTGAATCGAAGCGGTGACGCCCGACCGGGGGCGGACCAGGTCGTCCCGATCGACCGGTTGATCGAGGAGCTGCCCCGCGCCCGGGTCGTGATAAATTGCCTGCCGTACACCCGCTCGACCGCCGGCGTGTTCGGCGAGCGGGCGTTCGCGGCGATGCGCTCCGACGCGCTGTTCGTCAGCGTCGGACGCGCCGGGACCACGGATCCCCGCGCCCTCGAGGGGAAGCTGCGCAGCTCACCGGAGTTCCGGGCCGCGTTGGACGTATGGTGGAACGAGGAGTTCCAAGACGGACGCGTACGTCACCCGTTCGACCTCGCGGCGTACCCGAACCTCGTTGCGTCGCCGCACCGGGCCGGGGTCGTGCCTCAGGCGCGGGCCGCGGTGTTGTCACGCGCTCTCGAAAATATGGCCCGCTACCTCCGAGGCGACACTCCCCACCACATCGTCGACCGGGGCGAGTACGTTGGGCTCGAGGGCGTGTAGCCCGTCCGCGGCAAAGAGGGGTGTCGAACCTCCGCAGCGGAGTTATCTGCGGTTCGGGGGTTTTGACGATCCGGAGGTGCAACGGCCCAGGATCGATGCAGGTCGTTCAGCTCCGGCGGGGAGGTGGCCCGTCCGTGACGGGTAGACCGCCCTCAGCTCCCCCATCCCGCCGTCGCGCCGTGGGATTCCACTGGCTCGCTCCCGTCGTGGCCGTTGCGGTCCTGGCGAGCGGCATGTCGCCACCGGCCTGGGGGAACCTGGCCGGCCCCTTGGCCAACCACGCCCCCACCGTCACGCACGTGACTCCGCTGCCGTCGGGATCGAAGCCTGCGGCCCTCTCCCCCGGATCGACCTCGATCTACGGCGCCGACCTGTTGACCCGGTTCTCGGTCTACGACAATCCCACCTACGCCAGTTGGGATTCGCGCGACGACTATCTCTTCATCACGAATTTTGGGAGCCCCTCGTTGGGCGGCAATACCGTAACGATCGTCGCCGCGTCGAACAACACCCCGCTCGTGACCTACCCCGTCGGCGATGATCCGATCAACTCCGGCTACGACCCCGCGACCGGTCTCGACTATGTGCTGAACTTCGGGACCACCTGCAACGCCACCGTGTTCAACGGGACCCGGCTGGTCGGCTCTCTCGCGGTCGGATGCGGACCCCACTCTGCGACCTACGACCCGGCGAACGGCTGGATGTACATTTCGAACTTCAACTCGAACACCGTCGCCGTCGTCGATGACATGACGATCGTCGCCACCCTCCCCCTCTCGCTGCTCGGCCAACCGTCCCCCCGGCCCGGGTTCGGGGTGTACGATGCGGCGGATCGCTACGTCTACGTCCCGGACAGCGGCGACAACAACGTCTCCATCCTGAACGGGACGCAGTTCGTCACCAACCTGAGCGTGGGCCAGAGCCCGCAGTCGGCCGTCTACGACCCCGCCACCGCCGAGGTCTACATCCTCAATGCCGCCTCGAACAACGTCACCATCCTCAAGGGCACCCGCGTCGTCGGCAACGCCCCGGCAGGTGGCGGCCCGACCTTCGGGACCTACGATGCGGCCAACGGCTACGTCTACGTCGGGGACCAGACCAGTGATTCCGTCTTCGTCCTCAGCGGTACGACGGAGGTCGGTAACGTCAGCGTCGGGCACTTCCCGCAGTACCCGACCTACGACTCGGTCGATCACCTCGTCTACTTCCCGGTCGCCCTGTACAACGGCGTCGCGGTGCTGAACGGCACCAGCCTCGTCGCCCGGGTCGCGACCGGGGTCACGCCGTACTCGGCGCTGTTCGACCCCGCGACCACGGAGGTGTACGTCTGCGACTACGGCTCGGTCTCGGACAACATCAGCGTGCTCGGCACGCCCAACGGATCCTATCCGCTGACCTTCCACGAGCACGGGCTTCCCTCGGGCGAGAATTGGACCGTGGGGCTCGGGGCAACGAACTTCTCGGCGCACGCGCCCAGCTCGTTCGTGGTCCCGGAGCCGAACGGCAGCTACCCCTACACGGTACCCCCCGTCCGCGGATACATCCCCGTCGCTCCCACCGGGACGGCCACGGTGACCGGAGCTCCGGTCTCGATCAACGTCAGCTACTCCGCCGTCTACCCGATCGACTTCAACGAGACCGGGCTCCCTGCGGGGACGCCGTGGTCCGTTGCGATCGCCAATTCGACCCTCTCCTCCTCCGGAAGTTCGATCGTCGTGAACCTGACGAACGGGACCTACACGTACGCCATCGGCCCCGAGCCGGGGTACTCGACCACGTTCGGCGGAACGGTCCATCTGGCGGGCGGCCCCGCGCTCGTCTCGGTGACCTTCGTCCGGGAGACGTACCTGGTGGTGTTCTTCGAGCTCGGACTTCCGTTGGGGACGTCGTGGTCGGCCGCCGTCAACGGGACGACGAACAGTTCCAGCACCCGTAGCATCGGCTTCCAGCTCCCCAACGGCACCTACCGGTTCACCATCGCCGCTGTTCCGGGTTTCCTTCCGATCCCGCCCAACGGGACCTTCGCCGTCAACGGCTCCAACCTCCCCGTCCCACTCCGCTTCGTACCGGTCTACCCGGTCGACTTCACCGAAAGCGGACTGCCGCCGAGCAGTGCCTGGACCGTGCGGATCTCCGGTCTGTCGAACACCTCGACCGGACCCACGGTCGGATTCGCCCTCCTCAATGGCTCGTACAACTACACGATCACCACAGGGCTTTCCGGATATTCGGCGACACCACCGAAGGGCACGTTCAATGTCAGCGGAGGGGCGGTTGCCCTGACGGTGAAGTTCGAACCTTCCTCGGCCAACGCGTCGTACGCGGTCTCGTTCGTCGAGACGGGCCTGCCCTCAGGAACCGCCTGGACCGTTCACCTCGGCGCCCGGGCGAACTCCTCGACGGGCTCGACGGTGGGATTCCGCGTTCCGAACGGGACCTACACCTACTCCTTCACCGCCGCCGGGTACGCCGCCACACCCTCGAGCGGGCGGATGGTCGTCGATGGTCCGGGCAGCGTTCCCGGCCCGGTCTCGGTCTCCTTCCGGTCGACCTCCGGCCCGCCCCCGCGGTACGCCGTGAGCTTCGTGGAGTCCGGACTTCCGTCCTCGACGCTCTGGGGGGTCGTGATCCAAGGGGTGACCAACACCACCACCGCGGCGAGCCTCGTTCTGCAGTTACCGGACGGGCCCTACACCTTCGCGCTCGCCCTCGTCCCGGGCTTCTCCTCCACGAGCGCCGGATCGTTCCAGGTCAGCGGGGCGCCCCGCTCGATCCCGATCGCGTTCACCCCGGTGACCTACACGGTGACGCTGCTCGAGACCGGGTTGCCGAACGGGACCGAATGGGAGGTAACGTTCGGGACGACCACGATCAACGGCACCGCCTCGACCCTCACGGCCGTCGAGCCCAACGGGACCTACAGCTATTCGGTCGCGCCGGTCGCCGGGTACGGCTCCAGCGGGAGCGGCTCGGTCCGCGTGGACGGCCGCAACCTGACCCTGCCGACGTTCACCTTCACGAAAACCGGCTCGACGCCGAGCACGGGAGCGCTGCCGCTCGTCGATCTCGGACTCCTCGCCGCGGTGGCCGTCGTGGTGATCGTCGGCGTTGTGGTGTTGTGGCGGTCCCGGCGCGACGCCGGTCCGGAGACGAGCCCCGAAGATCAGCCGCCGATGGAGTACACCGAGCCGGAGGAGCCCGACCCCGGCGACGGCTCGGAGCCGCCCGGGTGATCGGGGCGACCGTCTAGCCGAACCCGGTGATCGCCTTGGGGTCCTTGGCGCCGGGGCGGATGGGCGCCTTGCGGAGCTCCTTGGGGCACTCGACGAGGCGGACGAGCGGAGCGGATTGCACGATGTAGGCGGGAAGCCCCGTGTTGGGGTCGTTGCCCGCCCGCAGGATGTTCATGATCTCCAGCCGGACCTCGATGATCGAGCCGTCCTTGAGCTTGAGGCGGACCTTGCCGTCCCCCTCGAGGGTCGAGTAATCGACGATCTCGGCGTTGGAAAGGTCCGGCCCGGGCATGCCGGGCATCCCCGGCATCATGCCGCGGCCCTCCCCGTGCGCTCCTTGAGCAGCGCGCGCGGGTCCTGCCCGTCGACGGTGATGCCCATCGACACGCAGGTGCCGATGACCTGGTTGATGCGGTGATCGTCGGTGCGGCCCTGGAGGTCGGCCCCCTTGGCCTGGGCGATCTTCGTCACGGCCGCCATCGAGACGTCGCCGATGGTCTCGGTCTTGGACTTGCCGCTGCCCTTCTCCTTCCCCACTTCCTTCAACAGGAGCGCCGCGACCGGCGGGCGACCGACGACGAGGGTGAACTGGCGCGTCGCCGCGTCGACCTTGATCAGCACCGGGACCTTCATCCCGGCGAAGCCCTTGGTCTGCTCGTTGATCTGGGCGACGACCTGACCGACGTTGATGCCCAGCGGCCCGAGGGCCGCCCCCAGCACCGCGCCGGCCGCGGCCTTGCCGCCCTCCACCATCACGCTCACCTCATCCGCCACTCTTTCCGCCTCCCTTCTCCAGCATCCGGACGTGGTCGCCGCGCACCGTGACCGGGATCGGGACGACCGCCTCGATGAGCTCGACGGTGATCTCTTCCTTCGCCTGGTCGATCTTCTTGACGCGCGCCTTCTCGCCCTTGAACGGTCCGGCGATCAGCTCGACGATGGCCCCCTCGACGAAGCCCTCGACGGTGATCTTGGGCACGAGGAGCGGCTCGACCTCCTTGAGGGTCGTCTCGCCCTCGACCAGGCCGCGGGCCTTGCGGATGCCCTTGAGCATCTCGCGGACGCCCTCCAGGCTCATCCCCTCGGCGAAGACGTAACCGCGGAGCGCCGCGGGCACGAGCAGCGCGAACAGCACGTCGGGCTTCTCCTCCGCGCGCGAGAGCAGCGTGTCGGCGACCTCGCGCTCGTAGCCGCGCGAGCTCTTGATCGCCAGCACGGCCTGGCGGGCGGTCCACGCCAGGGTCAGCTTCTCGCCCCGGCCCTCGCCGTTGGCCGCGGCCGTGAGCCGGACCTCGACCCGGTCGCCGTAGCGCACGCCGACCGGAGCCTGGACCTCGACCGACAGCGGCACCGGGACGTTGGGCTCGAGGGTCAGCTTGGCCTTCTCGTGGCGGCGGACGAGCTCGAGGTACTGTTTCTTGTTCGGGAGCAGCCAGCGAACGGGCCACTCCGCGCCCTCACCGGGGTAGGTCGAGGTGTAGGCGACCTCGGCACCGAGCTCGATGGCGACCGCCTCGGGGGCGGAGCTCTGGAGGACGGCCGAGAGCGTCGTGACCGCGTCCGCGGTCACCTGCCGCTCGGTGACGTCCGCCGGCTTGAGCGACAGCATGGTGCTGACGATCGGCTTCGGCGGCGGCGTCGGGGCGGCCACGACCGGGGCGGGCGCGACAGCGGCCCTCGAGGGCTTGGTCGCCGGGGTCGGGGGCGCTTCGGCACCCGAGAGCAGACCGATGCCGGAATCGTCGTCAGGTTGCTCGGGCATGGGGTCGGGGAGCGCCGCTAGAGCACGATCCCGCCGAAGAGATTCGACCAGATCCACGGCCCGGCCTGGCTGAAAAAGATGTAGATCATGAACCCCACCACTCCGATGAGCACTGCGCCGAGCGCGGTGACCTCGAGCACCTTGACGTACTCGTCGGTCGAGGGCTTGCGCGCCATCCTCAGGATGCGCCCGTACTTGCCGTGGCCGACGCCGCGGAGACGTCCGTCCAGCTGGTCTTGGACGTTGCGCGCGCGGTCGAGGAACGCCATCGCTGTGCCTTAGCGGACGACGTCGATGTCCGGCCCGGAGGCGCGGGCCGGGCCGGCGACGCCCGTGGCCCCCCCGTAAATCTGGGGGGATTTAACTCCGGTGACCACGAGCATCACGCGGATGGTGCTCTGCATCGTCGGGTCGACGGCGGCACCCCAGATGATGCGGGCGGTCGGCGAGACCGCCTTCTGGACGACCTCGGCGGCCTTCTGCGCCTCGGTGACGGTCATGTCCGGTCCGCCCGTGACGTTGATCAGCGCGCCCGTGGCCCCGGCGATGTCGACGCGCAGCAGCGGGGAGTTGATCGCCTCCATCACGGCGTCCTCGGCGCGGTTCTCGCTCTCGGATTCGCCGATCCCGATCAGCGCGACCCCCCCGCCCTTCATGATCGTACGCAGGTCGTTGAAGTCGAGGTTGACCAGGCCGGGCTTGGTGATGATCTCGGTGATCCCACGGATCGCGCGGGCCAGCACCGAATCGGCGACCTTGAACGCGGTCTGGATCGGGAGCCGGGGAACCAGCTCGAGCAGCCGGTCGTTGGGGATGGTGATGACGGTATCGACGCTGGAGCGCAACCGCTCCAGCCCCCACATCGCGTTCTCCATCCGAACGAGCCCCTCGCTCGCAAAGGGCAGCGTGCAGACGGCGATCGTCAGCGGATTGCCGGCGTTGGTCTTCTTGGCCACCTCGGCAACGACCGGCGCCGAGCCGGTACCGGTGCCGCCGCCGAGCCCTAAGGTGATGAACACCATGTCGCAGTCGGTCAGTACCTTCTTGAGCTCGTCCTCGGCCTCGTGCGCGGCCTGCTCGCCGACCTGCGGCAGCGCGCCCGCGCCGAGCCCGCGTGTGAGCCGCCGGCCGAGGAGGATCTTCTTCGGGGCATGGATGGCGAGGAGGTGCTGGGCGTCGGTGTTGCAGGCCACCATCTCGGCGCCGAGCAGCCCCTCGTCGGCGAGCCGGTTGATCGTATTGCAGCCGCCGCCACCGCACCCGACGACCTTGATGTTGGTCTTGAGCGAGGCGAGGACCGCCTCGAGCTCGGCGTCGTCGTTGGTCGGCGGAGGAGAGGCCTCGGGAACGGCGCTCTTGCGTCCCTCTTGGGGCAGGTGGGCGAGGATCTCCTGGGCGAGCGGTCGCATGGCGGTTTTTACCTCGACCGGCGAAGCCGCGCTCCCCTTATAAATCGGTGTTGCCGAACAGGGCCGCGCGGTGGCCGTTCGTGGAGTACACGCGCTGGGTGCCCGAGTACCGGCACATCGCCGAGGAGTTCGGGTTCCCCTTCGAGTCGGAGGAAGCGGCCGCGCTCGAGCTGACCGCGCTGCTCCCCCCCGAGGCCCGCGAGTCGCCGACGGAGCGGTTGCGGGGGCGCCTGCAGGGCCGCGAGGTGATCGTCGTCGGTCTGGCCCCCGCCTCGGGGGCTCCGCCGATCGAGAAGCTGGGCCGGGCCGAGCACCCGAGGGCCGTCGTCGCCGCCGACGGTGCCGCCCAGGTCTGCCTCGATGCCGGGATCGTCCCCGAGGTCATCGTCACCGACCTCGACGGACCGGTCGCGGCCGAGGTCTCGGCCAACGCCCGGGGCGCGCTCGTGCTGGTCCACGCCCACGGGGACAATCGGCCCGCGATCGCCGAGTGGGTCCCGCAATTCCCGGGCCCCCTGGCCGGATCCTGGGCGGGCCCGCCCCGCGAGGAGCTCGTGAACTTCGGGGGATTCACCGATGGCGACCGCGCGGTCTACCTCGCCGAGGCGGTCGGCGCGGGCCGGATCCTGCTCTTCGGGTTCGATTTCGAGGACGTCCGAGACCCGGACGCGGTGCGGAAGCGACGCAAGCTGGTGTGGGCGCGACGCTCGATCGACCGGTTGGCTCGGGGGAGCCATACACCGATGGTCTGGCTGCGCGGGGACGGCTCTCAACTGCCCTGGCAGGTGTTGGACGCGACGGCGGACCCGACGGGGCCGTCGACCCAGTAGATCGCCTGCGGGCCGTTCAGATAGAGCGGAACGAACGGTGCTCCCTGGAACCAGCCCTGGGAGACGGTGCTCAGCGGGTTGGCCTGCTGCGCGGGGTCGAGCGCGACGCCCTGGTACATCGTTGAATCCACCGCCACGAGATCGACGGCCTTGAGGTAGGGGCATCGCGGGGCCGGAATGGCCCGGAGCTCCGCGGCGGCGACCGACCAGTTCGACCCGTCGAACAGCGCCGGCGTGTCCTGCCAGGTCGCATTGTACCCATCGAAGCCGAAGAACATCGAGCTCAACCGGTGGTCCGAGGCGACGACGTACGGCCCCGGCAGCGCCGCACCGCTCCACATCCACATCCCCGAGTCCTCGACCGTCAGCCCCTCTTGGAACCCGCCGAAGTACTGTGGCGGAGGGTAGGCGATCGCGGCGTTGGCGGCGACGAGGACCACCACCGCCGCGCCGAAGGCGACCAGCCCCCTCCGTCCATGGGACCGCTCCAGCCGCAGCCCGAGATAGCCCAGGACGATCGCGACGAGCAGGCCGAGGGGGATGACCAGATACTCCGCGTGGCGCGACGGCAGCAGCACCGGATTGTTGGTGGCGAGGGCGAATACGGCCGAGAGGCCCAGCGCGGCGCTCCACATCAGCACGAACGGACCGATTCGCGAGGTCGTCACGAGCCGTCGCGAGCCCGCGGAGAAGGCGGCCGCGACGATGAACGGACTGAACCAGAGCAGGGTCCCGGGGGCGATGTGCTGGGCCGTGGCCGGGAGGGGGACGAGCAGGAGCGCCGAGAGGCCCGCGACGATCCCGACGAAGATGATCGCCCCGTCACGGAGGAGGCTCCGGTCCGAGGGAAGGCCCACCCGGAAGCCCGTCGTCCGGAGGGACCGACGGCGGAGGCGGAGGAGGAGGGCGACGCCGGCCAGGGCGACGGCGGTCAGGCCGATGAACGGCCAGGGGGTCGCCACGAGCCCCGACGGGATCCCGCCCTGGAGCAGGACCCCGTGGAAATCCACCGCGTAGGAGAACCAGAACACGAGCATCGCCGAGGTGAACGCCCCGACAAAGACGAGCTCGCGCAGGGGGAACCGGCGGCTCCAGGCCCGGGGTCGCCAGAGCTCGAGGAGCAGCAACGAGCCCGACGCGCTGACCAGGAAGAAGTAGCTCGAGAGGTGGTGGGTGACGATCAGCGCGCCCGAGGTGAGCGCCAGCGGCAGGTACCACCGGGGATCTCGACGTCCCTCGACGAACATCCAGAGTGCACCGACGCACAGAAGGTCCCCCAACGCCAACGGTGCGGGGTGGGCGAGGGAGAACAGCCGCGGCATCGCGACGGTGGCGAAGCCGGCCCCGAGTACCGCGACAGTGTCGCCCGGGTAGATCCGCCGGAAGAGCAAGAACAGCGGCATCACCGCCGCCGCGGAGACCAGCGGCAGCAGCAGCTCCAGCGACGGCTGGACGCCCAACGCCATACCCTGGGCGCCGGCGCCCGCGACGAGGAAGAGCCCGGGGAAGTCCGGGTAGCCGTAGCCCCAGCCGCCGTAGCCGCCATCGTACGCCCCTCCCACGGGAAGGTGCCCCTGGGCGAGGAGGATCTGGGTCAGGCGATAGTACTCGCCCGAATCCGAGCCGAAGACGGCGAACCCGATCAGCGGCTCGAGCAGGGCGAACGCCGCGAAACACAGCAGCGACAGCAGGAGCAGGAGCGTCGAGAGCTCCACCCCACGGACGTCGCCGCGGCCCCCGTCGGCGGGGGTCGCTCCCTCGGGGCCCTCCATCCGTTCCGTCGACCGGTCGACCGCCTGTGAACCCATAAATAGACCACCTCGGTGGGGCCCGAATCGAGGCCAGAGCGCTTGGCGAAATCTCCGTCGAAGAAGCGGTCCCCGGCGCCCTCTAAGTCGGCGCCTCGCCCCAAGGCGAAGCCGGCCGCCAAGAAGGCCGTTCGCTCAGCGAAGCCGTCCGCCGCGCCGCGCCCACCGGCCAAGGGCTCGGGGTCCAAGCGGCCGAGCGGCTCGGCCGCCAAGTCCAGCGCACCGCCGATGCCCGAGCTGCCGCCGCCACCCCCCATCATCCTCGGCGACGGCCGTCGCCATCTCCTCTCGCTGTCGTTCCTTCGGGACGGCGACGAGTTCCTCGCCCGGCTCGAGACCGATTCCGGCCAGATCACCGAGATGAAGAACCGGTCCCTCGACCAGCTCCTCACCCTCGTCGCCGGCGAGCTCGAGGACCTGCTCCCCTAGGGGTCGGGCGGACTAGGTCTCGAGCCGATCGGCCAGCTCCGGGAGTCCGGAGAAGCCGCCCTCGCCGACGACGTATTCGCGGAGCTTGTCGTGACGGGCCGAGACGCGGACCGTCTCGATCGGCTCGGGGCTCAGCCAGCTCCGTTCGGTCCGGCCGATGATGCGGACGCGCAGCGAGGGGTCGATCGAGTATCGACGGACGGCCCCGAACCGCTCGCGGATCACGAGCGTACCGTCATCGGCGTAGACCGACCACGGCGCGCGGCCGATGGTGAGCAGGTATCCGGCGATCGCCGAGATGGCCGCGATGACGGTCAGGGCGGCGTACACGGGGACATCGGTGCGGATCGCCGCGTAGGGGGAGCTGACGACCAGCGCCAGGATCCCGGCATAGACGACGAAGAGCGAGGCGAGGTAGAAGGCGAGCAATCGGCGCGCGCGTCGCATCCCCGCGCGATTGCCGGTCGGGGGGAGGTCGCGGGCCTCGGCGTCGCCCTCGGTCGGGTCGCGGGCCACGGAGGGGCGGGCCACCGGTCCCGGGTCGCGGCGGCGCGCGATCCGGACGGGGCGGGTCGGGGTGCCGGCCACGGACCAAGATGGCGCGAACTGGAGCCTTAAGGGTGCGGTCGGAGTTGTGCGCGGCGTGAAGAGCCACACCGAGTACCTCTGGTTCGAGACCCGGTCCGAGCGGGAGTTCGTCAACATCACCGAGCGCGTCCGGACCGAGGTGCGACGCAGCGGCGTCCGGGAAGGATTGTGCCTGGTCTCGGCGATGCACATCACGGCCACCGTCTACGTCAACGATGACGAGCGGGGATTGATCCGGGACATCGAGACGTGGGCCGACAAGCTGGCGCCGCCGGGCGACTACCACCACCACGAGACCGGCGAGTCGAACGGTGACGCGCACCTCAAGAATCTCCTCTTGGGACACCAGGTCGTGCTGCCGATCACCCAGGGCGAGCTCGACCTCGGCCCGTGGGAGCAGGTCTTCTACGGGGAGTTCGACGGCCGGCGCCGCAAGCGGGTGATCGTCAAGGTGCTCGGCGAATAGCCGGCGCACTCAGGCCGTCTCGAGGTTCTTGTCGCCCGTGAGGGCGGGCGCCGCCACCTCGACGAACGCCGGTCGGGGCGCCGAGAGGTCGACCCGCGGGACCTTGCGCGCGATCTCCTTGGCCATCGCCGAGCAGCTCGACGGCGGAACGGGCTTGGACGTGTACGCGGGCAGCGCCAGGTCGTAGGTCACGACCCTCTTCTCGGCGATCGTCTCCCAGACCGCGCGGAACACCCGCTCCGCGGCCTCCCGCTCGCCCAGGTGGCGCAACAGCAGCTCGAGGCTAAGGATCTCGGCGACGGGATCGGCCTTGTCCTGCCCGGCGTACTTCGGGGCCGAACCGTGGACCGGCTCGAAGACGGCGATCCCATCCCCGTACAGCCCCCCGGGGGCCACCCCGAGGCCTCCGGCGAGACCGGCGCAGAGGTCCGAAAGGATGTCCCCCATCAAGTTGGTGGTGACGATGACCTCGTACTCCCCGGGCTTCTTGACGAGCTGCATGCACATGTTGTCGATCAGCCGTTCGTCGGCGAGAATATCCGGGTAGTTCGGGGCCATCTCGCGGAAGGCGGTCTGGAACAGCCCGCCGGTGGTCTTCATGATGTTCGCCTTGTGGACGGCGGTGACGTGCTTGCGCCCTTCGCGCCGGGCCAGCTCGAAGGCGAACCGGATGATCCGGTCGCAGGCCTTGCGCGTGATCACGTTCACCGTTTCGGCGGCCGAATGTTCCCGGTCGACCCAGTGTTCGACGCCGGAGTAGAGGCCCTCGGTGGCCTCCCGGACCACCACCAGGTTCGTCTCGGGGTAGCGCGTACCTTCCCCGGCGATCGCCCGGGCGGGACGGACCGAGGCGTACAGGTCGAGCTCCTGCCGGATCGCCACGTTCACCGAGCGGAACCCGCTTCCGATCGGGGTCGTGATCGGCCCCTTGAGGGCGACCTTGTTCCGTCGGATGGAGTCGAGGACCCCGGGGGGCAGTGGGGTGCCCGTGTTCCGGATGGCGACTTCGCCGGCTTCTACGACCTCCCAGTCGAGGGCCACTCCGGTCGCCTCCGCCACGACCCTCGCCGCCTGGACGACCTCGGGACCGATCCCGTCGCCCGGGATCAGCGTCACGGTGCGCGACATGGGGGAACGGCTCGACCGAAACGGACCGCCGAATAAGCTTGCGCGTAACCGTGGGGAGCTGCGGCGGATACGGGCACTAGTTGCGTGCAGGGGCCGACGCGACGGGGGCGAGCTTCGGGCCCAGCCGCGCGAGCAGGACGCGCAACACTTGGTCGCGAACCTGCTCGTCGTTGACCTCCTTGGTCCAAAGGACCACGACGCCGTCCCAGGTCGTCGGCTGAAGGTCCGCGACCTGGGGGACCGGTCGGGGGTAGCCCTGCGGGGTCTGGGGGAGACTCTGCTCGACCTCCTTGACCGCCGCCTCGAACTCCGCCACCGCGACCGTGTACGGCAGGGTGACCCGGACGCGGGTCTGGCGGGTCGGCGCCTGCGAGAGGTTGACGACGAGCGCCTGGAGGATGACACTGTTGGGGATCTTGGCGACACGGCCGCTGTCGAGCCGCACCACCGTGTAGGTCAACCCGGTCTCCTCGACCCTCCCGGTGTAGGCCGGGTAGGTCATCTCATGCGGGTAGGTCGGCGAGAAGGCGCCGTAGCTCGCCGACACCACGCTGATCCGGTCACCGATGCGGTAGGGTGTGGCGACCAGCAGCATGAGACCGG
This sequence comes from Thermoplasmata archaeon, assembly GCA_035933635.1. Lineage (GTDB taxonomy): Archaea > Thermoplasmatota > Thermoplasmata > Lutacidiplasmatales > UBA184 > JAKIVR01. Next base: position 374,075 of record DASYYY010000021.1, on the reverse strand, counting down.
CGAAGATGTTCCCGAGCAGCGTCTGCGTCGCGAGAACGAGGACGACGCCGGTGAACGCCGACCCGTAGAAGATCGTCGTGAGCCCGAGGTTGAACACCGCGAACAGCGCGAGGACCATCCCCGCGCCGATCGCCAGGTCGACGAGCACCCGCACGCCGAACGCCTGGGCCACCTGGTCGTGGAGCGTGCCCCATTCGCGGATCGCGCTCGTCAGGGTCCGGTGCAGCAGGTACCCCGAGAGCAGCACCCAGCCGGCGACGAGGAACCCGTAGTCGTCCGATCCCGAACGGACCCCGATGTGCGGGGCGAGGAGCTTGATGGCGACGATCGCCGCCCCGGAGATCAGGATCGTCCCGATCAGGTTCCGCAGCAGACGTCGGGCGACCGCCACGTCCGGCGAGGCCATCGTCGAACGCACCGAGGGGGCCAGATAGTGCTTTCCGGGGCGGAGGAGGACGAGGAAGGTGAATCATGAGATTTCTTATACGAATGAGTATTCCGTTGTGTCATGTCTTTCCCGGAGCACGCCGAAGTGCTCGCCGCCGACTGGATGCCCCCCACGCTCCTCGGGCGAGAGCGCGCGCTCGAGGCGGCCCGCAACCGGCTCGAGCCGGCGGACCCGAGCGGCCCGACCCCCCTGGTCGTGATCGGCCCGGCGGGCAGCGGCACCTCGGCGGTGGCGCTCCGGGCGGCGCGCGCCTACTCCGACCGCCGTCGGCGTGCCGACGGCATACGCCCCCGGGTGGTGGCGGTCCGGGTCCGATGGTGCGCGGGCTCCACCGGTGTCGCGGCCGAGCTGCTCCGCCACTTCGACGACGGGTTCCACGAACGGGGGTTCTCCACCTCCGAGATCCTCGCCGGATTCCTGCGGCGGGCGCTCCGGGAGCCGCTGCCGCTGGTGGTGGTGCTGCACGATGTGTCGGCCGGTGCACCGGATCTCGGACCGATCGTCCGGGCCTTGTGCCGACCGCGGCAGTTCCTGCCCGAAGGGGTCGACGCCGCTCCCGTCGAACGATTGCTGCTCGCAGGGACGTCGACCGGTCCGGGGCTCTCCGGCCCGCTCGGCGAGCTGTCCGGGTCCGGATCCGGCGCGGTAGTGCTCGATCCCTACTCGGCGGAGGATCTGAGCGCCATCCTCACCGACCGGGCAACGCGTGCGTTGGGCACGCCCCCCAGCGCCGGACTGGTGGAGCGGATCGTCCGACACGCGCAGCTCGAGGGACGGGGTGCGGCACGTGCGATCGAGCTGCTGCGGGAGGAGCTCCTCGGCGAGGCCGCACCGTCGTTCGGGGCGCTGTCCACGTCCCGAGCTTCGCACCCGGTCCTCACGGTCGAACGTGCGATGCTCGATGCTCTCGCCCAGGCGTGCGCGCGCGGACCGGTGGAGGTCGCGTCGCTGCGCGCGCTCGCCGACCGCCTGGCGGTCGCTCAGGGCGCCCGATCGATGCCGGTGACGACGTTCTGGCGGCGTCTGGTCCGACTCGAGCAGGCGGGCCTGATCTCCCGCGAGGTGCGTTCGGGCGGCCCGGGCGGCTCGCGATCGAAGGTGCGTTTGCTCCGCCCTGTGCGTTCCTGGGGGCCGATCAGGGATCCGCAGGGAATTCGTCGAGGGTTCGGTGCGACTTCGACTCGCGTCGGGCCGAACTCTCCGGGCTGGAGTTGGGAGCGACCGGGGCCGGCGTCGCCTCAGGTTCCGTGGCCCGCCCCCGGTGCGGGGGGCGGAGTTGAGCGAGGACCTGGTCGGCGATCACCGGTGACTTGAGGGCCTGGACCACCCGCTCCCGCGGTGCCGCCCGGAGCGACTCCCGGTCGCTGAACCCAGCGGCGTGGAGCAGTCGACCGCGGACGCGGCCGACTCCGCGCAGCCGTACCAGGTCGAGCAGTTCGTCGCCCACCCCGTACTGCACCCGCAGTTCCAGCTCCTCGATCGGCCGTGCGGCGTCCTTGCGAAAGCGCTGCGCGATCCGTGAGAAGCCGAACAGCAGCCAGGTCGCGTCCTCGACCTTCGCGCGGAGGTCGCCCGCTCCGATCCCGAACCGTTCGGTGATCTCCACGATCGGCCGCTCCTCGATCCACTGTTCGAGGATGGCCGCGGTCTTCAGCGTGCTGAGGAACGTCTCGAGATCCGGCGTCAGCCCCTCTTCCTCGGGCTTGAGTAGGAGCTCCGGTTCTTCGTCGGAGTAGCGGGCGAACAGCTCGGGCTCGTCGCCCCGGCGGAGGAAGAGGGCCGGGAGGTCGGGGGTGGCCGAGACGGCCGCTAGGAGCGCGAACGGCCGTACCCCGCGGGGGGCGCGCTCGAGCGCGCGGCGCAGCAGCACGGCCGAGATCGGGTCGAGGTACAGTTCGCTCGTCAGCTCCCCGAAGGCGGTCGCCCGGAGCTCGGTCCCGGGCACGAGGAACCCGTGCTCCTCGAGGAACCCTCGGACCTTCGCCACCGTGTAGGTGAGCTCGGAGACGGCGAGCGTGTGGCCGTAGAATGTCTCGGAGAGGAAGCCGGTGAGCTCCGCTTCCGAGTGGACCTCCCCGCTCGCCACCAGCGCGAGGAGGTGCATGCGCAGCGCCGGCTCGGCGGCGAGACGAGAGACGACGACCTCCGGATTGGCCGAGAGGTAGGTGTCCAAGTAGCGCTCCTCCTCCTCGGGGCTCCGGGCCAGGAGGACGGCCTCGCCGACCTTGTCGAACCGCGGCCGGCCGGCCCGCCCGCACATCTGCTGGACCTCGAGTACCGGGATCGGGGCCTGCATCCCGAGGCGATCGTCGTAGCGGGTCGTGTCGCGCACGATGACCCGTCGGGCGGGTAGGTTGATGCCGGCAGCGAGCGTGGGTGTCGCGACGAGCGCCTTGAGCCGCCGGTCGCGGAACGCCCGCTCGATGACGCGGCGCTCGGGATTCGTGAGCGAGGCGTTGTGGAACGCGACGCCGTTCGGTACGAGCTCGCTCAGGCGCCGGATGCCCTCGGTCTCCTCTTCGGCCGTGGCCAGGAGCTCCTCGCGGGTCTGCGCGCCGAGCTCGCGTTCCTCAACGGTCAACAGGCGGCGCGTGGTCGGAGCGAGCGCCTGGGCGGTCTGCTCGCTGGAGCGGCGCGTGTTGACGAAGACCAGCGCCTGGCCCCCCTCCTCGATCACGGTACGGACGAGCCGGGGCAGCGGCTCTCCGGGCGCCGGTATGGGGCGCGTGGAGAGGTCGGTGAACTGGATACGCCCCTCGTGGTAGACGCCCCACTTGAGCGGCACCGGCCGGAACTCGCTCTCGATGCACTCGGCCCCCAGCCACTCGGAAAGCTCCCGCGCGTTCCCCACCGTCGCCGAGAGCGCCACGATCTGGAGTTCGGAGCGGCGCCGGCGCAATCGGGTGAGCGTGACCTCGAGCGTGGGTCCGCGCTCGGGGTCGTGGAGAAGATGGACCTCGTCGGCGACGACGGCACCGAGACGGTCGAGCCAGGTGCTCCCTCGCCGCAGGAGCCCGTCGGCCTTCTCGCTCGTTGCGACGAGGATGTCGAGCTTCTCGAGCTTGTCATTGGGAAGGTCGAAATCCCCGATGGACAGCCCGATCCGCAATCCCAGGGACGTGAATGCCTGGAGCTCCTCGAACTTCTCCTGCGCGAGGGCGCGCAACGGCACGAGGTACAGCCCCGTGCGACCGGCCCGAGCCGCGCGGACGAGGGCGAGGTACGCGACCAGCGACTTCCCGCTCGCCGTGGGGCACGCGAGCACCACGCTGGAGCCTGCCATCACCGCCGGCAGCGCCTCGGCCTGGGGCGGGTACAACTCGCGGATCCCCTCGCGAGCGAGGACCTCGATGACCTCCGGCGGGATCCCGAGGCCCGTGACGGACCGGCGCTGGGAGGGGTCCGGTACGGACTTGGAGGTCATCGTTCGGGGTCCCGGCCCGGGCTTGAATACGTTCTGGGGGAGGTCGACTAGCGGCCGAGGATCGCCCGGCCCAGGATGAGCTCCTGGATCTCGGTCGTCCCCTCGACGATGGGGAAGACTCGAGCGTCGCGGAGCAGTTGACCGGCCCGGGCTCCCAGGATTCCGGCCTCGCAGCCTCGCGCCTCGAACGCTAGGTTCGCCACCCGGACGGCGGCCTCAGCGGCCAGCAACTTCGCGGCGGAGGCCTCCTCGACGAACGAGGCGCCGTGATCCTTCAGTCCGGCCGCGTGCTGGACGAGCGCGCGCGCCGCCGCGACGTCCGTGTACGCTCGGGCCACGAGGCCCCGGAGCTCATCGGAGGGGCGCTCCCGAGCGGCGTCGATCAGCTCCTCCAGCGACGCCTGCGCGACGCCGAGGGCGCACGCGGCGATCCCCACCCGGCCATCGGTGAGCGCCTTCAGCGCGACCGTCAGCCCCTTACCTTCCGGTCCCAGCCGCGCGGCTCGGCCCAGCCGAAGATCGTCGTAGACGAGTTCCGTCGTCTCGCTACCCCGCAACCCCAACTTCTCGAGCCGTTGGGCCACGGAGTAGCCCGGACTGCCCTTCTCCACGAGGAAGGCGCTCACGCCTCGGTGCCCGAGCGTCGCGTCGTGCGTGGCGAACGTCACGACCACATCGGCGCTCGCTCCGTTCGTGATGAACATTTTACTGCCGTCGAGCCGGTACCCCCCATCCAGGGTGCGGTACTGGGTTCGGAGGCTGGCCGTGTCCGAGCCGGCACCCGGCTCGGTCAGCGCGAAGGCGCCGAGCTTGCGTCCCTCGGCCATCGCCGGCAGGAATCGGGACTTCTGGTCGGCGTCCCCCCAGGTCACGATCGGCGCGGCCGCGACCGAGAGGTGGACCGACAGAAGCGTGGCGACGGCCGCGTTCCCCCGCGCGACCTCCTCGAGCACGCCGACGACCTCCCGTGCCCTGCTCTCGGATCCGCCGTAGTCGTGGGGGATCGTCAGCCCCATCAGCCCGCTGCGGCCGAGCGCCTCGACCACGGCGGCGGGAATGCTATCGGTTCGGTCGATCGTCGAGCTCTGGGGCAGGATCTCCCGTTCGGTGAGCTCGCGCGCCCGGGCGCGCCAGTCGGGGTGCTCCTCGTGCGCATCCACCACCGGCACGCTCGGGACGACCGGCGAACTGCCTTAACGCGTCCGGGCTCGCTGGTGGAGGGAACGTGGACGCGACCGCCCCGGCGAAGGACCGATTTACCTCACTCGACACGCTGGCCCTCGTTCGCGAACTCCGCACTTTGGGCCGGTTCCGGGTGGACAAGGCGTTCGACGACCCCGAGCACGGGGGATGGATCCTGACGCTGCGGGCACCGGCCCGTGGTCGGCGCGCGTTTCGGATCGTTCCGGGGCGGTACGCCGCCGTGCTGGCCGAGGTGCCCGAACGGTCCGAGGATCTGACGCCGTTCGCACGCGAGCTCCGGCGGTTGCTCTCGGGGGCGGTCTGCAACGGGATCGGCGACCCGGGTGGGGAACGATACCTCGAGCTCGACCTGCAGAGGGGGGACGTGGACGAGCCTCTACGGCTCGCAGTGGAGCTCTTCGGGCGGGGCAATCTCGTCGTCGTACGGGGCGAGCGGGTCGCGGCGGTCGCCTTTCCGAGGGCGTGGGCGCACCGGACGCTGCGCATCGGCGCGGCCTACCAACCGCCGCCCTCCCGGTCGAACCCGTTCGAACTGGGGACGGCCGAGCTCGCCCAGGCGCTGATCGCCAGTCGGACCGACCGCGTCAGCACGCTGGCCGCTAAGCTCGCGTTCGGCGGACCGGTGGCCGAGGAGCTGCTCGCCCGCTGCCGATTATCCGGGACCGTCCCCGCGCGGGAGGACGCCCCGACGGCGGCGGAGGCGCTCGCCCACGCGGTTCGGGAGCTGGTGGGCGAGCTGGGGGATACCCCCTCGGGCTTCCTCTACCGAGACGGTCCGGTCGTCGTCGACGTCGAGCCCATCGCTGCCCGCCGATTCACCTCGCGCCCGGAGGTCGTCGAGGAGCGGACGTCGACCTTCTCCGAGGCCGCCGAGGCGTACTTTGGCGGACTGGTCCGCGAGGTCGCCGTCGCCACCCCGGAGAGCACTCGGCGGGAGGAATTGATGCGCACTCGCACCCAGCAGGCGGAGGCGATCGACCGACTCACGGCGGAGGTCGCCGAGCTCCGCGGGAGCGCCGAGGCGATCCTCGCCAATTATCCGGCCGCTGAGGCAGCGCTGGCGGGCTCGAACCCGGGCCCTACCGACGATGGATTTGTCGACGCCGAGCTGGGGGGGAAACGGCTGCGTCTCCGTCGGGGTCAGGACCCGCGCGTTTCGGCGCAAGCCCTGTTCGAGGAGATGAAGCGGGGACAGGAACGGTTGCGCGGGGCGCGCGAGGCGCTCGGGGCCACAGAAACCGCTTTGCGTGCCGCCCGCCCCGAACCGCGGGCCGCACGGTCGACGAAGTCGCCACCGCGACGCCACTTCTGGTTCGAACAGCTTCGCTGGTTCATCTCCTCCGAGGGGGCGATCGTGCTCGGCGGCAAGGACGCCGTCTCCAACGACCGCGTCGTCAAGCGCTACCTCGGCCCCGGCGATCGCTACCTTCACGCCGACCTCCATGGGGCGCCGAGCGTGGTCATCAAGCACCCCGAACCCGGACAGCCGGAGCTGACCGAGCTCACCTTCCGCGAGGCCGGTCAGTTCGGGCTGGCCTTCTCCAAGGCATGGCGCGCCGGCCGTGCCTCCGGAGACGCGTACTGGGTGGAGGCCGACCAGGTCTCAAAGACCGGGGGGACCGGCGAGTTCGTGGCCCGGGGCGCGTGGGTCATCCAGGGCACCCGGCACTTGATGCGCGACCTGCCGCTGGAGCTCGGGGTCGGAACCATTCGCTACGAGGACGTCGAGCTCTGGAGCGTCGCCCCGCCCTCGGCGCTGCGCTCACGGGGGACCCTGCGCGCGGTCCTGGTACCCGGTGAGGAGCGTACTCGGGATGAAACCGAACGGGCGCTCGCCGTGGAGCTCGAGCTCGGGCGTGGACTGCTCCAGCCCCTGTTGCCGGCCGGTGGGCTGTCGTTCCGCCGGGCGTAAACGCGTTGCACCCGGGCGGCGGGGAAGCTATCGCCGGGCCGGGCCCAGGTCCTTCCGTCGGCCCGCAGGGCGCTGACGCGAACGCGCTCGTGGTCCACTTCCAACGGCGAGCCCACGGTGATGGGGGTCTCCGGCCGCAGGAGCAGCCTCCGAGCGGACGTGTGCCGGCCCTCGATCAGCGAAACGGGCACCACGGCGCCGCGATCGACCGTGGCCCAGAACGCGGCCACCTTCGCCGTGCGAGCGCTCGGCATCGGCCGGCCCTTTGTCGACTCGATCTTCCGCACCACCAGTTCCTCGGACCCGACCTGGAGCCGGTCCCCGGGGACCCAGGTCCGATCGAGGGGCACGCTCGCGACGAGCGTCCGTGAGGCGGGGCCGTCCGATGCGATCACGCGGACCTCTCGCGTGCGCGCTCGGAGGATCTGGAACCGGTGCACCGTGCGGCAGACCTGGCAACGCGCGATGCCCGTCAGGGCACCGCCGGGCGAACCCGATTCGACATGGAGGATCCGGTGCGGTGTGTCCCGACCACAGACCTCGCACGCGAGCACGCCGGAGTGGACGGCTGCCGTCGCGCTGGTCCGCCTCCCGGATTCGGACGCGCTCGGTTCCTCCGGATCGGTCATCGCGCCCGTGCCTCGCCCGGGTCGGAGCGACCCGGGCTCCTAACGTTCGCCCCTTCGGCGCGAACGGTCGGACGACGGTCGCCTAGCTCGCGCTGCCGTCCCGCGCGCGTCGGGAGGGCGGCGTCGCCGAACCGCGCTTGACGAAGGTCCCGTTCTGGTACTCCTCGACCGCGGTCTCGAGCTGCTTGCGGTCGTTCATCACGATCGGACCCCACCACGCGACCGGTTCGCCGAGCGGCTGGCCCGCCACGACCAGGAACCTTAGCGGAACGTCCAGCGAGCGGACCCGCATCGTTCCCGCCCGGTCGAACAGCACGAGGTTCTCGGAATCGATCACGTCCCGTCCCTCCGGATCGAAGGCGCCCTTGCCCTCCAGCACGTAGGTGAACAGCGTCTGACCGTCGGGAATCGGCAGGGCGTACTCGTGGCCCGGTTCCATTCGTACGTCGAGATAGGTCGCGTCGACCTTCAGGTCGCGAACCGGTCCGGCGGTTCCCGCCAAATTTCCCGCGATGACCTTGGCACGGACCCCCCGTGCGGGCTCGACCTCGGGGATCTGTCCGGACTTGACCTCCTGGTATCTCGGGTCGGTCATCTTCTCGGCCGCCGGCAGGTTCAGCCAGAGTTGGAACCCGCCCATCCTCCGCTGGGTGTCGACCTTCGGCATCTCCTGGTGGATGATGCCGCTGCCCGAGGTCATCCACTGGACATCGCCGCGACCGATCGTTCCCCGGTTCCCGATGCTGTCCTCGTGATCGACGCGCCCGTCGACCATGTAGGTCACCGTCTCGATGCCGCGGTGGGGATGCCAGGGGAACCCCGCGACGTACTCGAGCGGGTTCTCCGAGCGGAAATCATCGAGCAGCAGGAAGGGGTCGAGCTTGGGAACCTCGGAGTGGCCGAAGGCCCGGCGCAGATGGACGCCGGCCCCCTCGATCGTCGGTCGGCTCTCGAGCACGGTCTGGATGGTGCGATACATCGTTCCTCCCTCGAACCTCACCCAAAATCCGGCGCCCGGCCGTTTAAGGACGCGCTAACGCGATCTCTACCTGCTCGGCCCCGGCACGACGGACTCAGCGCCCAGGAATCCAGGCCGAGGGAAAGTCCACCGTGCGCCCCGGTCTCCGTTCCATGGCGAGCCCGACCACGACCAGCAGGAACGCCGGGAAGGTCAGCAGTTCGAGCAGAGCCTGCCCGCGGGCGAACGCCGGCCCCCAGATACCGAACAAGGTCTCGAGAAGCAGGGAGGCCACACCCAGGACGACCCCGAAGCCGAGTACGGCGGCGTTCATCGGCGGCGCCCTCGCCAACGCGCCGAGCCTATATCGCGGTGGCTGCCGTTCGGGCTCGAAAGTATGGATCGTAGCCCCGGCTCAGGAAAGCCCGACTCCAGGTCGAAGGGCGAGGGCACATCCATCTCGGGTAGACCGATCGGGCGGGGGACTTGACCACGGACACGGGAGCGCTCGTCGCGGCGAACACGACGCGGGGGGAGCGCTGGCTGGCCCGGGCGCTGGGGCCCGCGCGGACGGTTGCGGCCACGACGAAGTACCGACGGGCGTACCGGAACTGGTTCACCGTGCTCCGGGCCGTGCAGAGACCCGGTGGCCTGCCCGTGGACGCCATCCTGCACACCGGACAACGCGTGAGTCTCGAGAGCGAGGAGGCCTGCTTCGCCTACGCGCTGTCGCTTGGCCTACCTTCCGCGGTCGATCGACCGGAGATCGTCGGATTCCAGGCCGGTGAACTCACACTGAGATATCGAAACTCCGAGGTCGGCGCCACCGTTCGAGTCAGAGGCTTGCTCGGCAACGGCGATCCCGGTGTGTTCTTCGATCCGATCTACACCAACCTTCCCGTCGGCGGTGCGGTCGTGGTCGACGGCGGCGCGAACATCGGCGATTCAGCGATCGAGTTCGCCCTGCGCGGTGCCGCGCGCGTGCTGGCCCTCGAGCCGCTCACCGAGAACTTTGCCACGGCCTGCGACAACGTCCGGCGGAACAGGCTGGAATCCACCATCCGTGTCGAGCGGATCGCTCTCGGCCCCACGAGCGGGACGATCCGGGTCGATCGCGCCGGTGGAACCCGTACTCGCGTCGGAGCGGGGCGCCGTGAGGGCGAGGAGACGCCCATGCTCGCCCTCGAGGAGCTGGTCGCGAAGGAAGGGCTCGAGGACGCCGTTCTCAAGCTGGACTGCGAGGGCGCCGAATACGAGATCCTCGCGGGCTGTTCGGACCCCTCGCTCCGCAAGTTCCGGCACGCGCTGGTCGAGTACCACTACGGGCACCGCGCCCTGTCGAGAAAGTTCGCCTCGGCCGGGTTCCGGGTAACCTTGTTGCCGGGACGTATCCCGGCCTGGAAGCCCCGTACGGGTGGCTACGTGGGCTACCTGAGGGCCGATCGGCGCTGAGGTGGGAAGCGCTCACCGATCGAACCCTTTGGAGCTCCTCACCGGGTCCCACACATCCGAATCGGAGGGACGGCGCCGAAATCGTACCCACAGTTTCAGGCTCAGCACGGCCGGGAGGAGCAAGCCCGCGAGCGGGTCCTCCCCGAGCGCAGCGAGTATGGTCCCGGGGGAGGGCGGTCGGTAAACGCGGGCGGTCACCGCGCGCGCCCGACGTCCTAGGCTACCGGTCGGGTCGTTCCCGTCGCACCAGCGCAGAAAGGCCGCCGCCCGGTTCTGCACGCGCTGCGCACCCACGATGTAGTCCCGCGGAGTCGACGGGAGCCGGAATTCTGCGGCCGCGGACGTGAGGATCTCCCGCCGAAGTCCCCGTGCTTCCCCTAGGCAGAGGAGGAAGAGCTCCTCGTTCACCCCGCCCTGCGGCACCGGAGCGAGCTGTTGGACGGCACGACGGCTGTAGGCGCCGTTGTGCCCGAGGAGCGGGTCCGTGCCGCCGGTCCGAGAACGCTCCAGCTCACCGGGTCGTTGGGTCAGCCGGACCGCCCGTTCGAACCATGTGCGTCCCGGGGCCGCGTAGCTGACCGCCGCGGCGAGGTCCGCTCCGTCGCGCACGGCGGACACCATGCGCGAAACGCAACCCGGACGCAGGCTCTGGTCCGCATCGAAGTGGAGCAGTACGTCGGCGTTGCTCCCCAGGAACTCGGCGAACAACGCGTTCAGCGCCGGGACCTTGCCTCGGACGCCGGCAGGGCGGGGCACCCGGCGCACACCGGGGCGCTCGAGCAGGCGGGCTACGATCGCTAGCGAGTCCGGCTCGGTGCTTTCGTCGAGCAGAAGTACGGACGCCTGAAGCCCCGGGCCCTCCTCGAGCACCTGGTCGACGATCGCCTCGAGATTGCGCCCTTCGTTGACCGAGAACACTCCGACGAGCACCCTCGGATCCCATGCCCGGGCCGGATCGCTCAACGCTCCTTCCTCGTCAGCGGCCGACGACGCGCTCGAAGAGACGGGCGTACCTCGGTGTGATCCGGGAACGCTCGAAGGCGGCAGAGTACGCGCGGGCCGGCCCGGCCAGGCTCCGCCGGTCTCGGTACACGGACTCCACCGCCTCCGCGAGACCCTGCGGTGTGCCGTCGTAGAGCGCCCCGGCCCCCGACGCACGGAGATGGTGGGCCGCACCGTGACAGACCGGGTCGACCAGACCGCTCGGGTCCCGCACTACCCCCGGACAGCCGGCGTGGAAGGACTCGATGAGCGGTCGATAGAATCCCTCACAGATCGACGCGGTCAGGTATACGTCGGCGCCGGCATACAGCTGGTCGACCTCCGTGCGCGGCAGCTTTCCCAACACCCGGACCGACCCGTCCAGCCGGAGACCGGCAGCCCGCCGGGACAGCTCCGCTCGGGGCCCGGGCGATAGGCCCGCGAGCGTGAGCGTAGCCTCCGGGAGTGCCCGCCGCAATCGGGGCATCGACTCGACCAGTTCGTGGGTCCGCTTACGCCCCCGCTCGCCATCCCAATCGCCGACCGACAACAACCGAGGGCCCGGATGTTCGGTCCCCGTTTCGGAGGCGGCGGGGACCTCGGCGAAATCGAACGAATCGGGGATGACCTCCGAATCGATCCCGTACGTTCGGAGGTACCACTCGCGTACCCAAGGGGCCACGCTGACCAGGGCCGTGGCCCGCCGGAGGATCGACGGTCGTTCTGCAAGGGCCGCGAACTCGCGGTTCAACCGCGCCCATCCGGTGAACAGACCGGGCGGGTCCGGCTGGTGGAGCACATAGACACTGGGCCGCTCCGCACGGGACGATGCGAGCAGAAACGGAAGCCCGCTCTTGACGAAGACCAGCTCGCTGCGGCGCAGGAACGCGCGCAGCTGTCCGCTGAGCGGGGACGACCAGTACCCGCGGACCGGGCACACGGGGATGCGGCCCAATTCCTCGGCCGCCCGAGGATCGATCCGACGCGTCACCAAGCTGGCGGAGCTCCCGGCGGGCGCGGAGCGGAGCACGCCGAGGATCTCGGTGAACTGGCCGACCCCGTAGGAGGCTGAGACGAGGGCGTAACAGACCCTCGGGCCCATACCCGCGCTCGGGGCGGGCCGGGGCGGATCCTCTCGAGGGTCGCCGGGGTTCGAGGCTGAACTCTCCCCCATCGGTCAGGCCCGGCACCGAGCGGCGAAGTCATCGACGGCCGCCTGCGCGCGTCGGAGCCGGGCCCGAAAACCCGCGGCCCCGCGGTCGTGGTCCCGGTCGGCCGGTGCTAGCGCGAGTTCGATGGCCCGCCGAATCAGGATCGGATCGGGCCCCGGAACGAACAGGGTGCCGGCACCGAGAAGCCGGTCGAACTCGCGCAGCTCGGGCAGCTCGTAGGCAAGGATCCGAACCCCGAACATCGCTCCGAGGTTCATCACGGCCGAGTACCCACCGGCGGCCCGGTACGGGAGGAACAGCACGTCGCAGTTCTCGAGGAGGCCCGCGACCTCGGATTCGCCCACGCCGAGCTGGAAGCGCACGCCGTTGGGCCCCCATCGGCGGCGCAACTGCTCGAGCTCTCGGGTGTAATGGTGGAAGTTGTTGTTCACGCTCCCGGCGACGGTCACCTCCACCGCCAGACCCTGCTCGCGCAGCGTGCCCAGCGATTCCAGTGCCCCCGCCAGGTCCTTCTGCGGGCCCCACGCTCCGAAGAGGAGGACCCGCGGGCGCGCCGCGACCGGAGGGCGGCGGTCGGGCTCGGGCCCATCGAGCCGATCCAATGCTCCGAACACTCCTTCGAGGTAGGGTATCACGAACGAGCTCGACGATTGGGTGCCCGACCGGCGCAAGGCCCGCTGCTGGCTCTCGAGGGGGACGTAGAGCCGGGTCGTGGCGGCGAGCAGTCGCTCCAAGAATTGTGCGATCCGGATGCGCGTGCGGCCGACGCGGTAGCCCAACGCCTCGGGCCGTTGCGCTTCGACGACGTTGTGGAGGTAGACCAGTGTCGGTCGGCGCGCCGCCAGCGCCACGAACACCGGGACGAGCAGACCGATGCCATTGCTCGTCCAGCTCCGCCCGAAGCCGGTGAGGTAGACGTTGAACACGACGGCGTCGAACTCCCTGCGGCGCTCGAACATCAGGACCCCGGTCCGGATCAACTCCAACGGGCGATCGATGCCCCACGAGCGTACGATCTCGATCTTCTCCGCTCGTGCGAACGGGGGCATGGCGGATTCGGAGGTCCCGAAGAGGATGATCCGCAGCACCCGCTCGGACCGGCTCAAGAGTACTACGAGGCCGGTCGACGTGGGGCCCAGGCGGGAGACCGAGGGGTAGAAGTTCCCGAAGAACCCGAGTCGGAGGGGTTTGCCCCCAAGGGCCACGACCCCAGCCAGCCCGGCCCCGGGATATAGGGAGGGCGCCGACCCCGCCGCGGGAGCCACAATCAAATCAAGGGGGAAGGAGTGCCTCGGGGCAGCGGGACGTGGCAAAACCGGCGATCGCGATCTTCGGTGCAGCGCCCCTGGACTTCCAAGGCGGCGGAGAGTTCAGCGCCCGCCAGATGGCCGAGCATTGGGCGGGCCAAGGCTACCCCGTGACGTACATCACCGAGTCAGAGGCGGGTGGGACCGTCCGCCCGCCGTCAAGTCCGGGCGCAGCAGCCGCAGGTTTTGCGGTCCGGAATCTCCCGTTCCGACGCCGCCGGTCCCTACCGGGCGGCATCGCCGTCGACCAAGCCCTGCCACCACCCGAGGCCTTCGCTACGCAACCGGTCAATCTCCTGATGCTGTTCCGCGTCCCTCCGCCCGACTACCTGGCGCAGTTGGCTACATTGCCCACGGCGATCGTGCTCTTGTTCCACGGCATCTCCGTCGAATCGGGGACCCACCCGGATCCTCGGGTCGTTCTCTATCGCTGGCACCAGCGTCGACGGCTCGGGAAGGGCGCGGCGGCGCTCGCGGCCCGCAACATCTACATCCAGGTCCTGACGGAGCGAACGGCCGCGTACCTGCGAGAGCTCGGAGTCCCGCCGCGAAAGGTCTTCCTCATACCCACGGGGATCGACACGTCCGCCTATCGCGTGGAGGATGCCGCCGCGCCCTTCCAGGTGCTCTTCGTCGGTCGGCTCGAGAAATTGCAGAAGGGAACTCATCGGCTGCTGCGGATCCTTCGGAAGGCGGAGCGCTCCGGGCGTGGCACCCTCCGATTCGTCGTGGCCGGCCGCGGGGCCGAGCTGGAAGCCCTCCGTCGGGGGACGCGGGGGCTCGACCAGGTGGAGATACGGGGCTTCGTTCCGGAGGCGGAGAAACGGGAGCTTCTGGCGAGGTCGCATCTCTTCTTGGTCACCTCCAACGTCGAGCCCTACTCCATCAGCGCCGTCGAGGGTCTTGCGAGCGGTCTGCCGGTCGTCGCCACGCCGGCGGCCGGGCCCGAGTTCCTGCTGGGGCAGGATCCTCTCTTCGGCCGGCTCGGGTCGTTCGCGCCGGCGGAGCTCCTTCGCCTGATCGAGGAGTACCGCCTCCGCTGGTCGACGGACCCGGCAGCCTATCTGGCCGAACGCCGCGCGCGTCGAACGAGGGCCGTCGCCCTGTTCGATCGCGAGGGGATGTTCACGAAGTTCGATGCACTGATCGAGGAGGTGATGGGTGGACCGACGAGTGGCTGACGTCGTACGCCACCCCCTCGCCCGACGCGGGGAGATCCTTCCGCTGATCCTCGACATCGGCCGCCGGTACCGTTGGATCCTGCTGATTCTCGCCGCGGCGCTCGTCGCTCGGTTCTGGGAGCTCTCGTCGTACCCTCCGAGTGTGTTCTACGACGAGATCTATCCGTACACCGTTGTCCTCGACCAGCTTCGAGGGCAGGGCGTCTACTACACGCCGGTGACCTCCGTCGGCGAGATACTGGCCCGGGCGGTCTTCGGACAGTACGGTGCGGTGGTCATCGGCGGACCGACGACGTGGGCCATTCGGGCGCCGGGCGCGTTCTACGGCGTCCTCCTTGTCCTCGGAACTTTCCTCCTGGCCCGCACGCTCTTCGACGAGCGGGTGGGGCTCTGGGCGGCGTTGTTGGTCGCGCTCGAACCGATCGCGATCGAGGGCTCGCGTGTGCTCTACATGAGCGAGATCCAGGACGCCGTCGCGCTCACCGTCGTGGCCACCTGGCTGTTCGTTTCCGCGCTCCGATCCGCCGGGCCGGCGCGACTGCGGCTGTACGGCTCCTACGTGCTGTTCGGTCTCACTACGGGCTACTTCTTCTCGAGCTACGCCCGGCTCACCTCCGCGATCGTGCTGGTCCTGTTGGTACTCTACGGCCTCTGGAGCTTCCGACATCGCTGGCCCCGACGCGACCTCCAGAACCTCCTGCTCTACCCCCTCGCCGCGGAGGTGCTGTTCCTCCTCCTCATCCCGCTGTTGAGCGCGAGCAGCGCGACCACGCAGCTCAACGGCAATGCGGCGCTCTACTTCGGCCCGGCCAATCTCCTGTTGACCGGGCGGTCCTCCGACTTGGCCACGTTCCTCGGTCGGTACGTTCAGTACTACTCGCCCGGTTTCCTCATGATCGCCGGCGATCCGAACCCGAGCCAGAACACCGGGCTCACCGGCGAAATGCTGTACCCGGCCGCGGTGTTCTTCTATGTCGGCCTGTTGTTGCTCGCCGTCACGCTGCTCCGCGGGAGCGCCCGCCGATTTCCCCGCCTCCTGATGCTGTTCTGGATGGCCAGCGCTCCCGTGGTCGCCGCGGCGTTCGTGTACAACGATTACACCGATTCCTCGGGGGCGCAGTTCCTCCTTCCCGCCCTCGAGATCATCGCCGCCCTGGGGATCGTGCGGACGCTGGAGGCGCTGGACCGGACGGCCCTCCGGTTCTCCCCTCCGCTCTCCCGCCGGGTGCCCGAGCTTCGACGCCTCTTCCGGTACCGGGCTTCGCGCGTAGCGACCGTGGTCCTCGTCGGGGCGATCGTCGTTTCCTCCGGGGTGTTCATGGACGCCTACTTCGTCCGGGCGCCGCCCGGCATCCTCAACGATCCCTCCTCGCAGTGGGGCGAGATGTTCGGCTTCCCCCAGGTCGCGGAGTACCTCTCGGCCCACGGGGGAGCCGATCGTCCGGTGTTCATCTCTCCCGATGGGCTGTTCGGGAACAATCGCACCCTGTTCGACCTGTACTTCCGATCGCTCGGTACTCCGCAGAACTACCTCGATTACTACTCCGACGGAACGATCCTGAACGTCAGCGAGGTGAATGTCAGCACGTTCTACTCCCCGGTCCCTGCCTACGTCGTCACCGGGTCGGCCTCGGACCTGAGCGAGCTCCGGGCCGACGGCGTGTCGGCCAACGCGACGTTCGCCGCGTACCGACCGGACGGTGCGCTCGCCATGGAGGTCGTCTCCACCACTCCCGGCCTGAACGCGAGCCGCCTAGGCTACCTACGCGCCCACGAGCTCTTCGGGGCCTCTCACGTGCTCGGTCCGACGAACCTCTCGGCGCCCGCGCTCACGGGCCTCCGATCGACGTTCTCGATGACCGCCGTGTTCACGCTTCCCCCGGGCCGATTCGCCCCCTCGGGACAGTACCATCTCGTTGACAACTCGAACCCGACCTTCTCCCTCGGCTACTGGGCCGCGAGCTATTTCGAAGCCGACGGCTCGTCGTCGGTGCAATACCCGGAGGGGTCCGTCTACACGAACGCCTCGACCCAGCTGCCGGGTTCGTGGAATCGGCTCTGGAGCCCCCAGCCGCTGGCGCCCGGCGGGAAGTACTCCCTGACCCTGGAGGCGGAGAACGGTTCGTTGTCGTTCTACGTCAATCAGACGCTCGAGGCCGGGGGTTCCGTCGCCTACCCGCTCTACGCCCCGGGGAGCCGGATGATCCTCGACGCCAGCAATTCAGCGTTCTTGTGGTCCGTGACCGTGTGGGATGTTGCGCTCAACCCGGTCGATGTCGCCTACTTGTACTACACGCAGTCGAGCCGATAGTTCGGCCTCGGCGGGAGGGAGCGCGACTAGCCCACCCGGGCGTCCGAGCGCAGGATCCGTTCCAGTTGGGTCCCATGCGACGCCCAGCTTCGGGACTGCGCAACGGCCCGGGCCCCATCCGAAAGCCGGGACCAGTACGCGGCATCGTCGAACAGCCTCGCGAGCCCTTGCGCAATGGCGGGCGCATCGTGCTCGGGGAATTGCAGACAGCTCTCCCCGGGGACGACGAGCTCGCGGACGCCCACGCCGGGATTGATGATCAGCGGGATCCCATGCCCGAGCGCCTCCAACGACCCCATCCCCGGACCGGCTTCCCCGAACCCAAACCGGATCGCCGCCTTCGCCCGGCGGTAATGATCGACCAGCGCATCCTCGCTGACCGCTCCGCTCGCGCCGAGCCGTTCGGTGAGCCCCCGGGCGGCGATCTCGTTGCGGAACCGGGCGAGTGCGGCCGCGTCGGTCCACTGCCCGACGAGGAGGATCCTCCCGCGGTCCAGCTCCGCCGCGATCTCGAGAAAGACCTCCGGATGGCGGCCCGGGTCCCAAACGGTCACCGACACCGCGAGATTCTCTCGGGCCTCGAACGCGGGAACCTCGCGCGATGGCGCGACGCCGGGATACAGTACTTCGACCCCGGAGAACCCCGCGCGGTCGAGCGCTTCGGAGTTCGTCCGGCTGCTCGTCAGGATCGAACCTGCGGTCCGCAGCGCCCGCCCCTCGAGGAGCCGGGGCACGTAGTTGTGCCCGTGGAAGTCGTGGACCCCGAAGCTCGTCTCGTGGACGTGGACGACGTACCGGTCGCCGTGACGGCGGGCACCGCCCCGCGCGAAGACCGCCGCCCAGGGGTCGCCATAGACGACGACGTCGTAGTGGCGGCGATCCCGTTCGAACCTCCAGAGGAGGTCGAGGTCTACGGTAGCCTCGGGGCCCCGTTCGGGTCCGTAGCGCGCCGTCATCCATTGAAGGAACCGGCCGAGGTGTCGTCGGCTCGCCCGCGGACCGTGGAGCACCCGGTACGGGATCGCAGAGGTCAACGAGCCGATCCCCGTGTCACGGACGAAGACGAGGTCCACCGAATGGCCCCGCCGGGCCAGTTGCTCGCCCTCCGCGATCAGGATACGCTGCGAGCCGCCCGGCCATAGGACGCGCGAGACGAGGCACACGTCCAACGGTCGACCTGACATCACCGCCCTTCAACCGTAGCGGCGGACCCCGGGGTGAATCTCCCTGGCGACCACGAGCGAGGAGTGCGCGACCACGGAGAGGATTCCCCTCGCTCAATGCGGACGGGGCAGTCCTTCCGCGGGAGTCCCGGCGCTATTGATTGCCGTATCGGCGCATGAACGAGTCGATGAACGAGGGCGGGACCCATCTCCCCATGGGCAGGTTCATCAAGCGTATCCCGACGAGCGTCAGGAGCATGACGAACACCTCTCGCTCGACCGAGAACTTCGAACGGTCGTCGTGGGTCCATGCGATCGGCACCTCCACGATGCGCGCGCCCAGCCGCTGGGCGTGGAAAATCATCGCGGTGTCGAAGCTCATATTGGTCACCTGTACCCGGTCGAGGAGCTCGGCCAACAGGTCGGCTCGGTAGAACTTCGCACCGCACTGGGTGTCGGTCACCTGGAGGTTGAGAACCGAGCGCACCAGGACGTTGTACCCACGGCTCGCCACGCGATTCAGTCGGGGTTCCTTCTTCAACCAGTGGCTGTCGGGGAGCCACCTCGAGCCGATCGTCAGATCGGCGTACTCGAGCGAACGGATCAGGACGAGCAGATCGGAAGGGCGCAGACTGCCGTCGGCGTCGACATAGCCCACGGTGGCGAACCGGGCGCCCCGGAAGCCGGCCAGGATCGCACCCCCCTTGCCGAGACGCTGGGGGGAGCGGAGGAACCGGATCTGCGCGCAGCCGATCGATTCGGCGACCTCCTGCGTGCGGTCGTCGCCATCGACGACCACGATGATCTCGTAGGGGAGCCCCGTGGACTCGAGGACCGGGACATATGAGGCGATCGACGAGCC
The DNA here is from genome assembly GCA_035933635.1 of Thermoplasmata archaeon. Classification (GTDB taxonomy): domain Archaea; phylum Thermoplasmatota; class Thermoplasmata; order Lutacidiplasmatales; family UBA184; genus JAKIVR01. The sequence goes on along the minus strand of DASYYY010000021.1, from coordinate 355,072 downwards.
GATCCGAAGCTCCTCGTTGTAGGCGGGTATGACGACGGAGATCCCCTCCGGTCGCGTTGAACTCACGGTATCCACCGCGAAAAACTCGAGGTTGCGCCGATGAACCCGTCCAGGGCTAACCTATCGAACGTCAGAGCGAAGGGGTCCGGGTTCGATCCCCGCACGACGGTGGACCCGGGCCCCCCGAACAACGGTGCTACCACGTAGGGACGGCCTATATCCACGTTGTGCCGGAGCCGACGTGGTCCGACGATCGAAGGTCGGTCGACAATCCCGATCGCTCTCCGGCCGGCGGGCCGAGCGGTGTGATCCGCGCGGCGATGGATCGGGCCGGGGTGTGTCGGAGGGATCGTACGGTGTGGGACGTCTCACTTCCAAACGGTCTGAAGGGGCCCGAGAGACCGGAGGACCTCGTCGTTCGTCAGGAGGGGGACGTCCCGGGCGAGGGCGTCCGCCGCAATGATTCGATCATGCAGCTCCGGCCCGCGGATGCTGCGGAACTTGGACCATCCCTCCTCCGAAAGGTGCGACCGGACGAGATACTCGCGCCCGCGGAGTTCGTCGAAAAGTCCGTCGCTCCCCCCCGGGGCGATCAGCCGTACCCGGCCGCGCTCGGTCAGCCACAGGAACTCAGCGAGGACGATCTCGGGAAGGAACAGCGTCCCCCGCCCGTCCTCCGCTCGGCGGACGATGGCGAGAGCCCGGGGCGGGAGCTCGCCTTCGAGCAGGCGGACCAGGGCGACGGTGTCCAGGACAGCGTCCGTCAGGGACTCGTCTCCCGCCGCAATCTCCTGATCGATCGCTCCAGGTCCCGGGATTCGATTCGGCCCTTGAGAAGGCCGTGCAGGCTCTGGCGTGGACGCGGACGGATGAGTATTCCCACTTCCGTGTCAACGACGATGGCCTCCTCACCCTCGCTGAGGTGATGCCGGTCCCGGAGTTCCTTGGGCAGCGTGATCTGCCCCTTGGAGCTAATGGTCACCGTCGTCGCCACGAACGGTGGTAGGAGAGGAAAGTAGAATAACTTTACTTTTGTGTAAAGACAACAGATCCGATTCACCGACCCGGCGAGAGCCCGCGGGCGGAAACTACCGCGCGAGAGCCGCATCGCGGAGTCTCGACGGCGGGGTTCATGGGGCTGCCCGTATTCGAATACATTCGTATTCAAATCCGGGCGATTTTCCGGGTTTCCCGGTAGAAGCTTGGCCCGTTTTCTCCCCATGATGTCGAGCCCGAAACGGGTGCCTTTCCTCTGCCCCAGCAACGTGGGTCGATCTCCCGGGAGAGTTGGCGCCACCAGGCGTTCATTTCGGGATGGTGTAACCGAGGACGTGTCTTCGTGGCACCAGTTCGCCCTTGAGAAGCCCATAGAGTAGCATGTCCATACAACGACCTCGGACGCAGACCGATTGTCGTTCACGGCCTTCCTCCACGAACCCGAGCTTCCTGAGTACCCCCCGGGAGGCCGCGTTCGGGTCGAGAGCCTGTGACCCGATACGTCGGATTCCAAGCCTCTCGAACGCAGCGTTACAGAGGAACCACGAGGCCTCGGTCGCAATCCCCTGGTTCCACCAACTGGGATCGATCCAGTAGGACAGGCTCTCAACCTTGCGCCAGGTCCAATCCATCCCCCGGAGTCCAACCCGGCCAATGCACTTTCCCGTTTGTCGGTGAATCACCGACAGGGATAGGTGCTCGGCCCGTCGATATTCGCGCCGAGTTCGGGTAATCATTAGTCGGGGATTGCGCATCTCCGCGGCGGCATGGAGCGGAGCCCCCACCGCCCGGGCCGTCAGGCGGTTCCGCAGACTTCGTCGCAAATCGTCAAAGTCGTCGAAGCTTGGGAGACGAAGGCTTAGACGGGGAGTTTCGATTGGCAGCTTGACCCGGGAAAAGCTAGGGGCGACGGCTGGCATGCCCGGGGCCATAGGCGGCCGACTTCAAGCCCTTCCGGGACCCAGAAGCGAAAGTACCCGCCCCTGACGCGATTGGCCGCCGGTGGGGCCTTCGTTGTCTTCGACGGTAAGGCGAGAGTTGTACGGGTCCCGGTCCTGAGTTCGCCGAGGGACCCTTTCGTCGAGCGGGGGTTGACTAACCCCCCCCATCAACTGGGCTACGGTGCATGAGGAAATCGTTGCGCATCCGATGCAAGGCCCACGGTGGGTATACTACGGAATCGTCGCAAAACCTGCTTCCGTGAAGTTGCGGTCGAACGTGAGCGCCTTTCGAATTCCCAATCGATTCATCAGTACGAACGACGTGCAATCAGTGAATGACCAGAGCTTGTCCTTCCTTGACTGAAAGAGGGTCCAGGCAGCGTCGAATGCTGCTTCGTCTACCCGACTCATGCTGAGTACTCCAGAACCCAGAAGTGCAGCACCAACGATTTGGGCTTGATCCCAGCGCCGGGTCAGGCCAAGAACGGTTGTCACGGATTCGTCGAAGATGTAATCTGAGAGAATCCACTTGACGGGCCCTTGGATTCCGGATGAATGGTCCTTGGCGACGTCGAGCGCCCGCTTGTGGTTGATATCCTTGGGGCTGAAACGAGCGATGATGAAGGAAGTGTCGAGGAAGAAGTGCTCCATCGTTCACCGTTTCCGGTAGAGGATTCGGTCGATTGTGTCCGGACCGGTCTTCCCCATGTCCACCACGATCGCCGGATCGAACATTGTGTCTTCTGCGGAGACCGATCCCAATGCTCCGGGATGCTCCGCTAGGATCTCGCGATGGCGGAGTGCGAACTGCGCCAGTTCTTCGATCGCCTCCCCTTGAGTTAGCTTTCGACCTTCGAGGCTCTCGAGGAGACGCTGGCTAGCTTCCAACCGTGCCTTCTGGCCGCCGGTGAGTCGTACCGTCGTCATCGTATACATGTATACTGCTGGCGTATATGATGCCTTGCGCGGGGCTGGTGCATGCACTGTGCCTCGGGCGAAGCTCGAGCCTAGTGCGACATACCCGGGTCCTCGGGTCCGAAGCGAGGTCCCGAGGTCAGCGATCCGCGCTGGACGAAATCAGGTGCCTTGGGACACCGAAAATCGAAGGGCACCAACGTCTCCCCGCGGCGACTGGTGAAATTTAAACGATATCGTATTCGAAATACTAGTTTACTGCGTCGTAACGTAGCTATACGGGGATGATGGGGCTGCCCGAATTTGAATCGGGGTCTCGGGCTCCCAAAGCCCGCAGGATGGACCAGTAGAGCGGATCGGGGTGCGGCCCCGAACCGTAGCTACCCCACAGCCCCGTTCGGCGACTAGATCACCTCGACCTTCCGGAGGGTCCTCCCGATCCGGCACTCGGTCGGCTCGGAATGGACCCTTTCGATCCGGTACTTCTGCCGGGGGGGCACGGCCGGGCCGGCACAGATGTCCCAGTTGGGGCAATCGATCCGACGACACTCGTAACGACCGATCTCGATCGAGCTGCCCGCGACCGCCGATCCAGCGCTGACGACGAGGGGCCGGGCGACCGCCTGTACCTCGACCACGTTCGCGGTGGTCTCCTGCAAAGCGCACGGATGCTGGATCGGGCGGACGCGGGTGACCGTGTACTTCCGCCCCACATCCAAGGTCAAGCACGCGTGGCGGTACGGGCAGGTGCGGCACACCGGCGCCCCTCCCATGTAGACGAACTCGAAACCGGGCCGAGATTGACGTTCCGAGAGCAGGGTGATCTCGGGCATGGGCCTACTCGATCACTCCCGTCACACGGGCGAGCCGCTCGGCCGCCTCGCGGGTCAGACCATTGTCGCCGAGGATCGTGTAGCGCTCCGGGCGTAGGGTGTGCGCTTGCACGAGCGCACGGACCACCTCCTCGGCCGTGGCGCCCAGCGCGTTCGCCGTGGTCGGGGCTCCGATCGTTTGCAGGTTCATTTTCAATTTCCTCCAATCGCCGCCGTGGAGATACATCATCATGATCGCGCCGACACCGCACTGCTCGCCGTGGAGGTGGGGTACCTCGGCGATGCGGTCCAACGCGTGGCTGAACAGGTGCTCACTGCCCGAGCACGGCCGCGACGAGCCGGCCACGCTCATGGCAAGTCCGGCCATCATCATCGGCCGGATCGCGATCCAGACGGATTCCTCGAGGTGGGGTTTGATCAGCCCGGCGTGGTCGGCGATCTCCTGGGCGGCGTACTCGGCGAGCGCTGCACCCGTGCTGGAGAACTCCTCGTTGCGCAGGCGCGAGGCGAGCTTCCAGTCGAGGACGGCCGTGACATTGCTCAGCACATCGGCGCAGCCGCTCGCGAGGAGTCGGAACGGCGCTTGGACGATCAGCTCCGTGTCGGCCAGGATCCCGATCGGGACGACCGCGTCGATGCTCGAGGCCCGATCCGTGCCCCGCAGCGAGGCCCGCGGTGACGAGATCCCGTCGTGGGCCGCCGACGTGGGAACGCTCACGAAGGGGATCTTGAGCCGCGCAGCAGCAACCTTGGCGATATCGATCTTGCTGCCGCCGCCGACCGCGACGAGGAACCGGGCGCCGGTCGCTGCGATCTCGGCCTGGACCCGGTCGACCTCAGGGACCGTCGCCTCTCCGGCGATGATCGTGGAGACGTCGAATCCCGAAGCCTCTAGGATGGCGCGCGCCCGGTCCCCCGCGAGATGTGCGGTCTTGGGGCCGGTGACCACAGCGCCGCGCTCGGGAAAGTCGAAGCCGAGGCACGAGCGCCCAAGCTCCTCGAGCACACCGTGCCCGGCGAGCACCACGCGCGGGAAGACCATCGAACGCGCCTTCCCGAACGCCGCGGGATGCATCGGAGGGGTTGCGCCGTCGTGGGCCCGCGGCATCACGCCCGTCGAGGCGGGCCCCGCCGCGATATCTGCGCTTCGGTCGGAGGAGACCACCACGGCTCTACCTCCCCCTGACCTCGCCCCACAATAGCTTGTGCTCCTGGAGCATGACCCGGACGTCGAGCCGGTCGTGCAGGACCCAATCTCCCAGGCGCCCGGCGTCGGATCCCCAGACGGGTTGGAAGACGACGGCCGCCCGGCACTTCCGACGCGCGAGGACGTTGCGGGCGTAGAGGTAGTCCTTGCGGTCGCCGATGACGAACTTCAGCACGTCCGAACTCCGGAGCTTCTCCAAGTTCTGCCAGCGGTTCCGCTCTGACATCCTCGACGAGGGACACTTGACGTCCACGCTGAGGATTACCCCCGGGAGATCGAGGTACGGCGAGACGTCGAGCGAGCCGCCGGTCTCGATGACGGTCGTGTATCCCCGGGAGGAGAGCTCACGGACGAGCTCGACCGATCCGGCCTGGAGCAGCGGTTCACCGCCGGTCAGGCAGACGTGGCGCGTCCGGTGCGAGCCGACCTCCCGCAGCACGGAGCGGACCGAGCGCTCCTCACCGGCGCCGAAGGAGTAGGTGGTATCGCACCACGAGCACCGAAGGTTGCATCGGGCCGTCCGCACGAAACTGGTGCGGGTGCCCGTCAACGGCCCCTCGCCTTGGAGCGAGTGAAAGACCTCGATGATCCGCACGCCGTTGTACCCCCCCGCGAGGCAGATGAGCGTTGCACGGTGCCTCCGAGCGCGCGAGAGCCGCTGCGTTCCTCGAGTGGTCGTCAAATATTGAGCGACGTGCTCCCCACGCCGATGGGCCCGACCGACGAGGTTCAGTGGCAGCAACGGTGGGCCGAGTCGGGCCTCGCCAGGGCTCGCCGGATCCCCGGCCAACGCAAGTTCTACGCGCTGTGGACCTACCCGGGGACCAGCGGCTTCCTCCACGTCGGCCACCTGCGGGGGGTGACGTTCGCCGACGTGCTCCACCGCTACCACCGCATGCTCGGTGAGCAGGTGTTCCTCCCGATGGGCACGCATGCCTCGGGCTTGCCCGCGGTCACCTTCGCCCAAAAGGTAGCGAATCGCGACCCCCCGACGCTGCGACGACTGAAGGAGAACGGCGTCTCCGACGCCCAGCTCCCCGCTCTTGCCGATCCCGAGAGCGCGGCTCGTTTCCTCGGCGAGACCTATCTCGCGGTCTTCCGCCGGCTGGGGGTGCTGTTTGACGAGAGCTCCTACGTCACCACCATCGACCCGGACTATCGCGCGTTCATCCGCTGGCAATTCAATCGGCTTCGGGCCACCGGAGCGCTGGGGCAGGCGCCCTACTTCGCCAGCTACTGCCCGGTCTGCGGACCGGTCTCGGTGGACGCTTCGGAGACCGACCTCACTTCGGGCGGCGACGCCGAGGTCATCCGGTACTCGACCGTGCCGTTCCCGCTCGACGACGGGCGGATCCTGCTCGCCGCCACCTTGCGCGCCGAAACCATCTACGGCGTCACCAACGTCTGGATCCATCCGACGCAGTCGCTCGTGGTCTGGCACCACGGCACCTCGGCCTTCGTGGTCGGTCGCACGGGGGGCGAGCGTCTGGTCGAGCAGCACGGCGGACACCTGGGCCACGAGGTCCGCCCCGAGGAGCTTCTCGGACGTTCGGTCCGGGTGCCGTTCACGGGCGCAACGGTCCCAGTACTCTCGAGCGTCCTCGTCGACCCCCTACGGGGTACGGGCGTGGTCATGTCGGTGCCCGCGCACGCCCCGGCGGATTGGGTCGGGCTTGCCGCGCTCTCCGTCGAGGATCGCGCCCGGGTCCCGGCGCTGCCGGAGATCATTTTCATACCGCCGGAAGAGTCCCTCGCCCCCTCCGAACGCAAGCTGCTCGACGGGTCCGGGGTCCCCGCGGAGAGGGCGGTCCGTGCGCTCGAGGTCGCGGGGCTGGACGACCGGGCGCACCTGGACGAGGCGACCGAGCGTCTCTATCGGGTCGAGCTCGTCCACGGCCGGATGCTGGTTCCGGCGCTGGGTCCGATCCCGGTCTCGGAGGCCCGCGAGCGGATGGATACGACCTTGGAGGCCGCCGGAACCGGGTTCGCGCTCCGAGAGTTCTCCAAGCCCGTGGTCTGCCGCAACGGGCATGCGGTGGTCATCCGCCGAGTCCCGGATCAATGGTTCCTGAAGTACGGGGAGACTTCATGGAAGGAACGGACCCACGCTGCGCTGCGCGAGCTGACCGTCGTTCCCGAGCAGTACGGACGCGAGCTGCCCTCGATCATCGACTGGTACGAGGACCGACCGTGCACGCGCAAGGGACGATGGCTGGGCACCCCGTTCCCCCTCGACCCGTCATGGATCATCGAGCCGATCGCGGACTCGACGTTCTATCCGGCCTATTTCCCGGTGCGGCGATTCGTCCGGGACGGGCGGCTCCCGGTCGAGCACTTGACCGACGCCCTGTTCGACTACGTGTTCCTCGGTGAGGGGCCCGGCGAGACCGCGGTCGATCGCGCGCTCCAGGAGGAGATCCGATCGGAGTTCACCTACTGGTACCCGCTGGATGTCAACATCGGGGGCAAGGACCACAAGCGCGTCCACTTCCCGGTCTTCCTGTTCACCCACGCACGGCTGCTCCCCTCCGAACTCGCTCCTCGGGGTATACTCATGCACGGATGGGTCGTCTCGCCGGAAGGCGGGAAGATCTCGAAGAAGGACACCGGGGTGAAGGGGGGACACATCCCATCGACCCGGGAGGCGTTCGACCGTTGGGGGGCCGACGGCCTTCGGCTGTGGTACGTCGTCTCGGCAAGCGGGGAGCAGGATTTCGAATGGGATCCCGACGCCGTGGACCAGGCGATGACCCGGACCGAAGAGCTGGGTCGATTCATCCGCGAGTGCCTCGCCGAGGGGGGCGGTGGGCCCCCCGAGCTCGAGGCGTGGCTCGAGGATGCCCTCCATCGCCTCGCGGGGGAGTACCACGACTGCTTCCAACGGATGGATCTGCGGGGGGCCGCGCAGCTCGTCTTCTACGCCCTTCCCGCGACGCTCCGTCGATATCTCGCTCGGGGCGGCCAACCGGGTACGGTCGTCCAGCGAGCGGCCGAGGCATGGATCCGGCTCGCCGCCCCGATCACGCCCCACCTGAGCGAGGAGCTCGGGCACGAGCGATTCGGGAGCCTCGTGGCGTCGCAGCCGATGCCGGAGGCCCGCCAGTTCCGGCCGGATGAGGTCTCGCGGGCGCGCGAGGCGTTCCTGGAGGGCGTCGAGGACGACCTGCAGAGCGTGCTGAAACCCGCCCTCAGCCGGGGCGAACCACCGCGCGGAGTCGCCTTCTACGTCGCGGCGCCGTGGAAGCGGATGGTCGACGAATGGATGCGGACCTCTCAGCGATCCGGCGGCGACCTCGTCAAGGAGGTCATGACGCGGGCCGGGGAGCGCCCCGAGCTCTCCAGCGCCCGGGGCGAGATCGCCGCCTATGTCGGTCGCGTGGGACCGGCGATCCGCGGTGAACCTGCTCCGGGCCAGGTGACCGTGGACGAGGTCGCCGCGCTGCGCGCCGCGGAAGGGTACCTGGTTCGACGTTTCCAGTTTCCCGAGATCGCCGTCCACCGGGAGGAGGATGCCGAGCCGTACGACCCGCTTAACCGCCGCCAACGGGCCCGCCCCGGTCGTCCTGCGTTCTACCTCATCGGGCGCGTGGCGAGCCGCTGAACCACCTCATCGGCAGATCAGGTCCGAATCTCGAGCTATAGACCACTTCCAGGCGGCGCGCCGGAACCGACACCGAAGTTCCGCCTCCCACCGCGGCCCCCCTTGAACGACCGGATTTGGGGGCGAGGGCCAGCGGGTAGCCGCCAAGGGCCGCGCCGGCCTCGGGGTGATCGGGCCCGAAAGGCGCCGGTGTAAAACCCCCGGCCCCCATCGGTGCGACGTTCGAATGGCGTCGGGAGAAGGGAGCCTCCTCCACCAACAGGCGCTGACCGTCAGCGGCCTCTTCACCGGCCTGACGCTGGCGGCCCTCGTGCTCATTCTCAATTCACCCCGCCCTTTCCATACCGGCATCGGGCCGCTGTCCGGGGAAGCCTACTTCGAGACGCTCGTCACCTACGTCGCGATACTCGGCGCCTCGAATTGCATGGCGATGTTGGCCTTCCTAGAGATTGCCGGAGGGACTGCCGAGAAATTCAGCGCATTGGATACGCTGGGTACGACATTCTTCCTCGTGAGCGTGTTCGGGTTCATGGGAGTTCTACCCCTCTTGTTGGCCCCGTTCAGCGCGTCCGGTGCGGCCCTAGTTTCCGTGGTCGAAGTCGCCCTCATCACCACGTGGTGGCTCGCGCGTAAGATCCCCCCGCGATCGCCCCGGGCTCCTCGGTGAGCGTCCGGTCGTTCCTCGTCTGAGGGCACACCTGGGGCCCGCGCTGGCTCTGGATCGAGAAGGGACGTGGGGGGAGGTGTCTGGGCGGAGGGGTACGGCTCGGTCACGGGCGGCCCGGTCGCGCCGCGGACCGCGGCGCGGAGCGCGAGTGTCGCCTACTTGCGGGACCGGGTGCGCGGGAAGTTCCGATACATCTTCGAGGGCGTCGGGTGGGGGCTGACCGTCCGATACTTTGCCGAAGGTTTCCGGTCGTAGGGGCGTGCGACCGGGCCGCTGACCTCGAAGTAGATCAGTTGCCCTATGGGCATCCCGGCGTAGATCCGTACCGGGAGTTTGACGGACATCTCGAGGGTCCAATAGTTGCAGAATCCGACGTCGCCCTTCCCCGCGGTGGAGTGGATGTCGATGCCGAGACGTCCCACGCTCGACTTTCCCTCCAAGAACGGGACCACGTCGTGGGTCTCGGTGTACTCCTCGGTGACGCCAAGGTACAACTGACCGGGGACGAGGACGAATCCCCGTTCCGGAATCCGGAATTCCTCGATGGCGTTGCGGCGGCGCGCGTCGAGGGCGCCATCGCGGTAAGTGGCGAGATAGGCGCCCAGGTGGACGTCGTAGGAGTTCGACCCCAGGCAGTCCGGCCGGTACGGCCGTATCACGATACGACCGCGCCGGATCTCCTCCCGGATCCGGGTGTCGCTGAGGATCATCGGAAGGCCCCGCGGGGGGAGTGTTCCCTCCTCATTACGGCGCGCCCCGCGGCGGTCGCACGGCCCGCGGAGAGCCCAAATGCTCGGCCCCGGTAGCAGGTCGATGACCGCGCGCGACCCCCTCGGCGTGGCCGACACCTTGAGCGTCGGCACGGACCAACTGCAGATCTACTGCGTCGACCGACTCGACGGGGTCGATCCGAGCGAGCTGGCGCGGCGCCCGCTGACCGAGCGGATCCTGCTCGAGAACCTGTTGCGACGGTTCGACCCCAAGCAGCTTGACGCCGCCCAGGTCCGGGCGTTCGCCAATGGCAAGCTCGCCGCCGGCGACGTAGAACTCCCGTTCTACCCCGGGCGCGTACTCCTTCAGGATTTCACCGGCGTCCCCGTCGTCGTGGACCTGGCCTCCCTGCGGGACGAGGCCGAGCGGCGCGGGTTGCCCAGTGCGCGGATCAATCCGCAGGTTCCCGTCGACCTCGTCGTCGACCACTCGGTGCAGGTCGACAGTTACGGGAGCCCCCGTTCGATCCTCGTCAACCTCGACCGGGAGTACGAACGGAATTCCGAGCGGTATGCCCTCCTGCGCTGGGCCACGACCGGCCTCGAGCGGTTCCGGGTCGTCCCGCCCGGCAACGGCATTGTCCACCAGGTCAATCTCGAGTACCTCGCGAGCGTGGTCACACGGCGACCGGTCGACGGCGTCGTGGAGGCGTTCCCGGACACCCTGATCGGGACCGATTCCCACACCACGATGGTCAACGGCCTGAGCGTGCTCGGTTGGGGCGTGGGCGGCATCGAGGCCGAGGCGGTCATGCTCGGCGAGCCGTACTTCCTGTCCCTGCCCGAGGTCGTCGGCGTGCATCTGACGGGGAGCCTCCCCGAGGGCGCCACCGCCACCGACCTCGTACTGACGGTCACGCGCGCGCTCCGGGCCAAGGGCGTCGTCGACCGATTTGTCGAGTTCTACGGGCCGGGAGTGCTGAACCTCTCGGTGGCGGACCGGGCGACGATCTCGAACATGTGCCCGGAGTATGGGGCTACCGCAGCGCTCTTTCCGGTGGACGACGCCACCCTGTCCTACTTGCGGGGCACGGGACGTCCCGAGCCAGAGATCGCCCGCGTCGAAGCCTATGCCAAGCGGCAGGGATTCTGGGGGTTCGCCAGCGCCTCCAACATCGCCTACGACGAGCACCTCGAGATCGACCTGGCGGCCATCGTCCCGACGATCGCCGGGCCCCGGAATCCCGAGGAGAGCGTGGCGCTCGTCCGGGCGCCCGAGGAGTTTCTCAAGGGCCTGCAGGCGTTCCGGACCGCGCATCCGGTCCCCACCGCGGCTCCCCCGCCCAACGGGGTCTCCGACGGTTCCATCGTCATCGCCGCGATCACGAGTTGCACGAACACCTCCAACCCGGCCGTGATGATCGGCGCTGGGCTGGTCGCCCGGCGCGCCGTGGAGCTCGGCCTCCGGGTCCCTCCGTATGTCAAGACCTCGATGGCCCCGGGCTCGAAGGTCGTCACCGCCTACCTCCAGAGGTCGGGGCTGCTCGAGCCCTTGGAGAAGCTCGGATTCTCCGTGGTCGGGTACGGCTGCACGACCTGCATCGGCAACAGCGGTCCGCTTCCGCCCGAGGTCGAGAAGGCGGTCCGGGCCCGCGACGCCTACGTGGCGGCCGTGCTGAGCGGGAACCGAAACTTCGAGGCTCGGATCCACAATCTCGTTCGGGCGAACTACCTGATGTCACCGATGCTCGTCGTCGCCCACGCGCTGGCCGGCCGGATGGACATCAATCTCGCGACCGAGCCGATCGGGCACGACGCCCATGGGGCGCCGGTCCGGCTGAAGGATCTCTGGCCCACCGCCGCGGAGATCCGTCGCCTCGTCGAAGCGAATCTCGATCCGGGGATGTACCGGGAGAAGTACAAGTCCATCTTCGTCGGCGACGCGCACTGGGAGGGACTCGCCGTCCCCTCGGGGACGACCTACCCATGGGCCGAGAGCTCGACCTACCTGCGACATGCCCCCTACCTCGAACTGCCCCCACCGCCGAATCTCGATGGGCCCGCGCTCGTCGACGACGCCCGAGCGCTGCTCGTCCTGGGCGACCGGGTATCGACCGACCACATCTCCCCCGCCGGTGAGATCGCCCCCGACGGAGCCGCGGCCGCCTACCTGACCGAGCATGGCGTGCCCGAACGGGAGTTCAACACCTACGGTTCCCGCAGGGGCAACCACGAGGTGATGGTGCGCGGCACCTTCGCGAACGTGCGCCTCAAGAACCTGCTGGTGCAGCCCAAGGAGGGGGGCTACACCCAGCACCTGCCCGACGGCGTGGTGGGGACCGTGTTCGAGATCGCCGAGCGTTACCGCGCGGAAGGGACACCGCTGATCGTCTTCGCCGGGAAGAGCTACGGGCAGGGTTCCTCGAGGGATTGGGCCGCGAAGGGACCACTGCTCTTGGGGGTGCGTGCGGTCATCGCCGAGTCCTACGAGCGCATCCACCGCAGCAATCTCGTGGACATGGGCATCCTGCCCCTCCAATTCGTGCAGGGCCAAAGCTTGGGGAGCCTGGGTCTTTCGGGGCGGGAGCGCTACTCTCTCCGCCTTCCCGCCGGGAACACGCTGCGGCCGCGCGCCCCCGTGGAGGTCACCGCACACCGCGAGGACGGCGTGGGACCCACGACGTTCCGGACCGAGCTGCGGGTCTACTCTCCGGTCGAGGTCGAGTACCTCCATGCCGGGGGCATCCTGCCGTACGTCTTCGGCAAGATGGTTCGCGCCGGCTGACGGGCCGGCCGGTCCCGGCACCGTCCTCACTCGAGCGCGGTATCGCTCTCGAGCACGAACGAGGCGTACCCGACGACCTCGCGCATCGGCTCGGCCTCTCCCGAATGGCCCCACGCAAGCAGCCGCGCGGTCAGCGATCCGCCCGTGAGTGCCGAGAGCAGGACGGTCGTGGGGGCGATCCCGCACATCGAGATCGCTCGGGTGGCCACGACCTCGTAGAGCCCGGTCGCGTCGCGGAGCAGGATCTGGTCGATCGCGAAGCGATCCTCCCGCTCGGCGACCGCGGCGGGGACGTAATGCGAAAAGTCCGTGGATGCGACGAGCAGGACCGAGCGACCCTTCAGGGCTCGTCGGACGACGTCGGCCACCTCCTCAAGGAAGCTCAAGGGGCCGAAGGTGACGGAGAGGGCGGCGATGCGGGGGTGGGGGAGCACGTACTGGAGGAAGGGGAGCTCGACCTCGAGCGAGTGCTCGGGGGCATGGGCGGCCTCGTCCACCTCGATGGGGCCTCGGGCCAGGGCACGGACGAGCCCGTGGTCGACCGGTACCGTCCCGATCGGGGTGATCCAGTCACGGTCCGAGAGGGCGGCCGGAGCGCCTCGTCCCCGATGGTTCACCCCGAGCAGGAGGACCGAATCGGGCGGCCGCTCCGTGGCGACCTGCTCGAACGCCCGCGCCGCGATCGGACCCGAGTAGACATACCCCGCGTGGGGCACCACGACGGCCTGGATGGTGCGGACCGCTTCCCGACGCCGGGTCGGGAGCCCACCGGGTCCCCGCGGGTCTCGAAAGCAGTTCTCGAGGACCTGGGTGAGCTCGTTCGGATCCGCGGGATAGAACGCGCCGGCGACGGCCGGCGGCCTCGGGCTCGCTGGGGCCGCGGTCACGACGGTCCGAGTACGGTGAGCAGTTCGCGGGCGTCCGGCTCGGCGATCCGTTCGCGCCCGTGGACCTGGAACGGGTTGCCCTCGTTGTAGCGCGGGATGATGTGGAAGTGGAGATGGAAGATGATCTGGCCGGCGAGCCGTCCCTGGTTCATCGCCACGTTGTAGTCGTGGGCCAGCCGCTCGACCCGCCGGCACGCCTCGGCGACCGAGCGCAGGTACTCGCCGTGCTCGCCGGAACGGAGTTCGACCAGGCGATCGACGTGGCGCTTGGGGACGACCAGCAGGTGGCCACGCGTGTAGGGGAACAGGTCGAGGAACGCGACGCTGGCGGTGTCCTCGAAGACGATCCACGCCGGAGACTCTCGACGGACGATCGCGCAGAACACGCACGGTTCAGAGGCCGCTTCCGACCGCGCTTCCGGCATGCTTGCGCGAGGAATCCCGAACGTTCCATAATCCCTGCGCCCCGGTCGGACGATCCCTGAGATTATCGCGGGCCAGGCGTTCCGCCGCATCGTGAGAAGGCGGATGGCGTGGTGGGACCGGACGACCGTGTGGGCGGTCGGGCTGCTGTGCCTTACCCTTCTCCCGGGCGCGAGCGCCGAGCGCGGGCCGGCCGGCGAGCGATCTCCCCTGCCCTGCGACGTCCCGAACCGAACTGCCGGCGCGGAGCCCGCCGTCGCCCCGATGTCCCCTGACGTTGCGATCGAGTTGGAGATGCGTCCCGCCAACCACAGCGCCCTTGAGCGTCTGCTCGCGCAACTGGCCGATCCGACGTCGAACGGCTATCGCCAGTTCTTGACCGAGTCGGGGTTTGAGCGGCGATTCGCTCCTTCGAGCGCGAACCTGAGCGGGACCTTGGTCGCATTGGCTCGCGCGGGAGCCCGCAATGTCAGCGTCACTCCGGATCGGCTCGGTATCGCCGCCGACCTTCCCGCCGGTTCGTTGAACCAGTTCGGTGCGGGCCGGACGGAGGGCTGCGGCAGCCCGATGGTCCCGAGCACGGCCATCGCACCTTGGGTGGAATCGGTCGAGGAGCTCAACAGGACTCCCGCGCACGGGCCGCGTTCCGGCCTCGAGTTCCCCGGGACCGTCCTCGCGCGTCGGGCGGCGCTGCCGTCCCAGTTCGTGACCCTCGCCAGCTCGGGGTCCCAGGTCCTGTTCGGCTCCGATGCGGCCCAGGCCTACGGGGCCAGCCGCCTGTTCCCGGGTGGGCCGGGATCGACCGGGACGTTCGGGAACGGGACCGCCGTCGCCACGATACTGACCTCGGGCTACAACCTGACCGGCTCGGTCGACCTCCCACCGTTCGATCCGACTGCCCTGACCGAGTACTACAACGAGACCTTCCCTGTCTCGTGGCCCCGGCCGTTGGTTCACGGGATACCCGTCACGATCGCCGGCACGACGCCGCCCCTCCCCGGGCCGAACGGGAGCTGGAGCGACGATAGCCTTGCGCAGGCCGAAAACTCCCTCGATCTCGAGATGGCCGGTTCGATGGCCCCCGGCGCGTCGCTCTACAATTTCTACATCCCGGCCAGCGCCTATCTCGGCAACAGCTTCCTGTCGGACTCCGGATTGGCCGATGACCTCGCTCGGGCGCTCGCCGCAGCCCTCTCCTACAATTACTCCCCGGCTCGCTTGGCGACCGTCTCGAACTCGTTCGGCCTCCCCGACCTGACCGACGATCTGTGGGATTCCGAGCTCGGACACGCGGCGGCGATCGGCGTGACCGTCATCGCCTCCAGCGGCGACCAGGGAGACGCGCCGGCCTCCCTGAACGGTCAGGCCTCGAGCCCCGCGCCCCTGTGGCCGTCCACCGCCGCGTTCGACAGCTCCGGCGTCCTCTCGGTCGGCGGTACCGATCTGACGCTGACCGGGAATGCGACCGCCTCCGTCGCCGCCGGCGCCCCCGTCCCGCTCGGGTACGACGCCTCCGACGGGCGGATCCTGAGCGAGTCGGCTTGGTACGACACGGCCGGCGGGGCGGGCAGCTACGTGGGATCGGAAGGCGGGATCTCGGGCACCTACGGCGAGCCCGATTGGCAGTACCACTCCGCAGCCCAGCCGGCCATCGTCAACGCGACCCTGGCCGCCGGAGACTGGAGCCTCGGCCGTGCGGTCCCGGACCTGTCGCTGATCGGTCAGGCAATGGTGATCGCCTCCGGCGTCCAGGGCGGCGAGCTGCAGTCGGAGATCGTCGACGGTACGAGCATCTCGGCGCCGCTCGTCGCCGGGGCGCTCGCCGAGTGCGCCGCGGTCGCCGGCCACCCGTTCGGGTTCGTCGACCCGACGCTCTATCGCCTCGAGAGCTACTACGCGATCACGGGGGCTGCCCGCGGCAACCCGATCCGCGACGTCGTCAACGGCTCGAACTACCTCTACCGTGCCGCGGCGGGGTGGGACGCGGTCACGGGGTGGGGCTCCCTCGCGGCCGATCTCTGGCCGTCGGCCGAGGCGAATACGACGCTGATCGGTTTCATCTACCGCGGCCCGACGCCCGGCCTTCCGCCCCCCTCGCTGTTCGGCATCCCGTTGTACTCCGTGGGGGACAAGGACCCGGAGGCCGTCGCCATTGTCGGTGGAGCTCTCGCGGTGGCGATCGGAGTGGCCCTCTACGCCACGCTCCGCGCCGAACGGTCGATGGTGTCGGCGGCGCCGGCGGGTAGCAAAAGCGCGCAGGTCCCTCCACCGCCCCCCGAACGATCCGCCTGTGTGCGATGCAGACGATCCCTCGCGCCGTGGTACGCGACCTGCCCGTGGTGCGGGAAGCCACGGTGACGGGCCCCCCGTTGGCCCGCGGCTCGAGGTTCACTCGGTGGGACTGACAAAAAGCGGCTCGGAGTCGACCTCGGGAGCGTCCCCCGAGGGTGTGGCGTCCGGGCCCGCGGTGGGCTCGTCCGGAGCCGACGTCGGCTCGGTGCCGGCGGTCGGGGTCGGGGTTTCGGCGGAGGCGGGAACGACACCGACCTTGTTCTCGAGGTACTGCCGGATCTCCTCCGGGCGGGTGGAACCCATCCCGAAGTACTCCGCGAAGACCTTCGTGGTGGACAGCTCGAGCGTGGCGCCCTTGGGCTCCGCGCGGACCAGACCCATCCCGCGCAGCCGTTGGACCTCGCCGTAGGCGCCCTCTCCGAACATCCGCACGAGGAAGCTCTGGAGCATCGGCTGGTGGTAGGCGATGAGCGTGAGCGCCTTGACCGTCCGCGGCGACATCTCCATCGGCGTGACGACGCGGGCCACCGCGACGAAGCGCTCGCGGAGCTGGAGGGCGTACCGGTCCGAAACGCGGCGGACCTCGAGCGCGCACTCCCGACGCTCGTAGCTGGCGGCGAGTGATTTGAGCGCGGACGCCACGGCGCGCGGGTCGCCGTGGCGGAGCGCCTCAGCGACCTCCTTGGCCGACAGCGGCTTGCCCGCCGCGAACAGGATCGCCTCCACCTGCGGCAGGAGATCGTCGGTGACCTCGGACATCGGCTCAGGCCTCCGAAGGAGCGGCCGGACGGGCCTCGGCGGTGCGGGCGATGGCGATCGGACCTTCGCCGACCGAGGCCTGTCGGAGGTCGATGACGTTCTCGCGGGCCAGGAAGAGCGTCGCGAGGAAGAGCGCTACGAGACGATCGCGCCCCTCGGTACGGCGCCATAGCTCGAGGAAGGGGAACTCGGCGCCCACCGCACGGCGGCGGCAGACCTCCCACGCGTCGGCCAGATCGCGCTCGGGTACGTCGCCGTGGACGAGCACCTCGGGCGGCGCGCGCTGCTGCTCGCGCAGCCGGTCGCGGAGCTCCTCGACCCGCAGCGCCCTCCGGGCATCCGCCTCGGCCTCGCCGAAGGCGCGGACGAGCTCGAGCAGGGTGACGGGCCGTGTCTCGGAGTGGCGGATCATCTCCTCGAGCGGGAGCGGGCCGGGTCCCTCGAGGATCGCGGAGGTGACGGCGACGGATTCGGGCGTGGTCAACTCGCCCAGGTAACCGTCGTCGAGCGGGGCGCCCATGTCGATCGCCTCCGGCGCGCCGGGATCGGTGGGCGGGGCCGGCAGCAGGTTGTCCCGCTGGGCGAGCAGGTCGCGCGACTGCAGGTAGAGGATGCTCCAGGCCATGTAGAGCAGCCGCCCGGAGACCGGGAAGTCCACCTCGCGCTCGCCGTGGAGGCGCTCGAGATAGGCATGGGTGAACCGGGTGAGGTCGATCTCCCAGGGGTCGAACTCGGCGTCGAGGACGAGCTCGAACAGGAGCGCCGTCGCCTTCTGGAGCGGGTCGTCGATGACGATGTGGACCCCTTCCTTGAGGTCCTGCACCAGCGTCAGGTACCGCTCGAGCAGGGCGCGCTTGGAGTCGGCTCCCGCCCCGTCGTCGATCAGCGACTTGTGGAAGATGAGGTAGCCGAGCACCCGCTCGGCGGCCTCCACCGGAACCGGCCCGTCCGGCCGGAGCGCGGCCGACGCCGTGGACTCGAGCCGCGCGCTCATGCCGCGACCTCGGGGGCGCGTGGCTCGCGGTGCGGTTCGGGCCGCTCGCGTTCATCGACGTCGACGATCTCGTCGAGCCCGAGGCCGACGACGCGCGAGCAGCCGTCGCCGTGCATCGTCACCCCGAAGAGCCGGTGAGCGAACTTGAGCGTCACCTTGCGCAGCGAGATCACGATGAACTGGGCGCGCTCGGCGTTGCGCCGGAGCATCCGGCCGACGTTCTCGGCGTTGACGCCGTCGAGCGACATGTCCACCTCGTCGAAGACGTAGAGCGGGCTCGGGTCGTACCGCTGCAGGGCGAAGACGAACGCGAGGCTCGCGAGCGACTTCTCGCCGCCGGAGAGCTGCTCGAGCCGCTGGATGACCTTGCCCACCGGTCGGGCGCGGATCAGGAGCCCCCCGGCGAGCGGGTCATCGGGGTTCTCGAGGGCGATCTCGCCCTCGCCGCCGCTCGATAGGTCCGAGTAGATCGCGGTGTAGGCAACGTTGACCGCCGTGACCACCTCGACGAGCTTGGTCCGTTTCTTCTTCTCGATCTCGCCGACCAGACCGACGAGCTCGGATTTCTCGGTCGTGAGCCGGTTGACCTCGGACTCGAACTGGTCGAGGCGCGCCTTCTCCGCATCGTACTCCTCCAGGGCGCGGAGGTTGACCGGGCCGAAGGCCTCGAGCTGGGCGGTGAGGGTCTGGATGGAACGACGGAGCTCGTCCAGGGGAACGGTCGGCTCCTCCGCGGCCTCCTCGGGGAACGCCTTGACGGCCTCCTCCATTTCGGCGACCTTGCGCTGGGCGGTGGCGAGGTGGACCTCCTCGGTCTGCTCCATCGCCCGCCGGGTACGCAGGGTCTCGGAGGTTCGGGCGAGCCCCTCGATCAGTTGGATGCGCTGGGTCTCGAGACGACGCTTGGCCTCGGTCTGACCCTGGACCGCCTTGAGCTGCTCGGCCTCGAGACCCTTGAGCTTCTCGAGCTCCTCTTGGGCCGCGGCGCGCTGCTTGTCGAGCGTGGCGAGCTGTTTGTCCGCAGCGGCGCGGTCGGCCTCGAGGGCCCGGAGCGAGCTCTCGCGCTCGGCCAGCTGGGCCCGGGCGGCAGTGAGCTGGGCCCGGATCGATTCGAGCTGGCTCGCGGCCTCGAGCTGTTCGCGCGCGGCCTTCTCGCTCGCTTCTTGGAGGGATCGGAACTTCGACGAGATCGAGCCCGGCAGCTGCTGGAAATACTCCTCGTTGAGGCCCGACAGCGCTGCCTTTGCTTCCGTCAGGCTCGTCTCGAGGGCGGTCACCTTCTTCTGGGCCGCTTCGAGCGCCTGGGTCGCGGCGTCGACGGCCTTGTGCGCGGCGCCGACGCGGTCTCGGGCCTCTTTCAGCCGGTCCTTGGCCGCAGCGAGCTCGACTTCCAGGAGCTTGACGGCCGAGCCTTGGGCCTGGGCCTGACCGGAGCGTTTGGCCAGTTCCTCGGCGAGCTCGCGAAGCTGGTTCTGGAGCGTGTCGAGCTCGGTGCGCGCGGCGGACTCCTCCTCGCTTTTGCGACGGAGCTCCTCACCGACCCGGCGCAGCTCGAGGGCGTTGTCGCCGCCCCGGGCCTTCTCCCCCGTCTCGAGGAAGCCGCCCGTGATGGCGCCGGTCGCCTCGATGAGCTCCCCGCCCAAGGTAACGAGTCGCACCCCACCCATTTGTTCGCGGGCGCGGGCGAGGTCCTTCATCACGACGGTCTCACCGAGAACGTACCAGAACGCCGGGCGGAGCGCCTCATCGAACTTGACGAGGTCGACGGCGAATCCGACAGCTCCGGAGGACTGCGCAACGATGAGCGACTTGCCGCGAGGCCGGCCCGCGAGCATCTTGTTCAACGGGAGGAACGTGGCGCGCCCGCGCTTCTCCTGACGGAGCAGCTGGATGCACTCCTCGGCCACCTGGTCGGTCTCGACGACGAGGGACTGGAACCGGTTCCCGGCGGCCACGGTGATCGCGGTGTGGTGCTCGGCGTCGAATCGCGCCAGCTCCTCGACGGTCCCGCGGATGCCGCTGATCTTGCCCAGGTTGCGGAGCGAAAGCAGATAGTCGACCGCCGCCGCCGAGCCCGCGCGGGGGTTCGAATCCGCGCGCGCCTTTAGGCGAGCGTCGAGGGCCATGTACCGCCGATTGAGCTCGAGGACCTCACCCGAGAGCGCCGAAGTGCGCTCGTGGAGGTTCTTCTCCCGGGCCTTGAGCTGGAAGAGCTCCTGTTGGAGGTCGCTCGAGGCCCTGCCACCCTTAGGAGTGGTCGGGCGGCTCTCGCGTACCCGGAGCTCGAGGTCGCGCAGCTCGAGCTCGCGTGTCCTCTCGTCCTCCTCCGCGACGGCGGTGGTGTGCTCGGAGGCCGACAGGGTCGCGCGGGCGCCTTCCAGTGCCTGCGATGCGTCCTTCCATTCGCCGGTGCGCTTCTCGACGACCCGCTCCTGGACGAGGACCTTCTGGCGCAGATCGGAGAGCTTGCCCTGGGACTTCTCCGCGCCGCTCGCAGCCTCCTTGACCGACTCGCCGGATTTGCGGACCGCCTGCTCGATCTCCTTGAGGCGGGCGGCGAGCTCCTTCTCCTGCCGTTCGAGTCCGGAGACGGTCGAGCGGGACGACTTGAGGTCCGCCGCGAGGGCGGTGAGCTTCTCGACGACCTGTTCGAGGTCGTCCTTGACATTGCTGTAGTTCTGGTCGAGCCGACCGAAGGCGACGCGCTTCTCGTTCAGGTCCGCGCTGAACTTCTGCCCGGCGGGCCCGGCCCGGGCGGCGATCTCCTTCTCCGCTGCCTGGATCTCACCGTCGAGCCGGTCGCGCTCGGCCTCGAGCCGCGTGGCCTCCTTCTGGAGCTCGCCGATCTCGGCGGTGACCTTGGCGAGGAGCGCCTGTCCGCTCTCGACCTCGTGACGGGCGAGCAGCAGGTCGGCGCGGGCCAGGCGAGCCTCGTTGCGGCGCTTCTCGTCCTGAAGCTGCTTGTATTGGATGGCCTGGGTCCGCTGGGACTCCAGCGATTGGAGGTGGGAGCGGATCTCGCCCAGCAGGGTCTGGATCTGGGCCAGGTTCCCCTCGAGGTCGGTGCGCTTGCTCTGGGCCCGAGCCAGGTCGTCGTCGTACTGGCTGATCCCGGCGAGCCGCTCGACGAGCCCGCGGCGCGGGATCGGGCCCATGGATACGATGCGGTTGACGTCGCCTTGCTGGACGAGGTTGTAGCCATCGCCGCTCAGCCGCGCGTGGGAGAGGACGCTGTCGATCTCCCCCTGCGTGCTCCGTCGGCCGTTGATGTAGAAGTACGAATAGTAGCCGTCGGGGTCCGACGGGGCGAGCTTGACGTACCGGGTGATCTCCACCTCGTCGTTGTCCGACGGGAGGAGCCGGTCGGAGTTGTCGAACACGAGGGAGACCTCGCATTCGGTGGCGGGTTTCTTGGACGACCCGCCGTTGAAGAACAGGTGGGTCAGCCGGTCGGCGCGGAGGGCTTTGGAGCTGGTCGGTCCCAGGACGAACAGGATCGCGTCGGAGATGTTCGATTTGCCCATCCCGTTGGGCCCGGCGACCCCGGTGAATCCCGGCTGGAAGGGGATCTCGGTCGCTCCGGCGAAGGACTTGAAGTTCCTGACCTTCAGGCGCTTGAGGTGCATCGGTCCGTCCTCTCTTCCCGCCGGCCGAACGGACCTTACGGTCCGCGCCTGTTTGTCAGACAGACGTCAGCGGGACGCATACCCTCTGTCTGCCACAATCCCTATTTAGCGGTTGGTCCGGACAGGGTGCGAACCTGCGTTCCGTCAGAACCATCGACGACGAAAGAGCCACGATCCCCGACCGAACGCGCCGGCCACCAGCCCCTCCAGCGGAAGGACCACGCCCGCGAGGATGGCGAAGACCGCACCGAACTCGACCAGCACCGAGCCGGCAATCAGGACCCACGCCAGCACACCGAGGAAGATCAGCACGATGCTGTTGAACATCCGTCGACCTGGCCACCACCAGATCCGCGGACGCGAGCTCAGGAGGATGAAAAGGCCGAGCGTGCCCGCGAGCAGCATCGGCACGAGCACGCCCCACACTTGGGCGAACGAACCGCCCGAGAATCCCCCGGCGACCGCCATCAGAAACTCGACCACCCCGCCGAGGATGACCAGTATCCCTCCGATCAATCCGAGGACGGTGGCCAGCGACCGACCGAACATCGGCTTTCACCTGGGTGTCAACCGGCCCTCCCCCCTCTTGAGCGAGCACCCTCGGTCCTAACTCCCTTGGCGGGGTTGTGCAGGGGTGGGCCGACCTCCCGCTGCCACCGCGGGCCCCGGCAGTCGGGACACGAACCGCGTCGCGCCTCGAGGGACCGAACCCTTTTTAATCGAGGGCCCCCGTGGGTACGTTCAGATGCGCCTCTTCGACCCCGCGGGGCTGAGCCCCGTGTCAGCCTAGTCCCCCAGATTTATCGCCGGATTTGTAATGGATTTCAACGAAACGCTGCGGGCCTACCGCCCGGTCCAACACTACTTGCCCCGCCCCATCCCCGACGAGAAGCTCAAAGCCGTGCTCGCGGCGGCACGGTTGGCGCCGTCGCAGAACAACATGCAACCGTGGCGGTTCATCGTCGTGCAGGACGATGAGCGGCGCCGGCTCCTCGCGCAAGCGTGCCCGAAGGGCAAGGCGCTCGTGGAAGCCCCCGTCGCCGTCGTGGCGCTCGCCGTCGAGGAGGACGTCCCGCTGACCGTCGGTGGGTACATCTCGGCCTACCCGCTCGACGTGGCCGTCGCCGTCCACCAGATGCGTCTCGCGGCCACCTCCGAAGGGCTCGGCAGCGCATGGATCATGGACTTTCACGAGGAGAAGGTCCGCTCGGTGCTCGGCATACCGGAGGGTGTGCATCCCCTCGCGATCATCCCGATCGGATACCCCGCGGAGAACAACGGATCGAACGGCGGCGCGGTGAGCGAGGGACGCAAGAGCGTCAACGAGATCATCGCCTACAACCACTACGCCTGGTAGCGGGATGTCCCGGCCGGTCACCGTCGTGACCTCCAACCCGCACAAGTACGACGAGATCCGGGCGGTCCTCGAATCCTACGGACTGGCCGTCCGGCACATCTCGTTGAGGCTTCGCGAGCCCCAGGCCGAGTCGCTCGAGGAGGTCGTCCGAGAGAAGCTCGGCGCGGTGCCTCGCAGGGCCGGGTACGTCGTCGTCGACGATTCGGGGGTGTTCCTCCGCGGCCTGGGCGGCTTCCCCGGAGTCTATTCGGCGTATGCGTACCGCACGATCGGGCTCGCGGGGGTACTGCGCCTCGTCGCGGGCCGAGACCGCCGAGCCACTTTCCGGACGGTAGCGGGGGTCCGGAGCGGGTCCCAGGTCTGGTTATGCACGGGCGAGGTGAAGGGCACGATCGCACCGCGACCCCGGGGGCGACACGGGTTCGGCTACGACCCGATCTTCATCCCCCGCGGCGAACGGAGGACCCTCGCCGAGCGAACCCGCTCGGAGAAGAACCGCGTTTCGCATCGTGGACGCGCGTTCGCCAAGGTGGCGCGATCGATCCTCCGGCTCGATAAGGCGCGGACTCCCGCGCGTCGTTGAAAACTGGAGGAACCCCTCGGGGTGGACCCGAGGGGTCGGGGGAAAAGGTTCGATCGGCCGGGGCGCGTCGACTTCAGTCCTCGCCGAAGTCGCCGCCGCCCATCCCGCCCATGCCACCCATGCCGCCGGGGCCACCGGGGCCCCCGCCCGAGGGCGGGGAGGTCGTCTTGGACGCGATGACGTCGTCGATCCGCAGGATCATTACCGCGGCGTCGGTCGCGGACTGGATCGCCTGGCGCCCGACCCGGATCGGCTCGATGACGTGGAGCTCGTTCATGTCGCCGACCTTGCCCGCGTGGATGTTGACCCCCGCGTACTTCTGGCCGTTCTTGTGCGACTTGCGCAGCTCGATCAGGATGTCGATCGGGTCCATGCCGGCGTTCTCGGCGAGCGTGCGCGGGACCGTCTCGAGCGCCTCGGCGAAGCTCTCGAAGGCGATCTGCTCGCGGCCGCCGACCTTGGCCGCCTCGTCGCGCAGCGCCATCGCGATCTCGCTCGCGGCCGAGCCGCCCCCGAAGACGATCTTGCCGTCCTCGACGGCCACCGCGACCACGTTGAGCGCGTCGTCGATCGACCGCTCGATCTCGTCGAGCACGTGCTCGGTGCCGCCGCGGATCAGGATCGAGACCGCCTTGGCGTTCTTGGCCCCCGTGACGAACGTGAGCGCGTCCTCTCCGATCTTGCGCTCCTCGACCAGGCCGGCGGAGCCGACGTCGTCGGCGGTGAGCTCGCTGACCTTGGAGACGATGTTCGCGCCCGTGGCCTTGGCGAGCTTTTCCATGTCCGACTTCTTGACGCGCCGGACGCCGTAGATGCCCTCCTTGGCGAGGAAGTGCTGGGCGAGGTCGTCGATCCCCTTCTGGCAGAGGACAACGTTCGCGCCGCTCTTCTTGACCGTCTCGACCATCTTGCGCAGCATGTTCTCCTCCTCCTGGAGGAAGGCGTTGAGCTGGTTGGGGTCGTTGATCTCGATCTTGGCGTCGATCTCGGTCTTCTTGATCTCGAGCGCGGCGTCCAACAGCGCGATCTTCGGGTGCTCGACCCGCGTCGGCATCCCGGAGTGGACCTTCTCCTTATCCACGATGACGCCCTCGATGAGCTGGGTGTCGGCGAGCGAGCCGCCCTGCTTCTTGATCAGCTGGATGTTGTCGAGGTCGACGTAGTACTTCCCGCTGGGCTCCTTCTCGGCGACGGCGCTGACGGCCTTGACCGAGATGTCCGCGAGCAGCTCGCGGTTGAAGTTGACCGACTTCGAGGCCATCGCGGTGTAGCCGATCCGCTTGAGCGTCTCGATGTCGTCGATCTTGACCGGCTGGCTGATCGTCCCGAGCACCTCGAGCGCCTTCTGGGCGGCCAGGCGGTACCCCTGGGAGATGATCGTCGGATGGATGTTCTGCTCGATGAGCCCCTCGGCACGCTTGAGGAGCTCGCCGGCGAGGACGACGGCGGTGGTGGTCCCGTCCCCGGCTTCCTGGTCCTGGGTCTTGGCGACCTCGACCAGCATCTTGGCGGCCGGATGCTCGACGTCCATCTCCTTGAGGATGGTGACCCCGTCGTTCGTGACGACGACGTCGCCCATCGAATCGACGAGCATCTTGTCCAGCCCGCGCGGGCCGAGCGTCGAGCGCACGGCGTCCGCGATCGCCTTGGCGGCGGCGATGTTGTTCGACAGCGCCCCCCGGCCCTTCTCCCGCTTCGTCCCTTCCTTCAGCACCAGAATCGGCGTCTGTCCCGTCAGCATCTTCTGTATTCCTCCCGAGTATCCACTCGGGGTTCAACTTCGGTAAGTTTCTGGTTGTATTTAATAACTCGTCGAAGTCCCGACGTCCGAGCACCGGAGTTCGGCGGGCCGGGTCCGACCCGACTTCGGGCGCCCGTGGCATGCACCGAGGAGGGCGAGCCGCTCCGGCCCCCGAGTACTAGGATGGTGCCTCCTCCGAAGGTCTTTGAGCACCAGTGTCGACTCGGGGGGCGCACCCATGAACGGTCCCGCGGGCTCGACCGCACCGAGGCCATCGTTTTGGAAGCGCCCGCTGAGCGTGATGGTCATCGTCCTGCTCCTTGCGGGCGGGTTGTTCGCGGTCGTGGTCGGTTCGGCCCCGGCCGTAGCGAGTCGAGCGGCCGGCGTGGCGACGCGGCCGCCGACGGTCCTCCCTTCTCCCCGGTGGAACGCGCCGATGGTCTACGACGCCAAGGACGGCTACGACGTGATGTTTGGTGGCGGGAACGCCACGCATACCACGGGCGAGACCTGGACGTTCCACCGCGGGATCTGGACCCAGCTCCACCCGCCCGTCTCGCCCTCGGCACGAGGCGGGGAAGCGCTGACGTACGACCCGCACGGGGGCTACGTCCTCCTGTTCGGAGGGACCGACAGCGTGAGCATCTTCGCCGATACCTGGAAGTTCTCGGGGGGAACTTGGAAGCCCGTCCATTCGAGCGGCGGCCCGTCAGCACGGTATGGCGCGACGATGGCCTACGACGCGAAGGACAACTACATCGTTCTCTTCGGCGGGCAGTCCACCTCCCAGTTGCTCAACGACACCTGGATCTTCCGCGGGGGGCATTGGAAGCAGCTCAACCCCGTCGTTGCTCCTCCACCCCGCCGTGCCGCCGGGATGGCCTTCGATGCGACCGATGACTACGTGGTCTTGTTCGGCGGCCTCTCCTACTCCGACGCGGACGACACCTGGACGTTCGTCGGGGGCGGCTGGAGCGCCGTCTCCCCCGCCGTCGTCCCGGGAGTCCGGGTGGACCCGGGAATGGCCTACGACCCGGCCCTGCACGCCATTCTGATGTTCGGTGGGCGCAACGACAACGACCAGACCGTCTGGGGTGACACGTGGACGTTCCACGCAGGGAGCTGGACCGAGCTTGCCCCCCTGAGCTCCCCGCCGGCCCGCCAAGGCGAGGCGATGAGCTTCGACCCGAACCTCCACTCGATCGTAATCTTCGGCGGGGGGGCCAACGCCGGTACCCCGGTGAAGACTTACGGCGACACCTGGTTCTTCAGCGGCGGGGACTGGCGACGCTAGTGCGGAATCGTACGATGGCGGAAGTTCGGACGACCGAGGCACAGCGTCGGCAACGCGAACCTCGGTGGAAGCGACCGGCGATCGCGACCGGCACGGTCGCATCCGTACCCATGCGGACCGCCGCCCGCGGATGGGCAACGGAGTCGTGGTGGATCCGGTCCTCCTCGATCGCGCTGCTCGTGCTCACGGTCTCGAGCGGACTGCTCGCGGTGTTGGGTGCTCCCACGGCGGGCGCAAGCCCGCCCCCGACCGGAATGCTGACGGCGACCCACCCGAGTGCTCGCTGGAGCGGAGCGATGGTCTATGATGCCAAGGACGGCTACTCCCTGCTGTTCGGTGGCGGCAACCGCAGCGCCCTGCTCAACGATACGTGGGCCTTCCGGAACGGGACCTGGACCCAACTTTTCCCGCCCGTATCACCCCCCGTCCGAGGCTCTGCGTCCATCGCGTACGACCCGGTCGCCGGATACGTGCTCCTGTTCGGCGGGAACAATCCCGTCACCACCTTCGGGGACACCTGGAAGTTCTCCGGCGGGAACTGGACTCCGCTGGGCCTCCACTACGGGCCTTCGGCCCGATTCGGGGCGAGCATGGTCTACGACGCGCGGGACCACTACTTCGTGCTGTTCGGGGGCAACGACCCGGCCGGGAAACTCCTGAACGACACCTGGATTTTCGTCCACGGACACTGGAAGCACGTCCACCCGGCCGTATCGCCCCCACCGCGGAGGGCCGCGGGGATGGCCTACGACGCCTCCGACGGCTACGTCGTTCTGTTCGGCGGCCTTTCCTTCGGGGACGCCAACGACACCTGGACCTACTTCCGGGGCAACTGGACCCACGTCAATGCGACCGTCGCCCCGGGGGTCCGCGTGGCGCCGAGCATGGTTTACGACAAGGCGCTGGGCGAGATCGTGCTGTTCGGCGGCCGTGACGACAACAGCCAGACCCTTTGGGGCGACACGTGGACGTTCCATGCAGGTAACTGGACGCAGCTCGCACCCGCGCATTCCCCATCGGGCCGGGACGGGGCGTCCGCAGCCTTCGACACCCGTGCCCATCGGATCGTCATGTTCGGCGGGGCATCGACCCCGTATGCGCCGGTCAGCGTCGACTCCGGGACGTGGTTGTTCAACGGCCTGAATTGGCGGCGGTAGATCGGGGTTTCTCGGCGGGCCGGCGCCCTCGGCGAGCGCGCCGTACGGGTAGAGGGCGGCGAGGGCGGCTCGAGCCGCTCCGTTCGCCCACCGGCTGCGCGGCAGTGCCAGCGTCGGACTACCTGCGCGCGCACCCCGATCCTCGGAGCGCCCGACGGTATACCCGAGAATCGTCGGACCCTGCAGCCGCCGAACTGCACCGGGCGGAACAGGCCTGGCGCATTGGGGAGGTTTTTGAGATACCGCCGAGTGGATGGCCGAGATGATCGCGTGGTCTCCTTTCGGGGCCAAACGGCGGGGGATTCCTCGCGAGGTCGCAATCTTCGCGGTGCTCGTCCTGTTGGCGTCGACGGGCGTACTCGCCGACGGCGGAATCTCCTCGGCAGCTTCGATCGGTACCCGCGGGACCTCGACAGGGAACCCCGCCACCATCGCCCCGCCGTGGCGTTGGGCCGCTTCGATGGCGTTCGATCCCAAGGACGGCTATTCCGTGCTCTTCGGAGGGTATAGTGGGTCGACCCTTTACTCGGATACCTGGACCTATCGGGCCGGGAATTGGACGGAGATATTCCCCTCCGTCCACCCCTCGGGCCGCGGTGACGGGTCCATGGCCTACGACCCGAAGGACGCCGGTGTCGTGCTGTTCGGCGGGCAGGGTACCGCCGGCTACCTGCACGACACCTGGAAGTTCTCCGCCGGCAACTGGACGCACCTGCGCCTTTCGGGCTTCCCCTCGGGGCGTTCCGGCGCGGCGCTCGTCTACGACGCCGCGGACGGCTACCTTCTGCTGTTCGGCGGCGCGAACGCTTCGGGCCAGCTGTCCGATACATGGGCCTTCTACAGTGGCAGCTGGCACCTCCTCCATCCCGCGACCTCGCCTCCGGCACGGCGAGAAGCGGCCATCGCCTACGACGCCGCCGATGGCTACGTCGTACTCTTCGGCGGCCTGGGAGCGGCCGACCTGAACGATACCTGGACCTTCCACGCGGGCGTGTGGACTCAGATCTCGAGCGGCGGCGCCCCGGGCGTGCGCGTCTCTCCAGCGGCCGCCTACGACCGGGCGAGCGGCCGGGTGGTGCTCTTTGGTGGCCGTGATGACAACACCCAGACGGTGTGGAACGATACCTGGACGTTCCACGCGGGTCGGTGGACCGAACCGTCCCTCCCCCGTCAACCGCCGGGCCGCGACTGGCCGGCGATCGCCTACGACTCCTCCGCCAAGGAGGTCGTTGTGTTCGGCGGCGCGAGCGGCTTCTACCCTCTCATCACGCTGAACGACACCTGGATCTACCGGGCCGGTGCCTGGAGCTAGAACCCGTCCACGGGATCTAGCCGCCGTACCGCCGCTGGCGGATCTGGAAGTCGCGGATCGCCCGGAGGAAGTCGAGCTTGGTCAGCCCCGGCCACAGGACGTCGGCGAAGTAGAGTTCGGCGTAGGCCGACTGCCAGAGCAGGAAGTTGGAGATCCGCTCCTCACCGCTCGTGCGGAACACCAGGTCCGGGTCCGGAAGCTTCGCCGTGTACAGATGGCTCGAGACCTTCTCTGGCGTGATGTCCTGGGGGCGCAGGCGACCCTCCAGCACCTCCTGGGCGAGCGCGCGGATGGCGAAGACGATCTCCTCCCGCCCGCCGTAGGCGATGGCCACGTTGTAGTGGTAGCGGTCGTAGCCGGCGGTGGCCGCCTCCGCCTTCTCGATCGCGGTGACCACGTCGCGCGGTAGGATCGAGCGATTGCCGAACGCCCGGACCCGGATCTGGTTGCGGTGGACTCGTTCGTCGGTGGCGATGTCGTTGAAGCTGCGGGCGAAGAGCTGCATCAGCGGCTCGAGCTCGTCGGCCGGTCGCTGAAGGTTCTCGGTCGACAGCGCGTAGACGGTGATGATCTTCAGTCCGATTTCCAAACACCAGTTGAGCAGCTCCTCGAGCTTGTCGCGCCCGCGCTCGTGGCCGTGCTCGACGAGGAGCCCGTGGGTCTTGGCGAACCTTCGGTTCCCGTCCATGATGATCGCCAGGTGGCGGGGGAGCGGGGATTCGCGCACGATCCGCAGCAGACGCTGCTCCTGCGCGTCCCGGAACGCGCTGCCGAGGATCTGGCCGAGGTACGGCGAGGACTTCGACGGCGGCTTGGGGGTCGGCGATGGCACGGGCAGGCGAGCGAGAGCCCCCGATTAGCCCTTCGCGGGAGTCCCCAACGTCCGCTCAGCCGCGCGCGCGTCGAGATTCCTCGACCCGGCGGCGCAGGAACGCGCTACGGGCCCGTCGGGGAGCGAGCGCCGCGGCGGTCCCCCACGCGCTGATGTCACGTCGGTACAGCAGCACCGACCACGGGCTGACCCGCACGAACCGTCGCAGGTCCGATCGGAGCGTTCGCCCGCCCCCGTCGCCGGTGAGCACGTCGTACAGGACACGGGTGCCGAAGTAGGCGCTCCCCGCGAGCGCGGCGGCGGCCGGCGGGCCCGCCCGCACCGTGCGCTCGTAGATCGGACGGAACGAGTCGAGGAAGGTCCGCTGGTAGGCGGCCCGCTGGCCGGCCGCGTGCTCGGCGTCACCGCCCCAGAGCGAGACGTTGCTCCCGTGGACCCTATAGCGGGTCAGCGCGGTCGGGTCGATGCGCGCCCCGAGGCCGGCCGAGAGGGCCGCGTAGAAGACGAAGCTGTCGACGGCCGCGCGCTGTCCCCGGAGCTCCTCGAGATGGGGGAGCAGGACCGATCGCCGGACAGCGATCGAGCTGAGATTGAAGTCCGGGTCCACTCGGGCGAGGTCCCCGAGCCGGCGCCCCAGCGCATGGCGGGGTGCATCCACCACCCCGATGCGGACCAAGTTCCGGTGGGCTTGGCCGTAGGCCGACTCGGGCAGGTCCGCCCCGTTCTCGCCGATCAGATGCTGCCCGTTGCGGAAATACCCCAGCTCGGGGCTCGCCCGAAACCGGTCCGCCACGGCCCGAAGTCGCTCCGGCGCATAGGCGTCGTCGTCCTCGAGGAACGTCAGCACCTCCCCGCGCGCCGCCCGGGTGCCGATCGCGAGCTTGGCGCCGAGCGGGACCTCGTCGGTCTCCACGTGGCCGACGGAGTTCCCTTCGAGGAACGTGTCGATCGGCAGGTCCGCGAAGTCCTTGACCACGCAAACCTCGAACTCGCTCCGGGGAAGGGTCTGCGCCAGCACCGACCCGACCGCCTCGCGGAGGAACTGCCGACGGCCGTGCGCAGTGACCACGACCGAGATGAACGGGGTCATCTCCGACGCAGAGTCCGGCGGCCGCGTGGGGACCTCGGGCACCCGACTCGTCACGGTCACCACGCTCCGACGATGGGAGCGGGGACACTCGAGTACAAGAACGCTCTCGGTGGGAGGAGCGCCCTGGTCGGGAGTTTCGGAACGGGCGCAGCAGCGACCGACCCTTCGAACCCGAGTTCCAAGCTCGACAGGCTTAGATCCTAGACCGCTAGACTACCAGGGCACTCGGCGCGGCCTACCGGTCGGAAGCTATGAAACTTCGCAGGTCCGCCCGGCCGTAGGGAGTTTCCTCGACGAGGAACGCCCGATTCTCCGCCTGTGCCGGTGGAACGTCGGGCTATAACTAGCAGGAGCGGCCGTCGGCCGTTCCCGGAGGAAACGCACGATGAGTCTGTCCGCTTGGGCCGTCGCGATCCTCGTCGTCGTCGGCGGAGTCATCGTCCTCAACCACCTCGGCGTGGGCCTCGGTGCCGCGATCGGCACCGCGATGCACGGTCTGGAGCACTTCCTCGGCCGGCCGCTCTAAGCGACCGTCGCCGGTTCGCCGAGTACCCGTCGGTACACGGCCACGAAGCGGTCCACCATCGCCTCGGCGGAATAGAAACTCGCGGTCGACCGTCCGATAGCTCCCCGACGCTCGCGTTCGGCCCGGTCCTCCAGCCGACTTAGCGCCGCGGCGAACTCCGCCGCGGTGCGCACCACGGTGCCGGCGCCCGTCGCGGCCATCTCCGGGACCGCGCCGCTCTCGTAGGCCACGAACGGCCGGCCGGCGGCCATCGCCTCGACCGGAAGGAGCCCGAACCCCTCGTACTCGCTCCCGAGCACCACGGCGTCGGCGGTGTAGAGCGCCCGGATCACGTCCCGACGATCGAGCACGCCAGGGGCCCGGAACTCGACCCCGGCCCTTTCGGCGAGCGAACGGCATTCGGCGAGGTCGTGCGGCGAACCGGGCTGGTCGCGGCCGATCGCCACCAGTGCCCAGCGGTCACGTACCGGCGCGATGGCCTCCACGAGCCGGTCGACGCGCTTGTTCTCGAAGAATCCGCCGGCGTAGACCGCCACCAGGGGCCGCTCGAGCTTCCACCCCTCACGGAGCACGGCGGGGTCCGACGCGGGAGCGGTGAACTCGTCGAGTGGGACACCCAACGCCACCGGGACCAGCATCTCCGGCCGGACCCCCCACCGGAGGAGCTGACCGCGCTCGCGTTCGGTCGAGGTCGTATAGGCGTCGAACCGACGGACCCGGCCGGGGAAGTACCGTTGGAAGTACCACCGGTCGAACCATCCGGGGTGCATCTCCCACTGGTAGAACCCGTATCCGGTCAGCACCTGCGGCCAGGAGAAACTCCCAGCGCGCGGGAAGTAGAAGTCGGCGCACCAGATCCGGTTCCCATGGAGGTGGAACAGGTCCGCGTCGATCCCGCGCAAGGTCCGAAGGTAGCCGGAGGGGAACCGGATCCCGGCGAACGGTCGGACCGGGATCCGGATGACCTGGACGCCGTTCAGCACCTCGCTCGCGGGCACGCCGGGTTCGATCTGCGTCACCACGGTCGCGCGCCAGCCCCGGCGGACCAGCCCCTCGGCGAGGGTCTGGACGGCTCGCTCCGTCCCTCCCGGCACCGGGTAGTATCGGTGGCTCGCGAGCAGGACGTGCACTGGGCCTTCGAGCCCCCCGGGGTCAATTAGGCGTTGTGCCCGTGAATCGGGGCGTCAGCCGGTCCTCGGGGGACCGTCGCGCGAGGACCCGGCGGAGCGCGCCGGGGCGTACGACACCCGAGGGGGTGACGAAACCCCGGACGTACCTCGCCGGGGTGACATCGAACGCCGGATTGCGCGCGGGGCTGGCTCGGGGTGCCAGCCGGGTGCCGCGGACCGTCAGGACCTCGTCCGGAGACCGCTCCTCGACAGGGATGGACGAGCCCCGGGGGCGCAGCTCGTCGAAGGTGCTCCAGGGTGCGGCGACGTAGAACGGAATGCCGTTCTCGTGCGCGAGCACCGCCTTCTCGTAGGTCCCGATCTTGTTCGCAAAGTCGCCGTTCCGGGCGATCCGGTCCGCCCCGACGATCACCGCATCGACCTCGCCGCGGTGCATGAACAGTCCGGCGGCGTTGTCGGCGATCACGGCGTGGGCGATGTGCTCCTGAGCCAACTCCCACGCGGTCAAACGCGAGCCTTGGAGGAGCGGCCGGGTCTCGTCCACCCAGACGAACAGCTTGCGGTTCGAGCGATGGGCTACCCGGATGGGCGCCAACGCCGTCCCCCATTCGACCGTCGCCAGAGCACCGGCGTTGCAGTGGGTGAGGATCCGGTCGGCGCCGCGGAGCAGCGGTGCCCCGGCCTTGCCGATCGCGTGGCATTCGTCGACGATCTGCGTGCGGTAGGCCTCCGCGCGGCGCAGAGTGTCTTCGCCGGCCACCCATGCACGGCGCACCGCTTCAATGCCGACGAAGAGGTCGTTCGCGGTCGGCCGGGTGGCCGCGAGCAATCGCGCGGCGCGGTCCGCGCTCCAGCGGCCCTCGCGTTGAGCGAGGACCATCCCGTACGCCGCCGCCGCCCCGATCGCGGGAGCACCACGGACCGCCATCGTGCGGATGGCGTCGGCGACCTCCCGTACGCGGCGCAACCGCAGCACCACGGTCCGGCCGGGGAGCTCGCGCTGGTCGAGAAGGTGGAGACGGTCGCCTTCCCACCACAGCGCCCGGACCGGCATGGGACTAGGCGTCGAAGGTGTGGAGGAGGTCGATCCAGTCGCGCCCGACGACCTTGGGCTTCTGGAGCGCCTGTTCGAGGGGGACGCCTTCGACCTTCTCGCCCCGCAGCACCGCCACGGTCCCGAACTTTCCGTCGAGGGCCAGGTCGACCGCGCAGGCGCCCAAACGTGTCGCCAGGATCCGGTCGAACAGCGTCGGGGGGCCGCCCCGCTGGATGTGCCCGATCTGGGCGGAGCGGGTCTCGATCTGGAGTGCGGTCTCGATCCGCTTGGCGACCGCCGCCCCGACCCCGCGCTCCCGCAGGAGCTCGTGGCCGAACTCGTCGGCCCCGCCCACGCTCCCCTTGGAGCCGAGGTCGATCCCCTCGGAGACCACGACCAGGGCGTATCCACGCGCCCGGACCGCGGAGGAAACGTGCTCGAGCAGCTCCGATTCGCGGTACGGCTCCTCGGGGAGCAGCGTGTAATCCGCCGCCCCGGCGATGCCGGTGGCGAGCGCGACCCAACCGGCGTGGCGGCCCATGACCTCGAGCACGATCGCCCGGTGGTGGCTCGATGCGGTGTCGCGCAGGCGTTCGAGCGCCTCGGTCGCGACGCTCGAGGCCGAGTCGAACCCGAACGTCCAGTCGGTGGCGCCCACGTCGTTGTCCATCGTCTTGGGCACCCCGACCACGTGGCGCCCGCGCTGGGACAGCTCGCGCGCCGCCGTCAGCGTGTCGTCTCCCCCGATGGCGATCAGGGCGTCGATCGCTTCCCGGTCGAGCGTCGCGAGGACCTTGGCGGCGTCCTCGGGCTTGGCGAACGGATTGGTCCGCGAGCTCCCGAGCATCGTACCGCCCCGGGCGATCAGCGCGCTGAGGTCGCGGCCCTCGAGCGGGACGATCTGCCCGTCGCGGAGCCCCTTCCAGCCGTCGGCGAAGCCGACGACGGTGTGGCCCTTGCGGTGGGCGCGGTAGACCACGCCGCGAATGGCGGCGTTGAGGCCAGGACAGTCGCCCCCGCCGGTCAGGACCCCGAACTTCACGCGGGGACCTCGATGTATCCCCGGGCCGTCGTGGTAAGCAGCTCCATACCCGTCGCGGTGACGAGCACATCGTCCTCGATCCGTACGCCCCCGTGTCCGGGCAGGTAGATGCCGGGCTCGATGGTAATCGCCATTCCGGCCTCGAGCGGTTCCTCGGTGCGGGCGCTCATGCCGTAGCCGTCGTGCACGGCGAGGCCGATCGAGTGGCCGACCCCGTGGATGAAGCGGCCCTTCCAGGGCGAGGCATCGATCACCTTCTGGGCCGCGAGATGGACCTCCTTGCCGGGGACGCCCGCGCGGACGGCGGCGAATCCGGCCGCCTGGGCCGCCTCGACGCACTCGTGGACCTTCTTCAGCTCGGGGTCGGTCGGACCGAAGTGGAACGAGCGGGTCAGGTCGCTCGCGTAGCGCTGGAAGAACGCCCCGAAGTCGCAGACGAGGCTCATCCCGGGCTCGAGGCGGACATCCTGCGGAACGTAGTGCGGCTCGGCGCCGTTGCGGCCGAACCCGACGATGGTGCTGAAGCTGCGCCCGGAGGCGCCGGCCCGCATCATCCGGTACTCGATCTCGCTCGCGAGCTCGGTCTCGGTCATTCCCCCTTTGAGCAGCGAGGGTATCTGGGAACCGACGGTGGAGGCGATCGCCCCGGCGCGACGCAGTCGCTCGATCTCGCGCGCGTCCTTGACGGCGCGGGCCCGTCGCACGGCCGTCGACGCATCGACCCAGTGGCCCTTGGGGAGCGACTTCTCCAGCGACAGGAAGTCCTCGTGGGTGAGCTCGCGGTAGTTGAGCGCGATCGGCCCGCCCGAGGGGAGCAGCCGGGCAAGCCACTGGCGGCGGTCGTCGGGCTGGGTCATCGTGTCGACCGCGACATCCGGGTCGTGCTTGGCCGCCTCGCGGGCGCTCTCCTCCTCCAGGAGCGAGCTGAGCACGTGCAGCTTGCCGTCCGGGAAGCCCACCGCCGCCGAGCCCTCGAACAGGCCGCTCGGGACGTCAAAGACGTAGAAGAAGCTCTGATCGAGGTGGGGCTCGGCCGAGTTCACGAGGACGATCGCCTCGGTGCCCTCGGGGAGTTTCTCGAAGATGCGCCGGACGCGGTCCTTCATAGCGCGGCGAGTACGGGGACCGCCGCTTGAAGATTGCCCCGGGTCGAGGGACCTAACCGGTCGGGGGCTTCTCGGCGAGGAGGCTCGGTTCCGAGGGCGCATGCTCCCTCAGGTCCTTCCAGGACAGCCGAAGCTCCTTGGCGGCGGTGACCTCGTCGACACGGCCTACGGCGAGGGAATGGGGGGCCGAGCGGAGGTTCTCCGGGGTGTCGGCGATCGCGCGCTCGAGCGCGGAGGCGAACCCGTCGAGCTCCCGCCGGCTCTCGGTCTCCGGAAGCTCGATCATGAGCGCCTCGTCGACGAGGGAAGGGAAGTACACGGTGGGCGCATGGACGCCCTCGTCGAGCAGCCGCTTGGCGAGGTCGAGGGTGCGGACCCCCCGGGCTTTCAACGGGGCACCCGAGAGCAGGAACTCGTGCTTGACGAGGGGGCGGAACGGCCGGGGTAGTTGCGCGCCGAGCCGCTTTCCGAGGTAGTTCGCGTTCAGCACGGCGCGGCGGGAGATGTGGCGCAGACCGTCCTCACCGTGCGAGAGGATGAACACGAGAGCGCGCAGGTCCAGGCCGAAGTTGCCGAATCCGCTCTTGATCTTGCCGATCGACTTCGGACGATCGTAGTCGAGCCGGAACTTCCGGCCCGCCTTGACCACGCGCGGGATGGGAAGGTACGGACCGAGCTTCTCGCCCGCCGCGAGCACGCCGGCACCGGGGCCGCCGCCGCCGTGGGGCGTGGCGAAGGTCTTGTGGAGGTTGAGGTGCGCGACGTCGAACCCCATCCGGCCCGGATTGGTCACCCCGAGGATGGCGTTCAGGTTCGCACCGTCGTAGTAGAGGACCCCGCCCACGGCGTGGATCGTGTGTGCGATCTCGACAATGTCGCTCTCGAACAGCCCGGCGGTGTTCGGGTTGGTCAGCATGAACGCCGCGGTGCGGTCGCTGGCGGCCGCGCGCAGCGCATCGAGGTCGACGCATCCGTCCTTGGAGGGGATCTCACGGGTGGTGAAACCGGCCATCGCCGCCGATGCGGGATTGGTCCCGTGGGCCGTGTCGGGCAGGAGGACCTCGGTGCGTCGGTCGAGCTCTCCGCGGTCGCGGAAGTAGGCCCGCGTCATCAGCAGCGCCGCGTACTCCCCGTGCGCACCGGCGGCCGGCTGGAGCGAGATCTCGGCGAGGCCGGTGATTTTGGCCAGCGCCTTCTCCAGGCGCCAGAGCACTTCGAGGGAGCCCTGCACGGTGTCCTCGGGCTGCGCCGGATGGACTTCGGAGGCACCGCTGCGCCGAGCGAGCAGCTCGGAGACCTTCGGATTGTACTTCATCGTGCACGAGCCCAGCGGGTAGGCCGAGGTGTCGATCCCGAAGTTCATCTGGCTCAGCCGCGTGTAGTGGCGCACGACCTCGAGCTCGGACAGCTCCGGCCAGCGCACGGGCGTTCGACGACGCAGTTTCGCAGGGAGTCCGGGGATACCGTCGCTCGGTGAGCCGTCGGCGGCCGGCGGGCGGATGTCCCAGAGCAGCGGCTCGTCCCACCGGGCTTGCTGGAAGGTCACGAGCCCGCCCCCACGCTACCGATGGACGCCCGGGCTGCACGGGCGTACTTGGCGATGGCCTTGTCATCGGTGAGCTCGGTCGCCCCCGTCAAGAAGAGCTCCCGGCCCGTGGCCTTGGACGGCTCGCGGGGGTCCGTGAGCAGGCTCCCTCCGATGACGCGACGGCGACGCACCGCATCGAGGAACTTGCCGGCGTTCCCCCCGGGGAGCTCCACGCAAAACTCCCAGAGGTAGGGGGCCTCAAATGCCGGGGCCCGTAGGCCGGGGATCGCACCGAGCGCGCTGGCCAGTCCGCGCGCGCGCTCGTTGAGCCGTCCCGCGAGCGCGGCCAGGCCGCGGGGCCCGACGAGGCTCGCGTAGGTGGTGAACGCGAGCGCCAGGAGCGATTGGTTCGTGCAGATATTCGAGGTGGCGCGGGAGCGGCGGATGTGCTGCTCGCGCGTCTGAAGGGTCAACGTGAACGCACGCCGACCGGCGCTGTCCTTCGTCGCGCCGACAATGCGGCCCGGGGCCAGGCGGAGGTACTCGCGACGACAGGCGAACAGACCGAGGAGCGGGCCGCCGAACGACGGAGGGGCCCCGAATCCCTGGCCCTCCCCGACGACGATGTCCGCGCCCCAGCTTCCGGGCGGCTCGAGCACGCTCAGCGCCAGCGGATCGGCCGAGACCACCAGCGGCACGTCACCGATCGTGCTCCGCAGTTCCGGAAGTCCCGCGTCGACCACGCCAAAGCCGTTGGGCAGGTCCGCGAGGACGCCGCATACGTCACCGGAACGGACCGCGGTGCGGACGGCGTCGAGGTCCAATCCTCCCGTACGCGCATCGAACGCGACCTCCTCGATCCTCAGCCCGGGCCCGACGGCGTAGTTCGCGAGGACGCTCTTCTCCTCCCAGGGAAGGCTCGCCGGGACCAGGAAGCGCTTGCCCGGATGGACCCGATGGGCCAGCAGGAGAGCCTCGCCGGCGGCGGTCGAGCCGTCGTACATCGAAGCGTTCGCCGCGTCGAGACCGGTCAATTCGACCCAGAGGCTCTGGAACTCAAACAGCGATTGCAGCATCCCTTGGCTGGCTTCCGGCTGGTAGGGCGTGTAGGACGTGTAGAACTCGCTGCGGAGCAGGACCGCGTCCACCGCTGCCGGCAGGTAGCGGATCGGGATCCGGCCCCCGAGGAACGTGGGAACCTTCGAGTAGGTTCGATTGTGGGCGAGGATCTTGTCGACCAAGGCGACGACCTCGGACTCGTCGCGGGCCGCTCCGACGCCCATGCGGCCGATCCGGACCTGCCGTGGAACGTCGGCGAACAGCTCCTCCGCGCTCGAGATGCCCAGCTCTCGCAGCAGCCCTTCCTCCTCGCCGGGCTCCGAGGGTATCCACCTCGCCACTCGAATCTCCGAACCGCGCGGCAGGGGTGCAGTATATATGAGCGGGCCGAGCCGAGACGCGCGAGGAGGACGGTGACGGTGCGTCGAGGCCCCCGGGCACCCCGCCGGCGGCCGCGTGCCGTCGGTCCCCACAAGGGGCGCGAGGACCGTGGCGCCGCGACGCGCGCCGGGCGCACCACTTCTGCGGCGGCGGTGATCATCGACGTCGCGTTCCGGCGGGCCTACCGGGCCACCCCCCACGGAGCCAAGCGCGAGGACCGCTCGCGACGCCGGGCGCTGCTGAAGATCGTGCGCTCGACAGCGGTCGTCACCCGGCAACTGGGTCTCCGCGTCAAGCGATTCGGCCCGGACGGTCTGACCCCGTTCGAGGAGCGCCTCGTCCGGGAACGGTTCGGCCCGCCGGCACTTCCCCGTTCCGTCGCCCGAGTCCGCCGGGCGATCGAGCGGGTCCGGGAGCTCTCCCGGATGGAGCAGGCCGAGCTTCGACGCGCCTCCTCCGAAGAGCAGTACGGCGAGGTGGTCCGACGGGCCTACGGCCGGCTCGCCAGCTTCGTCCGCGAGGTCGACGGGGACCTCGAGATGCTCGGGAAGATCGGTCGATTCCTCGACGACCGCCCACAGCTCACCGCGGGGGTCCCGACCGTGGTCGTCGCCGGATTCCCTAACGTCGGCAAGTCCTCGCTCGTCGCGCGCCTGTCGACCGCGCGCCCCGAGATCGCGGAGTACCCGTTCA
The DNA here is from genome assembly GCA_035933635.1 of Thermoplasmata archaeon. GTDB lineage: Archaea > Thermoplasmatota > Thermoplasmata > Lutacidiplasmatales > UBA184 > JAKIVR01. The sequence goes on along the minus strand of DASYYY010000021.1, from coordinate 315,569 downwards.
CGACGCTCGCGATCTCGGTCGGCCACGCCGACCTGGGGTTCGACCGGATGCAGGTGCTCGACACCCCCGGGGTCCTCGGTCGCCCCGGTCGGGCCAACGCCGCCGAGGCGGAGGCGCTCGCGGCCGTCGAGAGCGCCGGCCAGGTGGTGCTGTTCGTGCTCGACCCCACCGAGACATGCGGGTATTCCCGCCGGGAACAGGAGGAGCTGCTCGCGCGCTGGAAGGCGGAGTTCCCCGGTCTGCCGTTCCTCGAGGTCGAGACCAAGTCCGACCTTCCCCGGCCCCCGTCGCCGCGTCTCCAGGTCTCCGCCACCAGCGGCCAGGGCATCGAAGAGCTCCAGCGGCGTCTCCGCGAGCAGCTCCAGCGATTCGCCCGACCTCCGGACCTACCGACGCCCGAGCCCGAGCCCCCTGCGGACCCGGCCGACTGACCCGCCGCGCCCCCGGACGGATCGGCACCCCCGCGCCGCCCGACCGCGCCGTTCAGAGGGTGAATCGTTCGCCGTTCTGAGGCATTTGGACCTCGGTGAACTCCGAGAGGGAGCGAGCGAGCTCGGGCCGCTGGTCGCCATGCATCAGGATCACCTTCGAGGCGTTCGTCGACTTGGCAAAGGCCACGAGCTCGGAGTGGCCGGCGTGCGAGGAGAAGTCGAACGCCTCCACCTGGCAGGCCGGACGGACGGTCACCTCATCGATGGTGATGGTGCCCTGCTCGACCAGCTGGCGACCGTTCGAGCCCTCGACCTGGTACCCCGTCAGGAAGATCGCATGGTGCGGGTCGCGGTACATCTCGGCGAGATAGTACAGTACCGGTCCACCGTCCAACATCCCGCCGGTGGTGACGATCACCTCCGCCTCCCGGAGGGCGTGGCGCCGTTCGCCCGAGTGCTCGACGATGTGGACCGATTCGATCGCCCGGTGGAACTTGCGCGAATCGCGGAGCGCTTCGGGCGCGGAGCGGTAGATGTCGTTGACCTTGCGCGCCATCCCATCGAGCCAGACGTCCAGGCCCGACTGGGCGAGGGCCAGGATGACCTCCTGCGCCCGGCCGACCGCGAACGCGGGGATCAGGACGCGGCCGCCATCCTCGAGCACCTCATCGATCCGCTGGCGCAGCCGCTCCTCGGTGAGCTTGCGGTCGGGGTGCTCGCGTCCGGCGTAGGTCGATTCCATCGCCAGCACATCGCACTCCACCGTCGAAGCCCCCCCGACCAGCCGGCTGGGCAGCGCCGAGAGGTCGCCGGTGAACAGCACGTCGTGGTCGCCTCGGTAGAGGAACATCGAGGCACCCGGAATGTGGCCGGCGGCGTGGAGCTCGACCTCGATCCCCTGCCGCCGATACGCCGACTTGAGCGGAACGACCTCGAACCGGCTGTTGAGCGCGCGGATGTCCTCGGTCGTGTACGGTTCGAGATACCCCTCCATCTTCGCGACCTTGAGCGAGTCGCGGGTGAGCAGGTCGGTGACCGCCGCGGTCACCGGGGTGGCCACGATGCGGGCCCTGGGCAACCGGCTCAGCAGCGGCGTCATCCCCGAGTGGTCGAGATGCGCGTGGCTGAGGAACGCCGCGTCGACGTTGAGCGGGGCCGGGCGGGGGTACTGGGGCGGGTCGGTGGGGGTCATCCCGTAGTCGAACAGCAGCGTCCGACCCGAATCTCGGACCACCAGGCCGAGCGAGCCGATCTCGCTCGCCCCGCCAAGGAATTGGAGTTCCATCGCGCGCGCACCTGGGCCGCGTTCATAACAACACTTGGCGGACGACCCCGCGCCACCAACGGCTATGACCCGGTGCCCGGTCGCGGCCCCGTGGGCGAGCCCTCCTCGGCCGAACTCGAGGTGATGTTCCGCGTCTGCGCCGCCGCGCACGCCGCCTACCGGGAGGCCAACGGTTCGCCCCATCGGGCCGACATCGTCGCGATGGGCGCCGACGGGTCGCCTACCGAGGAGATCGACCGGATCGCCGAGACCCAGATCCTCGCGACGCTCGAGCACGAGGAGGTCGGCTGGGACGTGGTCAGCGAGGAGATCGGTCAGCTCCGGCGGGGGGGCGAGCGCACCCTCGTGATCGACCCGATCGACGGCAGCCACAACGCCCTGCGTCGGATGCCGTTCGCCGCGGTCTCGCTTGCGCTCGGTCGAACGGATCTCGCCGGCATCGACATCGGCGTGGTCCACGACCTCGCCACCGGGGTGACCTACTGGGCCGAGCGCGGCAAGGGCGCCTTCCGCGATGGCCGCCCGTTGCGCGCGCGTGCTTGGAACCCCAAGGCCGAACTGGTGTTCCTCAACCTCGGCCGGCACGCCACACCCAAGGTCGTCGGTTGGGCCGGCCGTGCCCGCCGGGTCCGGTCGCTCGGATGCGCCTCCCTTGAGATGATCATGGTCGCGCAGGGGAGCGCCGACGGCTACTTCTTCGAGAACGACGTCGACGCTCGGAACCTCCGCGTGACCGACATCGCCGGCGCCTACCGCATCGTCCAGGAAGCGGGGGGCGGAGTGGCGAACGCCGGCCTCGAATCGCTGGAACCGTTCCCGCTCGAGCTCGGGCGGCGCACGAGCGTTTTTGCGTGGGGGGACCCCCACTTTCGCGACGACGCCCGGACCCAGGGGTTCGTGTGAGGATCGGGATCGTCGCCCATCCGAACAAGCCGCTCGCGCTCGGACTGGCCCGGCGGGCGCGGGCCCGGTTCGAGGGCAAGGCCGACGTGGTGCTCGCCCCCGAATGCCACGACGCCGTCGACCCCCACGCCGCGGTCGAGCCCATCGAGTCGATGCGCGCCGACGCGCTCGTCGCCCTGGGGGGGGACGGCACGTTCCTCATGACCCTGCAGCGGAGCTCGGTGCCGCTCCTGCCGGTCAACACCGGGACCGTCGGTTTCCTGGCCGAGGTCGAGGGCGATCATACGGCGGAATTCGACCGGGCCCTCGACCGTCTCCTCGAGGGTCGCTACCAGCTCGAAGAGCGCATGCGCGTGGCCTGCCAGGTCAACGGCAAGACGCTCCCCGACGCGATCAATGAGGTCGTCGTCCACACGAGCAATGTCGCCAAGATGCGACTGTTCGAGATCGCCATCGACGGCCGCGCGGTCGGGCGGATCCGGGCCGACGGAATGATCGTCGCGACCCCGACCGGATCGACGTCGTACTCGCTGTCGGCCATGGGGCCGATCGTCGACCCGTCGATCGAGGCCCTCGTCGTCTCGAGCCTCGCTCCGTTCCAGAGCACGCCGCGGGCGGTGGTGGTCGACCCCTTGCGGACCGTCGGCATCCGGCTCGTCCTGCCCGGCAAAGGCGGGGTCGTCGTCGTCGACGGCCAGGCCGAGGAGCCCGTCGAGCCCGGAGGGATGGTCACTTGCTACCGTTCCCCGCGCAAGGCGGTGTTCATCCGGTTCGAGCGTCGCTACTTCGAGCGGCTCCAGGGCAAGCATATCCTGCCCTGGCCGGAGCTTTCGGACGACGGAGGAGGACGCGGTGGCCCCGATCTTCCGCCCACAGCGTAGACGCCGCGGCGAGCCCGCGGGCCGGATCGGCTCCAGCCCGGTCGCGATCACCCGGCGGTGCCTAGACTCCGCGCTGGCCTGCGCCCAGAGCGCCTACCCCAACGAGTTCGGTGGGGTCCTGCGCGCCGACCCGCCCGGCGTGATCTCCGACCTGCTGCTGCTCCCGGGAACGACGGCCGGCCGCCGGCACGCGAACTTCCAGCTCTACATGCTCCCGGTCGACCTCGGCGTCTCCGGGACCGTCCACTCCCACCCCTCGGGGGCGCTCCACCCTTCCGAGGCGGACGTCACGCTGTTCCGCCACTGGGGCCGGCGCCACATCATCCTCGGCTGGCCGTACTCGGCGGGCATGTGGCGTGCCTACGACGGCAACGGGCGGGAGACCTCGCTCCAGGTCGTCGGCGGGTCGGCCCGCGACTCGGTCGAATCTATCCCCGAGTACCGGCCGCTCCCCGCGATCCACCGACCGGCGCCGGCGGAGCGTTCGGTGACGCCCCTTGGGGCGGACGAGGAGTAGCGCCGCCTACTCCCGCATCGGGATCGTCGGGATCGGTAGCCGGTCCGGCGTCAGGTTCGGGTCCTGGATCTTGACCGCCGGGTGCTCGGGCGCGCTCCAGAGGCCGTGCATCTTGGAGAGGACCTCGAGGAAGCCGACGAAGCTGCGGAATCCGGCGCGATAGGCCGTGCTGTGCGAGGTCTCCCAGTCGAAGAAGTCCCGAAGCAGCGTCTTGGACTGCCGCAGCCCGTGGGTCAGGGCGCGCTTGAGGAGTTCCTCCTGGACGTCGGAAAGCCGGTCGCGCCGGAACCAGTCCTTGCTCTTGAGGTGGCCCAGCGGCACGAAGAACATCGGGACCAGGATGGCCTTGAAGTCCCAAAGATTGTCGATGAGCTCGATGGTCTTGAGCACGTCGTCCTCGGTCTCCTGCGGGAGGCCGACGATGAACGTGCAGGCCGGGTAGACGTGGTTGTCGTTCATCAGGCCGGCCGCTTGGACGACGAGCTCGGGCCACTGGCTGGCCTTGAAGGGGGCGACCTTGCCGGGCATGCCGGTGGTGATGATGCGGGGGCTGCCGGTCTCGACGCCGACCTCGACGCCCCACCAGCTCTGCTTCTCGTCGAGGAGGACCTCGGCGCACTTGCTGAGCAGCTTGGGCTTGGTCATCAGCGAGGCGACGGCGACGTGGCTCCATCCCACTTGGGCGTAGTAGCGCTTGGCGAGCGCGAGCAGCGGGAGGAGCTTCTCCTCACGGGGCATGACGTTCGGCGACCCGTAGAAGTAGACGTCGTCGGAATGCAGCAGGCCCTTCTTGACGCCGATCTTGGCATTGATCTTCAGCTCTTCCTCGATCTTGTCGAGGCCGTACCATCGGGTGGGCCGGGTCGTCACCGAACAGAACGAGCAGCCGCGGCAGCAGCCCCGGCCGATCTCGATCAGTCCGTTGACGGAGGGGTACTTGATCGAAGAGATCTGCTCGACCTTGGGCGCGTCCTTGGGGGCCAGGATGACGTGGGGGGGAAGGAACTCGTCGTTGAGCGCCTTCTTGACCAGCTCCCGGACATAGATGTCGGCCTCGCCCTCGACGACCGTGTCGATGCCGCCGATGGAGTCGACGAACTCTCCGATCCAAGGGACCTTGGTCCGGGTCGCCGGTGCGAGCTGCCAGGCGCACGGGCCCCCGGCGATGAGCTTCATGCCCTGACGCCGCGCCTCGAGCACGTGCGGCTGCGTGAGCATCCGCTTGAAGTTCACACAGTTGAGCGGCTCCTTCTTCATCACCCCGGCGAACGTCGACGATGGCGGATTGAGCCCGAAGTAGTCGTGCCCGCTGATCATCATGACCTTCGCCTGGCCGGGCATGTACCGGTCCAAGTGGCTCGGGTGGACGATACGGGCGTCGAAGCCGGCATCGATGAGCGACGCCTCGACCTTGCGCATACCATACGGGGCCTCGCGGGGATAGCCCGCGGCGTCGACGGGCATCTCCGGGAAGAACATCCGGCGGTACGCGCGCTCGGGCAAGAGGTAGGCCGGGGTGGTCGTCCCGAACCCCAGGAACTCCTTGCCGTTGTGGTTGCTCATCATCGTCCAATCGCACGTCATGACGACTTCTGGCATCAGTACCTACCGCGGGACAACGGCCCCGTCAGGACCGGCTCGACTTCGACTGGGTTCATAGCCGTTGTGCCGGAGCGGTGGGCGGCGTGCGGCGTCGAGGTGAATGCGCATCCCGATGCGTGCGCGTCCGCGCCACCGGCTTTCCGTCCGGAGGGGGTCAACCCAACTCCTCGTCGTCGTCCTCGCGCGGGGGTTGATCATCGGCGCCCTCGCCGGGCTCCTCCGGCGATTCCTCCGTGCCCCACTCGCGGAAGGCCGGGTCTCGTTGGATCATGTGGACCCGGACGCACTCGCGATGGGCCGGCTTGCCGTTCCAGGAGCTGGTGTCTTCCGGACGGCTGAGCGGCTCCTTGCAGAGGGTGCAGATCTCCGGCGGCGGAACGATCCACGCCGTCCGGGGCTGGGTTCCCTTCATGGTCCGGGTACCGTCCGGATTCGCTCAGCGGGCCATGTAGGTTGCGGCGCGTTGCCCGCCGGTCGACGGGACAAAGGCGTTTCCCCCGGGAGGTTTCACCCCCGTCCGGATGGACTCTATCGCCGAGCTCCGCAAGCGTCGGATCTCGCTCGGGATCTCCCTCGGCGAACTCGCGCGCGCGGTCGGCCGGAGCGACGCGACCGTCTCGCGGATCGAGCGCGGCAAGATCCGCCCCTCCTACGAGTTGGTCCAGAAGATCCTCGGGTTCCTCGAGGGGCAGGAGGGTCAGGCCTCCCCGCGCCTGGTCGCGCGGGATTTGGTCGTTGCCGAGCTCGTCACGATCGATGCCGGCGCGAGTCTCGCGGATGCCGCGACGCTGATGGAGCGGGGAGGGTTCTCGCAGCTGCCGGTCCTGGACGGCTCCCGGGTGACCGGGGCGATCTCCGAGTCGACGCTGCTGCGCGCCCTGGCGAGCCCGTCGGGCCGACGACAGCGGGTCCGCGACATCCAAGAGGGGGCCTACCCGATCGTGGACACCTCCTTCCCGGCCGAGCTCCTCGCCGCCGTGTTCACGCGCTATCCCGCAGTCCTGGTGGCTGAGCGCGGCCAGCTCCGCGGGATCGTGACCAAGACCGACCTGATCCGGACGCTGCGAGGAGCGCAGCTGCGTCGCGCCGGCGCCGCCACGTCCGTGGCAACGAACCCCTAGGGGCGGACCGCACCGGGCCTGCGGAAAAGCCGGACCGCGGCGTCGCGCACGAGCGTTTCTGCACAGAAGCCCAAAGTATCCATCGAGACCTCGGTGCCCCGCGCGCGGACGGCGCGGGTCGACTCCGGCGCCGTACTGACGGCGAACACGCAGTCCCCTTCCCCCGAAGTGTGCGCGGGCACCACGACCCGCGCGATGCCGTCGTGGACGTGCTCGGCGAGGAAGAAGAGCCTTCGGCGGTCGAGCTCGAGGTCGGTCACCAGCACGGCGAGCGTGGTGCCGCGCGCAGGACCCCCTCGCCCGAATCGGATCGCCGAATACGGGGAGGACCGCGATCCCCTCGTCGAGCTCGCCGCGAGCCAGTGGTCGGTGACGGGATCGTGGACCCCGCCGACCGAATTGAACACGACGACGACTCCCAGGGCATGATCTCGGTCCACTCGCGCGACGGCACTGCCTTGACCGCCGGCCCGGGCGTTCGCGAATCCGGCGTACTTCGCGACGCGGGCTCCCCGTCCGGCGCCGACGCGTCCCTCCGGCACCGGTGCGTCGGAGGCATTGGAGGCCGCGGCGTACCCCAACGGCAGGTAATCGGGGATCGTCCCGAGCGTTCGCGGTAGGTCATACAGCGCCGCGCCGGAGACCCGGCCGAGTGGATAGGAATCCCCGAAGGCACCGGAGGCGCGCCCGGTCTCGAGCAGACGGGTCCGTACTCCTCGTGCCGCGTCCAGGCCGTAGATGCTTCCGCCCGCGAGGAAGAGCGCCTCGCGCCGCCCGAATGTGGCCTCGAGGCCGAGGGAGTGGGTATCGAACGTGGCCGACGCCGGGCCGCGCACGTCGACGACGGTGGGGGCGAGCCGGTCGAACAGGAAGGCGGTGACGCCGCTGTCGAGCGTCTCGTCGGCCGCGCAGCCCACCGCGACGCCGCGGACCCCGGTCAGCGTTCGGTTCGTCCGTCGCGCCGCCATCCCCGCTGGCCAGCGAGCGTACGGGTAAATCGGCTCCTTCCGGCGCGGTCGTTATCTCGCTGCCGGGTTCGCCTCGGCGAATGTCCCCGCGCTCGCCCGCTGCCGAACGCGAGGTCCCCCCCGGGTTCCAGTTGCGCCGCGACGCGGCCCTCGGCCGCCACCCATTGCTGGAGGTGTTCCCCGGCCTGGACCGCTTGGCCACGGCCCGACGCCAAGAGCCCGACGCCCAGGCGCGGTCCAAGCTGTTCCACGAGACGTTCGTCGAGATCGACCCGGGCGACCTCTGGATGTACGTCGCCCCATGGAAGAAGTTGAGGACGATTCGTCGCCGCCGGTTCGAACCGGTGATCGCACCCCAGGTCGACTGCATCGTCATCGGCGAGGGCCACCTACGCGAGAGCCCCGAGCTCACGCTCTTCCTGGACATCTACCACGAGCTCTGCCACATCCAACAACGGCACCGTGGCGAGGAGCTTTTCGACCGCCCGGAGGCCTACGTCCGACGACCCACGGAGCTCCAGGCCTACAAGTTCGTCATCGAGGAGGCCCGCCGGCTGCGGGTCGCGGACGCCGTGCTCCGCGAGTACCTCCGTGTCGAGTGGATCGACGATTCAGACTTCGGCGAACTGCTCGACGCGATGGGCGTCGCCCGCGCCTGAACGTCGCCCGGAGACCCGTTTCGCCGACGGATAACCGACCACCCTTGCACGAGCGCCCGAGCCTTTATTCGCCGAATCCCGGTCGAACGGCCGTACGCGCTGCGGGGGCCGTCCGTGGAGATCAAAATCCAGTCGCCCGTCCGCCCCTCGACGAGTGACCTCTGGTTCCTGGCCTACCTTCCGCTGGCGGTCTCCGACGGGATCGCCACTCCACTGATCCCGCTGCTCGCCCTGGCCCACTTCCAGGCCAGCGCGTTCGTCGTCGTCCTCATCATCGCTGCGAGCGCCATCAGCCAGGTCCCGTTCACCATCCTCTGGGGCAACCTCTCGGACCGCGTCGCGCATCGGAAGTACTTCCTCGTCGGTTCGTTCGCGGCCAGCGGCGCGTCGATCGTCGCCATGGCCTTCGCGGCCGACATCTCGACGTTCTTCTGGCTGAACGTTGTCGAGGGTCTCGCATCGGCGGCGAGCGCCCCCATCGGGACGCTATTGCTGCTCGAGACGCGCCAGAAGCGGTGGTGGCCGACCGACATCGGATTCTTCGGCCTGATCTCCGGCGTCGGGACCACGGTCGGACTCGGCGTCGGGTTCGTCTGGCTGTTCGTGCTCGGATTCAACTCCCCGCAGGTCCAGGTCATGACCGGCCTGTTGATCCTCTCGGGGGTGCTCGCGCTCGCCGGTGCGCTGATCGCCTGGCGCTGGATCGAGGAGCCGGCGCGGCTGATCGACCGCCGGGGCCTCTCGGACCTCATCAACGGCAACCGGGGTTTCCTCGAGCGGATCCGACACGTCCGCGCGTGGGTGTTGAATATCGTTGAGCTCACGCGGTCCAAGGCGGAGCGGATCCCGAGCCGGGAGGCACTGTTCCTGGTCGCGCTCGGCGTGATGAGCGCCGGGTTCTTCATCTTCTACGGACCGTTCCCGGTCTTCCTCATCCAGAAGGCCGGATTCTCCGATGCGGCGGTGTTCATCGCCTATCTCGGTTCGAGCGCCGCGACGACCGCCCTCTACTACCATTCCGGCCTGGCCGTCGAGGTCCATTCCCCGAAGTACGTCTTCCTCGAGGGCCTGGCGGCGCGCGTGCTGCTGATCCTGCTGTTCGTGCCGGGCACGACCTTCCTGCTCCTCGGTCTGGGCAGTCCCCGGCTCGTCGGCTACCTGACGCTGCTGAACGCGTTGATGGGCGTGAGCTGGGCGTTCATCAGCACGGCGAGCACGCTGTTCCTCGTGCGCCTGGTCGGGCGCTCCGGACGGGGCCGTGCGTTGGGCCTGTACAACGCCGTTTCCGGCGCCGGCGGTCTCGTGGGCACGCTCCTGGGAGGACTGCTCTACGTCGGCTGGGGGGTCCATGCGACCTACCTTCTCGCGGCCGGCATCGTGACGGTCGGAGCCGTCCTCCTCGTGCCGATCCCGTTCCACATGTTCTCCGTCGGGCACCCGTACCGGCACCGATTCCGCCTCGCCACGGTCGAGCCGCACACGGCCGGTGCGCGGCCGTGGAGCCCGAGGTAACGCCTCCCCGCGCGGCGGCCTTAAGTCCCGAGGACCTGTCGGCGCGCCCCGTCGAGCAGGAGCGATCGTGGCGGAAACTCGGGGGGCGGCATGGCGGCGCCGGCTGTACCATTTCGGTCGGCATCCGCTGGCCTGGGCGCAGTACGTCTACGAGCGCGAGGTCCGTCACCGGGACGTGCGATTCGCCGTGAACCCGCGGTTCCGCGACTGGCGGCCGATGTTCGAGGTGGCCCTGCCGGCGCTCGCGCACCTGACCGGCGCGCCGCCCGGGCGGTTGCGGGCCTACTTCGACGAGCTGGCCCCGCTGCACCGGGAGCTGTACACGGCGATCGGCGCGCTGCCCAGCGCCGGCGCGATGATGCAGGCGCCGCTGTTGTACGTCTTCGTCCGCGCGGTCCGCCCGAGCGCGGTCGTCGAGACGGGGGTCTCCTCCGGGTACAGCGCGCGGCTCCTCCTCGAGGGGCTGGCCCGCAACGAGCGGGGCACCCTGTGGTCGATCGGGATTCAGAAGATCGCCGTCGGCCAGATGCCCGAGGGCGCCGTAGGCACCATCGTCGAGCGGCCGGTGGGCTGGCTCGTCCCGGAGCGCCTACGGTCCCGCTGGAACCTCCGCGTCGGCGCCTCGGAGGACCTGCTCCCCGGTGTGCTCGCCGACGAGGCCAAGCCGCTGGAGATCTTCATCCACGATAGTCTGCACCTGTACGACCGTATGACCGCGGAATACACGATGGCCCGACCCCGGCTCGTGCCGGGAGGCTGGCTGTTCTCCCACGACATCCACAACAACCGCGCATGGCCGGATTTCCTCTCCCGCGAGCATCTGGCCGGCGACGAGGAACTGGACCACGACCTGGGCGCCGTTCGGATGCCCGCGGGCTGAGCGGACCGGCGGCGCGTTCCTCCGCTACTGGGCCCAGAACAGGACCCGTACGAGGTATCCGAGGCACAGGTTGGTCAGGAACACCTCGAATTCCGGTGGGTACTCGCGCAGCATGCATCGGCGGAATCCCACCTCACCCTGCGCGATGAGGGCCTCCCCCCGGAGGATCGCGAACTTGCCGGTGAGCTTCTCGACGATCGTGTAGGAGATGCCGCCGTACTCGAACGTCGTCGGTCCGAACAGCGACGATCGCGTGTGCCACTTCTGTTCCCCGATCTGAATGAGGATCTCGTCCTTCTTCGGATGGTAGGAGACCGTCGCGTGGACCGCGTCCGGCTCGGCCGGGCGGACCACCTCGTACACGGTGGAGAACAGGGCGGCGATCCGCTTGGTCAGTGCACCCGTCGCGGTGACGACGGGGCGGGCGGTCCACGTCTCGGTCCCGACCTGGACCTCAATGACGTTCTTCAGAACTCGGGCGACCGCCTGGATCATGCCCTCGTAGCGGTCCGAGCGCGGTCGGCCTATATGGAATCCGCGTTGGGAGGCCGTGCTCTACGGACCGGCCCCGCCTCCGACGGAAACGAGCCTCGGGCTCGGGTTCTATCAAACCGCATCGCCCGGCACGGGCGGCCGGCTCAAGCTCGAGCCGGAGGACTTCCGGGTGAGGGAGCTCTCGCTCTATCCCCCCCCGGTGGACGACGGCGAGTTCACCGTGCTCCGCGTCGTGGCGCGCAACTGGGAGCAGCACGAGCTCGCCCAACGGCTCGCCTCACGCTTCGGGCTACGCCCCGGGTCGATCGCGTGGGCCGGGACCAAGGATCGGCGGGCGATCACGGAACAACTGCTCTCCTACCGAGGGGCGCCCCGGCCCGCCAACGCGTCGCCGTTAGCCGGCGTCGACATTCTGGAAATGTATCGGTCGGACCGGGGGGTGGTGCTCGGACACCATTTCGGCAATTCCTTCGACATCCGGGTGCGCGACGTCGCCGGGGACGCCGCCGACCTCCGTGCGCAACTTGACGCGCTCGCCGGAGAGCTGCGGGAGGCACGCTGCATTCCGAATTTCTTCGGACTCCAGCGCTTCGGGGAGGTCCGCCCCGTGACCCACCTGGTCGGAGCCGCGCTCGTCCGCGGGGATCCCGATGCGGCGGTGCGGATCTACCTGGAAGCCGAGACTCCCGGTGAATCGGCCGAGGGGACGGCCGCGCGCCGACAGTTCTCCGAGCACCAGGACGCCGAACGCGCCCTGAAGGAGTTCCCGCCGGCCTACCGGTTCGAGCGCGCCCTTCTCGATCGCCTTTCCCGCGGGCACGACAGCACCCGCGCCCTCCATGCCCTGCCCCGGGAGTTGCGCCGACTCTTCGTCCACGCCTTCCAGTCCCGACTGTTCAACGAATACATCGTACGGCGCCGGGCCCGAGCGATCGCCTTGACCGAAGCGATCCCCGGCGACCTCCTACTCCGGGTCGCCCGCGATGGAACGGTCCCCGGCGTCGACCCGATCCCGGTGGGCGAGGAGAACCTGACCGAAGCGCGGGAGATGCTGCGACGCGAGCGTGCGGTGGTGGCCGGACCGCTCGTGGGGTTCGGGACCCCGACCATGACGGGGGTTCCGGGTGAGCTCCTCGGTGGTCTGCTCTCGGACGAGGGGGTCGCCCGAGAGCAGTTCAATCTGCCCCGGACGCCGGACCTGGCCAGCGAAGGCTCCTACCGCCCGCTCGCGCTGGCCGTTCCCCCGATGGGTCTGGAGGTTTCTCCGAGGGTCGGCGCCGACGGCTCGGCGAGCTACCGGGCCACGTTCGCCCTGCCCAAAGGCGCGTACGCGACGGTCCTGCTCCGCGAACTCATCAAATCGGGCGCGATCCCCTCGCCGACCGACGGCCGGGAACGCTCACCGGCCGCATCCAACCAAGCATAGAAATACCGCGGGGACGGCAGTTCCGCCCACCGGTACTCCATGGCGACGCAGAGCCCGATACCGGCCCTGCCCGAATGGCACGCCCCGGAGTTCGGGCGGGAGTTCGTTCCCCCCGCGAGCGACCCTCGGGTGCCCACCGGTGTGGCCGATTTCGACACGCTTTCCGGCGGACTTCCCGTCGGCTCCGTGGTCCTCCTTCTGGGCGAGGCCGGCGCCGGCCACCACGAGTTCGCGATCACGTCGGCGACGCACTTGATGTTCCGCCACGACGACGAACGGCTGCACAAGTTCTACCTGGGCGGGGCCCGGGGGAGCTTCGTGTACCCGCGCGGGGTGGCGTACCTGAGCCTGACGCGCTCGCGCGAGCAGGTGCTGCGCGAGGTGCAGGGCTCGTTCGAGGCGAACTACCTCGAGGCGCTCGAGAGGCACCTGTCGTTCTCGGACCTGTCGGCGGCCTACTTCGCCGACACGGTGGTCCCGTCGAACTGGGCGACGACGCCCCCACCGTTGTTGGCCGCGCCGCTCGGCACGAGCCGGTTCGAAGGCGGGGGTGGACCTCTCGGCGCCGTGACCCGGGCGCTCGAACAGCTGGGGCCGTCCAACGTCCTGATCCTCGACTCGCTGACCGACCTCCTCGTCCGCAAGGGCATCGCCATCGAGGACCTGCTCACGCTGCTCAAGGGCCTCCGCCGACGGGCCAAAGAGTGGGAAGGGTTGGTCTATCTCATCCTGAGCCGGGGGGTCGCGCCCGCCGACACCGAGCAGGCCATCGTCGACTCGGTCGACGGCGTGCTGGCCTTCTCGTGGAACACCAGCCCCACGCGCTCGACCCGGCAACGCGTGATGGTCATCCCGAAGTTCATGCCGGTCCTGACCCACGTGCCGCACGAGCACCAGGGTCGGTTCGTCATCCGGATCAGCTCGCTGACCGGTCTCGTGACCACGCAATATGAGCGCATCTGAGCACCCCGCCACCGTCCGGGCCGCCTCGGGGATCGCGGGCCTGGACGAGATGCTGGGCGGAGGCTTTCCCACCGGCCACGTCGTGCTCGTCACCGGGCTTCCGGGTACCGGCAAGACCTGCCTCGCGCTGCAGTTCCTCTTCGCCGGCGTGAGCCAGGGCGAGAAAGGGATCTTCCTGTCGTTGGAGGAGGAGTCGGCCGCGCTCATGGACAGCGCGCGCCAGTTCGGCTGGCCGGTCGAGGGCGCTCAAAAGAGCGGCGCGCTGACTATCCTGCGGCTGGACCCGAAAGAAACGCACGGCAACCTCCACCGGATCCAGAGCGATCTGCCCAAGCAGCTGGGCCAGTTGGGGGTCCAGCGGATCGTGGTCGACTCCGTCTCGCTGCTCAACATGCTCAGCGACGACGAGCCTTCGCGACGTTCGACGCTGTTCGCCCTTGCGGCGGCATGCCGCGGCGCGGGGGCGACCACGCTCCTGACCGCCGAGGCGGACCCCCGGCACCCCGAGGTCAGTCGCGACGGACTGAGCGAGTACGTCGCCGACGGCGTCATCCTCCTCGGGTACAACCAGGGCGCCGACGGCCACCGGATCGGCCTGTCGCTCCGGGTGCTCAAGATGCGACGCACCGCCCACCAGCGCTCGGTCCAGCCCTACGTGATCGGGCCGAACGGGATCAGCGTCGACGCCAAGGCGGTCGATTTCGGCCGGTAGCCGACCGTTTCACGCTCCCGACGGGGTCTTTCATACCCGCCGCCCTCGTCCTCGAGGACCGGGGCCGATCGATGCGATGGGTCGTCTACGTCGACATGGACGCCTACTACGTGTCGGCCGAGCTCCGGGACCGGCCCGAGCTCCGCGGCACCGCCGTCATCGTCGGCCACAAACCGCAGGGAGGTCCGAGCCGGGGGGTCGTGCTTTCGGCGAGCTACGAGGCCCGGGCGCTGGGGGTCCACAGCGCGATGCCGAGCCTCGCGGCGCTACGGAAAGCCCCGGACGCGACCTGGATCCCGCCCGACTTCGGCAAGTACGAGCGGACCGCTCGAGAGATCCGTCAGTTGCTCGGGCGCTGGGCCGATCGGGTCGTCCCGCTCTCCATCGACGAGGCCGCGCTTGAGGTCGACCTCGAGGGCCGCGACGAGGTGGAGGCCTGGGCGCGCGACATCCAGAGCGCCTTGTCGGCCGAGCTCCACCTTCCGGCCTCGATCGGGGCGAGCCCGTACTCGGTCGTCGCCAAGATCGCCTGCGATGCCGCCAAACCCGGGGGCGTCCGTGTCGTGCCCGCCGAAGGGACGCGGGAGTTCCTCTCACCCCTCGCCGTCGGTGCCATCCCCGGCATCGGGCCCAAGACGAGCGAACGATTGCTCCGCATCGAGGTCCGCACGATCGAGGACCTCGCCCGTGCCTCCGTCGGCTCGCTGCGCACGATCCTCGGTTCCTATGCCGACTCGCTGAGGGCGCTGGCGATGGGACGGCCCGTGCCCGAGCTCGCCACCCTGCCCCAGGATTCGGGGCCCCGCCAGCGAAGCATGGACCGGACGTTCGAGCAGGACACGCGCGACGAAAGTGAGATCCTCCGGCGCGTCGAGCAGATGGCGACGGAGCTCGCCGAGGGGCTACGCTCGGAGGGGTTGCACTACCAGAACGTCGTGGTCCGGATCCGGTGGGAGGATTTCACCCAGATCCAACGGGGTCGGCAGTTGCCGGCGGCGCACGAGGGGGCCGAGGCGCTCGTGCGCGAATCCGTCCGGCTGGCCCGCGAGCTCCTGGAACGCGAACGTTCCCAGCGGGACCGAGCGGTACGCCGGCTGTCGGTCTCGGCCGGAGAGCTCACCGCGCGTCGGGGCCGCCAACCCGCGCTCGAGGAGTTCGTGACGCCCTCGGGGACCGATAAATAGCGACCGCTCGGTGGCCGCACGGTCCGCCGGTGTTCACGATCCTGGGACTCGACCCGACGGTCTCGGTACTGCTCGTCCTGGTCTTCCTGTTCGTCTTTGCCGTCGGCGCAGGGCTGCTGGGGGGCATGCTCGGTCTCGGCGGCGGGGTGTTCATCGTCCCGATGCTGATCTTACTGTTCGGGCTGTCCCCCCCTGTTGCGATCGCCACGAGCCTTGTCGCGGTGATCGCCACCTCGAGCGGGGCGGCCTCGACCTACGCGAGCGAGGGGCTCGCCGACCTGCGTATCGCGATGTTCCTCGAGGTGGCGACGGTCATCGGCGGGGTCCTGGGGGCGATCGTGACCGTCGCCGTCCTCGCCCATGCTCCGGACCTTCTCGTGCTCGCGTTCGTACCGGTCGTGCTCGTTCCCGCCGGTCTGATGTTCCGACAGCGACGCTCCGACACCGTCCGTGATCCGCCGCGCGACGCGTGGGCGGACCGGCTTCGGCTCCACGGCGAATACTACGACGAGGGCGGCCACCGCATCGACTACCGCGTCACCGGCACCCGGGCCGGACTCGCGCTGTCGGGGATCGCCGGAGTGCTCTCGGGCCTGTTCGGCATCGGCGGCGGGATTGTCTACGTTCCGGCGATGAACGGATTCATGAACGTCCCGATCCGGGTCGCCGGCGCCACCTCGAACTTCATGATCGGGATGACGGCGAGCGCGAGCGCGATCATCTATCTGTTCGCTGGAGAGGTCGCGTTGTTCTGGTGCGCGCCGATCGTGGTCGGGATGATGGTGGGCAGCCGTCTGGGCATCGGATACCAGCGGAGCGCGTCGGTCTCCCAACTGAAGGTGACCTTCGCCGTCGTGCTCGTCGTGGCGGCGATACTGATGGCGCTACGGGGGGTCGGCGTCCTCGCATGAGCGGTCCGGAGGCGCCTCGGATCACTACCGATACACCTTCGGAAACTCGCCCGGACGCCGCGGAACCCCCGCGGCTTCCGCCGCACCTGCGGCTGACCATCTCCCGCATCCTCGCGGCGGGTATCGTCGTCTCCGGGATACTTCTGGCCACCGGTATCGTCCTGCTCGTACTGGCCGATGGGGGATCGCCTCCCACGGGGCCGGTACCGCTTCCGCTGCGGACGTTGGGCCACAACCTCGCGGGAGGGGACGCGAACGCGGTGCTCTGGCTCGGGCTGATCGTGCTCGTGGTCACCCCGCTCGCCCGGGTGGGAGTCTCGGCCCTCGGATTCTCGCGGCTCGGGGACCGCGCGTTCCTCGCGATGACCACCTTCGTGCTGGTGATCCTCGTTCTCAGCGCGGTGATCGGGGTCCGGCTCTGACCGAGGCGAGCGCCGAGGGGGAGCGCGCCGAGGCGATACTCGGCGAGCGCCGGCTCGGGCCGTTCTACCGCCCGGTCTTCGACGGCCGGTCGCTCCCGAACGTTTCGGCCAGCTTGCTCCGTGCCACAGGGCACGAGTCCAAGGGCGATGGACCGGCGGTCGCGGCCCCTCTCGGCGCCGACCTGGACCCGACGCACGGACGTCGGACCGAGGGCCCGATCGTCATCCTCCTCGTCGACAGTCTGGGGTGGACCGCCTTTCGCGCCGCCACGGAGCGACGCGGGTTCATCGAGCGCCACCCCGGACTCCGGGCCTGGGCGGAGGCGGCCCGCCCGATCACCACCGTCTTCCCCTCGACCACGACCGCGGCGCTCACCTCCCTCTCGGTCGCGGCGGGGCCGGCCACGCACGGGATCGTCGGACATCGCCAGTACCTGCCTCGCTGGGGGCTCGTGGCAGACATGCTTCGGATGGCCCCGATGACCGCCCCGGGATCCGACACGCTGATCGGTCCCGGATGGACCCGGCGCGAGCTCACCGACTCGCCCACCGTCTTCGAGCTCGGGGTCCGAACGGCGGTCATCTCGCGGGACCGGTTCCAGGGGACCGGCTTCACGAGACTACTCTACGAGGGGGCCGAGTACCGCCCGTACAGCACCGCCTCCGACCTCGCCGAAGAGCTCACCCAGGTGCTCTCCCGCGACGATCCGCCCGAGGCGGTGTTCGTCTACTGGGACGAGCTCGACACCGTCCACCACGTGCGCGGCCCGCACGCGCACCTCGCCGAGCTCGAGCTCGAGCGACTCGTGGGGCTGATCTCCGCCGCGGCCGGCCGGCTCGACCCGGCCCGGGCGCGAGCGACGAGCCTTTGGGTCACCGGCGACCACGGGCAGGTCGCGGCGCCCGAATCCTCCAATGTGGCGCTCGACCGCCATCCCGAACTCCTGGCGACGCTGACGCTCCCCCCCGCCGGGGACCGGCGCGCCGGGTTCTTCGTCCCACGAGCCGGACTGCGGGAGGAGTTCCAGCGGCGACTCGCCCCACTCCTACCGACCGGTACCCTGTTCCTGGAAATGGAGAGGGCGATCGAGGAGGGTCTGTTCGGGCCGCCGCCGTACCACCCCGAGCTCCGCCTGCGGACCGGCGAGGTGCTCGTGCTGCCGCCGAAGCCGGCGGGGATGACCTACGCCGCACCGGGGAATCCCGTGCCCCGCCGGCTGTTCGCCGGAGCCCACAGCGGGCTCGAGCGGGAGGAGCTCTGGGTCCCCCTCATCGCCGGGCCGCTGTCCGAGCTCGCGCCGGGTTGAGCGGCGCGCGACAACGTTTTTCCGCGCCCCTCCGTCGGAGGTCGCCGTGAGCGACCTGAGGCAACCGATCCTCTCGCTCCTCGGACACGTGGACCACGGCAAGACCACCCTCCTCGACCGCATCGCCGGCTCGGTCCGCGCGCTCCACGAGGCGGGCGGGATCACGCAGCACATCGGCGCCATCGAGGTCCCCCGCGAGACGGTCCTCGAGCTCTGCCGCGGGATCCTGCGGACCGACCAGTTCGTCGTTCCGGGGCTGCTCATCATCGACACTCCCGGTCACCGTTCGTTCGAGACGATGCGGCGGCGCGGCGGCGCGCTCGCCGACCTGGCGATCCTCGTGATCGACTGCAAGGACGGCGTCATGCCCCAGACCCGGGAGTCGATCCAGATCCTCAAGCACGAGAAGACCCCGTTCGCCGTCGCCCTGACCAAGATCGACCTCCTGCCGGGGTGGCGCAAGCCCGCCGGGCCCGTCGGACTCGCCGAGCACCTGAACCGGTGCGGGCCGGAGTTCGTCAAGGCCGTCGACGAGCGGCTCTACAGCGTCGCCGAATCGCTCGTGGAGTTCGGTCTCTCGGCCGACCGGTTCGATCGCGTGAGCGATTTCACCCGGAACGTCGGCATCGTTCCGGTCTCGGCACGCAGCGGTGTCGGGGTCCCCGAGCTCCTCGCGCTCCTCGTCGGACTCTCGCAGCGCTTCCTCAAGGCCGAGCTCGTCGCCGAGCCCGGTGCCGCCGAGGCGACCGTGCTCGAGCGCAGCGAGCAGCGCGGGGTCGGGCCGGTCGCGTCGATCATCCTCTACCGCGGCTCGCTCAAAGTCGGCGACGAGGTCGTCGTCACCGGCCGCGCGCAACCGTTCACCGCCAAGATCCGGGGGCTCTACCGCCCCCGCGCGAAGGCCAAGGGCAAGGAGAACGCGGCCGCGCGGCTCCAACCGGTCTCCAGCGTATCGGCCGCCGCCGGTGTCTACCTTGCCGCACCCTCGATCGAGAACGCGCTACCGGGCGGCGTGATCAAGTCGGTCGGCTCGGAGTCCGAGCGCGCCGAGGCGATCGAGGAGCTCACGCGCGAGGTCGCCTCGACGGTGCCCTTGGCCGAGGACGGCGTGCAGGTGTGCGCCGATACTCTCGGTGGCCTCGAGGCGCTCGCGTTCGAGTGCGCCCAGGCGAACGTGCCCATCCACGCCGCAGAGGTCGGGCCGGTGCACCGCGCGATCGTCCTTCGGACGATGACGATGCACGACCCGCTCCACCGAGCGGTGCTCGCGTTCAACGTTCCGGTGCTGCCGGACGCGTTACCCGAGACGATGGCCGAGCCGGTCCGGGTCTTCCGTGGCGAGGTGATGTACCGCCTGCTCGAGGAGTATGCCGCGTGGAAGAGCGAACGCACCGCCGAGCTGGAGCGCCAGCGGCGCATCGACCTGATCCACCCGGCGAAGTTCCAGTTCCTCCCGGGGTTCGTCTTTCGCAGTTCCAAGCCCGCGATCTTCGGGATCAAGGTGCTCGCCGGCCAGCTACGGCCGGGGGTGCGGATCATGCGCTCCGACGGCACCGAGGTCGGCCTGCTGCGGAGCCTCCAGCGCGAGAATGAATCGGTCAAGGAGGCCGCCGAGGGCGACGAACTCGCCGCCTCCCTCGATGGGGCCGTGGTCGGACGGACGATCCAGGAGGGGGACACCCTGTACGTAGCGCTCCCGGAGGCCGCCGCTCGGTTGTTGCGGGGCAAGAGCCTCTCGGACAGCGAGCGCACCGTGCTGGAGGAGGTCACGCGGATCCGCCGCGCGACCCAGGGCCCGTTCTGGGGCCAGTAGCGGCTCTCCGACGCAGAGAGAGTTTCAATTCAGAGAAGTATGGCTGGGAAGGAGTTCCCGACCCTTCGCCCCGCGCATTTTTTTCAATGTCCTACCCACGGGGTTGGGGCCGCGGAGCGCTGTTCCTACCCAGCGCTCCGCGTGGGCGCAATGCTCTGTAGCTCGACCTAGGCCACCACCTGCAGGCCACCGTTCGCGCTCGCCGTGAAGTTGCCCGACGGCGGGGAGAAGTAGGCCGTGACCGTGATCGTGTAGTACCCGACCTGGGTCCAGGTCGGCGAGGTCGGGATGACCAACTGGGGGACGGTCGAGATGTGCTGCCCGCCGGGGATCACCGACGAGTTGAACACGTAGTAGCCGTTCTCCAGGCAGGAGGCCGGTCCCCACTCGTAGACCTGGGCGGTGACGATCGCGGCCTGCCCGTCCGGGATGATCGTGGGCGCGAGGGAGACGTACATCTGCGGGGTCGTGCACGTGTCCACTGGGACCTCCGGCGCGGTCGTCCCGGGGGTGTAGAGCGGGATCTGGGTCGGGGTGGCGATCACCGACATCGCGCTCGTCACCGCCCCCAGCAGCCCGAGGCTGATCAACGACCCCGCCACGAGGGTGAGACCGAACCGGGCGAGCCGGCTCATGCCGCGACCTCGAGGTCGGTCGTCGCGGGCATTCCGGCCGCGGCCTCGTGGGCCTCCCGCAGCTCGACCGACTCGAGGCCGGAGCGCGCCGCGACCACATCGCCCGAGAGGTACATCCCCTCGGTGCAGAGCACGTTCCCGCGGGCCAGGCAATCCCGGCAGCCCGCGAGATGGTCATCCCAGGCTTCCATCGCATTCTTGAATCGGGCCTTCATCTCGGCGCGGCGTCCCTGGCCGATCATGCTCCACCTCGGAACAGGTCGGCGGCGCTCGCCGCGCAGGCGTGGTCTTTCGCTCGTGTCGCGCTCTGGGTCGCGTTGTGGTCGCTCATCGTGTGCGCCCTCGAATTTACATAGGTGTCGAACTTTCGGTGAATTGTCGCGGCCGGGCGGGGGTCCCTCGTCGAAGGACGCCCCCTCAAGTTGTCGCGGTAGGGTCCGACACGTGTCGCGGCGGTGGAAACGGTGAACCGAACTCGTCGCACCGAGCTCGAGCAGCTCGTTCAGGACCTGGACCGCGACCATCCCGAATGGTCGGCGCGGGAGATCGAGGGTGAGGTGCTCTCGCGCTCCCCGGTGGCCTACGGGGAATGGAAGGAGGAGACCCCCGCGGAGGGGAGCCGGTTACGGTCGGTCCAGCGCTGGCGCGGCACCCAGGGCAAGGAGCTCGCCGTACGCCAGGCGCAGGCGCTGTTCCCCTACCTCTGGCCGCTCGGGGAGCGACAACGCCACGAACTGGAGCCGACCTACGCCCCGTCCTCGAGGATCTCCAACGGATCGTGGAGGGTGTTCCTGTACAACTGTGGGCCGGAAGTGCTCCGGGAGCTCCACGTGCTGTTGGACGCCCAGAAAATCGGCTATTCGCCGTTCCTCGTCACCGGGAAGTTCGCCGAACTTCAATGGCAACGCGTCGCTACTGCCAAGGCCGCGGCGATGGCGAACGACGCGGGGATCCCCTCGCATCACGAGCTCGAGGTCCACTTCGTCGTGGCGAAGGGCACGAAGAAGGCCAAGCTCGGCGGTGCTCTCGTGCTCCAACCCGGACAGGGCTGGGTCGAATTCGACGCCGGGGACGGGCGTAAGAAGGAGATCGAATGAAGGGCCGCGAGGCGGCCCTTCTAACGCCTCGGCGGCTCGTCCTCGCCCGATGGCGGGTAGACCTCTGCCACCGCATCGGCGCTGCGCGGTAGCGGGTCGACCTTAGGCGCATAGGGGTTGGCGCGGAGGAACAGCCCAAGGAACGTGGCCACGCCACCGACTCCCACAACGAGCGCGGCGGCCAAGGTTCCGACGAGGAGCTGCAGGGCCGGGGAGTCGCCGCCTTCGGGGATCGCGCTCGAGGTGGAGACGGAGACCTGCCCCGAGACGTTACCGTCGCCCGCGGCGACGAGCCGGTACGGGAACGCGGGGGATCCACGGGCCTCCCAGGACCCGGCGACCGCCCCGCTCCAGTTGGCCAGGTACACCGGGGCGGAACACGACGAGCCGGAGCGGCACGGGGCCCCCTGGATCAGAGTGGCGGTGACCGGGACGCTCGAACTCCAACGAAGGGAGAACGTGGCGCCGGATCCGTTCTCGCCCCACAGGCTCCCGCTGGAGGTCAGCTCAGCGGGCCCGACCGGGAAGACCGCCGTCGTGTCGTGGCGGTTCTCACCCGGCGCGGTCGGCTCGAAGTAGAGCGTCAGCAGCGCGACCCCGCCGACCACGAGGAACGCGACGCCGACGAAGACGAGGCCGGTCCGCACGCGGGAACCGAGGGCGGGCCCAGTACATCCCTCGTACGGTGCTCGAGCAACCCCCAACGCTCGTCGTGGGGGTTCAGCGCTTGTCCCAAGCGCGGTAAATACCCGGACCGGATAGTCCCGTCGCATGAGCCCGACCCGTTCGGGTCTTCCGGCGGCCGAAGAGGCCCCGGCGTCCGCCGTGGCCTGCCCCATGTGCGGAGCCACGCTCCGGGTGCGCGACGAGAGCCTCGGCGAGGAACATTGCGCGGAGTGCGGGCTCGTCTTCAACGCGACGGAACTCGTCACGCGCGCGCCGTTCGTTCGGTCCGTCACCGGCTCCGATGGCAGCGGCCGCGGGATCGGACCCTTCGTGGGGATCGGGGGAGAGACCCGCCGGGCGCTGGGTTCAACGCTCTCGGGATCGCGGGACGGACAGGGCCGACCGCTGGGCTGGGCCCGACGTTACGAGTTCCAGCACCTGCGGCGGGTGATGCAGCGCCAAACCGCGCGCGTCGCCGACGGTCCGCTCGACCGGTCGCAAGCCCGCACCGCCATCGTCCTGGCCGGTGAGCGCCTCGGCCTGCCGGCGGTGGTCGTCGGTGAGGCCGAGCGACTGTTCCGCGAAGGTGCGCAGCATGCCCTGTTCCGTGGGCGGAACCTGCCGTCGTGCGTGGGGGCCACGGTCTATGCGGCCTGCCGCACCTACGCGATCCCCCGGACGCTCGGCGAGACGTCGAAGGCGGTCGGGGCGCGCCGGGCCGAGGTCGGTCGGGCCTTCAAGGTACTGCACCGCGGGCTCTCGCTGAGCGCTCCGGTCGTCAGCACGCGCTCGTTCCTCGCCCGCTATGCCGAGGAGCTGGCCCTGTCCTCGCGGGTCCGGAACAACGTCGAGGCGATGCTCGAGGAGGCCAAGGACGACCCCGAGCTATCGGGGCTCCCGGCGCACGGCCTCGTCGCCGCCCTGATCTACCTCGCCGCGGACCGCCAGGGCGAGCACCGGTCGCGGGCGCAGGTGGCCCGCGTCAGTGCGGTGACCGAAGTGACGCTCCGATCGACCAGTCGACTGCTCGAAGGCATGTTCGGGCGACGCCGCGCGCCGCCGGGCGACGGGTAGCGGCGGCTACTTGATCAGGAAGTAGCCCGCGGCCTTCTCGCGGACCTTGCGCCGCGCGAAGTTCTTGGTCTGGAGCTCTTGGAGCGCATTGAGGACCATGTTCTTGGGCAGCTTCGCGGTCTGGGTGATCCGCTCGGCGGTCCCCATCTTCTCCTCGGAATTGAACGCGAGGTCGCGCATGACCTTGTAGACCTTGACCCCATTGCCGCTGAGCTCGTCTTCGATCGCCATGCTCCCGACCGATGGCGCCCGACGCCGGGTCCGATTTGAGCCTTCGCCCCGGGCGGTTCCCGCCGCGCCCGGCCGGGGTCGGTCCGTGCGGCTCAGAGGCCGAGGCGGGAGCGCAGGAACTGGTAGGCCGTCGCTCCCTTGTTCGTCTGGAAGGTGACGACGTAGGGCCCGGGCGGTCCGTTGTTCGGGTCGCGCCGCTCGAGCGCGTGGCGGAGTCGATCGTGGCCGACGGCGATCGTCACATCCGCCGGGCCTTCGCGTCCGGGAAGCACGTGGCAGCTGCCGTCCACGCCGACGACGATCGTGTAGACCTCGCCCTCGGCGTCGAGGACCCAACGCTGGGGAAGATACCCCCGGATGATCCCCCCGAACATTCCCTGGAGCCTCGGTGTGAGCTCCGAGCTGATCCGGGCGGCATACTGCTGAAGGATCGGTCCGAGGCAGGACATCTCATCCAACCGGCGGAGTAAGGGGATCCGGGTCGACGGCCGCGGAGAGCGGCGCCCAGTGGAGGAGGACGCGCTCCTCGCGGAGGTGGCGATCCAGTGCTTCGAGGACGATCTTCCAATACTGGCCCAACGCTTGCCGGTTGCCGCCGTGGGGGTCGCGCCGCACGATCTCGAGAAGCCCTCTCAGCTCCCCGACCGAGGTGGCGAAGATCTCGTGGTCGCGCTCGAGACTCCGGGAGGGTCTCCCCGATCGCGGCCTCGAGCCGTCACCCGTCTCCTCCGCACCCTCGAGGTGATCGCCCAGGAGACAACGCTCCAGTCCGGCGATCTCGGCCTCGAGTTCCTCGACGGGGATTTCCTCCGTTCGGACCAGCGCGCTCGCGATCCGACCTTGCCGTGCCGCGAGCTCGCTGAGCCGCCCCAGGTCCGAGACCGTGCCCCCGGCGAGTGCTGTCCTCCGCACGATCGGGGAAGCGCCGGTCATGAGGAAGGCTGGCCCGGGTCTGTTGGTCCCGGAGGCGCGGGAGCATGCTCGGTGGATGCCGCGGTCGTCGCCGGAGGTACCGCGGGGGAGCCCAACACGGTCTCGAACACCGCAGCGAAATCTTGGGCCCCACGCCCCTCGGAGACCGCACGGTCGAACATCCGACGGATCTGGTGGGCCACCGGTAGCGGCCGGCCGAACTGAGACGCCGCCCGTTCGATGAGCTTGAGGTCCTTGCGGGCGAGGTCCAAGCGAAAGTTCGTCTCGTACTGCCGAACGGAAAGCATCGGGCGCTTGCTCTCGAGCATCGTCGATCGCGCACCGCCCTTGCCGAAGATCTCCAGCGCACGGTCGCGGTCGATCCCGGCCGCCACAGCGAGCGCCAAGGACTCCGAGAGCAGCTCGACGGTACCTAGGGTCACGAGGTTGTTGGCCAGCTTCATGGCGCTGCCGAGCCCGACGTCGCCCACATGGACGATCTCGCGGCTGACCGCCGAGAGTACCGGGCGCGCGCGTTCCAAGTCGGCGGCCGATCCCCCCACATACAGGAGCAATTGTCCGAGGCGGGCCGGTTCCCGGCTCCCCCCCACGGGCGCATCGAGCATCGAGATCCCCAGCTCGCCCAGGCGCGCGGCGACGGTGCGGGTCTGATCCGGAGCGATCGTTCCGGTCTGCACGACGAGCGCTCCCGAGACCAGCCCTTTGGCGAGCCCGGAGCGGCCGAAGAGCACGCGATTGAGGGTTCGGGCATCCGGCACCGCCACGAAGGCGATCCCCGAGCCGACGGCGCGCCCGACCTGACGAGCGTCCTTCTTCCATTCCGCCCCCGCGGCCACAAGCTCGCGGGCGGGCTCGGCCCGGCGGCTCGTGATGGTGAGCGGGAGGCCCGCGCGCCGGAGCGAAAGACCGATCCCGCCGCCGATCGCACCGATCCCAACGAGCCCGACGGTGGACGGCGAAGCATTGGTCGCGGCGGATCCGGTCATGGCCGGGTCCACCCCGAAATGCCACTTGACTTTCCCGGCCGCATCGGAACGGGGCGGTCGTCGGCCGACCTACAGGCGGATCTGCGCCGCATCCCCGACGATGAGCCGTACGGCTCGGGGTTCGCCGGAGCGCGCCTCGAGCACGACGCCGCGCCCTACGATGCTGTCCTGGACCTCGATCGGGCCGGAGATCCGGGCCGAGTCCAGCACGATCGAACGGCGGACCGAGCCGCCTCGGACCTGGGCCCCGTCGCCCAACGCGGCGAACGGTCCGACCCTCGCACCCTCCTCGAGCCGGACATTGCGCCCCAGCACCGAGGGTCCCTCCACCGTGCATCCGGCGGCGACGACGGTCCCGGTGCCCAGCCCCACCAAACCGTGGACCGTCGCGCCCGGCTCGACCGTCCCTCGGCTCTCGAAGCCGCTCGCGGGCAGCGAATGGAGCACCCGCTCGTTCGCTTCCAGCAGGTCCCCGGGCAGGCCGGTGTCCTTCCACCATCCTTGCACCCGCTCGACCAGGACGCGCTTTCCGCTCTCGTGCAGGCGCCAGATCGCCTCGGTGATCTCGAGCTCGCCCCGTGCGGAGGGCCGCAGGCGCGCGATGATTTCGTGGATGGCGGGGGTGAACAAGTACACCCCGATCAGGGCGAGGTCGCTCTTGGGCTGCCGGGGTTTCTCCTCGATGGAGACGATCCGCTCGCCGTCGAGCTCGACGACCCCGTAGTGGCGGGGCTCGGGCACGGGCGTCGCGCCGATCACCGCATCGGGCCGGTCGATCTCGTAGCGGCGGACGAACGCACGCACGCCCTGCTGCAGCAGGTTGTCGCCGAGATACATCACGAACGGGTCGTCGCCAAGGAACGACCGGGCGCACGCGACGGCGTGGGCGAGCCCCTTGGGATCGCCTTGCACGATGTAGGTGACCCGGAGCCCGAAGGGCGAACCGTCGCCGACGGCCTCCTGGATACCTTCCTGGATCGGACCCAGGATCACCGCGACGTCCCGGATGCCCGCGTCGGCGAGGTGCCGGAGCCCGTAGAACAGGATCGGTTGGTTGGCGATCGGGATCATGTGCTTGTTCCCGGTGAAGGTCAGCGGACGCAGCCGCGTCCCGTGCCCGCCGGCCAGGATGAGACCCTTCACGCACCGCCCCCTTCGGCCACGAACGCAGTGATCCCGTGCTTCCAACCGGTGAGCGGGACGCCCAGCGCCGGCAAACGGCCCACCCGGAGTCCTCCGCGTAGCGGTCGGGGCGTTGTCCCCGGTCGCTCGAGGAAACCCGCCATGGAACCCCGTGCCGGAAGCACCGTCGTGCCGGTCGCCTTGGTCAGGAGCTCGCGGGCGAACTCCCAGGGGGTGGTGGATTCCGGGCTGGAGGCGTGGAACGTGCCCGTCGCTCGCGAATCGGCGAGCGTCTCGAGGGCCCGGCTGACATCCGGGATCCAGGTCGGGGTGATCTGCTGGTCGCCGAACATCGGGGGAAGCGTGCCGGACCGGTACCGTTGGATCAGGCCCCGTGCGAAATCGCTCTTGGCCGTGAAGTGGGAACGGTACGGGTAGGCGATACGGAGGATCACCGCTTCGGGGTCGGCCTCTCGGACCTGCCGCTCGCCCTCGCCCTTGGTCCAACCATACCATCCGACCCGCGGCGACCATGCGGAGGGGAGCGCCGCCTCGTCGTACGGACCGTCCATTCCATCGAATACAAAATCGGTCGAGATCGTCAGGAACCGCTTGCCGCTGGCCCGCGCGGCGAGCGCCATCGCCCGGGGTGCGAGCGCGTTGAGCTCGTAGGCCGGCCCCGTGGCCCGGCTCGGCTCGGCGGCGCGTTCACGCTCGACGTGGTCGACCTCGGTGGCGGCGGCAAAGTTGATCACCCCGTCGGCCGGGCTCGACCGAACCGTCGCGTCGATCGAACCGAGGTCGGTGAGATCGGTGCGTTGGAACGCTTCGACCTTCAATCCGCGCTCGACGGGGTCGCGGCGGCCGGCCGCGAATACCGAGTGGCGGGTGTGCTCGACGAAGTGCGAGCCGACGAGCGAGTCGCTCCCGAACACAAGGAGCTTCGTCACCCTCCGGATTCCCCTTCCACCGGGGCGCTGACCAGCTCCCATGCGAACGGGCGGCCGAGCGAGGGTATCGAGACCTGGGTGAACGGCACGCGCCCTTCGTCGTCGGCGTTGTAGAGCTCGGTCGGGAAGTTGACGAGCACGTACGGCGCCGGCGAGAGGTTCCCGATGCAATGGTAGACGCCCGGCGGGATCGGGACCAGGCTGGAGGGGAGGTCGCGTCGCTCGGCGTGGCCGGGCGCTCCGAGCGGGGCGCCCTTCATCCGGACGACCTCGAGCCGTCCGGCGGTCTTCGATCCGGGACGGCCATCGTAGAGCGCAAGGACCATCTCCCCGAGGGGGACGACGAAGCGGTCGGACTGGATCTTGTGGACATGCCAGCGGTCCTTGTCTCGGAACTCCCCCGGGACCGTCACGGACGTGTAGGACATCGCGAACCGGTCGCCGGCGATCGAGGCGTCGTCGCGCCGCATCGTCTCCATCAGGAACCCCCGGGGGTCCTGGTGGATGACCCGTCGCACCGGGGCGCACCCGGGGATGGCGATCGCCTCGGGTAGGACGGCGTCGATCCGCGGGCCTGACTTGCTCATGCCTCCGCCTTCCCGACCGCGGAGGCGCGTAGGGGTTCCCACCACGCTCGGTGCGCGCGGTACCAATCCACCGTCGCTTGGAGCGCGGCGTCGAACGGGTGTCCGGGCGACCAGCCGAGCTCCTCGCGCACGCGACGGGGGTCGAGCGCGTACCGCCGGTCGTGCCCGGGGCGGTCGGTCACCCGCTCGATCTGGTCGGAGGTGCTACCGACAAGGCGGACGAGCCGCTCGAGCAGCTCGACGTTGGACAGCTCGGTCTCCGCCGAGACGAGGTAGGTCGCACCGGGCCGTCCGCGTCGGGCGATGAGGTCGAGCGCCGCGCAGTGATCCTCGACGTAGATCCAGTCGCGCACGTTGCGGCCGTCGCCGTAGAGCGGGACGCGCTCCTTGCGCAGGAGGTTGGTGATGGCGAGGGGGATGAGCTTCTCGGGGAACTGGTAGGGACCGAAGTTGTTCGAGCAGTTCGAGAGCGTCACGGGCAGGCCGTAGGTGGTGTGCCAGGCCCGAACGAGGTGGTCGGCGGCGGCCTTCGACGCGGAATAGGGGCCCCGCGGGCAGTACGGTGAGTCCTCGTCGAACCGGCGGGGCTCGCCCAGCTCGAGGGAACCGAACACCTCGTCGGTGGAGACGAAGTGTGCCCGGGGGATGTCGAGGGTGCGGCACGCCTCGAGCAACGTGGCGGTCCCGACGACGTTGGTGCGCACGAACGGGGTTGGGTCGGAGATCGCCCGGTCGTTGTGGGTCTCGGCGGCGAGGTGGAGCACGAGGTCCGATCCCCGAAGGGCCTCGCGTACATCCTCGGGGTTCGCCACATCCCCTCGGACGAACCGGTAGCGCGAGTTCGCCTCGAGGTCGACGAGCGATTCCCGGCGGCCGGCGTAGGTGAGCAGGTCGAAGACCGTCACCCGATCCTCGGGATGGGCGGCGAGCCAGTACCGGGTGAGATTGGAGCCGATGAACCCGGCCCCCCCGGTGAGGAGAACGTTCACGAGGGCACGACGACTCGTCGCCGCCCATAACGGTTCGTTTCGCCCGGCCGGGGTCCGGCGCGGAGGACCGGGGGTGGGGTTACCGGGGTGACGGCGCGGGGGTGGACGGCCCGGCGGCGGTGGGCGGAAGGGGGTCGATCGGAGCGAACCGCGCGGTGAAGTGCGGGAGGCGCGCCGGGCGGTGCGTCATGCGTAGGCCGTGGATCGTGGACCGTCGGCCGTACACGCGGGCGACGACGTCGGCCACGTAGGCGAGCTGGGAGGAAGAGTAGACCCTCCGGGGGATCGCGAGTCGGACCAACTCGAGGGGTTTGCGCGAACCCCCGGAATCTCCACCGAACATGATGGCGCCGACCTCCACCGTCCGCAGCCCGCCCTCGCGATAGAGCTCGACCGCCAGCGCTTGGCCCGGAAGTTGGTCCTCGGTCAAGTGCGGGAGGAACCGGCCGACGTCGAGGTAGATGCCGTGCCCACCGACGGGATGGAGGAACGGAACCCCCGACCCGTCGAGCAGCGCGGCGAGATACCGAACCTGGCCGATGCGGTACTCGAGGTGCTCGAGCTGCATGCCTTCCCGTAGCCCGACCGCCATCGCCTGGAGGTCGCGGCGCGCGAGGCCCCCGTAGGTGGGAAAGCCCTCGAAGAGGATCAAGCCCTCCTTGAGCCGGTCGTGGAGCTCGGCGTCGCGGGTGGCCACGAACCCGCCGATATTGACGAGCCCGTCCTTCTTCGCGCTCATGGTCGCCCCGTCGGCGAGATCGAACATCATGCGTCCGATCTCCGCGATCGAACGGTCCGCCATTCCGGGCTCGCGCGACCGGATGAAGTAGGCGTTCTCGGCCCACCGGCACATGTCGAGATAGAGGGGTATCCCATGCGCGTGGGCGATGCGGGAGACCTCGCGGAGGTTCTCCAGCGCGACGGGCTGTCCCCCCCCGGTGTTGTTCGTGATCGTCACGAGGACGACCGGGACGGTGCCGGGGCTCTCCCGATCCAGCAGGTCGTTCAGCGCCGTGAGGTCGACGTTGCCCTTGAACGGATGAAGGCTCTCGAGGTCGTAGGCCTCGGCGATCGCGAGGTTGAGCGCGCGCGCTCCGTTACGGACCACGTGGGCCTGCGTGGTATCGAAGTGCATGTTGTTGGGAACGATGGTACCGGGCCGGCAGAGCTGGGAGAACAGCAAGTTCTCCGCCGCACGACCCTGGTGAGTCGGGAGGACGTGGGGGAAGCCGGTGATCTCCCGGACCGTCCTCTCGAATTCCTCGAAGTTTCGGCTCCCCGCATAACTCTCGTCGCCAAGCATCAGCGCCGCCCACTGGCGGTCGCTCATCGCCCCGGTGCCGGAGTCCGTCAGCAGGTCGATGCGGACCTCCTCCGAGCGCAGGTTGAACAAGTTGTATCCGGACCGTTGAAGCGCCGCTTCTCGCTCCTCGGGGGACGGGTCGGGGATCCCCTCGACGACCTTGATGCGAAACGGCTCCAACGGCGGTACGGGTTGACCCCCGCCCCGCGGCATTCGTCGAGAGGACCCGACGGTGGGTTATAGACCTCCCGCGGGCCGTCGCGAGGTTGAATAACTCCGGCGGGGCGGCCCCCAACCCGCCGACCGAGGGCCGCTGGGATTCCCCCACGCTCGCGAGCGCGAGCCGTGCTCTCGTGCTCGATCGAGCGCACCGGAACGGCGCGATCGCCCCCGTGCTCGCTCGGACCGCGTCGCGGTGGGCGGATCGTATCTTGCGGGGGGGATTATCTGGCACTCCATCGTGGCCGCAATGTGAGGACGCGCGCGTACGACGAGATCGGTCGCTACTACGACCGGATCTACCAAGCCAAGGATTACGCGAACGAAGCGCGGCTGCTCCGACGATTCATCCGACAATTCGGTCCCGACCGGGCGCGCCGGGTCCTCGACGTCGCCTGCGGCACCGGAGAGCACCTGCGATACCTACGTCAGTGGTTCGAGGTCTCCGGCGTCGATGCGAGCCGCGCGATGCTCGACATCGCGCGCGGAAAACTCCCGGGCGTCGACCTCCGCCTCGGGAGCATGATGCGGTTCCGCCTCCCGCGGCCGGTCGATGCCATGACCTGTCTGTTCTCGGCCATCGGCTACCTTCGGAACGAGGCGGAGATCCGCCGGGCATTCCGCACGTTCTATCGCGGGCTCGTGCCGGGCGGCGTCGTACTGGTCGAACCCTGGCTCACGCCGGAGCAGTATTCGGTGGGCCACCTGCATCTGATGGAGTACCGCTCGGCCGAGGTGCAGATCGCCCGGATGAACGTCAGTCGCCGGAGCGGAGCGATCTCCACGATGGAGATGCACTACCTCATCGGTGACCGTCGAGGCGTGCGACACCTCGTCGAACCGCACCGGCTGCGTCTCACCCCGATCCCGCGGCTGCTCGACCTTCTACGAGGAGCCGGTTTCTCCGCTCGCTTCCGGCGCAGGACCTGGCCGGGAGGTCGCGGGCTCCTCGTCGGGGTCAAGCCCCGGTCGGCCGACGATTGAGGCGGCGAGGTCAAATCGCGCCTCTGTCGTGGGCGGCTCGATCCGGTCGGTTCGATGTACTCCGAGATGAACGACGTCACGAGCAAGATCGCCTATGCCTACGCCAAGCAGCAGGTGTTCGTCTACATCGGCCTCGTCTTGGTCGGAGTCGGTGCGGGCGCGGCGGCGTGGGTCGGCTCTTCGCTCTCGGGCCGCGCGAGCGAGCTGGTCCTTGCGAGCGACTTGGCCGTTCTGGGCGGGGGGGCGGCCCTCCTTGCGGTCGCCTTCCCGAGGACGAACTTGGAGTCGATCAACCATGCGGGGTTGCGGATCGTCCTCGCGGCGTTGGTGGTCAAGGGTGCGCTGCTCCTGGGCGCCTGGCTCGTCGATCGCGCGTCGCCCGTGTCGGCTCCGCTCGACGTGGGGATCATCCTTCTGCTGGTCTCCGTGGTGGTCGGATACCCGCTCCCGATCCGGCGTGGCGGCACGGTCCTGTATTCACCCGTGGCCGTCCGCGCACTTGCGGACACCCGGAGCCTGACCGCCTCCTTCGTGGGGGTTCTCGCATTCGGTGCGGCCCTGTTGGCACTCCCGGCCGTCGGCTTGGGGCTCCGAACGGGTAGCTCATTGGGTTCCGTCGTGATCTTCACGGTGGTCGCCCTCGCCGCGGCCGGGCTCGCGGTCCTGTTCGCACTGAAGGAGGCTCCGTTGCGCGCGAACCTCGGCATCGGATTGGCAGCGGTCGCGGGGTTGATGGCCCTCCTCCTGCCCGTTGTGAACTCGGCGGGATCGGGAAGTTGGTGGTCCGCGGCGCCGTTCGCGTGGGTCGCGTTCGCCATCGTGGTGGTCGTGCTCGGTCTCAGCTACCGCCTCAACCGGGGAAAGACGATCGTGAGTCGACGGGCGTGAGGGCGTGACACTTACGCAGCCGGTCCTCATGGGTCCCGCATGACCGACGCGGTCGACCGAAAGTTCGAACGGCTCCGGCGCGACGGGCCGGAGGGGAACGGCTACGCGATGGTGCCGCGCGATGGGATGTGCCTGTCGGCGTTCCTGCTCGTCCATCCGCACGGCGCCCCGACCCAGTTCCTGCTGGGCCGGGTCGATCCCGCGCAGCCCTGGGACCACATCGGGGGACTGACCCGCGAGCGCCTTCGGGATATCGGGACGCGCTGGATGCTCCCCTCGTCCCATCTGCTCGAGTACGAGGAGCCGGCCGCTGCGGCCCATCGGATCGCCGCCGAGCAGCTCGAGCGGCCGGATCTCACGCTCGCCGGTCCGGAGGTCCGGTCCGAGGCCTACCGTCGAGAAGGTCGGGACGACCCGGACCTCCACTGGGACCTGCATTTCTTGTTCCGGGGGGAGTGGCCCGAAGGCAAACTCGTCCGTGCACGGCCTTGGTCGGAACTCCGATTCTTCGACATGGGTCACCTGCCGCCGGAAGGGGTCGCCCGGGGCGGACGGGACATCCTCGAACTCGCCGGCTACCACTAGCGGTCGGTTTCCGAGCCCGGACCCTCGATGGAGCCGGCCCTTGCTAGGCGGGGGACCGAGTAGAAGGCGTGGGTTTCTCGATCAGGTGATGTCGAACAAGCCGGCCGAACGGTGGCAGGACCGGCTGCCACGGATGGTGCCCCAGGAGAGCGGCCCAGACACCGCCGGTCACTCGAAAGCTTCGCTTGCTCGGACGGAGCAGCCCGTAGGCCCTCGGGTAAGTGATCAACGCCCGTCCCCCCGGGCGCAGGATCCGCCACGCCTGCTCCATCGTCCCGGTCTTGTCCCGTAGACAGCACAGCACCAGCGACAGCAGCACGCGGTCGACCCTCGAATCCGGTATGGCAGTTGCTTGGGCGGCCGAACATCTGTACGCGACGGGATCAACACCGGATCCGACGCGGCGCAAGGCTCGTGCCAGGCTCTCGGCGTCTGGCTCGACCAAGTACAAACTTCCGCTCGGACCGATCCGTCGGCAGATCTCCGGGACAAAGTATCCCACCCCGGTCCCCAAGTCGGCGACGCCCATACCCGGCGCGAGCTCGAGCCAATCCAAGTCCCGACCCGCCGGAGCGAACCACCGTCGGAGCCGGTTGTCGAGGCACCCGCGCCGACACCGACGGTCCTCGGGGACCACGTTGAGATCGATCATCGTCCATGCCGGGGGGGCGGACGGTCGAGGGCCTGCGGTGAGCGACGAGACCGCTCGCGCATCGGCCTCGACGAACGGTCGCGCGCCAGGGACCGATCGCGGCGAAGAGGATCTCCGCGCCGTGCCGTCCGCCCCGCGATCACAGTCCGCCCCGGGCGATCGAGGTGCGCGGGTCGGCCGGCGGGAGGAAGACCAGAAACGCCAATGCGGCCGCCGCCGACCCGCCCAGGACAAGCCAACCGACCGCGTAACCGGCGGCAGAGATCGTCCAGCCGGCCAACGCGGCGATCGCAGCCCCACCGGTCAGCTGGATGCCGTTGAAGAGCCCGATGGCGAGCGGGGTCTGTTCCGGTGGCAGTCCGGGAAGGTACGCCGGAAGGATGTACATCATCGCATAGACCATCCCGTAACTGAAGGCGAAGGCGACGGCAATCAGTACGAGCAGGGCGAACGGCGCCACCGGCACCAGGACGAGAAGCCCTCCCGCGAGCGCGGAGAAGACGGCCAGCTGGGTGCGCCGGTTGGCGTACGCCTCGGCCATCCAGCCGCCGACCGGTCCCCCGAAGAAGCTCGGAAAGACGAGTAACGTGGCGATCGCCCCGGCCAGGAAGGGGGCCCATCCGCGGACCGCCTCGGCATACGGGACGAACAGCTGACCGGCCGAGAGCGACGCGCCCTCGATCCCGATGAAGGCAAGCCCGATCGCCCAGACGGCAGGGGAGCGGAGCGCCGCAGGGATGACGATGGCTGCCGGATCCCGACGGGGCGGGGGTGCACCCGCCTCGCTGGGGATCCACACCGTGGTGGCCAGCAATCCCAGCATGACCAGCCCCCCGACGGCCAGCGACCCGCGCCACCCGAGCAGGGGGATCAAAAGGCTCGTGGCCAGCACACCCAGGCCGGCACCGGCGCTGTAAGCCGAGCTGAAAACGCCCACCGGCACGCCACGCTGCCCCTCCCGGTGGAGACTCGCGACCAAGGCGATCGCGGGGGAAAAGAACAGTCCCGCACCGGCGCCCGAGACCCCCCGGAGCACGACCAGCGACTCAAAGTTCGGCGCGAACGACGCTGCAAGCGCGCTCACCCCGAGCAGCGCCGCGCCGAGCACGGCGACTCGGCGCGTCCCCCATCGGGCGGCGAGGAGCCCCGCCGGAACCTGTAGTATCCCGGCCCCGATGAAGAACGAGGCCAGCAGCACACCCCAGGCGGCCGGACCTACGGAGAACTCCTCCCCCAGGCGGGGAAGCGCCGGGCCGATATCGAACCAGTTGTAGGCATAGAACACCCGGAGCCCGATCAGGACGATCGTGGCCCGGCGGGCCGCGACCGGCCCGATCCCCGCCCCGGACGACGATCCCACCCGACCGCCCCTCGGGGCCGGAACCTGAATCGGGATGAGGTTGCCGAGCCGGTGAACCTGTCATCAGCGGCCGAGCCGGTCCCGGCACCGCGGTCAGCCAGCGATAAATCGTCGCTCTGGTGGGAGCGGGAGACCCTCGCGCGCCGGGTCGTTCGTATGCAGACGCTTCCGCCCCCTCCGCTCCCGGCCGCGCCGGACCCTTCGCGGGCACTCCAGGTGGAAGGGATCTCGAAGTCGTTCGGGGCGGTTCGGGCCCTGAGCTACGTGCGGTTCGACGTCGGGCGCGGGGAGATCGTCGGCCTGCTGGGACCCAATGGCGCCGGCAAGTCGACCACGATGAAGATCGTCCTGGGGATCCTGCGTCCGGATACGGGGCGTGTGTTCACGTTCGGCAACGACCTCCACGCCGACCTCGTGGCGTCCAAGCGCCAGCTCGGCTACGTCCCGGAGACCCCCTCGCTCTACGAATTCTTGACCGGGGCGGAGTACCTCGATTTCGTCGCGGACCTGTACGGCCTGGACCCGGCGACCCGGCGTGCGCGCATCGAACCGTACCTCGCCGCCCTCGAGCTCGCCGGCCACGAGGACGCGCTCATCAGCGGCTACTCGAACGGGATGAAACAGAAGGTCGCCCTGATCGCGGCGCTCGTCCACCGGCCCCGACTGTTGGTGCTGGACGAGGCGCTCAACGGGCTCGACCCGCGGTCGGCCCGACTAGTCAAGGACCTTCTCCGGCGGCTCTCCTCGCAGGACGGAGTCGGGATCGTGTTCAGCACCCATGTACTGGACATCGCCCAGGCGATCTGCGACCGCGTCGTCATCCTCCACCACGGCACCGTGCTCGCCGAGGACACCGTGGGGGGACTGCGGCGCCGGGTCGGGGCGCCGGGCTCGGGGTTGGAAGAAGTGTTCCTGACCCTGACTGGTACCGAGGACCTCCAGCCGATCGTGGCCGCGCTCACCCGCTGAGGCGAATCCGACCGTGAACCTTCACCGCGCCCGGCGGGTCGCGGGCGTGCTGGTCGCCTCGCAGGTCCGCTCCGGGCGGGCGGGGTCGGACCCGCGCAGTTTCTTCGGTCAGCCTTGGAGCCTGCTCGTCTACGACGTGCTCGCCTTCGCGGTCAGCGGGTTGGCCGCCTGGGACATCGCCCGCCTCATCCTCCAGCAACAACCCTCCGTCGCCGACTCCGCCCCGGGGTACATCGATCCGCTCCTACCGGTCGTCTGCCTCGGAGTGGTCCTCGTCGCCGGAGTCCTCTTCGAGCTGACCACCACCTCGCGATTCGCCACCAGCGACACGATCAACTGGCTGCCCGTCCCTCCCCGGGAGTACGTCCTCGCCTCGGCGATGGCGGTGGCCTACTCCTACTCGATCACCGCCTCGGTCGCCCTCGGGGCCGGGCTGGGCGTGGCGGTGGCCACCGGGACGCTGCCGGCGTTCGGGGTCGCGGCGGTCCTCTCGCTGCTGGGGCTGTTCGAGGCCGGGCTCCTCATCGAGATGCTCCGCTCGACGACCCAGCGGGCCAGCGGGCTGCTGGGTCGCAGTTCCGGACGGGCCGCCCTCGTACTACGCGCGGCGGTCCTCCTCGTCGTCATCCTGGCCTTCCAACTGTTGTTCAATCCGGTGCTCCTGTTCGCGGTCGTCGGGTCGGTGAACTCGCTCGTCACCCTCTCGGGCTACGTGCCCCTGCTCTGGGGGACCCGCGCCGCCGCCTTTGCGCTCGGCGGCGAATGGCTGTACGCCGCGGTGTTCGCGACGTTGACCGGCCTCCTGGTCGGCGGCCTCGTCGTGGCCGCCGGCATACTTCGGACCCGGTTCTGGTCGGTCACCGCGGGTGAGATCCGGCTCGAGGCCGAGGGGTACGGTCGGCGACACCCGCTGCTCACCGCGCTCGGATTCGGGCGGGTCGAGGCCTCGATCACTTCCAAGGACCTCCGCGGGCTCGTGCGTCGCCGCGAGCTGCTCCCAATGGTCGTGCTCCCGCTCGTGCTCGGTGTGGTCGGGGTCTTCGGTCTCGGCGGTGCCGGCGGGGGCCGGACCCGCTTCTCCGAGGTGCTCTGGGTGGGCTGGCTTTCCGGCTTCTATGCACTGTTGCTCGCGTCGACTTCGATCGGGCAGGAGCGACGGGGATTCCAGAACCTGTACGCACTCCCGATCGCTCCGGCCCAGGTGTTCTGGTCCAAGGCCGGCACGGTCCTCGTCATGGCCGTGCCCTTCGGTTGTGCGTGGGTGGTCGTCAGCTCGCTCGTGTACGCGTTGCCGCCGATCGCCATCGCCTCGGCATTCGGGATCGTCGCCCTCACGGTCCTGGAGGGTTCGTTCGTCGGGCTCGTGTTCGCCGCGCGCTTCTCCGACTTCCAGGAGCGCCCGCGCCCCCAGTATCTTCAACCCTCGGCGATGCTGGCCGCAATGCTCGTCGGGTTGATCGTGATGTTCGCCACCATCATCCCGATCGACCTCGGGGCCGGGGGGGCTCCCGCCTCCCTGTCCGTCGGACTGCTGGCCGGCGGGCTGTTCGTCGGACTGCTCACCATCGCCGTCGGGTTCGCCCTCGCCCGCGGGGCGGTCGAGCGGTTGCTCCGCGAGATCCCGTTCTGACCGCACGGCCGATGCTCCCGTGCACGGGGTAGCCGTGAGCGATCGGTCCTGAACGGAACGGCGCCGCGCGGCCTCCGCAGCGCCGCAGGGGACCCGGGGCACCCGCGTTTCGGGGGCCGAACCAATAGGACTTAATACGTAGTTATGCGCATCAATTCCTACGGAGACGTCTCGTCATGGAACGTAGCTGGATCGGAAAGTGCGACCGGCGCGAGTGCCGGCATGCCTCGGCCGACCATCTGAGTACGCCCGAGCTCGCCTCCCAACCCGACGAGCTCGTGCTCTTCTGCCAGAGCTGCCGCCGCCACGAAGTCATCGCACCGCCTCGCTGGCCGTGGGCCCGTGGTCGCCGCGTGGCGCTCGCGAGCTCGAACTAGCCCGCCGTACGCCCCGGAGCCGCATCGGCTCCGGGAGCGAGCGGAGTCGGTGGCGCGCTCGTCGGCGCTCCGGTCGCGTTGCCCACGGTGATCCCACCCATCGCCTGCGCGATCGCGGCAAGCACGATCAGCGAGAGCACGAAGACCGTCACCATCACCACGACGATACCGAACAGCTCGACCCCGAGCTGGTGGACCGCGGCCATGCCGCCGCCGAAGAACAGTCCGTTCGGCAGCCCGGGCGCGCCCGAGAGCGTTGCGAACCCGGTCTGGGTGAAGAAGGCGATCATGACCACTCCGAAGAGTCCCCCGAGCAGGTGGCCGGGGAGGAGCCCGACCGGGTCGGAGAACCACTTCTGCCGGCCCACGAGGATCTCCCCGCCGATGAACAGCGGCCCCGCGAGGAGCCCGAGGATGATCGCGCTACCGGGACTGACGAATCCGGCGACCGGCGTGATCACGATGAGCCCCATCAGGATCCCGTTCACTGCCCAGATCGGGCCGGGATCGACCCGCGTGATCAGGAACCGGGTCAGGTAGGTCGAGAGGAACGCGGAGGCCGCCGCGAGGAAGGTCGTCAGGACCACGACCGGCACCTCGGAGTTGAACTGGAGGACGCTGCCGGGGTTGAACCCGAACCATCCGACCCAGAGCAGCAGGATCGCGAGCGTCAGCCACCCGGGTGAGATCTTGATCGGGGTCTGGGGACTCTCGGTGGCGCCGCGGGCCCGCTCTTCCCGCCAGATCTGGACGAGGAACGCCAGCCCGGCCGCTCCGGCCGCCCCGTGCACAACGAGCCCGCCGGCGAAGTCGGCCATCCCCATTTGGGCCAGCCAACCATCGGGGTTCCAGATCCACGCGGCCGGGAGGTTCCAGATCAGCACGAAGTAGGGGATCGAGTACAGGACGAACGCGCGGAGCTTGACCTTCTTCAGCGTCACAACGCCCACGAGCGCGAGCGTGACGGTGGCGAACGCGGTCTCGAACAGGAAGTAGGCGCCGAGGGTGTTACCCGCCGCGCTCTGCGACCACCAGACCGAGGTGGCGGTGGCGGGGTCGAAGGCGGCGTAGAGGGCGCCGTGGTAGACGGGGTTTCCGATCAAGCCTCCGAGCGTCGTCGGCGCGAAGGCGGTGTTGAAGCCGACCAGGGCCATGACGAACAGCCCGGCGCCCGAGATGAGCATCGTCTTCAGCAGGCTCGGCCAGAGCCCCTCGCCCAGCTCGCCGACCTCGAGGAAGCCGACCGCGATCGTCATCGTGAAGACGAGGAGGGCGGCGATGAGCAGCCAGAGGTTGTTGATCAGGGCGACCGGATCCATGCGTGCGAGGC
This sequence comes from Thermoplasmata archaeon, assembly GCA_035933635.1. Classification (GTDB taxonomy): domain Archaea; phylum Thermoplasmatota; class Thermoplasmata; order Lutacidiplasmatales; family UBA184; genus JAKIVR01. The sequence continues at coordinate 276,010 of DASYYY010000021.1, read as the reverse complement.
CTCGGTGGGCGCTGGGCCCGGCCCCGGAGTCTCGAACTACCGCTTTATCTGGCCTCGCTTCCGTCGGAACCCGTCCCGCGTAGGGTCCCGGCGGGTCTCTCCGGCCGGACTATTCGTCCTTCTCGAGCTCGAGGCGAGCGGAGGTGGCGATTTCCCTCAAGAGGGCGACCGATCCGCGGTCGACCCGCGCCGCGATGACGAGGAATGGCGAGCGCGACGTCCGCTGGAGCACGACGCCCCGGGGAGGGGCGCCGACAAACACCCCCGACGCTCGGACCGGCCCCGGCCAGCTCCGGCCGGAGACGGTCACGATGTACAGCGCTCCGAGCCGAGAACCTGTCGTCTCCGCCCCGGGCTCGGCGCCCCCACCGACCCCCGAGATCTGCCAGCGCCAACCCATCGAACCTGTGGCCAGCTCGGCCGAAGGGACCGGGAGCGCCGGGCCGATCGACCAGGTTGGACGGTCGAGCATCTGCCGGACGTGGTGGATGGCCTCCTCGAACTCCTCCGAGAGATTCTGAAGGGCTTCGATCGTCATCCGTTCGGAAGGCGGTGCACGCGCACGAGCCACGCCCATGGGCGCACGGTGTCGAGGCTTCTTGGGGGGGGCCCGGCGCGGCCGGGTCTTAGCCCGTGATCGACCGACCATCGGTGGGTATCTCCCGTTCTCCCTAGCCGTCGTTCAGGGGGCGTCGGGAGCGGTCTCTTCGGTGCTTTCCGGCTCCGCCTCTTCGTCGCCGACCGGGGGCCGTGGAGCGGGGCGCCGGCGGAGCGCCAAGCCTACCCCTACGGCGACCACGACCACCGCGAGGATCACGCCGAGCACCAGCAGGTCGGTGTTGGACAGACCTGCCGCCCCGCTCGCGCTCGTGAGCGTCAGCGTGACCGTCGCGTTCGAGGTCCCGCCGAGCGCGTCCTTGACCGAGAAGGTCACCGTGTAGGTCCCCGCGCTGGTCGGCGTGCAGACCAGCGTGGTCCGGTTCGCCGAGAAGCAGCCGTTCGGTAGCCCCGTCCAGCTCGAGGTGTACGGCGGGTCACCGCCGGAGACGTTCACGGCGATGTTCACGGAGGTTCCGACGGTCGCCTGGAAGGTCGGCGCGGCCGGCGAGGCGGTCAGCCTCGCGTAGACCAGCACGGTGAGCGGGTGGATGCGGGTCGTGAACCGGTTGGAGTCGGTGACGCCCAGGTTGACCGTGATCGGGCCGGGGTACTGCCCGGTGCACGTGTAGGTGGCCGTGGTCGCACCGGTGCAGCCCGGCGGGCCGCCCGTCCAGTTGTAGACGTTCCCGCCGGAGCCGCCGAGGACGTCGGCGGTAATGCTGAAGGATTGGCTCAGGTCGATGTACCGCTCGGCCGGTCCCGGTGCCGCGATGGTGACGTTCGGGTCGCTGTAGACGTGGACGGGGCCCGTCGCGCCGTTGGCGGAGTAGCCGAACGAGTCGTTGATGTGGACGGTCGCATTGTAGGTTCCGCCGACGGTCGGCGAGCATGTGATCGACGACCGGTCTGCCGGCGCGCATCCCGGTGGAAGGTCGCTCCAGGCGTAGGTGACCCCTCCCGAACCGCCCGCCACGGTCGCCGTGAGCGTCGTGGACTGATTGGCATCCAGTACCTTGGGGGTGGCGGTGACGGTCTTGATCGTGGGGTCGGCGTAGACGAGGAAGCTCGCGACCGGGCTGAAGTCGGTGTAACCGCCCACCTCGTAGACGACGAGGGTAATGGACGAGGCGTAGGCCGGACCGGTGGTGCAGACCAGCGTCTGGTTGGAGGCTCCCTCCGAGCAGTTCCCGATCAGCGGCGAGTAGCTCCAGTTGACGATCCAACGGACGCCGTTGATGTTCGCGCCCGCCACCGGATCGGCGAACGAGACCGACGGGTACTGGCCGACGTCCATGGAGTAGAGCGTTTGGGTGGGGGCCGGGAGCACGGCGTCGGTGTCGAACTGCCAGGTGCTCCGGTTGGACAGGGAGGAGATGTTCCTCGCCCCCAGCCAGTGCGGGCCGTACCGTCCGCTGTGACCGCTTCCATCGGCGACGAAGTAGGTCGAGTTGTCCGGGTTGAAGCTCCACGGCGTCGTGGCGACGGCGACGTAGCAGGTCTGGGACAGGATCGGATTGCCTTGAAGCGAGAACGGCGTGGCGTGAAGGACGTAGGCCCCCGCGACCATCTGGTAGGAGATGTCCGGCATCGAACGGTAGTCCAGGCAGCCGGTCGTGGTCCGGTTGATGATCTCGGTCATCGGGCCGGTGAAGAAGTAGGTCCCCGAGCCCGGAACGAAGTAGTTCGTCGAGGGGGTGGCGCCCGGGTCGGGCTGGGGTATGCAGCGTGCGTAGGTCGCGTTGGGCGCGCCCGGGGTCGAGGTGTCGTTCGCCGTGAAGCACACGTCGCCGGTGCTGGAGCCGGTGTCGGAGACGTACATGCCGAGGTTGATCACATCGCCCGCACCCATGGCCGGCCCGCCGAAACAGCCCATCGTTCCGGTGGTCGGGTACACCGACACGGCGGTGCGGTTGAACGCCTCGTTGCCGATGTCGAATCCCGGACCGCACCAGTTGAACAGCACGGCGCTCTTGAACCAGTCCCCTTGGTTGGTCATCGCCGTGACCTCGAAACCGGTCTCGTAGGGGGTCCTCCGGATGGTGACGTCGAAGGAGAGGGCGCTGAGACCGGGGACGCCGGTGCACGGCGTCGAGGCTCCGATCACGCAGAGCTGGTCGACGATCGCGGCCTCTTGCATGTAGTATCCGCAGCCGGCGCAGACCACCAGCGGATGCGCGGCGCCATGGACCACGTGGGTGCGAAGCGGTGAGTGGACCGCGCCCACGCCCACGGTCCTGCCAAAGAGGGCGGAGGCGACGTGCGTGGACGACCCGGCGAGCCCGGACAGATCGGGGGCGTGCGTTGAACCGTGCGCTACGGTCGAAGCCGGCGCGACGGCGGCCCTAGGAGCGACCAAAGCGGCGCTCCCCGAGGTGAGACCCGATATCACGAGCAACAGGACCAGGCCGATCGCCGAAGGGGCGGCGCGCCGCAGCCGAGCGTTCAACCAATCGGTCGAGCTCCCAGCTCGATCCTCGGGCGGATGGGTCATGGCGGTCGGGCACCAGCCGTGCCTCGCATAACGTTGCCCGCGAGCCCGACGGGCGCCCGTCGCAGCAGCACGGCGGAGACGACCCCGCCCAGAACCGGGCCCACACCCGATTCCCAGGGGAGAACCGGTGCCGCACCCGTCCGCTGGACCGACGTTGGAGCGCCCGCGGCCCCCACACGGGCGGGGCCATGCACGGCCCGCGCGGGGACGGAGAGCAGCAGGATGCCCTGCGGCCCGACACTGTAGCTGGGCTGAAGCGTGGCGTTCGTGACCGCAGGGAACCGCGCGCCCGGGTGCCAGGCGATCGAACTGACATGCTTGGAAGCGGAGAAGACACCGGAAGGCGAGAAGGTCAGTGTCTGGGTCAGGTTCGTGTTGATCACGAGCAACGTACCGCTCCCCGGCCCGACGGTCAGCACCGACCAAAGTCCCGGGAAACCCGGAGAGAAGCCCGTGGCGTAGACGCTCCCACGGACCAGATGGTCCAGCACGTTGGAGAACAGAATCCCGGTGGGCCCGACGACATCGGTGCGGTTGATCATTGCATATCCGAACGCCGAAAGGTTGCTCTGGAGATTGAACACGGTGAATTGAGTGACATTGGCGCGGAGCGCCTGGGTGACCGACGCCGCCAGAAACACGGCGTTGGCATACCCCCCGCTGAAGTTCGTATGGCCGTTTCCGGGGCCGGCATTGTACTCATGGAGATAGATCGGGAGGGTGGAGCATCGAGCGCAACGACCGGTGATCTCTGCGCGCATGTGCGCGTACGTGGTGGAAATGTTGTTCACGGAGCTCAACGCCCCGTAGAACTGGTCGAGCGTCTCGTTGTAGGACCCGCCCCAGGGGTAGGAGTGGTAGCCCAACGCCGAGATCCGGGCCCCGTCGACGCGAACGATATCCTGGAACCACGCGGGCTTTTGGCAGGCACACGCGGCCTCGATCCCCATGAACTTCGCGGAGGGGTCGACCCCCCGAACGGCCGTGATCGCCGCCTTCAGGTCGAACGCATACGCGAGCGGCGTCGGCGTCGAATTGTCCTGCGGCGACCATTGGGTCCACGGGATCCCGTAGTGTTTCCAGCCGGAGGGTTCGTTCCCGACCGACCAATAGTCGGGTTGGAAGCCGATGGTCTGCACGATCCATCGGGCGATGGAAGCGTCCTCGGCCGAGTTGTTGTTCTCCCCGGGAAGCGGGAGCACTGCGTGACAGTGGGGGGTGCGCGACCAGCACCAGTCCTTGAACGCGGTGAGGTTGTAGAGACAGCCGCCGGGTACAACGGTGCCGTTCGATGCGTAGAGCCGATCCGCCGAGATGTTGCATTCCTCGGTGAGTTCGCCGTAGCGGACCCACGTGAACGGGGTCGCATTGAGGAACGCGCGCACCGTCGCATCGGACCAGACCCCGCTCGAGTTGTTGGTCTGCAGGTCAAGGGACCAGAAGGTCGGGGGTGTGACCGCGACGAGGGGGCCCTGGTTGAGCGCCGCCGTGGGCGCGCCGGTGGAGATTCGAATCGGGGAGTGCGGACTCGATCCACTGAGCCCGGGGTCGATGGCACCGACGCCCGGGAGCGCCAGGGCGGCGGCGAGGGCCATGGCGAGCAGTGCCGCCCGTGTCCTCGACGACCGCGCTCCCGGGCCCATTGGACGGCTCGTCTGCACCCTCCCCGCGACGGTCGGGGGCGTGTATGAACGGCGCATCCGTGCGAGCATACCCGTAGGGGCCTGCTGAGCCGGCCCGATCGGCCCGCGCAAGCACGGCCGGAGCCATATGCTTGCGCGGCCGCGTGACCAGAGTGCTCAGTGTCCGCGGTGGGGGTGCCGAGCGTTGAGCGCGGTCACCCTCGATGTCTGGCATACCCTACTGTACCTCACCCCCGAGGAGGAGGAGCGGTACTACCACGGGCAAGTCGCCATCGCGGTGGAGGCCCTTCGCCGTGCCGAGTCCACCGGATCGCGTGAGAGTTGGACCGAGGAGAAGATCGGCAACGATTTCCAGCGCATCCTCGCAGAGGCGTCGCAGGAAGCGGTCCGAGGGGTTTCGATATCCCCCGCGGTCCAACTCCGGCGCGCCGCGCACGGGCTCGGACTGCGCCCGGATGTCCCGAGGTATCTCGAAGAGCTACGAACGTGGGTCGATCGTCAGCCGTTCAAGGCCGCGCCCGGAGCGCGGGAGGTACTGGACGTTCTCCGCGCCGAGGGCTATCGTCTCGGTGTCGTCGGCAATACCGTGGGCGAGGAAGGTCGGTCGATGCGGGGGGTCCTCGATCGTCTCGGGCTGGCGGGGCACGTCGAGGCCTACGCGTTCAGCGACGAGCTTCCCTGGGCCAAGCCTGCCGCCGAGATCTTCCAAGCGGTCCTCGAGGCCCTCTCGACTCCCGCTCACGACGCCGTCCACGTTGGCGATACCTGGTCGGACACGGAAGGCGCGCGACGCGCCGGCATGCGGGGAGCGATCCTATTCACCGGATTGCAGGAGTACGGCCCTCACTATCGCGGGCTGACCATTCCCGCCGGCTCCACCCGAGGCGATCACATCCTCGAAGTGGGCACGTTCGAGTCGATACCTGGGGCGATCCGGAGCCTCTTTTCCCGCTTGGACGTTGCCGGGGCGGGCCCCTCCGTGGATCGAGGACCGCGCTGAACCGCTCTCCGTCCCCAGGGTGCTGGTTGGAACGACCCGGTCCGATCTCTCAGCTCGCGCCGGGACTCACGACGCTGACCGAGCGGATCTGCGGGAAAACGTACGGCAGTACCTGCCACGACTTCCCCGCATCCGGGCTCATGAACAGCTGACCGGTCGTCGTGCCGACATAGATCCCCGGCGGGTCGAGGGCATCGGTCGCGACCCCCTCGCGCAGCACATTGAAATTGCCCGGGAAAGCGTTCGGTCGAACCAACATCTTCCACCGACGGGTCCTGTCGTTCCACTCCTGGACCTGAAAGTCCCGGGCGGTGCTGCGGAAGCCGTCCAGGCGAACGAAGTACGCGAGGCCCGGCCGCATGGCGGGCGACGCGACCCCGAACCCGAAGTCGTCACCGAGCGGCTTGCCGATCCGTCTCCACGAATCCATCCGGTTGTGCGAGACGTAGATCCCGCCGTGGTCCTGTCGATAGAACGTGTTCGGGTTGGCGGAGTCGATCGCCACCTTGTGCACGCATTGACCGGTCTCGGGGAAGCGCTTCCCCTCGGGGAGGAATGGGCACTCCACATGCTTGTTCGTCGGCGTCCAGCTCCGTCCGCCATCCTCCGAGCGGAAGGTCCCGACCGAGGACATCCCGACGTACATCCGGCGGGCGTCCCGGGGATCGAGCAGGACCGTGTGGAGGCAGGGGCCGCCATTGCCGGGTCCCCAGTTCTTGCGATCCGGATGGTTGTTGATCCCGGCCACTCCCTCCCAGCTCTCGCCCTGGTCGTTGCTCCGGAAGAGGAGGTGGGGATCGGCCCCCAGGTAGAGCACGTCCGGGTCGGAGGCTGGTCCGGGCTCGAAATGCCAGAGGTTGGCCAAGGGTCGCGACTGTTGACGTGCGGGGTCGCCTTCGGGCGACCGCTCTTTCTGCATGGGGGTCAGCGGCGTCGCCGACTCCTTCCACGTCTTCCCCCAGTCGGTCGAACGTTGGACCATCGGACCCCAGAACGCGCTGTTGGCGGCCGCGTACAGGGTTCCCGGGTGCCGGGGGTCAGCGGCGACATGGTACACGTCCGCCGATCCAAGCGCCGATGTCCCGATCTTCCAGCTCTTGCGCCGAAGATCGCTTGTCGCAACGAACGCCCCCTTCCGAGTACCCACCAAGATCCGGATCTTCTGATCCTTCGACATGCGCCTAGATCCTCGACTTCCTCCGATGGGGCACTACGGAAAAGCCGTTTGGGTGCCGGAGGCTCGAGTCGACCGGAGGGTGGCTAAAGGCAGGTCCCCTCGACGGAGCCCCGTCGGCGTTGCATGGCCACGGTCCGGGCTATGCACGTGACGCGATCCGAACGCGAGGGGGATGTGCCGTGACTTACTTGTACGGTGAGCCCGACCAATTCGGGATGAGCGGTGCCTGGGCTGGTCGGGGCGGCATGTCCCGATTGTTCCTACCCATTCTTGAACCCGGGGAGATGGCCGCTCACGAGGGTGAGGACCCTCGATCGGGTTGCGCCCGACACCGACCGTGCGCGAGTTCGATGGCAGAGCCGAACCGGCAGTGGTCGGGCGGGTCGGGGGCGCAACGGAATGCGCCGCGATGGGGACCGGCCCTACGGTCGCGCTAAGCTCTCACCTAGGTTCGAAAACGGGATCCGTCGGTACGGCGATGCCCGCGAGGAGGAAGCACCCGGGCGTTGGGGCTCCGATCACCGGAGCGAGCCTAGAACTCGTGGCATGGGTCGAATCTGACTGGTAACCATTCCACGCGGTCCCCCCTTCGACGCAGGCGAGGGGGTGCAATGCCGGGGTCCGATTCGGCCGAACCCGCGTCGGTGGCCTAGCGCTTCAACTCCAGCTGCCAGGAGACACCGTACCGGTCATCGAACCACGTGAACAACTTGCTCGAGGGATACTCCGCGAGCGGCATGCGGATCTTCCCGCCCGATGAAAGTCCGTCGAACAGGGCGTTCAGTTGCTCGGCCGAACGACACTCAACGTAGAGCGAGAATGCCGGGGTAAATCGGAGCTGTTCATCACCTTGGGTTTCGGTCGCCAAGAAGCGGCCCCCCGCCAGGACGAACGAGCACCTCCGCATCTCGCCCACGGGAACGCTTTCCCCCTCTCCGTGTCGCACAAGCGACTCGACTTTCGAATTCGGAAACAAGGAAACATAGAACCGGATCGCTTCCTCGGCCTTCCCGTATTGCGATCCCGAGAACGTCAAGAACGTCGTGATCCGCGGCGGCTCGAGTCGTCCGCTGGGAGATTCCATTGCATTCATCCCGCGTCGCCCAATCCGTCCGAACCTTCATCTCTTCGGCGGCGGCAGCAACGGCTTCAAAGACCCATCGTACCGAAATCGATCCGCGCGGGGGTACTTGGCGGGCTCCAGCCCATGCGCGGCCGCCTACGCCGCACGCTCCCAATCCTTTCGATCATCGACGGACCGTGGGATGCCGCCCGGAGGGACATCAATCGTGATCGTGAATACAACCGCCTCAACACTCGTCCACGACGGCCCTTGCTCGCAAAGGTCAACATCGTTTCGCGGGTCTCGCGCGGCGGGGGCCCGTGTCGAACACCTCGTGGATTACCCGGCGCTCCATGGGCTGGACGGGGTTCTCACGATACCTACTCCTAGCCCCCGTTGTCGAGGCTCGAGACGGTGGGCCCAGAGGATCCAACTTTTCCCCCCGAACTACCGCCGAACTCTAATTCGAGGCGGCCGTCACTTGTGGTCGATGAGGATCCGAAGCGGCCGTCGACGAAACGCTCGGATGATCGCTTCGCTCGGCCTCACCGTGTGCGCCATCGTGCTACTCTTGATGCCTGAGGTGGCGGCCCACCCCGGGTTCTTGGCTCCCCTACCACGCCCGGCACCAGCCGGCGGACCAGCGTTCGTCCCGCACCCCCACGGAACCTGGTCGAACGTCACGGGGGTCGCCGGCATCGCCCCCCCGAGCCGGGTGGGCGCCGCCTCGACGTTCGATGGCGCGGACGGATACCTGGTGTTGTTCGGCGGTCTGACGCCTACGGGCATCTTCCTAGGGGATAGCTGGGCCTTCCAGAATTCCTCGTGGCACAAGCTCTCGCCCAAGGTGCATCCACCGCCCCGGGCATACGCTTCGCTCACCTACGACGCGATCGACCACTACGTCCTCCTCTTCGGGGGGAGGAATAGGACGGGCAGCCTCGGTGATACTTGGGAGTTCAGAAGCGGCCACTGGACCGCTCTCTCGCCAGCCACCCGCCCACCCGCTCGGAACAAGGCGGCGATGACCTACGACGTCGGGGATTCGTACGCGCTACTCTTTGGAGGCAACACAAGCGGCGGGGATCTCAACGATACCTGGACCTTCGCCATGGGGGCTTGGCATCAGCTCAACATCAGCGGACCTTGCCGTCGGGAGGGCGCAGCGATGGCGTACTTCGCGAGCGGCGGTTACGTGATTCTGGAGTCAGGGTGGTGGGTGCCGCACAGCTCCGCCCTCACCGCATGTACCAGCAAAGATACCTGGGGCTATTCCCGAGGGGTTTGGAGGATCGTCTTCCGCGGTACTACCACGCCGATCACCCCGGAAAAGCGGGTCGGTCCCGCATTTGCCGCGAACGATACGGTCGCGGTACTCTGGGGCGGATCCAACACCCAGGTCTCCTTCCGACCGTATCTCACTTGGACCTTCTTCAACGGTACGTGGTTCTATAATCGCGGGGCGAACCCTCCCCCGGGGCCGGGCGCGTTCGCCTACAAGTACCCCGTCTTCGCGTGGGACGCCGCCGCGAGATACTTCGTTTTCTACAACTGCGGGGCGACTTGGACCTACGCCTAGCGGCCCGAGGGAGCATTGGCCCTCGCCGGACGGTAGTCCGCCGGCGGAGACCGAGACGCGCTCGATCCCCCGACGCCCGATTCCCCAACTACCGGCGGCCGAGGGACACCGCGGGCCGAGAGCGGGCCACGGAACGACCCCCGTCGCCATCGAGGCGGCGGGTCAAACGGGACAGACCCTAGCTTAGGCCGATCTGCCTCATGAGTCCCACGAGGTCGTAGAAAAGTCGCTCCTCGGTGATCTCCCCACGGTCGTTCCAGGTGGCCAAGGTGCAGAACTCGACCTTGAACGAGCGGTTCGTTGCCGGGACCGTCTTGCCCGCCATCACCATCGGCCCCTTCATCGTCCCCGAGAAATCCGCAACGGAGCAGGTATGATTGCCCGCGGCGAAGAAGATCTTGTACGGGCGATTGACGAGATGGTTGTCGGGGAAGGTTTTGAAGAACTCCTCCGCTTCCACGTCGTGATTGTGCCTGCCCCGAGTGGGCTCGGGCTGACCCGGCCAATAGACTGCGACGTCCTCCGTATGCCGCCGCCGGAACGTGTCCCACAGCTTGCTGGTAGGACCGGCGTTCCAAGCATCATCTAGAGTTTGCATCAGTTCGGCGAGCTCCTCCGGCGTCATGCCCGACCCACGGGCCGCATTCCCGCATGGTGGATTAGGCATTCCTCGTCCCGGCGGGTCGGGCGAGGAACGTGGATTGTCAGACGGGGCGACGCGCGAATCGCACGAACTCGAAGATCCGCTGGTATCTACACGCCCGATCGCAGCAGCGCGATTCGTTGCGCCCGGCGCTCCCGCCCCAGGGTGGATGTTTACCCCGACGGCAGTTCGAGGGCACCGGAAGTCTCGACGCCGAGGGTCTTCCGATACCCAGGGCCGGGGGCCCGCTCACGGGAGATAGGAAGGCGAACTCGGTCCATGCGATTCCACCGGAGGGTGCGTGCGCCCTTCAAGGGACCCTCGTTCGGATTGAGATCCGCCCCGCCGGCTCACTGCGAGGGCGAGCTCCCCCATCGTCGGCCGCCGCAGAACCTGAGGTCGAAGCAGCGAGCCCGGAACGGCGTCGACCGCAAGCGGATCGTAGCGGGGGGCTTCCTACCGCCGGGCAGGACCCGATCTCCGTCGCTGTCGCTTCCGAGCCGCCCGCCGTAAACTACGTTCCAAGCTCTCTTCTGCCGGCGTGGGCGAACGGAACACCTCGATCCAGTTGCCATCCGGATCTCGCACGCACGCCATCCAACCCCCGGTGCTCTCGGGGGTGACGGGTGTGGACCGTGCTCCTCCGCTTAACAGGCGCTCGTAGTGACGAACGAGCTTTCGCGACGAAGCACGGCCGATCGTGAATCCGATGTGGTCGAGCGCCTCCCCCGGCCGGTACTTCGGACCGAACTGCGAGCCCGCGGGATACCAGTTGAGCTCGAGCTTCGCCTTCGAATGGGGGTCTTGCAACCCTACCCAGATCCCTCGACCAAGTGCCCGGAAGTCGCCCCGAATGGTCTCCCTGAGTCCAAGTAGTTTGGTGTAAAATCGAATGGACCGCCGAAGATTGGTGACGCGAATCCCCACGTAGTGCAACTGCACGCCCAGAACAAGCTGGAGTCAGATATCAACCCGGCATCCGCCCCCCTATCGGCGGCGATGGTCCGTAGGGACCGGGGCGCGGTCGTCCCCGACCACATCGAAGCCCTCCCCCTCGGCCTGGTGTCCGCCTCTTTCGATACTCCCCGGCGGGCTGTGCAGACCACGGGTCCGATAGGGGCGCTTCAGCCACCACGAATATTCGGCGGCCGGCACGCACCGGCCCTCGACCACTCCCCGCTCTCCTAAGTGCTCGGATCGCCAAGAAGTCGCCCACTCACGACGGGCTCCCCGCTGCCCCGACTCGTTGGACGGCGCACTAGGTATCCTTAGGCTAGGGTCGAACAAGACAACCCATGGCGGGCGAAGGGAGCGTTTCTTGAAAGCGGAGGTTCCAGGTCCAAACACCACGCCACCGGTAGTCAGATTTGGGCAAAGTCGGGCGGTCGAAAACGACACTATGACATCCAGGCACAACAGGAATCCGCCGACGTCCTCGGCTCGATTGAGCCGGGTGAGAGGTCCGCGCAAGCAATTCCCGAGCGCCCGAAACTTAAGCTGGCTCGGGCGGCCTATCGCTTCTTCTTTCCCTTCGTTGGCTTCTTCGCCATGACGATCCGGGTCATGGTGTGCCCCTACATGAGTGGGCCCTACCCTGATCGAGTGCGCGAATTCAGTCTCCCGTCGCGGGCGACCGGTCCGGGTCGGTGGGTAGCCCCCGGCGGATCCGGAATTTAGCCCCGAGCGGATCCGCCGGCTGTTGCATCTCAGCGGGATACACTCGCCTTCGAGCGCAGGATATCGCCCTGCCCCCGTCCGAGCATCTTCGATCCAGGCGCCGTTGGGTCAAGTAACGCAAGCTCCGCCCAGACGCTCCCCGTGGGTGGAGCGGCGGCCAGGGCTCCCGTGTACAGGAATCTAAGGTCCCAGTGATTCTTCCACTCGACTCTCCCCCTCGGTGAGTAGACCTCGGATTCGACCTGAGGCCCGGATAGCAGGATCTGGATTCCGGCGAGCTGTTCATCGATGATCCGTTGCGCGGCGTCGTCGGGAGATTCGGCGAACCGTAGGATCGAGGCCGGGAGGAGCCATTCTTCGTCCGAGACGCCGGCCCGCCGGTATCCGGCGAGGCGCTCCCAGTTCGCCCCGGGGTTCGGGCGTCCGATCAGAATTCGAGACGGCCGGTCCCTGGCGTTGAGAAGGAGGAACACGCTCAGGCAGAATCCCCCCCTCGGGACTTCATGGATGCTGGATTCGTACCCCTCAACGACAGGTGTGAACCGTGCCCACCTTCCCTGTTCGACCATCCCGGGTTTCGCTCCTTCAGACATTTGGTCGGGGATATCCGGAACGTAGACGGGCTATGTCTTTGGAAGGGCGGAGTACGCCAGGTCCTTACGGAGCCTAAACCGCGTGAATCGGACGAGGTGCCCATCGAACACGTATGTTGCCCGATACTCCCCAACGCGAGCACGGAAGACTTCCCTGGCACCTTCTCGTCCGATGGACTTCACCTCGCACCACGGGGGGAGCCGGTGGGGGTTCACCTCGAGCAGATCGGCCAGCTCCTTGAAGCGGTCGGCGATTTCGGGCGGCAACGAAAGGAATTGGCGCCTCGCTTCGTGGCTCATGTCCACGATGGGCAAGCGCTAGCGCCTCCGCCGAACGTGTTCGGCGTACACCTGGTCGAACGGGATACCCGGGCCCTTCTCGGCATCGTGGATCATCGCCCGAACGAATTCTTTCGGTACGTGCTCCTCGATGAAATCGATGAGCACGTCGTCCCAAGTCATGTCGCCCCGCTTGAACGGCTGGAGCATCCTTAGAGTTGAAGCGTGAACGGAGATGGAGGTCATCCGGTCGGTCGCCATCATGATTCCTAGGCCTACGACATTATTTTAATTATAGCCCCGAGCGGATTCGAACCGCTGTCGCCGGCTCCAAAGGCCAGCATGCTTGGCCACTACACCACGGGGCTGTAGGTCGATGGGAGCGGGTCGGCGGAATAACCTATTCCCCGGTGCGGCGCGACGTCAAGGGTTGAGCCCCTTGGAGATGGGTCAACCCGCCCTCGAGCGATAATCCGCTTCCACGAGGTTCCGTTTGTGTTGTATCCTCCTGAGAGAGTACGGAACCGTGCGTCGGACTAGGATTCTGGCTACGGTAGGCCCGGCGAGCGGCTCGGATTCCCAGCTCCGCCGATTGCTCCGCGCAGGGGTGGATGGATTCCGCCTCAACTTCTCGCACGGCACCGACGACGAGCACCGGGCGGAGCTCCGCCGCGTTCGGCGCGCGATCCGCGACTTCGGCGCGGAACGGTGCATCGTGGCCGACCTTCAGGGGCCCAAGATCCGGTTGGGGGATTTGGAGCAACCGAAGTACGCCCTCGAGGCCGGCGCACTGCTGACGCTCGAAAGTGGCGATCGGGTCGGCACGGACCGCCGGATCTCGGTCAGCCTCCCCGATCTCGCCACCGCGGCGCGCCCTGGGGACCCTATCCTCCTCGGCGACGGCGTCGTGGCGCTCTCGGTGGTGGAAGTCCATGGCGGCGAGATTCTGGCTCGCGTGGTCCACGGGGGTCCGCTCACACCCCACGCCGGCGTCTTCCTGCCCCGCGCCCATTTGCGGGCCGAGATCCTGGGGCCGAAGGATCGCGTCGACCTGGCGATCGCCCTCGAGGAGGGCGCCGACTTTGTGGCGCTCTCGTTCGTCGCCGACGGCGCGGATGTCGAGCTCGCCCGACGCGCCCTGGGGCGCAAGGGCGCCGGCGCGGGCGTGATCGCGAAGATCGAGCGCCGCGAGGCGCTGAAGAATATCGAAGGCATCCTGACGGCGGCGGACGCGATCATGGTCGCGCGCGGCGACCTCGGCATCGAGGTGCCCCTGGAACGATTGGCGCTGGAGCAGAAGGCGCTCGTCCGCCGCGCCAACGCCCTCGGCAAGACGGTGATCGTGGCCACGCAAATGCTGCTCAGCATGGTGAGCTCGGCGCGACCGACGCGGGCCGAGGCGACCGACGTGGCCAACGCCGTGCTCGACGGCGCGGACGCGGTGATGCTCTCCGAGGAGAGCGCCGTGGGAGACTTCCCGGTCGAGGCCGTGGACTGGCTCGACCGGATCGCACGGGCGACCGAGCCGGCGATGGAACCTCGGTTCGACCTGCTCCGACGGCCCGCGCGGCGCCCCGACGAGTTCCTCGCCGAGTCGGCGGTTCGGCTCGCCGGGGAGACGGATGCCCTGGCGATCGTAACACCGACCCACTCGGGGCGTACGGCGCGACTGATCGCCCGGCTCAAGCCGCGTGCCGAAGTATGGGCGTTCTCCGCCAACCCGATCGTTCGGCGGCAACTCGCGCTCTCCTGGGGGGTCCGCACCTTCCCCGCACCCCGACACCAGACGCTGCAGCAGATGCGTTCGCTCGCCGTCTCGGTCGCCCGCGAGCGGGGTTCCCGCGCGAGCCGTCCCCTGGTCTTGACCGCCGGCTACCCGTTCGAGGGCCGCCCGACCAACTTGGTCACGCTGGTGGACCGGGCGACGGAGGGAGGACGGGGGCGACGTGCGCGGGGTGCGGGGAGCGCGGCTGGCGCTCGACCGCGACGAGGAGCGGGAGCGTCCCCAGCGCAACGATCCCGGCGAAGAGCCAGGCGACGGTCCAGCCCTGCGCCGTGATCAGGTAACCAAAGGCCACGGCCAGCCCGCTGCCGACCAGCACCTGCGCCGAATTGATCAGACCGATGCCCAGCGCGAGCTCCTCGCCACGGGTCTCCGCGAAGTACGCCGGCATGAGGTACTGTACGGCGAAAACGACGCCGTCGCAGAAGCCGAGGGCGAGCAGGGCCGGCACGAGCACGATGAGCGGGGCGACGGGTACGAGAAAGACGATCGCCCCGGTGAGGGCGCCGAAGATGGCGATGGTGACCCGACGGTCCGAAGCGCGCTCCCCGATCCAACCTCCGACGGGACCGGCGGGGAAGGAGATCAGCACAACGCCGGCCGCCAACGCGGCCGCGGCGCCGGTCCCCCACGCCGGGTGCACGACGAAGGCGAACTGTACGAGGTACTGGGTGACCACGTACACGGCTCCCCAGAACCCGGTCAGCGCGAGCGCCAACGCCCAAATCGACCGCGACCGAAGCACGGGCTTTCCGCGCAGCCACAGTTGCCGGAAGCTCTCTCCCACCGGGGGCGGCACCTCGCGGGGGACCGCGCGGGCTACGATCGCGGTGGCGCCGAGCATGAAGATCCCGCCGATGCCCAGGGCGATCGGCCAGCCGAACAGCTCGCCCACGAGGGCTCCGACGAAGAGCCCCGCCGCCCCCCCGACCGAGAACGCGCCGTTGTACAGCCCGATCACCGGCCCGCGCTGGCCCGGTGGGAAGTAGCGGGACACCAGGCTGAGCCCCGGGCCGAAGAAGAACGCGGCGCCGACGCCCGCGAGGAATCGGAGCGATGCGAGCACCCACAAGGTCGGGGAGAACGCGCTCGCGAGCCCGGCGGCGCCCATGAGAGTGAGGCCCGCGAGGGAGGTGACGCGGCCGCCCCAGCGCAGCGCGGCGAATCCCGCCGGGATCTGGAAGATCCCGACCCCCGCGAGGAACACACCGAGCACGACTCCGAGCTGCTCGGGTCCGGCCGAGAAACCGACCTGGAGCAGAGGGAGCACCGCACCGATGTCGTACCAATTGTACGCGTAGACGAGCCGAGCCCCGAAGAGCGAGAGCGCGACGCCCGCTCGTCGAGGGTGCGGGGTGCTCAGGGCCCCTCCGCCGCGAGGAGCCCCCTCGTGCGGAAGTACCGTAGGAGCCCCTGCGCGGAGAGCTCGTAGCTCGAGACCATGGTCCCCCGGTCGAGCGAGACCGAGCCGGGGTCTGGGGGGGTCGCCGAGGACTCATGGGCCTGGAGCGCGGTGGCGACCGACGCCACCGCGGGATCCTCGCGCGCGGCGGCGAGCGCCACATCGCGCCACGCTTCGACGTCCCTTCGGTATCGCTCCAGTACCTCGCGCGAACCGGGTGCCGGCCCGAAGTGGGTGTACCAGAGCTCGCGCGGTGTGGCGTCGGCCATCCGGTCCAAGCTCGCGAACAGCTGCTCGAGGTCGAGGTCCGGCGCGGGAACGGTCGGTCGGGCGTGCCCGTCGGTGGAGAGTCGCACGCCGGCGGCGTCCCCGGTGAGCATCGCCCGAGTGGCCGTATCGAGGAACGCGAGGTGGTGGCGGGCGTGGCCCGGGGTGGCGAGTACCTCCAGCCTGCCTTCGCGTACGTCGAGTCCCTCACCCCCGTCCAGGGCGACCGCACGATCGGCCGGAAGGGGCACGATCGTCCCCCACAGCGAGTCGGCCGCCGAGCCCCAGGCCCGGCGGGCGCTCGCGATGAGACGTTCGGGTCCGATGAGGTGGGTCAACCCCGCGCGGTGGACATAGAAGGTGGCGCGGGGCAACGCCTCCGCGAGTGCACCGGCGCCGCCGGCATGGTCGAGATGGATGTGGGTGACCAGCACGCGCTGGACCTCTGCGGGCTCGATTCCGGCGGCGCTCAGCCCGTCCAGAAGCCGCGCGACACAGGGCGTCGGGCCGGTCTCGACGACCGTCCAACCGCCCGCACCGGGTATCAGGTAACTGGCGACCAGACCCTCCGTGTCCCGGAACCCGAGGTCCACGAGCAGGCGCCCGCGCCCGAGCTCCCGGACCTCGGTCATGCCGCCCCCACCGCTAGAGCGTCACGATGCCGTAGGCGATGAGGAACGCCGAGGCGGCGAGGAGCCCGGAGACCACGATCGCCGCCGCCCACACCCCGGTGTTCCAGGCCAGGACCTTGCGCCCGTCGAGCGGACCGAGTGGAATGAGGTTGAACGTGGCGAACCACCCGTTGAAGAATCCGAGCACGAAGAGGAACGGGACCCAGGCTCCAAAACCCCCGAGGTAGAACAGTCCGAAACCGGCGGCGGCGAACGCGCCCCCCTCGACGAGGTTGACCACCGGCCCAGCGAGGCCGGTGATCCCCCAGTCGCGTCGGTCGGCCATGTCCTGTACCACCGTGGCACCGGGGGCCGCGAAGAGGAAACCGATGAACGCGGTGATGACGGAGAACACCAGCCCCATCGGGCTCATCCGGAACTCGGCCCAGTACCCTCGGCGCTGGGCGGCGATCTTGTGGGCGAGTTCGTGGAAGACGAAGCCGGTGAGCGCCGCCGCGACGCCGATCGCCAGCGCTTCGAGCCACACCCCGCCGGGAAGGGCGACTCCCCCGAGGACGAACCCCCGGACCTGGATGAAGGCGATATCCGCTGAGAGGACCACCGCGGCGATCAGAATGTGGGCGATCTCGGTCGGCGAGGTCGTGATCCGTCCGGGCTCACGGACCCCGGGCTGATAGTACCCGTACCCGGTGGGCGGTCCCGTGTAGTCGTACCGAGTCACGTCGCGACCTCAGCGGCGGCGGGCGCCCACTCGTGCACGGGGTAGGGCGAGGACGGGTCTTCGCCGCGAACCAGGGCGCCGAGCAGTTCGAGTCCATCCCAGAGCCTCGGTCCGGGTCGGCTGAAGTACGCCTCGTCGGCGATCCAGGTATGGGACTCCGACAGCATCGAGCGAGCCGCGGCCGACCGTTCGGTTCCGAGCTCCTGACGGGTCCGATCCACCGAAAAGCTGCAGGGGCTGACAACGAGGATCTCGGGAGACTCGCGCGCCAGTGCCGCCCAGGTGGTGCGGACCCCTGGCAGGCCCGGCGCGGCTCCCCCCACACTCCGCCCGCCGGCCGCGGCGATCATCTCGGGGGTCCACAAGCCCGCGAGGATGGGCGGATCGATCCATTCGAGCACGGCGACGGCGCGGGCCTCGTGGGGAGCGGCGTTCCGTACACGAACGCCACGTTCGGCCAAAGTTCCCACTACGCGCGTGGACTGACTCGGGGCGTCGATGGCGGCACCCACGATGCGGATGCTCTCGAGGATACCCTCGAGAGAGACCGGCGTGAGCGATACGATCCGAGGGGACACCGCGGCGAGTCGGCACGCCCGGTCCACCTCTTGTGGGGTCACCGAGCAAACACCGCAGAGTTCCTGTGTGAGCACCACATCCGGTCGGAGCTGCCGGAGGAGGTCGACGTCGAGATCGTACAGACTTGCCCCGGAGGAACGGAGCGCGAGGACCTCGCGATCGATCGCCGCGGAGGAGTCCGCGAGGAGTTCCGACCTCGGTCGCATCACGACGGGCAGCGACCGGACCTCACGAGGAAAATCGCAGTCGGCGCTCCGGCCGACGAGCGCCGGGCCCCGCCCCAGCGCATACACGATCTCCGTGGCGCTCGGAAGGAGTGAAACGATCCGCATGGTCGAGGCCCTCGCGGCGCTCGACCGGGGCGACCTACTTATGCCTGCCAGAGCGCCGGGAGCCGCTGGACGGACTCCCCCGTCCTTTGCGACGAGCGCCGGATCGCGGTCTCGATGCGGCACCCGCCTTGCGGGTCGCCGAACCACGGGGAACGGGCCGCGCGCTCGGCGGAGGAGACGCACGCCGCGGAACCTCGGTCGTCGGGGTATCGGCGGGGGTCGGGGCGAGCGGCTCTTCCGTTCGCGCGGGGGGCTCCCCGAGACCGAGCTGGAGCGAGAGGGCCCGCTCGCGTTCGAAGCTCAGCCCCAGGTTCCGAGCACGTGTCTTTTCGGCTTCAGCCTCACGGGAAGCGCCGGCCCGATCGAGCGCCACCCCGTGGAGGAACCGCAACCGGGCATCCTCGGGCACTCGCTCGAGCATCAGTGCGATCTCGTCCCGCGCCGCCGACCAGTGGTGGTGATCGAGGAGCGCTGCGATCAAGTGGGCGCGGACCGCGGTCCGCTCGGCGTCTTCGGCGAGGAGCTCTCGGTAGGCCGCGATCTCCCCATCCGGGTGGCCCTGGGCCCCGAGTACGGCGGCCTGACCGAGGCGGGCCTCGAGATTCTCGGGCTCGATCGTTCGCACATCGGCATACGCCCGCTCGGCCTCCGGGATCAGCCCGAGGCGGAGTAGTGCCGCGGCGACCCCATTGCGGGCGGGCAAGAACTCCGGCTTGAGCTCCACGGCCTGCCGGTAGAACCGCAGGGCGAGCGCCGGCACGTCCCACTCCTGCCAGGTCCGCGCCCGCGCCATCAAGCCGTCGAGATGGCGCGCACTCGGGAGCAGGCGCGCCGCTACGGGTCGCTCCGGGCGCGGTTCCTCTCCAAGGTAACTTCCCAGGCCCAGCGAGTTCGCAAGCTCGACGAACCGGGAGCCCTCGACCAGGGTGGCCGATTTCGAGAGGATCTCGGAGGTGAACGCGAGCGGGAGCCTCTGGCGGCAGAACACGACGAGGTGACGTGGACCGCCGGGAGCCTCGGCGAGCAGCTTCTGGACCGTGGCGAGCGAGAGTCGTTCGGGCTCGGCGATGAACGCGTAGAGGAATCCGTCGGTGGTCTGCAGGAGGATCCCTTCGGGGATCTGGCGCGACGAGCCCATCTGCTGGCCGAACGACTCGGTCAGCCGCGCGACGAGCTCGACGAAGGCCGGCTCGGGCATCGACTGCTCACCTCGACCGACCTTAAATATGGTGGCTCGTCGAAGCAGCGTAGGTCCATGGGTTTCGCCGAGCTCGCCCGGTGGGTTCCCCGGGTGGAGGCCGAGCTCGCGCGGGAGTATGCCGGCGAAGCGCGGGCGTCCCCGAGGTTCGCTCCCTGGACCGAGATGCTCCGCGAGTTCAACCTCCGCGGCGGCAAGCGCTTCCGCGCCTTGTTGGTCCTCGCCGGATTCGAGATCGCTGCGCGCCGCCCGCCGAAGGCCGCGCTCGCCGCGGCGGCGGCGATGGAACACTTCCAGAGCTGGATGCTCATCCACGACGACATCATCGACCACTCCGACGAGCGACGTGGGGGGCCCACGGTGCACCGGTCGCTCGAGGCCGAGCATGCACGCGAGCACCTCGCCGGCGACCGCGTCGCGTACGGCACCGGCGTCGGGATCACACTGGGGGACCTGCAGGAACCCTACACCGTCCGCGCGCTGTTGAGCAGCCCCGTCCCGCCGGACCGGCGACTACGCGCGCTGGGGGAGTACGCGCGGATGGCGCGGGACACCGCCTACGGCCAACTGATGGACATTCGGAACGGCGGGCGGGCGATCGGGGATGTCTCCGAGGACGATGTCCTCGAGGTCCATCGGCTCAAGACGTCCGTCTACACCGTCGCCGCGCCGTTGCGCATCGGGGCCGTCCTCGGGGGGGCGAAGGATGCGCTGACGAACCTGCTGGGCGCGACCGGGACCGCCCTGGGGATCGCTTTCCAGCTTCGCGATGATGTCCTGGGTGCGGGTTTCGGCACCGGTGAGATCGGCAAGAGCCCCAACGACATTCCCGAAGGCAAGCGAACGCTCCTCGTGGTCCGGGCCTACGCGAACGCCACCGCTGCGGACCGGGACGAGATGGCGCGGGTCCTCGGCAACCCTGCGGCCACGAAGGACGATCAGGAGCGGGTCCGCGGGATCATTCGCGACACCGGCAGCCTCGCCTACTCCGAGGAGCGGATCGAGGCTCTCACCGGCGAGGCGCTCCGGCGCGTGGATCGGTCCAGGCTGCTACGGGCCGTGGACCAGGAAACGCTCCACATGATCGCGGACCGACTCGTCCACCGAGCGGCGTAGCCGCCGCGCGCCGTCTATTCGGATTCGGCCGGAACCCGGTTAGGGCTCGGACCGGTGACGCCGGCGGCCTGGAGCTGTTCGGA
This sequence comes from Thermoplasmata archaeon, assembly GCA_035933635.1. Lineage (GTDB taxonomy): Archaea > Thermoplasmatota > Thermoplasmata > Lutacidiplasmatales > UBA184 > JAKIVR01. Next base: position 255,152 of record DASYYY010000021.1, on the reverse strand, counting down.
GATCTCCTTCTGCATCGTGGTGTAGCGCTCGCGCATCCCATTCTCCTGACGCTCGATCGCCTTCAGCCGGACCTCGAGCATCTCCTTGTCCTCCGTCAGGAGGTCCTCGACCTCCTTGCGGTCCTTCGCCTTGATCAGAAGTCCCCCGATGGGCCGGTAGATCGCGGTCTCGGCCGGGAGCGCCTTGAGCTCCTCGAGCGTGTGGGTCGTCTCGCGGAGTTTGAGGTCGAACTGCATCCGTTGCTGACTGGTGGCGGACAGGTCCTGTTGGAGCCGCTGGTACTGTTTGATGTCGTTCTGCAACTTCGCCGGCAGCGCCACGGCCCGCCGACTCCGGGTACGGGTGATAACGGCTTCGACTCGGGGCCACGCCTACGGGCGCGCTGGACGCCGCTCGGCCACTTCGGCCGTGCGATCGGTGAGCGAGACCCAACCCAGATAGGTATTGAGCGCCGCTCGGAGCGCCCCGGTGTCGCGGGCGCGCAGTCCGATGCGAACCCCATCGGGGGGGACGAGGTCGATCGCCGCGCGCGCCCGGGGCACCTCCCGTTCGGATTCCGGACGCAGCGCACGGGCCAAACGCTCGGCGGAACCGGGGCCGGGTCGCCGGAGCTCGATCGTGGCGGTCCACTCGCCGACCGCGGTCACCGTTCGAGCCGCTCGGCCAGCAGCCGGACCACTCGATCGGTCTTCGCGCCCGCGCTCTCGACGTAGCTGGCGGGGTCCAGCAAGCGGGTGATCTCGGCCGGTTCGAAGTACCCGCGCAAGGTCGCGTTGCCCTGGGCGCGCTCCAGGAGCGTACCGCCGGCCTCCCCCGGTCGGGTGAGCTGCCGAAGCAATTCGTGGGCCTCCGAGCGCGGAACCCCCTTGGCCGCGAGCGCGAGCATGAGATGCTCGGTCATCGTCGCCGAGCCGGCGAGGGAGAGGTTGTCCCTCATCCGGGCGACGTCGACACGCAGGTCGCGGTGGATGGCGGTGAGCTTGACGAGCATGTCGTCGGTGAGCACGAGCGCGTGCGGGACCACGATCCGTTCGTTCGCCGAGTTCGCGAGGTCCCGCTCGTGCCAGAGCGCCATGTTCTCCAGCGGGGGGAGGGCGAACGCACGTACGAGCCGCGCGAGCGAGGTGACGTTCTCCGCGACGATCGGGTTGCGCTTCTGAGCCATCGTCGAGCTACCGACCTGACTCCGCTCGTCGAACGGCTCGGCCGCCTCGCCGAGCTCCGTGCGCTGGAGGTTGCGGACCTCGGTCGCCAATCGCTCGCAGGTCCCGGCAAGGAGCGCGAGGAAGTTCGTCAGCTCGGCGAGACGGTCCCGGCCGACGACTTGCGTCGGGGCCTCATCGGCCGAGAGTCCCAAGCGGCGCATCACCCCGGCCTCGATCGGCTCGGCCTGCTCGCCGAAGGAGGCGCCCGTCCCCACGGCACCGGCCATCTTCCCGACGGCGACGCGCGGGAGGAGCTGGTCGAGGCGGTCCCGCGCGCGCAGCACCTCGGCCGCGCCGCCGGCCATCTTGTAGCCGAAGCTGAGCGGAACGGCATGCTGGCCGTGGGTGCGTCCGACCTCCGCCGTCACGCGATGCCGGCGCGCGAGGTCGAGGAGCGCCCGCACGAGCGCGGTCAGGTCCTCCCGTAGCACGCCCAGGGCCTCGCGGTGCTCCAGCGCCAGGGCGGTCTCGGTGATGTCGGCGGACGTGGCCCCGTAGTGGACCCATCCCCCACCCGGCCCGGCGACCTCGCCGAGCGCGCGGACGATGGCCATCACGTCGTGGCGCAGCTCACGCTCCAGTGCATCGACCCGGTCGAGGCGAACCTTGCCGCCCTCGACCGCCGCTGCGATGCTCGTCGCTGCTTCGGCCGGGATGATCCCGAGCTCGGCCTCCGTCGCGGCGAGCGCCGCCTCCACCTGAAGTGCACGTGCCAATCGACGCTCGCGGGAGAAGAGCGCACGAACCGTTTCGCGCCCGTAACGGAACTCGACCGGGCAGAACAGCCCGCCCGTATCGCTCGCCACGGGTCGCCGACCCGAAACCACCTTTTAAAGCGTTCTCGGAGGGAAAGCGGTAGTCCATCGAACGGCCGAACGTGCGCGCCCGCCCCGTTATCTCCCGGGTGGTGAGGTCGGGGGAGATGACCCGGGGCCGTATCGTGGTCGCCCTCGGCGGCAACGCGATCGCCCGCGCCGGAGGGGAGGGGACCTGGCAGGAATCGGTCCAGCAGATGCGTCAGACAGCGCCCGCCCTGGCCGAGATCGTCGCCGGCGGGGCCGAACTGCTCGTCACGCACGGTAACGGCCCGCAGGTCGGCCGGCTGTTGCGGCAGAACGAGATCGCGCAGCGCGAGGTCCCGGCCCGACCCCTCGACGTCCTGGTCGGGGAGACCCAGGCGGAGCTCGGCTACCTCGTCCAGCAGGAGCTGACCCAGGCGCTCGTCCGTGCCCGCGCACCGCGAACGGTCCTCAGCTTCCTGTCCCGCGTGGTCGTATCGGCCAAGGACCCGGCGTTCCGTCGGCCCACCAAACCGGTCGGCCAGTACTACTCGGAGCAGGAGGCACGCGTGCTCCGCAAATCCAAGTCGTGGGCGATGGTCCACGACCCGGCCCGGGGAGGATGGCGCCGTGTGGTCCCCTCACCGAAGCCGGTACGTTGGGTCGAAGGCGAGGCCTTCGGCCAAATGTATGACTCGGTCCTTGCGCGGTCGATCGTCCCGGTCGTCGCGGGTGGGGGTGGGATCCCGGTGTTGGACCGCGGCCGTGGGAGGCTCGAAGGGGTCGAGGCCGTGATCGACAAGGACTACACCGCGGCGCTCGTGGCGAGGACCGTTCACGCCGACACTCTGGCGATACTCACCGATGTGCCGGCGGTGGCGATCGGTTACCGCAAGCCGTGGGAGCGCTGGTTGGGGGAGGTACGGCCTCGGGAGCTTCGGGGGTACCTTCAACGCGGAGAGTTCGGAGAGGGCAGCATGGGACCGAAGGTCGAGGCCGCGCTCCACTTCCTCGCCGACGGCGGGCGTCGCGCGCTCATCACCGATTCCGGCTCGCTCGACCGCGCGCTGGCGGGGGAGTCCGGAACTCGGATACTGGCGGGCTAGTCAGGGGGATTCTCGGCGTCGCGCTGGAATCGCCGGAGCGCGCGGGCGACCCCGCTCCCGTATTGGAGGGCCTTCTTGGGCCGGTCGGCGAGGAGCGCCGGGAGCGCCGCCCGTCGGGCGAGCTCCCGGAGAAGGGGCTTGCGTTCAAGGCCGGCGAATCGCGCACCGGGGGTCAGCCCCAGCACTTGGTGGACGAACTCCCGATCGAGGTAGGGCGCCCGAGGCTCTACCCGCCATCGCTCCGCGAGGTCGAGCGTCTCGGGCCAGTCTCGGTCGAGCAGCGCGCGGAGGTCCACCTCCGACATCCGGGCCGCCGATTCGGCGTCCTGGCCGGCGTATCGCGCGTAGCCGCCGAACAGCTCATCGGCCCCTTGTCCGAGCAACACGGGCCCGGCCGAAACTTCCTCGAACGCCAAGCCTAGGGCGAACAGGACACTCCGTTGCGGCTCGGGCTTGGAGTGGAGGATCCGACCCCAGCCGCCCCAACGGTCACGCAGCTCCTGGAGCTCGAATTCGCGCAGCCGTACCCTCAGCCCGAGCAGACCGGCGGCTCCCTCCGCCGCTCGGAGATCGGCCGAGCCCCGGATTCCGATCGTCACGAGATCCGGGTCCCGGCCCCGCAAGGTCCAAGCAAGAAGCGACGAGTCCAGACCACCCGAGAACAGGACCCGCGGTCGTTCTCCGGGTGGGGCCGAGCGGGCCACCGCACGGCCGAACCCCGCGAGCAGATCCTCGATGGGCGCCGACGGGCGGGCAGCGGACTCGAAACCCGGCATCGGAGCACCGATCCCGGGGTGGGGCCGCGAGGCTTACAAGCTGCGCACGCGCTGGCAGCGATGAATGGGGGGCCCGTCGGGCGCGAACGGCTCGGCGCCCGTGTCGTCCCGGCGGGTCGTCTTCACCGATCGCGACGGTACGCTCAATCCCGACTTCCACTACCTGCGCGAGCCCGAACGGTTCGAGTTCCTGCCCGGGGTGGTCCGGGCGCTCCAGCTTCTGCACGAACACGGGCATCGGGTCGTCTGCGTGACCAACCAGTCGGGCGTCGGTCGTGGCTTCTTCAGCGAACCGCAGCTCCTGGCGATCCACCGGACGATCAACGAGCGCCTCGAGCGGTCCGCGACGCGCGTCGACGCGTTCTACTACTGTCCGCATCTCCCGACGGACGGATGCCGGTGCCGTAAGCCCGGCACGGAGCTGTTCGAACGCGCGGCGCGTGATCTCGACATCGACCTCCGCAGCTCCGCGATCATCGGCGACCGCGTGATGGACATCGAGGTGGGCTCGGCGCTGGGAATGCTCAGCGTCCTCGTACCCGAACGCGGCCTCGAGGAGCGGACCAATGCCGAGCTGCGGGAGCGCGGGATCGAACCGGACCTCCGGGCGGAGAGTTTTGGTGCGGCCGCCCTCCAGATCCTGTCGCTGGGGTAGGCCGGCCCGCTCGGGGCGCCTCCCGGCCCGAGCGCGCTCCCCCGGCGAAAGGTCTTTCACAGGGACCCCCTCCCGCCGCCGGACCCCATGGTGCTCTCTTGGGAGCTCGCCGCGGTCGGGGTCGTCGCCACGGCGCTTCTCGCTATTGCCGCGATCGCCGCCGGGGCGCTGACCCGGGCCGCGGGCGCGCTCGCAACGATCTTCGGCGCGGTGATCGTGATCCTCGCCGGATTCCCCTACCTGGCGCTGCTCGTCCTGTTCGTCCTGGCGAGCAGCCTGGCCACGCGCTACGGCTTCCAGGAGAAGAAACGCCGCAATGTCCAGGAGGGGACCGCCGGCGAGCGCGGGGTCGCCAACGTCGTCGCGCACATCCTGATCCCGACCGGCCTCGTGCTGCTGTCGTGGTCCGACCCGTCGGTCCTCCCGCCGGCCGGTGCGGCGTTCCTGTACGCGTGTGCGATCTCCTTCGGCGCCGCCGACACGTTCGCGAGTGAGTTCGGCGTGCTGTCCGGGGGCGCGCGGAGCATCTTGACGTGGAAGCCGGTGCCGGCGGGGACCAACGGAGGGGTGTCGACGTTGGGAGAGCTCTGGGCGTTCGTGGGCGCGGCGACCACCGCGCTGTTCGGGCTCGGACTGTTCACCGTCTTCGTGGCCCCGCAGCCTTCGGCCGCGATCATGGTGGCCGGGGTCATCGGAGCCGGCTTCCTCGCCTGCCAGTTCGATAGCGTGCTCGGCGAGACCCTCGAGAACCGCGGGTTCCTGACCAAGGGCGGCACCAACGTGCTGGGGATGCTGGGGGCCGTGCTGGTGGGGTTGGCGATTCTGGTGGCCACGGGGCCGCTCGCGTGAGGCGGTCGAACCGCCATCGCACCGTTGTCCTGCTCTCCGGCGGCATGGATTCCGCCACGTGTCTCGCATGGGCGGCCCGCCGCGGGAGCGTGGTCGCGCTCACCGTCGAGTACGGGCAGCGGCACCGCCGCGAGTTGGACAGTGCGCGATCGCTCGTCCGCCACTTCCGGGTGCGTGCGCACCTGGTCGTTCGCCTACCGTTGGCTACCCTCGCCCGCTCCTCGCTCACGCGGCCGGGCCGATCGATCCCCCGCCCTGCCGCTCGACGAACGGGGATCCCCTCGACCTATGTCCCCGCCCGCAACACGGTGCTGCTGGGGCTGGCGCTGTCGTTGGCGGAGTCCACCGGCGCCGATGGGATCTGCATCGGGGCGAACGCCATCGACTATTCGGGGTACCCGGACTGCCGGCCGGAGTTCTTGCGCGCCTTCGAGAAGGTGGCCCGACTCGGCACGCGGGCGGGGGTAGAGAGTCGACGCCCGATCCGCGTCCTCGCTCCGCTGGTACGCCTCTCCAAGGCGCAGATCGTCCGCAAGGGCGACGCCCTCGGCGTCCCATGGGAACTGACCTGGAGCTGCTACCGCGGCGGTCGAGTCCCCTGCGGCGCGTGCGACGCCTGCGCGCTCCGAGCCAAGGGCTTCCGCGAGGCCGGTCGGGTCGACCCGGCGGTTTAGGTCGAGGCGGACTCCATCGGCTGGGCCGACGTACAGTACATGCACTTGTGCGCCTTGAGCGGGATCTGCGACAGGCAGTCGGGGCACTCCTTGGTCGTGGGCGCGGCCGCGGCCTGCTTGGCCGCGCGGCGGGCCGCCAGGTGAGCGAGCGGGCGGACGACGGCGAAGAAGATCACGAGCGCGACGACGATCAGCGTGATCAGCGCCGTCAGCACCGTCCCGGGCAGGAAGATGCCGTGGCCGACGGTGACCTTCCAGCTCGCGTAGTTCGTCGAGCCCGGGATCGAGATCAGCGGGAGCAGCACCCCGTTGACGATGGCCGTGATGAGCGCGGTGAACGCCGATCCGATGACGATACCGACCGCCATGTCGACGGCGTTGCCGCGGATGACGAAGTTCTTGAAGTCGTCCAAAACGCCCAAGCTCGGCCGATCCCCCTCGTTCGAGGAGGACCTGTCAAGGGGTCATGAATTTGCCGCCCGGGTCACATTCGGTCGAGGGGCTCGACGCCCAACAGCCGGAGCGTGTTCCCCAGGGCCTGCCGGCTGGCCGCGACGAGGGCGATGCGGCTGTCGCGTTCCCGCTCGGACTTCAGCACGGGGACCTCGTTGTAGAACCGATTGAAGTCCTCGGCGAGAGCGTGGGCATAGGTGGCGAGCGTGTGCACGTGCCCGGTGCGGGCGACATACTCTACCGTGCCGGGCAGGCGGGACAGGTTGCGTATCAGCGCGACCTCCCACTCGGTGGTGAGATCCTCGAGCGTGTACGGGTACGGTCCGCCCCCGCGCTCCGCCTTTTGGAGCAGCGTGGAGGCGCGGGCAAAGGAGTACTGCAGGAAGGGGGCGGAGCGTCCTTCGAATGAGAGCGCCTCCTCCCAGTCGAACTGCACGGTCTTCTCGGCGGCGACACGGACGATGGAGTACCGCACCGCGGCCGTCCCCACCTTCTCGGCGATCCGGTCGACCTCGTCGGGGGCGAGGTCCTCGCGCCGCTTGAGGACCTCCTCCCGCGCCCGGGTTACCGCTTCGGCGAGAAGGTCGTCGAGGTAGACTGCGGTCCCCTTCCGGGTGCTCATCGCGCTCCCTCCGGGGCCGGTGATGTAGGCGTACAACACGAACTCCGGCCGTCGCTCCTCGCCGATTTCGCGGAGCATCGCCTCGAGGGTTCGGGCATGGAGTCTATGGTCGACGCCCAGGACGTCGATCGTTCGCCCGAACCGCGCGAACTTCTGCAGGTGGAAGGCCACGTCTCGCGTGGCGTAGAGCGATGTGCCGTCGCCCCGTGTGACGATGATCTTGGCGCTCTCCTTCGGTAGCCCGTAGCCGCTGGCGTCGAGGGCGAGCGCGCCATTGTCCTCACGGACCGCGTGGGGCGCGGCGGCCAGCCGTTCGACCGCCTTCGCCACGCTGCCGTCGCGGATTAGGCTCGACTCCCAAACGAAGTCGTCGAAGGAGATGCCCAGCCGCCCGAGCGAGGCGACCATCCCTTCCAGGATCTGCTCGGCGAGCTGGTGATGCTGTTCCGGCTCCCGACCGGCCTCGAGCCCCTGCGAGATCTGCTGGACCTGCTGTGCGGCGTCCGCGTGGGTCTTGAGGTAGGCGCTGGCGAACGGGTAGGGTCGGCCGAGATGCCGATCCGGCTTGACCTCGGGGGTCGGCACCCGCCAACCCGACGGGAGCTGACGGTCGATCTCGTCGGGGAACGACCCGACCGGCTGCGACCAGATCCAGGTGATGATCGCCGCCTGCCGGCCGACATCGTCGACGTAGTACTGGGCGGTCACCGGGTAGCCGGCCGCTCGGAGCGTCCGCGCCAGCGTATCGCCGATGACCGCGTTGCGGACGCGGCCGATGTGGAACGGGCCGGTGGTGTTCGCGCTGGTATGTTCGACACAAATCGTCGCGGTCTTGGGCGAGCCGTGGCCGAAGGAGTCTCCCCGTTCGAAAACGAGCGCGAGCGTCGATCTCCCGAGCGCCGCAGAATCGGCGTGGAAGTTCAGGTAGGGGCCGCTCGCTTCGAACCCCGAAATGCCGGGGATGCGCGGGAGGCGAGCCGCGAGGTCGGTGGCCAGCGCGCTCGCCTCGACCCCGGCGGAACGGGCCGGGCGCTGGAGGGCGAGCGCAAAGTCGGCCGGGGGCTGGGCGGGCGATCCGAGCTGTCCGGCCAGCCACGTGGCCTCGAGCGTGATACCGCGGGCTTGGAACGCCTGCCCTACGGCCTCCTCGACCGCCGCCCGGAGCGGCCCCCAGGGATCGGTCGGGGGCGCTATCGATGACCGATGCTCCACGCAGGTCCCCCGAGGCAACGCTCAAACAACGTCGGCGACATAACCGTCACCGTGGTATCCACCGTCCTCGTGCGCTACGGCGAGCTCGCGCTCAAGTCCGCCCCCGTCCGCCGGGAGTTCGAGCAACGCTTGCAGCAGAACATCCTCGAACAGTTCCGTGTCGAGGGACGCACCTGCCGTCTCCGCGCCGACCACGGGCACCTCTACGTGACGGCCGATGACGGCGAGGCGGCACTGCGCGTCCTCGGCCGTGTCTTCGGCGTGACCTCGGCGAGCGAAGTGGTGGAGGTGGCGACCGAAACGAGTACGATCCGGGAGGGACTGCTTCGCTACGCCGATGCGGCGCTCCGGCCCGGTTCTAGCTTCGGCGTCCGCGCCCGACGCACCGGCCAGCACGGGTTCACGAGCCAGGAGCTGGCGCGCGACCTCGGAGCGGCGGTGCTGCAGCGCTGGCCTGAGCGCTCGCTACGGGTCGACCTCGAGCACCCCGACGTGGAGCTCAATGTCGAGGTCCGTGGCCCGAGGACCTACCTGTACCTCGGCCGTACGCCCGGTCCCGGCGGACTTCCGGTCGGGGTGGCGGGCCGGGTCGTCAGCCTCGTCGACGGACCGCGGGGCGCGCTCGGCGCCTACCTGATGATGAAGCGCGGCTGCCGGTGCACGGTCGTCGCCACCGAAGCCGGTGAACCCCTGGCGCGTGAAGTCCTGGCCCGGTTCGATCCCCGTGTGACCGTCCGGTCCGAGGCGGGCGCGGTCGAGCCGGTGCTGCAAACCGTCGCCGAGGAGGCCCGCGCCGAGGGTTTGGTCCTCCCCCTGGCGGTCGAGGACTATCCCGCGGCTCGGGCACGCTGGGGGGACCGGGTGGTCTTTTCGCCCACGGTAGGCTTGTCGGACGACGAGGTGAACGAACGGTGGGGACGCATCGCGGCCGTCGCCCACTGACCGGCACGGCGCGCGTTCGGCGCCTGGACGACGAAGGGGATCCCGTTCCGCGCGCACCTTCCGACCCGCCTAACGCGGAGCGAACCGCAGAGCCTCCCACCGAAGCCTCGGTCCGCTCCAAGGTTGACGTCGCGCCCCCGCCCAAACCGCTCGATCTGGAAGCCTCCCGTCGCGCGTTCGAAGAGCGAAAGTACCGGTGGCTGGTGTTTCGTGAGCGCTGGCGGAAGGCACGGGAGCGGACTGGGACGGATCCCGGATCGGACCGCTCGTCCGAGGACAGCGCCGGGCCAGCGACGAAGTAGTGCTCGACGAGACCCGGACCGGTCGGTCCCCGGACGGGGGGGAGCGCTTAAGTCCGGGTCCGACTCGCTCGCCCCGGTTCAACTCCATGCCGTCGACTTGGAAGGTCACGGGCGCGTTCCTCGCCCGCCGGGGCTACTGGCAGAACTTTGCCAAGCTCTTGGACGCCAAGGACGCCGCCGCGGCACGTGAGCGTGCTGTTTCCCAGATCGGCGGCTCTCACCACGTCGGCCGGAGTCTCATCCGGATCGACTCGGTCGAGGGGGCCTGAGGGTCCCCCCTTCCGGGAGCGCGACATGGCACAGGGCCGGCGAACGGGAGCGGACCTCGAGCAGCAGGTCCAGGAGGACCTGGTCCGGCTGGATGCGTATCGCGGGCAGTTGACCCAGCTCCTGCAGCAGCACCAGGTGTTGGCCGCTTCGCGCGCGGACCATGTGCGCGCGCGGGAAGCGCTCGAAGGGCTCGATCGCGCCGGCGATTCGACCGACGTACTGCTGCCCTTGGGAGGCGAGGCCTACATCCACGGACGTCCGGATCGCACGGGCCCGGTCTTCATGGGCATCGGCTCGGGGTTCGTTGCCGAGATCGACCGACCCAAGGCCGTCGAACTCCTGGCCCAACGGACCAAGCAGATCGAGGAGGCCGGGGGCGAGCTCGAGGGGCAGATGCGCCAGCTCGAGGAGCGGATCGACCTCATCACGCGCCGGGTGGAAGCGCTCACGGCACGGGGCGCACCGCCGGAGTCGGGATCACCGGGCGATGTGGGCCTCGATTAAGGCCCGACTGTTCGGCAAAGTCCCGGCCGAGGACACCGCCTCGGGCGGAGCGGGAAGTGGGCGAAGCTCGAGCTCGGAAAAGAGCTCGGCGGCGGCCGATGCGACACCGTTCACCGAAGGGTTCCTCGGCAAGAAGATCGGCGAGACTACGTTGGACGATGCGCTCGACGACCTCGAGATCGTCCTGCTCCAGTCCGATGTGGCCCTGCCGGTCGTCGAGCGGATCCGCCGGGACCTCCGACGCGAGCTCGCGGACAAGAAGCTCAAGATCGGCACGGATGCCGAGGAGGCCATCCGCGCCAGCTTCGAGCGCTCGGTGCGATCGATCCTGACCAAGCCGACGCTGGACCTGCCGCACCGGATCCGAACGCACACCACCAAGCCGTACACCGTGTTGTTCGTGGGGGTCAACGGAACCGGCAAGACGACCACGGTCGCCAAGCTCGCCCACTGGCTCGGGGGCCAGAAATTCGGCGTCGTGATCGCCGCCGGGGACACCTTCCGCGCCGGCGCGATCGAACAGCTCCTCGTCCACGGCGAGCGCATCGGCATCAAGGTGGTGCGCCAATCCGAGGGGAGCGATCCGGCGGCCGTCGCCTTCGACGCCGTCCAGCACGCCAAGGCGAAATCGCTCGACGTCGTTCTGATCGACACCGCCGGTCGACAACACACGAACATCAATCTCATCGAGGAGGCCAAGAAGATCCGACGCGTGGTCCACCCCGACCTCACGATCTTCGTCGGCGACGCCCTCACCGGCAACGACGTCGTCGAGCAGGCCCGCCTGTTCCAGAAGGAGCTCGGCGTCGACGGGCTCATCCTCAACAAGCTCGATGCCGACGTCAAAGGCGGTGCCGCGCTCTCGGCGACGTTCGTTACCGGCAAGCCGATCCTGTTCGTCGGAACCGGCCAAGGGTACGACGACTTCCGGCGCTTCGAGCCGGAGTGGATGGTCTCCCGCCTCTTCGCGGAGGCCGCTTCTTAGTGACCGCCCGGGTCGACGTCGTCCTCATCCGTCCGAAGGAGGACGGCAACGTCGGGGCGGTGGCTCGGGTCGCCCGGAACTTCGGGGCCGAGCGGCTGTCGATCGTGGCCCCGAGGGCCCCGCTAGGGCCGGATGCCCGACGGCGTGCGATGGGGGGCAGCGCCCTCCTGGCGGGGGCCCGTCGACCCAAGGACCTCGACGCGGCGCTCGAGGGGTGCGACCTGGTCGTGGGGACGACCGACCTGTCCACCGGGCGTTCCGCCTCCTACCTGCGCCGGTCGGTGCCCCCCGAACGGCTGGGCGAGCTGCTCCGCGTCATCGACGGTCGGGTCGCGCTCCTCTTCGGCCCGGAGGACAACGGGTTGTCCCGGGGGGAGCTCGCCCGGTGCGACCTCCTCGTCCACATCCCCGCCCGGCGCGAGTTCCCGACGCTCAATCTTTCCCACGCCGCGGCGATCGTGATGTACGCGATCCACCGCGCCCGCTTCGTCGACGACCCCGAGTCGACCCCCGCACCGGAAAGCCTCGCGCTCAACGGCCCGGAGAAGGAGCTGTTCGTCGACCGCATCGCCGGCCTGCTGGCCCAGGTCGGCTATCCGACGCACAAGCGCAAGGGTCTTTTACTCCTGTTCCGCCGGGTGATGGGTCGCGCCACACCGACCGAGGCCGAGTATCGGATGATGCTCGGGTTCCTCAAGAGTCTCGGGCGCGCCCATCGGAAGCAGACCCATGAGTGAGGGTGCCGAATGGCTACGGGCCCGCGGGCTCGGTCGCGAGCGGCTGGCCGCCTACCTCGCCGAGTACCTGACCGAGCTGGGCTTCGTGGTCGAGAAGTCCGAGTCGACCGAGCCGGCCGTGTCGGTCGTCTCGGGCGAGCTCAAACGGATGAACCCCGCGGTGCCCGACGGCATGCGGACCATCCGGGTGCGGTTCGTGCCGACGAGCGGCGGTACCGCCGGCAGCTGGGAGCTGCCGCAGGGCGTCCCGGAGCAGGAGCGAGCGAGGGTCGACCGGTTCCTGCGCGAGCTGGTGCTCCATCTGGAGCGCACCGTCCGCACCGAGAGCCACGGCACCGCCAAGGTCCAGATCGCCCCGCCCGGCCACCTGCCGTGGGACGGCCCGCGGCCCGTCGACGCTGCGCCGTCGGCGTCGCGCACGGCACACTTATAAATCGGTCCCAGGTCCCCCGCGTCCGTCCATGTCTCAGTCGATGTACGAGCACTTCGCCGACTCGTACCGGCGCACGCTCGGTCCGGAGGGCGCCACCCAGCGCCACGAGCGTCTGCTCACCTGGCGCCGCCAGGACACGGTCACGCGCCTCGACCGTCCTACCCGGCTCGACCGGGCTCGGGCGGTCGGGTACCGCGCCAAGGGCGGCTACGTCCTGGTCCGTGTGCGCGTGCGCCGCGGCGGTCAGCGCAAGCGCGCGATCATCGCCGGGCGCCGACCCAAGCACAAGGGGATCCTGCGGATGACGCTGAACAAGAGCATCCAGCGGATCGCCGAAGAGCGCGCCCAGAAGCATTACCCCAACCTCGAGGTCCTCAATTCCTACTGGGTGGGTGAGGACGGCAAGCAGAAGTTCTACGAGGTCATCCTGGTCGACCCCCAGCACCCCGAGATCGTCTCCGACCCGAAGATCAACTGGATCCTCGCGCCGACGCACAAGGGCCGCGTCTACCGGGGTCTGACGAGCGCGGGCAAGGCCGGACGGGGTCTGCGCTGGAAGGGCAAGGGCGCCGAGCGGATGCGTCCGTCCCGCCGGCGCAACCGGCGCGACGAGCGCCGCACGCAGGTCAAGGTCATCCCGTAGCGTCGAGCTCGCGTTCGAGCCGCTCGGCGAGGGACAGCCCTTCCTCCTCACTGCGCCGGCCCGCCCATGCGGCAAGACCCTCGAGGTGGACGACCTCGCCCCGGAGCGCGAGTGCGAGACGACGGCGGTACTCCAGGTCCACCCGCACCGGCCCCCCGGAGAGCAGCTCCCGGATGCGCCGCGCGAACTCGCCGCCGGCCGAGTCCCAGTCGGTCAGGACGATCACGACCCGGACCGTCGAGTCGAGGGACCGTGCGACCTCGGAGAGCGACTGGCCGCGGTGGACCAGCTGGACCGAGCGCTGGATTCCGAGCGCTTCGAGCGCCCGTCGGTCGCGGGGACCCTCGACGAGCACGACCACGCTCGGGTCGCGAAGGTCGGTGAGCAGCTCGCGCCAGAGCTTCCAGAACTCCGGGCCGGCGTCGCGCTCGGACCCGTTGGCCCCCATTGCGCTCGTACCCCGGGCGTCCGCCGACGCCGCGTCGTTTAGCGCCCGCATCCAATATATGAAGTGCCGCGAGCGCTACCCGCCGGGGAACCCGCCGTGGCCGACTACTACAGCCGTCTCTTGGAGCTGCGACGCGCCGAGGGCGCGACCCGCGGGCTGTCCAAGATCCCCTCGGACTTCTACGTGCAGGCGCGCGCCTATCTCGCCGAGGTACGCAGGACCTACGAGACCGAGCTGAGGGAGAACCCCTCCGGCCGCAAAGGCGAGGTGGCCCGGCAGACGCACACCCGCGCGCTCCAGATCGCTCGCGACCTCGTCGAGGCCCGGACCACCAAGGTCCTCTCGGCGGCGTTCCAGGCGGCTGTCGGCGGCGCCCGGGAGGTCCCGAACGGCCTGCCCGAGGAGCGCGTGCTGTTCGATCGCCTGGTCGAGACGCTCAAGGAGTTCCGTCTGTCGGCGACGCCCTACCTCGAGGCGGGGACTGCCGCGCCGGCGACGGCCCGCGCACCCGAGCGACCGGCCGCGTCGCCGGGACCCTCCACCGCTCCCCCCTCACCGGGAGTGCCCGCCACCTCGGGGGCGCGCGTGGCGTTCGTCCGGGTCCTGAAGGCCAGCCCGCCGCTGGAAGTCGGTGGCGAGTCGCTCGAGCTCCGCAAGGAGGATGTGCTCTCGGTCACCCCGGAGGTGGCGAAGATGCTCGTCGAAGGAAAGCTCGCCGAAAGGATCCTGACCGAGGACCGCGAGCTGCTCGGCTAATCGTCCTGAGGGAGCTCGGATGTCGCGAGCTCGAGCGCCCAGAAGTTTTCGAACCCGAACAGCAGGGATTTGGCCGCTAGTTGGCGCCGCACGCGCTCGGGGGTGTCCGGCGCCTGGGCCATCCACTCGTTCTGGAGCTCGGCGAATCCCCACGCCCCGAGTGCACGTGCCTGGGGCTGGAAGGACAGCTCACGGAAGCCTGCGAGGGAGGCCGCCCGGCGCAGGCGATCGAAGTTGACAAAGACCGAGAGGTCGGCGTTGCCCGGTTCGGAGTAGGGGTCCAGCTGAACGGTATGGGAACGATAGGCGCGGAGGGTCCCGCTCCCCGGCCGCCGGGTCCAGTCGGTCTCGTCCCGCCCGTAGTCGAGGAGGATGACCTCCCCTCGGTGCAGCACATCCGCGAAACCCCGGATCGTCCCTTCGGCGATCGGCGAGAGATCGAGCGTCGCGCCGACCACCGCATCCGGCAGCGCGACGCTGGGGGTGACCATCGGCGCCGAGGGTTCGAGGATCTCGGTCGGCCGACCCGCGTCCCATCGTACCGCGAGCTCGCGCCAACCCTCCACGGTCCTGCGGAACCTTCGGGCGGGCAACGCATCGAGCAGCTCGTTCGCCAGGAGGCACCCGGCGACGGGGGGCGTCGAGGGCAGGTCGGCCACGAGCTCGATGGTGAGCCGGGGATCCGAGCTCCCGCGCAGGGCCTCCGCCGCCAGGGCGCGCAGCGGCGCCGACGGCTCCACGGCGATGTACCGCCATCGGCTCACGTCGGGCAGCCGTCTCCTCAACCGCGCGATGAGATCGAACGCGAGCGTGCCGTCACCGGCCCCGAGCTCGACCACCGTGAACCCATCGGGTGCGCCGGCCCGACGGTGGGCGGCGAGCAGGCGCTCGGCCAGGCACCAACCGAAGAGGGGCGAAACGTGGCTCGCGGTGTAGAAGTCTCCCGCACGGCCCAGGGTCCGCCCCGAGCGTCGATAGTAGCCGACGTCGGGCGCGTAGAGCGCGGTGTCCATGAACGCATCGAAGCGAACGCCGCCGCCGGGGTCGGCGCGCTCACGCATCCGCGCGAGCACGGCGTCGAGTTCGGTCACGGGTGGACCCGCGCGCTCCGGTCGACGGCCGGCCGGGGCCGCTAGCCGATGTACCCGAGGTCCTCGCGGCTCGCGGGGGTCGGGGCGCTTGCCGGCTTCTGTTCGGCGTCGTGGATCTTCTGGGCGATCCGGTCGATCTCGTGCGCCTTTTCTTCCAGGTCGGTGAAATCGAGCTCCACGTGCAGCACCTTGGTGAGCACCCGGAGCACCGCCTCGGCGCCGCGCGGGTCGACGAAGTATCCGGAGGTCTCGCCCATCAGGCAGACCCCGTCCATGTTGAACAGCCGGCCGATCCCGAGGAAGAGCCCGCTCGCACCGATGAGCCCGCCGCCGGGGTCGTTCTTGGAGAAGACCACGCCGTGCTTCTTCATCTGCTCGACGAGCGCCAGGCTCGTCGCCGCCCCGAGCACCCGGGGTGCCTCGACGAGGTGGCCCTGGGCGAACCCGGCGAGCGTGTACACCTGGCGCACGCCCATCTCGGCGGCGAGGGAGATCGCGCGCTCGGTCAGCTCGTACTGTCCCTCGGGGGAGATGCCCTGATAGTCGCCCCCGAGCAGGATGAGGTCGCGTTGCGGCGCGGCCTTGGCCCGGACGTAGGAGAGCTCCTGCGAGACGAGCCGGATCGTCCCGTCCTCGTTGACGTAGACCTGCGGCGGGAAGAACTTGGAGTGGAGCGTGGCGAACTGGGTGGCGCCGAGCTTCTCGCGGAGATAATCGGCCGCCAGCTTGCCCACATTCCCCACACCGGGCAGACCCTCGACGAGGATCGGGTCCTTCAACTGGACCTTTTCCGTGATCCGGATGACGACGTCCTCCACAGTACGCTCCTCGGCGAAATGAGGAGGGGCGGCGTAGTTAACGTATCGGTTACGGGAGCGCCGCTCGGTGGCCGCAGCGCACCGCCGCCCTAGCGGTGGGCCTCGATGCCCTTGGGGGTCACGGTGCCCCGGAGGACGCGGGTGAGCTCCGGATGGTTGCGCACCTTCTCGATCGCGAGGCTGGGGAAGAACACGTCGCCGTCGCGCACCAGCTCCATCCGCACGATGAAGTCGGCGATCACTTCCAGCAGGGCGAGCGTGCGCGGTTCGGCCACCTCGCGCCGGAACACGAGCAGCGCCCCCGCACCCGTCTCGTAGGCGCGGTGGCGCAGCTGCCGGGCGACCGTCGTCGCCTCCGGCCCCGTGAGCATCTCCAGCAGGAGGTCGTAGGAGTCGACGATGTAGCGGAACGGCGAGTCGAGCGTGGCGATGTCCGCGATGAGCCGTCCGACCGGCGCCGGCGGTGGAGCGAGGGGCGCCATCGCCTGCGTGCTCATCGCCTCGGCGAGCGACAGGCCGCGCGCCCGGGTGCGGTAGACGGCGTTGTCGCGCTGACGCCCGGCGGCGAAGAACTCGCTGTCGAGGTCGGCGATCTTGATCTCCGCGGCGTCCCAGCCGAACTCGTCGAACACACGGGCGACCTCGGTCGCCGATTCGTGGGTCGCGTAGTAGAGCACCGGCATGGCGCCGGCGGCGACGTGGGCCGCCTGCTTGGCGAGCAGGTGGGTGCCCGCCCCCGGTCCGCCTTCGATCAGGCCCAACCAACCGGGCGGCAGCACCGCTTGGACCGAGTGGTCGATCTCCGGAATGCCGAAGATCGGCGGGGCCCCGTCCTTCATCGGGCGCCGCCGTCGGCTCGGATCTCGATGGTCTCGTCCACGACGAGCTGCAGGATCTGGTCGACGAAGGTGGCCGACTCGTCGTTGAGGGCGAGGAGGACGGTGAGGACCTGGCGGGCCTTGAGATTGTTGATCAGGATGTGGAAGAACTCGCTCAGCAGCGATGGAGGGTTGTGGATGGCGAGCGAGTTGACCGAGTCGATGATGACGATGCACCGCCCGCTCGGGTGCCGCCGCAGCAGGTACTCGACGCGGAGCATGATGTTCTCGAGCATCCGCGGACTCTCGATGTACGAAGCGTTCGGGAGCGGGCTGCGGAAGTCCATCATGATGTGGCTGATCGCGTCGACGAAGCTCAGTCGGTCCTGCGGCACGTCCAACGCCTGGGCGATGGTCCAGACGAGCGCCGCCGGGTTGGTCACCGAAACGTAGATCGTGTGGGCGTTGGACTCGATGCCCACGTCGTGGACGATGGCGTTGATCGCGAGCAGGTAGTTGTCGGCGTAGGCCTGGGGGTCGAGCTTGAGGGCGACGGCGCTGCCGGAGCTCAACCCCCGGAGCTTCTCGCCGAGGTCGGACTCGGTGACCACGCGCTAGCCCTCCTCGGTCACGCCGCCTTTGAGGTGGGGCGCGAGGAGCAGCCCGATGGGCGTCATTTCCACGACGTACTGTGCCCTCGAATGGGAGGTGCCCCGCATCTTGATCACCTGGAGCACCCGCAGGATGTCGCCGTGACGCCGTGCGTTGCCCAAGAGGATCAATCCGTCGACGATCGCCTCTTCGACACCCCGAAGAGAGTACCTCCCCGGCAGCGGCCCGATCTCGGACACCAGCAAGCTCGTGCACTCATGGTGGGAGAGGATCTCCGACAGTCTCAGCATGAAATCCCGGACCCGTTCCTCGCGCTGGATCCGGTAGGCGAAGCTCGTCAGGGAGTCGAGCACGACGCGCTGGGCCTTCGACTCCGTCAGGAACGAGTCGATCGTCCGGAGGAAGAGCGCGATCTCGTCCGGAGTGATCTCCTCGTGGTCCAGCCCCAACTTCTCGTAGAGCACGGGAACGTCCACGAGAAGGAGGTTGCCCGAGGTCATCAGCTCGGGCCGGAAGAAGTCGAAGGATCGCATGTTCTCGATCAACTTCGAAGTCGATTCGGTGACCGACAGGAACAACGAGCGCTCGCCGCGCTCGGCCCCGTGGATCAGAAACTCGAGCGTGAGCGTGGTCTTGCCGGTCCCTACGCTTCCGGCGACGAGGACGGTGTTCCCGCGCGGTATGCCGCCTTCGAGGATGTTGTCGAGCGCTTCGATCCCCGTGGCGCAACGCTCGCGTCCAGTGCCGGTCGCGAGCGCCTGCTCGCTTGCCGGCGATCCGACCATGTGCTAGTAGGAGCACGCCCTTCCCTAAAGTCGGTTTGGGCCACCGGGCCGGGTGCGTTTCCTTCCCGGTCGAAGGCACTCGACAACCGACGCTCACCGACGGTGGGCTCGCCTCCCACCATCCCGGGGCCACCTCGAGATGCGTCGTATAACTCGGGGCTCACGTACCTCGGGCGAGTCGTGCGAGGTCGAGCAGCCATCGCCGTCCGGCGGCGCCGTGTTCACTGCGCAACAGCACACCCTGTCGCTTGAGTCGTGCACCGAGCCGACGTAGGTCGGCGGGCGTGCAGCCGGAGCGTGCGGCGATCTCTGCGAGAGTGACCCAACGAGGGGCGCCCTCCCCACTGGAGCCGAGCTCGCGCAGGTAGGTGACGGCGCCCTCCTCGGAGGGTGACCGCTCCAATCCCGATGGAACCTCAACCTCGGTCCGGCTCTCCTCGGTCTGCCCGGGGTCCGGTTTCGGCGCGGCGCGCGGGGGCCAGCGGGACAAGGAGGCCCGGCGCACCTCGTCCCGAATGTCGACGCCCGGAGCAGTCCTCGGTGGAGGCTCGGCGTGGAACCACTCGAGCTGTGCGGCCTTGCCGATCATCGCCAGCGCCTGGCCGCGCGAGAGTGCCATCAGGCGCCCGACCGAGAGTTCGGGGCTCCAACGCGCGAACTCCCGCGCCTCCTCGGGATCGCCTCGGAAGATGATGAGGTCCGCCGCGTTGGTCAGGAGGGCGTCTCGGAGACCTTCGGGAAGCGAGCGCAGGGAGTGGGTCGCCGTCCACACGTGGATGTTGCCGCGCCGTCCGAGGCGCAGGAGCTCGATCAATCCCTCGTGGACGTACCACTGCGCCTCCTCCAGACCCAGGAAGACCTTGGTCGGGATGGTCCTCGAGAGCAGCTCGGCCCACAGCAGTGCCAGGTACGTGGCAAGGAAGTAGCGGGCGGTCGCCTCGCCCACGGCCGGCGCGTCCGCGGTCACGACCGTGATCGCCCCCGGATCGCCGATTCTCCGTAGGTCGAAAGTCGCTCGAGGGTCGCACAACATCCGGGCGAGCACCTCGTTCCGCGCGATCTCCCCGAGCACGCGCCGGCTGCCGCCGACCTCTTCCGGATGCTCGCGGACGAACGTGCGAAGAGCGTGCAACTCCCCGACCGCAGCCTCCGGAACACGGTCGGGGATCGGCCCGTCGTCGCACAGCAGCGCGTGGGCATCTGCCAGCGTTCCCTCGGGGAGGGCTGCTGCGACGCGGACCGCGCGGCCAAGCACCTCTTCGATCCGGGGTCCCCAGAAGCCGCCCTCGGTGAACTTCTGAAAGCGGACGCGCCGGATCGCGGTGACGAGCTCGTGAAGGCTCCGGTCGTGGGAGACGTTCGGTGCCGGGGCGGCACCGGAGCTGGCACGCAGTGCGTTGATCGAGACGGGGCACTCGGTGGGGGAGACCCATGTAGCCCGACGTGCCATCGCCGGATCCAGCAGTTCCAGGAATCGCCGGCCGGTATCGCCGATCGGGTCGAGGAGCACGACTCCTCCGCCGGCGGCGGCGCTTCGAAGGAGCCGGATGAGTAGGGTGCTCTTGCCCATACCGGTTTCTCCAAGGATGAGCATGTGGCGACCCTCCTCCCGCGGGACCGGCAGCCGGACGGACCCGCCGCGCTGCGAGCGGCCCAGTGCGATCCCGGGTACCGACTCGAGATCCGGGGGAACGCCCGCACACTGCAGCCAGGGTGAGGGAAAGAGCCCCGCCACCTCGGGCTCGGCGAATCGGACCCAGGTGGGTCGTCCGGCCTGTCCGAAGTAGGGGCGCGGAAACCTCAGACCGTTCCCGCCGTCCAATCGGCTCGCGGCGCAGATCACGCCCGCCGCGCGCTCGAGTTGATCCTCGGCCAAGTCCGGCCGGGCGGCGAGGCCCACCGAGACGGCCCACGGGATCGCGACGCGCCGCTCTTCGGCCCGGTCGCGCACGGCCCGCTCCGAGGCGGGGGCAGGCGAGAACCGGTCGAGCGCGCTCGGGAGCCGAGGTTCGAGGGATCGGTGCGGCCCGGCCGAGAGGACGGGATCGAGCGGGCCGGGCCAGGCCTCGAAACTCACACAGACGCCGTCGGGAGCGCTCGCCAGGCCACGGAGAGCGGCATCGGACCAGGGGGGGCGTTCGGGGCCGAAGGGCAAGGGCAGTTCGAGGGAGGATACGAGTCGTGCCCGGCGGCGGATCCGGCTCGCGACCCCGACGCGGGAGCGCGCGAGGGGTCGCCACTGACCGAATTCGTAGCACGGCGCGAGCGCATGACGAAACCACGAGCCGCTGGACGGATCGGTCGATTCGAATTCGATCCCCCCCGCGAGACCCGAGAACCACCGCAGCGTGACCGGACTGCGGAGTCCCGCGGCGATCCGAAGGGCGACCCGGAGTTGGACGTGGAATCGCCGCTCCTCCTCGACCGACGCGGCCCGCGGACGCGGCTGGAACCCCCAGACCCGATCGAGCCGGCCGCGGGAACTCGATTCGGTCTCGACGCACCGGCCCACGCTCCGAGCAGGTGGACTGCAGGGGGTTGGTCGTTGCCGCGCCGCCGAATGTTGAACGCCGCTGTATCGGTCCGGGCGGCGTCAGTCTCTTATTGCGCGCCGGGCCCACGCCGGCACTCGGGTACTGTCCATGGCCTCCCTCGAAGAGCAGATCACCGAGGTCGAGGAGGAGATCCGCAATACTCAGTACAACAAGGCCACCTCCCTGCACATCGGCAAGCTTCGGGCCAAGCTCGCCGTGCTCCGGATCGAGCGCGAGAAGCGCGCGCGCGCCAAGGGCGGAGGCGGGGTCAGCTACGGGGTCCGCAAGAGCGGCCACGCCACCGTCGGTCTGGTCGGCTACCCCTCCACCGGCAAGTCCACCCTGCTCAACGCGATCACCGGGGCAGCCAGCGAGATCGGAGCCTACGACTTCACGACGCTCACGATCATCCCCGGTATGCTCCACTACGGGGGGGCCGCAATCCAGATCCTCGATATGCCCGGTCTGGTACCCGGCGCTGCGAAGGGGCGGGGTCGCGGCCGTGAGGTGCTCAGCGTCGTCCGCTCCCTGGACCTGATCTTGTTCCTGGTCGACCCCGAGCACACCGACTTCCAGGGGCTCGTCAACGAGCTCGAGAATTCCGGGATACGGATCAATTCACGACCGCCCCGCATCGTGATCACCCCCGCCGACCGCGGCGGCCTCACCGTCACGAGCACGGTCAAGCTTACCCACCTGGTCGATGGCGGCGCCGCGCAGATCGTCCGGGAGTTCGGCCTCCACAACGCCTCGATCGTATTCCGCGAGGATGCCACCGCCGACCAGCTCATCGACGCGCTCGCGGGGAACCGGGTCTACCTCCGAGCCATCCTCGCCGTCAACAAGTCCGACCTCCTGGCCGGTGGGGGCGAGGAAAAGATGCGTCAGAAACTGAGGCCCTACGTCCCGGTCTTCATCTCCGCCCGCGCGCGCCAGGGGATGCCCGAGCTCGTGGCGGCCATCGCTCGCGCCCTCGCGTTCATCCGGATCTACGTCAAGCCCCCCGGGCGGGAAGCGGACATGGACGAGCCGGTGATCCTGCGCAAGGGCGACCGGGTCGAGGACCTGCTGCGCCGCTTACCGACCGACCTCGGCGTGCAGTTCAAGTCCGCGGTGATCTGGGGCAAGAGCGCGCGGTTCCCCGGCCAGACGGTGGGCCGAGATCATCCGCTCGCCGACGAGGACATCGTCTCGATCGTCGTGAACCGCGGGACGCGGACCGGCATCTAACGGGTGGCGCGGGTCGCCCGAACCCGCGGACCGACCCGTCGTTCGCGGCGGGGGGACCGGAAGAGGTTCCGGTCACGTGCCGGTTCCGCGCCAAGACCCCCCGACGGTCGAAGTTGCCCTCCGACGAAGTAGTGTCGCTTATGGAACGGCTCGAGGTTGACCCCCGCGCGCAGCTCGAAGGAGCGACCGAGGCGGCCGAACGCCTCGAGGCGATGTTCCTCCGGGGAGCGCTCCCGGCCCATGCTCGCCGTCTTCAGCGCGAGCAGGAGTCGTCCTCTTGGCCGAAGGAACGCTCGGGCGTTCTCCTCCACCAGACGGACCTGGTCCGGCGCGGCGAGGTCGGCGTAGAGCCCATCGACGGGAGCGACCAAGCCATCGTACTCCTCCCAACGTCGTACATCGCCCAGCACCGGATACAGGTTCGGGTACCGCTCGGCGACGCGCAGGAGCCGGACGAACGGTCGGACGCTCTTCTCGATGGCGAAGACGCCACCCCCCGGCCCGACGAGGTCCGCCACGTGGGAGGCGGTCGTGCCTCCGGCCGCGCCGAGGTACAGCCAGAATTCTCCCGGGCCCGGGAACGGTCCCTTCCAGCCCTTCGCGATCGCGGCGGCCAACTTGGATCGACCGGGCTCGAACGATCGGTAGATCTCGCGACCGCGGTGCAGCACCCGCTCGCCGTACACCGGTGCGTCCGCGGCCGCCGAAGCGGTCCAGTAGGCGTCCCGCTCCGCGAGCCTCCGGCGTAGGAGCCGAGGGGTGGTCGGATCCACCAGGTCGAAACCGACCCGCTTCACGCACGCCGCCTGAGCTCGTTCACTCGCCGATCCCGACGAGCGACGAGTTCGCCCGACCGGTCCCGGCCCCCGGCGGCATCGATGCGGACGGCGACGGAGGCGAGCGCGGCAAGGCTGCGGGCGTACGCCCCCTGCCGGGCCGGCGGTACCTCCTCCATCCGTGCCGCCCGGAACAGCACCCCGAATCTCGGGGTACGCCCCGGACCGGGGCGGCGGCGAGCGCCGAGCAGCTGGAGTCGCGAGGAGCTCATCCGCGCGAGCTCGCCCAGGCTCCCGGCGCGGGCCAGGAGACGGCCCGCCGCGCGCGCACCGACGGTGCCGGCCAGGTTGGGCGCAGCCTTGCGCGCGGCCGATTCCAACAGCGCGAGCAGGTCGCGATGGTGCGCGCTGAGGGTCTGCTGCATGGGATCCCACTTCCGGCGATACTCTTCGAGCGGACCCTTGCCGGGCGTCAGGAACTGGGAGGACGCGTTCGACTCCCGGCCGAGTACCCGCTCGAGGCGCTCCTCCTCGCGGGCGAGCGCGATCGCGGTCTCCTGGGGGGTGGCCAGGGTCCGACCGATGCGCTCGCGGGCGAGGGCGAGATAGAACTCGCGGTCGGGACGACCGGCCCGACCCCAGACCGCGAGCCGTCCTCGCCGCCGCTCCTCCGCCGTCGGAGGATCGACCTGGGCGGCGTCACCGAGCGCTCCGCGCAACCAGGGTTCGCCAGCGCTGGCGGGGCCGGGAGGACGGAGCTCCCGGATCCGTTCGAGGACCGGTCGGGGGAGGTGGGCGTCCGGGTCGGAGCTGACGCGAGCGGACTCTTCAGCGCTCCGGCCCAGCGTGATGCTCGGTCCGACCGTCCCCGATGCATCGACCCAGCGCAGCTCTCCTCCGCGGCGCAGGAGGATCGCTCGACCCACGGCGCTAGAACTCCTCGAGGGACTTCTGGAAGCGCTGGCGCTCCTCGGGGACATCGACCGGGTAGCGACCCGTCAGGCAACCGAGGCAGAGTCGGTCGGCCTTCATTTGCAGCCCCTCGACGAGGCCGGGGATGGACAGGTAGTGGACGGAGTCGGCCCCCACGACCTTGGCGACCTCCTCGGCGGTGCGTCCGGCCGCGACGAGCTCGCGCCGTTCCTTCATGTCGACCCCGAAGTAGCAGGGCGCCACGATGGGCGGGCAGCCGATCCGCACGTCCACCTTCGTCGCACCGGCGGACCGGACCATCGCGACGATCTCGCGGAGGGTGGTCCCCCGGACGATGGAGTCGTCGATGAGGACGACCCGGCGCCCCTTGATGATCCCCGGGACGGGGTGGAGTTTGACGCGGACCTCCTCCTCGCGCCGCTTCTGGTCGGGCAGGATGAAGGTGCGTTCGACGAACCGGTTCTTGATCAGTCCCTCGGCGTAGGGGATCCCCGACGCCGAGGAGAACCCGAGCGCCTGGGGGCGCGAGGAATCCGGTACCGGGATGACGATGTCGGCCTCGACGGGCGCTTCCTGCGCGAGGCGCTCGCCGATCCGAGTCCGCGCCGCGTAGATCGATTGGCCGTCGACCACCGAGTCCGGTCGCGAGAAATAGACCCACTCGAACATGCAGTGGGCGGTCTCGCCGTTGGTGCTGCCGGCGGCGGAGTGGACCTCGCCGGTGCGGTCGATGGTGAGGACCTCGCCGGGCTGGACCTCGCGGAGGAGCTTGCCGCCCATCAGCTCGACGGCGACGCTCTCGCTGGCGACGCAGTGGCCCCCGTCGAGCTGGCCGAGCACGAGCGGACGGATGCCGAGCGGGTCGCGGAAGGCGATCATGCGGTTGCCGACGACCATGACGACCGCGTAACCGCCGATGAGCTCCTGACGGGCGCGTCGGATCGCCGCGTCGAGGTCGCGGGTGCGGGCGTACTCGACGCTGATCATCTGGGCCATCGTCTCGGAGTCGGCGCTGCCCAGGAACTCGACGCCCTGGGCCTGCAGTCGGCGGCGGACCCGCTCGAAGTTCACCAGGTCGCCGTTGTGAGCGAGCGCGGCGTCCTCCTCGCGGAGCTTCAGCGCGAGGGGCTGGGCGTTCTCGAGGTCGGAGGTCCCCGTCGTCGAGTAGCGCACATGGCCGATGCCGATCGACCCGCGCAGGCTCTCGAGCGCCTCGGCGGTGAAGACCTCGTGGACGAGTCCCATGCCCTTGCGGGTGTACAACTTGCCGTGCGAGCTCGTCGCGATGCCCGCCGATTCCTGACCGCGGTGTTGCAGCGCGCGGAGACCTCGATACAGGTAGGGGGCGGCGCCGTGGCCGGGCAGGGAGACCCCCACAACGCCACAGAATTCGTGCGGCGGCATGGGCGGGAGAATCCCTCTCCCCTAGAACGGACCGGGGTCCGTTCTTAAGCGGTGCGGGAGGCGGGAAGGGGTTGGTGGCGTTGGGTTAACCGAAGAGCGCGGAAAGTCCCTCGGCCGCCTCTTCCTCCGAGACGCCCTTCTCTTCCTTCTTCTCTTCTTCCTTCTTGCCGCCGCCGTCCTTCTTCTCGGCGGCCGGTGCCGCCGCGGGCGCGGCGACCGCGACCGTCTCGGCCTTGGCGAGGACCGCCTTGAGGTCCACTCCCTGGATGGAGGCGATGAGCGCCTTGACCCGCGCGGCGTCCGGCTGGATGCCCGCGGCGCTCAGAACCCCGGTGAGGCCCGTTTCGTCGATCGGCTTGCCGGCAGCGTTGAGCAACAGCGCACCGTACACGTACTCCATCGTCGTTCTCTCCTGTATCCGTGAGGACCTTCAATTCGCCCCGAGGCCCTCGACCGCCTTCGCCTGGCGGATCGCCTTGGCGAACAGCGCGGGGATCGTTGCGGGCGTCGGGTAGCCGGACTCGATGGCGACGGCGAGGGCACCGCGGTGGCCCTTGATCACGAGCGCCTCGATGGTGGCGGGCGAGAACCACGCGATCTCCATCGCCAGTCCGAGGGCGAGCCGGTGCGCGTGCACGAGCTCGTCGCGCTGGGCGTCGAGGTCGATCGCGAGCACCGCCGGCGGGTAGAACGTCTCGCGGTCGACCAGCGCGCGGAGGTTGAGCCCGACTTCGAGCGGCTTGATGTCGAGCCGGGTCAGCATCGTGGCGACCTCGCGCGAGATCGGCTGGCCGGCCTTGACGATCGTGACGTCCTTCTTCAGGACGACCTTGCCCTTCTCGATCGCCGCGGGGAAACCGGCGTGCTGGAGCTCGCCGACGATCGGACCGGGCTTGAAGCTCGTGGTACCCGCCGGTACGAAGATGTCGTTCGGGGCGAGCTCGCCGCCTCGGGCCGGGGTGGGCGAGCGCGTTCGGTCGAGCTCTTGGGCGAGGGCAAACGGGTTCGCCTCCGCCACGAGGAGCGCGGTCTGGTCGACGACGTGATCGAGCAGGGGCTTGAGCGCAGGACGCTCGGCGGCCGCGCGCTCGAGCGCGTGGCGGAGCGCGCTGTTGGGGGCCACGACCATCGGGTGGCCGCGCGCGCGCATCTCCCGGCGCATGTCCTGCATCGCCGACGCCGGAACGCCCCGGATCCCGATGATCGCGGTGAGCGGGGCGTCGAGGATCTGGCGGGTCAGGAGCTCGACTCGCTGGGCCTTCTCCGGTCGGATGCTGGTGCGTCCGGGCATCGACGGCTCCCTACCAGATGCGGACGGACGGACCCATCGAGGTCTTCAGGTAGACGCTCTCGATGTTGGAGCGGCCGCGTTCGAGTTTGCTAACGATGCGGTTGAGCACGGCATCGACGTTCCCGGCGAGCTGTTCGGCCGGCATGGCGCGGGTCCCTACGGGCGCGTGGAAACTCCGGTTGCCCTTGGAACGGATACGGATCGAGCGCTTCAGCGCGTTGATGAGGTTGGTCGGATCCGACCCGGGCGGGACGGGTCGGGGCATCTTACCTCGCGGACCGAGCACCACACCGAGCCGCTTACCGATCGTCGGCATGAGCGGTGCTTCGGCGAGGAAGAAATCGACCTGGCCGGCGAGCTTCTTGGCCGACTTCTTGTCCTTGATGACCTCGTCCATCTCGTTGGACGGGACGATCACGTCGGCGACACCTCGGACCTTGGCACACATTTCCGGCGTGCCGAAGAGCGCGATCTTGACCGGACGGCCCCGCCCGTGGGGGAGCGGCAGTTCCTCCTCGATTCGGTTCTTCGGGATGCTCAGGTCTAGCTCCTTGAGGTTGACCGCGAGCTCGAGACTCTCGGTAAAGGCCCGCTCGGGGGATTTCCCGAGAGCCTCGTTCACTGCCTCCAGGGAGGGACGGTCCGCCACGGTATACGCTCCGGAAGTGCGCGCGGCGAACTAGCCTCTGTTAATAAAGGTTCGGCAACCGTCGTCGGCGGCGGAGGAGCCCGGGCGCCCGGATTTGCCAGCACCGGATGTTCGGGGCATCGGGGGGACTAGCCGCCGACGCGCGCCGTGGTCCCCGCACGAGCAACCTAAATACAAAACGCGTGTCGGCGCGAGCCGATGCATTATCCAAAGACGGTTTCGACCTATTGTCCCAAGTGCAAGGTGCACACCGCGCACGATGTGGAGAAGGTGAAGAAGCGACCGGCCTCCGAGCTCGCCTGGGGGCAGCGCCGGTTCCGGCGCGCCACGCGAGGGTACGGCGGATTCCCTCGCCCCAAGCCCGAAGGCCGGGCGAAGGCCGTCCGGCGGGTCTACCTGAAGTACCGATGTCAGAAGTGCAAGTACACCGTGCAGCCGGCGAGTTGGCGCGCAAGCCAACTCGAGCTCGTGGAGAAGCACAAGTGACCGCCTCACCTACCGGCCCGTCGCCGTTCTGGGTCGTGAAGTGCCCGGACTGCTCGGGCGAGCAGACGATCTTTAGCCGCCCGGCCACGCAGGTGAACTGTACGGTCTGCGGCGCCACGCTCGCCACACCCACCGGTGGGCTCGCCGAGCTCCGAGCCGAACGGCTGCGCGACGCCTCGGGCTGATCGGGAGGTCGCTCCGAGTATGCCCCTACGGGCCGAATTCCCCGAGGAAGGCGAGTTCGTCGTCGCCACCGTCACCTCGATCCGCAACTTCGGCGCCTTCGTCACGCTGGACGAGTACAACAACCGCGAGGCGTTCATCCACCTCTCCGAGGTGGCCACGGGGTGGGTCAAATACATCCGGGACCACATCCGAGAGGGCCAGAAGATCGTCGCCCGGGTCCTGCGCCTCGACCCGGCCAAGAGCCAGATCGATCTCTCGCTCAAGCGGATCAACGACCACCAGCGCCGCGAGAAGATCCAGAGCTGGAAGAACGAGCAGCGCGCCACCAAATTGCTCGGGCTGGTCGTCGAGCCGCTCAAGATCGACCTCGACAAGGCCGAGGGCGAGTTCGCGTCGGTTCTCGTCGAGAAGTACGGCTCCCTGTTCCACGCGTTCGAGGTCGCGTCGGCCGATCCCAAGAAGTTCGGCAAGGACAACGGCAAGGCCGCGTGGGTGGCCGCGTTCCTGAGGATCGCCGAGGAGAACCTGACCCCCCCGCACGTCTCCGTCGGCGGGATCCTCGAGGTCCGCGACCCCTCCGCCGACGGCGTCGCGCACGTGCGCGCCGCCCTCCTCGAGGCGGAGAAGGCCGACCCCGAGGCCGTGACGGTCCACTACGTCGGGGCGCCGAAGTATCGCATCCGGGTCGAAGGTACCCAGTACAAGCAGGCGGAGGAACTGCTCCGCCACGCCACCGACCTCGCCATCACCAAGATCAAGAGCACCGGTGGGGACGGCACCTTTACCCGGACATGACGGAATCTCGGCTCCACCGTTGCCGCAGTTGCGGGCGTTACACACTGTCCGGTCGTTGCCCGGCCTGCGGCGGTGAGGTCGGGACGCCCCACCCGGCGCGTTTCTCTCCTCAGGACCGGTACGCCCGGTACCGGCGCGCCCTCCTCGCCGCCGACGCGCCCTCGCGGCCGACCGGGGGGGTGGCCTAGATATCGGCCGTCGTCCACCGGATCAAGGTCGTCAACGAGGTCAGCGAGCTCGTCCCGATCCTCCGTGCCGTCGACACCCCGGTGAAGCTCAAGCTGCTCCAACGACTGAGCGAGAGCTGGCTGACCGCCGACGACGTCCAGCGCGAATTCGGCCGTGAGGGCGTCAAGGCGCTCTCCTTCTTCGAGAAGCTGAAGCTCGTCGATACCCGCTGGGTCGCGCGCGAGGGGCGCAAGACCCCCGACAAGAGCTACCACTCCTACTACTCGACGATCAACATCAACACCACCGCCCCGCTCGCCGAGGTCAGCGAGATCCTCTCCATCGCGAGCATGGACGACAAGGAGTACGCCAAGCTTGAGCAGCAGATCTACGAGGCGGTCGGCGTGGCCGGGCGGTTCTTCAGCGACGTCGCCGAGGAGCTCGGCATGTCCCCGACCCGGTTGAAGGGACTCGTCAAGCGCTCGGACAAGCTCGAGTACCGGGGTCACCGGGTCGAACGGTTCAATGCGCCCCCCGCGTCGTAGGCGTGCGTTTCCCGCCGTCGACGTCCTGCGGATCGGGCACCGACCCGGGCGCGACCCGAGGCTGACGACGCACCTCGCCCTCGCCGCGCGAGCGCTCGGCGCGGATCGGCTGCTGCTCCATCCGCCCGACCCGGCGATCGCGGCGACTTTGGCCGGTGTTTCCCGCCGCTTCGGCGGGAAGTTTGTGGTCGAGGGCGTGACCGATTGGCGCCGGGCGGTTCGGGCCCGGCGGGGGGAGGTCGTCCACCTGACGATGTACGGTGAGCCGATCGCCCGCAAACTGCCCTGGATCCGCCGACGCGCGCGCGTCCTGTTGGTCGTCGGAGGCGCCAAGGTCCCCGCGGATCTCTACGCCATGGCCGACGCCAACGTCTCGGTCGGCTCGCAGCCCCATAGTGAGGTGGCGGCGCTCGCCGTCGTCCTGGACCGTCTGGTGGGAACCCCGGCGACCGGGCGGTGGAAGGGCGCCGAGCAGCGGATCGTACCGCAAGCCCGGGGAAAGCGGGTCCGGACGGTGGCGCCGCCCCGGCCATGACCGATCCGAACCCGGCGGAAATGTCCGAGCCGGACATTCCCGCGCGGAGCTTTCCGCTGTCCGCACGCGCGCCCGGGAAGTGCATACTGTTTGGCGAACACGCGGTTGTCCACGGCCGCCCGGAACTCTTGCTCGCGATCGACCTCTACACCCAGGTCACCGCGCGCCGGGCCGAGCGCTACCGGCTCAACGCGGACACCGATCCCCTGTCGCGGAATCCGTATCTCGCCCGGTCGATCTCGGAGCACTGGAAGAACGGACCTCCCTTGGAGTTCCGCGTGTCCACACGGATCCCGAAGGCCGCGGGCTTGGGATCGTCGGCGGCGTTCTCGGCCGATCTTGGGGCGATCCTGGGCTCGGCGAACGGCGGGGTCGACCGGCCGACGCTGGCGCAGACGGCGTTCTCCATCGAGCAAGGAGCCCAAGGCGTGGGCAGCCCGGGCGATACCTCGGCGGTCGTCGCCGGGGGCGTCCTTTCGGTCAACGGAGGGAAGGGAACGCTGCTCTGGAGCGTAGCCGACGCCGCCGCGAGCTGGAAGGTCCGACGTGTGCGGGACCCGAACTGGTCGTGGCTCGTCGCATACTCGGGGATCCCGCGCAATACCGGGGCGACGGTGCGCCGCGTCGGGGAGCGGCTCGCGGCGCCGGACGGACCGGCGCTCCTCGAGCAGTTCGCGCAGGTGGCCGACGAGGGGATCGCGGCGGTGGAAGCCGAGGATCGCGAACGCGTCGGACGTCTGATGCGGCGTAATCACGAACTCCTCCGGGAGGTGGGAGTGTCGCATCCCCGGCTCGAGGAACTGATCGCTGCCGTCGAGGACGTGTGCGAGGGCGCCAAGCTCACGGGAGCCGGCGCGGGCGGCTCGATCGTGGCGCTCCCGCGACCGGGGCGCGAGCTCGAGGCCGCTCGGCGCATCACGCGGGTCGGGGGGGTCGCCTTCCCCGTACGCGCCGCCGCCTCGGGCGCCACGCTGGTGGAAGGCACGGCGCCGCCGGTGACCCCGGCGACGGGTCCCTGATCGCTACTTTCGGGCCACGAACCGCAGCACTTGGCCGGGGTCTACGGGGTGGTCGGCGCCCAGCGCCCGGTGCGTGCGCCCGTCGATGGCCCGGATGAAGTGTTCGCCGAGCTCGGTGTGCACGAGGTAGGCCGCCTCCCGCACCGTGGTTCCCGACGGGACCAGGAAGACATCGGGGAGAACGCGACCCTTGGAGTCGGTCCAGTGGGTTTCGTCCTCGACCGGGAAGATCGCAACCTGATGGAGACGCTCGAAGACGAGCGCTTCCAACGCCGGCTGGACACCACTGCCCCCCCACTTCTCTAGGAGCATCTGGATCCCGTCCAGCGCGGCGACCTGCTTGGGGGAGAGTGCCGCACCGCTCGAACGGGCGAAGCTGCGGTCGCCCGGGGAGTACGCGATGAGTCCCGCCCGCGCCGCCCGTCGCAGGGTCAGCTCGGCTTCCGCGCACGTTGGCACGACCGGGGTCGGCTCGACGGCGGCCCGGAGCTCCTCCATTTTGGGTGGGTCGACCCGATCCGCCTTGTTCCCGGCCACCAGCCGGGGTTTGGCCGCGCGCAGGAGTTCACGCGCGAGCCCCGTGAGCTCCTCGGTGTTCCATCGCGACGGGTGGTCCTTGTCCAAGGGGAACGCACGAAGGGCCGCCGAGATGGACGAAAGAGGAATGGCCAGCCCGGTGAGACGGCGGGCGAGGAACTCTTCGAGCTTTCCCCCCCCCATCTCGAGCGAACGCGATCCGCGATCGAAATCCCGCCCCAGGATGCCCGCGATCCAAGCGACGAGCTCGTCCTCGAGCCACGCCACCTCCTCGGCCGGGTCGAAACTCCCCGGGGCGGCGATGGCACCGTCGGGCGCAGTTCCTCCGCTGGCGTCCACCACGTGCAGGAATCCGTTGGCGCCCCGGAGCTCATCGAGGAACTCGTGACCGAGCCCCTTGCCCTCGTGGGCGCCCGGGACCAGGCCCGGGACATCGATCAGCCGTACCGGTACCCAGCGGATGGCTCCGCGGCAGGCCGCGTTCCCCGGAGTGCACTCCCGGTTCAGCTCGACATGGGGGCACGGGACCCGCACCGCACCGACGCCGCGGTTGGGCTTGACCGTCGTGAACGGGTACGGCGCCATCGGCACGTCGAGCAGGGTGAGCGCATTGAACACCGTTGACTTCCCGACGTTCGGTTTGCCGACGACGCCGACTTCCATCCGTTCCCCTGTGGGGACGGTCCTACGTAGAGTACTCGGGAGGGGTCTCGGTCTGACCGGCGGCCAGGTTCACCACGCGCGCGAGGGCGAACAATAGGTCGCTGACGCGGTTGAGCCACCGGACGAGCTCGGGGGAGACCGGCTCCACTCGGTGGAGTGCCCACACCTCGCGCTCGGCGCGCCGCGCCACGGTGCGGGCCACATGGATCTCCGCCGCCGGGAGCGCCCCTCTCGGGAGCACGAACGTCCGCAGCGGCGGGGCGGCGTCCTCGAGCCGATCGATCGCCCGCTCCGCGCGCTCCACATGGCGCGCGGTGATCGTGTGTTCCGGCCCCGGCCGACCCGGCGGGACGGCGAGCTCGCTCATGGCCACGAAGAGCTCGTGCTGCAGCTCCTGGAGGAGCGCCCGATGCTCGGTATCCGCCGCCGGTAGCGTGGCCTCGGCGAGGCCGAGATGGGCCGCGAGCTCGTCGAGGGCCCCGTAGGCCCGGATGCGCGGTGAATCCTTCGGTACTCGGACCCCGCCGATCAGGCCGGTATCCCCGCGATCACCGGTGCGGGTGTAGAGACGCGGCGTGGGAATCGTGCCTCGCCGGCCCGTTGGAGTGCGTCCAGCGGGGACGACAATCCGTGGACCGGGCAGAAAGAAATCGCCAGCACTTCATTATGCTTGGCGTCCTGGCGGCACAGTCGACAGATAAACCCACTCCGCGCGTTCAGCGGCACACCCCAGTTCTCCATTGCGGTTGTTCTCCGGCTGGGGACCTACTGGCCGAGGAGCCCCCGTCCCTCGCGCGAAGCCTTCCGCCGGGTCAGGTGGCGCTCGCGAGCCTCGCGCGCGGCACCGCGCAGCGCGGGGGCTCGGTCGACGTGCAGTCGAACGAGCGCCTCAAACCCGAGCGTCGTGAGGAGGGTGAGCGCTTCCCCCTCGGACTGCGACCAGCCGTCCTCGACGATCTCTTGGAGTTCCCGCTGCACGCTCAACGGAAGCGCCGGAGCGGCCGGGGCCTTCTCCGCGCCTTCACGCACGAGCGTGCGGATCGCGTCGGATCGCGTGGCGATCCCGCGCGCCTGCTGAAACTCGTCGAGTCGGTCCAGCTCCTCGCGGGTGAGACGCACCCCGAGGAACTGCGAGAGACCAACCTCCGCAGCTCTTCGCACCCGTTTTACATGATTTAACTAGTATAAGGATATTTGTCGATTTTTGTTAAACATCGGGGGGCGGGGCGTCTCCGAACCCCGCACCCAGTCATCTCGGCCCTCAGGTCGAAGAGACGATTGGAGAGGGTGACAATCGCGATGCGGGACCTGAAAGAGGGACCCGTCGCCAAGGGCAAATTGAGGGGGTCAGTAGGTCCAAGTCTGATCGAGGTTGTGCCCGTAGTAGGTTTGACCGCCGAACATCACGACAGCGGCATCCGCAGGGTCCATCGCGAGTCCAAAATCGTACCTCTCCTGCGGATTGATTGGCGGACGAGCCTGAACCCATTGATTATGGTCAAGTTTCCAGGTATGCGTTGACTTCTGTCCAAGGGTAACGAACACGAGGAACCCCCAGCTGTTATCGTAGGTCATCGACTGGGAGCTTCCGCTGAAATTGATCGCGGCAGGCGTCGGTTCCGACCGAAGGGTCAATCGGCTCCAGGTCCCATTGGATAGGCTCCAGGTTTCGACGGTGGAGTTGCTCTGGCTGACCTCACCGACCAAGAGCATCCCTCGGTGCTGGGGGTCGTACGCCATTCCGGCAGGTAGCCACAGACTAGGAGTAGCGCTCGCGAGCCTTGCCCAGTTTCCTTTCGCGAAGATCCAGGTCTCGT
Organism: Thermoplasmata archaeon; assembly: GCA_035933635.1. Classification (GTDB taxonomy): domain Archaea; phylum Thermoplasmatota; class Thermoplasmata; order Lutacidiplasmatales; family UBA184; genus JAKIVR01. Next base: position 221,108 of record DASYYY010000021.1, on the reverse strand, counting down.
AGTTGGGGTTTGAAATCGATGCGAAGTTGTCAAACAGGACCACGCCGCCCAGAGCCGGGTCCGACTCTAGGAACCCGAAGGTCGACGGCGGAGGAGAGCGGATCGGGTGAAGCTGGGTCCAATTCCCCCCGGCGTACGCCCAAGTTTCGTTCAACGGAGTGAAATGTACGATGCCTCCCAAGTTCGAGATTGTGAGACCCCCGAAGTAGATCACTCGCTTGCTCGAGGTGTCGTAGGCGACCTTGACTAACTCGTCGCCCGGAGGGGCTGCCGAGGTCCTGAGTTGAGTCCAGTTTCCGTGAATGAACTTCCAGGTATCGTTGAACATGTGGTATCGGAAGCCGTACCCTCCAAACTCGAGGAGATACCCGTCGTGGGCATCATACGCGAGTCCGGGGCCACTCCGAGTCCCCGGGTGATTGTAAGGTGCAAGTAGAACCCACGGCGTCCGAAGTGATCCCGTAGGAGGAGCGTTCGACATCGCGCCGAACGGGATGAGCAAGATCAGGGCGAGTCCTCCGACTGGGAGCCAGTCCAACCTGAGGGGGCCACTCAGCCGGGGCCTCTTCACCAAGTGGCCAGGACCACCCACCGTGGGAACCTCCCGGAGGTCCACTCGCATTCGCTGCATAAGGGGGAGGTCGGGCAGGGAGGCACGGCGGCCCCCCCCGGCCCGAAAACGTCCGTGCGGGAAAAGGTCCGGGCGGGTTTAGAGCACCGAGGGTGGACAGAAGGGCTCCCTCCAGGCCCGCAAGGTGTCCGTACCGCGCGGGTGGCTGGCTGAATTCAGATTGACTCGGCCCCCTTCAGCCCGGAATCGAGTTCGGCTGGGTTAAGGTCTGGTGCAGCATTCCCTAACCACGGGGATCCATGCAGAAACCCGCCTGCGCGCTATTCGCATTCTGCGCCCTCGGGCTCCTTCTTTTGACCTCGGGCACGCAGGCCCACGCCGGCAGTCTCCCTACACCCCTGAGCACGTCCGCAGGTTGGACGAAGCTCTTTCCAACGTCCGATCCAGGTAACAAGTCCGGCCTCGAGCTGGCGTACGACTCCAAAGATGGGTACGTCGTGGAGTTCGGGGGGAAGGGGGGCGGGCTCAAGGCATTCAACGAAACCTGGGGCTTTTCCAAGGGCAACTGGAGGGAACTCTTTCCCGCTCAGAACCCGGATATCTTCGGCGTCATGGCTTACGACAATTCGACACAGCAGGTCATCAAGTTCGGCGGAGACCTCGTGTCCTACTACCGCGGGCATCCCTCCTTCACGCCCACTAACGAGACATGGGGGTTCTCCGGGGGTAACTGGAGTGAACTGCACCCGAGGCACTCACCGCCGGCGGGTTTGGGCTTCGCGTTGGTCACTTATGATCCCGGTGTCCATGGGCTTCTGCTGTACGGGTCCGTGCCGTCTCGGAACGGGACTTGGATTTGGCAGGTTTGGGAGTACGCCTCCTCTAACTGGAGCCCTGTTCTGATAGGCAGTCAGCTTCCCCGGGTATTTGGAATGGCCTACGATCCGGCGTACCACGGCGTTGTCGGAGTGGGTCAGGTGAGCGTCACGAATTCCTCATTCGCAACTTGGCTCTGGCGAAATGGCAGTTGGACTCGCCTCGTGACCTCGAACTTGCCCTCAGCGGCGAGCTTCAACGGACTTCAATGTGTTGTCTACGATTCAGCACGGAAGGCCCTGCTTTTCGCGTCGACGGGAGCCCGGGTCGTTTCGTCGAAGACGTGGTTGCTTTCGAATGGGCACTGGAGGGCGGCGCTCTCTGCTCAAGTCCCTCGAACGCGGCACTACTTTGGCATGACCTACGACGGAACCGACACCTATGTCTTGCTCTACGGCGGCAATGCCAACTATGGCCTCCCTTTCGACCAGACCTGGATCTTCCGTTAGCGCTTCGACTTTCACTGCCGACGCACAAGGCCACACGCGGGCAGTGGGTGCCTTGTTCCGCCGCCCTCAATCAAAAAACTCGATTGGCTCGCAGGTCATCGAGGGGAATCCCGGTCGCAGGATCGGTTGACATGACCCTCCCCTCATCGCGATCTCCCATACCCAACGCTAGTCTCATCCGCGCTGGGGCTGTCCGCTCCTTGGCTGATACTCGCCACCAGGGACGCTTTGCAGGAAGATGAGCGAGCACTTTCGTCCACTCGGCTCGAGATTTCTCGAGGAGAGACATCAGAGACCGAAGCGCCGATGGACGGGCTCCGTGTCAACGGTCGCGCTCGCAGTTTTGGTGATGCTAAGCGAAGTCCTCCTCGTCCCTCAAACGGCTGCTTCTGGACCACGCCTCTACACTGCCCCCTTCCATGGGAAATGGACTTCGCAGGTCTGGAGGAATGTTTACGGCTGCCGAGTTCATCGGTTGGATACTCACCCAATGCGCTTCAATCTCACTGCCGGCAACGCAACACTCTTCCTGCAGGCACTTTCGGCGAACCGAGGTTGCAGCTCGTACACTATCGATAATGCGTCATCTCAGGTCTCGTTTGTCAGCTCTTGGATCTCCATACCGACCGGCAATCATCGATTCGTGGTCAATTGGACTGTTGCCTGGACAATCAACATATCCGTGGTTGTGAGACGTGCCACGAGCCCCCCCAACGCCTACGCATGGGTAGATGTTGACGGGTACGTGCTCGACAGTCGTGGCGGCAGCCTATTTTCCACCCAGTCATGGTTTGCAGGCGGCTACAGTTCCACAGGGACCTACCGCGGATACGCAAATGCCACTGTCGTTGTTCCCGCCTACCTCCGCGCCGGAGCCTACAGCGTAATCACCTTCGTTGAGGCGGCCGTGACTACTTTCATTCCAAACCAAGGAGGCACGAGCATGGCTTCTGTTAACGTCGCGACGGGCGGTAACTTCGCTCACCTCAATTCAATATCCGTGAGCTGATTTTCTCGACTGACTGGATTGCACCCAGCTCTAGGACTCCAGGCGGAGCTCTACTCAGCTCCGCTGTCCCGAAAGGGTCCTGACAGCCCGAGGGGAGGGGGGCTTCGGCGAGGCTCGGAGTTCAAATCGGCTGAAATCCCGCCCCCACCTCCGAGTTAGTAAACACCGCGAGGGGGCCCGGATTCGTTGGATTCGCGATTAACTCGGCTGTCAGGCTGCTGGTGCTGGCAGAATCGTACCCTAGGGAGAGACAATGATCGTTACCCACATTCTGCCATCCGGTAACCCAGCCGGTAGAGGCTGGGCTCGAAAGACCTCGGAGGAGCGTCATCTCAACAGTGTAGTTCGGGCCCGCTCGGGAAGCATTGGGTAGCTCGACCTGGAAAGCGAAGCAAAGCGATACGGAATAATTGCCGATCCCCGGAGGGTTCAACTCATCCCACGAAATGAATGCGCCTGGCGTGAGCTCCACAAATGTCCCCGCCGGGAGGAGTCCATCCTGCGTCGCAACGTCCACACCGTGGACATAACCGGTCGAGTAGCCCGACGACTGACCTGCTCCGTATCCCGCCTGGTCCCCCACGTAGTAGCCGCCGGCACCCACTGCCAGTAATGCTGCGAGTAGGACTCCAATCAACCCGACTCGATTCATCTCCGTCTCGCCCGGCTCGGGAAAGCGGGATTCTCAAATAAATCTCGACCTACGACGTAACACCTCCGAAGAAACCGTCGCGCCTCGAGGCATGAGGAACCATGATCGGCATACCTGCCTGATGATGGGGGAGATGTGGCAAGCCCCCGGATCGCCTGAGGGGAGGGGAGGGGGCTCCGGCGAGGCTCGCTTTTCGAGAATCGTACGTCGACGGTCGCGACCGAACGCTCTCTGCCGACGTCGACCCGGGTACTCGCGACGGCGTCTACGCATACCGACACCTAAGGGGAGAACTCGGCGGATTCCTACCCGGCAGAGGTCGCGGACGTCTCGCCCGAGGCGTTTAAGATACCGAAGGGAATCCGGCGATGATGCTGGCACAAGCGTACAAGCGGGTCAACTCCTCAATTGGTGATCCTGCGGCCCGTCTTCGGGGATGGACGAAAGTCGGCTCAACGGTGGGGGCGGCCATGGCCGTCGTGATTCTTCTGGGTTCGGCGTTCGCGGCCCCCGTCGCGACCACGATCTATAAGGCGCCCTTCACCGGGCAGCTCTACTCTACCCACAGCAAAGTCGGCGGCGGGTGCCACACGCTCCCGACCTCCGCGTACCCGTCTCTCGCTCTCAGCACCGGGAAGGTCGTCTCCTCCGCGGGGGTCTCCGTATCGGCGACCTCGTGCCTCAAGCCCGGAAGCTCCTACGCCAAGGAGAAGTTTGCCGAGGGAGTCGAATTGACCCCGTTCATCTTGAAGCCCACGGGCACCTACAAGATTAGCGCCACCTGGAAGCTGAACTTCCGGATGACCGTTTCGCTCAGGGGGTCCAGCTGCGGCGACTCGGGTCAATTCGCCGCGGCCGCCGTCCTGCTGCAGGCGATCGTGGTGAACACTTCCAACGGCAGCGTCCCGTATGAGATGGCGCACTTTGGCGAGGTCCACGATGCCCTCCCGTCGACCAGCTTCAGCAAGGACTTTGCTCGCAACGAGTCCATGACCTGGGTCTCCTCATTCGGATCCGGGGACTACTACCAGATCGGGACCTTCTTCTCGATCGTCGTGGTGACGCAAGTCGACAACTCGGTTCCTGGGGACACCGACACCTGCGCCGCCGCAGCGAGTGTTACGCCGCTTTCGGGATCGACGCTGGCCACGCTTCGCGAGGTCGTGGTAGTTTAGGTCGCTGGTTCCCGTCGCACCGGCCCGGAGGCTCCCCCTCCGCAGCCCCCTACCCCGGAGCGGTCATCCCCGGGGGAGTTGCCCCCGGCCCCGGGAGGTCAGGGGTTGCACCGGGGGGACCACCGGTTCACTCAACTTCCGAGAGGAAGGCGTCTCGAACCGGGTCGGCGAACTAGCGCAGGGTCCTAGCCATTGTGAGGGCAGCAGCTACACCGCCGGCTCGTAGTGGACCGCCAACACACCGGCCTTAAACGCCCGGCAACTGACGAGCCGGAGCCGGTGGCGCTCCTTCTGGTCGTGGAAGAGGGGCCGGCCGGCTCCTAGGACGACCGGCACGATTCGGATTCGATACTCGTCAATGAGTCCGTCCCGCATGAGAGAGGAGACCAGGTTCGAGCTACCGAGCACGAGGAGGTCCTTTCCGGGACGTTGCTTCAGTTCCAGCACGACCTCCTTCGCGGGCGTCGGGAGAATTGTGGTGTTCTCCCACGACGTCGTTTTCAGGGACCGGGAAAAGACGATCTTGGCGTGGCCGTTCAGGTGGCCCGCAATCTCCGCCATGTTCTCGCGCGCCCACTCGGATGGCCAGAACTCCGACATCCCCTCGAAGGTCACCCGTCCAAACAGTATCGTGTCGGCGCGGCGGAGCATCTCGAGGGACCAGGCCTCGCCTTCGGATTGGTTGAACTCCTCTTCTTGGGTGAACCAGTCGATCTCCCCGTTCTCGTCCGCCAGGTAGCCATCCAGGGAGATCAGAGAATCGACGATGATCCGGCGCACTCGGGGCGGAGGTTGGCCCCCCTATATCTAGTGCGTATCGGGCATGGGCCGGCGACTCTGGCATGGCCCCGGCGATCGTCGTCCATTACCCTCGGAGCGAAGTCTCGGAGGTACGGAGAGACCTCGCCCTGCGGCCCGCGAGTCGGCCGGGCCGCCCTCACCAGAGGCACGCGGTTCGCTACCGAGAGCTACCCCCGCTCAGCTTGCGCGGCCCGCCGCTGCGTGCGGCAATCGACCGTTGTCCCGGGGGGCCGTTCGTTCCGACGCGGACCATTGGTGGCCCGACCCGAATCGAGTACACGCCGCTCCCGCCCGGCACGATCGACGAGCGGGAGACGATCGCTGAGGGCTCGCGCCTGCGTCGGGCCGGGGCGCGTCCGACCGGCTCCGTCCCCGGTCCGCTCCGGCAGGTCGTGCACGCCGCACGTCGAACTCCTGCGCCCCACTCCGGGCGGCCCGAAGCCCGCCCAGTGGTACGTTCGTCGGGCGCCCCGACCGGTGCGACCTGAGTACTGCGCGAGACTCGCGTGGTCCACCTCCACGCCTCCTGCGGAGCACGGGCGTCGCGCCGGTGTGGGAGGGGCAGGACCTGTGTTTCGGAGGATCGATCGAGATCCAATCCCGCGGCTCATGGATTCCCCCGGAGCGAATTCGGCCGATGCCCGGTGGCTGGGAACCCCGTAAAGTGTAACTGACCGCTCCCAGCGAGCGAGGGGTGCAAAAACGCTCCTCGCATCGCGACGAGTACGGACAAGCGCGGACGTGGCGTCCTGGCTCCCCTACCTCGGGGCCAATGCTTAGGTTACTCCATTTCGGCGACCTGACGACGCCGAAAACAGCCGGTGAGGTGATCGTTCACCAGTCCCACGGCCTGCATGTACGCGTACACGATGGTGGGTCCCACGAACCCAAATCCGCGCCGTTGGAGATCTCGACTGAGCCTCAGAGCCGCCGGTGTCGTGGCCGGGACGTCGAGCAATCTCTTCCTCGGTCGGCCCGTGACCTCGCCTCCGAGTTCCCCGCGAACGTAGGCGTCGAAGCCGCCGAACTCGCGTTGCACTTCCACGAACGCGCGGGCGTTCTGAATCGCCGAGGCGATCTTCCGGCGGTTCCGAACGATCCGGTCGTCGGAAGCGAGTGCTCGAGCGCGCGATTCGGTGAACCGGGCGACCCGTGACGGGTCGAACCGCGCGAAGACCTGGGCGTAGCCCCCGCGCTTCCTGAGGATCGTCGACCAACTCAGCCCGGCTTGTGCCCCCTCCAAGATCAGGAACTCGAAGTGGCCGCGGTCGTCGTGCACGGGGACTCCCCACTCAGTGTCGTGGTAGGTGCGCAGGGCAGGGTCGGGCGTGTTCGCCCAGGGGCACCGTCGGACGGTCCTCAACTCCGGACCGCCCTTCCCCGGGGCCCCTCGCGGTCGGGGGTGCTCAAAACCGGACCTGTGTCGGCGAACGCGGTGCCCAGGGTCATGGCCGAGCGTACCCGCGGAAGACTTCGTACTTGACCCGGTCCTCGGGGACGCCCAGGCCGATCAGCGTCCGGTACGTGTCCTGCACCATGCCCGCCGTCCCGCAGAGGTAGTACACCGGTTCGACGAGACCGCTCGAGACCTCCGACATCACGGCCGCGTCGATGCGCCCCCGGCGGCCGTGCCAGGCCGATTTCTCCGGTGCGCGTGTGAGGGTGTGGATGATCTGGAAGCGTGGGTTCTGCCGCGCCAGTTGGTCCAGCTCCGCGCGATAGGCGATCTCTTCCTCGGTTCGGTTCGAATAGAGCAGGCGAACGTCGAGCGGCCATTCACGGTCGGCGGCGTACTCCGCCATCCCCTTCAGCGGAGTGATGCCGATCCCGCCCGCGACGAAAACCGCCGGAGCGCCCTCGTCGAGCACGAAGTGTCCGTAGGCCCCGTCCACCTCCGCCTCGTCCCCCGGTTGCAAGGCGGAGAACGCCTCCTTCCAAGGCGAGTCGGACACTCGCGCACCGAACTCGAGGTACGGACGGGTGGGTGAGCAAGCGAGCGACATCGGGTACTCGATCGGACCCTCGCGCGTTCGGAACTCCAGCCCACAGAACTGAACCGGTGCGAACCGGAACCCCGGCGGCTTCTCGAACCGCACGTGGTGGACCGTGGGAGTCTCGCGGCGTGACTCCACGACGCGTACCTTCGAGATCACGCCACAGCTCGCTCGACCGCAGCCCGCCGTGGAGGTTAATGACTGACGTCCTCGGCGTCCGCTCCGTTCCCCGGTCGATGGCACGACGGGTAAGGGCACCGAGCCGATGCGGAATCCCTTCCGCGTCGAGAGGCGTACTGGACGAATCGGGTCCCGCGGCGCCCGTTCCGGTCCGCGCCTCGGGAATCTCGCCCTGCGAGGGTTCGCGCCTTCGGGCTCTCGAGTACGTTCGGTCTCGAACGAATCAGCCGTCTCACCCGCAGGTTCAGCGCCGGGGGCTCGCTGGCTCGGGAGCGCTCCCGCTGGTCCCGACGGTAGGATTCTCAGTGTGATCTTCTCCGCTCGGGCGCTCCGGTCGACGCGGCGTGGGTACGGGTCCACTGGCGCCGCCACCGGTCCGCGGACCGGCGGGAATTCAGGTGATCGTGAGGGCCTGCAACCGGACGAAGTTCCCCGGTCCGGTGAGCTCGTCACGGGCGAAGGCCGACGCCCCCGGGTACCCGATGCAGAAGGCCCCCGCCGAGACGCTGATCCAGAGCTGGAAGGTGTAGCGGTGGGAAGAATTCGTCACCATGGAGACGCTGAAGTTGAGAGCGCCGTGCCGGACCGACTGGTTCGTACCTTGCGATCCGACGGTCACATTGCGGTAGCTGCAGTTGCCCGCCACACAACCCGTGTAGTTCTGGAGGTAGGACTGGCTCCCGAGCGCGAGGGAGCTCCCCGAGGGGTAGCTCACGGAAGCGGTCAGGTCCACCAGGCTCGCGGTGATGCTGACGAAGTAGGCCGCCTCCACCCGGCAGTCCCGGCTCCCATCGCCGTGCGCGTTGAGCCGGACCGGGGGACAGTTGAGCGGCGCCGAGATGGACTCCCGGCCGCTCACATGGTAGGCAATGGATAGGGTGAAAGAGTGCGCCCCCGCCCCGGGCCGAACCGGGAGCTCGATCTGCATCGCATTGAACAGGTCGTACCCACCGCCTCGTTGGCCCGCACAGCTACGCGCTTGGGTGACCGCACTCCAACCCGCTACGCCCGAACTCCGGTTGAACTGCGGGTGGAAAGGTAGGTTGGCATAGCCGCACCCACCGACATTCGCGTACCCCCACGTACGCGCATACCCTTTGAATGGAGGGGTCACGGTGGACGCCGTGCCGATCGGCAAAAGGCTCGAGATGGCCAGGCACGCCACGACCGCCGCGATAACGCCGGGGGCGTGACGGAGGGTGGCGGTTCGTGGGTTCAGGCCTCCGGACGCCGTGGCTCGTGATCGATCGTCGGACAAGCGCGTCGAACCTCGCGGTTGTGTTGGGGCCGCTGGGGCTTTCAACCTCTCACTAGGATAGTGGCATACTGTCGCAGACTCGCCGCCACTCCGATGGCCATGCCTTCGGGGCCGGGAGGTTAGAGGGGAGAGACGTACCGCCCTCGCCTTACCCCCACAAGCGCCGAACCGGGCGTGTCCTCAGGTGGCGCGTTCGGCAGGGGATTCGGCCTCGCCCAGTTCGCCCTGCGAGCACTTACCGCACGCGAACACCACTTGGCCCTCCTCGGGGTCGTTGAACACGGACCACTCCTTTTGCCGTAGCACCGCCCCCTGCCAGGGGGCGGGCCCGGGAAGTTCGAGGGCGCCCGCGGCACCGCACCCCATGCAGCGGATCGGAAGGATGGTAGCGCTCGGGGATCCCGGGTCCTCTACGGGGGCCTCTTTCTTTCGGGCCATCGCCCGACGAGCCGGCCGACCTATAGAAAGCTGAGGTCGGCGCGAGGGCAAGGGGTCGTGCCTCCGAGAATTGTGTTGGCCCGGCATGCAGCACGTGCAAGACGATCGCGGGCCCGAACCTGGCCTCCCGGTCCTCGACGCTTGGGCGGTTCGCGATCGCCGCACCGGCTACGATCCTCGGGATCCTCCGGAGCTCGACATATCCTACCACCGCGTGACGCGTCGGCCAACCGAAGGGACAGGCGGCGCCCAGGTCCACGCCCTAGCCCGATCCCGATCCGGAACCGCAACGACACGTTCCCTCCTGGTTGGCCCGATAGCGCGAGGTGGGGGTCTCGGTCACGTCGAGTCCGGAGCAGGGTCGCGTGATCGGCGACGGCAGACCGCGCGGAGCTCTTTATAGAGGAAGCCGGTCGCCGCGTCGTGCCCGTCTTTGCGTCCAAGGCCAACCCGGCGGCCATGAAGATGCTGGAGAAGGTCCCGATCTTCGCGAACATCTCGGTGCGCGAGCGAGAGTCGCTATCGCGGGTGGCGGCAGAGCGGACCTTCGAACCGGGGGCCCAGATCGTCCAAGAGGGCGAGAAGGGGGTCGGATTCTTCCTCCTCTCCGACGGCGCCGCTGAGGTCCGCCGCAAGGGCCACGTCCTCAAGACGCTCGGCCCGGGAGATTTCTTCGGAGAGATGGCGCTGTTCGAGGATGCTCCGCGCAACGCCGGGGTCTTCGCGACCCGGCCTACTCAGTGCTTGGTGTTTTCGCGATGGGAGTTCTGGGCGTTCGCGATGGACAAACCCTCGATCCTGCGGGGCATGGTCGAGGAACTCGCCCACCGACTGGGGGAGACGGATCGCGCCCTCACCGATTGAGGGATGGGTCCTTCTCGAGCCCTCGATACCTTCGGCGCGAAGGGTGGCTGTCAGGCGGATCGGCCGACCTCTTGCGGAGCGCCGGACCAGGCGCGGTGGAAGGGTGCCCACCAGCCCGATCGAACGTCGTGAGCCCCGTCACTCCGGAAGTCGGAAATACCGGCGTGCCTCGACCGGACCCTGTTCGACGACAAGGCGACGGCGCAACGCGCGGGTCAGTCCTCCTCCGAGTACTGGACGAGCCTCGGAGCCCTCACCGACGAGCCGCGATACATCCTGGCCAAGCTTCCGGGGGTCCCGGAACAGAAGAACCTCGAGCAGCAGCGCCGCAGTCTCGAGGACGGTGTCGTGTTCTCTTGGCTCCTCTACGACTCGCCCCGGGCGCGCGAGCAATGGCCGAGGTATCTCCATGAACTTCGCACAATGGGCATCCCCGAAGAGCGCCTCCGTTCCCAGCTCCGTTGCCGGCTGATCCCCGCGGAGCTCGGGGCGCGCGGGATCGACTGGCGCGTGTCCATCTTCGGTGATCAGATCGCGCTGTGCTCGTACGCGCCGGACCACGCCGTGGGTCTGGCCGGAGCTCAGACCTTCACGCTCGACGCGCCCGGCGAATTGAAGCAGAAGTTCGTGGCACTGTTCGACGCCTGTCCGGACATCGGCGCGGCCGCAACGACCGGCGGACCGGCGGAGCTGGAGCGCGCACGCAACGCCCATGTGGCCCTGAAGACGGCCTTTCTGCGCTCCTTCGCCGAGGGGCTGCCGACCGACATCATGCTCCATCGGCTGGAGGACGCGGCCGAAAGCTCGAACGTCATGCTGGAGCAGACGCGGCTGCTGATCTGGATCGGCGTGCTCACGCTCGTCGCGGTGATCATCACGTTCGCGGTGACTCAGTTCAAACTGACGTAGCGTCGGGCGGCCCGTGGGGGCCGGGGCTCCGGCCCGAGGTCCGCGCTTATCTTCCCCGCGAATTCTGACCGCGCTCGAGGTCGTTGTCGATGCGTCTCCACTTCCTAGGGACCGGCTCGGGGAGCTTCCGCGGCACCCGGAGGGGCCCGACCAGCGCGCTCCTCGACACGCTGCTCTTGGACTGCGGGGCCGGGGCGACCGGTAAGCTCGAGGACTTGGGCCGGTTCGACGCCGTCGAGGGCGTCCTCATCTCGCATCTCCACACCGACCACATCGCCGGCCTGCTCGATTTTCTCCTCCACACCATCATCTCCGGCCGGACCCGGCCGTTGACGATCGTCTCCCCGCCGGGGCTGGGGGCGATCCTCGAGGCGGTCTTTGCGGCGGAGTCCACGGTCAAGCGACCGGAGACGGTCTATCCGTTCCGTTTGATCGAAGGTGGATCGATCGAGGCGACGATCGGGCGCTGGACGCTGCGTTCCGTGGCGCTGGACCATACCGTCCCCGATCTGGGGTACCTCCTCGCCTCGGACGGGATCACCGCCTTCTACGCCGGTGACACGCGGGAGCCGTCGGCCGCCCGTTCGACGCGCGCGGACTACGTCATCCACGAGGCGACGTATCCCGACCGGTTGGCGTCCGTGGCCCGGGAGTACGGGCACAGTACCTCGAGCGAGGCGGCGGAGACCGCTCGGGCGATGGGTGCCCGAAAACTGTGGCTCAACCACGTGGCCGGGGAGCGTCCCGACGACGAGCGAGCGATCGCGGAGGAGGCTCGCCGGGTGTTCACGGACTCGGTGGTGGCCGAGGACCTGGCGGCGTACGACCTGTAGGGAGCGCGCCGCCCGATCCGACCGACGAGCCGCCCGTCCCGACGGTCACGTCCCGGATCCGATCCAGGAATTCGCGGGCGGTATGGTCGAGCTCGTCGGCCCGGCTCTGGGCGCCGGAGCGGCGGTAGAGGCCGGCGAGCCAGGTACGGGTCCGGGCGAGTTCGAAGCCCCACCCGATCCGCTCCCAGAGGGCATGCGCTTCCTCCATCGCCGCAATGGCGCCGGCCGGCTCAGCCGACCGGGAGGCCAGGAGAAGTCCGCGGGCGCGCGCGGCGTACGCGCGGATCGGCAGCTGCGCCGCTTCGTGATTGAGGCCCTCGAGCTCGCCCAGGAAGGCCTCCGCGGGTCCGGTCTCGCCGGTACGCACGGCGAGTTCGACCTGCGCGTGGAGGGTCTCGGCGTAGAGCGCGGCCATGAGCGCCGGGGCGCCGGCACGGACGGCGAGGTCATGCGCCTCCCCGAGCGCGACGCGGGCCCGCGGTAGGCGGCCTCGGAGCAGTTCGGCCCGCCCACGGACGTTGCGCAGGTGGACCCGCTCGCTCCAGTCCCCCCCACCCTCGAGCAGCGCGGCGACCTCTTCGAGATCTCGGTTCGCGCGCTCGCCCTCGCCGCGGGTGAGCGCAATGTCCGCCGCGACGAGCAGGGCGGTCGGGAGCAGCTTGCGGTGGTCGCCGGCCGCGTAGGTGAGGTGCGCCTCCGCGGTCCGCAGTGCCCGCTCGTACTGACCTTCCCGCCAGGCCACATAGGTCTCGAGATTTCCCTCGACGGTCCGCTCCGAGTGGACATCCCGCGAGCGACGGGCGGATTCCAGCGCCCGTTCCAGCGCCCGTCCGGCGGCCGATCCATCGCCGCGGACGTGCAGGTGCGCCAACGCGAGGACCATATAGACGTTCGGGACCAAGCCCTCGAGCTTCTCCCTCTCGGCGATCCCGAGCGCTTCCTCCAGGTCGACGAAGATCCGATCGGCATCCCGGATCGGTCGGAGCCCGGCGAGGACGATCTGAGTCGAGACCTGCGTGACCGGGTCGTTCACCCGGCGCGCCACGCCCACGGCGCGACCGTACAGCTCCTCGGCCCCGGCCGCATCGCCGTCCTCGTACCGGTACCCGGCGATCGTGGAGTAGAGCCGCGCGAGCTCGGGGCTCTCGTCCCCTCCCTCGAGCAGGCGGAGGGCCTCCTCCCAGTGGTAGCGCGCGGCCACGGGGTCCTCGCGCATGGCGTGCGCGATCTTCCGGTGGAGGTCGCCCGCCTCCTTGAGGGCTCCCTGGCGCTCGTAGCTCGCGATCGCCTCGGTCCGGCTGGCCAACCCCGCTTCGAGCTGACCGAGTCGGAAGAGGTGGTCGGCGAGCGCCTCGAGCACCCGCGCCCGGGTCGGTTCATCCGGCCGCGCCTGGAGGAGCGCGAGCGCGGCCCGGTAGTGGCGGACGGCCTCTTCCCGCGCGTAGAGTCGGCCCGCCTCCTCCGCGGCCCGAAGGGTGGGCGGCAGGGCTCGGTCGATGGCCTGGGCCCGCTGAAAGTGATGCGCGATCTCGGCGGATCCGACGCGCGCCCCGGCCCGCCGGAGCGCCTCGAGGGCATCCCCCGCCCGAAGGTGGTCACGATTTCGGCGGACGACCGGCGTGTCGCCGTAGATCGTCTCCCACAGCAACCGGTCCGCGAACGTGTAGTGCACCGTCCCCTGCTCGCCGGTGCCCTCGGTGAGCATCCCGGCCCGGACCGCCGCACCCAATCGGTCGAGCAGCGGCCCCGGCCCGAGGCCGGTCAGCCGCTCCAACGGCTCGGCCGGGAAGTCCGGCCCCAAGACCGACACCGTCCGGAGGAACGCGGCGAGCTCCTCGTCGACCTGTTCGAACCGGCGGCGGACGAGCCGTCGGACGGTGTCGGGGATGGGCAGGGTGTCCGACCCGCTCCGCATCGGCCGCCCCGGTTCATGCTCGAGGTACCCACCCTCGCGGAGCGATCGTACCACCTCCTCGACGAAGTAGGGGTTCCCCCCCGTGCGCTCGAAGATCTGACGGACGAACTCGTCGGGGATCGCCTTGGTCTTGCTGTGCGCCAGCACGAGCTGGCGCACCGCGGCGAGCGGAAGATGGCCCAATCGGAGCGACGCGACGTTTCGTTCACCGGAGAGCGCGGTCCGTACCTCCTCCAGCACGGAACGGGCCGCCGGAGGGTCCGGACGGTGCACCACGACCAGGAGCAGCCGCGCGCCTCCCAGGCCGCGGGCCACGCTCTCGAGCAGGCGCAGCGAGCCGATGTCCGCCGACTGGACATCGTCGAAAAAGAGGACCAGCGGGCGTTCACGGGCCAGCTCCCGGAAGAGTCGGGCGACGCCCGCAAAGAGCCGATCTTTGGCGTGATCCGGATCGGTCACCGGAGTCTCGGGTGGGCCCGACTCGGAGAACGGGAGGCCCGGCACCAGTCGCTGAAGATCGGCCGCGAACTCGCCGGCGGCACCGCGCAACTGTTCGGCGGGCACGACGAGAGCGATGGCCTCGATCGCCTGGACCCAGAGTGCGTACGGAGTGGCGACGCCCTCCTCGGTCGCCCGGCCCGACACTGCTTCGGCTTCCGCGCGGCTCGACGAGCGTATCAGCTGCTCGACCAGACGTGTCTTGCCGAGTCCCGGCTCGCCGGAAATGAACACGACCCGAGGCCCACCGGTCGCGGCGGCGGTGAACGCGGCCTCGAGCTGGGCGAGCTCCTCCTCGCGGTCCACCCACGGGCCCTCGCGCAGGGTGACATTGCGAGTGGGACGAAGGTCGATCCGATAGATGGCGACCGGTAGGTGGATGTTCTTGAGCGTGGCCGGCCCCACGGGAACCGGGACGACCTCGATCGACGACAGTGCCGCCTCGTAGACGGGCGCCGATAGGCAGATCCCCCCGGGCGGCGCGAGCGGCTCGATACGGGAGGCCACGTTCACGGTGTCGCCGAAGAGATCGCCCTCCTGCCGGATCACCGGGCCGGAGTGCAGCCCGATCCGGATGTTCATCTCCTGCACCGAGGGGTTGCGATTGCGTTCGGCGTGCTTGCGCTGGATCGCCAGGGCACAGCGTACGGCCGCGATCGGGTCGGCGAACTCGACCATGAAGGCGTCGCCGATCGTCTTGACCTCGCGCCCGGCGTGCTCGGCTAAAAGAGGACGCACGATGCGGCGGTGCTCGTTGACGAGACGCAGTGCGGCCGCCTCATCGCGTTGGGTGAGCTCGGAATACCCGACCATGTCGGTGAACATCACCACGGCCGGAGCCCGTCCGAACTCGGACGGCTCGTCAGGGTTCTCCACGGGGCTCATCCGGGCCGGGCCGCCCTGTTCCCGTAGGAATCGTAGAGAATGCGCGCAGAATACGCAACTTGGAAGTCTTTAAGGGGGGCCCAAGCAGGCAGGCACCCTACCCGGGTGGAACACATGGAGGATTCGGCGGCGTCGGTGGGGCTAGTTCGAGGGACACCTCGTAGTACCGTGTGGGTCCTGGCGATGGCGGTCGCGCTCCTTCTGGTGGCGGTCGTAGGTATCCTCGGTGTTCCGGCGCGAGCCGTTGGGGCGGCGAGTACCTCCCCGGTTATCACGTTCGCTACCGTTCCCGCTCCGACCGCGGTCGCCGCAACACCCGGCCAGCTCGTCGTGCTCTCGGCCGCCTCGTGCTCGACCGTCTACTCGGTCGCTGCGAACGGGGCCGTCAGCACGTTCGCCATCCTCGCCACCACGGTCACCAAGTGCCCCGAGGGCGCGGTCGCGATCTCGCCCGGTCTCGGGAACTTCGCCGCCGGTGAAGTTTTCGTTCTTCTCGCCGGGCAGTTGTTCGAGATCCCGGCGAACGGGAGCAGTACCCCGGTCCATGCCTCGTTGACCTTCGCGAACCTGACCAAGGGCAACATGGGGCTCACGTTCGATTCGACCGGGAGCTTCGGCTACGCCCTCCTCGCCACGGGAGGATTCCATGGCGCGACGGTCCAGATCAGCGCCACGAACGAGTTCCAGACTGTCGGGACCTTTGGCGCGAGCGTGGAGGGACCTGCCGTCGCCCCGCTCTCGTTCGGCACCGTCGGCGGCGACCTCGTCGTCGCCCAATCGTTCACGTCCACGATCTACGCAATGAGCCCGTCGGGCACGGTGACCACCTTCGCGAAGTTCGGTGCACCGGCCGAGCAGGTCTCCTTCGTCCCGGCCCTCGCCTGCGCGTTCTCGACGACGGGTGACTCCTACTTCGTCGCCGACGCCACGACCAACTCTCTGCTCGCCGTTCCGAGCTCCGCGTTCAACAAGATCACCGGCTCGGGGCTCGTCCAGGGCGAGACCCGCGGTGCCGGCGTGCTCCATCCGAACGGGACCGCGAGCCTGTTCCTTCGGATGACCGGGACGCTCAAGGCGGCGGCCTATGTGGCCTGCCCGGTCGGCGTGGCCCAGGCGCAGGATCTCGGCTCGCGGGGCCTGAACGGCACCGCGCTCAACCTCATCGGATACGATCCGGCCACCCAGCAGCTCGTCGGGACCGACCCGACGCAGGCCCCCTCGCAGATCTTCGTGCTCAATGGGTCGACCCTCGCGTTCGTTCGGAACGTCTCCACCGGGCTCGACCCCGCAGCGGTGGCGTTCAACCCTTCGACCGACACCCTGTTCGTGGCCAACACCGGCTCGGACAATCTGACGGTGCTGAACGCCAGCACCTACCAGGAGCTCGGGAACGTCTCGACCGGCGCCGGCTCGGCTCCGATCGGGGTCGCCTACAATTCCGGCAATCAGAAGCTCTACGTCGCGAATTCCGGGAACGACACGATCGATGTCTTCTCGCTCGCGAACCGGGTGTTCCCCAACCAGAACCAGGTCATTGCCCTCTCGGGCATGCCGCTCGGGCTCGTCGTCGACCCCAAGGACGGCGACGTCTACGTCGTTGGGAACGTCTCCGGCGCGGGGATCGTCTGGGAGATCCACGCGTTCAAGCTCATTCAGACCCTGTCGGTCGGAACCGACGCCCTTGCCATCGCCGTCAACAACGGCACGGGAACTCTCTACGTGACAGTGTACGGGTCGAACCAGCTGGTGTTCATCGCTCCGGGGGACAATCTGACCTCGACGATTCCGCTGCCCCTGCCCGTGGGCGTCGCGTTCGACCCCCGCAACGGTCTCCTTTTCGTCGACAGCGCTGACGGGAACATGCGCCTGCTGCAGGGGACCACGGTGATCGCCAGCTACCTCTTCGGCGCCAACCCGGGCCCGCTGATCTACGACCCGGACTCGGGGTTGGTCTACGGTGCCGCGGACGTCACGATCTTCGGGGTCGACCCGCGGATCATCATCGGCGGCTCCGGGTAGGCCGCGCCAGCACCTCCCGGCACCCTCGACTTCCCTTCGCCCAGCACGAACCACTGGGCTGCCTGCGTACGGAGGCGCACCCGGCGGTGTGCGTCGTGGTTTCGCGTTCCGGGCCCGTGCGGCAGGTCCAAGGATCGACCAAACTCGGGATTGTCGCGGGGCGACGAGCCGGCACGATTCACGCTGTAGTCCGTCCCCTCTCGGCTCGGTAACTCTCCCGGCGGCGCCGTTAGGGAGAGGTTTTCCTGCCCCGGACTTCTCCTCCCGACGTCGTGCTCGCCAATGCCCGCTCCGGGAGGGATGGGCATTTCCGCCGGAGACCGATATTGGTTGCTCGCTCTGCCGCCGAGGCGGCGGTGCTGACGGTACTGATCACGCTGTCAAGCTTCTACGCGCTCGACACTGCCCCCGTGGCCGGCACCCTTCACACCAACCCCCGGACCGATCGAACGACGGCCGCTGCCCCATCCGCAGCCGTTCCCACGATCACCGACGGCCAGCAGATCACTGAGGGCTTCGGGCCGTATCACAGCCGGCTGAGCGACACGATCGTGCCCGGGAATTCGACCGGATCGAGCCGCACCTACTTCGTCGATCTTCGGACGACCTTCCCGTTGCGCACCCTGTTGGTCAATCTGTCGACCAGCCTCCTCCAGCAAGCGAGCGATCCGAACCAATTGCCCGGGGGTGCCGATGTACTGCCGCCCGCCGCCAATTGGAGCTGGGGCATCCTCGACAGCGGGGTCAACGACACCGCCCACTGGAACTTCACCACTCCCGGCCTGGCGTATCGCATCGCGCCGTGGGCCAATGCGAGCTTCGAGATCGTGGGCACGAGCGACTTTTCGGCAACGGTCACGGCCTACGCGGGGTTGACCAACGGGGCCACGAGCCCGGCTCTGGGGATCATCGTCCACACGAGCTCCCCGCAGATCGCGGTCAACCTGACCAAGCGCGATCCGCACGTAACCGGCCTCCTGGGTGCGCTCGCTCCGGCTCTGGTCCGGTGGTCGCTCGTCTCGGCGGTCCCGACGACTTGGAATAGCACGACCGGAAACGCCACGTTCCACTTCGGGGCGGCACTCGCGATCGCGAAGCTCACTGCTTCCGCAGGCGCGGTTTCGATGCTCGACGTGCCCGCGGGAACCTGGGGAGATGGCAACTCGCTCCCCACCGGCATGCCGCTGAACCTCTCGATCGAGCTGGTGAGCAAGGGCGGGAGCACCGGTTACTTCCCGGCGCTCGCCGCCTATCACGCCTATCTCGTCGCTCTCGTCGGCGCGCTCGCGCGTGCCGGGATCCCGATCCGGTACTGGAACATCGGTAACGAGATCCCGATCGGCTCCAACCTGAGCACGGCCGCCGCCTTCGTCACGCTCTACAACATGGCGGCGGCGGTCGTGCACAACGCCAGTCCCTCGGCCCTCGTGAGCTCGGATGTGTTTGTCCGTCCGAATCTGATCAAGTACTTCGCCACGAGGATCCACGGCGCGGACTTCCTCGACTTCCACTACTACCCGGCCAACGGACCGTGCCCTTCGGTCGCCACCTTCTGCGCGCCGGACGGCATTGGAGGATACCAGCCGGATCCGACGATCCTTTCGCGCAGCGCGCTGTTTGCCAAGGGCGCGGTGTTCCCGCCGCCGGCCGTCTGCCAGCAGGATTGGTACAACGGCACCCACACCTGGGTCCCGATCCTCGACACGGAATCGAACTTGAACGCGTACCCCAACGCGATCCAGAACTCGACCTCGATCGCCTACGGGACCGACCCGCGCCAGCAGACGCTCTTCGCCGCAGCCTGGGTCGATTCGGAGATGATGGACGCGGCGATGGTCAATGTCAGCGCGGTGACCTACTTCGCCCTGCAGGGCCCTTACGGTGCGCCCGGCACGGTCACCCATCCGTACGGTGGGTTCGGGTACTCCCTGATCTCGGGGCCCGGCCCGAACGACGTCCGCTACGCGCCCTACTGGGCGCTCGACCTCTGGCGAACGAACGTCCCGCCGGGTTCGCGGGGTCTCCTCGTGAACTCCTCGAATCCCTTCCTCGTCCATGCCTACGCGGTCACCAACGGAAGCGGCGTCACCGTGGTGCTGTCGAACCGCAACGCACTGCCCACGACGATCCGCGTCAACGTCTCGGGCGCCGTGGTCCATGCCGCGACGGAACAACTTCTCGACGCGACGACCTACAAGATGGCGTACGACCCGAGTACGCACTCGACGACGGTGACCCTCTCCACGGTCGTCCGGCGCGTGCTCCCCAGCGGTTGGATGGCGAACATCACCATCGACGGCTACGGGCTCGCGGTGGTCCAGTTCGCCGCGGGTAGTCCGCCCCCGGGAGGGCACGTCGTGATCGGAGCGGCCGAAACCTCCGCGGCCCGACCGGCGGTCGCCCAACCCTCCCCCGGCGGGCCCACCCGATCCGCACCGTTCGATCCGGAGTCACAGGGGTCGACGGCGCTCCCCGTCCGCACCGAGCAGCGAACCCCTGCGAGAACCGCACGCCCCACGCTCCGCCTCGCTCTCGAAAATCCTCGGTCCGGGACCGCGGCCCACGACCTCGCGGCGCTTCCCGGTGCCCGCTCCGCGCACTGCGTGAGTCGTCGACCGGGCGGGATCCGGGGGTGAAGCCGATCGCGGAGTTCCGGTCGGTGGGCTACGCCATCACGGTCGCACTCCTGCTGAGCCTTCCGGCCGGCCTCGCGCTCCCGAGCGACGCAACCGGCGCGGCGCCGCTCTCGGCCGCCGGTAGCGGTGGGGCCTGTCTCGGCGCCGCACCGTCCGGAAGCGTCCACGATCTCTCGGTGTTCGCGGCCAACTTGACGGAGTTCGCCGGCACGGGTGTCGAGATGTTCGCCACCCTGCCGAACGGTTCGGCGGCGGCCACGTACTCTTGGCAAACCGGGGACGGGAGCGTCATCGCCTCCACGGTCGGGGCGCTGCGCCACATCTACTCCACACCGGGACTCTATGCGGTGTGTGTACAAGCGGTGGACGCCGCCGGCGTGATCCACGACAATCGTGGCCAACTACTGCTCATTTCGGTCTCGGCCTCGGCGGCGAGCGACCCTCGTGGGACGGTTCCTCTCGTATCGGGGACGCTGCTGTCGAACAGCACGAGTCGAACGGCTCCCACCGCGTTCTTGGCCCCGGGCGGGTCGGCGGTGGTGGGCGTGACCGTCGACCTCCCCTCCCAGCAGCCGGCGACGCTGCTCGGGACCCCCACCTTCGCGCTCAGCCCGAACGCGGGTCCCAACCTCACGCTGACCGCCCTCTCCCTGAGCACCGGCGGGACCAGCCGTGCGCGCGTAGTCGTGTCCACCAGCGCGGCCAGCGGCTTCTACACGCTCAACTTCTCCCTTCCGGCGACCACCCCGTCGAACGGAACGACCCTGCACACCTGGGCCAACTACACCTTCACGATCGTCGTGGGCACCCAGCTCGGCGGGTCCGCATTGCCCCAAGCCGGGCCCCCGGTCCGGAACCGGATCACGGTCGTCGAGGTCCAATCGGCTCCGCCCACCTCGCTCGACCCGGCCTTTGTCACCGCCACGGCGACCACCGAACTCCTGACCAACATCTACCAGACCCTGGTCGCACCGAACGGCAGTGAGGTCGGCGGGCGAGCGGGGGCGTTCGTTCCGGAGCTCGCCACGTGCGTGCCCGGCAGCTCCCTCTGTCGCTCGCTCTACGGTCGTTCACTGGTCTCCGGCCAGAACTACACCTTCGTGATCGACCCTGCCGCGCGATTCTACGACCCCGCCACAGGGGCTTCCTGGGGGGTCTGGCCGACCGATGTCCTCTTCTCGCTGGTGCGGTCGATGGCGTTCGCCAACGACCAGTGCTTCGGCTGCTCGGGGGCGTCGGCCCTTGCTCAGGCGCTCCTTCCTCCGGGCAATTGGAGCTGGGACGGGGCGGTGCACGGTGCGCTCAATGATACACCGGCCTGGATGTACGCCGCCCTCGAGCTCAACGCCACCGGACTCTGCCCACTATCCGCCCTCGCCCGGGGCGGCCACGGCTGCCTGACGATCCGGCTCCCGAGCGCCCCGTCCCTGACCTCCGCCCATCGGTCCCTGCTCGAGCTCCTCGCCGCTCCCGAGGCGGCCTCGGTCGAACCCTGCGGTTGGTTCAGCGCCGCGGCGCGCGGCGCCGGTGTGCCGTACTGGACCGCGGGGAACGTGAGCGGAAGCGGTGACCGTCCGTGCGCGGCTCCCGGCTCGCCCGGCGCCGGAGTGCCGCCCACGAGCCTCGTGTCGACGGCGTTCGATGCCTGGGAGCTGGGCGTCGTGGCGCCGGTACCGGCCGGAGTGATCGGGCTGGCCGCCGCCGGCAGCGGTCCCTTCGCATTGAGCTCCATCGGCACGTTCGGCTACAATCTCAGCGCGAGCCCGGTGTACGCGCCCGATCCCGCCTGCGACTTTCACGGATGCGCGCCCGCCGCAGGCACGTTCACCCCGGCTGTCAACGTCTCCTGGGTTCCCACGGGGCCGCAGGTCCAATCCGCCGTAGAGAATGGCTCGGCGGACGTGGCGATCTTCGGCGGGGGTGCCTCCGCCTCGCTGGTCGCCGATGCCTCGCTCGGACTGCTGGTCCCGCGCCTGGTACCCACGCTGGCTCTCGAGGTCGATCCCTTCAACCTCGAGTACAACCGGACGGCGGCGCTGCCCGTCGCGGGCGTCAACCTGACCGCGCCCTCGACGTTCCTTTCCGACCTCAATCTGCGACAGTTCCTCGTCCACGCCTATCCGTACGACGCAAGCGCGCTCCTGTACGCTGCGGGCGGGCCCCCCATCCGAGCCCCGGGGGGCGGGGCCATCGCAGCGGGCTCGGGGGTCGCGGTCCCGCGTAACGTCAGCTGGTCGACCGGCGGGAGCGTAACCAACGCCTCGCGCGTGGGAGGGGCGGCATGGTGGTGGTCGCGCGCGGCGGCCGATCCCGCAGTGTCGAACGCCTGCTCGCGGACCCGTCCGTGCAGTTTCCTCGTCGCCTACCCCGCCGGGGATGCGGTGACCGGCGTGGTCGACCGGAGCTGGGCCGCTGCGGTCGCGTCGATATCGAACGGGAGCGTGCTTCCCGTCGTGCACAACGAGAACTATTCGCAGCTCGCGCTCGGCGCGCTCTACTCGGCTCCCGGCGGTCAGGGGCCGGCGGTCGCGAGCGGTCTGACCGTCCAAGCCGTCACGGCGGACCCGGCGGGCCCGACGAACGCACTCTACGGTCTGGACAGCCCGATCCCGTACTCGGACGCCCTCGGCCCGATACTCGGCGGATTCAATGCGAGCGGGTGCTCGACCTCACCGACGTTCTGGTCGAGCCAGTCCGTGCCGGTCCCGCTCGTCTGCCAGGGAGCCGCCTACGACGCGATGCTCTCGGCGTTGCAGGCGGCCGTCGCCGGCCCGCTCGGACCGACCGCGATTCTCCTCTACGACGAGGCCGAGCAGATCGCCAACGATCTGGCCCTCTACGTGTACACGGGCCAGGCGATCCGTCCGATCGGTCTCTCGCCCTCGGTCGACCCGACCAGCCTGTCACGGAGCCCGCTCGACGTCGGCCTCCAGGGCTTCGACTGGGACACCCTCCGCTGGCTCGCATCCGCGGCGAGCCCCCTCGCCCTCCGCGGGCTCGCGCCGTCCCCCGGTGCGTCGGTCGGACTGAACCTCACCCTGACCGCGCTCGCGACCGGCGGAACCGGCGGCTACGGCTACAACTGGTCCGGACTCCCGCCGGGATGCGCGACAGCGAACCTCACCGCGTTGACGTGCGTTCCGAACTCGAGCGGCAGCTACCGTGTCACGCTCCGAGTTCGGGAGACCAGTGGCCCGACGGTCTCCGCCTCGGTGTGGGTGATCGTCCGCGACCGGTGGTATCGGCGTCGGGCGAGCGACGTTCACGTCCGAACGCTCCGGGGCCGGCCGTCCGACTGACCGGTGCGGGATCGGGGGCGCGACGGACGACGCCCCGTCATTCCCGTTCGGAGCGGTGGGCGCGCTGATGCGTTAACGTCGGAGCGGTGTCCGGTGGGACCTGCGGACGACGAGCTCCCCGGAGCACCTTCCCCCGACGATGCTCCCGGCCGATCTCCGACCGAACTGCGCTCGAGGGATGCGTTCGGAGCCGTGCGGGAGTATCCCCCGCGCATGCCCCGATCCGCCGGCCCCCGCGCCCGCGAGATGCTCGTGGATCAGGACACGCGAGACAGTACCACGAGCGCGCGCAACGTGACCATCTTGCTCGGCTTCCCCGGAGTCTCGAACTGCAACGGAGGCGGACGCTTGTCCGGGTGGGCCGCGTACCACACGGCGGATTCGGGATCCGGGTCCGGCTGGGATGCGTCGAGGATCCACCGTCCGTCCTTGCCCCGCTTCTTCCGCAGCAGGTCAAGGGCGAACTCGAGTCGAGGGTCTGCGCCGTGGCCGAGCCCGGTCAGGAGGTCGAGTCCGATGAGCAGGTCGTAGTAGTAGTGCATCGGCCAATGGTACCGGTACCACGGCTCGTACCGGTCGCCTTGGAGGTGCAGCTCGCGCTCGAGGTAGAACTCCGCCGCCCGTTCCACGCAGGCCTTCATCTCAGCGGTCCAGAGGGTTCGGGGATACGCGGCGAAGGCGCTCAGACCCTCCCAGGCATCGAGCGTCCGGCTCGGGGCCGGGGCGTCCCGGTTCCACCGGCACGTCCATCCCCCTTTGGGATGAGCGGTCCGGACCAGGAACTCCAGGGTCTTGCGGACCCGGATGTCGTCGTGGTAGCCCATGCGGATCAACGCGCGGGCCATATTGGCGGTGTAACAGTGGTGGCCCTTGCCCTTGCCAAATCCGCCGACCCCTCCACCCTGGAGCGGTGAACGAGCCATCCAATACTCGCACGAGGCATGCACCTCGGGAATCGCCCGCGTTGCGCCGAGATCGGATAGGGCGAGCAGGTTCCAGTTCGTCCCGAGGAACCTTGGTTCGAGCCAACCGCCGGGGCGTACCCACCAGCCTCCCGGGTCGCGGCGCCCCAGGATGTCGGCGACCCACCCTGCCGTGGGGATCCGCTCCTTGGCCCTGCGGACCGCCGCATTCGACTCGCGCTGGCCGAGCAGCTGAGTCAGGGTGAGGTACTGGACCGACGGCTGGTCCGGCTCGAGCAGCCATTCGATCACCCGGTCCGAGGGCACGAACTCTCCAGGCGAACGGGTGTATTGAACACCTACCGCGGGGAGCCGTCGACGAAACGGTCGGGCGGCGGTTCCGGCCGTCGGAGCTTCAGCCGGCCACGACGGTCCGGGTTCGTCGATGTCGATACGAGGAATCGAGGGTGGGCGGGGGTGACACCGTCCGATGGACCCACCGCCCGCCGAGACGGCCGGCCCGGGTCCGAGGGCGGGGAGCTGAGGAGTGTGTCCCGCCGGCTAGAGGAGTTCCCATGTCGTGGTCGGGAACTGGGTCGCCATCAGGCTGCCTCCGAACATCAGGAGGTACCCATCGCCCCCGTCGTAGGTCACCCCGGGTCCGTAGCGCGCCCCGGGTGAGAATCCCGAGACGTTGATCCAATGGGTTCCGATCAACTGCAGGGTGTAGGGTGGACTGACGTTGTTGCAACACGGAGCCTTCGGGTACTCGACCATCCGGTGGTTGCTCGGGTCCCAGGCCATGCCGAAGGCGATCGGCCCGGCGGTGGTCTTGTTGGCCAGCGCGGTCCAGCCCGTGCGACTGTAGCTCCAGGTGTGTAGACAGTAAGTGGGATAGGTGCCGCCCGGACACGACAGATTGAATCCGGAGGCAAGCACGAGCGTGCGCAATCCCGGGTCATAGGCCAAGTCGGCATCCCCCCAGGCCCCGAGGGTGGCCGCCGTCGTGTGCCCGAACGTGACCCAGCCGAGCGAGGACCACTCGTAGGTCTCGCTCGGTCCGTACGCCCCCGTGAACAGCACCGTCTTTCCGATCGCCGCGTTGTAGGCCATGGTGGCCCAGTAGTACCGCGTCGGCGGACCAGCTCCCCGGCTGGTCCAGTTGCCCCCGACGAACGACCAGGTGTCGTTGCAGTTGATCGCCCATACGCCGCAGCCCACGCCTCCCTCGAGCAGCAGGTAGCCGTCCTTCCCGTCCCACGCCATCGCCGCGTAGGCCCGCGGGGAGGGAGCGACGCGGGGGTGGAGCTGGGTCCAGACGCCCGCGTGGTAGGTCCAGGTCTCATTGGTCCGGTTCCCGGATCCCCCGGCCATGCCGCCGAATAGGACGACGTAGCCGTCCGTCGGATCGTAGGCCATGCTCGGCCCCACGAGGCCGGGCGGATGGGTCGAGCCCGTGGACACCTGGCTCCAGGAGTGCGAGGTAGGCACGACCGGGGGCGCGCGGCTCGGCGAGCCCGCGGGCGCGGCCGTCGTGAGTGCCGAAGTGACCAGGAGGAGGACTGCGCCGGCGGTGGCGGCGGTCGCCCACCAGGGCACGGAGGTCCCGGGGTACGACCGAGTACTCCCGTTCTGCAGGCGGATGGAGCGGCGCATGCCGCGGGAATCGCCGGGCCCCCTATGAACTTCGCGAAACGCGGGAACTGCGCAGGGATTGAAGAAATCGGCTCGCGAACGTCACCCGGGCGCCCGGGGGCGCTGTGCGGAGTGGCCCACGCCGTCGAACTCGCACACCAACCGGTAGCCCCCGCGGATCGGGAGCCGCGAGGGGCTGCTCCCGCCGCCCTGCCGTTGCGATTGCCGCCGCTAGGTAGATGAAGCGACACACCGGGTTGAGGTCCGACGAGGGGAGCCGATCGTGACGGTCAACCTGCGGCTCAGCCTGACGGTGTTCAAGGTCGGATTCGCGGCCGAAAGCGCGAGCGGCTTTGTCGCACTCGCCACCGGCGCCGCTCAGCTCCCCCTCCACGGATACCTGCTGGCCCTGACACCGGCCTTCTCGGCGATTGGTCTACTGTTCTTGTGGGTGGGTCGACACGAGTGGAACGAGCTCCATCGGACCCGCGTTGGTCACGCCAACCTGGCCTTCGCGCTGAGCATCCTGGCAACCGCCCTCGCGGCGGCGCCGGTCGCCTACCTGGCCGCTGTAGGAAGCACGAGCGATCCCGGGTGGCTCCGAGTGGAGTTCGGTGCGGCCGTGGCGGTGGTCTTCGCGGTCACGTTCATCACCTATGCGCTCGTCGCCGCCCACCTCGTCGGCCGCCTGGGCGAGATCGCGATGGCCGTGGGACTGGCGTGGGCCGCGATCATTTCCGGGCTGATCGGGCTCGCGCTGTCCCCGCAGCTGCACCCGATCGTGAGGGCCATCGCCTCCCGTACTCCATCGGTCGGTGGCGTGGTCCAACCGATCGGTCTGCTGGATTCGCTGCTCGGCTTCAGCTACCTCACCTTCCTGGGGGCGTTCGCCGATGCCCACCGTAGGGTGGCACGCGGCATCGGTCCGGAGGCGAGCGAGCCAGGGAACAGCGTTCCCAGGTCGGCCCCTTGAAGCAGGGCGTCACCGGTTCTCGAGGTACGAACGGACGAGCGCCGTGCGAACCTCGTCGTCCAGGTCCCCGAGCGTCGTGAGCCCGACCTCGACCGAGAGGGAGGGGTGGATGCGCGCCGCACGGAAACGGCCCCGAGGCGCGATCCCGCTCACCCGGAGCCCGAGGTCGACCCGATTTCGGGTCGTCGCCCGGATCCGCGCGAACGTCCGTCGCGGCGTCCGCAGAGCGACGAAGCCCTTGCGTGCCTGGACGACGATCGGACCGGCCGAGCCCGCCGCGGCGACGATCGCTTCGTAGATGGGACGAAGGTGCGGTCGGTCCGAATACTGCCGGTCGATCAGCTCATCGGCCGAGGCCCGCACGAAGTCGGGGTACCCAAAGCGCTCCATGACGAGGAGCGAGCGGGCGTAGCCGTGTACGCCCTGGTCGTCGAGCCACTCTTCGAGCTCCTCGGGCTTGGCGAAAGCCCGTGCTCGGATGCGGCGGTTCCATTCTTCGACGCGGGCGCCGGTACGCTCTTGGAGCAGTCGCGCCGACATC
The DNA here is from genome assembly GCA_035933635.1 of Thermoplasmata archaeon. Classification (GTDB taxonomy): domain Archaea; phylum Thermoplasmatota; class Thermoplasmata; order Lutacidiplasmatales; family UBA184; genus JAKIVR01. The sequence goes on along the minus strand of DASYYY010000021.1, from coordinate 193,796 downwards.
GCCATGAGATCGCTCCAGTCCCGGACCGCCGGGCCGGGAGCCCGCCCGGTCGCACGGGCCGCCGCGCTAGGGGTCGGGCTCCCCCGCCGCCGTCGCGCGGCCGGGTTCGGCGTCGTTCGATGTCCCCTACTCCCGGGGCTTCAACGACCGCGAAGCGGCGACGCACCCGGAGGTCGAATGCGCCGACGAGCCGGATCGAGCCGGGGTCCCGGCACCGGAGGGACCTGGCGGGGCCGACGGGCCCGGCGGCGCCGTGGCGGCACGGCACGAGGGGCCCGCACCGGGGGACGTCGGGGTGAGGTGGGCTTCGAAGCAGACCCCGCCCGAGCCACCGGGGCTGGTGACGATCGCCCAGTAGAGTCCCCAGCCGCCGTAGACGTTCGCGGCGTTGGTCCCGAGCGCAACGATGATCTCGGCGTTGGGTCCTTTCGCGGTCTGCTTGGCCGCGCTGGTGCTCGGGGTCCCACCGAGGCCGCTGTAGACGACGAACACCGGCTGGGTTCCGTTCTCGGTCCCGTCGTTGGCGTAGAACGTCAGGTAGGTCTGCCGGAGCCATTGAGCGTGCGTGACGTTGATCCGGACGACGAACTGCTGCGACAGGTTCAGGTGGCACTGCCGGATCTGTCCGGAGAAGTCGGTGAAGTTCGCGCCGGCGCACGAGGGTGTTCGGGCGTCCGCGGAGGTGGAGCTGAACGCGCGCGTGCCGACGGCGTCCCGGACCGTGACCGTCACCGTGTAGGTGCCGCTGAACTTGTAGGTGTGGTAGGGGTTGGCGCCCGTCCCGGTGTTGCCGTCACCGAAAGTCCAGGCGAAGGTGTACGGAGTGGTCCCTCCGGCGGCGTGGCTGAAGAAGTGGATCTTCGCCGGCAGCACGGTGGAGTTGGGCACGGCGCGCGCGTAGGCCCGCAGGGCGGTCCCCCCGCACGGAATACTGGCGGTCAGGCTCAGCGAGCCGCCGGTGGACAGGTAGACCTGCTTGGAGTAGGACGAGCATCCGCTCTCGGAGAGGTTGAGCCAGTAGGTGCCGGCCATATACTCACCGGAGTAGGTTCCCGCCGAGGACACGGGGATCCCCACGGTCTGCCCGGCGGGGTTGAACTCGGCCGTGGCGTTCGCCGGGGCGATCGCGAACGAAACGCGGCCCCACGGCGCGGTCTGGTAGTTGCCGTTCCACCACCCGCCCGTGCCGATGGTGTCCGGGAACTGGTACTGGTTGCCGTAGTCGTTCGTGTCGTTGCGGACCTTGCTCGTGCCGAAGTCGAACGAGGCGTAGCCGGCCCGGTATTGGTAGAACGGGTACATGCAGTTCGTCGAGGTCGAGAAGCTCGGGCTCCTGCACGCGGAGTTGTTGACCTCATACTCGCCGCCCTGCGAGGAGCTGGTCTTGAACTCGGTCGGGAAGCTCGCATTGGCCCCGTTCCCGAGCTTGGGGAGCGAGAGTTCCATCTGGCCGCTGGAGTTCCACCGGCCCGGCCAGTAGCTCTGGCAGGAGCCGTCGCCCGGCGCGCAGTAGCCGAATCCGCCGCTGGTGTTGAGCGTGTGGCCGATCTCGTAGGCGAAGGCGATGGCCCCGGGGTTGCTCGCTCCCCAGTAGAGCGCATTGCCGCGGGCCGCGGTGGAGAACTCGGGGGAAAGGATGAGCGAACCGGTCTGCAGCAGCACGCTCGTCGACGCGCCGACGGTCGGGTCGGAGACGCCGATCTTCCACGGGACGGTCTTGCTCTGCGCGATGCCCGAGTAGTTGACGTAGATGTGGTCACCGGAGTGCATGACCATGATCGCGCTCGAGGTGCCCACGTCGACGGGACCGGCGAAGGCGGCGTTCTCGGAGATCCCGCCCGAGACGTTCTGCAGCTGCCAGACGATCGCGCAGGCGAACCACTCGTTCGAGCGGGCGGAGAACGCCGGGTTGAACCCGCCGTAGGACAAGCAGTCCTGCGGTCCGCTGCCGGGTCCCGTGACGGCGGGGGGTGCGGGGTAGAATTGCAGCTCGAGGAAGGCCTGGAAGCCGCCGCCGTTCCCGGCGGGGTCGTAGACCGTCCCGCCGAACCAGAACGTCGCGTACAGGTCGCCCTGGGCATCGGGACTGCCGTCGGCGGGGAGGACCGCCTGAAAGCTGGCGTTCGCGCCCGAGCCCGAGGCGTTGGAAATGTAGCTCATCGTCGGCTCGTCGTGACCCCAGCACGATGCCGGCGTGTAGTGGGCGGTGATCGTCGAGGCCCAGAGCATGCCGGCGCACTGCTGGGAGGAGTTGTAGGACACCTGGGGAGCGACCCGCGCCGGTCCGGCACCCGGTGCGCTCGGCGCGAGTCCTTGCGATGCCATCGGCGGCATCGCGAGCAGAACGATGCAAATCCCGAGTCCGATCACTGCGGTGGCCGACGGCAACCACCGTTTCGCGGCATCATACCACCCGTGTTCCCCCGCGGCCAACATCGCCTGCGCCCTAGTCCTCGGGTGGTTTCAACCTCACCCAATCCTCTCCTCGACAGGTAACCCGCGGGGGCTGGGGGGGCGACAGCCCTCCGTCGTCAGAAGACCGCCGGTGACGACGCCCCCACCGGCGGGCCCCTGGCCCAACCGGCGCTCCTTTGGAAGCAAGCGTTTACGAGGGGGTCCGGGCCACCTTCGACCGTGGGCTACCTCGAAACGAGTGTACGACACGGGCCGTGCCGGGTGCGCTCGCTCCCCCCGGAGCTCCAGACCTTCCTCGCGACGCCTGGCTCCGGTACCCTGCTGGTCCGAGGGGGTCCGGGAACCGGGAAGACGACCCTGGCCCTGAGCACGCTCAGCGAGTTCGAGGGGGGTCGGATCCTCGTGACGACCCGAGTCCCCCAGGAGGAGTTGCTGCGGCAGTTCCCGTGGCTCCTGGCCGAGTCCGAGGGTCGCGCGAAGCTCATCGAGATGGTGCGCCTCCGAGGGGCCTCCGAGGCGATCCCCAAGCGGATCGAGGAGATGCGCCGCGTTCTGCAAACGCGGGGGAGCGACCTCGTCGACCTGGCCTCCGTCCTCAGCCTCCCAGCCTCGGTCGACGAGGTCCTCCGGGCCGTCGACTCCGGCCCGCGGATGATCGTCATCGACTCGTGGGAAGCCTGGGTCGAGAACGTCCTCGGCACCTCGTCGTTCGATGCGGACGCCCCGGTCTCTCGCTGGGAGCTCGAGCGCTCGCTCCTCGATGCATTGCTCCGGACCGGGGCCAAGGTGCTGTTGGTGGTGGAGCGGTCCGAGCCGACCCGCTTCGACTACATCTCCGACGGCACCGTCGTCCTCTCGCAGGAGGAGCGCGACGAGCGGACCGAGCGCTGGCTGACGCTGGTGAAACTTCGCGGCGTGCGTCTGACCAACACCGTCTATCCGTTCAGCCTGCAGGACGGCCGGCTCGTCTGTCTCGTTCCGCGGGTCGAACCGATGGTGCCGAGCATCGGCCCGGCCGAGCTCGACCCGGACCCGGGCGCCCCGTCGGTCTGGCCGGGCTCGTCGGCGTTCGCCGCCGCGTTCGGTCGCGTCCCCGTCGAAGGCGGGTTGCTCTTGGAGTACGATCCCGACACGCCGGTCGCCGTCGTCTGGACGCTGATCGCCCCGATGGTGCACGCCGCGTTGCGGGCCGGCTCCCACATCCTGTTGCGCCCGCCGGAGAACTTGGCCCCCGACGAACTGTGGCGGGGCCTGTCTCGGATGGCGCCTCCAGAGCGCTTGGCCGACCTGGTGCGCGTCGCCCTGCCCGTCTCCGCCGCCGGGGGGACGCTGCATCAGCCGGTGTTCGTCTATCCGTCGCCCGTTCCCTACGGGGGGGAGCAATCCGCCGGCCCGCCCCTCGCTCCGATGTTCGGGGGGGGCTCGTGGGAGGCCGAGTTCGCCCAGCTCGATCCGCTCGGGTTCCTCCGGGGGAACGGGAGTTCGCCCGGCTACCCGCTCATCGTCACCTTCGTGGACCCCGTGCTCGACCAACCCCACGCCGGTCGGTCGAGCGACCCGTTCTTGCAGTTGCCCTGGCTCGCCCGCCGGGCGGGGATCGCACCTGCCAACGTCGTGCTGCTCGAATCTGGGGACGCGGCCCTCCCCGGCTGCCGGGTCCACGCGAACGCCCACCTTGTCCTGCGTACCCGCCGGGGCCAGCATTTCCTCTACGGCATCCGTCCCTGGAGCCCCCGGTACGCGCTGAGTTCCGCAGAAGAATCCGGGGCGAGCGCGATCCCCTACGACCTGACGCCCATCGTCTGACGCGAGGGGGGACGCGCTTTGCGCGGGGCGGCCACGCCCCGATCCCCCAGGACAGGATTAGTACGGTACACGGCGACGCATCGGATCCTGAACCGGATGGAAGGTAGCGGGGCACCGCCGAGCAACCCCGAAAATGGGTCCCCCGGCCGGCGCCGCGGCCGCCTCCTCGGTCGATCCGTTCGCTCCGCTCGCGGGGGACGGGAAGTTCCACGGTCCGCTCTACGATCTTTCCGGAGCAGGTCCGCGGGCCGGTCACGGTCCACGCGGCATCGAGCGTCGCGAACCCTGGGACCCGGGTAGGTCTCCAGCTCGGCACTATCGCGGTTGGGCTCGCTCCGATCGTGTCGGAGGCCGTTCACGCAACGGAGATGTACGGTCGAATTTCCGGCCCGTCGAGGCGGCTCAATGGTCGAAGTGATCGAAGGAGTCGAGGCGGTGACCGTTCACATCCGGGATATCGACCGGGCGCGAGAGTTCTACTCGGAAGTACTGGGGCTGAGGGAGGTGAGCTTTATCGCGAAGGCTTCTCGGGCCGCGTTCGCGCTTCCGGGGACATCCACGCTGCTCACGATGCATGTCCAGGGCGAGGGTGAGGGGGGCCGAGAGCCGGGTATGGTCTCCGGGGCGGTCTTCTCGCACCGCGATCCGGTGGCGGCCTGTGCGGAGATCCGACGGCGGGGCGGGACGATCGTCGACGAGGCCCATACCTTCCAATCGGCGCTCGGGACGGTGACGCTGGGAGTGTTCGCCGACCCGGATGGCAACCAGTTCGTCCTTCGACACATCCAACGCTAGCGCGCCATGCGCCGACCGTCGCCTCGGTCAGCCCTCGGGTCCCGTACCGCCCGGGTCGGCCGGCGGTACCTGCGCGCCGAAGTTCTGGATCTCCGCGGGGGTGCCCCGGCCCAAGAGTTCGGGGACGAGCGGAACCCAGACCCGCCCGTGGACCGCGCGCGCCGCGGTGTCGATCTCCCGTAACATCCCCCGGATCGCGGGGGCGCCGTTCAGCGCAACGAGGTACTCGATCTCCTCGATGATGACCGCACGGACCTCGCCGGTTTGAAGCGAAGCAACGATCTGCGCCGCGATCGCCTCGGGCTCGCCCGGTCGTACCGCGTTCGGACGGGTAGTGGCCGAAAGCCACAGGAACCGCACGTCGTGGGCGGCCCCCGCGGCCTGGAGCGGTTGGGGGAACACGCGACCGACCCAGAGCCCGGTCATCCCGTTCGCCAGCGCGTCGAGGAATCGGTCCCAACCTTCCACTCGAGTGGGGCCGATCGAGACCTCCACCCCGCTGGGCGGGGGCGGCGGGACCGGTGTCGCGGCGGCCGACGGTGTGCTGACCGCAGGTACGGGCCGAAGGGACGGAACGGTCGGAGCGATCATCGGTGCCAGCGGCGCCGGGGCCGGAGGCGGCGGGGGCAGCGCCTCAGGTTCGGGGGATGGAACCGCGGGCGAGATCGGTGGATCCCGTTCGACGGCCGAGTCGGCAAGCTCGCGCGACGGCATGGCCCGGGCCCAGGGGAGGGGTATCTCGGGTAGGCTTCGGTCGGGCGCGAGGGTGTGGATCAACTCCTGGGCCACCACCGGGCCGAACCCGGGCAGTGCCCCCAGCGTCCCCGGTTCCGCCGACGCGATCTCCGAACGACTGTGGAACCCGTAGTCCCAGGCGATCCCGAGCTTGGTCGGGCCGAGGTAGGTGAGCATCCCGCCCGGGTCGAGTTCCGAGGAGAGCAGCAGGATGCGCTCCTCGCGCTCCTTGACCTCGGGAGCGAGGCAATCGAACTCGGCCGGTTCCCCGCTCGCGCTCACGCGGCCGCCAGGGGCGCGCTCATCGCCGCTACGGCGGCGATGGGCCTTGAGGCGCCGGACCGGCGCCGCCTGACCCGGGATCCAGGCGAGGAAGCGCTGGCCGCGTCGGTCCCGCCCGTAGGAGGTCTCGGCGGGAACGAACAGGCGGGGAGAGTCGACCACGAGCAGCTGTCCGACCCCGATGGCGGCGGCCAGCACCTCGGCGTGGCGCTGGAGAAGCCCCCGCAGGGGCTCCCCGGCGTGAAGGAACATCTTCGTCGGAGCTTCCGGGCCGGACCGGCTCCGGCGCACCCGGCGCTCGAGGTAGCGGCGCACCCGTTCGAGCTCGGCGGGTACCGCCGAGCCGACCGCGACCGTGTGCGCGGCACCGGCCGGCAGCTCGGCGTACATCTCGCCGCCCCTCCACCGGAACGGCACGACCGACTCCGGGAGCGACTCGACCACGTCGATCATCGACGGGGGGATCCGGATCGCTGGCTGACCTTCCACACCGACGGCGAGGGACTGGCTCTTGAGCGCCGCGCGGATCTGCCGGCCGTCGAGCTGGTCGATGACCTTGATGATCCGCCGGTGGTAGACGGGGAACGCCCGTTTGATCGCCTCGACGTTGGGACGCGCCTCGACCCGGCGTCCGTCCCACGGATCGCTCGGAGAGTGCAGGACGACCTGGTCGGCGCGGAGGAGGCGGCCCAGCACCGGAAGCTGGGGGCGGAGCAAGGCGGCCCGCTCCTCGCTGGCGGCGACGAGGACCAGGCGGCGCAGGCGCTCGGCGACCGGGAGTCCGAGGAGACGACGGCCCCGACGAACCGCGGCGACGATGTCGCCCCACGACTCGAGCGCCGCATCGGCGCCTGCGTCGAGGTACGATTCCAGGATGGGAGAGTACGGCCGCTCGAAGACGCTGGCCGTGTCGCCGCGCACCGCGCGGTGGATCGCCTCGGCCGTGAACGGAGCCACGGGTGCGGCGAGCTCGGCCATTCGGGGCATGAAGTAGGCCAGGACCCGGAACGCCGCCAGCTTGCCCGGACTCCCCCGCGGCTCGAACAGGCGGGGCAACAGGAGCGGGACGTAGCGGTCGCGCACCGCGTGGTCCATGAATCGGCACAGCCGTAGGTACCCGGCGGCCCACGCCCCCCGCTCGTACAGCCGGAGCACCTCCGAGCGGGTCCGTTCGAACGCGGCCAGGAAGGCCAGGTCCTCCGCCGGGATATCGCTCGGGCGGGTCGTGGGGAGCCGATCTTCCGTGGCGAACTCTTCCGACGCCATGCGGACGAGCAAGCTGCGGGTGCCGGTCCAGATGCGGTACAGCCGGTGCGTCTCCTCGACGATCGCCTGCGCCAGCGTCTGACGCCCGGGAATCCCGGCGGCGAGGCGGACGATGGCGGCCCGGACGGCGTCGGCCGGCGGAGCGGAGGCCAGCGATTCGGAGGAGCCTTCGGGCGGGAGCGTACGCAGCAAGGTCCACCGGACGGTCGAAGGGCGGACGTCGGCAGCCTCGAGCGCGAGCAGCTGGTGGAGCAGCTGGGGCAGTCGGCGTCGCTCCGGGAGGAGGAACCAGACCACGCCGCCGGCGGGCTGGGGAGGGCGGCCCGCCCACGTCCGCAGCGGCTCATCGATCGCCCAGAGCAGTTTACGCCGGACGGGGAGAGGTGGACCGGCACCACAACTGCAGCCGACCGAGGTCGCATCCGCCGAGAGCCGGCCGCAGGTCGAGCACTCCGCCAGTCGGGGGTCGGCCGGGTCGGTGGAGGGTTCGGCGTGGCTCAACGGCCACGAACTGATGCCGCTGGGCTCCGGGAATCGCTCGCCCGCTGCGATCTGGGAGTACCGTTCGCGCGTCAACGGCGAGACCTTGGCGAGATCGAGGCACCAGGCCCGGCCGGGGTACCAGTAGAGCTCGGTGCCGCAGGCAAGGCAGCGCGGGACGCCACAGCGGGAGCGCACCTCCGAGAAGATCGCTCCGTCGTCGGCGAGGTCCCGCCCGATGCAGGCCTCGGCGGTGTCCAGCGGCAGTCCGGAGTACTTGTGACGAGGATCGGCGAGGAGGATGCCGCGCGCGCCGACGACCGGGCGGGCCGTCAAACGCTGGGTCTCGGCGACGAACGCATCGCTCGGCCCGTGCGCGGGGGTGAGCAGGACGAGGCCGGTACCCTGCGTGCCGACCTCGGTGGAGCCCACGACGGTTCCACCGGGAGGCTCCAGGGTCGACAGGCTCGGCATCTCCGATCGTAGGGGGTTGTCGTAGGTACTCCCCGTCCAATGCCGTCCCGGCGCCTCCTCGACGAGCTCGAACGATCCCCCCGGTCGCCACTCGGCCAGGCGATCGACCGCCTCCTTGGCGAGAAGGATCTCCTCGGTCGTCCCGTGCCGGGAGTACCGCCCACGCACGTAGAGCCGGTCCGGATGGATCAGGAGCGCGTGCGCGGCCAACAGCTTCCAGACCGCGTCGGTCCAGACGAGGGCGTGGAGCGGGGGTTCGGTGCCGGCGATCCGGACGCGGACGAGATAGACGGGTCGATTCTCCTCTCGGTAGAGCACCTTCTCCGGCGTGCGCGGTTCGCCGCACTGCGGGCAGACCCGGAGCGGGCCGTTGCGGGCCACGATCAGTCCGCGCTCGGCCATGCCCTGGACGATGGATTGGATCCGGGCGTTCAGCGCCGCCGGCGGGACCGCGTCGAAACTGGCCCGCCCGAAATCCACGGCGAGGTGGTCGAGCTCGGCGGTGAGCTCCCCGTGCCGCTTGGGGTCCGTCGGCGGGCGAAAGTAGAGCGCGTCGGTCGACGCCCGCCCCGCGAGCCGGAGGGATCGCTCGGCGACGTCGGCGACGATCAGGTGGGCCAGTACCGCGAACGGGATCGCGGCGTCGACCGAGACCGTTCCGATGGCGACGGTGACTCCGCCCGCGGGCAGCGGGTCGGTGCGGAGCGCGGCGGGGCCGAGGTGATGCTCCTTCCAGAACTCGTGACCTTCGGACTCCACCCGGTGGGGGTCGAGGTCCAACGGCAGGGTCCGCATCGGTCGCCTAGAGCACCCAACGATCGTTGGGTCAGGTTGAAGATGCGACGGCGGGGGCAAGAAGGTATGCTCGAACGTCCGCGGGAACTAGTCCTCGCGGACAACCCTTATGGGCTCGGCAGGTAACGGCGCGCAGAGGTCACTCGTTCGATGGCGTGGACGCAGCAGGAGGTCCGCGAGCTCAAGGAGGGCCGCTACATGCTCATCGACGACGAGCCCTGTCGGATCCTGAGCATCCAGACCTCCAAACCGGGCAAGCACGGTGAAGCGAAGGCCCGGATCGACGCGATGGGGCTCTTCGACGGCTCCAAGCGCTCGGTGGTCTTCCCCGTCAAGCACAAGGTCCAGGTTCCGCTCATCGGCAAGAAGCAGGCCCAGATCCTGTCGCTGAGCGACGCCGAGGTCCAGCTGATGGACATGGAGAGTTACGAAACGTTCTCCCTCCCGCTCGACGCCGAGATGCGGGAGACGCTCAAGCCCGGGACCGAGGTCCAGTACGTCGAGGCGATGGGCAAGCGCCGCATCATGCGGGTGTAGACCCGTCCCGCTCTTGGTCGGTCGGCCGTCGGCGAGGCGCGGTTAGATTTTATATCGGTGGCCCCGCATGAATTCGATGGCCTAGGGGCACCGGTCCCACCCGGGTGGCTGCCGACGGCTCCTCGGAGGCGGTCACTACGGCGGGCTCGGGGGGGATGGGCTCGCTCCCCTCCTCACGGCTGACCAAGATCCTCCAGGAGAAGGCCGAGGCGCTCAAGAAGCGCCGGCAGGGCGCCGAGGCCGCCGCGGCCGCTGCCAATGAGCGGCTCGAACAGTTGGTCGCCGCCGACATCCAGCTCCCCGAGGCGGAGGCGCGCGAGGCCTCGCTCAAGGAGCTCGTCCGGCATTCCGATTGGGACGGTGTCGAGACGGGCGCTAAGTCGTTCCTCGCCTACTTGGAGCGGGACGGCGCGCCGAAGCTCGAAACGCGTCGCGATCAGCTGGGCGAGCGGATCCGTCAGCTGGCGGATTTCGGTTTCCCGGTCCAGGAGGAGGTCCCCCCGCTCCTCGTGGAATCCAAATCGCTCCAGGACCAGTCGAAGTGGAAGGAGTCGATCGACCGGCTCTTGGCCGTTCTCGAGGGGGTCCGCAGCGCCGAGTCGCGGTACGTCGAGCATCTCTCGGCGGAGCTCCACCGTCTCGCCGAGTGGGCCGGTGAATCACCCGACCACGTCGCGATCGCCACGGCGCAGGCCAAGCCGTTCCTGGAGGCGATCCGCACCGGGACGGCGGGCAACCCGCTGGCCGAGTTCACCGCCACGCTCGAACGCGAGCTTCCGGGGGTGACCACGCGCCGGACCCGGGCGCGCGAGACGGCGACCTCCCTCGGGGCGGTAGCCGCCGAGCTCGGGGTGCCCTCCAAGGACCTCCTCGCGGCCGTCGAAGTGGACCGGACCGCGCCGCTGCTCACCGTCATCGAGACCGTCCGCGCGCTGGACGCCGCCTCCCAGAAGGTCGCGGCGGCGGTCCGCGATCGGGTGGTCCAGACGCTCGAATCGTACCGGGCGACGCTGACCGCGCTGCGGGAGTACGGGGTGGAGCCGGAGCTTCCGCTCGCCCGGCTCGAGGGCACCATGGGCCAGGTCGCCGGTGCGCCGCCTTCCGACCTTCCCCACATCCTGACCGAGGCCCGCCGCATCGTCGATGAACCGGTCGTCGCGGTGGTCGCCGGCCTCTTGGACGAGGCGCGCCCCAAGCTCGTCGAGGCGCGGCGGCTGGGGCGGAACTCCAGCGAGGTCTTCGCCTCGATGAACCGCGCCCGCGAGGCGCTGCGGCTGAAGATCTACGGCGAGGCGCTCGCGGCGAGCCAGGAGGCGCTCGACCAGGTCGCCCGGCTGACCGAGGACCTGGACGCGGCCCGCAGCGAGTCCGAGGCGCTGGGCGAGATCCTGCGCCGGCTCGCGACCACTCAGTTTCCGGTCGGCTCCTACACGCAGCCGGTCGCCGAGATCCGCGACCTCCTGGACCGCGTCGAGCTCCTCTCCGCCCAGCAGTTGCTCAAGCAGACCGTCCAGCGGCTCGGCGCCGAGGCGGTCGAGTACTTCCAGAACGAGCTCACCGACCTCGACCGTCTGGGCCGGATCGGAGGCGAGCTCGGGTTCACCCCGTCGGAGTACGGCGGCCACCTCGCGCGCACGCGCAAGCTGCTCGAGGACGGGTCGGTGGCCGAGGCGGCGGAGGCGTGCTCCCGGCTCGAGGTCGAGCTGCGTACCGCCGCCGTGCCATACCTGGCCCGTCGCCTCGATGAGATCGGCAAGAGCCTCGAGGAGATCCCCGAGGCCTCGCTGACCGACCCGGTGCGCCGGCTCCTCGCCGACGCCGACGTGGGACTCCGGGTCAAGGAGGACCTGAAAGGATCGCTCGACACGCTCCGACGCGCCGAGCGCGAGTTCTCCGTCGTCTTCGCCCAACACGCCTCCAGCCTGGTCGAGGGGCTCGAGGAGGAGCGACGGGTCCTCGAGTCGATGGGCGGGACCGGCGACGAGATGCAACGCCAGATCGACGAGGTCCAGCAGATCTTCAACATGGGCGACTTCGTCAAGGCCTTCCGGGCCGCCCAGGACATCCGCACCCGGGCGCAGCAGCAGCAGCTCGTCCGGAGCGAGGAATCGCTCTCGCACGCCAAGCTCGCCCTCGTCGAGCTCGGGAAACTCGGACTCGACACCATCGAGCTCAAGGCCGAGCTCGACCGAGCGCAGGAATCCGCCCAGGACGGCCAGTACCCCGCCGCGTACCGTGCCGCGCAGAAGGTGCTCGAGGCCGCCGCGCGCACCCGCACCACCGCCCAGTCGACGCTGGATCGGATCCGGGAGGTCAACGAACTCTGGGAGTCTCTCGGCCAGTCGGGCGTGGCCGTCCAGCCGTTCGCCGAGCCGATCGCCCAGGCCCGGGCGGCCTGCCAGGCGCTCGAGTTCGACCGTGCGCGGCAGCTGGCGGCCTCGGTCCACGAACAGCTCGACCTCGAGCTCGCCCGGTACGAGGCGGGCCGGCTCGTCGAGGAGTGCGACGCGCTCCTGGAGGACGGGCAGCGGCTGTCGGTCCCGGTCGAATCCTACCGCACGCGGATCGACGAGGTCAAACGGGCGCTCCCTTCGACCGCCGGTCGGCAGTTCTGGGGCCAGGCGCGCGAGGTCCGCGACGAACTTGTCGCATTGCTCCGTCCGGTGTACGAAGAGAACATCCGGTCGCTGGAGCGGGATGTCGAGATCGCCCGCGGCGACGAGCTGGATGTGGCCGGCACCGTCGAGCTCCTCACCGAGGCTCGGCGCCGGCTCGGGCTGCCCGTCCCGGTCGGGCTCGCCGAGGTGTTGGACACCGCGCGCGCGCGGTTCTTCGAGACCAAGGGCTTCGTCGAGCACGCCGAGCGGGCCACGCGGCGCGCCCAGGAGGAGCTCAATCGTGCCGAGCTCGTACGCGTCGATGTCCGTCCGTTCCGCGTGCGGCTCGAGCGGATCGAGCGGCACCTCTCGGAACGCGACTACGCGCGGGCGATCGAGATGGCGAGCGCCCTCGAGCGTGAGCTGACCCAGGCCACCCACCAGCAGGTGTCCAAGACGCTCGCCAGCTTCCAGGGCATGATCGTGCGGGCGCACCGCGAGGGCGCCGCGACCGCGCTCGCGGAGAATCTGCTGGGCCAGGCCCGTAACGCACTCGAAGGTGGCGCACCGGTCGAGGCGCTGCAGTTCGCTGCCCGCAGCGAAGCCGAGCTCGAGCGCATCGAGCTCCAGGTGCTGGTGGCCCAGGGGTCGCTGGAGTCCATCCGCCACCGCATCGACGCGGCCACGCGGACCGGCCTCCACGCTCCCGAGGCCCACGCGCATCTCGAGGCCGCCCAGGGCGCGTTCGACCGCCACGAGTTCGACAAGGTGCTCGAGCTGTCGCTCGCGGCCACCGACGCCCTGGCCCACGCCGGCGAGCTTGAGCGGCGCGCGCGCGACGCCTTCGAAGCGGCCGAGCGCCAGGTCGCCGAGGCCGGGGAGATGAGCGCCGACCTCGCCGAGGTCCTCCCCGTCTTGGAACGGGCACGGGAAGAGCTCAGGTCCGGCGCCTACGACGCGGCGGTGATCACCGCACGCGAGAGCTCGGAGGCGGCTCGGTGGAGCATCGAGCGGCTCTACGCCGGGCCGTTCACCGCCCTCCAGGAATTGATCGAGCTGGTCCGTTCCACGGCCTCCGACGCCGATGCGACGGCCGTCCGGGCCGCCCGTGACGAGGCCGAAGCGGCGCTGAAGGTGCGGGAGTGGCGCCGCACGTCCGAGGCACTGACCCACGGCAACGAGCTGGCCCACGCCGCGCTCGAACAGGCGATCGAGGGTGCGCGCCGGAACCTCGATGGTCTCTACGCGGTCGTACCCGAGGCCCCGACCGCCGACGAGGCCGAAGTGCGCGTCAGCTCGGCCCGGAGGGTCGCGGCGGAGCGGCAGCAGCGCAACTACCTCGCCGCCCTCGAGGCGCTGCGGGAGGAAGAGAGCCGCGCCCGCGAGCAGGTCCGGCGCGACCTGGCCGGCCGGGTTGCCCAGCTCCAGGACCGACTGTGGGTCGGCGAGAAGCTGGGGGTCGACACGACGCCCGCGATGGAGGTCTTCAGCGAGGCCAAGATCGCGATGGAGGCCGGCCGGCTCGAGCCGGTGGCCGCGCTGATCCAGCGGGGGGCGACGAGCCTCGAGATCCTCGTGCGGCAGCGCATCGAGGAGAAGCTTCGCGACGTCGAGACGGAGCTCGTCTTCGCCCGGGATGGTCTTCACGTGACCCTCGGGGGGATCCCGGAACGGCTCGAGTCCGCGCGCCAGCGCCTGAAAGCGGGCGCGCCGGTGGAGGCCGCGAAGTCGGTCCTCGAGTCGGAGGAGGAGCTGAACCGGCGTAAGGCGCTCCATCGGGAGCTGATGAACCTGCACTTCCTCGTCGACGCCGCGCTCAGCCGCGCGACCGAACGGAGACTGGATACGTCGGTGGCCCGCCAGCTGCTTGAGGAGTCACTCCGGCTGCGGGCGCAGGACTACGGCCCGTCGCTGGAGAAGGCGCGCGAGGCGCTCCGCACGCTCCAGGAGGCACTCCGCCGCGTGGACCCGAGCGCCGCCGGGACGGGTATGGCTCCCCGACTCAGCGAAGAATCCACGTGAGGATCACATCGAACCGGCGTATCCGACGACCGGTCCTGCTGATCCGACCGGAGTCGGAAGGCCCGGGACGGCCCGGGGAGGCGCCAACGGGAGCCGATCGTACTCGACCGTGTGCTTGATCCCCCGTCGTCGGAGCAACTGGGAGACGCGCTCGGTGACCTGTACGATCTCCTGAACACGCGCGGGTTTGAGGAAGTAGAACTCCGCCTTCCCGTCGAGCGGGATGGGGAAGACGAGACGCATACCGGCGGCGTCCTGGCGGTTGTACCCCGCGGGCTTGCGGTTCGCCTTGATGTCCCTGAGGTTCTCCTCGAGTAGGACTTCCGGGAGGAGCGGTTCGGTCTCCTTCATGAAGGGACGGTTCGCCTCGACGACCTTCTTGTGGATCTCCGGATAGACCCGAAGCAGGTCCTTGTAGCTCCGACGCGACTCGAGGATGATGTGGCCGCTGCGGGCCTTGACGGGCGGTGTCAACACGTGGCGGTACCAACCTCCGCATTTGGCGTTACCTCTCGCCCAGCAGCCAGGGGCGAATGGGCCCCGCTCGTGAACCGGCTCCCCCTCGGCGTGTTCCCGCTCCGTCCCTCGGGGAAAGGTTCAAAGAGGCGCCCTTCTACCCCGTCGCGGCGCTCCCGTAGTCTAGTGGTCAAGGATAGAGGCCTCTCGAGCCTCTGACGCGGGTTCAAATCCAGCCAGGGAGGACCTGGCCGGTGAAATTCCCGCCGGGAGCACTCCTTCTACCGGGTCATGACCACGCGAGGCCGCGCCCCCGGGGCCGAAAGGAATTGAATCCCCACTGCCCTAATCCAGCGACCCATCGTGGGTTTCCGGCATCCCCAGATTATCAAGGCTCGATGGGCGCAAGCGCGGGACTCAAACGAACCTTCTCTGGCTACTGTGGCGCTCCACGTTCGGTCGCCCAAGAGTCGTCCGGCTCGGTCGAGGAATCCTCTACGAGAGCTCCCAGGTCTGGTTCGAAAAACCTCGGGCCGAGTACCCGCCGTAGAGAAGGAGCCCAGGTAGGGCCGGGTCGTAGGTCGATTTCGCGATCTCCCGCGGGTTCGGACCACACGGCGCGCAGTACAGCGCCCAACGGCCGTTCTGGAACAGCCAGGTATCGTTCTGGCCTGTGGAGAGGTTGCTCCCCCCGAACAGCACCGCGGCCCTCAGCGGCGGGTCGTAAGCGAACGTGAATGAATCTCTCGGTCCCGGGTTGACCGGGGTCGACAGGCGGCTCCACGTTCCGCCGGCGAACGCCCAGGTCGCGTTCGATTCGCTGCAATTGAGGTAGGTGACGCAATGAACGCCGCCGTAGAGGAGAAGCTCGTTCCCAGGGGCGTAGTAGGTCATGGCCGCACCCGACAGACTCGGCGGCGTGGTCGCGGGGTGGAGTTGGGTCCACTTGCCCGCGTGGAACATCCAAGTCTGGTTCGCCACCCCCGAAGAGCTCCCTCCGTAGAGGATAACCCGTTGGATCGAAGGGTCGTAGGCCATCGCCGCAGCGACGTCGGTTCCCGGGTGAACGGTGAGGGTGAGCTTGGTCCAGTTCCCGGCGTGGTACGTGTAGGTGTAGTAGAGCAATCCCGCCCCATGCGGTCCGCCCCCTTGTTGCTCCCCTCCGAAAAGCACCACGTACCCATCGGCGGCATCGTAGGCCGAGGCGCCCTGGCCCTGATTGTACGGCCCGTTGTACGTCACGAGCGGTCGCCAGGTCCCATTGGCGAACGCCCAATCCCCCCCATCGAACGGATGATTGAAAGTCGTCCACTTCGCCCGTCCGCCGAACATGAACACGTAGTGGTCGGACGCGTCATAGACGAGCAACTGGCCGCCTACCTTCGGGAGCTTGCCCGTGGTCGCGGCTTGGTGCCACAGCGGCGAGGCAGCAGAATAGGTGAGGGACGATCGCGCCTCTGCCATTGCGGCGGCGGCGATGCCAACCCCCGTCCCCATCGGTGGGGACCGAATCCCTGGCGGGGGAACAACACCCGGCCATGCGGCGACGAGGAGTACGAGAATCACTCCCCCAGAAATCAACCAAGCGCTCTCACGCACATCGGTCAGTCCGGACGATGCCGTTAGTAGGTTGGGATTACGTGCTACCGCACTCGGGCCAAGGTTAGGCTCCACCCATCGCGGCGCCGGGTCCGATCCACCCGGCTCGAACAAGCTGCATTGCGCGCTTCCCCCCGTGCTCTTCTACATGCATCATCTCTCCCGCACGCACTTCCCCCATCGTCTTCCCGCAGACGTTCTTCTGTGCCCCTGATCTCGCCTCGACTTGTCAGGCGTTGATGAGACCTGTCGCGACCACGAAACCGTCTGCCTCGCGAAGGTATCGACGGTCGCGTCACCCACGGAGTGCGTGCGCTCGCACGTTGCCGCGGTCGCCCGCGCGATTCCGTTCAGGCCCGCCGAACACCCTCTGAGTCGAGCGGACCGGCGTCCCTCAGCTCGGGGACCGACGGGGTCGGCCAGGTGACCGACTTCCCGACGCGTGCGTCCCTATGCACGGACTCTTGAACCCGGAGTCGCCGGTGATTGGGTCGTGAAGGGACGATCCCACGCTTCCCGCAACGGTCGGTGGATGGCGGCGACCATGATCGCCATCCTGACGGTGGCGGCCGTGGCCGGATTCGCCGTCGTACGCCCCGCTGTCGCGGCCTCGCGAGGATCCCAGGGGTGGCAGCAGATCAAGCACGTGGTGATCCTGATGATGGAGAACCACGCCTACGACAGCTACTTCGGCCTCTACTGTCAGCATTACAGCAAGTACTGCCCGAACGTCGGGAACGGGATTCCTGCGGGCGCCTGCGTGCCCTACAACCCGAGCCGACCCTTCGCCGGCTGCGAGAAGCCCTTCGAGCTCACCACGCCGACCCCCCACGACATGGGGCACGACTGGGCGGCCTCGCATCTGGCCTACGACGGCGGGAAGATGGACGGCTTCTATCAGGCGGATGGCCTCCAGACCATGGGTCACTACGACGGCTCCTCGGTACCGGTGTACTGGGACATCGCCGAGGAGTTCGGGCTCGGGGACGATTCGTTCTCTTCCACGCTGAGCTACTCGGTGCCGAACCACTGGTATCTGCTCGCCGCCTCCGCACCCCCCGCGTTCAGCCGCTCCGTCAGCCAGATGCTCAACCCGACTCAGCAACACCAGTACCTCGCGCAAGCGAACGCCACTCCGACCGTGGAGCAGGAGCTGAACGCGCACCCCGGGGTTTCCTGGGCGTACTACGACTTCTCGCTGAACAGCTACTCGCGCGCGATCAACATGGCGCCCGGCCCGGGGAGCGCGTTCTCGCTGTTCAATCCCCTCGCCTCCAAGCACCAGTCCTACGTGGGGAACAACCCGAATCACTTCCAGCCGAGGAGCCAGTTCTTCGCCGATGTGAGCAGCGGGAGCCTTCCGGACATTGCCTGGGTGATGCCGAGCCTGCCGATCTCCGACCATCCGCCGGACAACATCTTCGTCGGGCAGAACTTCACCGCCTCGATCGTCGATGCGATCGAATCTTCGTCTCAGTGGTCGAGTACGGCCTTGTTCATCACGTGGGACGACTTCGGCGGATTCTACGATCACGTCGTGCCGCCGGCCATCGATCAGTACGGCGACGGCTTCCGGACCCCACTGCTCGTCGTCAGCCCGTGGACCCCGGCGGGGATCGTCGTCCACACCGACCTTCGGTTCGAGTCGCTCTTGCACTTCGTGGAGTGGCACTGGAACCTCGGATGCATCGCCCCGCGCGACTGCAACGCGCACCTTCCGCTCGGGTTCTTCAACTTCCAGCTCCACCGTCACCCGGTGCTTATCCCGAATTCCTCCCGCGCGCAGTACCCTTACGTGCCGCCCGCGGGGGCGGTGAACGTGACCGTGCCGCCCTCCCTGTTGGACAGCAACGCCTCGGGCAATCTGACCGAGGAGGATTGACGGCTCTCCCCGTGCCCGAGTGATCCTCGAGCATGGGCTCGAGGCTTGCAATCGATCGGATTCCAACGTCCCCCGGCGCTTGATCGAGGCGCACCGATGGCACGCGAACCGGCCCTCGGACGCCTCGCCTCGGAGGGATCGGATTGGGAGAGTTGCCGGCATCGGAGTCCGTCCCCGGCCCCGGATCGAACCGGTCGGCGTCGCTGCCGGTTGGCGAACGTAGTCGCCCGCACCGAAGTCCGGCTCTTGCCGGCGCGCCGACAGTGTTCCTAACCGGCCCGCACCCGCGCCTGGGGACACCGGCCCGCGTGCCCGCCCTCGAAAGGGATATCCGGGCCGGGGCTCCGCTGCGGGCGCCGATGGTACCCCGGCCCGAATACTTGGTCGTACTCGCGGAGGAGGATCCGGTGGCCCGTTCCCTCGCGGAACTGTGGGGGACGCTCCCCTCGTCGGGGTTCTTCGTCGACGGCGCCGCGATACGGGAGCTCGGAGCCGGCGCTTGGGTGCTTCGTCGGCCGGGCTTGCACATCCGCGACGAGCGCATGGACGACCGCTTGCCGGTCGAACTGCGGACCGGTCGGGTACTGCTCGTGTTTGCTTCGGTGCACTGGAGCGAGGCCGGGCCACGGTGCTTCACCGTGCACCCGCTCGGAAATCTGGGAGACTCGGACCAAGTGGGGGGCCGGCCTCGCACGCTCGTTCCTGCCGCGCCGGCGTGGATGACCGGGGCGCTTCGCGCCCTCTCCGAACTCGCACCCTCAGTGGCCCGGACGGCGTGCTTCGAAGCGACCCACCACGGGCCGAGCCTCGGGCTGCCCGCCTTTTTCATCGAGATCGGCGGCGGGACCGCGCCGGGCGAGCCATCGGCCGACGAGTTATCGGTGTTGTCCCGGGTGCTCCAACAACTTCGACCTACCGAAGGCGACCGAGTGGCCGTGGGTGTTGGGGGAGGGCATTACGCGCCCCATTTCACCGATCTCGCGCTCCGACGATGTTGGTCGTTCGGCCATCTGGTTCCGCGTCACTTCGTCGAGAACATCGATCCCGAGACCGCCCGCTCGGCAGTCGCGGTGACACCGGGATGCGAGGGCATCGTCTTCGCGCGCGCCGCGGACGCCCAGCTCCCATCGTGGCGCGATTTGACGACACGCCTCCGAGATCAGGACGCCGCGCCGCGCGCTGCGGCGCCCCGAACCGGCTGAGGGTCTACTCGGCCGATACTTCGCGCTTGCCCGGCCGTTGGAACATCACGGCGCCGCTGCGGTAGACCGCCTTCCCCAGCCGGAGATCGCGCACCGAGGCGACATGGGGGGTCTTCTCCGCCGCCATCATGCTCTCGATCACCTGACGGAAGAGCGCGCTCTGGTTGATCTCCGGGTGACGGTCGAGGAACGCCGCCTCTTCCGGAGTGATAGTGATGTTCTTCCGCAGCATCCCGGCCGGTCGAGAATTGGGTGCCATTGGGTACGTGCCATCCTGACTAGGGTATTAATACGTATGCTTCCTCATCCGTCGGAGGTGTCCGGGTGCGCCCGCTCCGACGCACTCCGGTCGCTCCGAGCGAGTCGTACGCTCCAAGCCCCGGTCCCGGGCGCGCCACGCATTTAGGCGTATTTATGCGTATGCAATCGTCGATAACCCGCTGCGCGTGGGCCGCTGCTGCGTCGGCCACGTTGCGGGGCTCGCCTGCCAAAGCTGTACTCCGGAGCTCGCGCGATCGGGCCGGATATACAGCGAACTGATCCTGGGGAGCGAGCTTCACGGAGCGAACGGGCCGGCGAGCACGGTCGCCGCACGAGTGGGATCGATGCCTCCCGCCGCACCCGCCTGCACCTGGCGGGCGGTGACCGACCGCAACAGCTCCGGCCACGCGCGGTAGAAATCCGGTACCAGATCGTGGTAGGCCACGTCCACCGCGAGCTCGTGGGCGCTCGCCGTCGTTTCGAGCTCGAGGTGGATCGATCCGATCAGGCTCTCGCGAATCCGGTCGAGCTCTTCGGACGGGGGCGGGGTCTCGACCATCCGCTCCAGTTCGCGCGCGAGCAGCTTGGTCACCTCCTCCGCCTTGGTCACCTCCATGCCCGCCTGGGCGGTCCAGTAGCCGCCCCAGCGCATGGCCTCGACCTCGCTGCTCGTGTGGTACACCAGCCCGCGTTCCTCCCGTAGGCCTTGGAAGAGTCGCGAGAGCAGCGATCGGCCGCCAAGCACTTCGTTGGCGAGCGTCACCGATGCGAAACTGGGATCCGTCCGTGGGATTGAAGGGCCTCCGATGCGGAGCTCGACCTGGCTCCCCCCCGGGACGAGCAGCCGCTCGATGCCCCCACGCGGCGGCACCGCCTCGCGCATGACGGGCCGGGGCGGCGCGATCCGACTCTTCCATCCTCGGAAGATCTTGTTCGCCCGCCGTTCGAGGCGGTCGATCGGAACGTCGGAGGTGACCACCAGCGACGACCCCTCCGGCACGAAGTGGGTGGCGTGGAACCGACGGAGGTCCTCCCGGCGTATCCGAGCCGCGCTCCGCGGGGTCCCGAGACCCGTCTCGCGGTACGGGTGACCGACCGGGTACAGTTGGCGGAAGAGCTGCTTCTCGGCGCACCGGTCGGGCTGGGTGCGCTCTCGCATCTGACGCTCGGCCAGCACGCGACGAAGGCGCGCGAGCTCCTTCGCCTCGAACCTTGGACGGAGGACGGCGTCGGCGAGGAGGGGGAGGAGCCGGTCCATGTGTTCGGCGGGACCCCACAGCGTCAACTCGGTCGCCTCGGGGTGGCAATCGCTCGAGAGCGTCGCTCCGGTCCGGTCGAGCTCGCGCGCCAGGGCGGCCCGGTCGAGACGGCCGGCGCCCGCGGTCGTGAGCTCCGAGACGAGCAGGGCCGTTCCCTCCCGGCCGCGCGCGTCGTATCCCCACCCCGACGGGGCGAGGAACGTGGCCGAGAAGCTCGCGGCACCCGATGGCGGGGGCTGCACGACTAGCGTCACGCCGTCATCGAGGGTGCTCCGCTCCACAACGAGCGGCCCGTCCCGGTCGGCCGTCATCGGGCCTCCGTGGGGAGGTATCGAACGACATTCCGCGTGGCGGTTCGGAAGAGGTCGTGCGCCGCGGCGCGGATCTCGCCGGGCGTGGTCTTCAGCGACCGGCCGAGGAGCTCGGCCTCGAAGCCCGGTTGACCGAGGAGCGCGAAGTAGCCGAGGCGGAACCCCGAGCGCGTCGGACCCTCGTAGGCCAAGAGGGCCGCCTGGGTGAGCTTGTGCCGGATCTCGCGGACCTCGGCCGGGGTCGGCCCCCGGGTGGCCAGCCGATCGAGTTCGGCGAACAACGCGGTCTCGAGCCGCGCGAGCGGGACACCGGCCGCCGCCTGAGCGTGCACCACGAAAAGACCCGGGTGCGCGCGGGGTCGGAACTCGCTGGTGGCGCGGACCGCGAGGCCGGTGGCGACGAGCGCCTGGTACAGGCGCGAGGACGGATGGTCTCCCCCCCGGCCCCACATCGACGAGGAGAACATTCGATTCTCACCACCGAGCAGGATGTCGAGGAGGATCGCGGCGGGGACCTGGGGTTCGAGTACCCCCGGGGCCCGGAAACCCACGTGGACGAACGGGGTCGTGCCCGGGCCGGTAAGATTGCTGGTGCGTTCCGCCACCTGCGCCGGTTCGGATGCGGTGACCGTCGGGTCCTCGCCCCCCCCGACGAGTGGATCGAACAGGCGATGGACCGTCGCCCGCATCTCGGTGGTGTCGAAGCGACCGGCCACCACCAGCGTAGCGTTGCGGGTTCCGTAGAAGCGCCGGTAATATTCGGCGAGCTTCTCGGCATTCATCTGCTGAATGTCCTCGCGGTAGCCGAGGGCGTCCCAATGGTAGGGGTGCCGCCGGAAGGCCAGCGCGTACAGCTCCTCCTCCGCCTTGAACTCGGGCCAATTTTCGTTGCCGTCGCGTTCGGAGAGGACGACCGAGCGCTCCCGCTCGACCTCGTCGGTGGTCATCCGCGCACGCGTCATCCGGTCGGCCTCGACCTCGAGGGGGACGAGGGCGTGGTCGGCGGGGACCGTCGAGAGGTAGGCCGTGACATCGACATCGGTAAACGCGTTGAGGTACCCGCCGGTCTCCATGATCGCGCGGTCGAGCGCGCCCTTGGGGAACTTGGGCGAACCGTTGAACATCATGTGTTCGACCCAGTGCGAGATGCCGGTGACGCCGGGCCACTCGTTCTTGGAGCCCACCCGGTACCAGACCCAGACGCTCACCGTCGGCGCGGCGGGTTGAGGGGAGAGCATCACCCGGAGTCCATTGTCGAGGTGGAACTCGTCGACCGGCTCCGTGGGGCCAATCCGGGGGGTCACAGCCTGCCGACCCCCCCGGCCAGTATAACACCGACACGCGCACGCGATGCGGCCGTCCCCCGCCGGCCGTTCGGCCGGTGGCGCCCCAACCGCTAAGACCCGGACCGGGCCATCGCGCGCCGTGCGCCCGGCCCTCCAGTTGGTCCGGATCGGCAACGTGCTGGTCTCGCTCCTCGGCACGCTGGTGGGGGGCGTCGCCGCCGCCGGGCTCGGGTTCGGCCTCGGGCCGGCCAGCTGGCTCGACCTGACCTTGGCGGCCATCTCCACGGGGGCGGTCACCGCCGGCGGCAACATCCTCAACGACCTCATCGACCGGGAAGGCGACCGGGTCAATCACCCCGAGCGGCCGTTGGTGTCGGGCGCGATCGACGTGGGTACGGCAAAATTCCTCGCCGTCTCCATGTTCGTCCTAGGCGCTGTCGCGATCGTTCCTCTCGCAGTCGTCCATCCCCTGGTCCCCGTCGTCCTCGCGATCGCCGTCGGCTCGCTCCTGCTCTACGAGTTCCGCTGGAAGGCCGTCGGGTTCGCCGGTAATCTCCTCGTGGCACTGCTCACCGGGCTCGTCTTCGTCTACGGAGCTGCGGCCGTCGCGTCGCCGGTCCCGGTGGTGCCGTTCGCGTTGATGGCGTTCTTTGCCACGCTCAGCCGGGAAGTGATCAAGGATATGGAGGACGCCGAGGGGGACGTGGGTCGACAGACCCTCCCGCGGACCCGAGGTCTGGCGGTCTCGACGCGCGTGGCTCGCGGGTCGGTCGCCGTCGCGCTGATCCTGAGCCCGCTGCCGCTCCTATACCTCGTGCCGTCCGGCGCGGCGGTTGCCATTATCTACCTCGCCTCGGTGCTCGTCGCCGACGGGCTCTTCGTGGTCTCGGTCCGCTGGCTGCCGTTGGAGCTCCATCGGGAACAGACGATGAGCAAGGTGGCGATGACGGTCGCTCTGATCGCGTTCCTGGTCGTCGCGTTCCGGTAGTCTGGTGGTCCATGGTCACCGGGGTGCTCGCGCGGTTCCACGAACTGCTCCGCGGCGGACCGATCCACCTGACCCTCATCGACCCGGAAAAGTCCGATCCGGCCCGGGCCTCGGAGCTGGCGCGAGCGGCCACCTCGGCCGGGTCGAACGGCATCCTCCTCGGCGGCTCGACCGGGATCTCACCGACCCGGATGTCGGAGGTCGCGCACGCGGTCCACGCCGCCGTCTCCGTGCCGATCGTGATCTTTCCGGAGGGCCCGGGCTCGGTCGCGTCCGGTCCCGACGCGATCTTCTTCATGAGCCTGCTCAATTCGAGGAACCTCGATTTCGTGATCCGGGCGCAGGCCAAGGCCTCGCTCGCGGTGCGCAAGCTGCGGCTGGAGCCCATCCCCGTCGGCTATCTCGTGATCGCGCCGGGCATGCGGGTCGGTGAGGTCGGAGAAGTGGACCCCGTGCCGCGGACCGACATCGGTGCAGCGCAAGGGTACGCCCTCGCGGCCGAGTACCTCGGAATGCGGCTGGTCTATCTGGAGGCCGGTTCCGGCGCGCCGGAGCCGGTGCCGACCGAGATGGTGCGTGCGGTTCGCGAGGTGCTCGCGATCCCGCTCATCGTGGGCGGGGGCATCCGAAGCGGCGAGGACGCCGCCGGTCTTTTGACCGCAGGGGCGCAGGTCCTGGTCACCGGCACGATCGCCGAGGAGGAGGGGATCGGGCAGTCCTTCCGGGACATCCTGCAGAGCGTCCGGAGCGCGCGTGGCGACTGAACCCTCGCGCTCGGGGTTCAGCCCGACCGCTGCGCCGCGCACCGAGCGTTTCTCCGGGATCTTCTTCCGCGCCCCGAGCGTGCCGCTCGCCCTCCTGTACATCACCGGACTGTCCCTCGTGCTCGGGATCCTGGCCGAGGGTTTCGGAGCCCCGGAGTCCCTGCTCCTCGTCGGGTTCGGGGTCTTCTTTCTCGCCGCCGTGGTCGCGGGTTTCCTCACCGGACCGCTCGCGCGAGCGCTGGGCGGGAAGCTGCCGCTCGGACGCTCGCTGCTACTCGCGGCGATCGTCCTTGTGCTCGCCGTACCCTTCCTCGCCTTCTGGCGGGGCTTGGTCGACCTGCTCCCCGGGGTCGCCGTCCCGGGCCTGGCATGGGTCATCATCGTCGCCCAAGGGCCGGCCGTCTGGTTCCGGCATCTCAGTCTGTTCGGGGTGTCGAATCCGGCCCACTCCCGGTCGCTCCCGGCGTCCTTGATCCAACCGTTGGTCGTCCTCGGTGCATTCTTCGTGCTCTATCCTCCCGATGTCGCCCAGCTTCTCGCCAGCGGGCTGATCCTGCTCCTGGGTTTCCTCACCTCGGCGCTCCTGCTCCGGGCGGCGGACCGGCCCCTCCGGAGGGAGTTCGACACCTCGGGGGTCGGGCTCATCCGTCCGCTCCTCGACCATGTCAGCAGCCGGGACCCCCAGGCGACCCAGCAGTTGGAGGAGTTCTTCGGTCGCCACGCGATCGTGGCCGACCTCCGGGTGACCCTCGTCGCGTTCCGGCGCGGGAGTGAGACGGTCGCGACGCTCGCCCTCCCGACGGTGCATCCGGGTCCGTTCGCCGCGGTGGGGGCGAGCGACCTGCCCCGGAAGATCCGGGAGGCGCTGGGTCCGGAATCGGGCACCGTCTTCGTTCCGCACACGCCCTGCAACCACGATCTCGACCTGCCGAGCGAGGCCGAGCTACGGCGCGTCACCGACGCGCTGCGCGTGCTCCGGTCGGAGCTCCGGCCCGCCGCCGTAGCGCGGGCCAGCCCCCTTGTTTCGCCCCGGGAGGGCTCGTTGGCGCGGGTCCAACTCCTGGGGGACACCGCCGTCGTGCTGATCAGCCAAGCCCCCGCGCCCTCCG
Organism: Thermoplasmata archaeon; assembly: GCA_035933635.1. GTDB lineage: Archaea > Thermoplasmatota > Thermoplasmata > Lutacidiplasmatales > UBA184 > JAKIVR01. Next base: position 168,475 of record DASYYY010000021.1, on the reverse strand, counting down.
ACGACATCGACTACGCCGTCGTGGATCCGCTCTACGGCCGGACCTACAGCGGCGAGACCCCCACGGTGGCCTTCGTCGACGCCCACAACTGCTACTGGAACGACGAGGGCGACCTCACCTACGGCTCCCCCACGCACCGCGCCCTCGTCGGGGACATCGAGAACGGCATCACCGCCGCGCTGCATGCGGCCCGCCCGGGGACCATCCGGGTCGGCACCGCCCGGCGCACGGGGTACTCGGTCGCCACCCACGGGATCGGACCGGAGGGGATCGCGGCGCTCGTCGTGGAGGCCGGCGGGGCGACCACCGCCTACGTCCTGATCGATGGGAACAACCTGCTGATGGGGATGCGGGAGAAGATCCTCGACGGTCTCAAAGGCGGGGTCGACGCCGCCGAGGTGCTGACCACCGACAACCACGTCGTCCACGAGGTCGACGGGGGGATCAACTCGGTCGGCGAACGCTACGCGGTCGACGCGCTGCGCCGCGATGTCTCCGAGGTCGTCCAAGCGGCCCGGGCGACGCTCGCCCCGGTCACCGTGGCCTCGGGCACCCGCGAGGTGCCCGGTGTCAAGGTGCTCGGCCCCGCGTGGACCGCTCGGCTTTTGACCTCCCTCGGTGACACTTTGTCGGTGTTTGGCAACGCCGCGCTCACGACGTTCCTGCTGTTGGTAACGAGCTCGGTCGTCGTGGTGGCCCTCCTTACATGAGTTCCGCCGGCACGTCCGGCGCACGAGGCGAGTACTCCGTGTCCGGTGACCCACCCCTCGAGCCCGAAGCGCTCCAGTTGCTGTCGGAGCTCGTGGCGATCGCCCCGACCAACCTCGAGGACCCCGCCCACGGTCGCTGGGAGAAGCCCAACTACCCGGCGATCGCCGACCGGCTCGTCCGACTCGCGCGGGAATGGGGGCTCCCCGCCCGCATCTTCGACCCGGTCCAGGACCCCGTGCTCGGCAAGGGGCTGCGGGGGATCCCGCGTCCGAACGTCATCGTCGAGCTGGACGTCGGCGCGGTCGACACCGTGGTCATCCTCGCCCACCTCGACGTCGTGCCGGTGCCCGCCGAGCAGCTCGCGCGATGGAAGAGCCCTCCGCACGAACTGACCTTCCGGTCGAACGGCCGCTACTACGGCCGGGGGTCCAACGACGACCTCGGAAGCGGTGTCGTGGCCGGCCTGCTCGCACTGCGGCGTCTCAAGGCACGCACCGGCGTCCCCCGCAACGTCCGGCTCGTGGTCTGCTGTGACGAGGAAACCGGTGGCGAGGGCGGCGTGGAGGCCGTCAAGGCCCACGACGCGGCGCTGCCCGAGGGGGACCGTGGCCGTCTGCTCCGCGGATGTGGCGTGCTGATCCCGGACGGCTCACCACGGGTCAGCGCCGGTTCCTCCGGCGTGCTGTTCCTCGATGCCGGGTTCGACCGCCCCGTCAGCTACGAGGCCGTGGTCGTCTACGGCACCTACCTGGTCCGGTTCCACGAGACCGCCCGGAGCTGGAAGTCGCAGTACACTTCGCCGGACTGGCCGGACCACTCCGCCCCGGAAGAGAAGGTCACCGGTCGGGCCACGGTCACCCGGTTCGATCTGTCCACCCCGGCCCGGGGGGCCCTGCGACCCCGGCTCACACGCCTCCACGCCGAGACCGATGCCACGAACCAGATCGCCCAGTCCGTCACCTTCGTCTTTGAAGGACCCGGCGAGAAGCTGCTGGAGCTCCGGCACTGGATGCTCCGGCAGGTCCCCAAACCCTACCGGCTCGCCCGCACCGATTCGACGGCGCTCACGATCCCGACGGGAGCGCTGGCGATGTCGGTCGTCGGTCGGAGCTACCACGCGGGCTACCCTCACCTGGCCCTCAACCCGGTCCCCGCCGCGTTGGCCCTGATCGAAGAGGCGATCAACGACGCCAAGATCGAGGACGACCCGCTGGTGGAGGCCACGTTCGGGGTCGACGTCCGACTCCCACCGGAGTTCAGTTTGGAGGACGGACGGGCGAGGACCCTCGGCCCCATCTCCGAGTGGATACGACTGCACCCGCTGGGGGCCACGATCGACGCGCCCCCCTCCCGGCAGCGTGGCGGATACGCGCTCCCGGCGGACCATCCCGATGTCCGACGGCTCGAGCGGATCCTGGAGCGACGTCTGGGCGCGCGCGGGGTCTTCGGCGAGTACGGGGGCACCGATGCCAGCAGCCTCGTGGGACTGACGACGCCGGCCGGCGACCCGCTGCCGGCGCTCGTGTTCGGCAGCATGGACCGCGAGGCGCACATCCACGAGGCCGAGGAGAGCCTCGACCCGCGGCTGTTGGCCGGCGTGGTGGCGTCGATCTGCGATTACGTGACGGAGCCGTAATCCGGGACCGCCGTGGTCGACGCCGTCTGGCTCGCCGCGGCCGCAGTGCTGTGGGTGCTGCTACCGGCGTACCTGGCCAACGCATCGGCGACCTTCCCCAAGGGCCGGGGGCCGGCGATGGACTTCGGCCGCACGCTGGCCTCGGACGGGCGTCGGGTGCTCGGGAACTCGAAGACCTGGAGCGGTTTCATCGTCGGCTCGCTGTTCCCGATTTGGGTCGGCCTCCTCCAGAACTGGCTCGTCTCCATCGCCCCGGCGACCCTCCGGGTGGTGCCGGCCTACGCCGCCACCCTGCTCGGGGCCGTCCCGGTCATCCTCCTGCTGACGGCCGGGGCGCTCGTCGGGGATGCGATCGGTTCGTTCATCAAGCGCCGGAGGGGCATCGAGGCCGGCGGCCGCATGTTCCCGCTCGACCAGCTCCTGTTCGTGGCCGTCCCGGTCGGGCTCGGGCTGGCGATCTACCCGTCGGTGTTCGTCCCCACGTTCCTGTCGTGGTGGGGGGCCCTTTGGACGATCGTCTTCACCCTCGGTCTACACGTCGCGTTCAACTACATCGGCTACTGGTGGGGTCTGAAGAAGGTGCCCTGGTGAGTGCGCTCCCCGACGCCGGTCCGGACATCCGTTCGCTGTTGTTGGAGGCGGGCGCCGTGCGATTCGGCAAGTTCGTGCTGACGAGCGGCCAGGAGAGCGACGTCTACGTCGACATCAAGCAGGTCTGGACCCGGCCCGAGCGGCTGCGCGTCCTCGCCGGCCGGCTCGGCCGGTGGGTCGAGGACGAGGCGCTGTTGGCCGGTATGGAGCTCGGCGCGGTCCCGCTGGTGGTGGCGGTGGCGCTCGAGACGAATCGGCCGTACGTGGTCGTACGCAAACCCGGACGCGCCCACGGGACCGGCCGGCGGTACGAGGGCGATGTACCTCGGGGGGCGAAGACGCTCGTCATCGAGGATGTGACGACCACGGGCGGAAGCCTGGTCGACACCGTCGAGGTGCTGCGCGAGGCCGGCGCGGAGGTCGACCGCGCCCTGACCGTGGTCGACCGCGAGCAGGGGGGCCGGGAGCGGCTCCGGACGATCGGGGTCGAGCTCGAGTCGCTCGCGACGCTCTCGCAGCTGCGGGGACCGCGCTCGTGAGCGGGGTCATCGCCGAGGACGCGACGGTCCTCGTCGAGGACGCTTCCGAAGCGGGGGCGGTCTACGGGCGGGGGTTCTTCGGGACGGTCGGCGCACCCGGGCTCACCCTCGACCGGGCCGAATCCGTCTACCTGGCGGAGATGGGCCGGCTGGCGGTGACCGACCGGGCCGGGCACGCGCTCGCCTGGACCGAGGTCATGCGCCGGGCGGTCCGGGCCGAGCCGGGCTTTCCCGTCCCGTACCTGGTGTACCGTGATCTGCGCCAGCGGGGCTATGTGGTGCGTTCCAACCCTCCTCCCGCGCGGTTCGCCGTCCTGCCACGGGGAGGCACGCTCCACAAGACGCCCGCACGCTTCTGGGTCCAGCCGATCTCCGAGCGCGCGCCGTTCGACCTTTCCGAACTCCAAGCCCTGTTCGACCGAGCACGCGCCGCGCGCAAGACCCTCCTCCTGGGCGTGATCGACGAAGAATCCGACCTGACCTACTACCGGGTCGCCGCCCCCACCCCGAACGGGGTACGGACCCCCAAAATGCCGGCCGATCCCGTCGATGCCCTGGTCAACGAGGATCGCGTGACGATCATCGACCCCGCCGCGGTCGAACTGCTCGGCCACGAGGGGGGATTCGGGAGCCGGATCGGAGCCCGCCTCGAGCTGTCCTTCGTCGAGGCCGCGTTCCTTGCCGAGCGCCAGGCGCTGACCCTACGTCACGCCGGCACGCATCGTACGATGGGGCTGTCCGCGCTGGAACGGCGGGCCTCGCGCCTGGACCCGGGGTTCGCCACCCGACGCGCAGCGTACCGCTGGCTGCGTGACCGCGGTCTGATCGTCAAGACGGGGTTCAAGTACGGTGCCCATTTCCGCGCCTACGTCCGCGACCCCGAGCACACCCACGCGCGCTACCTGCTCCAGGCCGTGCCCGAGGCGCATCGTTCGACCTGGCCCGTGGCGGCCGGGCAGGTCCGCTTGGCCCAGGGCGTGCGCAAACAGTTCCTTCTTGCCGGCGTCCGGACCGATGGCGAGGTCCGCTGTCTCGAGCTCGAACGGATCCGCCCCTGAATCCGTACCGCGCTCCCGAACGCGAGGGCCGGGCCGACGGCACCGCCCTCGGGGAGCTCAGAACGCATTGACCACGAAGCCGAGTACGAAACCGCCCACGATGCCCAGGTAGACCAGCCGATTCCGGGCGAGCGTCGCCTCGCGGGACTCCGCCGGTCGGAAGGCCGCGCGGAACATCTGCAGCAGGACGTACAGGATCGCTCCGAGCGCGGCGGAGTTGAACAGTAACTCCAGCACCGTCGGGTGCAGGTAGAACCCCACGATCCCGCCGAGGATGGTCGGGAGGCCTCCCACCAGGAAGAAGGTCGCCAACCGGCCGGCGTGACGTTCCTTCGAACCCAGCAACGGCGCGGCGATGGGGAATCCCTCGGAAATGTTCTGCAGCGCGAACCCGACGAAGATCACGAGCGAGAGGCTGACGGCGCCGGCGACCCACGCCGCCCCGAAGACCAGACCCTCGGTCAGGTTCTGCAGCCCCATGGCGATGGCGATGATGAACGAGGTTTCGACCGGGTTCTCGGCGAAGGAGTGTCCCGATCGGGAATCGATCAGGAACAGCGCGCCGAACGTTCCGAGCGCGGCGAGCAAGAACACCGCATCGTAGGCGGGCACCGTCAGGAACAGTGGCTCTTGGCCGGCGAGGATGCCCGAGACATTGCCCCAGATGTCGGCGAGCAGGAACACCAGGATGCCAAGGGCCATCGCATTGAGCACGACGGCCGCACGGCCCTGAATCCGGCGGCTCATGACCACCGGCCACGACAGGAAGATGGCAAGCGCCATCGCCACCGTCAGGGCGAGGAACTCCGCCAGGTCCTGCATCCGCGACGTCGAGTGCGGCCGGGCGGCACTTAAGGGTTGTGTACATTGTGACGAATCCCTCCGTGGCGTTCACACTGTGATGGCGAGGCCGTCTCCGCGCGGTCCGGTCGACTCCCAGCGCTTTTGAGGCGCCGATCATCGGCGCGGCGTGGCCGAAGCCTCCGCCTCTCCCGCGGTCTGGGTCCAGCTGACCCAGGCGATGGTCGCACGGGAGCTTGTCGAAGGGCTGGGTCTGCCCGAGCGCCGCGCCGCCGAGCGGCTGGGGCTCGTTCCGTCCGCCGTTTCCCAGTATCTTTCCGGAAAGAGGCTGGGGGGTCGCCTCTCGGCCCTCGAGGCGCACAAGTCGGTCCGCCAGCTGGTGCGCGAGCTCGCTCAGGAGCTGGCCGTTCCCGGCGGACCGGGAGCCGATCCGACCCGCCGCATTCTTGACACGGCCATCTCCATCGCCGAAGCGGTCGGGACCGGGCCGAGGGGGTTGGGTGAGCCCTCCCCGGCCGAGCTGAGCGACGCACGCGAGCGCGTCGCGATCCGCCGGGCGCTGCGCCGCCGTATCGCGGGGGAGCAGGCCGCGGTGGCAGAGTGCATGCGGCTCGCTCAGAAGTCCCGCGACGAGCTGACCCGTGCGGTCTTCCGGCAGATCGCCTCCGACAGCCTGCGACACGCCGAGATCGTCGCCTCGCTGGCGACCTACCTGGACCGAGGGGTCAGCCGGACGCGCGCCTCCGGGATCACCCGCGAGGAGGTCGAACGGCTGATCGCCCGCGAACAGGCCGCCGAGTCCACCTCGGTACCCTCCATAGGGGGCACACTGGGCGGCGTGATGCGCCTGCTCTGGGAGAGCATGGCGGCGGACGAGCGCAAGCACGACGAGCTTCTCGATCGACTGCGCAGCCCCGAGGTCCTCGGGACGGACCGGTCGGAGGCGATCCGGACTAGCCGCCGGGCCGTTCGGAGGCCTCGAAGGCCTCGACCGCCGCCACGAACGCCCGCATCCGCTCCAGGTCCTTCCGACCCGGGGCGGACTCCACGCCCGCCGAGACGTCGACGCCCCATGGGCGGACGGTCCGGAGCCCGTCGGCCACGTTCTCCGGAGTAAGACCACCGGCGAGGGTGAACTTCCGGCCCGGGTGGCTGTCGACCAGGCGGGCACACATCCCCCACTCCGGGCGTACCGCGCTGCCGGAGTCGAGCGCATCGGCGCTGGCGTCCAGGTGGAGACGCGGGTAATCCTCGGCGGGAGGGATCTTGGGAACCTCCCCGATCGGATCGGTGCCCGGGGCGATCGGGATCGAGGGCACCAGGTGATGGATCTCGAGGAACTCGAGTCCCGACGGGAGGCTTCCGTAGACCTGGACGCGGTCCACTCCCGCCTCGTCGTAGAGACGATGGACCAGGTCGGCCGTCGGGTTCACGACGACCGCCCAGGCTTCCGCGCCACTACCCAGCCGCTCGATCAGCGGAGGAACTTCGTCGATCTGGACCGAGCGAGGGTTTCCCTCCACTTCGACGACGAAGCCGGCAGCGCCACCTTCGGGGACGAGCGCGAGTTCCTCGGCGGTCCGCACTCCACAGAACTTCACGCAGGTCTTCACGTTGCGATCGTCCCCCACTGCGCCGGCGACCTGGTCCCCGGCGACCGGGGCAGGTAGCGCCCCTCCGTAGATAGCGGAGGCGCGACTCGGCCCGTGCGGTCTTTGGAGGCTGTCGCGATCGAACTCGGCTGGACCAGCCGGCGATAGATCTCCCGGACCGCATCCTGCCCTAACTCCCGCGGGATCGCCACCGCCCCCCAGCCTCTTCGGGCAACCTCCCGTGGGAGGCGGACCGCCGCGACAACATCGCGACCCAGGGCCACACCCGCCTCCCGCGGGCCGCACCAGGTCAGGATCGACACGTCGCGCGGCGGGTCGGGCGCCGAAGATGCGGCAGCGCCGACGATTCGCCCGGAACCGGCGAGGGTTGCGCCCCCGACCCCGGCAGGGCGCCGCGTCGGCCGTCGTCCGACCAAGGCCGCCCCCGAAAGGCCCGACCACGTGGCCATCGGCAGCGGGGGACTCCGGGGTGACCGCGCCGGCGCGCGGATCATTCCTTCATCGCGGACTGCGACCGCGCGGAACGGGGGTGTGCCGCGGTCGGGTCCGACCCGGGTCTCGGGTGCTTCCGGCTGCACCGAACCGACCCTCAGCGTGATGTGGCGCGTGCGTGCGAGCTCCACGGCCTCCGGATGCAGCACCTTGGCGCCCGCGAGGGCGAGCACAAGGGCGTCCGAGTACCCCAGTCGGCCGAGAACGGGGGCGGTGGGCACGATCGCGGGATCCGCCATGCGGACCGGTCCCGAACCTTTCACCAAGACCACCTCCCGCGCTTCCATGAGCGCGGCGACCGCCACGGCGGTCGAGTCCGAACCCCCGCGGGTCAGGGTGGTCACCCCGCCCCGCGGGTCGGCTCCAAAGAAGCCGGTGACGACGGGGATCTGCCCCCGGGCGACCACCGCCCCCAGCGTCTCGGGGGCGGTCAGCTTGGACGACTCGACGAGGACGTGGGCCCCGCCGCCGCGTTCGGCGATGAGCAGCCCCAGCCGATCGGCGTCGAACGGGACCGCGCGGAGGCCGGCTCGACGAAGTCGAGAGGCCAGCCAACGAGCGGCGAGTCGTTCCCCCTCGGAGAGGATGGCGCCCGCGCGCCGACGCGACAGCTCGTGACCGGGTCGGAGTTCGGCGAGCGCCGACCGTAGCCGGCCCAGTCGTTCCTCGACCGCGGCGGTGCTCGGCTGGTGCTGCAGTGCGATGCGTCGGAGGATCGGCCCGACCCGCTCCGAATCGGCCGGCCCGTCCATCAGGTCGAGCAGGGCGTCCGTCACGCCCCGCCGCGCGGAGACGACGACGATCGGTCGGTGTCCCGCCCGGTACTCCGTTGCCACCCGGGAGACTACTCGATCCGGTTCCTCGAGCGCGAGGGCGCCGAACTTGATGACGAGTGGGCGACCGCGGGCGGAGCTCATGGGTCGAGGTACCCCTCCGCGCGGGCGAACTCGGCGTTAAGCAGAGCACCCCCGGCCGCACCCCGGATCGCGTTGTGGGAGAGTACGAAGCAACGAAGGTAGGGCGGGGTCCAGCGCAACCGGCCGATCACCACCGCCATGCCGGCCGCGGCCGGTGGTTCACCGGCCCCGCGATCGAGGATCGGTTGCGGTCGATCGGGTTCGTCGCGCACGATCACCGGGGGGGAAGGCGCGCTCGGAAGGTCGCGCCCGCGCAGCGGGTCGAATTCGCTCCAAGCGGTCCGGAGCTCGGAAAGCGTGGGTCGCCCGCGGGCGACGACGGTGACCGCCTCGAGGTGTCCATCGCGGACCCCGACGCGGGCGCATTGAGCGAGGATCGGAGTGGGCCCTTCGCGCCCCGAACGGGTGCGGAACGGGGCGAGGAGACGGTTCGTCTCGCGTTCGACCTTTTCCTCCTCGCCCGAGATGAACGGTACGACATTGTCCGTGGAGGCGAGCGAGCTGACGCCGGCGAACCCTGCCCCCGAGAGGGCTTGGTACGTGGCCACGTGCACCGCAGACGGCGCGAGCAGTCTCCATACCGGGGCGAGAGCGAGCGCGAGTCCGGTGGCGGTGCAGTTCGGGTTCGCGACCAGGACGGGGCGACCTTTTCGCCCGCGCCCGCGGAGTTCGGCGGGGTTGACTTCCGGGATCATTAACGTCGCGTCGGGGGAGTCGCGTTGGTCCGCGGCGTTGGTGAAGACCGAGATGCCCGAGCCGAGCAGCTTGCGCTCGACCGGCCCGGCCCGCCCGGAAGGCAGGGCGCTGAACGCCGCGCGCACTCCCTCGCGCGCGAGCTGCCGCGGCGTCCTCGGGGCCAACCGGACTCGGTCCACCGAGCGAGGGAGGGGCTCGGGCAGTCTCCAGAGCTTGGCGAGAAGGCTGCCGTCCGACCGCTCCCCGCCCACCATCCGGGCAACCTCGAACTGGGGATGGTCGGCGAGCAACCGCACGAGATGCTGTCCGACGTAGCCGGAGGCGCCGAGGATCGCGACGGGGATGCGCTCGGTCATCGGGCGAAACCTCCGGCGAGCGCGAGGTCCGCGAGCCCGAATCGCGTCACCGACTCGAGGACGACCGCGGCCCGGGGCACGATGCACGGGTCATGGCGGCCGCCGACTCGAACGGTGGCACCGCGGCGTGAGGCGAGGTCGATCGTCTCCTGCTCGATCGCGATCGAGCTGGTGGGCTTGACCACCACGCGGTAGACGATCGGCATTCCGGTGGCGAGTCCCCCGAGGATGCCTCCGGCGTGGTTGGTGCGCGTACGCACCCGGTCGCCCTCGATGTAGAACGGATCGTTGTGTTCGCTCCCCCGCATGGAACTGGCCCGGAAGCCCGCGCCGAACTCGATGCCCTTGACTCCCGGCACCGCCAGTGCGAGATGGGCGAGGACCGACTCTATGGAGTCGAAGAATGGCTCGCCGAGACCGACGGGGACCCCCGTAGCGCGGGTCTCGATCACCCCGCCGACACTGTCGCCGGATCGACGTGCGTTCTCCACCTCCTGCTCCATGCGCCGCGCCGCAGCGGCGTCCGGACAGCCCACCTCGTTGCGGGCGGTCGCGGCCCGAATCTCCTCCAGGGAAGAGCCCTCCGAGACCTCCGCGACCACTTCGCCGATGGAGCGCGTGAAGCTCACGACCTCGATCCCGAGCGGTCGCAGGATTTCGTCGGCGATGGCGCCGGCCACGACGAGCCCCACCGTCATGCGGCCGGAGAAGATGCCCCCGCCGGAGAGGTCCGCCTCCGGGCCGAATCGTACGCGCGCCGGATAGTCGGCATGCCCCGGGCGCGGGGTCGAACGCAGCGGATCGTAGTCGGAACGACGGGCATCGGTGTTCGCCACGTGGGCGACGAACTCCGAGCCGTCGGCACGTCCATCGGCCCAACCGCGGTCGATCACGAGGCGATCCTCCTCCTGCCGGCGGGACGCCAAGCGACGCGTCCCCGGTCGACGGCGGTCCAGCAGGCCCTGGATCCGCTGTAGGTCCACCGGCAATCCGGGGGGGATCCCCCGTAACCGCAGTCCCACCTCCGGCCCGTGGCTCGAGCCATACAGTTCAAGGTCGAGCTTCCGGCCAAAGCGCATCATGGACCGAATCGGACCTCGGAGCCGAGCCGCTGGAGGGAGCGCCAGAACTCGGGGAACGACTTGCCCACCGATCGGGCATAGGAGATCTCGCTCGGCGCTCGAAGCGCGAGCGCGCCGACCGCGCCGCTCATGACCAGCCGGTGGTCCGCGGGTCCCCGCAACCGGACCCGGGAAGGCGGCCCCCCGGGTTCGATGCGGATCGCCCGACCCGACGCATGGACCCGGGCCGAGAACGCGCGCGCCAGACGGCAGGTCTCCCGTCGCCGGTTGGATTCCTTGAACCGGGCGTGGGCTGCTCCCAGGAGCTCGGTCCGGCCCTTCGGCGCGAGAGCCCCGATCACACCGGCCAGCGGCAGGAGGTCCGGCGCGTCCGTGAGGTCGATCCGAAAGCCCCGCTCGATCGGTCCCCGGACCCGGACGGCATGCGACGAACGGCGCACGCGCGCCCCGGCGGCGTCCAGCAGTTCGAGGATGCGGCGGTCGCCTTGCGGCCAGCGGTCGTTCCACCGGGTGACGGTGACCTCGCCGCCCGTGACGGCAGCCGCGGACCAGAGGTACGCCGCCGAGCTCGCGTCGCCAGGTACCTCGAACACCCGACCGGAGTACTCCTGGTTCCCGGGAACGACGTAGGATCCAGGTGACCGGACCACGTCCACCCGGTGCGCCTGAAGGACCGCCAGAGTGGCCTCGATGTACGGTGCCGACACCGACCGGCCTACCGGTCGCACCACCGACTCCCCAGGCAACGTCGGGAGGACCATCAGCATCGACGAGAGGTACTGGGAGGTGAGGTCCACCGGCGTACGGAAGCTCCCCGGACGGACGGGCCCCGAGATCGTGAACGGCAGGCTACGCCCGCGAGGAGGACCTTCGAGGTGAGCTCCCGCGCGTGCGAGCGAATCGAGCAACCCCCCGATGGGCCGTCCGGCGAGCTCGTTCGAACCGGAGAATCGGACCGTCGTCGCTCGTGTGGCCGCGAGGGCGGTGAGGAAGCGCAACGTGCTGCCGGAGGAATTGCAGTCCACACGGGGCGGACTTCGGGGAATCCGGTGCCCCGAGGCATCGATTTCCCACCGAGTGGTGCCGCGTACGACCTCGGCCCCCAGGCCCTCAAGCCCGTTCAGCGTGGCGAGCGTATCGTCGCCCACGTTGGGGTTGCGGACGGCATATCGTCGTCCGGCAAGGAATCCCGCGAGCAGGGCACGGTGGGTGTAACTCTTCGATGGGGGAGCGGGCATGCGCCCCTGTACGACTCCCGGGGAAACGATCGCCGTGGACCCGGTCACGTCCTCGAGCCCCCCGGATCCTGGACGGGGCCGCCCTCGGGGCGCAGTTTGGGCCGAAGGATGCGGCCGGAGTCCATCGGGAGCTGGGCCGCCACGGCATCCGCGCGCGCCCCCGGGGCGAAAGCGGCCAGTGCCGGCCCGAGGCCGGTGACCCCGACCGCAAGCGACCCTTGGGCGGCGAGCTTCGTTCGCAGGCGCGCATAGGGGAGGCCGAGCAGCCGTTCCACGGTCCTCGCGTTCGACTCGAAGGCTTCGAAGTAGCGACCGGATTGCGCCGCCGCGAACGCCTTCGCACCATCGGGTGCGTGACCGGCGAACCGCGCGGCCATCTGCGACGAGGGCGGATGGCGGCCCTCGGGGATCCACAAGATCACCGCCGTGTCGGCGTCCAATTCGCCCCGACCGACGACCACGTCGGAACGATTGTCGGTCAGGACCATCCCGCCGGCACTCGCCGCCAGCGCGTCGTCGAATGCGCCCGTCGCGCTCAGGCCCATCGCCCGCGTCAGCTCCGCGGATCGCCGCGCGATCTCCTCCGGATCCGGGCGAAGGCCCAGCCCGCCGGCCACCGCCTCGAAGATCGCGCAGCTCACCGCCGATGAACTCTTCAGACCCACTCCCGCCGGGATGTCGGAGACGAGCGTCAGCGTCGCATCGTGATCGCCGAGGCTGCGCACCCAGCGCATCGCGGCCCCGAGGGAGTGTCGGACCAGCGGGGTGTCCGCGTGGGGCTCGATGGTGACGCGCCGGACCTCACCCGGAGGGGTGGGACGGATCTCGACGGCCGCTCGACATCCGAGGTCGATCCCGACCGCACAGCCGTTGCCGCCCAGCAGGGCGTTGACGATCGTGACCGCCGACCCCGCGCGTCCGACACCCCGCACGGTCAGCTCTCCGGAGGAGGGCGCCCCCACCAGATCGCGAAGCTTTCGGCGGCCTGGTATTCGAGGAGGCGACCACCGTCCTCGTACCGCCCCCCGCGAGCGCGTGCCTCCTGTTCGAGGAACCGGTGGTGGGGCGCGACGACATAATCGACGACGTAGGTTCCGGGCCCGAGGAGCGGGCGCAGGGGAACTTCCAGCCCGGGCATCTCCTCCGAACCGGCGGGGGTGGCGTGGACCAGGAGCTGAGCCGGCCGACGGGTCTCCGGACGGCGGAGTTCGGCGCCGAATTCGCGCGCCAGAGCGCCGGCGGCCGCGGGGTCCCGGGCGAGCACCTCCGCTTCCAGCCCCTGTCCGGAGACCACGGTGAGCGCGGCGCGCGCCGCTCCCCCCGCGCCGAGGACGGTGACCCGGTCCGCCGCGACCGAATCGTGACGGCGCAGCTCCCCCAGCCTTCGATCGAACGCCGGGACGTCGGTGTTCTCGGCCTGGATCTCCTCTCCCGTGAACGTCAGCGTATTGGCACAACCCGCTCGCTCGGCAGCGGGGGACGCTTCGGTGGCCAGCGCCAGAGCGGGGATCTTGAGCGGGAGCGTAACATTCAGTCCACGAAAGCCCAGGCCCGGCAACCGCACGAGGGTCGCGGCCAGGTCGTGCGCTTGGGCGATCTCAAGCCGGAGGTATAGCCCCGAAAGGTCCGCGCGCTTCATCCACCGGGCGTGGAGGGCCGGCGAACGGCTGTGCCGGAGCGGATGTCCGACGAGCGCAAACAGCGGGCCCGGCGGCTCGTGATGGAAGTAGTCCGCAAGGAGGTCGACCGGGATCTGACCGGCCTGAACGGGAGCCCGAACTCGGTCGGAGCCGGGCGAGGCGAACACCGAAGCCATGCCCAAGGACCGACCCAGCGCGCGCAGCAACTCCGCCGAAGCGCCGGTGCTGTGAATCACAAAGGGTCCGTCCGCGGGCCGAGGCAGTTCCGACCAGAATTGTGTGACCAGCTCCGCCACGCCGGCTTCGAACACGACCTTGCGAAGGGCGCCCGCGGGAACATCGGCCGCCGTCGTGGCGCGCAGCGCTTCGGCGGAAGTTCCGTGCGGGAGGTGGCGCGAGACGACGAGTCCAGGTGCGCCGGGTCGGTGAAGGACCCTCGCGAGCTCGGCTTGCAGCGGGAGGTCTCGTTCCAGCTCAAGGTCGATCCGAGCGAACGGTAGCTCCGCCAGTGCGGCCAGTTCGTGAGCTCGCACAGCCGGTTCATCGAACCCTTCCCCGCCCTCGGCGGTCGATCGGTAGGTCGCCCACAGCGGAAGCGGGCTGGGGAACAGGCCGAGTGCGCCGGCGCGCTCGGCGGGTGACCAACGGTCGACCCGGATCTCGGCGCCGTCCGCGCGGTCGATCGCCGCCTCCTCGATCTCCCGTCGCGCGTCGGCCGCGGTCCGCGCCGGAAGGGTCACGATGACGCTGGGGGGGGCGTTCGTCACCGTTCCTCCACGCGCTCGCTCACGACCCGACCGAGGTGGCGCGCCGGGGCGAATCGCGCGCAGACGATGTCGATGCCCGGATGCAACTCCGTGGCCGCGACTGCCCCACCGGGGACCGAGAGCCGGACCGTCTCGGCCTCTTGGACGAACAGATTTCCGCGGGTGCCCGCGCACTCGGCTTCGGCGAGAACCAGCGGCCGCCGTTCGATCTTCAGGCGACCGACCCTCGCTGCCCGGCTCCTTCCGTCCGGTCGCCCCACGAGCACCGCCTCTCCGGGCCGAAGTTCGCTGAGGTAGCGGGTCTCTCCGCTGGCGAGCAAGGTGTACGCGTGAGGACCTCCGGCATTGATGCGGAACGGCCGCGGTCGGGTGTACCGGGAGCCTACGCTCTCGCTCCGGAGATGGAAGAGGAGCTCGGCGGTGCTCCCCACCCACAGCCCCTCGTCGGGCTCGAGCAGACTGGTCGTGTCGATCAGGACCCGGTCGCCGGGCCCACCGGATTCGACGCGGGTGATCTGCGCCAGCTCGGGGGTCACCACGGGCGGGTCGGAATCGACCAGCGTACGCAGCCGCGCGATCTCCTGCCCGGAGTTCACGGTGAGCACGACCGAACCGGCCCCGTGTTCGAGCGCTCCGAGGCCGGAGGGGACCGCGCCGAGCCGATCGGTCCAGAACCAGACCTGATCGGCGCCCGCCGCCTCCCCCACCAGCCGCTCCAGCGGAAGGACCCACTCTCCCTCGAACCGGACCGCGATCCGTTCACCCGCGTGGACCCTCGCGACCGCCGCGTCGAGCTCGGCCGGCGACCGCACCATCAGCACCGGTCGTGGGGGCTGGTCGGTGGAAGAGCCGCCAACGATCCGACCTTCGCGCTCTCGATACCACTCCTCTCCCGCCCGCTCCTCCGCCGGTTCGACGAGGAAACGCCGGAATCCACACCGCCGAGCTTCCGCGAGCAGATCGGCCGAGCCCGACGGAGTCGTTGGGCGCCATGCGAGCACCACTCGCTCGCGGCTCACGCGTCGCCACGGCCGGAGTTGGCGCGGAGGATGGCGGAAACCTTTCGGGCGAACGGCCCCAGCGGATGGCGCTGGAACAGGTTTCGGCCGATGCAGATCCCGGCCGCCCCCGCGTCGCGAGCGCTGCGGACGACCGCGAGAATCGATTCCGGATCATCGGCGCGGATCCCGCCTCCCAAGAGGACGGGCGCCGGAGTAAGTTCGACGACCCGGCGGAGCGTGCGAGTACTGCCCGGGTAGCTGGTTTTGACGACATCCGCCCCGAGGTCGGCAACCGCGCGGGCGGCATGGGCGATCTCCAGGGGCGAGGGTTCGGGGCCCTTCTTGACGTAGGCCATGCACAGTACCGGGACCCCGCATCGCCGGGACTGTTCGACGACCACGCCGAGATCGCGAAGCATGGCAGGCTCTTGCGGGAGACCGAAGTTGACCTGCACCGAGACGAAGTCCGCGCCGGCGGCGAGGGCGTCCTCGACGCTTCCGACCAGGATCTTGTGGTCGGGCTCCGCGGCGAGGGCCGTCGACGCAGACAGGTGCACGCCCAGGAGCGTCGAAGCCTGCAGCACCGGCACAATCCGTTGCGCGGCCCCGCGCGTCACGACGAACGCGTCCGCGCCGGCGGTCTGAAGTTCCCGGACCGTGCGGGCCGAATCCTCCAGACCATCGATCGGCCCCATCGAGACCGAATGGTCGAGCGGGACCGCGAACAACTTGCGGCCTCCGGGCGGGAAGAGCCGGCGGAGGCGGAGCTCCCGGCCGTCGGTCATCGATCTCCGCTCCGGGGATGAACTCTGACCGCGATACGGGACGAACGCCGGTCCTCAGTTCGAGGCGCCGTCGCCGTTCGGACCCACCGCCCCGTCGATGAGCAGGCGGTGGAGCCCGAACCCGCGGAGCATCGCGTTCCACATCTCCCGGCGGACCTCGGGCGTGTTGGCGAAGTCGGCCACCATCTGGTTGACCCAGCGGCTGTGGTCCTCGTCGGCCGTCACGTGCAAGGTGTAGTAGGTCAGGGCGGGCTCGTCGACCTTGTAGTGGGTGCGGAACGCGGGCAGCAGGCGCGCGCAAAGCTCGACGTTCGGCGGCTCCGACGAGCCTCCGGCCGAGACGTAGAACGGCACCTCCCGGTTGAGGTAAAGGAAGTCGTCGATGGCGACCATCGTACTGGGCAGTAACGGGGTCGCCTGGACCTGGGCTCGCGGGAGCCCAAGCCCTTCGCAGAACCGTAACCAGAGCTCGGGATGGCCGGGTTCCTTGCCCTTGGGATCGCCCGCCTCCTCGACCAGCTGGTCGAGGATCATGCGCCGGTACGGATCGTAGGTGGGCTCCCACGAGCAGCGGCTGAACCGTTCCGCCATCGCCAACGGGACGCACGCCAACCACGGATAGAACTGGGCGACCCAACGGTGCAGGAGCTCCTTAGGGACCTCGCCGCGCTCGATCCGCGCGAAGAACGGATGGGTGCGGAACGGGTGATGCGTCATCTTGTAACGGGAGAGCTCATCGCGGAACCGGGAGCCTTCGTACTGGACCCAAGGGGGATCGGACATCTCGGGAAACCGAGGTGCGGGGCTCGATATTTGGGGCGCGAGGTTCCCCACTGAACCTCGCGCGCTAAAGTTCCGGCGAACGAAAACCGCGCATGCAACCTCGACCGGAGGCCGGGTCGCTGGTGCCGGGATACGGCCCGCTCGCCGGAGTGCGGGTCGTCGATTCCGGCCGATATGTCGCTGGGCCGTGGGCGGCCACCTACCTCGGCGACCTCGGTGCGGAGGTGATCCATGTCGAGGGCCCCCCGTTCGGTCCGCCCTACGCCGACCCGACCCGAACCCTGCCGCCGTTGCTCCCCGCGGGCGAGGCTCCGCCGCGCGCCGTGTCGGAGTCCTGGGTGCAGTACGGTCGCAACAAGCTCTCGCTCGGGATCGACCTCGCCCATCCCGAGGGGCGCGAGGTGTTCCTCGACCTGCTGGAGTGCTCCGACATATGGGTGGAATCCTCGCGGCCCGGAACCTACGGCAAGCTCGGTCTCCCGGACGCCGTAGTACAACGCAGGAATCCGGAGCTGTCGATCGTCCACGTCTCGGGGTTCGGGCAGTGGGGAGACCCGGAACGGATCGCCGCTCCCTCCTTCGACCTCGTCGGCCAGGCCTACAGCGGGTTCCTCGCGCTCCAGGGCGATCCCGAGCCGGCGCCACCGATGCGTGCCGGCACCGCGCTCAACGACACCGTCACCGGGCTCGCCGCCGCGACCGCTGCGCTGGCCGCCCACGTGTCGCGAACGCACACCGGTCGTGGCCAGGTCGTCGACGTCGCGCAATACGAGGTGTTCTTCCAGATGCTCGAGAACCTCGCGCTCGACTTCTTCGCCCGCGGCGTGGTCCGCCGACGGCACGGCAACGCCCACGCCCGGCTGCATCCGTACGACGTCCTCGCCGCCAAGGACGGCTGGGTCGTCGTGGCCGCGCCCACCGCCGCCGCCTGGGCCAAGCTGCGCGACCTGATCGGGCTCCCCTCCGGCCCGACCGATTCGATGCAGTACCGGACCGAGCACCGAGAGGAGGTCGATCCGGCGATCCAGCGGTTCGTGGGGGCGAGGACCGTCGCCGAGCTCGAGCGGGTCGGCCGCGAGCACGATCTGGCGATCTCCCGAGTCTACGACATCGCCGGAATCGCCGAGGATCCCCATTACCGAGCCCGGGGCCTGTTTCTCGAGTGGACCGACCCGGTCGTCGGGCCGGTGAAGGGTGCGGGCATCGTCCCCAAATTCACCGACACCCCCGGTGGGGTGTGGAGGGGTGCGCCGTGGTTGGGGCAGGACAATGAGCGCATCTTGGGGAGCCTACTCGGCTACCCGCCCGACCGCATCCGGCGGTTGGCCGAGTCGGGGGTGACGGGCGCCGACCCTCCGCCCGGGGTGTCGCCCGGGGGCTCGGAATGAACCCGCGCGAGCCGCCGGTCCCTCCCGACACGATCCGGGAGGAGGTGGGCGAGCTGGACCGTGCCGCCGACCTCCTCGCGATCGGACGGGCCAGCGACCGCAGCGGAACGTTTCCTCGGGAGCTGTTCCGGGAACTCGGGCGCCGTCGGCTGCTGGGGCTCACGATCCCGGTCGAACTGGGTGGGCGCGGTCTGACCTCGCTCCGTGCCGCCCGCGGCCTGTTCGAACTGGCCCTACGCGGTGGCACGCTCGCGGCGAAGCTGTCGTTACAGCCGGAGTTTTCGAGCGTGCTCGCCTCCCACGGGGGCACCGAGCTGCGCGATCGGTACTTCGCGCCGCTGATCGAAGGCGAGCGTATCGTGGGCAACCAGCTAACCGAAGCCGGCCCCGGATCGGATCTGGGATCGATCGAGACTCGGGCGGTACGACGCGATGACAACTACCTCCTCACCGGGGAAAAGACCCAGGTGGCGTTCGCCGACGTGGCCGACTCCGCGATCGTGTACGGGCGCGCGTCCGCCCCGGGTACGCCGCCTGCCGGGATCAGCGCCTGGCTCGTTCCGCAGGCCACGCCGGGGATCGAGCGACGGGCCCTCCCCGACTTCGGCGAACGGTGGATGCGGCGGGGCACCGTCCGATACACCGATGTGCCGGTCTCCCCAGGACAGTTGATCGGAGCAGAGGACCGGGCGCTCGAGTACGTCAGACGCGAGTTGGACCACGAGCGCGCGCTGCTCGGCGCGGTCTACCTGGGAGTCGGCTGGGCCGCATGGGCCGAGACCGTTCAGCAGGTCGCGGACCGTCGGGTCGGGGGCCGCCCGCTCTCCAGCCAGGAGGCGGTCAGCTTTCCGCTGGTCGAGGACCGCGTGCGCCTTGTGGCCGCGTGGGGTCTCTTGGAACGAACGCTCTCCCTGCTCGACGAGGGGACGGCAGCAGCAGGCGACGCCGCCCTCGCGAAGTGGTACTGCGGACAGACCGCGCTCACCGCGGTCGACCACGCCATGCACTTCCACGGCGGGGCCGGCTATTCGGAGGAGCTGCCGTTCGCACAACGCCTCCGTGACCTCCGCAGTGCGCGGGTCGCCCACGGTACCGACGAGGTCATGCACCTCGTGGCCGCTCGCGAGCTCTGGCCCAAGGAGCGTACCGCCCGTCAGAAGAATTGAAGCGGACCGCGCGGTCCCCCGGGTGATGGAAACTCCCCGCTACCGCCTCGACCTGGATCTGGCCGGTGGAGGCGAGCGGTTCGGGGGGCGGGTCCGGATCGAGCTGACCGGGACCGACTCTACGGTGCGACTCCACGCCAAGGAGCTGCAGGTCGAGCGCGTCGAGCTCGATGGGCGCCCGGTCCCATTCCGTCCGGATCCGGAGAACGAGCAGCTCGTGATCGACGACGTCGTACCGGGGGACCACTCGGTGACCGTCGTCTACTCCGGCGCGATCCTGACCAAGGGCCTCATCGGACTCTACCGGTCCCCGTTCGGTACCTCGAGCCTGGTGACCTCGATGATGTACCCTTGCGGTGCGCGGCGGGTCTTCCCGTGCGTCGACGACCCCGCCAGCAAGGCGGTCTTCGAGGTGACCGTGACGTGCCCGGCGGGCAGCGAGGTGATCTTCAACACCCCCCCGACCTCGACCGAGCCGCTCGGTGATCGGCGGCGGGTGGTCTTCGCCCCGACGCCGAAGATGTCGACCTACGTGATGTACCTCGGGGTCGGGCCGTTCGCCTACCTCGAGGCGGTGTCGGGCGGGGTGAAGCTCTCGGTGGCGACCCCACCGGGGCGCGAGCGGGCCGGGGAGTTCGCCCTCGAGCACGCCGTGCGCGTCCTCGAGGGGTTCGACCGCTACTTCGGCATTCCCTATCCGCTGCCCAAGCTCCATCTCGTCACGGTCCCGGACTTCTGGGCCGGGGCGATGGAGAACTGGGGGGCGATCGCCTTCCACGAGACCCAGCTCCTCGTCGACCCGACGACCACCTCGCGGAACCGTCGGCTCGTGCGCGAAACGGTCACCCACGAGATCGCCCACCAGTGGTTCGGCAACCTGGTGACGATGGTCTGGTGGAACGACTTCTGGCTCAACGAGAGCTTCGCGACGTTCATGCAGGCCAAGCTCGACTCGGCCCTGTACCCCGGGCTCGACACCTGGAGCGACTTCCTGCTTCGGTTCCCCCGCTGGGGGTTCGGCGGCGATGTCCTGCGCTCGACCCATCCGATCGACGTCGAGGTACGTGCGCCCACCGAGCTCGGCCAGATCGCCGACGAGATCAGCTACGGCAAGGGCGCCGCCGTACTGTCCATGATCGAGGCGTTCCTCGGAGAGGAACCGTTCCGGCGGGGGGTGACGAACTACCTGAGGAAGTTCTCCTACGCGAACGCCCGGTCGCAGGACCTCTGGAAGAGCCTGGAGGAGGCCGCCGGCCAGCCCGTCACCCAGATCATGGAGCGCTGGGTGCGCAGCTACGGCCACCCGGTCGTGGAGGTCCGCC
This sequence comes from Thermoplasmata archaeon, assembly GCA_035933635.1. Lineage (GTDB taxonomy): Archaea > Thermoplasmatota > Thermoplasmata > Lutacidiplasmatales > UBA184 > JAKIVR01. Next base: position 147,893 of record DASYYY010000021.1, on the reverse strand, counting down.
AGGAGGGGGGCGAGCTGCGGTTCCGCCAGCGCCGGTACCTCATCTCCGGGGAACGGACGGAGGAGCTCTGGCCGATCCCGCTGACCTACACGCTCGATGGCACGCCGGGATTGCTGCTGCTCGACGCACGCGAGGGCGCGGTCGCGATCAAGGGATCGCCGCGCATCCTGGTCAATCCCGGCCGCCGGGGGTTCTATCGGGTGCTGTACTCACCCGAGCTGTACGATCGGGTACTCGCCGGGTACGGCCAGCTCGACCCGGTCGATCGCTGGTCGCTGGTACTCGATGCCCACGGCTTCGTCCGATCCGGGGATCTCCCCCTCGAGCAGTTCGAGCGGTTGCTGACGGTGGCCGCCGAGCATCTCGACCAGCTGACGGGGGGCGAGGTCTGGCTCGACCTCGGGGACTACGGGCCCCACCTGGCCCTGGTGCCCCGGCTGCAGTCCGCGTTCGGGCACTACTTCCGCACCGCGTTGGACGCGATCGGTCTGGATCCCAAACCGGGGGAAGCCGAGACCGTCGGGCTGCTCCGGGGCCGTATGGCCCTCGGGCGCGTGTTGACCGATCCGGCTTTCGCTCGCGAGCACGCGGCCGGGTTCGCGACGTTCGACTCGCTCAACCCCGACCTGCGCTCGTCGACGGTGATCGCCTTTGCCCGGACCGGGGGACCCGTCGCCTTCGAGTCGATCCGCGATCGGATGTTTGCGGCGCCCAGTGAGGAGGTGGCGCGGATGATGGCCGCAGGGATCGCCCAGGTACGGGGTCCGGATTCGGTGGCTCGGGCGCTCGATCTGGTGCTCGACCCACGCATGCCGGCCTCGCGCAGTTGGTCGTTCCTCAATGGCCTTGCCGCGAGCGACGGCGAACCCGGACTCGTGTGGGCGTGGCTCCGGGCGCACCTCCCCGACGTCGAACGGCTGCTGGTCGGAACTCCGCTGCTGTCGAAGACGATGGAGATCGCCATCCCGTGCCTGGGGGCGACGCGCCCGGCGGAGGTCCGAGCGTACTTCGCCGCCCACACCTTCCCCGAGGCCGATCGAGGGATCGTCAAGGGATTGGAGTGGATGGAGGTCGACCGGAGGTTCCTCGAGTTGCACGGGGCCTCCTCCGCTACTACCGCGGTGGCGGCGGCCCCGGACCGGCCGCCGCTCGCGCGAGCGGGCTGAGAGCTTCACGGGGCGACCGTGCCGGGGGACCGCCAAACGAATCCACACCCGCCCGCGAATGAAGGAACCTCCACCGGAATTCCGGGCCTTCACCGGTTGGAACGGATCCGGGCGGAGTCGCTGGAGCACCCGGACCGGTTCTGGGCCGAGCAGGCCCGCGGGCTCTCGTTTCGCTCCCGCGACGGCCCCGCGTTCGAGCCGAGGACGGAGCCGCCGTTCGGTGTCTGGTTCCGAGAGTGGACGACGAACCTGAGCGAGAACTGCCTCGACCGATGGGTCGACGCCGGGCGGGGTGACCAGCCGGCCCTGATCTGGGAGGGCGAGCCGGGGGACCGCCTGGAGCTCAGCTACGCGCAACTGCGGGACGCGGTCGCCCGGTGCGCATCGGCGCTGCGGACCTTGGGCGTGGCCAAGGGCGACCGGGTCACGATCTACCTTCCGATGATCCCGGAGGCGATCGTCGCGATGCACGCGGTCGCCCGGCTGGGCGCGATCCACTCCGTCGTGTTCGGCGGGTTCGCCGCGCGCGCGCTTGCCGACCGGATCAACGACTCACGCAGCCGGGTGCTGATCACGGCCGATGGAGGATGGCGCCGGGGCAAGGTCGTACCGCTGAAGTCGATCGCCGACAGCGCGCTGGAGCACACGCCCTCGATCGAACACACGCTCGTCGTGCAGAGAACGGGTGCGGACGTGGCGATGGCCTCGGGGCGCGACCTCTGGTACGGCGATGCCGTCCGCGCCGAGGGGCCGAAGGTCGATCCGGTGGCGGTGGCCGGTCCGCACCCGAGCTTCATCCTCTACACCTCGGGCACGACGGGACGGCCCAAGGGCGCGGTCCACTCGACGGCGGGGTACATGGTCGGGATCGACTACTCGGTCCGAGCCGTGTTCGGTCTGACCCCGGCGGACCGGTTCTGGTGTACCGCCGACATCGGCTGGGTCACGGGTCACTCCTACGTCGCCTACGGGCCGTTGCTCCGCGGCAGTACCGCCGTGATGTACGAGGGGGCCCCCGACCACCCCAACTGGGACCGATGGTGGGAGATCATCGAGCGGTACCGGGTGACGATCCTCTACACCTCGCCGACGGCGATCCGGGGGTTCGTCAAGCAGGGTGAGGCGGTCCCGCGCCGGCACGACCGTTCCTCGCTGCGCCTCCTCGGGACGGTCGGTGAGCCGATCAACCCGGAGGTGTGGCGATGGTACGGTCGGGTGGTGGGCGAGGACCGCCTCCCGATCGTCGATACCTGGTGGCAGACCGAGACCGGCGGGATCCTCGTCTCGGCGCAGCCGGAACTGGCCGCGATCCCGCTCAAGCCGGGCTCGGCGACGGTACCGCTTGCGGGCATCGATCTCGCGGTGGTGGACGAGGGAGGCCAGCCGGTACCCCGAGGGCGGCAAGGGCTCGTCGTGGTTCGCCGGCCCTGGCCGTCGCAGTTCATCGCGCTCTGGGGCGACGACGAGCGGTTCCGTCAGACCTACTTTTCGCGCTTCCCAGGCTGGTACTATCCGGCCGACGCCTGCCTCCAGGACGAGGACGGGTACTTCTGGTTCCTCGGGCGGGCGGACGAGGTGATGAAGGTCGCCGGACACCGCATCGCCACGGCCGAGGTCGAGTCCGCGCTCATCTCCCACCCGTCGGTCGCCGAGTCGGCGGTCATCGGGCGGAGCGACGAGCTGCGCGGCGAGGTTCCGGTGGCGTGCGTGGTCCTCCGGCCGGGTTTCGTTGCGTCGGCCGAACTCCGGAGCGAGCTCCAACACCATGTCCGCGAGGAGTTCGGGCCGTTCGGCGTTCCCTCCGAGCTCTACTTCGTCGATCGGCTCCCCAAGACGCGGAGCGCGAAGATCATGCGCCGGCTGATCCGAGACGTCGTAGAAGCGCGCCCGATCGGCGACACCACGACCCTGGAGGACGAGACCAGCATCGACGAGGCGCGACGCGCCTATGCCGAGCTGCAGGCGGAGATCGCGCGCACGTCCGGAGGAACCGGTTCCCGTGGTGAGTGAGCGTCCGTTCTCGGCCGGGGCTTCCGGCCCCGAAGCCGCGCGCGTCCCCCTCCGGGATCGGATGGGAACGCCGCTGGTGGGCGACGCTCCACGGCTGCTCCTCCTCGGCAGCGGCGAGATCGGACGCGAGGTGGCCATCGAGGCGATCCGGCTCGGAGCCGAGGTCATCGCCGTGGACCGCTATCCGATGGCCCCCGCGATGCAGGTGGCGCACCGTCACCATGTCGTGCCGATGACCGATCCCGCCGCGCTCCGGGCGATCGTCCGGCGCGAGTCGCCGGACGTCATCGTCCCCGAGATCGAGCAGATCGCCACCGATGAGCTCGTGCGCCTCGAAGCGGACGGCTGGACGGTCGTCCCCGGCGCCGAGGCCACCCGCGTCACCATGAACCGGGAACGGATCCGACGCCTCGCCGCGGAGCGCGCGAAGGTCCCCACCAGCCGGTTCGAGTTCGCAGATTCCCTTCCCGAGGCCGAGCGACAGGCGCGGGCGATCGGATTCCCGTGCGTGTTCAAGGCCATCATGTCGAGCTCGGGGCACGGAATGACCGTGGTTCGTGAGCCCCAGGCAGTGGCCGCGGCGTACGCCGCGGCGAGCCAGCACGGCCGGGTGGCGAATCCGAGGGTGATGATCGAGGAGTTCATCGCCTTCGACGCCGAGGTGACGATGCTCACGCTCCGCCACTACGGTGAGGGCGGAGACGTGACGACCTCTGTGCTGGACCCGATCGGGCACGAACGGCCCGGGACGCTCTATCATGAAAGTTGGCAGCCGGCTGGGCTCCCTCCGCACGTGCGAGCCGCCCTCGCCCGGGTCGCACAGGCGGTCACGGGCGAGCTGGGGGGGGTCGGCATCTTCGGCGTCGAGTGCTTCGTCGCCGGCGGCTCGGTGTTCTTCAGCGAGGTCTCCCCCCGACCCCACGACACCGGCCTGGTCACGCTCGTCAGCCAGTCGAACAGTGAATTCGCCCTCCACGCCCGGGCGGTCCTAGGTCTCCCCTACGTCGGTCCCGAGACCGCGCGCCCGTCGGCGGCGCATGTGATACTTTCCCCGGGGACGGGGTGGGCGCCGGAATTCGGCGGCTTCGCCACCGCGCTGGCCGCCCCCGGGGTTCGGGTTCATCTGTTCGGCAAGCCCGAGGCCTACCCGGACCGTCGCCTGGGGGTCGCGCTCGTGGCCGCCGGATCGGTCGACGCCGCGCGAGCGGCGGCGGCCCGAGCCGCCCACGCCATCGAGCCGACGATCCGCTTCCCGGCCGAGGAGGCATCGCCGGGCCGCGGTCGAACCCCCGCCGTGGGCCGGGCGTAGGCGCCTGTTCGTCCCGCGGTCCGCCGCCCGCCCGTCCCAGACGTCCGACAGGACCTTTCCTTCGCAATCGAGCCGACCACCACACTTACGTGGCAGGGGGAAGTCGTCGCGGCATGCAGGCGGTCGCGGTCCGAGCACTCCGTTCCACCCCCGAGGTCATGGAGCTGCCTCGACCCGAACCAGGACCCAAGGAAGTCGTGGTGCGGATCGGCGCCGCCGGACTCAACCCCTTCGATTGGAAGATCATCGATGGGGGCCTCGACGGTCGCGGGCCCCACCTGTTCCCATTCATCGTGGGCGTCGACGGCGCCGGTGTCGTCGACGGGGTGGGTGCACAGGTCCACGAGTTCGTCGAGGGGGATGCGGTCTTCGGCTCCTTTCTCCATCCGCCGTACGGCCGCGGAACGTTCGCCCAGTGGGCGCCGGCCGAAGCCGATGGGGCGATCGCACGGATACCCCCGGGTCTCGAGCCGGCGACGGCGGCTGCGCTGCCGACGGCCGGCATGACCGCGCTCACCGCGCTCGATCAACTCCGGATCGCTCCGGGCAACACGATCATGGTCGTCGGCGCTGCCGGCGGGGTCGGGAGCTTCGCCGTGCAGCTCGCGATCGCCCGGGGGGCAGTGGTGTTCGCCGCGACCCGCCGCGATCAGTTCGACTACGTCCGCTCCCTCGGAGCGCAGGAGACGATCGACATCAAGGCCGGATCGGTGGGGGCGCTCGTCCGGGCGGCCCATCCCTCGGGCCTGGACGGTCTGCTGGACATGGCCAGCGACCCGGTGACCTTCCAGGAACTGATGACGGCCGTGCGCTCCGAAGGCGCGGCGGCGAGCACGATCGGCTCGGCGGGCACTACCTCGGAGCGCCACTCGGGGGTCCGTCGGATCAACATCGACATGCAGCCCGAGCGTCGCATGCTCGAGCGATTGGCCGAGGAGGTCGTCACGGGCCGACTGAGGGCCCCGATCGAGTCGATGATCCCGCTGAAGGAAGCGCCGGCCGCGCTCGCCCGAAGCCGCACCGGGGCGGCGCGGGGCAAGACGGTCGTCGTGCCCTAGGGCGCGGCCTCTATTCCGGCAACCGGCTCGACACCGGGAGCCGGACCTCCGGCAGCCCGAGCTCCGCGCGGAAGAGATTCGCCGAGCTAGGGGCGTAGCCCGCGAAGTGGTTGTTGAAGAAGGCGAAGGCGCTCTCCATCTCGCTCGCCCGCAGGTGCTCGGCCCATTGCCGCGTCTCCTTCGTCCGGTCGACCCGGATCTCGCCGTGGACCTCCGCCGGGACCGTCTCGTGGTCGCCGATGAACCGCAAGTAGGCCCATGGAGCCGTCCGGAGCGGCGGGATGTCGACGTAGGTCAGGCTCGACCAGCACGAGGCGATCTGTCGGTCGCCGAGCAGGCGCACCAGTTGCGGCCGCATCGACTCGGAGTACCAGCCCGCGTCCCGTAGCTCGACGGAGTATCGGGGGCCGGAGGGGAGGTTGCGCACCAGCCGTTCCAGCATCGCCCCCGTCCCAGCCTCCCAACTCCGACCCGGACGGAACCACGGCGGGAACTGCAGGAGGATGGCTCCCAGCTTCGGGCCGAGCCGTTGGGCGGAGTCCACGAACCGCTGGAGCTGCTCGGGCTTGGGCTCGGACTTCGGGTCGAGCAGATCGCGCGTCATCTTCAGCGTGAACCGGAACGATTCGGGGGTCTTGCGCGCCCACCCTCGCACGACGTAGGGGTTGGGGGCGCCGTAGTAGCTCGAATCGACCTCGACGGCGTCGAAGTACCTCGCGTAGAACGCGAGGCGATCGCCGTCGGCGAGACCCGGGGGATAGAAGCGGCCGCTCCAGGCCGGGGAGGTCCAGGACGAGCACCCGATGCGGTACTCCGACATCCACCCGTTCCGCCTTCGGGGACCTCGGATCGACTCCCGATGCGTCTACAGGCCCGGTGTCGCACCGATGAGGTGGCCGATGAGGTAGCCGGCGAGCCCACCGGCGAGGCCGATGACGAGCATCTGGATCCCGTTGCGCCACCAGGTGCCGTCGGTGACCTTCGCCTCGTACCAGCCGATGGCGAAGAGGGTCACGCCGCTCAGCACGATGGCGATGATCGCATCGGTGACGACGCTCGAACGGTCGATGACGAACGGTAGGAGCGGAATGAAGTGCCCGACGACGGTGGCGGCCCCGACGATATAGGCGCTCGTCCGGGGGGCGGACTCCTCGACGGGTGAGAGCTTGAGCTCGAACGCCATCATGAACTCGAGCATCGCCCGCGGGTTGCCGCAGATCCGGTTCAGCAGCTCCTCGAGGTCGCTCCCTCGGTAGCCCCATCCCGCGAGCACCTCGCGCACCTCGGCCCGCTCGGCCTCAGGGATCTCCCGCATCTCCTTGAGCTCCCGTTGCTCTTCGGAGAGGTACAGGCGCCGGCGCGACCGGGTGGACGTGTACGCCACCGCCCCCATGGCGATCGACTCCGCCGCGAGCGCGGCGAGCGTGGCGACGATGATGGTGCCCGCCGGGGTCTGGGCGGCCGCCAGCCCGAGGATGATCCCCAGGACGTTGACGATACCGTCCTGACTTCCGAGGATGAAATCCGACAGCAGCGTCGGCCGCGGATGCGGCTCGTGGACCTCCGGCGCCGCCGACGCTGAACCTCCCCCCGTGGGTTCCGTGGCCAAGCGATCGCCTCTGCTCGGGCCACCCACGGAGGCAGAAAGCGTCGGCCGTGAGGGCGTCGATCCAGGCGGTCCGGCGGCGCAGCGAATCGACCGGTGCGGGAAGGGGTCGGCTGGGGGGGGCGACCCAGCCCCTATCCCGCTGGGCCCCCGGCGGCCCGGAATCCGCGCTTATCTTCGACGCAAGGGAGTGTCCCCGGCGCCTGCGGCGTGGCACCAGATGCCGGGGTGGAACTGACGGGCACGAGCTCGGCGAACTCGACGATTCATTGGGGCCGACAATACCTACATATACACAACTTGGTAACCGACTACCCGCCAGGCTTTTCTGATGGTTGTTCGGGCCAAACTTCCCGACTCGCCCCGGATGGGAGGACCTGCCTCCCGTACCCTGCTTTGGGGGTCGTTGGGGGTCGTCACCGTCGCAGCGGCCGTGCTGCTCTCCAGCGCGATCGCACCGGCGGGTGGGGCGATGAACCACCCCCGCGCCGCGACGCATCCTGCCTTGGGGGCGTTCCTCTCGATCGCCTCGGTCACCGACGGTCAGGAGATCTCCGTGATCGTGGCGGGCATCAAGAGTCTGCTCTCCGATACCGTCACGCCTCTCCTTCCCGCACCGGGCGGGGTTCCGACCTCCCAGCGTGCGTATTGGCTCAATCTCAGCACGCCGCTGCCGTTCCGCACGCTGGCGGTCAATGTGTCCACCTCTCCGCTCCTCCAATGGTCGATCCCGGGCCAGATCGCCGGGGGGGCCGACGTACTCCCACCGATGGAAAACTGGACGTGGACGGTCTGGTACAACGGGGTCGATGACAGCTGGAACTGGAGCTACGATCCGGCGACGCTCACGCTGAGCCGGCTCGCCTCGTGGACGAACTGCTCGTACGAGATCGTGGGCACCGAGCACCTATCGGTCGGGGTCGCCGTCGATGATCTTCAGCCCTCCGGGGCCCGCGCACCCACAGTGGGGCTCGTCCTGGCGAATCCCGCGATCTCTGCCCAGGTCCCGCGCAACGATCCGAACTTCGTCCAGATGGTGCGCAACCTCACCCCGGGGATCCTGCGATGGAGCGAGGTCGCCGTCGCCCCGGCCAGCTGGAACAATACCACCGGTCTTCCCTCGTTCAATTTCGCGGGGCTCGGGCCGTTGTTCAACCTCAGCACTTCGGTCGGAGCGGTCAACATGATCGACCTACCGGTGGGCACGTGGGGAGACGGCAACGTGCTCCCGATCGGCATGCCGCTCAACACCACCTTGGAGCTCACCTCCAAGAGCGGGGGGTTGGGCTACCTGCCCAACCTCTCGGCCTTCCGCGTGTTCGTCCGGACCTTCGTCAACGGCGCGGTGGCGGCGGGTTTGCCCAACGTCTCGTACTGGAACATCGGCAACGAGGTGCCCGTGTGGGCCAACCTATCACAGGCGCAGGCCTATGTTCCACTTTTCAACGCGGCGGCGGCCATCATCCACAACGCCTCGCCCGGCGCGCTCGTCGGGTCGGACGTGATGGCTCGGCCCTCCGTCCTGCCGTTCTTCGCCCAGAACGCGACCGGCGTCGGCTTCCTCCAGTTCCACTTCTACCCCGCGAACGGAGGGTGCCCGGACAACACGACGTTCTGCCCCCCCGACGATGTGAACTCCTACTACACGGACAGCTCTATCCTCGCCCGGAGCGCTGACTTCGCCCACGGCGCGGTGTTCCTCCCTCCCCTCACCGAGCAGTGGGATTGGTACAACCTCACCCATCAGTGGCTTCCGATCCTGAACACCGAATCGAACCTCAACTCCTACGACACCTACGGCACCGACCCCCGCCAGCAGACCCTGTTCTCCGCCGCCTGGGTCGTCTCGGACTTCGTCGACGCGGCGGCCACGGACCTGAGCGCGGTCACCCTGTTCGCCCTCGAGGGGCCGTACTCGACGCCCGGCCCGATCACCTACCCCTACGGAGGCTGGGGCTACTCGCTCGCCGAGGAGCTGAGCCGCACCTCCGATGTCTACTACGCCCCGTACTGGGCGACCGAGCTCTGGGGCAACGGCGTCGCCGCCGGCGCACCCGGTCTCTCGGTCTCCTCCTCCGATCCCGGCATGGTCCGTGCCTTCGCCGCCCCGACCTCGGGTGGCTTCAACCTGGTGTTGGCGAACCGCAATGCCCTCCCCACCACGGTGATCCTCTCGGTCGACGGGCAAACGGCGACCGCGTCGAACTACACCCTGCTCGATGCCACGACCTACTCGATGAACTTCAACAGTACCCAGAACTGGACCACCCTGGCTCGCTCGGGCGTCTCGAACGTATCGTTCTCTCCGATCGGACCGATGACGGTGCACTTTGCCGGATACGGCGTCGCCGTCGTCCACTTCCGGTTCGGGCCGGGGTCCGGCGGCGGTCATGCGTCGAGCGGCTCGGCCGCGGACCTCGCGTTCATCGGATCCCCCGTGGGGACCTCCGGTGGGCTTCTCGGCGGGTTCCAGGCCCATCAGAGCCCCTCGAGCCTCGGACTCGCGTCCGTGACCAAGACCGCCCCTCCGCGGATCTCATTCCATTCGTTGCTTGGGCCCAGCGCCTACTCCCCACCGGCTCCCGCGCTGTTCCACTGTGCTTCGTCGATGGCCCCTCCCCTTCGCTGATTCTCCGACTCTGAGCCCACGGCGATGGCGCGGCAGCCCGCGCGAACGCTCGAGCCCGAGAGCTCCCACCCTACCTTCCGATGCTCGGCCCTAACTCCCCAGACGTCCCCCCGCGTGCCACGGGCCATTGTCTTACTCGGGAGTACTCCTCCGGATCCGATCGGAGGGGGAGACGTACCTCGGGCGGCGGCCGCGGGGGGGATGTGCGGTCCGAAGACGTGGTCGCGAGCGCCGCGGTGGGGGTTTATGAAGTATAACGCCCTGCCCGCGCCCATCGCCTGCGGAACGCCCGAGGCGTCGGTGCCATGACGCTCGAACGTCACCGTATCCGCCCTTCGCGTCGGTTCCGAGCCACCAGCGCGGGGATCGGGATCGTCCTGGTCAGCCTGTTGGGCGCCAGCTCCGGTCTGTCGACCGCTGCGAGCGCACCCGGCTTTACCGGACCGAGCGCCACAAGCGCGGTGACCGGGAGCGCGAACCCCTGCGGGATCGTGTCGGGGAGCACCCACCTCCACGACCTTGTGGTGGAGTCACCCAATCTGACCTCGCTCTATGGCCAGTGGCCCCGGTTCTTCGCCGTACTGCCCGCCGGGGCGGTGGGCGTCTCCTACCTCTGGTGGTTCGGCGACGGAGGATTTGCCGTCAGCCACAGCCCCGAGGTCCGCCATCCGTACGCGACGCCGGGCACCTACGCGGTGTGCGCGACGGCGCTCGACGCAACGGGCCACATCCACGATAGCCGTGCGCACCTGCTCGAGTACGTGGTGCTCCCCTCGACCGTCGGCGATCCGGCGGGGGTGCGGGCGCTGTTGACCGGATCGATCGCTTCGAACTCCTCAACGGGCACTCTCGCCACTCCCTACGTCGCGCCAGGGGGGAGCGTCACCGTCCGGGTCACCGACGTCCTGCCCCCGTCGAACGACCTGACCCGCGAGTTCGTCCCCCGGTTCTCCGAGAGCCAGAACGCCGTCGGGTTCGGGACGCTGAGCGCGCCCCTCCTCCAGCCGAACGGAACGAGCAGCGTCCGGATCGGATTCGGCGCGACGACCCCACCCGGATTCTACGAGCTCAACTACACGCTCCCGACCAAGACCCTCGTGGGGGTCAACTGGTCCCTGGCCTGGAGCAACTACACCTTCACAATCGTGGTCGGGAGCGGCCTGGGTGGCTTGCTGCCCCCTCGGTCGGCCTCCGGTCATCACGGGACGCTGCGTGTCGTGGAGTACGCCCCGGGAGGGGCGGCCTCCTTCGACCCGGCGATCGACTACGAGCCCGCCGGCGCCGAGGCGATGGCGAACGTCTACCAGACTCTGATCCTCGCCAACGGTTCCGCCACGGGGCGCGGCCCGGTTTCGTTCGAGCCGGATCTGGCGACCTGCGTCCCCGGCAGCGGCCGATGTATCTCGCTCTACGGGAACTCGCTCGCCCGGGGCGACAACCTCACCTTCGTGATCAACAACCGGTCGGCGTTCTACGACCCGGCCACCGGGGCGAGCTGGGGCGTCTGGCCCACCGACGTGCTGTTCTCGCTGATCCGGACGATGGCGCTCGCCAATTCGCCCTGCTGGGAGTGCAACGGAGGCTGGATGGTCAGCCAAGGGCTGCTGCCCGCGGGCAGCTACTCGTGGGATGGCGCGGCCCACCTGCCGGTCAACAACACTCCGCGCTGGATGTACGGCTCGATTACCCTCAACGCGTCGGGCCTGTGTCCGAAGGCGGCGATGGCCGCCGGTCAGCGGGGGTGCGTCACCTTGCAGTTCCCCCACACCTCGCTCTCCCCGGGCTTCCGTACGGCCCTGGAGGTCCTTGCCAGCCCGGTCGGCGCATCGATCGTCTCCTGCGGCTGGTTCAGTGCGGCGGCCCAGGGTCTGGGGATTCCCTACTGGACCCTCGGCAATGTGAGCGGGGCGGGCGACGCGCCGTGTGCTGCGCCCGGATCCTCAGGATACGGCGTGGCGGTCTCGACCGTCCCGGCGACCGGCTTCGACAGTTGGGAGCTCAACGGCTCGATCTACCCGAGCCATGGCCGGGCGCTCCAGGCGATGGTCGGGAGCGGACCGTACTACCTGGCCCGGGAGACCTGGGGGGTGGGCTATGTCCTCCGAACGAACCCGAGCTGGTCGACCGTCGCGGTCTGCACCGCCCCCGGCTGTCTTCCCGCGAAGGGAGCCTTCGTCCCGCAGGTCAACGTCACTTGGGCGACGACCCCGGGTGCGGTGCAAGCCGCCATTGTCACAGGCAGCTCCGACCTCGCCACGCTGCCGCCGAACGGGACGACCATGCTCGTCAGTGACGTCACCCAGGGGCTCGTCGGGATCGACGAATTCCCCTCGCTGACGACCTACTTCGACCCGCTCAACCTCTGGTCCAACGCGACCCGCGCCGCCGGACTCGCCGGGCAGAACCTCACCGCTCCGAGCACGCTCCTGGACGACGTCAACCTGCGCCAGTTCCTGGTCCACGCCTTCCCCTACGATTCGGCGATGACCTACGCGTTCGGCGTCGCCGGGCTCAGCAGCCGGTTCCTCGACGGCGGGGCCATCCCGCAGTTCCTCGGCCCGTCCACACCCCAAGGGATCGCCTGGCCGAGCGGCAATCCGGACACCAATCCGGCCGACGTCGGTGGGGCGGCCTGGTGGTGGAACCAGACCGCTCACGACCCGATGGTCGGCCCGGTCTGCACGCCCCTCTCACCCTGCTCCTTCCTGGTGACCTACCCGACCAACGCCACTGCCGCCGGGCAGTCCGACAAGATGTGGGTCGCCTCGATCGAGTCGCTCTCCAATCGGTCGCTCCTCCCCGTCCTGCGCAATGAGAGCGCGGCACGGTTGACCGCCGACACGCTCTATTCCGGGCCCGGCGGGCTGGGTCCGTTCGTCACGACCGGATTGAGCGCGGCGGTGGACTACGCCGACCCCTCCGATTCGGTCGACCCGCTCTACCTGCCCGACACGTTCTACACCGCCTCGAGCGCGCTCGCCGAGCGACTCCAGCTCTTCAACGCCACGAACTGTTCGACCTCGCTCGGCTACTGGGCGAACTCGACCTCGCCCATCCCGAACAGCTGCCAGGGGGCTGCCTACGCCTCGATGGTGGTCGGGATCCACCAGGCCGATACGATCCCCCCAGGACCGCGACGGGGTGTGCTGTACGGTCAGATCGAGACCGTGGCGAACGACCTGGCCCTGTACCTCTACGCCGGCCAACGGGCCGAGCTCGTCGCGACCGCGCCCTGGATCAGCATCGCCAGCGTCGACCCGAGCCCCCTGACCGGGATCGCCCACGGCATGCAGTTCTCCTTCGTGCGCTACCTGACCGGGCCCGGCGCGCCGCTCAGCGTCCGAGGTCCGTTCGTGTGGTCGACCCCGGCGACATTGGGGGCCCCGCTCAACCTCACGGCGCTGGCCGTGGGGGGGGCTGGGGGGTACCAGTACACGTGGTCCGGACTGCCCGGTGGCTGTGCTGCGCTGCCGGTGGCCGTGTTGACGTGCGTGCCGAACCAGACCGGCCTGTTCCGTCTGTCCGTGACGGTGGTCGACGCCACGGGACACAACGCGACGGCCCCGCTCGCGCTGGTGGTCGCGGACCACCGGCGCCGGGTCCCGCGGCCGACCCGCGGGCGACCTCGCGCCGCGTGATCGCCGCCGCCGAAGTCGGACCCGCGCAGTTCTAGCCGACCGACTCGGTCGAAGCGATCAGGTCGCTCGTCATGCCGAGGGAGGCCGTCGCGCTGGAGTTGGCGTTCACGAAGAAGATCTCGTACTCCCCGGGATCGAGGAAGGTGTCGATGTAACCTCCCATGGAACTTCCCGAGGTCCAGTTGTTGGGGCTCGGGGACCCGGAGGCCGGGACGGCCCCGTAGCTCGAGTTCGCACCGGCGTAACCGACGAATGCACCGGAAGGGAGGATGTACCCCGTCACCAGGGTGGAGGACCGGAACGTCCCTTGGACCTCCGATGTGTAGTCGATATTGAACCAGCTACCCTCGTAGTGGCGCGGCCCGATCGGCCAAGTCGTACCGTTGGCCACCAGGATCGTGCCCGAGGGACTTGTGGAGTTCTCTCCACCGCCACCTCGTGAAGGCTTCGATAGATTCCTCAGCTCGAGGACCTCGTAAACGGCGACGGCGGCGATCACCGCGACGGCCACGACGAGGAGGACCACAACGCCTCTTCGAATGCCCGGCTTCGACCCGGCACCTGGGGGGGAGGCGTCCTCCCGGTCCGCGGCCCGTCCCGGGCGGTTTCGACGCGACATCGAGCTCCAGTTCGGTGTATGTACGGCCGGGCGAGGCCAAGAATGCGACGGATGGGTCGCCCACCGCACAGGGGGCGTGAGAGTCAGGGATTCCTTCCAGAGTCGGCCGGAAAACTGCGACGGCCGGAGGACTACAAATGCCAGGTGGGGCCGGAGTAGACCTTCGGGGGCCCGGTGGCCCCTCCTTCCCCGAAGGGGTCCGGGCGCGGGCCGGGTGTCCGGCCCTCCTTCTTGCAGAGGTAGGCATCGATCGCCTGGGCCGAGCGGCTCCCCGCCGACATTGCATACACCACGGACTTTCCCCCGGAGGCGAAGATCCCTTCGACCGCGGTCATCGAGTCGGGGTTCTTCCCTTCCGGCCAGCCGTTCGGGCGCATCTTGAGGTCCAGTTCCGGGGGGAATCCCGTCAGGTCGGTACGCTCCCCCACGGCCACGATGACCGTGTCGCATGCGATCGTCTCCTCGGTTCCCGGCACGGGAAGCAGCGGGCGGACGCCCCCCGCGCCCGGGGGGCCGAGCTGCATCTGCTGGACCACGAGGCCCTGGACCCGGTCCTCCCCGAGGACCCTCTTGGGGGACCGTTCGAACACTAGATGGACGCGCTCCTCGTCGCCCTCGGTCAGCTCCTCGCTCCCGGCGCTCATCTGCTCGCGACCCTTGCGGTAGACGAGCTCGACCATTCCTTGGGGGGCGAGTCGGAGTGCCGAGCGGACAGCGTCCATCGCCACGTCCCCGCCGCCCACGACGACGATCTTCTGCCCGAGCTTCACCGGAGGACCGCGGTTCAGCGCGCGCAGCAACGAGATCGCCGGGTAGACGCCGGGCAGGTCTTCGCCCGGGATGCCGAGGGAGTTGTGGAAGGTGGTGCCAACGGCGAGATAGACTGCTCGATAGCCCTGCTGCAGCAGCGCCACCGGATCGAAGTCTGAGCCGGCGCGTTTGCCCATCGAGAACGTCACATCGAGGTTGCGGAAGCGGGCGACGTCCAGCGCGAACTCCCGGCCGTCCATGTGGTACTTCGGGATGGTCGCTACCTGGCCACCGAGGTACTCCTCCTCCTCGAAGACTGTGACCGAGTAGCCGCGGATCCCGAGCTCCCAGGCCGCCATTAGCCCGGCTGGGCCGCCACCGACGATGGCGATGCGTTGATTGCGCGGAGCGCTGGGAACGTAGAGAAGGTTGCAGCTCCCGAGCTCCATCGCCGCCCGCTTCAGTTGACGGATCGCGATCGGCACGCCCCGCTCGCCCATGATGCACGAGTCCTCGCAATAGTGGTAACAGACCTTGCACAGGGTCATCGCGAGGGGATTTTCGCGCAGCGTGAGCTTCGCGGCCTCGTCGAACTTCCGCTCCCCGACGAGCCGGATGTAGCCGCGACAGTCTTGGGTGATGGGGCAAGCCTCGACGCAGAACGGGAGAGCGCATTGCAGGCAACGCTGGCCCTCGAGCACCGCCTCCTCCGGCAGGTACGGCAGCTGGATCTCCCCGAAGGTCGTTCGCCGTTGGTCGGCGGATTCCTCGGTGATCGGCGTTCGCACGTAACGGGCGTCCTCGGCCATCAGTCCCCACTCCGACGACGCGGGTCGCGTGCAAGGGGGCTCGTCGTGTGACTCGGGCCATCCGAGTCGTGGTTCCGAAGCCCTGGATGTGGCAGGCGTCGCGCCTCCTCCACCCGGGCCCATCCCCGTTCGTTTCGCACGCTCGATACTCCCGGCCGCGAATGCGCCGCCTATCTCGCGGGACGCCTTCGCGTTCCTAAGAGGGTCGCGGCCGGGCCCGAACCATGGGTTGAGCGTACCGGGCCGAGTCTCGGATGACGGCCAAGACGCGGTCCGCCACCTGGTCGACCGTGCCTCGCGCGTCGACCTTCACGCCGGACGAGACGCGGCGCGACTTCGCAAAGACCGCTCGGGCAGCTTCAGCCCCGTACGGCTGTGCGCGGGCGCGGTCGCGCTCGATGCACAGGCGGAGCGGGAGCCGTAGGGTCACCACCGCCATCGGGCACCCGAGACGTCGCCGCAGGTCGTCGATCGCACGCTGCCAGTAGAAGTTCCCATCGAAGATCACCGTGCGGCCGTCCCTCAGATGGGGGCGGGCCAGTCGCGCCGCCGCGATGTTGGCCCGGAGGAAAAGTCGGAAGGAACCGCCATCCCAGCGCATCGTCTCGAGGATGGCATCGATGGAGACCACCTTCCCCCGCGTTCGGAGGGCGAGCGTTCGGGCGATCGTAGACTTGCCCGCGCCCAGCGGGCCCCGAAGGATAACGGCCCGTCCCGAACGTCCCTCCGGGGGAGTGGACCAGCTAGCCACCGACTTCGTACGCACTCCCCGAGTATCGCCTCATCGTCGAGACCTATCTGTCGATAGCCGGGTGTTGCCAGCTCTTGTGGACGAATTCGAGACTGTAACCGTCTGGGTCGAACACATTCGCGGCGTAGTAGCGCGGGTCGTAGTAGCCACGCACGCCTGGGGGGGTCTCTACCGTGGCCCCCGCTTGTATCGCGACCGCGAAGGCCGCATCGACCGCCGCGCGATCGGCCGCGGTGATGCCCAGGCGAAGATGATCCGCCTGAGATCTACCCTCCCGCAACCAGAGAAAGTAACGTCCGCTGAACCCGAACCCTTTGAGGTCGGGATGGCCCTTCGGGCCGTCCCGGCCCTCGAAATCGGCTCGCTGAAGGACGCCGAGGGGCGCCAGAGCGGCTTCGTAAAACGCGACGGACCGGCTGACGTTGGGCACCGGGAGAATCACGTGATCGAGCATGGATTGGTGGGGTGGATCGCTTGCGGATAAGGGTGCGCGCACGCCGGGGAGTCGATCCCCCGTTTCCGCCGGCGATGACAGGATTATCGGCCACGACAGATTCTGCCGGCAGTGGCCGCGTTTGTCCCGGGTCGGGAATTCAACCGAAGGTACTACCGTGGGGCCGTGGCGCCTATCCTCCGGTCCCGATTCCCGGGGCTCAGGTACAGCGCGGCATTACTTGGTCCGGGATCCGAGGTCTTAGGATACGATACGGAAATCTCGCGAGACCACGACTGGGGTCCGCGAGCCCAGTTGTTCCTTCGTGCAGACGAAGTCCGTCGCTTTCGACCGCGAATACTCCGCACCCTACGGAGGGAACTCCCCCCTACCTTCGGCGGACTGGTGGCGAGGTTCTCCGAAGCGGACGCAGATGGAGTTCGAGTGCGGGATCCGAACGGTACTCCGATCGTCTGGGTCGGGTCGATTCCAGAGTTCTTCTCGTCCTACTTGCACGTCGATGTCTCGCGCAAACTTCGCCCATTGGACTGGCTCATCTTGCCCCAGCAGAAGCTCCTCTCCGTGGTCCGTGGACCGATCTACCATGACCTGATCGGGCTCGAACGCACGCGATCTCGGCTGGTCTACTTCCCTCGGGACGTGTGGCTACATCTGCTGGCGGCCCAGTGGTCCCGGATCGCCGAGGAGGAGGCGTTCGCAGGCCGAGCCGGGGCCGTTCGCGACGAACTCGGTGCTCGGGTGATTACCGCACGACAAGTACGCGAGGTGGTTCGCCTCGCGTTCTTTCAGGAACGCAGGTACATTCCGTACAGCAAGTGGCTGGGGACGGCGTTCCGCGGACTCCGCATCGCGCCCATCCTACTTCCGCCGCTCCTCAGGGCCTTGGAGGCCACGGAGCCTTTGTCCCGCGAGCGTGCCCTCTCGCGCGCCTACGAGGTAGTCGCGAGGAAGCAGAACTCCCTCCGACTCACGATTTCGCTGCCGGTCCAAGTCTCCCGCTTTCACGATCGCCCCTACCGGATCATCCACGCCGGAGGGTTTGCCAAGATCATCCGAGCGTCGATCCGCGATCGCCGGCTCTGCTCGTTGGGCGGCGTCGGGTCCGTCGACCAATGGGCCAATACGGAGGAGATCGGCTCGAAGGCCCAACAGCTCGGAGCGCTGCGCGCGCTAGCGAAGAGCTAGATCGATCGGTCGACGTCCGGCCCGAGCCGCGTTCGGGTCCCGGTCAGAGTAACAAGGCTACAGACTCGACGAGGCTGGCGGGCGGCACCTCTCCACACCTCTTCGCGGCCGGCGATGAGCCCACGAATCCCGCGACCAGCCTCGGTGAGAACCCCTCCGGCCCCGAGAGGAATCGGGTTCGATTGAGGGGATTGAATTTAGTAGGAGGGCGTTCGTGGGCCCCGCGCCGCAGCACGAACTGCGACGCAATGGGCCCATAGCTTAGGTTGGCTGGAGCACCCGGCTGATAACCGGGAGGTCGTCGGTTCAAATCCGACTGGGCCCAAGTAGGAACCCATTTTAACCCACACGCGCTGGGCCTATCGAGGCCATGGCCAATCCGTCAGAGAAGTTTGACCGCTGGCACCGAAATGTTGCCCGCGGATCGCAGCTCTACGCTGACGTGAGCCGACGGCGGATCGAGGCATTCTGTCGCCAGATGAAGACCGACCCGGAAACTCTCGCCGAAGTCTCAAAGGATCGGCTCCGGGTGCAGTTGGAGGACTACCTCGAAGAAGAACGCAGGGCGAAGCACTCAGGAGAGTATGTCCGGACTACACTCAAAGCGCTACGGAGCTGGTTAGCTTACAATGAGAAGGAACTCCCAAGAGGTCTGAAGGTCCCCAACGAGAGGTCGCATCCGCGGGTCGAACGGGAGGACCCGATCACACCGGAACAGCTTCGGAAGGCTGTCCTTGCAGCCAACCCGGGGCAGCGCGTCGTAATCGCTCTGATGGCTTTCAGCGGGCTTCGACCGCAGGTGCTGGGCTCGTACGATGGCACGGATGGGCTCCGAGTTGGCGACATCGAAGGGCTCTCGATCCATGCGAAGACCGTCCAAATCGAGAAGGTCCCGGCCTTGGTGAAGGTTCGTTCCACCTCGTCGAAAGCCGGGCACGCTTACTTTACGTTCCTGGGGACGGAGGGCTGCGAGTACCTCAAGCAGCACCTCGAGGAGAGAGCGCTTGGAGGAGAGAAGATCGACAAGGAGACAGACCTAGTGTCGCCGTCGAAGAGCATCAAGCGGTTCATGACGACGATCAACGTGGGCGACCGGGCGCGCCAGGCCCTCCGCGCTGCTGGAATCGGGGCCCGCCCCTACGCCCTTCGCTCTTACTTCTTCTCTCGCTGCCTCGAGGCGGCGAACGCGGGGAAAGTTTCGGATAGGTACGTCGAGTTCTGGTCGGGACACACCGGGGACGTGACCGCGCGACACTACACGACCGGGAGACCGAACCTCCCGGCATCTATGGTCGAGGACCAGAGGGCCGCCTACAAGCGGTGCGAGCCGTTTCTTTCGACCGTCCCCACCAAGTCCGGGGCGGATGATGGTGTCAACAAGGTCCTCAAGGCACTACTCTCAGCCCGGGGGATGCCGCAGGGTGAGTTGGATAAGCTCGACCTCGCTGAGAAATCCGAGGACGAGCTCAAGGCGATCTTCGGGAAGTTCCTCGCTTCCGCCGCGCCCGTAAGACCAGCTCAGAAGGCGGTCCCGATTTGCGAAGTCGGCGCCATGCTCGCCGAGGGGTGGGAGTTTGTGTCGCGGCTGGACGAGAACCAAGCGGTAGTAAGGGCGCCGGCGGTGCAGGCGGTAGCTCCTTCGCCCACTGCGGCGGGGCTTCCCTCATCCCGTGCCTGAGGTAATCCAGAAGCCAGAAGGCGTTGCACTGTTCCCCGCACGGGGAGTGACCGTGCGCGGTCGGGTCGAACCCCTCGACGAGCTTCAACCTCGATTCGATCGCCTCGTGAAAATCCGTAGCCTTCCCTTCATGAGGCAAATCGCGTTGACATAGCTCACACTTCGGTGCGAGCTGGTGCTTCAGGCCGGAGGCGAAGATCTCCTGGCCCATCTCGCGAATCGCGTCAGGGACGCTTAGATTTGATCCGCGTAGCGTCGCTTCCAGGTGTGCATTCATCGGATCGTCATCGACTCGGCGAAGGGTGGTTCGCTCTCGCTTCCACTTCTCCATCTCATCGGAGACTCGATCCTCCACGAGTGGAATCGCGTCGACGAAGGCCCAGGTCGCATAGGTCCAGGCGGACCCGGCCCACGTACCCCGTTCGGCCTTCGGTAGCTTGAGCGCGTCACGGACCCATTGGAGACGTTGTATTGCTCGTTCGAGAGCCCGGTCGGCAGATTCAGCTCCGGCGAGGAGGAATCCGTGACCTTCGATGCGGCGCACTCGCCCCTCTGAAATCAGCGGGGCCATCGCGCGGAGGATCCGGACCTCGAGCGTATGGCGCCCGGCGGGCGGCCCGTACTTCCAGCGTCCGCTCCCGACCCACCGCTCGGATTCGTCAAGCATCAGCCCAATCGGAATGGGATCGTTGGGCGAATGTCGTCGTGGGGTCAACTCCTCGAGCAGGTCAATGACGAGCGCTCGGGCCTCTGAAGGCACCGCCCTGCGCTTTCGTTCGGGCGACCCGTGCGGGTCCCATGGGTCTAGGATTCTCTTCGACATGTGAGCGGGGCCCCCCAACTCACATCGTTGTGAGCCTTATAGGGTACATCAGTGTCTGCCCAAGGGCATGCCAAGCCGTCAGAGCGCGCGAATCGGCGAGGTGGGTGGTACGGGCGCAAAGCTCCTCCATCTGCCGAAAGCGTTCGCTGAAGGCAACGGGATACGGAAGGGGCAGCACGTCGAGCTGCTGTTCGGCGACGTCCTCGTCCTAATCCCCCGCGAGTCGTCGCAGGCCGACCGCGTCCGCAAGGCGATGGAGGGCTGAATGCCCGTCTTGCTTGGGGAGGTGAAGCGGATCGCGGTCCGGGAACTCCGCCCGGGTGATCCACTCCGCGAGATACTTCTGGGGCTTCCCGACCGGATGGACGAGGCGCAGTTCGACCTCGTGGCGCCGGTCCTTGCCGGGCTCGCCCGGTCCCGTGCGAGGCAGGAATGAGCCAGGATCGCCCCTCCGCGGACGAGGGCACCGATGCTCCGCGGATTCCTCGGTTCACCAGCGTCCTAGAAGCTGCCCTCTTCTTCGTCGGGATGGGCGTCGGCGTAGTCCCGCTCGCCCCTTTTCTCGCGGGCGGAGCGAATGGGAAGCCTGGGCCGCGGCCGCTGATCCGCTGGACGACAGATGGTCCTCTCCGGTCGGAGTCGGAGGTCCGCGAGTTCTGGCGTTCGCGACCCAATGCGCAGCTCGCGATCGCTCTCGGCCAGCTTCCAGCTGGTGGGTGGCTGAACGCTGGAGACACGGACGTTCGAAAACGCCCCCCGGGTGGGTCGTCCCTCCCCCGACAACTCGTCTCAGAGGGTGACGCGCCGGGCTACCGCGAGTCAACGAAGAGCTCGGGGACTCACGACCTGTTCATCACACGCGAGCCAGTCGCGGCGCACCCTGATGGGGCACGGAGTCGAGTGTGGACCGGCCTCGGCGGCTACTACGACCTGCTCGGCAGTGGCCTCTGCATCGTAGCCCCGAGCCGCTTCGAAAACGGCGAACGGCCGTACGAGCCTATTGCGGGGGAAGCGGTCCCGGTTTACCCGAGCGCCCGCGAGGCGCTTGCGGCACAAGCCGCGTGGCTGCCCGATGAATACGCCGCCGCAGTTTCTAGGGCCACCACAGTCTCCGGGCTTGCGTCGAGCGTCGCTACGCCCAGAGATACAAGGGTCCGCGCCGCCCTCGACGCCGTTGAGAAGGATCCGAAGGCGCGTTCCCTGTTCCATGAGGGGTTCGTCCGCCCGGCCGGCGGCGTGGACCGATCCCAGACAGAGTTTCGGCTCGTCACATTTCTGAAGAGGGCCGGTTTCGACAAAGAGAGCGTCCTCGCGGTCGTGCTCCAAGCCCCACACACAAAGACGCCAGAACGTGGGTCCGAGTACTTCGAGAGAGAAGTGTGGAACCGGGTCGAGGCCCGCGTCACGCAATCCAAGGCGTCCGAAAGCGGCGTGGACTTGGAGCTCCGACCGGCAGGTGCCCACCTCCCGTGGAGCCCCCAGGTACTCGCGGAGGCCCGGTCGATGGACTACTCCCGAGCGAAGGCTGCCATCCGTCGGATCGTTGTATTTCCGAACGAGACTGACTACGACGCGCTTCTCCTCCACCTCGCCCAGACGTACATCCTTGACCGGCTCGACAAAACCTGGCACCTCGGGTTCCGCGGGCCCCCGACAAGTGGAAAGTCGACGGCGACACGGATTTGGGCCTACCTCGCGGACGACTCGTTCCTCGTCGGCGTCGCTACTTTCGCTGCCGTAGCCGACGCAAAGAGGCGAGGCCGCGGACTTGCGCTCGATGAGGTGGATGTCACCCTTCGGCGACGGGACGTTGGCGACCTGGTGCGGACCATCCTGCGCCAAGGGACGGACCGAGACCAGCCGTATCTGAAGACAGAGGAACGAAAGGGTCCGGATGGCCGCACGGAGCACGCGGCCGTTCCCATCCCGACGTTCGGCCCTTGCGCGTTCAACTACTGCGAGGATTCGAAGGATCCCGCCCTTGGCTCCCGAACTGACTGCATCGACCTCCATCGCCGGTCGGACCCGAAGGCGGAGCGACGACGGGCGAAGTACTACAAGCGACACCTCGCGTCGGTCAAAGCGTGGCTGGAGCTCGAGGCCGAGAGGGCCCGAGAGCGCTTCGACCGCGACTCGCTCCTGGCCTACGAGGAGTCGGAAGAGTTCGAAACCGCGGCGGACCGGCTGACCGGCGAACTCCCCAGGACCCACGAGATCGGGGAGCTGATGCTCGTCATCGGCCACGTCATGGGGTGGGACGCCGAGGAAGCGATTCAGGCGCGGCTTGGGGGGATCGAGGATGGGGCGGTCGACGACGACGCAGAAGAGGTGCGGGCGTCCCTTCTGACCCTCCTCGACAACAAGGTCGGGTGGGACGCGGACCAGGCACTGTGGGTGTTGCCCACGGTCCGTATCGCCGAGGCGGTGAACGCCGGGAAGGTCGCCAGGGACACCAAAGTGCACCCGAACTCGATCCCGGGGCTGCTCAGGGCTCTCGGCCTGACCCGCCTGGGCCGTGTCAACCAGACCACCGACCGCCGGCACGCGGTGAGGGTATCAACATCGGACCAGGAAATGTTGCTGCGCGGGAGCCTACATGGACCCGGGCTACCCGGGCTTGGTGGGCTTCAGCGTTCCCTTCGTGACGACGATTACGAAAGCCCGGTTAGCCCAGGGGAGGGCGGGCTTGGAGGTGGGCTTGGCAGGCCAACGTCAGAGACCAGGGCCGAAAGCCCGGTAAGCCCACCCAGCCCGGTCGACTGGGGGGGTTGCGCGCAGCAGCGATGGGAGGACGACGGGGGCACGCCGGGAGGTGCCTCCTGACGGCCGACCAGGGGCAAGTACCCGGGGACCCCAAAACGGCCGGTCCTGCGCGTCACCCCGACCCGCCGCTTTCGGTTGCCCCGCACCGCCATGGTCCCCACTGGTACCTCTGCGATCGGTCCTACACCCAAGGTCACCGACGCCACCTTATTCGCGAAGGTTACGGAAAGTGCCGACCGAGGCTCTACCAACCCGAACTTCGCTCGGGGATCGCGGAGGACATCCTACCCCGTCTCCGGAGGAACTCGTTCGACCTGGCCTACTTGGACCCCCCCTACGGTACTACGTCCGCGGATTGGGATCGAGTCCCGAGTTGGGATTGGTTGGGCGTGAACATCGCCCGGGTACTCTGCCCGACCGGGCAAGTCGTCCTACACGGTGCTGGAGCGATGGCGATCCGGGCCGCCTCAGCCTTCATGGACGTCGGGCTCCAGCACCGGTTCCAAATCGTCTGGGTCAAGGGTCGGGTCGGAGGTCCCATCCGGTCCTCCCCCTGGCTCTCCGACTACGAACCGCTCCGCGCCCACGAGATGCTCCACGTCTTCAAGCGGAAGGACGCGAAGGTCGGCGACCTCACGTTCAACCTCGGCGCGATGCACCGTCGGGGGAAGCCCTGGCACGCGATCAAGTGGTCCGGGCCGAAGCACCACGGCGAGTACCCCGTCGAAGGACGTGAGTACTCCTCGAATGGCTGGCACTATCCGGTCGACGTGGTGTTCTCGCTCCCGTCGATGGAGGGGGACCTGTTCGCAGCGAAGCCCGAGGACCTCGTCACCCTCCTCGTCGCGACCCTCACCAAGCCGGGCGACACGATCCTGGACCCGTACGCGGGCTCCGGGACGACCCTCCGGGTCGCCCACAAGCTCGGCCGGAGGTCGGTCGGGATCGAGGCGAGCCCGAAGAACTGGAAGGTTCTCACCCGGAATCTCGCTGGGCTCCGGGATGAGCGTCCCCATCGCCTCCGGGGTAGGCGGAGCTCCCGATGATCGCGGTTTGCAATCGCTGCAACGCCCAGCCCAGGATCGGGCCCCGGAGCCAGTTCTGCGCTGACTGCTGGACCAAGCACCAGCGGTCCCGGCGGCTCAACAACGTCCACGCCTTTCGGCAACGGGCACGCGCCGCGGCGGTACGCGAACGAGCGGCTACTGAGGAGGGGCTCCCGAGCAGCGAGGACCTCGCTTGGCTCCACGGCCTCGGACTGGGGCTGGCGGAGCACATGGCCGAGGCGCTCAACCTTTGGCGGGCGGGGTACCGACTCCCTCAGCCCGACCTGGTGGGATACTTCCGGGAGGCCCTGCGCAGGTACGACTTGCAAGCCGGAGAGTTCACTCGACGGGCCTCCTTGGACCCCGATCCCGAGGGACGCGCCGACCGCTGGAGGAGCCTCTACGAGGAGATCCGGGAGGCCCTCAAATGAGCGAACGTCCCAAGGCACGAGCCGGCCCCTGTAAGCGTGCTCGTCCGGGTGCATCTCCCATGCTCGGTTACACCGGGAGGTTGCCGGGCTACAATCCCGAGAAGAACAAGTCCAAGGATTCCGCACTCGGGGGACCCCGACGGAACAACCCCCGTTCTCCCACCGGGCGGTCACCGGGACCGCTCGACTTGCGCTCGGGATACTCGGACGGAGGAACGAGGCCCTGTGAGCGTAACCGGGCACGAGATCAGCGCTCATTGACGGACGGTTACACCCCCAGACGGTACGTAACCGTCCCGCGGAGCGGCCGGGCGCACTCTTTCCTAGATTTCCATCCCCAGCTCCCGGTATCCTCGGCTGGTGCAGTACTGCACCCCGGGAGTACGGACTGCAGCTGGGCCAGTACCCCCTGTAATCGGCCTAGGACGGTTACAGCGGGGCGCACCGAAGCCCAACCAAGGTCCCCCTGCCGCTCGCCCAATCCCGGGTCGATTGAGAGGGGCTAACCATGGTCGAACGGCCGGGGAAGTTCTACGACCACCTCTGGATCCGGGGGAGGGAGCTTCGGTACTCGGACCGCGAGCACGGTCGCACCGCCCAACCGTACGATCGCAAGCATTGCCAGGGGTGCGGCAAGACCTTGCCGAACCGTTCGCGGTCTTGGATCTGCCCGGTCTGCTACCCGGACTACCGACGGGATACCGACGCGCTCAGGCGGCGACGGCTGCGGGCGAGGCGGAGAGGGGACGTTTGACCGGGAGCCAATTGGCCCCCTCTGGGGCGGCGCTAGAGTCGAACTGCGAGTTTAGTACGCCGACTCAAACGGACGAACTAACGGTTACCCCCCACGAGGCCCGGCCTCGGTCCCCTCCCCCGCCGGAGGAGGTCGTTCCGGGGGCGGCCAACTGTTCGGTCGCACTTTACCTCCGAGTTTCGACCGAAGACCAGGACTTGGCGGGTCAGGAACGCGACTTACGGTCGGAAGCGGACCGTCGCGGTTGGTCGGTTACAGCGGTCTACGCCGAGAAGGTTTCCGGGACCGGGAAGGTCGAGCGGGTAGAGTACGAACGGCTGCTCTCCGATGCCCGGAAACCCGACCGGATCTGGACCCACCTCCTCGTGTGGTCCCTCGACCGCTTCAGCCGGGAGGCCACCTTCACCCGAGCGACCCAGACGATCCTCGACCTCGAGGCGGCCGGGGTCCGGTTCCACTCGCTGAAGGAGTCCACGCTCGATACGCCAGAGGACGGCCGACCGAACTTGGGGCGGGACGTGCTCCTGGCGCTGCTCCCGGTCATCTCGGCGTTCGAGTCCAAGCGGCGCTCCGAGCGAGTCCGGGTCGCGATGAGGGAACTCCGGGAGGGACGGCGGCTCACCCGGAGCGGGCGACCTCCGGGGCGACCCCGCCGTGTGACCCCCGAGCTGGCGGCTCGAGTCCGTGAGCTCCGGTCGCGAGGTCTTCCTTGGAAGGAGGTGGCACAGCACGTGGGCCTCCCGGCGGGAACGTGCCGAAAGATTGGACCCGATCCAGCAGGTCGGCTCTCGGTCACCGGACCAAAATAGGGTTCCAGCCTCGGCCGAAAATGGGTTCTCAAGAGAGCCCCGTTTGGCTCCCCACTGCCGGGCGCCCACCGTTGTTCTGGACGCTCGTCGGACTCGGCGTGATGTATGCGGCGTTTCTGCCCGTCGCGTTCATCATCATTGGCGGCGCGCCGTATCTGATCCGCGTCTTGTTCTCAACGGCGAATCCCGGACTCGCGGCGGCGCTTGTGGGCACGGAGATTGCCACCCCGTTAGCTTTCGTGGTGGTCGCCCTCTCTCAAGTTCCGAATCGGATTGGGATTGGTCCGACCGGGGTCCACGTGCACAGCCGGCTACGAGAGCGGATTGTCTTCTGGGCCGACTTGCGTCCGAGTCAGAGGCCGCCTGTCCAAAGATGGGGGTGGCTATCGGCAAGACGGTTCGGGGGGCCCGGCGGCAGGGCGCCTCCCGTTCGTGACTTTCCCGTCAGCCGAGAACAGGCTGCGGCTATTCTTGGGCACCCGAACGCTCCCAGGAACCTGTTCCCTCCAGAATCGTGGGAGTGGATTGGCCACCCCGATCCGAACGCGCGGCCTGCCCCTTCGTCCTAAACCCCTCGCGTGGAAAAGGGTCCGAGCGGATTTAGAGCGCCGAGGGTGGCCCTCCACGCCACCCACTGATCCGCAATGCGTGCTTTTCTCCAACATTCCCACTCCGCACCCACCCCCACACACGCGCAATTGGGCGCCGGCCCAATTCGAGCCCTGGAGAACCCCCGCGCGCGGCGGGCATCGTCTACAGGTACGCGGTCTTCTTTCTTCGGGACACCACGGCTTGCCCTACCATCCAACTTACCCCCAAGACTAGAAAGGCCAAAGCTCCCCAATGAACGATGGAGTGCCCGTCCAAGTACGGGTTGCCTAGCACGTACGTCCAGACGAACACGACCCCGACGAGGGCCGAGAATGATCCGACGAGTGACCACCACAGCCGCGGGTCCATATCCTTCGGGTCAGGAGCGACTCGGAACTCCGCGAACGGCCACGACCGGTGGGAATGCGCGGCTGCTGCGAGGGCAAGTGTCGCTCCAGCTGCCAAAGCCCCTACGGTCAACCAACCCCAAGCGACCCAAACGAGGGGGGCGGAGGTCTGCCAGGGCGGGAAGTAGCCGGGAGGGAGGACCTGGATGCCGGTGATTGAGCTCAGGAAGCCAGCGGAGAACACGAGCAGGCCGATCCGCACGAGCCGCTGATCGCGCGGTGACCCTTCTGGTCCGGACTCATGGGCTACGCGTTTCGCAACAGTATTCCGCGAATCCATCTCCGAGCCGGCTACGCCGCGGTTGTATGTAGCGGCCACCCCGAAGTCTCCCCTCCGGTTCTTCGGCGAGGAATCGGCGCTATACCTGTCCCTTTCGCCCCGTCAGGACCCCCGAACAAATGACATGCTTGGTGGTGTCCCACTGAGTTGGGTTACTGGATCGTGCGGCGGCAAAGATCAGGAGCAATCAGCGGTTGGGATGAGGTCTGGGTCTACTTCGATTCAGGCGTTCGTTGGAGCAAGGAAGGCTACCCGAACCGCGTTGACTTGGGCTTCGTGTCGTTCAACGGCCAGCCCAATCCAGACAAGGCTTCGGGCGGTCAGTCTTGCCTATCTTCCCCCATCGGCGCCGCGATTGCATCCTGGGACCCGCCCCTGGCGCGCATATGGCAGGACAACTGGGACTTGATTGTCCAGAGCGCGTGGGCACGCGGCACCCAACTGTATGACCTCATCGCCGCCCGTGGCGCGGCGCTCCACCTCAAGACGAACGGCTGCACGAGGCGAGCGAGATTCCTCGGGGATGGCGACCAGGTCATTCGTTACATGAACGGGGAGGATAGCCAAGTGAGTATTCAGCTGGGGGATGTTGACATCGCCGCGCGAATCCGGGACGGGATCCGTGCGGACTTGGCCGGGCTATCGTCCGTAACTTGGGTCAAGATCCCCAGAGAACTGAACATGGCCGACCGGGCGATTAGGGAACTCCTCGCGAAGCGGCCCAAGGGACTCGGTCGACGGAACGAGTGGAGCTAGGCTGGTCCGTTAACCTCAGTCCGTGGTCGAGGAAGCGATCCATCCCTCGGCGAGTTCGATGATCTTCTCGGCGTCCTCCCGTCGAAGATATGGGATGCGGATACCCCATGGCCAGAAGCGAGGGACCGTGAACGCTATTGGCCGCCTGTGGAACTCGCGTGAATAGAAGGTAACCTGAGACAACCCAGCTCGTCTCCTCGCCCGGGCCGCTTCTTGTATCTCGACCCTCCCGACGTGCGGCCACGCAATAGCGCCGCCGCTCTCCTCGGGGGCGAGACCAGGCGTTGTCGGAGGGGCATCGAACTCCACACCCCAGTCGGAAAGTCGGACGAGGTTCGGTGGACGGCGGGCGGAAGCGCGACGAGCAAAGAGAACCGCGAGAGCGCCGAAAACGAACGGTCCGGCGATGGAGGCGGCTGCCAGTGCGCGCAGTGATGCCTCCGGCTCGCGCACAACCGCCCATCCAAACACTGAAAGTAGGATGACGGTTAGAACTGCCAGACCGGCCAGGTTCACGATCAGGCGACCGCGGGTGCGGCCGGCGGCGTCGGTCGAGAACTCCGCGATAATCCGTCGGTCCGGAGGGGGCAGTTCCGCCGTCATGATGTGGGCGACCGATTCCTTCGGCCGCAAGTATCTCTGTCCTATTCAGCGGACAGGGTCCGATCCTCCCGCCTCACCGGGGGTCTTCACGTAACCCCGCCGTCCCGAAAGGGTCCGGAGAAGCCCGAGGGGAGGGGGGCTCCGGCAAGGCACCCGATTTAATCAGGGGCCGCTGAGACCCTTACGTCTTCCAGGTATCCGACTGAATCTTGGCGATTCCAGCGAGCGATTCGCAGAAGAACAGGGAGTCGGAGTCTGGTCAGGGTGCGCCGCCAAAGGGAATAGGGAGTCCACACCCGGGGCAGGCGAAGAATGCCTTGATTGAGTTGCCGGTCCCGTGACGGTGCTCGCGCCGTTCGCGGTCGTTTGGTAACCTCGACCGCGAGACCTGACGAATCAATGCTTGTTCACTCCGCACTTCAGAATTCGGGGTCGAAGCGAGATCCATGTTCAGCTAGGGTAAAGGTCCGTGGCGTCTTTAAGTTTCCCCGAATTGAGAGGGCTGGAACCAGATGCGCACGGGTAACTTCCTACCCCCCCATAACTCGCCGGCGGCAGTCTTCCCACTGGCCCCCGCAAAGCTTGGGATGGACCGACTTCGCAGATTCGACCTCGATCTTGAGCCGTCTCTTTAGGCATCGCCTAGAGCTCCGCCAATAGTCGCCATCGTGGGTTACGATGAGTTTCTCTTTCGACGCAAGGGCCACGCGCACGAAGAGATTGAGATCAGGTGGGTCCAGGTGGCACTCGTCCAAGAGCTCGGCTCGGACAGCCGGCGGCAACTCTGCTCGCTTGAGGAGTTTCGTCCGGGCCTTCATAAGAAGAATGGTCCGAAGCCAGTGGTGACCGTATGTCATCGGGTTGAGGTGAGCCCGGTACTCTCTCTCGACGAGCTCTTCATCGTCTAGCGCCAGGACGAGATCTTCGCGCGCCTTGAACTCATGGAGGAACACGAAACATGCCGGGCGGGCTGGATCGCTCTTTACTCCACTTCTAACCAATACGTTCGTGTCGACCGTGACCTCCACGGACCTAAGCCCCGCCAGATCGCGCGGATGCGATTCGGTACGCTTCCTCAATCCCCTCTTCGAAAAAACCCTCAGGCCATTGACCGATGTGGCCGTCCGAATCGATGGGCAAGCTCCGTACACGCGACTCGCGACCCGGTCGGTCGACGTACAGAATCGCGACCTGGGAGGGGTCGAGTGTTCCCTCCGCAACCCGGCGGCGGACTCTCAGGAGCAGGTGCTCGCTATGGGTCTCCAAGATGATCTGCTTGCGATTGTTCACGACCTGATCCACGAACAGGTCCGCAATGCGGGCTTGAAGATCCGGGTGGAGGTGGAGTTCGGGTTGTTCGACCAGGACGCAGGAGCCGTCCCTGCTCCCTAGTACTGCGCTCAAGATTGGAATCAGCTGCGAGACGCCTTCTCCCATGCTCGCGATATTGATTCCCCGGAACCCAGACCTTTCATCGACGAAGAGCGCGAATACGGTTCCAGCCTTGTCGATGGACCGGAGGTCCAGGCCCCTGAGGACGCCAAGCTGATTCTTGGCCCAGTCCTCAACGAGTTTGATCAATTGCTTCCCGGTAGGTCTGAGCCTTCGACGGCTCTTCAGCTCCTGCAGAAGTCCAGCGGGTGTAGCGAGGGGCCCACCCGGAGACGTGGAACCCGAAGTCGCGTATCGCGGGGTCGGGCCGCGGAGTGGGGCGACATAACCCACACTGCGGTGAAAGTCCGTCCAACCCCATGCATGAGAGATGCAGAGATTTCCTAGGCGCGAGAGATCGCGGACTTGGTCTTCATTTGGTTTCCCCTTCCGCCCAACCTTGCCGTGAATAAGGGGTAGAGAATTCAGGAGGTGGACCTCCAAATCTGAACGCTCTGAGCCGTCTGGATTGAGCAGGAAGATTCGGGAGCCGTGACCCTTGAATTTCAGTTCAGTCACGCCATCGCGTCGGAATTCTACCTCACGAACGAGGATCTGATTTGCCGCTGAGCTATACCCGAATGTTAGACTGAGACCGATGATCCCACGATCCTTCGACGGTGACTTCAGGTCATCACGAAAACCTCCAAAAGGCGAGTTCTGACCTGAGTAAGTCGCCTGGAGCTCCACCGTGAACGACCGATCGCCTTTGGATGCACCTCTGTGGAGAACGTCCGAGAACCCACCGAGATCGACCAGGGGTCCGGAAGTAATGATCGCCTCTCGAGGAGTATCGACTGCCAGACTTTGCTTCATCAGGAGGATGGAGTTTAGGATGGTTGACTTCCCGACGTTGTTCGGCCCCAAGATTATGGTTAGAGGTTTGAATGGAATCGGGCCAGAATCCTTGTAACAGCGGAAGTTGCGCAGAAGGATGCTTGAAAAGTGAGTCGATGAGAGCCTCTTCCTCTTTGGTGCCATCCGGACACTCCCCGGGGTCTCGAATTCGACCTACCTGATAAGGAGGTGCGGCCAGCATTGGCCCGAGTCCGAGCCGACAGGCGCTGCTCCCCGGAATGGGGCGCGGGCCCGATATGGCGCGGCTAGGCCCTACACTCTCTGGGAAGCCAATGGGGGTGGCACCCTCCACCGTTCAATCTTGTGGAAACTGGGAAGCTTATAGCGGCGAGTCGGGACTCCTGGTCGCGAGGCGTCGACCGTGACCACACCCCCTAGCATGCTCTACTATGGCGACAATCTGCAAATCCTCCGGAACTCCGAGTACTTCCCTAGTCAATCTGTCGATCTCGTCTACCTCGACCCCCCATTCAACTCCAACCAGGACTACAACGTCCTTTTCGCGGAGCAGGACGGATCAAGATCCGCGGCTCAGATTCGTGCGTTCGGCGATACGTGGAAGTGGGACTCTGTCGCACGCCATACTTACGATGAGACAGTAGACGCCGGGGGAAAGGCGGCGGAAGCCCTGGGCGCCTTCCACGCCCTGGTCGGAGAGAGCGACATGCTCGCCTACCTCTCTATGATGGCGCCTCGCCTCGTCGAACTCCGCCGAGTCCTGAGGCCCACCGGGAGTATCTACCTGCATTGCGATCCTACCGCGAGCCACTACCTCAAGCTCCTACTGGATGCGATATTCGGTCCAGTAAACTTCCGAAACGAAATCGTCTGGCGTCGCACGGCGGCGCACAACGATCCGGGTCGACTCGGACGCGTCCACGATGCGATTCTGTTTTACTCGAAGACGCCGGATTTCAAGTGGAATCCGCCGAAGGTCCGAAGGAGCGAGGAGTCCATCGAGGCGTCTTTCAAATATGCTGAGGGCCCGCCCCCGGACAAGGAAGTGATCACCATCGCTTCTGGGCAGGACCCACCCTCAGGGTACCGCAGGTTCCAAACAGTGACCATGAGAAGTCCCCACCCACGGCCGAACCTGACTTACGATTACAAGGGATACAAGCCACATCCCAACGGATGGTCCATTAGCCGTGAGATCATGGAGCGTTACGACCGCGAGGGGCGTCTCCACTTTCCATCCTCCCCGGACGGGGCGATCAGACTCCGGATGTACCTAGACGAGAGCCCCGACGTGCCTGTCCAGGACATCTGGACCGATATCCGAAAGTTGGAGGCAGTCTCCGCTGAGCGACTCGGCTATCCGACTCAGAAACCAGAAGCTCTGCTCGAGCGAATAATCGCCGAAAGCTCTGAGCCGGGAGACACCGTACTTGACCCATTCTGCGGTTGCGGTACTACAGTTGCGGCCGCGCAAAATCTTGGGCGGCGCTGGATTGGCATCGACATCACGCACCTCGCAATCACACTAATCCGAAGTCGATTGCGAGATGCCTACGGCGATAGGGTCTCGTACAAAGTTGTGGGCGAGCCTGAGGATGAGAGGGGCGCAGAGGCCCTTAGGGACCTCGATAGATACCAGTTCCAATGGTGGGCGTTGGGACGGATTGGAGCGCGGCCTGTTGCCGAAGAGCGAAAGAAAGGAGCCGACTCGGGTGTAGATGGGAAACTCTTCTTCCGCGAGAAGGCAGGGGGTTCGGTCAAGACAATCGTGATTCAAGTCAAGTCGGGGAGTCTCAAGCTATCCGAGGTTCGAGACTTTGCCCATGTCATCACGAGGGAGAAGGCTCAGATCGGAGTTCTCCTGACACTCGATGAGCCATCCCGTGAGATGCGGACTGAGGCGGCCGGGATGGGTTACTACAAGCCAGAGTACCGGCTCAGCCAGGATGACAAGTACGACAAGTACCAGATTCTCACGATTCGGGAGTTGTTCGAGGGGAAGCAGCCGGCGTATCCACCTTTTCGGAATGTGACCTTCAAACCGGCTCCCGCGGCTCCGGTTTCGAGGAGCAGAGGAAAGACTCGAATCCGAAAACTGAGCCTTCCTGGTTTCCCCGGCCAAGCCGTCTTACGGAATGAGGAGGGTGACTCGGACGTCGAATCCGAAACCACAGACGACTGATCTCACAGGCCCGCGTAAGGTCCCCGGCTTCCTGAGGAGTGGGTTAGACGGCGAGGAATTGGATTCGTATCGCTGGTTGCACGACACGTACTCCAGACTCATTCACCACGAGGACGATGTTCTTGGGTTTCGATCAGCCCTCTGGGGAGCAATCATGACCGTGGTCGCCGCGTCGGTCGTCGGCTTGCTTCTCGCACCGTTGCAAATCCCGACGAAACTGCTTGGACTGGTGGGCGCCACAGCAATCGGCGGTTTCTTGTGCCGAGAGTGGGCCGAGGTTGCAGAGGGGCATGAAAAAGCCCTCAAAACATGGAAGCGGGATGTAATCCTGCTCGAGGCCCAGATAGAAACCCTTCCGTTGGGAATAGAAGACGCGAGCTGGAGCATCTTCAAACCGTTCACCTCGAAACGAGTGAGAGGGACAATGGCGGGGGAGGCTGGGGGTTCCACGCATCGGTTTGTTCTACGGCTCAGGTTTCTCTGGATTGCGTGCTTTGTCTCCTCACTCGTGTTAGCCACTGCGTGGTTGGTCCTCTGGGGCTCGGGTCGCGGCCCCTTCTGATTCCTGGGCGAGCGCGGCAGCATCTAGGTCTCCGCCGGCCGAGAGGTAGTGCAAGGGCTCTCAACTACGCGCCGACCGGTCCAGAGCTCTGATTCTATACTGGCAGACTCAGACCCCTCTAGGTAACGGCCGGTCGTGTATCCCCGGGTGAAGTCGACGCCTCAACCCTTCCGGGCCAAATCAACTCAGTAGGGTGCCACACTCGCGCGGCAACGTCATGCATACTTGCTCGGGGCTGGCTACGAACAGGCCTTAACGCTCCTCCGAGGGGGTAGCCCGATGGGGCGGGATCAGTGGAGGAACGTCAGCACCAGCCTAGAGGCGCTCGGCTGGTCGATGGTCGTAGCTTCGAAACTTGGTTGGCACGCCATCCCGACTGCGAAGAACTCCGCGGGGCCGGACCTGCTGCTCGTCTCGAAAAGCGGATCGAGACCGCGGACGCTACAGGTGAAAGGGACTCGGAACTCAGTCGTGCCTCTGGGAAAGGCAGCATCCCTGCGCCTGAGCGACTACGTTGTAATCTTTGACCTCAGACCCCTCGGCGGTCGAAATGGCGGATCGCCCCCAATATCCCACGCCGCCACCCCGAAGGGTGCTACCCGGAGCGTGAGTCGCTACTACGGTGAAGATGACAGCACTGGCAGCCTGTGGCTCCCGGAGAAGTACTGGTCATTGTGGAAACCCCTCGAAGACGTCATAGGCCGTGGCGACCGATGATTCAGGAGGCGACTACGAACGTGCGAATCGAATCTGGGGATTGGCCCAAGAAACAGTGCGACCACGGGCAGTGTTGAACCCACCCCCTCGGCAAGGCTCGCGGCCGGACTTGGGGCGCTTGTGAGGCGAATTGGACGGGCCCGAACCCATTCGTATTCAAATCCGACTGGGCCCATTGACTGCGAAAGAAGCCGTGGGTTCGCGCGATGCATTTCCGGCCCCAAACGGACCCCACGGCTTGGCCGACGCGCCCCCCGAACGTTCTCTCGCGGGCTCCCAACATGCTACGGTGGAACGTGCACGGACCCAACATCCGTCTACGGCCCAGATCGATTTCGACCCTCGGGTCGCAGTTCGGGCAGCGTCTCGGTACAAGGGGGGACTGTTGCGCGAGCTGACCGTCAGCGAAATGCGCACAGGATCCGGTCGTCGAAATTCTGCCAGATCACCTGAACTTCGCGGAACCGGGCACGCTGGAGAGCGAGCGTGTGAGCGCTCAATGGGAGGGTGGCATGGGAAGGGTGCTCGGAGTGGCGGCGTTCGCGTTCTCGGAACGCCTCGCGCAGTTCGGGCACCCGCGCGGCCTCTCTCCACCAGCGGTCCCACCCTCGGCGTGCGGCGCGACGCTCCGAGACGGAGACCCTGAGGTCGTGCACGGCCGACCCGAGTCGCGCGGTCCGGGGTAGTTCGCCCCCCCAGGGAAGGTGATCTCCATTGAGTAGGATTCCGCGGGGACCGAGGCGTCGGCGTACTTCGCGATAGGTGGACCGGAGCGCCTCCTCTCGAAGCCAATGCAGCGCAGTGGTGCTGAGTGCGACATCGAACTTTCCCGGGGGAAGAGCTCGGACCCAGTCGGGGGATCCCAGGCGTGCATCGATCCACGTAAGTCGCCCACCCAAAGAACCGACCGCGTGGCGGCCCACTTCCAGCACTACCGGGTCGAAGTCGACCGCGACGCACCGCCCGCGAGGGAATCGGCGTAGCAAACGGGCACTCAACGAACCGGGGCCGCTACCGAGGTCCAACGCACGGAATCGCCCAGGACACCATGCCTGGATGACGTCGAACATCGCGTCGAACCGGCGTTCCCGATCGGCGTTGTAGCCCTCTTGCTGTTCGTCCCACCGTTGGAGCCAACGGCGCCATCGTGCAGCGTTCACTGCATCGTGATTTCGCGACGGTCGAGGAGAACAGTCTCCGGCATCTTCGAGATCAGAATGGAGGGAGCGAAGAGCGTTGTGGGTGCGCTTTTGTGCCGCGGAGCGGATCGTGCGGACGTCGGGGGACTGTGGCCACCGGCGCTGGGCCCCCGGCGACTAAGGTCCATTCTCCCCTCGCGAAGCGCCCTCCTCGATCCGCCGCGCCACTTCACCGGCTAGGTCGTAAAGCGGAGATGCGATGTCGACGGTCACCGGGCGCGCGATCAACAGCGCGCTCGCCTTGGGCAAGGGGAATTGCCGGGGCTCCCCGAACCCCCGCGCCGCCGTTGGGGCCGGTGCCATCGACGAGAGGTTGATCGCCGACCGTGGCGGCACTCGCTCGAGCAGGAAGAGGTGGCCCCAGTGCAATGCTCCCCCCGAGCTTCTCCGGCGAA
Source organism: Thermoplasmata archaeon (assembly GCA_035933635.1). Classification (GTDB taxonomy): domain Archaea; phylum Thermoplasmatota; class Thermoplasmata; order Lutacidiplasmatales; family UBA184; genus JAKIVR01. Next base: position 111,666 of record DASYYY010000021.1, on the reverse strand, counting down.
GGACCGCCCGCTTCCAGAGCTGGGATCCGATCCCCGGGGCGCCGAGGGCGCGCTCACCTTCATCCCACCACGGTCCGAGGTAGACATTCTGGTATGCGCCGCCCCGGAGGACTCGCTGAAGAGCCGCGTCCACCTCATCGCGTACCGTCGCCCCCGCGGGCGGCGGGTTTCCCACGGCCACCGGCGGGGACATCTGACGCTCCGACGCTCGCCCGCAAAGGGCGACCTGGGTGGAGATTCCGACGCGAAGAAGAGTTAAGCGGGGTCGAACGTCGCACGCCCGAATGGCCGGTTATGAGTCCGAGCTCCGCAAGGAGCGCGAAATGAAGGACCAGTTCATGGCCCGGCACCCCGAGTCTCCGTTCATCGTCGGCGAAGCCGGTGGGTTTCACGGGCTACGCTACTTTCCGATCGACCCGAGCTACCGGGTCTCGGCCGAGCTCCAGCGGCTGGACAGTCCGCGCGAGGCGTACCTACGAACGAATCGCGACGGGCAGTTGACCTGTCGCTACCTCGGCGACCTCGTGTTCACGCTCGACGCCCAGGAGCTCCGGCTCCGCGTCTACCACGCCGGCGAGCAGGTCGGTCCGTCGGTCTTCGTGCCGTTCCGTGACCAGACCTGCGGGTCGGAGAGCTACGGTCCGGGCCGGTACCTCACGCTCCAGCTCAGCGAGGACGACCGCTACACGCTGGACTTCAACTACGCCTTCAATCCCTACTGCGCCTACACCGACCGGTTCGAGTGCGGCTTCCCGCCGTCGGAGAATGACCTCCCCATCCCGATTCGGGCCGGGGAGATGTCGTGGTCGGAGGAGGAGAACCCGGCCACTCCCTCGACGGTGATCCGCCAGACGACGGCCAAAGAACTCGGGGAGCGACGGCCCCGCGCTCCCGATCGCCGATCGGAACACTCGGGGCGTGCCCCTCCGTCGCCGCGTACGACGAAGTCCAAGAAGCTCCCACCCGCCAAGGCGAAGGCACGTGGAGCGCCGCGCCCTCGAGCTCGAAGGTCGCGCTAATCCGAAGACGGGCCCAATCGCGAGGTCCAACTCGTCAGTCGCTCCTCGACGGCGGCCGAACCGTTCCAGATCGGCGTGAGGCCCGTAGCGAGGGCCCTCCGCTCCTCGCCCGATCGGCGGTCGAGGCCCGGGAAGAGCTCGTCGGCCTCCCGGTGAAAGTGGACCGACCAGCGCTGGGCTTCGTGCTCGAGCCGAGCGGACAGGGCCTCGCGCATTCCCGAATCCCCGCTCTTGAGCCTCTGGACCTCGTCCTCCAATTCCGCCGAGGCCCGCTCGGCGCTGGCCTGCGCACGGTGGCACTCCTCGATCCCGTTCGCGTAGGGATTTCCGGCGAGCCCGCCCAGGACCCGTTCGAACACTGCCAGGCGCCGTTGATGGAGGTCGACCACGAAGGCCCTGTGGATCGCGACTCCCTCGCTGAGCCGGCCCAGGTCGAGGGGGTCTCCGGATCGCACGATCTTCGCGACGAATCGGAAACCTTCGGCGAGCATTTGTAGGAAGGTATGGTCCCGCCAGACCGCAAGGCCCGGGTCGTCCGCGGGGGTGGAGGGAGCTCGGGAATGGACGGGTGGCGACGCCATGGCGACCCTCATCCGGGCGCGCTATTATGGCCAGTGGCCAGCCGATCGGGGCAACCCGGACGGCCGCGGGACGTCGGGCTCAACTCACGTCCAGCAGGAAGATCCCTTGGGCCGGTACCGTCCAAGTCGTCGGAAGCGGGCCGATGCTCGTCGCGGCCGCCTTCGGCGTCTTCCAGGTCGGTCCCCACTCCCAGACCTCGGCCGTGCCGGTGGTCGGAAAGCCCGATCGAGCGGTCGTGAACGTCAACGCGTGGGTGACGTTGGTGTTCACGACGAACAGCGAGCGGTGCGTGCCGTTGACCGTCTCGACGGAGAAGACCCCCCCCATGGTCGGCCGGATCGTGGCGTTGACCACCTCGTCGAGGGCCAGGTGTTCGGCGAAGGTGGAGTAGACGTAGTACGGATAGAGCGCGGTCCCCGAGGGGGAGATCATCCCGTACGACGATCCGAACGATCCGGCGTCTTCGAGCGTGAAGAAGGCGAGCTGGGTCGCATTGACCGAGAGCGCTTGGATGATCGTCGCGGCGAGGAACACCGCGTTCGGGTACCCGGTCATGAGCGGGATGGGGAACCAGGCGGCATTGTACTCGTCGATGAGCATCGGAAGATTGCACCCGGGGCACTCGTAGTCGATGACCTGGTCGATACGGTCCATCTTGAAGGGCAGACTCCAGCGCCCTTGGAGCGCGCCGTAGAACTGTCCCAGCGTCGGTCGAAGGTACTGGCTCGCGGGGTACATGTGGCACGCCACCGCCGAGAGGTTCGGCCCGTCGATCGCCACCACCGCACGGAGGTAGCTGTCGTTGCCGCAGTAGGAGTCCTGGATCCCGATGATGCGCATCGAGGGGTCGACCTTCTTCAGTGCGGGGACGAGCCGCTGGACGTCCTTGGCGTAGCACGTCGCGTCGCACGTGGACCGGTCCAGGAGCGACCACTTCGCCCAGGGGATCCCGTAGTGGTTCCAGGAGCCGGGCTCGTTTCCGATGCTCCAGTACTCGGGGTGGAACTTCAGCGTCTGCTCGACGTAGCGCACGGTCGCCGCGGCGGCGCCGGGATTGTTGGTCTCGGCGGGCACGCCGAGGATCGCGTGGCATCCGATCGACCGGCACCAACTGATGAACGCCGCGTCGTCCAACCCCGAGGGGTAGGTGGTACCGAGGTCGGTGTAGCCGGTGTCGGTGGTCTGGTTCGTGCTGTCGACGCCCACATCGAAGCGGTAGGTCGAGATCGGGGTCGCGCTCATCATCCGGGCCAGGCCCGGACCCGACTGCGGATAGGCCGCCTGGTCGGCGACCGCCCAGAACCGATCGGTGCGAGGGACCCCGAGTACCGAGCCGAGGTGCAGCTGGGGGGTCTGCTGCAGGGTTCCGTTGCAGCCGCCTCCGCAAGCATTGGAGTCCACCATCCCGTTCGAGGCGACGAGGGCGCCGATCGTGCTCAGCACGACCAGGAACGCCACCGGGATGGTGATCAGTTTCCACGGCAGAGTGCTCGCACGTACCCGCAGGACCGAGTGGCGTCCGCCGCGGCGGCCCGAAGGTGCGGTCACAGCACCCCGTGGCTCGGAGAGGGGACCCGGCCGACGCAGGGGATGGGAGCGTCTACTCCTCGCTCTGGAACGGATTGACCTATCGGGCGAAGGTTACGGCGGGACTGATTTTGTAGTATCATGAAGAAGCTTGGCGAGCCCAGCCCCCCGTGGGCCGGACCCCGCTGTGCATGGACAATTCAGGGACGGTGGTTCATATCCCCCGATGCCCCCCCGTACCGCCGGGAGAAGGTCCTAACCTTCCGAGAAGCTGAGGGCGGTTCGTCGCACCTGCGGCACAAACCGGTTCAGAACCTCACGATGCTTCCGGTCGCCAGGGCTCGGCGCTCGAACACCTGCCAGAGCGCCATTGCGAGCACGAGGCTTCCGAACAGCTCGACGGCAACGTAGCCCCAGAGGGGCCACAAGGTCGCCAGTCCGTCGCCCGCCACCGACGCCCGCACGGCCGCGACGCCCCAGGTCAGGGGGAAGAACTCGCCGGCGAGGCGCACCGGTTCCGGCAGGAAGGTGACCGGGAAGTTCACCCCGGAGAGGAGCAGCCCGATGAACAGGAAGATGTTGCCCAGGATGATCGAGGTCCGCAGGAAGAGCGCGACGCCGCCGAGCAGCAGCCCGAAACTCACCATCGCCACCGTCGTGATCGCGATGGAGAATGCGAGGAACGGGAGATTGACGGCGGCGAAGCTCACATGGAAGATCAGCGCCGCGTACACGAGACCGACGGTGACCGTGGCGAGGCTGGTGAGGATCGGGATGAAGCCGCGGCCCAGGTACATCGCGACCCGGTTGGCCGGTGAGACGAGCAGATGCTCCATCGTCCCGTGATTCTTCTCTTGGTCGGTCGTTTGGCAGACGGCGAAGATGCTCGTGTAGGTCACCGTGGCTACGGCGTTCCCCAGCACGACGAACGCGACCGAGGCCTGGGCGTTGCCCGCGAGGCCGGCCACGGTCGCAAAGAAGACCATCTGCGTGAACGGGACGATGACGACCGAACCGAACACATAGTCCGCCCGCATGAACCCGAGGCTGGTGCGCGGCGCGAGGACCGCGTTGGTCCAGAACGTCCGCCAGAGCGAGGCGTGGTGCTCGATCGCCATCGACCCTCAGTAGTCGGAGAGGTCGCCGACCTCGAGCACGTGACGTTCGACCCGGCGAAAGACCGTCCCGGCGATCGCCAGGTAGAGGGCCGTCGAGGCCACCGCGCCGACGAGGTCCCAGCCGAGCCCCCACGAGAATCCTTGGTAGCCCGGTAGGGTCGCGTACCGCAGCGCATCGAGCGCCCAGGTCGGCGGCAGCACGAGGGCGAACGGCGTGGCCCAGAAGGGGAGGAGGACCACAGGGAACATGCAGCCGGTCCCCACGTAGAAAGCGAACTCGCCGAAGTTCTGGATGAAGCCCGCGTAGCGCGTGTACACATAGAACGCGGCGAGCACGATCCCCACGCTCGCGAGGCTCAGGAGCACGAACACGAACAGGACCGCGAACGCGGCGGGGTTCACGAGCGGCAACGGGTGCTGGTAGATCGCCGCGACGACGAAGTAGACCACGATCCCGCCGACGAGGCCGGTGATGGCGTTGACGATCACCCGGCCGCCGACGACCCAGAGGTACGGGGTAGGGGTGGTCAAGGTCGGCTCGAGCGTCCCGAGCTCGCGGTCGAGCCCGGTGGCCCACCCACTGCCGTACAAGGTCTGACCCCACATGGACATCATCGCGGCGCCCAGGATCGCGTACAGAACGAGGACCGCGCCGGAGGTGCGGTAGAGCTCGAAGGCGGCGAGGGCGAAGACGACCGGCGCGATCGTGCTCGGGATGATCCATTGCGGGTCGGCGAGGAAGGCCAGGAACGCCAACCGCGTGGATGCCCCCAAGGCGCGGACGCGGTGGCCGACCTCGAGGGTCATCTACAGCGCCTCCTCTTCGACGAGGTCGAGGTAGATGTCCTCCAGCGAGGTGCGCCGTTCGCGCACTTCCACGTCCGCGTGGGCGCCGAGCGCCCGGGTGATCCCGGCCGGGTCGAGCTCGTCTCCTCGCACCCGAAGTGTCACTCGCAGCGTCGGCCCGAACTCTTCGGTGGCCAGGCGGGAGACGCCGGGGAGGCCCTTGAGTTTCCGCAGGTCGCTGTCCTCGAATCCGTGGCCGTCCAGTTCGAACGTCCGGTCCCCGCCGACGAGCCGTCGAAGACCCGCCACCGTGTCCGTCGCGACGATCCGCCCGCGCGTGAGCACGGCGATGCGGTGGCAGAGCTCCTCGGCCTCGAACATGTAGTGGGTGGTGAGGAAGATCGTGACGCCTTCGGCGACGAGGGAACGGACGAACTTTCGGGTCTCCCGGGCGCTCTTCGGGTCGAGTCCGATGGTGGGCTCGTCCAGGAAGAGGACCTCGGGGTCGTGCAGCAGCCCGCGGGCGAGGTGGAGCTTCTGCTTCATGCCGCGGGAGTACTCCTCGACCCGCCGGTCGGCGGCTTCCGACAGCCCGACGCGCCCGAGGACCTCCTCGATGTGCCGGTCCCGCCCCTTGAGCTCGATCCCGTAGAGGTCGGCGAAGAATCGCAGGTTCTCCCGGGCGCTCACCCGGTTGTAGAGGCCGCGTTCGCCGCCGAGCACCAGTCCGATGCGCGGCCGGATCTTGGCCGCGTCACGCGTGACGTCGAACCCGAGGACCTCCGCCGTGCCGGCGGTCGGCAGCAGCAGCGTGGACAGGATCTTGGTGAGGGTGGTCTTGCCGGCTCCGTTGGGCCCGAGCAGCCCGAATATCTCCCCCGGAGCGACCTCCAGATCGACCCCGCGCAGCGCTTCGGTCCGGACGAGCTCGTTGAACAGGAACCCCTTGCGGGCGGTGAATACCCGCGTGAGTTCGCGGGCGCGAATGGGGGATACGACCATGGTCCGACCGTCCCGGTGGTCGGGGGATAATCACCCTTTGCGGTACCCGTACGAAACGCCACTGTCGACGACGGTTTCGCTCGGGGAGAGACCGGCGAACCGCAGCCAACGACGTCGGGGTGCTCGAGCGTCGCCTCCTCGGCCGTAGCGTTATATCGGCACCCCGGCTCGGTTGCCTAGGGTTGCCCCGTGGGTGAGGCTTCGGTCGTTCCGAGCTCGGTGGCTACCCCCCAGGACCCCGAGTTTCCCTCGGAACAGTTGCTCAAGGCGTACCAGGCGATGGTCGTCGTCCGCGTCACGGACGAGCGGTGCCTGACCCTCCAGCGTCAGGGCCGTATCGGCTTCTACGTCCCGTTGCAGGGCCAGGAGGCCGCCCAGGTCGGCTGCGCCTGGGCGCTCAAACCCGAGGACTGGATCTTCCCGGCCTACCGGGAGCTCGGCGTCGCCCTCGTCCGTGGGATCCCGCTCCAGCTCGTGCTCGACCAGCTGTTCGGCAACAGCGGCGATGAGCTCAAGGGCCGGCAGATGCCCAACCACTACGGGTACCGACGGTTCAATTTCGTCACGGCCTCGAGTCCGGTCGGGACGCAGATCTCCCACGCGGTCGGGGCGGCGATGGCCGCGCAGCGCAAGGGGGCCTCGCACATCACGATCACCTTCTTCGGCGATGGAACGACCAGCTCGAACGACTTCCACGCGGGATTGAACTTCGCCGGGGTCTTCCAAACCCCGACGATCTTCTTCTGCCAGAACAACCAGTGGGCGATCTCGCTCCCACGCGAGAAGCAGACCCACAGCAAGACGCTCGCCGAGAAGGCGATCGCCTACGGCATTGCGGGCGTCGTGGTCGACGGGATGGACGTGCGGGCGGTCTACCGCGCCGTCACTGAGGCCCGCAACCGTGCGCTGTCCGGCGGAGGGCCGACGCTGATCGAGGCGCAGGTCTACCGTCTGGGCCCGCACTCCACCTCCGACGATCCCAAACGCTACCGTACCGACGCCGAGCTGGCCGACTGGAAGGCCAAGGACCCCATCGCCCGGCTGAAGCGGGAGCTGCTCGATGCCGGGACGCTGACCGAGGCGGCCGACACGGCGCTGTGGGAATCGGCCAAGGAGCTCCTGTCCAAGGCGGTCCAGAAGTCCGAGTCGGTCGGGCCGGTCCCACCGATGTCGATCTTCGACGACGTCTTCGGCTCGCAGCCGCCGCTGCTCCAGGAGGAACGGCGCGAGCTCGAGCAGTTGTTCAATCAGGGAGTCGTACGGCCATGACGGAACTCACGCTCGTCCAAGCGGTCAATCGGGGATTGCAGCACGCGCTCCGCACCGACGACGATGTCCTGCTGCTGGGCGAGGACATCGGGGTCAACGGAGGTGTGTTCCGTGCGACCGAGGGGCTCCAGAAGGAGTTCGGGGCCGACCGGGTCATCGACACACCGCTGTCGGAGACCGGTATCATCGGCACCGCGATCGGGATGGCGCTCTACGGGCTCAAACCGGTTCCCGAGATCCAGTTCCAGGACTTCATCTATCCCGCCTTCGACCAGATCGTCAGCGAGCTCGCCAAGTTCCGCTACCGTTCGGGCGGACAGTACCCCTGCCACGTCGTGATCCGGACGCCGTACGGAGGTGGCATCAAGGGCGGGCTCTACCACTCTCAGAGCGCCGAGGCCTACTTCGCGCACACCGCCGGACTGAAGGTGGTCATCCCGAGCAACCCCGCCGATGCCAAGGGACTGTTGCTCAGTGCCATCCACGACGAGGACCCGGTGCTGTTCTTCGAGCCCAAGCGGATCTACCGGGCGGTCACCGGGGAGGTTCCCGAAGGGGACCACCGCGTCCCGATCGGATCCGCGCAGGTCGTCCGACCGGGCTCGACCGTCTCGGTCTTCGCCTACGGAGCGATGATCCCACCGTCGATGCAGGCGGCGGAGTCGCTCGCGGCGGAGGGGATCGACGCCGAGGTCGTCGACCTCCGCACGCTGGTACCGCTCGATGAGGCGGCGGTCGTGGCGTCGGTCGAGAAGACCGGTCGCGCGGTCATCGTCCACGAAGCCCCGAGGTTCTGCGGCTACGGTGCGGAGCTGGCGGCCATCCTCGCCGAGAAGTGCCTCTACTCGCTCAAGGCGCCCGTCCTTCGGGTCACCGGCTGGGACACTCCGTTCCCCTACGCCCTCGAGAACGTCTACCTGCCCGGGCCCGAGCGGATCGCGCATGCGATCAAGACCGCGGCGAGGGCCGGCTAGGGGTGGGCCACCATGGCGTTCGAGTTCAAGCTGCCGGACATCGGCGAGGGCGTCGCCGAGGGCGAGGTCGTCAAGTGGTACGTCAAGGAGGGCGACGCGATCGCCGAGGACGCGCCGCTCGTCTCGGTCCTGACCGACAAGGCCAACGTCGAGATCCCCTCGCCGCGTGCCGGTCGCATCTCGAAGATCCACGCGCAGGAGGGCCAGAAGGTCAAGGTCGGGGGACTTCTCGTCACGATCGAAACGGCCGGGGACAGCGGGGGGAAGTCCGGCGCTCCGCCGCCTTCGGAGCCGCCCGCGGAATCCACCGTCTCGGTGGGCCAGGCTCCCAGCCCAGGGGAGCCGAGTCCGCCACCGGCTTCCGCCCCCACACCGACCGAACCGGCGCCCCCCTCGTCCGCTCCGGCCGGTCGCGTCTTGGCGGCTCCCTACCTCCGTCGCTTGGCAGCCGAGAAGGGCGTCGACCTCGGAGCCGTTCGCGGAACCGGCCCGAACGGGCGGATCACCGAGGCCGACGTACTGGCCGCCGCCGCGGGCGGTGCGGCCCCCCCGCCAGCCCCCGCGACCGTGCCGGCGGCGAGCCCGGCCGTCCCGCCCCCCGAGGCTCCGGCACCCTCCCCACCAACGGCACCGGCTCCCGCCTCCGCTTCCGCCCCCGTCCCGGCGGGCGCCGAGATCGAGCGGGTGCCGATCCGTGGTCTGCGGCGCGTGATCGCCGAGCACATGGCCGAGGCGATGCGACGCGCCGCCCACTTCACCTATGTTGAGGAGGTCGACGCGACCGAGCTGGTCCGGACGCGCGACCGGATGGCCAAGCACCTGGAGAAGCAGGGGACGCGGCTGACCTACCTCCCGTTCGTCATCAAGGGTGTCGTCGCCGGCTTGCGACAGTATCCGATGATGAACGCTACGATGGACGACGACAAGCAGGAACTCGTCGTTCACCACCGCTACCATCTCGGGATCGCCACGGCGACCCCGGACGGTCTGATCGTTCCGGTGATCCGCGACGCGAACACCAAGAGCGTCGGGCAACTCGCTCGGGAACTCTACGACCTGAGCGAGCGCGGGCGGTCGGGCAAGCTGACGCGCGGGGAGCTCTCGGGGAGCACGTTCACGATCACCAGCCTCGGGGCGCTCGGGGGCGTGCTCGCCACGCCCATCCTGAACTACCCGGAGGTTGCGATACTCGGCGTCCACCGGATCGTCAAACGGCCGGTCTACGCGCCCGACGGAACGCTGCGCCCAGCGGATCTGATGAACCTGTCGGTTTCCCTCGACCACCGCGTGCTGGACGGGATCACCGGGGCCCAGTTCCTCGCCGTGGTGAAGGCCAACCTCGAAGATCCCCACCTGATGTTCTCCGAGCTCGCATGAGCCCGGAGGCGCCGGCCCCGCCGGAAGTGGTCCCCCTGCCCTACGGGGCGGCGGATCTCGAACGCAATCTGGGGCCGTATTGGCGCGACTACCTCGTCCGCGCCTACCGCTGGATGACGTTGGCGCGCACCCTCGACGCGCGAATGCTGGGTCTCCAGCGTCAGGGGCGTATCGGGTTCTACGGCCCGGCGACGGGCCAGGAGGCGGTCAGCGTGGGCGCGGGGCTCGTCAGCCGTCCCGAGGACTGGATCATCCCGGGACTACGCGAGCAGCTGGTCGCGCTGGTGCGTGGCCACTCCCTCGAGCGCTACGTCGACCACCTGTTCGCCAACGATCGCGACCCGGCGCGGGGGCGACAGATGCCCTGCCATCCGACCGCCCGAGAGGTCCATTATGTGTCGATGTCGAGCGTGATCGGCACCCAGGTGACCCACGGGGTCGGGATCGGGTACGCGCTGCGACGGCGTCGGGAAGCGGCCGTGGCGCTGACGTTCTTCGGGGACGGGGCGACCTCCGCGAACGATTTCCACGCGGGGTTGAATTTCGCGGGAGTGTACGGCCTGCCGGTGGTCTTCTGCTGCACGAACAATCAGTGGGCGATCTCCGTGCCCGTCTCCCAGCAGACCCACGTCGAACATCTCTCCGTCAAGGCCGAGGCGTACGGGATACCCGGCCGGACCGTCGACGGCACGGATGTCGTCGCGGTGATGCACGACCTGGGCGCCGCGATCGACCACGCCCGTCGGGGGGGCGGACCGTCGATGCTGGAATTCGTGCTCTTCCGGATGACGCCCCACTCGAGCTCCGACGACCCGACGCGTTACCAGTCGGCGGACTGGATGGCCCGCGCCCTCGCCCACGACCCCTACCGGCGTCTGGAGCGACTCGTCGATGAGCTCGGACTCCTGGCCGAGCCGGACCGCAAGGCGATGCTCGACGACGCCGAGGCAGAGGTCAAGCGTGCGGTCGCCGCCGCCGAATCGGTCCCGGCGCCGCGGCCCGAGACCCTGACCAGCGATGTCTGGGCACCGGCCCGAGCCGCTACGGCCCACGCTCCCGAGGTGGCCTGACCGTGGCCGGCACCTACGCGCGGCAGACCGAGACCGTCATCCTCGGCGGAGGCCCCGGCGGGTACATCGCGGGGATCCGGCTGGGCCAGCTTGGCCGAAAGGCGGTCGTGCTCGAGCGCAAGGACCTCGGCGGGGAATGTCTCAACCGCGGCTGTATCCCCTCGAAGGCGCTCATCCACTCCGGTGCGCTGTACCACCAGGTACTGACGCAAGGGAGCGAGCTGGGCCTGGTCACCGGCGGCGTGCAGTTCGATCTCGCGAAGGCGCAGGCGGCCAAGCGGGCCGTGGTCGAGAAGGAGCGCCAGGGCGTCCAGACCCTGGTCAAGGCGGCCGGAACGCAGGTGCTCTTTGGGGAGGCGCGCTTCACCGGTCCGAAGTCGGTCGAGCTCGCCGCGCACGACGGCGGCCGGGAGCGGATCGATTTCCAGAACGCCATCATCGCGACCGGGTCGGTCCCGTCGGTCATCCCCGGGTTCGAGCCGGACGGCGAGCGCGTCCTGACCGCCTGGCAGATCCTGGACCTCGAGACGCCGCCGGAATCGCTCCTAGTACTGGGCGGGGGCGTCAGCGGATGCGAGCTCGGCGAGTTCCTGGCCCATCTCGGGGTGAAGGTCACCATCCTCGAGCTCCTTCCGCAGTTGCTCCCCGGACTCGACCCGGACCTCTCGCGCGAGCTCACGGGCGCTCTCGAGAAACTGGGCGTGACGGTACGCACCGGGACGAAGGCCACTAAGCTCGAGCGCTCGGCCAAAGGCGTCCAGCTGACGGCGAACGGGGCCAACGGCACCGAGTGGTTCACCGCCGAGAAGCTCTTCCTGACGGTCGGAAAGAGGCCCGCCACCGCAGAACTGGGTCTCGAAGAGGCGGGCGTGACCGTCGACCCGAGGACCGGCGCCATCACCGTCAACGACCGGCAGCAGACGAATGTGCCCCACATCTACGCCGTCGGCGACGTCGGCCGACCCCCGATGCTCGCGCACAAGGCCTACCGGGAGGGGATCGTCGCCGCCGAGGTGATCGCGGGGCGTCCGACCCGCTACCAGTTCCAGGTCGTCCCATCGGTCGTGTTCACCAGCCCGGAGCTCGCCAGCACGGGGCTCACTTTGGCGGAGGCCAAGGCCCAGGGCCACAACGCCCGGGAGGTCCGCTTTCCGTACGCGGCGCTGGGTCGGGCCCACGCCTACCACGCCACGGGCGGCTGGCTCAAGGTGGTCGGGGACGACGCCACCGGCCTGCTGCTCGGGGTCCACGCCGCCGGGGAGAGCTGTGGGGAGTTCGCCGCTGAGGCGGCGCTCGCCATCGAACTGGGCGCGATGGTACGGGACGTGGCGCTGACGATCCACCCGCACCCGACCTTCTCCGAGATGGTCCAGGAGGCCGCCCTGCTGTGGCTCAACGAGCCGATGCACGTTTCCATGCGACGGGAGCATGCCCGCGTCGGTTGACTGGGGCCTCCGGGAGTACACCGACGCGCTCGCCGAGATGCGTCGAATGCGCGCGCAGCGGCGCCGCGGCGAGATCCCGGATACCCTCATCCTGGTCGAGCATCCACCGGTGATCACCGTCGGAGTTCAGGGCGGCGACGGAGAGATGCTCCCTCCCGGCATCGCCGTCGTCTCGGTCGAGCGGGGCGGCAAGAGCACCTACCACGGCCCCGGCCAGCTCGTCGCGTACCCGATCGTGGACCTCGACCGGCGCGGACGCGATGTGCGTCGCTTCGTCCACGAGACCGAGGAGCTCGTCGTCCGCACGCTGGCCACGGTGGGCCTGACCGCCGGCCGGGTCACGGGCCGCCGGGGCGTCTGGGTCGACGGCGAGCGCAAGATCGCCTCGGTCGGGATCGCCGTCGAGGAGTGGGTCACCTTCCATGGCCTCGCGCTCAACGTTACCAACGACCTCGCGCCGTTCGCCGCGTTCCACCCCTGCGGATTCGATGGACGCGTGATGACCTCCGTCGAGCGCGAACTGGCCCGCCCGATTTCCGTCGCGGCGCTCAAACCACCGTTGGTCCGTGCGTTCGGCGAGCTGTTCGCCCCGGGGGCCCCGCCGATCGGACCGATCGCCGCGCCACCGATGCCGGTCTCCGGCGCGGCCGGATGAGCACCCCTTGCCCCGGCCGCCGGCTCCTCCTCGTCGGCGGAGGGGGCGGGCTCGTCGGGCGCAGCGTCCTCAGCGCGTTCCGACCGGACTGGGCGATCCGCTCGGTCCATCGACACGCCGTCGCCGCCGAGCGGGGCCCGGAGATCGAGTGGATCCCGGCCGACGTGGCGGCGGTGGAGGACTGGTCGCCGCTCGTCGCCGACGTCGACTGCGTCCTCAACCTCGCGTGGTACCGCTGGGAGAGCCCACGCGTTTTCCGCGAGCTCGAGGCGGGACTCGAACGTCTGCTCGACGCGTGCCGGTCGGGGACGCAGCCGAGATTTCTCCACGTGAGCGTACCCGCCGCACCCGCCCGGCTCGAGACCGATCTGCCCTACCTGAATCTGAAGCGCCGATTCGACCGGGCGCTGTCGGAGAGCGGCCTGTCCTATCGGATCCTCCGCCCGACGATGTTGTTCGGTCCGGGCGACCGCTTGCTGGGGGTGATGCTCCGCTTGATGGAGCGGTACCATCGGTTCCCGATGTTCGGAGACGGGGCCTACCATGTCAGCCCACTCGCCGTCGAGGACCTGGCCCGGTACCTGCGTGCCGCCGCCGAGTCGAGCGAGGTCGGGACCGTGGACCTGGGGGGTCCGTCGAGCTATGTTTACCGGGACCTGACCGATCGCCTGTTCGCTGCGCTCCAGCGCCCGCCACGTTACGTCCGCCTGTCGCGGGGGGGCGCGATGGCGCTCGCCCGCCTGATGACGACGTTCGGTTCGAAGCTGCTGTATCCGTACGAGGTCGAGTGGCTCATGAGCGACCGGCTCGGGCTGCCGGCGCAGCCGCTGAACGGTCCGCCGCTCGCCCGGGTCGAACCGTACCTCGACGCGGAGGCCCGGCGGCTCCGTTCGCCGACGGAGCGGGCGCAGATTTAAGCCCCGAACCGCGCCAACAACGTTCGATGGAGTCTAACGAGCTCTCCCGCCGCCTCGCCGACTACTATCTCGTCGCCAACGAGACCCTCCGGGATGTACAGGAGCTCACCGATCAGCAGGTCAAGCACTGGATCGTCGCCCCCTTCCTCGTCGCCTTGGGCTGGGACCCCTCGGACAAGAAGCAGGTCTACCTCGACTATCCGGTCAGCAAGACCGAGCACGCCGACTACGCGCTCTTGGACGCCCACGGCCAACCCCGCGTGCTGGTCGACGTGCGCCGCCCGGGAGTGAGCGCCACGGATCCCGAGGATGCGGGCAAGATGGCCCAGACGGTCAAGGCGCCATTGCTTCTCATCACGAACGGCCAGGAGTTCTCCCTCTGGCACCTCTCCGGCACCGAGGCGCCCACGCCGCTGACCGTCCTCACGCTCAAGGACCTTCCCGAGAACAGCGAGGCGCTCATCGGGCTCAGCGCCGATTATCGCGGCTCCGACACCGGCATCCAACTGCTCCGCCGGGTGGCCATCCGCCAGGCGGTCCTGCAGCTCCTGGAGGAGAACTCCGAGCGTACCTTCGAAGCGCTCGCCGGCTGGGTCCGCAACCAGGTCGCCCCCAACGGCGGTCTCGACGACCTCTCCGAGCAGGCGGTCCGCGAGGCCACGCTGATGTGGCTGTCCGACGAGCACCTCGCGCTCCCCGCGTTCACCACGCCGACCGACCGGGTCAAGCACTCCGACCTCCGCATCACCAGCGTCAAGGACTGGGAGCAGTTCCCCCGCGGGCCGATGGGCACCTTCCAGTACCGTTTCGACACCGCCAAGACGCTCGACGTGCGCCAGAACGCCAAGGAGGTCCGGGAAGCGCTCCGCAACCAGGGGCTGCGCACCGGAACGGCGACGGCGTTCGGCGGGTTCTATTCCTCGTTGCGGAACCGGGCCGGGCTGCCCGCCGCCCCGGGCTGAACCGAAGCGGGCAGGGTCGGTCCTCCTCGACGGACCCTAGCGGCTGCCGAACTCGCGGACGTAGGTCTCGATCCGCTTGAGCAACTCGCTCAGCGGCATGGTGGTGTCCTCGCGGTTCCATTCGAGGGTGACCGTTGGGCTGGGCCGGTCGGCGACAGGGAGCGTGAGGGTCACGGTGACCCCGCGCGGGTTCATCTGAAGGATCTCGGAGATCGCTCGGTCGGTCTCGGTCTTGGCCCCGCCAGAACTCTTGCTCATCGCGCCGGACATCGCCGGGCCGACGCGGGCTCCCCTATTTCAAACGTCGTAACTCGTGCCGGGGACGGGGGCGTCGCCGGGTCCCGAGCGCCAAGCTCGGGGAGAGCGGTCGGCGGTCTCGACTTCCTCGAGGAGCGCGCAGGTCGGGCACGCCCCCGGATGGCCATCCCGCTGCCCCAATTCGATGCAGGCGCTGCACAGCGCGGCGCGGCACGAGCGACACTGCACCGGAGCCGCCGAGGGGACGATCGTCGACCCGCAACTCCCGCAGTTGGAGCTGACGAGCGAGCTCGATGCCTCTGAGGGGGAGGAGCGTCGGTCCCGCCGGATGATGTCAGAGAGTTCCTCGATGCTCCGAAGCACCTCGTCCGAGCTTCGATCCTCCGCCGGCGGTTCGTTTCGGGGCGAATCAAAGATCGGACGGTACAACTCCGGGCCCCGGTCCGCCGAGGGTGCAGGGGTGGCCGTTGTCCCCAATCCTGTGAAGTCCGACGCCTCGGCTTCGATCGACACCATCTCACGGGCAGGGGTCGGCCGTGCGGTGCGGGGAACGGCGACGGGCGGGATCACCCGTACGGGCGGTGGCAGAGGAGCGGGGGGCCGAGGGGCCGTCGTGGCCACCCGGCGGCGACGGGGGACCGGTGCAGGGCGGGCGGGCCCCGGCACGCCGATCAATGCGCCCAGGATCCCCCCGGCGAGCGCGATGACTCCCACGCCGAGGAGCAGGGTCCACAGCGGGAGCGGATTGCCGGGGACCGGATTCGAGAGGTAGAGCCAGATCGCCGTGACGACGCACACTCCTCCGAAGAACAGGAACGGCAAGCTGTCTTCGAGCGGGGAGGGAGGGGGTTCGGCCCGACCGTTCGCCCGACCGTCCCCGACGGGCCGAGGAGGTTCGTCGGACCGTGGCGAATTCTCCGGGGTAGCGGTGAGTGGCTCGGTGGTGTTTCGGTCCATCGGAGATGCGTTCGAGAGCAGAATCCAGAGTATCTTGGGTCGAATCGGCTCTTAGACATTCCGTCGCCGCCGAACGATCGGACGAACTAGGCTCATGAGCCGCCTCGTTCCATCGCGCGTCGAGTGAACGCTGGGGAAGGGCCGGTCGAGCACTGGCGACTCCGGGCGACCGGTCGAGTCCAGGGCGTGGGCTATCGCGAACGGGTGCGTCGAGCTGCCCAGGCCCTTGGCCTCTCGGGGGAGGTTTGGAACGAGGCCGATGGCTCGGTATTGGTCGACGTGCAGGGGCCGGTCCGGCGCTTGGAGGCCCTCGCCGTCCGAATCGGAGGCCGGTACGGCGCCAGCGACGCGGAGCGGGTCGACCGGCTCGAGCGGTCCCCGGCACGAACGGTCGGGCCGGGGTTCACGGTCCGAATCTAGGCCGGGGGGCCGATCCGGGGCCCGCGACCCTGCATAGGCAGAAGCCGCAAAGTACGTGTCCGAAGGAACTGAACGGTCAAGAATGAGCGCCGGTGGGTCCGAGCGATGATCACCCAGCTTACCGGCAACGGCCGGATCCTGCTGACCCTGAACGAAGCGGGCGAGTGGAACGACCTGTTCTACCCCTACCCGGGGGAGTTCCAGCACCTCCGCGAGTCCCGCCTCGGGCTCTACGATGTCGCCGACCGCAAGTTCTCTTGGCTGCGGGTCGGAGGGCCGTTCGAGGTCACCCAGGTCCCCGAGAGCTCCACCACGGTCCCCGAGACGCAGTTCCGGGGCATGGGGGTGGACCTCCGGGTCCTCGAGCACATCCACCCGAACCACGACCTGATCGTGCGGGTCATCCGCGTCTCCGCGCCGGAGGGCCGTAAGCTCCGATTGTTCTCCTACCACTCGTTCAAGATCGAGGAGTCGATGTACCAGGAGACCGCGTACGTCGACCCCGAGCTCCACTCGGTCGTCCACTACAAGCGCAGTTTCTACTTCGAATTGTTCAGCGACCCGGGCTTCGACTCCGCCGTCTGTGGCGAGCACACGTTGAAGGGGCTTCGGGGCACCTACGTCGACGCCGAGGACGGCCTCCTCGAAGGTCGCACCATCAGCCACGGCGCCGCGGACAGCGCGCTCCAATGGAACATCGTCGGGGCCGGCACCGCGCCGGTGTTCGTGCGGATGTTCGTCGCCCTCGGTCGGCAGCTCGACGACACCCGTCGGCTCCGCGAGTACGTACGGGCGGGAGATCCCGCACGGTTCGAGCGCGAGGCGCGCGCGTTCTGGGGCACCTGGACGGCGCGCCATCCGGTTCGCGCCACGCCCGGATTGGAGGAGCGGGCGCGCCGGCTCTACCAGGCGAGCGTGCACGTCATGCGCCACGTCTCGGCGCAGAACGGCTCCATCATCGCCTCGCCGGATACGACTGCGCTGGTCATCGGCGGGGACACCTACAACTACTGCTGGTGGCGCGACGGCGGCTACATCTCCAAGGCCATGGACGAGGCCGGGCTCTACGACAACGCCCGACGTTTCCTCCGGTTCGCCGCGCAGTGCCAACGCCCCGACGGTTCGTTCCTGCACCGCCACTTCCCCGACGGGACGTTCGGGAGCACCTGGCATCCGCCGCCGTTCCTCCAGATCGACCAGACCGGGACTGTCATCGCCGCGGTCTGGCACCACTTCAAACTCCGCGCCGAGCTCGAGGTCCTCCTCGACCACTGGCCGATGGTCAAGAACGCCGCGGAGTTCCTCCGCCAGTTCCGCGACCTACCGACGGGATTGTGCCGGCCCAGCTTCGACCTGTGGGAGGAGCGCGAAGCGATCAACACCTATTCGGTCGCTGTCGTCATCCACGCGCTCGAGCGCGCGTTCCGGATCGCCCGCGAGCTCGGCAAGGACGGTACTCCGTGGCACGAGACCGCCGAGGCGATGCACGAGTCGGCGCTCCGCCATCTCTGGAGCGAGGAGAAGGGAATGTTCCTGCGGAGCATCAACCCGCGCGACGAGCGGATCGACGCGTCGGTCCTGCTCGCGCTCAAGCTCGGCCTGCTCGACTGGGCGGACCCACGCGCGGCGCGGGTGGTCGACACCATCGAGCGACGGTTGTGGAACCCGACGGTCGGTGGGGTGGCGCGCTACGAGGGTGACGAGTACTACGGCCGCGAGAACCCCTGGATCATCTGCACGCTCTGGCTGGCCGAGGCGCGGCTGATGCTCGGCGACAAGGAGCGCTGCCGCGCCTTGCTCGATTGGGTCGTCCAGCACGCCACCGCCAGTTCGCTCCTTCCCGAGCAGGTGGACGCCCAGACCGGCGAGAGCCGCAGCGCGGTCCCGCTCGCCTGGTCCCATTCGACCTTCGTCGATGTGGTCCACAAGTATCAGCGGGCGATGCGCGGCGCGGCCGACGACGACGAATAGCCGAACGGCGACGCGTCGGGCCCGATGCGTTATCTGCTCCCCGCCGAACGGGGCCGGACGTGTCCGGACCGCGAACGGCACCCGCGGCCGCGGGCTGGACCGTGGGCGCGGACGTCGGCGGGACCAAGATCGTCGCGGGCCTGGTCGCGCCGGACGGGTCCATCGTCCGTCGCCATCGTCAACCGGTGGCCCCCTCGCTGCAGCCGGACGAGGTCCTGGCCGGACTGGCGGAGTGCATCCGGGCGGTGGCCGAGTCGGGCGACGCTCGCGCGAGCTCCGTCGGGGTCGGCGTCGCCGCTCAGGTCGAGCGGGCGAGCGGGAGCGTCGTCCATGCACCGAACCTCCGCTGGCGCGACTATCCCTTGCGCGACCGCCTCCAGGCGGCGCTCGGCCTGCCGGTCGTCGTCGAGAACGATGCGCGAACGATCACCCTGGGGGAATGGACCTACGGTGAGGGTGCGGGCAACGACAACCTGCTGTGCCTGGTCATCGGCACCGGCGTCGGGGGAGGCGCGGTCGTCGACGGAAGGCTGCTCGAGGGCGCGCACCATTCGACCGGCGAGATCGGGCACTTCACCTTCGTCCACGGCGGCCGACCCTGTCACTGCCCCAACGTCGGATGCTGGGAAGCCTACGTTTCGGGCTGGGCGATCGCCGAGCGGTTTCAGCAGCTGGCGCGAGAGGACCCCACGGCCGCGGGCGCTCTGCTCGGGCCCGGGGGGTCGGTCGGCCACCTGGACCCGCTCGCGCTCGAGAAGGCCGCCGAGCACGGTCATCCGTTGGCGTCCCGATTCCTTCGGCGGCTCGCCGAGGAGTTCGCGAGCGGCGTGGTCGGGCTCGTGAACGCCTTCAACCCCGACCTGGTGATCGTCGGCGGGAAGATCCCCGAGGGCTACCCGGAGTTCATTCCCACGGCGCAGAGGGCCGTCAACGAACGCTGCCAGCCTCCGGCGGCCCACGCGCGCGTGCGGGCCAGCCGCCTCGGCGCCGATGCGGGGATACTGGGTGCCGCCGAGCTCGTGCGGCGCCGGACCGTTCCGGGTGCGGCATGAGCGAACTCGATGACCAGGTCGTTGGCACCCTGCGGTTCCTCTCCGTCGACATGGTCGAGGCGGCCAAGTCCGGCCACCCGGGTCTACCGCTCGGGGCCGCCCCGATGGCGCACGTGCTCTGGTCCCGGTTCCTGCGGCACGATCCGGCCGACCCGAACTGGCCGGACCGGGATCGTTTCGTCCTGTCCGCCGGTCACGGTTCGGCGCTCCTGTACTCCCTGCTCCACGTCAGCGGCTACGACCTCCCGATCGAACAGCTCCGGAGCTTCCGGCAGTACGGGAGCCGCACCCCGGGCCATCCCGAAGCCGAGTTGACGGCCGGTGTCGAGGTCACCACCGGTCCGCTCGGTCAGGGATTCGGAATGGGTGTCGGCCTGGCGCTCGCCGAGAAGTTCCTGGGACACGCGTTCAATCGCGAAGGCTTTCCGGTGGTGGACCACCGGGTCTACGGCCTCGTTTCCGACGGCGACCTGATGGAGGGGATCAGTAGCGAGGCGGCCTCGTACGCGGCCACGGCCGGCCTCGGGAAGCTCTTCTATCTGTACGACGCGAACCAGGTCTCGCTCGAGGGCCCGACCGAACTGACGTTCACCGAGGACGTGCTCGCCCGGTTCCGCAGCTACGGTTGGGACACGCGTGAGGTCCCCGACGGCAACGACCGGGACGCCATCGACGGGGCGATCCGCGCCGCCGCGCGCGCCACCGACCGGCCGCATCTCATCCAGGTTCGCACCCACATCGGCTACGGCAGCCCCAAGCAGGACACCAAGGACGCCCACGGCGAGCCGCTGGGTGCGGCGGCCGCGCGTGCCGCCAAGGAGCGGCTCGGCTGGCCCGTGGAACCACCTTTTTACATCCCCCCGGAGATCGCCGAGTACACCCGATCGGTCCGAGCGAAGGGTGGGGCACTTCACACCGAGTGGCGCTCGCTACTGTCCCGCTACCGTTCCGCCCATCCCGATCTCGCCGAGATGTTTGAACGCGCGCTGGCCGGTCGATTGCCCGACGGGTGGGATCGGGAGCTGCCGAGGTTCGATGGCAGGGAGGGGGAACTGGCGACGCGAGATGCGTCCGCGAAGGCGGTCAAATCCTTGGTACCGCATCTCCCCACCCTCATCGGCGGGTCAGCGGATCTGGCTCCCTCGACGAAGACCCTCATGGACGGCGAGGGTAGCCTCCGTGCCGGTCGGGTCGGTCGGAACCTTCACTTCGGCGTGCGCGAGCATGCGATGGCCGCGGCGGTCAACGGCATGGCGATGCACGGGGGGGTGATCCCCTACGGTGCGACGTTCCTGGTGTTCGCCGACTATGCACGTCCGGCGATTCGGTTGGGGGCGCTGATGCGCGCCCACGGATTGTTCCTCTTCACCCACGACTCGATCGGCCTCGGCGAGGACGGGCCGACCCATCAGCCGATCGAGCACCTGTGGAGCCTGCGGTCGATCCCGGGGCTGACGCTGTTCCGGCCGGCCGACGCGAACGAGACGGTCGAGGCATGGAGGGCGGGCATACCGCGCCCCGGTCCGGTGCTGTTCGTCTTCACCCGACAGAAGCTGCCCGTCTTGGACGTCGAGCAGTACCCGATCCGCGCCGGCGTCCCTCGGGGGGGCTACACGCTTCGGGAGGCCTCACGGGCGCCGGAACTGGTTCTCCTGGCCACTGGATCGGAGGTGCACCTCACGCTCGCCGCCCAAGCGGCGCTCGAACGGGAGGGCACCGCTGTACGGGTGGTCTCGATGCCCTCCGTGGAGCTCTTCGAAGAGAACCCGCCCGAGTATCGCCAGAGCGTGATCCCCCCGGGCCTACCGTGCCTCGCCATCGAAGCGGGCAGCCCTCTGGGGTGGTGGAAGTACGTCGGTGCGCGGGGCGACGTGCTCGGGCTGGAGCGGTTCGGAGCCTCCGCTCCGGGCCCGACGGTCTACGCCAACCTCGGCTTCTCGGTCGAGAATGTCGTGGCTCGAGGACGGGCGCTCCTCGGCCGTTCGGGGGATCTGGGCTCGACCCCGACCTCCCGCTGAACGCTGCGATCGAGCACGACCGGTTCGAGGGGAGATGCAGTTCCGCGGAGATCGGCACGCGTTCGGCGCGCCGGGGATCGACCCGCGGTGGGAGCACGGCGACAAGATCGGAGCCGGCACCGCCTACTCCGGTGACTCGAAGATCTGGTACACGCTCTGGCGCGGGATCGTCACGGAGGTCTACTATCCGCTCGTCGACCACCCGCAGCTCCGCGACCTGCAGTTCCTGATCTCCGATGGCGGCGAGCTGTTTCACGAGGAACGGCGGCACCTCGTGCCGACCGTCACCAATCTCGACCCGGTCGCGCCCGGCTATCGGGTCGTCACCGCGGACCCCGAGGGGCGGTACTCGATCGAGAAGGAGGTCCTCGCGGCGCCGCACTACCCGGTGCTCCTCCAGCAGGTCCAGTTGCGGCGGGCGCCAGGATTCGACCGCCCGCTGCAGCTCTACCTGCTCGCCGCACCCCACCTCGATGTCGGCGGCATGCACAACAACGGCTACGTCGTCGAGGCGGCCGGGCACCAACTGCTCGTCGCCGAGCGCAACGGGCTCTGGCTCGCCCTCGGGGCGAGCCGGCCGTTCACCCGCCTCTCCTGCGGCTACGTCGGCTCGAGCGACGGCTGGACCGACATCGCCCAGCACCGGTGGATGACCTGGGAGTTCGACCGGGCGACGGACGGCAATCTGGCGCTCACGGGCGAGCTGGGCGACCCGGGGGAGGAGCCGTTCACGGTAGGCCTCGGGTTCGGGCGGGGAGCTTCCTCGGCGGTGACCTGCCTACTGCAGGCGTTGGGGGTCCCCTACGCCGCCCATCGCGCCCGATTCCTGACCCAGTGGGGACGGACGGTCGAGTCGCTCAAGGAGCTGACCGCGGCGAGCTCCGACGGGGGCCACCTCGCCCGCCTCAGTCACAGCACGATCCTCACCCACGAGGACAAGACCTTCCCCGGGGCGTTCATCGCCTCGCTCGCCATCCCCTGGGGGAACGCGAAGAACGACAGCGACCGGGGCGGCTACCATCTCGTGTGGACCCGGGACCTCTGCGAGATCGCCGCCGGTCTGTTGGCCGTGGGCAATCGCGAGACACCCCTCCGTACGTTGATCTACCTTGCCTCCAGCCAGAACGCCGACGGAGGGTTCCCGCAGAACTCCTGGGTGAACGGGGAACCGTACTGGGGCGGGGTCCAGCTCGACGAGGTCTCCTTCCCCATCCTCCTCGCCGAGAAGCTCCACCGGGAGAACGCGCTCGAGAACTTCGACCCCTACCCGATGGTGCTGCGGGCGGCCCGGTTCCTCGTCGAGAACGGCCCGGCGACGGGCCAGGACCGGTGGGAGGAGGCCTCGGGGTACTCGCCCTCGACGCTCGCCGCCCACATCAGCGCGCTCGTCGTCGCCGGGCAGCTCTCCCGGGTACGCGGCGACCCCGAGACCGCCACCTTCCTCGAGGAGAACGCCGACTTCCTCGAAGGCCACCTCGAGCGATGGACGGTGACCTCGACCGGCACGCTCCTGACCGGCCACCCGCGTCACTTCATGCGGATTTTCCCGGTGCGCATCGGTGACTCGAGTCCGGACGAGGATCCCGAGACCGCCCGGCTCGCGCTCAACAACCAGTCGCCCGAGGCTCCCCCGGAGTATCCGGCGAAGGAGATCGTCGATGCGGGGTTCCTCGAGCTGGTGCGGTACGGGGTCCGATCCGCCGACGACCCCCTCGTGGTCGCCTCGCTCGCGGTCGTCGACGCGGTGCTCAAGGTCCACACCCCCTTCGGCCCGTGCTGGCGCCGATACAATCACGATGGGTACGGCCAGACCGAGACGGGCGAGCCGTTCCTGCGGAGCGGGGTGGGTCGGGCATGGCCGTTGTTGACCGGCGAGCGGGGGCACTACGAGCTCGGGGCGGGGAGGGACGCGCGGCCCTATCTCCGGGCGATGGAGCGGTTCGCCTCGCCGACCGGCCTGCTGCCCGAGCAGGTCTGGGACGAGGCGGACCTGCCCGAGAAGCATCTGCAGCTCGGGCGCTCCACCGGGGCGGCGATGCCGCTGTTGTGGGCGCACGCCGAATACATGAAGCTCCTGAGGTCCGCCGTCGACGGCCGGGTCTTCGACCGGGTGCCGGCGGTGGAGGCGCGTTACGCCAACCGCCGCGGTCGGCCCCCCTGTCGACTCGAGATCTGGAAGTACGGCCGTCAGCCGTCAACGGTGCCGACGGGGTGCGTGCTCCGGGTCCAGTCCAGTTCGCCGTTCCGGCTGCACTGGAGCACCGACGGGTGGCGGACGGTCCAGGACACCGACTCGCACTCCACCCAGCTGGGCATCTCCTTTGTGGACCTCGATCTGGTCGACACGGAGGGTCCGGTGGTGTTCACCTTCTTCTGGCCGGGACGGAACGCGTGGGAAGGGCGGGACTACCGGGTCGCCATTCAACCCGCCGCCGACGACACCCGAGCGGTCGCCGCGAGCGCGTAAGCGCCAAGTCCGACGGAGCTCCGCGGCTCGGGAGAACCGCCGGTGGCCGCGAACGAGCTGGTCCTGGAGACCCGGGACCTCGGCTACGCCTACCGCAGCGACCGGTTCGCCGTCCGCCATCTGTCGCTCGGGCTCGGGCGCGGCGAGGTCCTCGGGCTCCTGGGACGGAACGGAGCCGGGAAGACCACCACCGTACGGCTCCTGACCACGCTGCTACCGCCCACCGAGGGCACGGCGATGGTCCTCGGTCAGGACATCCGGACCGGCGGACGGGCGCTCCGCGCCCGGCTCGGCGTCGTCCTCCAGTCCGAGTCGCTCGACTTCGTCTCGGTCGAGCGGAACCTGACGCTGTACGCGTTCCTCTGGGGCGTCCCGCGCGAGGTGGCGAACTCCCGGGCCGAGGAGATGATCGAGCTCTTCGAGCTCGGAGCGGCCCGACGGCGCAAGCCGTGGGCGCTCTCGGGGGGGGAGCGTCGGCGGTTCCAGGTGGCCCGCGAGCTGATGCACGATATGGAGATCCTGTTCCTCGACGAACCGACGGTCGGCCTCGACGCGGTGGCCCGCCGACGGATCCTGCGCTACCTGAAGCAGCGCGCCCGCGCGGGGCTGTCGATGGTCTACACCACGCACATCCTGCAGGAGGCCGATCAGCTGTGCGACCGGATCGCGGTGCTCCACCTCGGCCAGCTCCTCGCGCTGGACACCGCCGCCGAGCTCAAGCGGCTCCACGGAGGGGCGCGCGAGGTCTCGGTGGTCTTCGCCGCCCCGCTACCGGCCGGCGACCGAGTCGACCTGTCCCGCGAGCTCGCCCAACGGGGGGCCCACGTCCTCGGATCGCCGCTCGACGCCGAGGCCACACCGACTCGACTCGCCTTCTCGGCCGAGCACGCCGAGGAGCTGCTGCCTTGGCTAAGCCGCTGGGCCGATGGGCGTTCGCTCGCCGTGGCCCGGCTCTCGGTCGAAGAGCCGACGCTGGAGGGTGCGTTCCTCGGTCTCATCGGCGACGAGGACGGTGAGTCGACCGCGGCCCCCGAGCCCCGTATGGTCACCGGTCCGGGCGGAGGCGGCCTGTTGTGAAGCTCCCGCCGGTGATGCGCCTCGTCGTACGGAACTTCGCCTCGAACCTCGACCTGCTGACGATCATCATCCGGTTCGGCCAGCCGGCGATCACGATCCTGGTCCTGGGTACGATGTTCAGCTCGATCATCTCTTCGAACGTCACGGGAGGGCGGTCCTACACCGCCTTCCTGGTGCCCGGAATGGTCGCCTTCCAGATGATCACCGGCGGCGTGATCTCCGGCAATCTCTTCTGGCTCGACCGGCGGTGGTCGATGGTCGAGCAGATCTTCTCCGGACCGTTCCTGCGCTCGGAGTACCTCGGCGGCCTCGTGCTGACCACGCTGCTGTTCTCGCTCGTCGGTGTCGGTGCGATGGTGCTCGTCGGGCTGCCGTTCATCGGGCTGCCGGCCCTTTCCGCCCTGGGCGTGGGGGCGATCCTGCTCACGGTCGCGCTGGGCAGCATCTTCTTCGCCGGGTTGCTCATCGCGCTGGGGACGCGTCTGCGCTCGGCGAACGCTTACTTCACGATCCAGTCGTTCCTGCAGCTCTTCGTCATCTTCCTGTCCACGGTGTACTACCCGATCACTCCCCGGACCCCGGCCGTCCTGGCCGCGGTCTTCTACGGAAACCCGCTGACCTACGCGGCGAACACGATCCGGGACGCGTTCGGGGGCTCGATCGGAGCGAGCGACCTGGTCTCCCTCGGGGTTCTCGCCACGCTGGCCGCGGCGGCCTTTGCCGCGGCGATCTGGGGTTTCCGGCGGATGGACCTCGGACCGATCCAGTAGGGGAACCGGACGCCGTCCTACTCGCCCCTCAGCGGACGGCCCAGGTTCGCCTCGAGCTCCCGAAGGATGGATCCGATCGCCTCGAGTTCTCCCTCCCTCGCGTCACGAGGGACGCTGGGGCCCCAATCGGCCGGAGGAGGTTCACCGGTTCGCTGCCGAAACCGTTCTGACCATCCGAGGGGCAGCGGTCCGCCCGGCGGCACGTCGGCGGAGGCCCCGCCGAGCACGAGCGCATCCTGCGCCAGCACCCGACTGACGTTCTCGGGCCGGTAGCCGCCTCCCCCCGTGACGAGGAGGCGGCCGCCCGCGACCTCGTGGGCCAGGTCGTGCACGATCCGGATCGCCTCGAAGTACGCCTCCCGGCCGTAGGCGAGCTGCCCGAGGCGATCTCCCTCGTGCCCGTCCACCCCTGCCTGCACCACGATGAGCTCGGGCCGGTGCGCGCGGATCATCGCGGGCACGATGCTCCGGAACGCCTCGAGGAATCCGGCGCTGCCCGTACCGGGGGCGAACGGCACGTTCACCTTCAGCCCCTGGCCGTCCCCGGTGCCGGTCTCGGCGATGGCCCCGGTTCCCGGAAAGAGCGTCCGGCCGTCCTGGTGGAAGTCGATGTCGAGGAGCCGGCCGTCACCGTAGAAGCCGTACATCACCCCGTCGCCGTGGTGTACGTCGATATCGATGTAGGCGGCTCGTCGCGCGGTGCCGGGAGCGAGAAACGTGGCCAGTGCAACGGCGACGTCGTTGAAGATGCAGAATCCGCTGGCGTTTCCCGGGTGGGCGTGGTGGAGGCCCCCACCCGGTTGGAACGCGTGCCGGTCCGGCTGCTCGTCCACGATGCGGAGGCCGCGCAACGTTCCTCCCGCCAGGCGGGCGGCGGCATCGTAGCAGCCCGGAAAGCTCGGAGTGTCGCCGGCATCGAGCAGCGCTCGTCGCGCGGAGCCGGAGATCCGCTCAACCCGGTGCAGGTAGGTCGGCGTATGGAAGCGACCGAGCTCCTCGGCCGTCGCCGGCTCGAACGCCCGCTCCTGCGTCCGCCGGTCGCCATCGAAGTACCGTAGTTCTTCGAGAAGGTCGACCGCGGCCGCGCGGCTCGTCTCGGAGAAAGGATGACCGGGACCAAAGTCGTAGTGGAGGAACCGTTCATCCCAGAGCACGGTCACCGGGCAGACCCGGTGGGACGCCGCGCCCGGTCGCGCCACGGTGCCGCGCCCCTATCGTTGCCCACGGGGTCGGTATCGGGGCCGACCGCCCCGGCGCTCGCGCCAATTATCCCGACGCGGCCCGCCGCGGCCCCCGCCGCCGCGGAACCGACCGGGATCGCCGCCTCCGGGGGCGCCGCGTCCTCGAGCCGCGACCCCCACATCGCGCGGGGGCGGCGGTGCGGAATAGTCGAACCCGGGCACCGAACCGCGCCGGATCTGCAGCCCTAAGAGTTGCTCGATCCGGTGGAAGTCGTCCTCCTCCTCCGGGCTGACGAAGGTGTAGGCATCGCCGCGGCGTTCGGCGCGTGCGGTTCGGCCGACCCGATGGATGTAGATGTCCGGCTCGTGCGGGACGTCGAAGTTGACGACGTGGCTGACGCCCTCGACGTCGATGCCCCGAGAGGCGAGGTCGGTGGCGACCAGGATGCGCAGTTGGCCGGTACGGAATCCCTCGAGCGCCCGGGTGCGCTGGGACTGGCTGCGGTCGCCATGGATCGCCGAGGCGGAGAGCCCCGCGCGGGCGAGGTCGCGTGCGAGCCGCTCGGCCCGGTGTTTGGTCCGCATGAAGACGAGGACGCTCGTCATCGTCTCGTCCCGGAGCACCTCCCGTAGGAGCGCGGCCTTACGGTGCGAGGAGACCGGCAGCGCCAGGTGGGAGACCCCCACGGCGACCGCCGTCGTGGGTCCGACCTGGACGGTCTTCGGTTCGCGCAGGAACTCCTGGGCGAGCCGGACGATCTCCGGGGGCATCGTCGCCGAGAACAGCAAGGTCTGGCGATCTCGGGGGAGCTCGCCCAGAATCCGGCGCACATCCGGTAAGAAGCCCATGTCGAGCATGCGGTCACCCTCGTCGAGCACCGCGATCTCGACGGGCCGCAGGTCGACGTAGCCGCGGCTCATGTGGTCGAGGAGCCGGCCCGGCGTGGCGACGATGACCTCGGCTCCACCGCGGAGGGCGCGTTCCTGGTCCTGCATGCCGACCCCGCCGTAGACGGCGGCCCCGCGTATGCCGGTGTGGCGGCCCAGCGCGCGCAAGAAGCCTTCCGCCTGGACCGCGAGCTCCCGGGTCGGCGTGAGGATGAGCGCACGGATGCGACCGCGCGGCCCGTTCATCAGCCGCTCGAGGATCGGGAGCAGGAACGCCGCCGTCTTGCCGGTGCCGGTCTGCGCCGTCCCGATCATGTCCCGGCCGGTGAGGGCGGCGGGGATCGCGCGGCTCTGGATCGGCGTCGGCGACTGGTAGCCCATCTCCCGGATCCCCTTCTTCAGGGTCGGGTGGAGCTCCAATTCATCGAACGACGACTGTTCGCTCTCGGGCTTGGTCGATTCGTCGGGCACTGCCCTAGCGGAACCTCCGGCCCTTAAGGCGGGGCCCTACGCGACCGAGAGCGCTCGAGCCTCGGGCGCAACCTCATGAGGCCGGCCTCGGTGCGCGCGCCGGGATGACCAGCGAGCCGAGGGGCAAGCGCGCGCTCATCACCGGCATCACCGGGCAGGACGGGAGCTACCTCGCGGAGCAGCTGCTCGAGAAGGGGTACGAGGTCTTCGGTCTGGTCCGTCGCCTCTCCAGTCCGAATACCCGGCACATCGTCCACTTGCTGGAGAAGGTCACACTCCTCGACGGCGACCTCCTCGACCAGGCGTCGCTCGACACCGCGGTACGGGCGAGCGAGCCCGACGAGATCTACAACCTCGCCGCGCAGAGCTTCGTGGGGGCGTCCTTCACCCAGCCCGTCGTGACGGGGGAGGTCACCGGATTAGGAGCCCTGCGGCTGCTGGAGTCGATGCGCACGCGCGCGGAGTCGGCCCGGTTCTACCAGGCCTCCTCGAGCGAGATGTTCGGACGGGTGGAGCGCTCCCCGCAGGACGAGAAAACGGGATTCCACCCCCGGAGCCCCTACGGCGTCGCGAAGGTCTACGCCTACTGGGCCTGCGTCAACTACCGCGAGAGCTACGGCCTGTTCGTCGCCAACGGCATCCTGTTCAACCACGAGGGCCCCCGCCGGGGCCACGAGTTCGTCACGCGGAAGATCTCCGATGGCGTCGCCCGCATCAAGCTCGGCCTGGCCAAGACCATCCGCCTGGGGACGTTGACCACGCGGCGCGACTGGGGTTACGCACCGGAGTACACCGACCTGATGTGGCGGGTCCTCCAGGCGCCGATCGCCGACGATTTTGTCGGAGCGACCGGGCAAACGCATTCCGTGGAGGAGTTCGTGGCCGCGGCGTTCCGTCACGTCGGGATCGACGATTGGAGGCCGTACGTGGAACTCGACCCCCGATTCGCCCGTCCCTCCGAGGTCGACCACCTCTGCGGAGATGCCTCCCTCGCGGCCAAGAAGCTCGGATGGACCCCGAAGGTCGGGTTCGACGAGCTGGTCGGCATCATGGTCGACCATGACCTTGCGCTGCTCTCCGAGCACCCGACGCCCGCCCACACAGGCGGCGTCGTCCGAGCCCCGCCCCGATCCGCTACTGGCCCGCGCCGCTGACGGAGTTCTGGCTCGAGGAGTCGACCCACTCGCCGGCGGGCACCGGAGGCTTCCACCGGATGGAGGCGACGGTGAGGCCCACGCCCAGGACGGCCACGGCGGGCAAGATGAGCGCCAGGTACAGGCCCACCGTGACGAGCGGGCCGACCGGCACCGACAGCGCCCCGCCCGGAAGTCCACCGGTCGTCCAGGCCGAGGCGAGGAGGACGACGCCGAAGATCCCTACGAGGAGAACGGCCAGCCAAGCGAGAAGCGGGCCGGCCTCCAGTTCGGGGGACGCGGGCGCGTGCGCCGCCAACCTTTCACCAAGTTCCCCCAGTGCATTCCACCTAGTTAAATGAGTATCTGTGCGCAGCGATTACTGGTTGGGCCACCCAGTGCGATGGGCCGCTCCGGTGCGCTCGAGAGGGTTGACGGCGCGCCCCTGAAGCTTCGCCCGGGGGTCCGAGGCGGTGACCTATCGGATCCGCTCCAGGGCGAACGATCCGACGACGAGCGCGCGGTTCGAGGCGCGGTACTCGACCCAGTCGCGGGTCGCGACCTCGCCCATCCCCTGCACCGAGAGCTGCGTCTTGCCCCGGTCCTCGCGGAACCGGATCGCCCCGTCCATGCGGGCCAGGGTCGACTCGAGCTGCGCATCGCTCAGGATGCCGGGGTCGACGGCGTAGAGCCCGAGGGCCGAACGAAGTTTGAGGATGCTGACGAAGTTATGGACGAAACCGAAGGTCGCCTTCGCATCGCCCTGGGCCAGGCACGCCGAGAGGTTCATGACCCCGATGCGGGCGGCACGGTCGCTACCGCCCTGCGAGGGAGGTCGCATCGCGGCGGCCAGAGCGGTCAGGATCCCGGCGAAGTCCCCGGGTCCCTTGACCACGGCGCGGACCGAGCCTTTGGATTCGTCGAGCGTGGGCACCGCCGAGGGGTTCGACGCGTCGATCCAATGGATCTTGCCCACCCCCTCGTACTGCTTGAACTCCGGGCTGGAGGCCATCATCTCCTGAGCGACCTCCGAGGCGCTGCGATTGGTCGTGACGACGACCGCCGACTCGCCCCGCTTGAGCCCGGCCATTAGGAACGAATAGAGAACGAGCTCACGACCCACGAACGGCGGGCCGATGAGCATGATCTGGGCGTGATCGGTCAACCCGCCGAGCAAAAGCTCGTCCAATCGCGGGATCCCGGTGGGTGCGTCGTGGCCGGCCACCCTCGTGGTCGCCCGCACGACCGCCGGAGCCGGCACCGGAAGACTCCCGGTCGTCGGCGCCACGGTCGCGTTCGAGAGCCCCCCCGGTTTGACCGGGATAGTGGCGGGTGTCGCCCGCGAATCGAGCTCCTTCTGCCGGGCGACCAGGTTCTTCTGGGCGGACTCCAGGTCGGCCCGCGCGCGTTGGAGCTCCTCCTGCTGAGAACGGAGCGCCCCCTCACGATTGTGGACCGTGAGCGAATGCCGCCCGACATCATCCAGGCGTCCGGCGAGCTCCGCTTGTTGGCGCTCCAAGTTTCGGGCGCGCTCCTCGACCCGCTGGATGGCCTCGGTGTACTGTCGCTGGCGTTCACCGGCGGCCTCGGCGGCCAGCTTGGAGTCGCTCTCGTGCTGGACCAGGAGCCGCTCCCGTGACGCGAGGTCGGCCTCCTTGCGCGTCTGCGCCTCTAGCGCGGCGCGCAGCTCGTCCCGTCGGGCGTCGAGCTCCTTGGCACGGCGGCCGAGGACCCCGCTCTGCTCGGAGATCGTTTGCTGGATCTGGGCGACCGTGGCCTCTCGTCGGGCGATCTCCTGCTCGCGGGCGTCGGTCGATGGGACGCCCACGGCCAACGATTGCGCGCTGAACGCGGCCTCGCGTTGGAGGAGCTCCTCGGACCTGCGGTCGAGCTCGGCCTTGCGGGCGTCGAGCGCGGATTCCGCCTCGGTCGCGGGGGGGCTCCGCAATCCCGCATCCTTCTCCTGATTGGCCACCTCAAGCTGACGGCGGACGAGCTCCCCCTCGGCCTGCGAGAGCGCCGCCTCGCGCTCGTTCCGCCGGGATTCCCAACGGGTCGTCGCGTCCTCCTGGATCTTGAGCTGCGCTTCGCGGTCGCCGAGCTCCCGTTGCAGTTGGGAGGCTTCGGCGATCTTCAGGGCCGCCTCCTGGAAGTCGGCGTGAACCCGGTTGGCCCGGGTCTCGAGGTCGCGCTCGACCTGCTCGAGCTGTTTCTGCAGGTCCTCGAGGCTGAGGGTCTTGCGCGCGAGGCCGCTCTCGCCGACCTCGACGTCGGCCTCGCGGCGGATGAGGCTCGCCTCGCGAGCGCGCAGCGCGTCCTCGCGTTGCATCAACTCGTCGGAGAATTGGAACAGCCGAGATTGCCCGCTCACGATCATCTCCCGTTCGTGCGCGTCGGTACCGGAGCTGGTGAGATGCAGTAGCGAGCCCGCGGCCAGATAGAGTCCGCCGCTCGCGATGAGCGCGAGCGTGAGCGCGCTGAGGCTTCCCGCCGAGGAGGGAAGGAACAACGTCAGGGCGATGGGGACGGGCATCACGGCGGCGATCACCGCGCCGGCCTTGCGGCGACTCCAACCGGGCCAGGTGTGCGCGAGGCCGACGATCGGCAAGGTCACCCCGAGGAAGACCAAGGGGAGATACCCCGGTACGAGGTTCCAACCCGCGGTGGGTCCGTAGTCGAGGAATCGCGCCGCGAGCAGGTAGGTCAGTCCCGCGGCGGCGGGGACGGACAGGACCGTGATCCAAAAGTGCGACTCCCACGGCCAGATCTGGTAGGCGTCCCACTTCACCCAGACCCCGAATCCGGAGAGCATGATCGCGCCCCCCAGCGGGAAGATCAGGTAGAACAACGACTGGAGCAGGGAGCCTCCCGCGACGTAGGGGTCGAGCAGCAGGAGCAGGAAGCCGTCCGCCAGGAGCGCCGCGAACAGGATCAAGGTGTAGATGTGGGCGGTCCGGCCGATGCGCAGCTGCAGGAGGGCGTCCTCCTTCGCGAGCGCCAGGTCGTGCTGGTCGGGAACCGCCACCGAGCGGGCGCCGCGTCTCGAGGTCCCGGCGACCGAGGGGGCGGACGCGCCGACAACGGCGGCCGTCGTGGAAGGCGGCATGGAGGAGAACGAAGGAGCGATTCGTTCCTTGCGACGGCTCGCTACTTAATCCTGCCTCCGGTGCCGTCCGCGCGCCGTGCCGCCACAAGTAGGGCCGCCGCGCGACTCCAACGCTCGGGGCGAAGGCCGATCGCCTCCTCGAGTTCGATGAGCCGATCCCACGCGCGCGGGTCGCGCCGGACGACCTCGACCCGGTCCGGCAACGCCCCGAGCGCCGGCGCCACCGCGAGGACCTCCCCGACTTCCAGACCCAGGCCAGTGAGCTCGCGGCTGAGCGTTTCGGGCGTGTACCGGCGGAACTCGGAGACCGTGCGTTTGCGCTCGGCCTGCGGTAGGAAGCCTTCCCGGTCGACGCGGGGAAGCACGGCGGTGATCGGAGCGGCCAACGTGCGCCGCATCGCGCCGGTCGGCAGGCGGCGGAGGTAGGCCGAGTGTTCCCCGGCGCCGGCGACCACCTCGAGGAGCAGGCTCCCTCCGGCGACCAGTCGTTCGGCCGTTTCCGCGAGGATCGAGCTGCCCTCGCCTCCGGCGAAGCCCAGCGCGTTTCCCAGAAGGATGCATTGGGAGAACCGGCCGGGCCGTACGGGTAGCCTTCGGGCATCGCCCCGAACGAACTCGGAGGCGCCGACCTGCGCGACCGGTCGGCCGGAAAGGTGGCCTCGGGCCGCTCGTAAGGCCCGCACGGAGAGATCGATGAGGATGCGCGGATGATCCGGGTCCCCCAGCTCCGCGGAAAAGCGTCCGGGGCCCGGGCCGATCTCGAGGACCGGGCCCGCGACCTCGGGGCGATGACGCCGAAGGAAGCGCACGCGCAGCACGCGGAACAGCTCGCGCAGCGCATTGCCCTCGTACCGCTGCCACTCGCGGTCGACGCGGTACTCGTCGAGCTCTCGGAAACGCCGGGAGGGCGCGTCCCCCACGGCGACCGTGTTCCGGACCCGTGGCGCCTTCACCGACCGCCCCCGCAGCTGCCCCGTCGGCCGGACCGTCGCGCTTTATATACGGTCGCCATGAAGCCGGCCTGGAGTTTCCATGCCGTACTACGAGTGCCCGAAGTGTGGCGGGGGGTACGTCATCGACGTCCCTCCCAGCGCCCGGCCGATCTGCGACCGCGACGGCGCTCGCCTGAAACGGGCGAGCGACGCCTCCTACGAGCGCAACGCGCGCGAGGACTAGGGTCTCCACCGCCGCGAACGGCGGCGACGCCGGATCGATGCGCTATCGGGTCGACCGGCGGCCGTCCGCCACGATCTTGGCGTGGTCGAACGCCAGAATCGGCAACCGCTCCAACGGTATCCACTTCGCCGAATCCGCGTCGTCCCCCGCACGTGGGACCGTCGGTCGGCCCCGCATGCGATAGGCGACCGTGACTGTCGGCCCTCGGGGGTCCCGCTTGGGGTCCGAATAGACGCCCACCAGGCCCACCGCCTTGGCGCGCAGCCCGGTCTCCTCCCAAAGCTCCCGCTCCACGGCGTGCTCCGTCGTCTCGCCGGCCTCGACGAACCCGCCCGGCAGTGCCCAGTTTCCGCGGAAGGGCGGGTGTCCCCGCTGGACAAGCAAGAGTCGACCGCGGGCGACCCAGAACGCGTCCGCCGTCAGCTTCGGACACGGCGGAAACTTCGGCACGGTGGACCTACCGGGGGCGCATCGGGCTCAGACCGCGCTCGCCGCGCGGCTTGCGAAGCAGGTCGCGCACAGGTTGTGGAGCCGCTGCCAGTCGTCGGTGGGTAGGTCGACCACGCGAGTGATCTTCGCCTTGCAATTGTCGCAGACGACCGTTCCGTCTTGGATCACTGAGTCTCCTTCGTTCGCACGGCTGACGGCCCCCGTCCTGCGCCAGGGCCATATCTCGACTTCGGCGCCGGCTGCTTCGGCGCGCCGCGGGCAGGGGGGTCCGGCGCCCCGGACGCTCCCGGCGTCACTCGCCGGTCGCGGGCCCACCGACGCCGGCGCCGCTCGGCGCAGGGCTCGGGGCGGGGAGTCGGACAAACCCGAAGAAGAGGAGGAGTACGCCGGCGAACTCTGCGTAGTACAACGTGACGGGGAACGACGCGATGTACAGGCTCCCGGCGGCGCTGATGACCAGGATACCCGCCGCGATGTAGGCCAGGTTCCAGCGGCGTCCGCGGACCACTCCGAGTATCGCCCCGCCGGCCATGATCGCCGCCGCAGGGAATGTCACCAGGGAGGAAGCGACGATCACTCCCACGCCCGGGCTCCCGGTGACGACCCCGGCGGTGACGACCTGGGCGGAGATGGGACCGGCGAAACAGAAGTACGCCACCAGCGCTGACGCGGCGGCTAGATAGGCCGCGTAGACTCGGCGCCACCTGGGACCGAAGGCGAGCTCCGCCGAGCCGAGCGAGAGGATCCCGACGAGCAACGCGACGAGCAGGAAGTAGAAGGCGAGGAACGGCCCGGCGTCGTACCCCGCGTACACCGCCGCTTCCTGTGCCAGGGTGATCCCGACGAGCACGAGCCCGACGCTCCAGTAGAGCTCGCTGCGACGCCGGAACGACAGCCAACGCCGGGTCTCGAATCCGCCGAGAACGAACGTGAGCGCCGAGAGCACGACCAACGATAGGAGAACGAGCTCTCCATCCGTCCCGACCACTAGCGGTTGCACTCCCCCGGCGGCTTCCCCCCGCCGAACTCGCGGCTCGTTTCATAAGCCCGAGTATAGACCGCGAGGAGGACGGGTCGGACCGTGCGTCCCGCACGGGGGTGCTCGGGGCATGGCCCCGGCTCCGCTAAAGGGCAGCCCGTGCCTTCACCGGACCTCGCCATGAGCCGCGCGCATCCGGAAGTTTCGGCCGCCCCTACCAACCGGATGCGCGCGCTCGGACGTACTCGAGCGCGATGGATCGGTGCCATCCTGCTGGCGGTGCTCACCGTGATGGCCGTTCCCACGCTGCCGACTTCCTCCGCCGCGAACGCGGCCCCGCGGGAGGCGCATCACAGTTCGGCGCTTGCGACGTCACGGGGTGGACCCGCCCCGCCTACGGCTCTGGGACCGTTCGAACTACGCGACGGCGCCACTATCCCGATCGAGCAGCTCCTGCCGTACTATATCCGGCAGCAACAGGCCATCGCCGGGGCGCTCCACGAATCTAACCCCTTCAACCGTTCGACTCTTGCAAACGCCTCTTCCGCCGCGATGCGAGCCCCCGCCGCGAGCACTTCCCGCCATCCGGCCGTGGCCCACTCCTCGGTCGGCGGCTCGGGTACGGTGACCGGGCAAGTCGTGGACTCGGTGAGCCTGCGCGGGCTCGCCGGGGTGAACCTCACGCTCGAGGCCGCACCGACCTTCTCGTGCGCCACGTCAAGCTGCGCCTACGCCACGAGCGGTTCCGGAGGAACCTTCTCCCTTACGGGCGCCTCGGGACCGTCGATCCTCGCCGTCTCGGACGTGCACTACCTCGAGAACGACACGGTCATCCAGGTCCCGAACGGCTCCACCACGGACCTCGGAGAGGTCCAGCTCGTCCACGACTTCTACGTCATGGGACGGGTAGTGGGGGCGGACCGGACCCACGAGCCCGCGGTGAACGTCAGTATCGCCGGCTCCTCGCG
Source organism: Thermoplasmata archaeon (assembly GCA_035933635.1). GTDB lineage: Archaea > Thermoplasmatota > Thermoplasmata > Lutacidiplasmatales > UBA184 > JAKIVR01. The sequence goes on along the minus strand of DASYYY010000021.1, from coordinate 75,621 downwards.
CGACGGCACGCTCCTCGGCTCCACGGCCGTCACCGGCTCGAACGGGACGTTCGATGTCGAGCTTCCGCCCGTCCCGTCGTACGTGTCGTTCACTCCGAGGGACCCCCACGGACCCTACGGTCCGAACCAGACGTTCGTTAACGGCGCGCCCAACTCAACGATCGACCTCGGCGATGTCTATCTCCCCCGGGGGGTCGCGCTGAACGTCCAGCTCATCGACGACCTGACCGGCAAACCGATCCTCCCCTCGCCGGAACCTTGGATGTACCTCGCTGCATGCGCTCGCGACACCAACGCCTGCCCGTTCGACGGCGCCCACGAGAACCAGACGGTCTGGGCGCTGCCCGGCCCGACCTACCTCGTCGTCGAGGTCCTCGGATTCCTGGAGAACATCACGGAGATCCCGGCGGTCCCGTTCGGATCGGAGTACACCACGATCATCGTGCCGGTCCGTCTCACCCCCGAAGCCATCGCGGTCTTTCGGACCGGCCTGACCGGCGGCAATCCGCCGGCGTCGGTCGCGAGCAACTCCGGCGGCTACGTCATCCCGTGCAGCCTCTCCGGGCTCATCCTGGTCCACATCAATCCGCTACCGAAGGTCAACAACTCGGCGTGGGTCATTCCCGATCATTGCGATCCCGCGACGCAGAGCTACCGGGACTTCACGGCCGGGCAGATGGTCCTGGTCCCGCCACTTCGTGTGGAGTTCGACATCGTGGGCCACGGCACCTCGAACGGGACCGCGGGGTTCCTTCCGGTGTTCGGCAACACCACCTGGTTCAACGCCAGCGCCGGGCAGGTGATCGACATTGGAACGATCGACCTGACACCGGGCGGATGGGTCAGCGGACGGGTGGTCGCGCAAGGGACCGGTTCCGCCCCTCCCGGCGGCTTCACGGTCCAAGCCTGCTCGACCGACGAGAGCGGGTGGTGCGGGGGAAATGTGGTGGGTGGGGGCAATTGTCGCGGCCAGCTGGACCCCGCCCAGTTCTGCGTCGCCGTCCCGCCGGGTCCGTCGCGGCTGTCGGTGACGAGCCAGTCCGTCGCGGTCTCGAACGTCACCTGGGTGTACGTCCGGCCGTACTGCTGCAACCTCCTCGGCCCCTTGACCCCGAAGCTCGACCTCGCCAACGTCACCAGCGATCACATCCGCGAGATCAACGTCTCCACCACCAGCATCGGGGAGGTGACCGGGCGCGTTATGGAGCGCCTGGCCGATGGCGTGGTCCAACCGGGCGCGCTGATCTCGGTCACCATCTGCCCGGTCGGCACCCTCGTCCCCGTCACCGCCTGCCCGTTCGCCACCACCGACCTCAGCGGTCGGTTCTGGGCGAACGTCTCGACCGGTTGGCAGGACCTGACCGTCGATGCCGAAGGGGAGGCACCGAACGGCACCTGGGTCGATGTGACCGGCCTCAACTCCTCCGGGACGATCTGGATCGAGCCGGACGGCACGTTCGTGGGCACGGCGGTTACGCCGGGCGGAGTGCCCGTTCCGGGCGCGATCACTCAGGTCTGCCCGGTATCGGAGCCGACGGTCTGCTCCACGTCCGGATTCGGCCCGACCTACCCCGGGGGGGTTTTCTCCGGCGAGGCACCCGCAGGGATCTTCCCGGGCAGTGCGTTCCGGTTCGACGTTTCGGCGTTGGGCTACAGCGACGGTTCGGCATGGGGGAATCTTTCGTCCGGAAGCTTGACCAACCTCGGCCAGGTCGTGTTGGTCCCGACGGGGGTGGGCACGGGACAGCGCCCCGAGGGGCTGGCGCCCGCGAGCGTGGTGAACGCCGGGTCGACCTGGGTCGATGGCTCCGTGGTCGACGCACGGACGGGCGACGCGCTCTGGGGCTACACCATCCAGGCCTGCCCGGTCCTCACCTCCTCCGGTTGCCAGAGCTTCTCGGACTCGCCCACCGCGCTCGGCGGATGGTTCAACGGCTCGATCACGAACGGCGGGACCGTGATCACGATCAGCGAACTGGGGTTCTATTCGAACCGGACCTACGTCAACCTCACCGGTGCGCCGGTGCACCTGGGCGTGATCCATCTCGACCCCTATCCGCGCGTCCTCGGACGGCTCGAATACGGTCCTTGGCCCAGCCTGACCTTCGCCGATGGCCTCGCGCCGCAGGGCTCCACGGTCCAGGCCTGCGATCCGACGGGGACGACCTGCGGGCTACCGAGTTCGCCGGACACCGCCGGGTGGTTCAACGCCTCGGGCCCGGCCGGCACCTACGATACCTTCCGGATCACCGTACCGAGCGTGTCGACCCCCGACGGTACCCCCGGCACGGGGATCTCCGGCTACTCCGCCACGATCACGGTCCCGGCGGGAGGGACGACGCTCCCGGACGGTCCGACCACCGCGCCCGAGCTTCGCCTCTACGGCTCGGTCAAAGGACATGTCGGGGACAGCACCACGTTGTCCGGGACTGCCGGAGCGCGGCTGCCCGTGCGCTACGGCGTGGTCACCGCACAGGTCGGGGGAACGGCCGGCTACACCCTGTCGGAAAACTTGACCGGCGGTGGCGATTACCAGTTCTTCCTCCCGCCGGGGGCGAACGTCTCGATCACCGCCGGCGGGTCGTCGTATTGGAGAGGATCGGAGAACGCCACGGCCCCCGCGACGACGGGGAATCGTACGCTCTCGCCGCTGTACATCTCCCATTATGGATGGGTGACCTTCGACGTTCGGCAGCTCTCCCCGTCGGCCGGCATCCCCCTCGCGGGGGTGAGCGCCGCCACCTACGACGCGCACAACCGTACCTGGGTGACCGGCTACGGCCTCTCCGACGCTTCGGGCTACACGAACCTGAGCGCGCCCCCGGGCGACCCGGTCCTGATCACGGCGAGTCCCTCGGGGTACGTTCCGGGCAATGTGACGGCGACCGTCCTTCCGAGCACGACCACCCCGGTCGCTCTCCGACCGCTCGGGGGATCCGGCGGCGGCACCTGGGTGTCGAGCGAGCAGGTGAACACCGTCGGGGTCGCGCCGACGCTCACGGTCGTCGACCCGGTCGCCCGTTCCCCGCTCGCGCTCGCGAGCGTGTTCATCGACAACGACCTCGGACAACCGGCGACCAACCCGGTCTTCACCAACAGCCTCGGCCAGTTCCTGATCTCGGCACTCTCGCAGGCCAATGCCTCCTTCGCCGTGGAAAAGGCCGACTATGCCACGAACGCGACGCTGCTGCCCACCGTCGGTTCGGTCTTCCGCTACTCGACGCTGAACATGACCGGCGACGGGGTCGTCTCCGGCCGGATCGTCGAGGGATTCCACCACCAGCCGATCGAGGGTGCGGGTGCGTCGGCGTGCCTGACGGTGTTCCCATATTCCTGCCAGACCGTCTACTCCAACGCCTCGGGCGATTGGTGGATCGGAGTGCCTCCGGGAACGACGGCGATCTCCTTCTCCGCCGACGGCTTCGTCGCCAACGCGACGATCGACGTCGTCGTGTGCTCGGACTGCTTCGTCGACGTCGGCACGACCCCGCTGTGGAACGATGCCGAGGTCGCCGGTACGGTCGTCGCCGCTCCCGACGACGGGCCGGTCGGGAACGCCAACGTTTCGCTCTGCCCGATCGACGTGATCTTCTACGCCTACTGCGTCTCGCCCGCGGCGACCGACGCCAGCGGGGGCTTCGCCATGGCGGTCACCGCCGGAACCTACTACCTCAACGTCACCTACCCAGGCTACGCCCCGTTCGGGTTCATCCTGGGGCTCCAGGCCGGGGAGTACGTCAACGTCGGAACGCTCGAGATCGTGCCCAACGGGACGCTCGAGGGGAGCGTGGTCTCCTCGTCGACCGACCTGCCGATCGCCGACGCGTCGGTCAGCGCCTGTCCTCCCTCGGGCAGCTACGCGTGCACCACCGGCACGACGTCCTCGGGGGGCCGGTACAGCTTCCAGCTCGCCCCCGGGCCGTACACCGTCTCGGCCTCCTCGTCGGGATACCTGACCGAGTCCGAGAGCGTGACGGCGGTCTCCGACTCGACGATCAGCGCGAACACGATCTATCTGCCCTACCTCGGCCCGGGACAGAACTTCGCCATCGCCGGGACGGTGAGCTCCGGGACCGGACCAGGGGCACCGGTGGATGGGGCGCTCGTCCGGGCCGTTAGCTCCGGAGTGGCGGTGGACTCCACCTCGACCAACACGAGCGGGGGGTTCGAGCTGAGTCTCGCATGGGGGAGCTACCAGCTCGTGGTCACGGCGTCCGGTTACGCGACGAACTCGAGCCCACTGACCGTCCACGGCCCGCAATCCGGGCTGACCGTCGCTCTCGCGCCGTTCGCCTGGGGCGTGCGCGGTTCGGCCTCGGTCGCCGAGTCGGGCGCGGAAGCCCCGGGGGCGACGGTGTCCTACGCCGGGAAACTCCTCGCGACGGCCGATTCGGCCGGAGCGTTCTCCTTCGGCCTGGCGAACGGCAGCTACAACTTGACGGTGGCTCCGTCCGCCGCCCTCGGCCGGTACGTCGCCCCCGTTCCCGTGGCGATCACGGTCCGGGGGGTCACCGCGCCGTTCCGGGCGATCCTCCCACTGCTACTGGTCGAGACGACGCTGAGCGCCGTCGATGCACGGAGCGGAGCGCCGATCCCGGAGGCCAGCCTGCTCATCCGAGGGGAGCTCGGGGTCTCGGTCCCGTACTCGACGAACGCGAGCGCGGGTAGCTCTGGGCTTGCTTTCCTCTCACTCCCGGTAGGTAGCTTCACGGTCAACGCCACGGCTCGGGGCTACGTGCCGGCGAACACCAGCTTCGTCGTCAGCGGTGCCCCCCTCCAGGTCACAGTCGTGTTGACCCAGACGAGGGCCCACTCCACCGGGGGAGGGACACCCTGGCTGCTCGATGCCGAGCTGGCCGGGGGAACGGTGACGGTCCTCGCTGCGCTCGCCCTGGTCTACTGGTGGAGGCGCCGGTCGGGGCCCCGCCACCTCCGGGGGTCCGTACGCGCCCAGGACTCCGACGCCCCCATCCCCGCGGCGGACGCGCCTCCGGTCGACGCCGAGTTCTATCCGGTCGAGGACGAGTTGTGAGCAGGGCCCGCGGACCGCGATCTTCCGTAAGCTCCAGTTCGCGGCAGACGGTTCAACGAACGGGCGCCGCGCGTTCGATTCCGCGCTGACGCTGGCCAAGGTCTCCCGCCGCGGAGCTGACGATCGTCGTTGTTCAACCGACCCCGGTGATGTTCCTCGGTCCCCCCGGCAGCCCGTTGTCGCCCCCTACGCTCGCCCCGACCGAGTCGCACTGGGCGTCGGAACTCGCCGAGGGGCTCGCCGCCGAAGCTCGTGCACTCGGGCTTTCTTCGTCTCGGCCGGTCGCCATGGTAGGGAGCGCGGTCGAGTCGGTCTTCCAAGAGGCCGAGCGGACCTCAACGGACCTGATCGTCCTCGGCGCTCGGGGCCGCAGCCCGGCCGTCCGGTTCCTATTGGGCAGTGTCTCGGATGCCGTGGTCCATCGCGCGCGCTGCGCGGTGTTGGTCGAGAAGATCCCGAAGCGCGGGTGATGGGTCGATCGCGCCGTTGTCGCGGGCCGCGACAGGGTTACGCGTAGCCGAACTGTCGCTTCGCGAACAGGCTCATCCGCTCCGGAGTCCAGGGCGGGTCCCATACGATCTCCGCCTTCACCGAAGGAAGTCCCGAGGCGCTCTTCGCGGCGGCCTCGACCTCGTGCAAGATCGCCTCCGTCGCCGGACATCCGACGCTCGTCAGGGTCATACGGATGGTGAGCGCGTCGCCCTCGCCCCACTCGAACCCGTAGATCAGCCCGAGATCGATCAGGTTCATCGGGATCTCGGGATCGTAGATGCCCTTGAGCGCCGTCCGCACCCGGTCCTCGACGTTCCCGCGGTCGACCTTGCCACCGACCGTGGCCCCGGTGGGCGCTGTCGCAGTGGGAGAGGGAGCCTCGGGCGACGAACGGACGGCCGGGACGTTCGGGCCGACGACCCGGAACCCCTCTTTTCCCTCGAGCTGTCCGTGCTCGATGCGGGCATCCTGGAGATACCGAATGCTCGGAGGGTCCACGAAGACCTCCACCCCCTCGAGGGAGATCCTTCGGTCGTTGGGGGTCCCCGAGTCGATCATCATCCGCACCTGCGGGCGCATCCCCGGTTCGACCCAGAGACGGAGTCCGCGGCCGGGCGGCTGGCGCGCGAGCGCCGCCCGCAGGGACTCGAGCGCCTCGGGGCTCGCACCGATCCGGAGCTCCTCGTAGGGGGCGGTGGCCTTCGTTCGTCCGTTCGACGGCATGGGGCGCTCGGTCCCAGGACGGAAGCGTCGGCTTATCACCTCCCGGTGAGCGTGTCAACGTCGGCCGGGCGCGGCCCCCCAGATCTGTTGGGGTATCGCGGGGGTTACCGTCGGCGGAGCGACCGGGGAGTTGGGGACGGTCTGCCCCTGGGGGTACCGCCGCCACATATGGCGCAGGAACAGCCCGAGGAGCACGTCCTCGACCAGCACGACCGGGAGCGGCCAGTGCGCTACGAATCCGAAGATGGCCACCGGGAGCAGCGCCCCCGCCGCGAAGGCGATCAGCCGTCGTTGGTTGTCGGCCCAACCGATTCCCCGACGGGCGGCGTAGAGCAGCGCGGTGAAGAACGCGAGGACCGCCGCGACGGTCAGGATCGGCGGGAAACGGGCCGCCCCCGCCAGCGCCTCGAGCAGCAGGCTGCCGGGAAAGAGCACGACGCCGTAGAGCGCGAAGCGCCGTGGAGAAACGAATGGTCGAACCCCGGTCGGCGAGATCAGGTGTGCGGGGACGGTGTGGGCGAGCCAGACCAGCAAGGCGATGACCAGGATACTGCCGACCAAGATCGGGATCGAGGCGGAGAATCGCTCAGCGACGTCCACGAAGAGGAACAGGAGGACGATGTCGGTCCCGAGGATGGCGAACGCCCACGCGAGGCCACGGTCGCTCAACAGGGGCCGCTGGCGACGTTGGGGTAGGGCCAGGTCGAGGAGCAGGATCGGTAGCGAGATGCTGAACACCACGTGGAACATCAACACCCCCACGGCCCACACCCAGCTGACCCCGAGCCAGTGGCCGTAGTACCCCAGTCCGCCGACCGGGCCGGCATGAGAATTGAACAGCGTCGATAGCGCGAGGCCTTCCTCCGCGATCCCGTATGCCGCCCCGAGCAACATCACCGTCGCCCAGCCTTTCTTCCAGCGAACTCGGGCCTCCCGGACCAACAGTGCGCCGGGGAGGTACAACGCCGCGTTCGCGCCCAGGAAGAGGAGGAAGGCGAACGGATTGAGGAGGGCCAGCGCCAGCGAGCTCGACCCCGAGAGGTACTCGGGTATCCCCGGGGTCAGAAGAAAGAGGAGAACAATGGGATGGCGTGCCAGGTAGTTACGAAGCCGGACCCACGCGGTAGGACCGCGATCGGCGGCGCGTTCACGACCCGGGCCGGTGACGTCCTGCGCGGCGCGGGACGCGTCCGCCATGGTGAGTGAATGGAGCCGGGTCTCGGGATTTGAATCCCTACGGCAGATTTGGACGGAAGTGCGGGGTAAATATGCCGCCCCGTTCGACCCTTCATGGTCTTCCTGATCCGGGACCTCATGGCGACCGAGTTCCCGACGTTCCCCGCGCACGAGGACGCGCGCAGCTGCCTGGAGGAGCTCGTCCGGCGGCGCGAGGGCTACGCCCTGGTGGTCGAGGACGGCCGGACGGTCGCCATCGTCACCGAGTGGGACTTCATCGAAAAGGTGCTCGCCCGCGGGCGCGACCCGAGCAAGATCACCATCGGTGAGATCGCCTCCCGGCCGGTGAAATCGGTCGCCCTGAGCTCGCCCACGATGGACGTGGTCGAGGAGATGCAACGACAGGGCATCCGCCGGATGGTCGTGGTCGACGGCGACCGGACCGTCGGAGTGGTGACCATGAAGCGGATCTTCGAGGCGTTCCGCAAGTATGTCGACCAGGTCTCCTCCGACATCGCCCGCCTCCAGTCCGCGACGCCGTGACGGAGTCCTTGCATCGGCGCGCCGGTCGGAGCCGGCCCGGCCTCAGACCCGCCCGAACCTGAGGGGGGCACGCTACGACCCGGTCCTCCGGAGTGCAGCCCGCGACCCGCCGCGGCGTCGCCTACAAGTGGGTTGCGCTGTCGAACACGACGCTCGGCACGCTGATGGCCGCGCTCGACACGAACATCGTGATCATCGCGCTCCCGACGATCGGCCGGCAGCTCGCCGGGACGACGCCCCTCGACATCCTGTGGATCCTGCTCGGATACGCGCTCGTCACCTCGGTCGTCCTGCTGAGTTTCGGCCGGCTCTCCGACCAGTTCGGTCGCACCCGGATGTACACGACCGGCTTCGCGGTGTTCACCGTCGCGTCGCTGTTGTGCAGCCTGTCGCAGACCGGTCTCGAGCTCGTGCTCTTCCGGATGGTCCAGGCGATCGGCGCCGGGTTCCTCTTCGCCAACAGCGCCGCCATCCTGACCGACGCGTTCCCGCCCCACGAGCGGGGCCGCGCCCTCGGGGTCAACCAGATCGCGATCGTGGCCGGAGCGGTCTCGGGGCTGCTCTTGGGAGGGGTCCTCACCGGGACCCTCGGATGGCGCTCGATCTTCTACGTCAACGTCCCGATCGGGATCTTCGCGACGCTGTGGGCCCATTACCGGTTGCGCGAGCTGGCCGAGCTCGACCGGGTCCAGCACATCGACTGGGCCGGGAACTTGACCTTCGGCGGCGGGCTGGCCTCGCTCCTGGCCGGGATCACCTTCGACGCCCTGGGGGTGATCGGATTCGTTCCGTTCCTCGGACTCGTGGTTCTGGGCACGGCCTTGCTCGTGGGATTCGTGGTGATCGAACGTCGGACGCGCTACCCGCTCTTCGACCTGAGCCTGTTCCGCATCCCGACGTTCACGGGCACCAACGTCGCGATCCTGCTCAATTCGATCGCGCGGGGGGCGTTCGCGTTCATGATCGTCTTCTACCTTCAGGGTCCGCCGCGGTTCCTCGGCCCGCTGACCGCCGGGCTGTTCATGGTCCCCGTCTCGGCGTCGCTCGCCGTGTTCGGCCCGATCAGCGGCACGCTCTCCGACCGCTACGGGTCACGACCGTTCGCCGTCGCCGGCCTGATCATCTCCGCGATCGGCTTCTTCCTGCTCACGATGGTGGGGCCGGCCACGACCTTCTGGGGACTCCTCGTCCCGTTCGTCCTGGTCGGTTCCGGGTTCGGGATCTTTGCCTCCCCGAACCGCGCGGCGATGATGAGCTCGGTACCGGCCCGGCGCCGCGGGGTCGCCGCGGGCACCGGTACGACGCTGATGAACGCGGGGCAGACCGTGAGCCTGGGGGTGGCGGTCCTGGTGATCTCGCGGACGCTCCCCCCCTCGAGCCTCGGGGCGATCTTTACCGGGAAGCTCGGCGCGATCCCGCCGGACTTCCGTGTGGCGGACTTCATGAGCGGGATTCACCTCGTCTTCCTGATCTCGGCGATCCTGATGCTCGCCGCGGTCGTTCCGTCCGTTCTGCGCCCGCCGAGCGCCGGCCCGGCGCCCCCGGCGACCCGCTAGCGAGCACCGCGCCCCGCGAGGCGGACCTAGTGGTGGGGCGGCGCTCCGGCCGCGTCGGGGGTGCGTCGCCGGCGCCGACGCTGGCCCAGCTCGGAAGCGACCGCTCCCGCCGCCCCGAGGCCGGCGATGAGGGCGATGAGCTCGATCTCCACGGGGGCGAGCGGCCAGAAGCTCAACGTGCCACCGGAGTCGCTCTGGAACCCGATCGCGATCCGGAGCGGAGCGTTCACGTCGAGGGTCCCCGAGCTCGGATTCGCCGAGTATCCGGAGGGCGCCTCCGCTGCGAACGAGTTGGAGCCTTCGGCCACCGTATGGAAGGTCAGGGAATTCCCACTCGTCGTCTCCACCGACCCGTTCAGTCGGACGGCCCAGGTCGTCCCCGGCGGGAGGCCGTCCTCGAGGAAGACGACGGTGAAGGTCAGGAACGGACCGGTACCGCTGCCGTTGCTATTGTTACCCGGATTGGAGTTGCTCGTCGGGAGAATGACGTAGCCCATCGGGGTCGGGACGGATGGGGCACTGAGGGTGCCCGGGCGCGTTTCGACGGGCAGCCACGCAAGTCCGATTGGCATCGTGAGAACAGCGATGACCGCCAGCGCAACGGTCGCCCCGCCGGCGCCCATGGACCTATCCCGAGGGGCCTCGGGCGAGGAAGTTCGGAATCTCCCCGGCGATGTGGAACAGGCCCCCTGCAGCATGGACTTCCTCGAGGCGACCGCGGTCACCCGGTTCGAAACTTCCGTCGACCCACACCGGGCCAGCCCCGGACAGCGTACGAACCAGAGCCCAATCGACTGCACGATCGCGGGGGCTAAGGACGATCTCGGCGATCCCGATCTCACGGGCGGCCGCCGCGATGGCCGCCGGATCCGCTCCCCAACGTGAGCCCCCTCGAACCTCCCCGTCGGAGCCGATCTCGATCTCGAGAGCGATCTCCTGCGTCAGCTTCCAGGCGCGCTTGAGGTCCGCGATCCCGCCGAGCCGGCCGGTGCTGACGACCGCCCGCCGTGCGCCGGTGACGAGCACGTCGATGACTCCGTCGGCGGTGTCGACTCCGGCATCGATCCAGACGTCGGTGTCCTTGGTGAGCTCCTGCAGGTAGTCGAGCTGGGCGACCCCGTGCTCGACGCCCTGGAGATCGACCACGTAGAGGCGGTGGAACTTGTCGGCGAGATAGTCGGTGAAATCGAAGAGGTCGATGGGCCGATCCTCCGGCGTGGTCGCGAGGACCGGGCCGTCGGCCCCCGGAACCATCACCTTCCCCGACCGCCCCAAGAGCAGGATCGGCACGAGCCGTGGGCCCGAGGCCGGAGGGGCCGTACGGGGTGCTGCGGAGCTCGCCATCGAGACCTCCGAAGCGGCCGAGGGTATCCGTCTTTCCGGTTGTTTGGGACCACCGTTATCGCCCAGCGGGTCGTCCCCGGAGCGCCAGGAGGCGGTGGGCAGCTGACGGTAGAGCTGAGGGACACCCCGGCTCGGCTGAGGAAAGTCCGCGCTCCGGGGACCACGGGGACGGGCGCAAGCCCGTCGGGCGAGAGCCCGAGCAACGGAGCAGAAACGACACAGCTCGGAGGTACGGTGAGGGCGTTGCGCCGGAGCTTCCTCCGGGATTTGGTGAAACGGCCGTCTCCCCGGGAGCAAGCCCTGAGTGACGGGAGGAACCGGTCCCGCGACCGTCGAGGAGGGCGCGCAGTCGAATGCTGCCGGAACGAAACGTGGCTTACGACCGCCACCTGGCCCCACCGCCGCGTTCGCGGCGGTGGGTGACCGTTCGGGGGATGGTTCGCCGCAAAGTGCCGCGGGGATGACCGGCGGTCGGACCTCCTCTACGCCGAGCTGAGAGCCCTCTCCCCGCCCGAACGGTCCCGGAACCCGTATGTACTCGATCGAACACCGCTTCGCGCGGCACTCCCCGAGGTGTTTCGTGGTTCCCGAGAGCCCGAGCGTCCTGAGCTCCGAGGTCGGCGGGGAGTTAGAGAACTGGCTCGAGGGAGCGGGTTTCCGAGGCGGAACGGCTCGGCTCCTCGACGAGCACTGGAGATCGCGACCGGGGGTGTCTCGCAGAACAGCCGACGCGCGCTACGCCGGGCGGATCCGTCGAGCGGGGGCGAGGCTAACGGAATTCCCACGTTTGGTTCGAGAAGCCCCCCGCGGCGGAGCCGCCGTACAGGACCACCGCGTTCGCCGAGGGGTCGTAGGTGGACACGGGAATGTACCGGGCCGAAGGTCCGCAATGGGCGCAGAACAGGCTCCAGTTCCCGCTCGTGAACAGCCAGGTGTCCGACTGGAGCGAGGTGCGGTTCGATCCTCCGAAGAGGACAACGCTGTGCAACGACGGATCGTAGGCCATCGCATACCAGAAGCGGGGACCGGGGTTCTGCAGGGGACGGAGCTGCGTCCAGGTCCCATGGGCGAACGCCCAGGTCGCGTTGTATACCGGTACGCATCCTCCGCCCGAGCAGCCCCCGTACAGCAGCAATTCGCTGGCGGGCGCGTAGTAGGTCAACTTGGCGAGTCGGAGACCCGGCGGTGAGGTCGAGGGATGCAACAACGTCCAACGGCCCGCATGGAACATCCACGTCTGGTTTCCGCCGGCGGTGGTCCCCCCGTACATGATCACCCGCTGGATCGCCGGATCGTAGGCCATTGCGGATTGCTCGTCCACGCCGGGATGGACTCCGGGTTTGAGCTGGGTCCACTGCCCGGCGTGGAAGGTCCAGGTGTCGTACAGGGACCCGCCACCCATCGGCCCACCCCCCTGCCGCAGCCCGCCGAAGAGCACCACGTACCCGTCCGAAGCGTCGTAGGCAGCCGCCGCATCGCCTCGCGCGGTCGGGGCGGTGGTCGGCTGGAGGAGCGTCCATGTTCCGTTCGCAAAGCTCCACGTGCCCCCGATGAACGGGGCATTGAACGGCGTCCACTTGTCCCGCCCACCGAACATCAGCACGTAATGGTCCGCGGCGTCGTACACGAGCACCTCCGCGCCCGCACGCGGGGGGACGACGGTCGACATCACCCGGTGCCACGCGGGTGACCCCGTGGCCAGGGAGGCCTGGGCTTGGGCCACCGCGGCGTTGGCGATGCCGGTCCCGGTCCCCGCGGGGGCCCTCGTTCCCGAGGCGCCCGGGCCGTACGCGCCGAGGGCACCGGCCAGGAGCAAGGCGAGCACGGCGGCGACCAGGGACCATCGCAGGTCGATCACGAGCGCGCGACCTCGACCCGTCTTGAAGTAGCTCCGCGATACCACCTATCCTCGAGCCGAGCCGGATCGCACCCCGCGGCGCCGGTCGCGGGATCCATGGACTCACCGGCGGGCGCGGGCGACCGCATAGATGCTCGCGAGCACGAGCGCGGCCCCGGCGAGCTGCACGACCTCGAGTCGCTCCTCAAACAACACCGACGATGCCACCAGGGCCACGAGCGGGACGAGGAAGATGTAGGCACTGAGTTCCGAGGCATCGCGCCGGTCGAGCAACTCGAACCACACCGCGTAGCCGAAGGCCGTGCCGACCAGGCCGAGCCATAGTACGATCTCGACCAGCCGCGCCGAGGCGGCCAGCGTCCACCCTTCGATCAGCGAAGCGGCGACGAGGAGGGCGAGCGTTCCTCCCAGCAGCTGCATCAGGTTCGCGAGTTGAACCTCCCCGCCGGAGAATCGGCGCTTGAACAGTGCGGTCCCCCCGGCCCAGGCGAGAGCGCCGGCGACGAGCTCGATGGCCGGAATCGTCGGGAGCGCCGTCCCCCCCGACGCCCAAGGTTGGGCGACGAGCACGACGCCCAGGAAGCCGAGGGCGATGGCCGCGACGTGGGGCACGCGCAGCGCCTGCCCCAGCAGCGGGAGCGAGAGGATCGCCACCCAGAATGGGAACGTGTAGACGAGCACCGAGGCCTCCCCCGGCGCGATCGACGAGGCCGCGGAGAACCAGAGCCCGAAGAACAGGCCGGTATTGACCGCTCCGATGAGGAGTGCATCGCGCACGAGCGGCGGTGAGACGGAGGCTCCCGTCGGCCGGACGGCCAGGAAGACCGCGATCCCTGCGGCCCCGATGCCGGATCGTAGCGCCGCCAGCCACAGCGGGGGCGCTTCGGCCAGCCCCCAGCGGACGAACAGGTAATTCAGGCCCCAGGCCGTGACCATGCCCCCGAAGAGCAGCACCCATCCGGCGCGGGCCAGGGCCGGTCGCACGCTCGAAGACTACCGCTCCCCTCGAAAGGGGTTTCTGGGGCGCCGTTGCCGCCCGCGGAAGGATTAACTCGCTGACCTTTGTCGGCCCCCCGATGGGTCTCAAGGGCCGGGACGTGATCTCGATCCGGGACCTCTCCCGCGACGAGATCGACGAGATCCTCGTGGCCGCCCGCCGCATGATCCCGTACGCGGAGGGCAAGAAGGCGAGCGACCTGCTCGCGGGCAAGATCCTGACCCTCGCCTTCTTCGAGCCGTCGACCCGGACGAGGCTGTCGTTCGAGACGGCGATGCAGCGGCTCGGCGGCCGGTGCGTTACCATCGCCGATGCCGGCGCTACGTCCATGCGAAAGGGCGAGTCGCTCCACGATACGATGCACATGCTCACCCACTACGGCGACGCCATCGTGCTCCGCCACGCCAACGAAGGCGCGGCGCGGCTCGCGGCCATGGTGTCGGACCGGCCGGTGATCAACGCCGGCGACGGTGCCGGTCAGCACCCGACCCAGACCCTGCTCGACCTCGCGACGATCCAAGAGGCGTTCAACACGCTCAGCGGGCTGCGCGTGGTCCTGCTCGGCGACCTTCGGTACGGCCGGACGGTCCACTCCCTGGCGCGGGCGCTCGCCGTCTACGGTACCGAGCTGACGCTCATCGCCCCGCCCGGACTGCAGTTGCCGGAGGAGGTACGCGAGCAGGTCGACCAGCTCGGCGCGAAGGTCACCGAGGAGACGCAGATCCACCGGGCGGTCCGTGACGCCGACGTGCTCTACGTCACGCGGATCCAGAAGGAGCGGTTCGCCGACGCCTTCGAGTACGCCCAGGTCGCGGGGAGCTACCGCGTGGACAACGCGACGCTCTCCGGCGCGAAATCCCGACTGATCGTGATGCACCCGCTCCCCCGGACCGGCGAGATCGCGCCCGAGGTGGACGCGACCCCGCATGCGGTCTACTTCCGCCAGGCGTTCCTCGCGGTGCCCGTCCGCATGGCCCTGCTCTCGCTCATCCTGACGGGAAAGGCGGCCTAGTCGATGCGCGAGCTGAAGATCCAACCGATCCGCAACGGGACGGTGATCGACCATATCGGCAACGGGCTTGCGCTCGAGGTGCTCAAGATCATCGGGGTGCGCGAGCTCGACAAGGACTCGACCGTCTCGGTCGCACTGCACGTCCGCAGCCAGAAGCTGGGATGGAAGGACATCGTCAAGGTCGAGAACATGGAGCTCTCGCCGCGCAAGGTCAACGCCATCGCGCTGCTGGCCCCGACCGCGACGATCTCCATCATCCGCGAGTACAAGGTCCGCGAGAAGCGCCCCGTCGACCTGCCCGAACGGATCGCCGGGATCCTTCGTTGTCCGAACACGAACTGCATCACCAACCAGGGCGAGCCGATCGAGAGCGAGTTCGAGGTCCACCGGCGTCGGCCGGTGGTGCTGCGGTGCATCTACTGCGAGCGGCTCGTCGACGACTTCCTCCACCACTTGAACTAGCCGACCGAGATGGCCGACAGCGCCCTCACGGTCTTCCTGATCGTCTTCGCGGTCATCGGCGGCACCGAGCTCATCGACCGGACGAACTTCGCGCTCATCGGCTTCGCCGCGCGCCACCGCCCGTTCCCCACGTGGGTCGGTGGCGCCGCGGCGTTCCTGGTCACGTCCGCGCTCGCCGTGGTCGTGGGCGCCGCGCTCGTCGCAGCGCTCGGCGGCCATGTCCTGTACCTCCGGCTCGGGGGTGGAGCGTTCTTGCTCGGGTACGCGGCCTACCTGCTGGTCACTCCCGAGGAGGACCGCCGGGCGCCCCCGGCGCGCTCGGCGGCGCTCTCGGCGTTCCTGCTCATCCTGCTGCTCGAGCTCGGGGACACGACGATGATCTTCCTCATCGTCTTCGTCTCGGCGTTCCCCAACCCGCCGCTCATCTTCGCGGCGGGAGCCTCTGCGCTGGTCCTGGTGGCCGCTTCCGCCTCGCTGATCGGCTCGCGCCTGGGCGCGCGCGTCGAGCCCAAGTCGCTGGACCGGCTGGTGATCGTGATCCTCGTGGTGGTCGGCACGCTGACGGTGATCTACGCGCTGATGCCCGGACTCTTCGGCGGGCTCCCCTGATCGGGGGCGTCGCGGTCGGTCAGGCCACGGCGCGGTCGACCCGACTGCGGAGGTCGGCCAACTGGCCCGCCCAGTCCCCGCGCAATCCGTTCCGGAGTTCCGGGCGCTCCAACCGCTCGAGATGGGAGCGCGCCTCGGCCATGCGGCCCTCCCGGACTTCGAGGTCCGCGAGACGCATCCACGCTTCGGCCCGGTAGGCGTTGGGCACGAGCGGGGAGAGCCGGTCGGCGACCGACGACCACCACTCCCGGGCCTCTTCCCGGTGCTCGGCGCGCGCTTGCCAACGACCTTGGAGGAGGAAGAGCTCCAGCGCTCGGGACGCCGGTCCGGAGAGAGCGAACCGATCCGAGAGCTCGAGGGAACGTTTCAGCGCCGGCTGGAGCCGTGGGTCTCCCCGCCCGTCGGACAGGAGGGCGGCCAACGCGACGTTGTGGATGAATTCGTAGGGCAGGTTGCGAGCCCGCTCGGCGACATGGACCGCCTGGTCATGGAGGGCGATGGCCGACCGGGTCTCGCCCCGGCCCAGCAACTGGCGGGCGTAGACCTCGTCGGTGTAGAGTTGCAGCTCGGGGCGCCGGTAGGTCTCGAGGATGTCCCGGGCCGACCGGACGCATTTGGCGGCGATCCGCCGCTCCTCCTCGCTCCCGTCGAGAATAGGGGCCGCCACGCTCAGGAGACCTACGGCTTGGGCCGGCCCTTTGGGCAAGGTCCGGACCAGGCGGCTGCAGCGGACGGATTCCTCCCGCGCCACCGCGAGGCGACCGCGCTGCAGTTCGTAGTCGACGAGCGCCCCGAGCGCCAACGCCTCCGCGCCGGGCGCCTCGCGGTCGTGGAACCGGTCGCAGAGCTCCGAGAGCTCGCTGACCAGCGCAGTCCGGGGACCGACCAGCCGTAAGGCGGGCAAGAGCGATTCCAACAGCTCCTCGAGCCGTTCGTTCGGAAGCTGTGCGAGCAGCGCGAGGCCCAGTCCCTCGCGGACCTCCCGCTCGGCGTCCTCGACACGGCCGGAGTAGACCAGCAGGCGAGCGCGCTCGACACGGAGGCCGGCCTCGACACCGATCCGGTCGGGCTCGGTGAGCTCGAGGGAACACCGGATCGCGGCCCCGATCAACGCCGACGCCTCCTCGATGCGGGCTTCGCGCTCCAGCCGGGCCGCGGCGGAACAGAGCGCCCGTAGCGCCTCGCCGTCCCGGGCACGGGCGAACAGGTGGCGGGCGATCTCGGCCTCCTGGTCGGGGCTCGGCTCGGGGTGCAATGCGACGAGCGCATCCGCGATGGCGGCGTGCATCTCCGACACCGCGTTCCCGGGGAGCAACTCCTCGAGTACGGGCCGCAGTGCGTCGGAGGCGACCGCCACCCGGTCGTCCCGTATCCGGAGTAGCCCGGCCTCGATCGGTGCCTTGGCCGCCTGAAGGAGCTGTTCCCGACCCATCCGGACCACGCGCGCTAGCGTCGGAAGCGCCACCGAGTCGCCTAGGAGGAAAGTCAGGCGCACCAGTCGCTGCGCGACCGGGGGAAGCCGCTCGAGCGCATCGTGGGCTCGCTGTACGTCGCGTGGATCGGGCTTCGGGTAGGGGCGCCGGATCCAATCCACGTCTCCGCGGCCGGCAAGGTACTCGTCCCAGAGTCCCGCCGCCGGCACCGAGGTGTCGAGGGCGAGTGCGACGAGGAGAGGCCGGAAGCGGGCGCGACGGGATAGGTCGCCCAAGAACGCGCGGCTCTCGCTATCGGCCAACTGCGCGTCATCGACACAGATCGCGAGCGGGGTCGGGGCCCCCGAGCGCAGGTCGCGGACCCACCGGGTCCAGAAGTCCTCGGGCCGGACCACCGCGTCCGGACGAAGCCCGGCGCGACTGCGCACTCGTGAGGAAGAGGAGGTGGGAGCGACCGGGGGGGCCGCGTACGCCCACGCCATCGCCGAGGGTTCATCGGGGATGCCTGTGGAACCCGATTCGCCAGCGCTCGCACCGCGTCCGTAGGAGTCCACGATCCGCTGCGCGAGGGCGTTCGTGGCGCTGCGCTCACGGAAGCTCCCGGCCACCTCGATGACCTGGCACCCGAGCCCGTTGAGCTGCGCGCGCAGTTCCGCGAGGACCGCGCTCTTGCCGGAGGCGGGAGGACCGGCGATCGCCACGGTCCGGCCGGAGCCTTCGAGCAGACCGGTGAGGGCCCGGAATCCCTCGACGCCGGTGTCGACCACGGTGACGAACGTCGAAGGTCGCCGCGTCCTGATAAACTCCCACCATCCGCCGCCGACCATCGATCCGGCGACTCCCGGCTTTAAATCGGGGCAAGCGTGCGGTCGTCCCGTGAGCTCCAAGATCAACGCCGCGCGCCGCTCGGTGCTCCGCACGCCGGTCTCGGCCATCGATGTCCGCAAGATTCGCGGTCTCGGCGACCTCCTCGAGCAGTTCGGATCGGCCTCGATCCAGGCCCGGAATCTCGGCCGGTGCCTGGAGGTCTGGGAGAACGCCCTACAGGACAAGCGACGACCGACGATCCTGCTCGGGCTCTCCGGACCGCTCATCGCCGCGGGGCTTCGCCAGGTGGTCCACGATCTGATCGATTGGGGCCTGGTCGATGTGGTCGTGTCGACCGGAGCGGTGCTCTACCAGGACATCTACCAGACCACGGGCGGCAAGCATTGGATGGGCACGCCGACGGCGGACGACGTCCGCCTGCGCGAGCTGTACCTGGACCGCATCTACGATACCTACGTCGATGAGCTGCAGTTCGAGGAGACCGACCGGGCGATCGGACGGGTCACCTCGGAGTTCCCCACCCGGCCGGCGTCCTCGCGCGAGTACCTGCAGTTCCTGGGCGAGCAGTTCGACGCGCCCGGATCGATCTTGGGCGTCGCCGCACGCCGCGGCGTCCCGGTGTTCTCCCCCGCCCTCATCGACAGCTCGATCGGGATCGGGCTTACGCTCTACTACCAGGCCCATCGCGGCCGTACCCGATTCATCCTGGACGCGGTGCGGGACAACTTCGAGCTCGTCCAGATCCTGTCTCAATCCGAGAGGACCGCGGTCGTCTACATCGGTGGCGGGACGCCCAAGAACTGGATCAACGACGGGATCGTGATGGCGAACTACGCCTTCGGCCGGGAGGGGGAGGGTCATTTCTATGCCCTCCAGATCACCACCGATGCCCCCCACTGGGGCGGTCTTTCCGGCAGTACGCTCGACGAGGCCCAGTCCTGGGGTAAGATTTCCAAGACGGCCACACGCGCGATGGCCCACATCGAGGCGTCGGTCGGGCTCCCGCTTCTCGTCGGCGCCCTGTGGGACCGCCGCAAGCGCTGGTCCCCTAGGACCCGGCTGGATTTCCACTGGACCGAGGATACCGTTCGTATCGGCCGGCGACGCCCGAAGTGAGGGCGGCCTGCCGTGGGCGCCCGGGCCAAGGACGGTTGCGCGCGGCCACTTATCGGTGGATCCATCGAGCAGGAACTGGGACCACGTAACCATCGTGTTACCAGTCCCGGCCGCGCCAGAATTCAATCCTCCTTTCCCCCACAGCAATTGCCGGTGATTCAACTTGAGCGGTACTGACCGGCCCGCATTCTCCGTCGAGAAAGTGTGTAACCGCGTAGGCAGACCTCACCCGCTTCTCCGCCGGCAGGGGAGAGGGTGGTCCACCCTCTGAAAGTAGCCTAGAATCTAGCCGATTTCTGTCGAAATGCCTAGTTTGGATGCGAGTTTGATGTATAGCGTTCCTTCTTGCTCTTCTAGAGAAATCTCACATGAATGCGCATAGTTCTCCATCAATGCGCGCAGTATAATCGCGAAGTAAACTGCAATTCGAGTACGGATTCTTCAAATACTCCCC
Source organism: Thermoplasmata archaeon (assembly GCA_035933635.1). Lineage (GTDB taxonomy): Archaea > Thermoplasmatota > Thermoplasmata > Lutacidiplasmatales > UBA184 > JAKIVR01. The sequence continues at coordinate 55,986 of DASYYY010000021.1, read as the reverse complement.
CGTCAGGCGCACTTCGGAGGTGAGGTCCGAACATGTCGTATCTCCCGATCGTCCCCCCCGTTCCCCAAGAGCAGCTGTAAAGCCGAATGGGCCGGGAGGAACCTGACATTCCTCCCAAACCTCGGCTCCACTACGGGGGTGGGGCCGAGGTGCCGCGACCCACTTTTTTTCTTATGTCGATGCCGGCTCACCCAACCTAGGTCCCAGCTCCGTAACCACCCGTTGGCGCCACCACGTCATACCGAGGGCTTCGCAGAGGTCTAGTGCCTGGTGGTAGTGATTTCGAGCGGCCTCACCTTCGCCGAGTCCAGCATACACCTCGGCGAGGTAGGCGTGCGCGATCGGCAGCGAGTCCGACCGCGGTAGTTTGGAGAGTACCGAGACCGCCCGCTCGCCCAATCCCTTCGCCCCGAGAAGTTGGCCCTGGTGGAGCTCGCTCGCGCATTGAATGGCCAACGTATGACCGAGAATCAGCTCGTTCCCGAGTCGCTCGGCAAGTTCACCGGCCTGACGGGAATAGCTCGCGGCCTCCTCCCATCTCCCAAGCTCGGCGGTAAGCGCTCCCAGTCCGCTTAGCGCGTACACGAGCTGACTGAGATACCCTAGACTCTCCGCTTCGGCTCTGAGATTGTTGATTTCGGCGATCGCCAAGTCAGTGCGCCCAGATTCAGTGTAGTTCCTGGACCGAAGGGACATCAGGTTGAACACGATGTCCATGCGGCCCGAATCCCGGGCTTCGTGGATCCCCGCGTCGATGAGGTGTTCAACCTCCTGCCGGTCCGTCGTCATCGATGCCAGGCGGGACCAACGCGCGAGGGCCTCGAGGGCGAGGTCCGTTTGGGAGGCTCGACGGGCCATCTGGATCGCCTGCGAGTACATCTCGCGGGCGCGGGGAAGGTCGCCGCGCGCCTCCAGCACTCGAGCCTCGCAGTGCTCCAGGAACACCTGCAACCGCCGCGTCGCCGGGGCCACACGACGGGCCTCGACGATCGCCAGCTCGGCCTCCCGTGTCTGCTGAAGACGCGCATGCAGTTCGACCGTCGAGAGGAGGCACTCGGCCTGAATCTTGGGGTCGCGCCGGGATTCCGCGGCGGCGCGTCGCAGGCAGGAGACCGCTTCGGCGAACTCGGAGTGGACCCGCAGGAGTTGCGCTTCCGCGCGGAGCGCCCGGACCCGCAAGGATTCCTGCGGGCTCGAAAGGGTGAGTTGGCGGAGGGCCGACCTTAGACCGTCCGAGTAACCGCTGGCGATCAGTGCCCGTTCCTGACGGCCCAGGAGCTCGCCGGCCAAGCGCCAGCCCTCGCCGGATACGAGATGGAGGAAACGCTCGCGGATCGCTTCGATGCGGTGGCTACGGCCGTAGAACCGCGCGAGCTCCAGGTGCGAGGCACGAACCTGGGCGGGAGGTACCCGGGCAACGAGAGCGCCGCGGACCGCCTGAATCACCTCGACACGCCCGCCGGAGGCCCTTTGGATCAGGCCTTGGGCGATGAGGTCCTGGATCCGGTCGGGGGCCAGGCCCCCCACCTCGGTCAGGAAGCCTGGCGGAAGTGGTTCATTGGCCACCGCCGCCGCCAAGAGCCCCTCGACATCGATCTCGGAGAGTCGCGCGATGACCGCGGCCGGCAGCGCCGTCGCTGAGACGTCCGCCTCGGGTGCCGCGAGCGCGAGCTGCAGCAGGAGCGGATTGCCGTGGGTGGCTTGGTAGACTGCCTCGAACCGCTCCCCCAGCCCGCCGCGCCGGTCGGTCAGTTCGTGGGCGGCGGCCCGATCGATCCCCTCCAGGCGAAGGCTCCGAACCCGTTCGCGCGGGACCTGAAGATACGACTCCTCGTGGCCGATGTAGATCAAGACGTCCGGTTGGTCCGGTCGGACGAGCGCGGAGGAGAACTCGGAGAGGAACTCCCGCAGGTCGGGTGGCGCCACGTGACAGTCGTCGATCACGCCGAGGAACCTCCGACCGGACAACGCGCGGCGGACGAGGTCGGCGACCTCTCGTCCGTTCGGCTCGCGGGGGAGGTGCGCGTAGTAGGCGATCTGCTGGGATCCGACCGAGGCGAGCGCGTGCGCGAGCGAGAGGGTGAAGTGGCGGGCGGAACTTGCCGCCCGGACGGTGAACCAGAACGGCATCCGTCCGGCCTTGAGGCGACGCATTGCTCGCGCGACCAACCCGCTCTTGCCGATGCCCGTCGGCCCGGACACCTCGAGCACCACGCCGCCGCCCTCGGCGGTCTGCGATAGAGTGTGGAGCTCGGCGCGTCGGCCGACGAACGGGTTTGGGGGCGGAGGGATCGATGAGCTGAGCAGAGGTACCGCCTCCTCATTGCGCTGGAGCTGGGAGCGTCCGACGTCGGTCAGGCTGTAGACCAGCTGCTTTCGGATGCCCCCGCGAACGGGCGCCCGCCGGACCTGGAGCTGGCCCGCTTCGACGAGCTCGGCGAGGGGACGGGACATCGAGCAGGGGTGGTACCCCAGCGCCTTGGAGAGCTCCCGCTGCCCGATACCGAAGGCGGAGGACTCGTCGGGCCGGTGGGTATCTAGGTAGTCGAGGATCTCCGTCGGGAGGTAGCTGACGACGGGCACGGCACTGATGGATACGTATCGAGGGTACTTAGAGTTATTTTGTACAAAATAACGGATGACATTTATATGCCCCGGAGACCCCAAACTCTCCCATCATGACACGCGCGAACGAGAGCGGCGGTTACCAGGGAGCGATCAGCTCCATGCTGGCCGTCGCCGATGTTTGCGCAAGTTGCGGCGTGCTCCTCGCCGAGCACACGCGGCCTGCGGGGATCGGTTCGACCCCCCGCTGCCCGGAGTCCGATGTGGGGGCCTTCCCCTTCATCCAGGGCGGGACCCGGGGCGAGACCTCTCACGATGAACCCTTCTCCCCCACCTCCGCGCCGTCCGCACCCCCACACGCGCCCTCATCCGACGAGACCGCGACCGGTGTCTTCGCAGGGACTTCCCCGGTTCCCCGGGCAGGCCGCCGCTCCGACCTGCTGGCGATGACCTGGAGCCTCGCGCACGGCGCGGAGGAGTTCCCATGATCTTCGCACGGCACCGCTCGGCCCGCAGCCACCTCTCGGGCGCGAGCACCTCCCGCCTTCCGATCGACGCCCCCGAGATCCCCCGCCAGGTGGCCGCCTCCGAGCCGAGCCCGGCCGCTCACGAGCTCCTGGTCGCGCTCGTCAGCACCCCCGAGCACCGCCCGACCGGTGCGGTCAGCTGGCCTCTCTGGCTCGTCCCCGGCGCGATGCGCCGGGCGAGCCGCGACCCGTCCCGAGCCCCCCGAAGTCCAATCAGGGAGTAAAACACGATGCTGGCGGCGCTCTAACCAGATCACGATGAACCCCAGGCCCCCCCGGGGGAACCCGGCCCCCGGGGGGGTCGCATTTTTCCCCTAGTGGGGTGGGGCCGTCCTACCGGCCCCTCCCCATCCCCCTACAATTTTTCGAACTTCCCCGCAACATTCTTACCCGAACGAACCTGCCGCGGTCGAAGATCGATGGCGGCAGCGAAATGTCCGGCGTGCGGGTCCGACGCCGAGGCGGGATTCATCGCCACGTCCAACGGCTCGGGCTTGTTCTGGTCCCACTCGTCGGAACCGACCCGGGTCCGACCCCACGACCTCGAGGTCCTTGTACCCACCGGCTTCATGGGGACCTACTCGGCGAACCTTCCCGCCGTGCTCTGCCGCAGCTGCGGGACGATCAGCGCGAAAACGAAGGCGACGCCGAAGGGCGGCTAATCCGGACCCGCCACGGGCGTGGCCCCCACGAGCAAGGGGGGTGTGGTAAGGTGCCCGACCTGTCGCGACACGGTCCCGACGGCCCGCACGTCACGCAGGAGCGAACCGGCACCCTGCGGACCCATCAATAGCCCACCGATGGTACCTCCCCGAACGGGCTCGGCGAGCTTGCCATTCCGGATGCGGTACCCGATCCGGATCTCACCTCCGTAGGCGCCGGAGACGGGATCGGGGAACGCGTAGCCCAATTGCTGGAGCCACAGGCCGTCCCGGACCGACCCGATGAGCTCCTCGTCCGAGCCGTCCTTGCCGGCGGCGACCGTCAGGTTCGAAGGTCCGGGCATGACCGAGCTTGGGAACCGAAACCAGGTCGAAAGGTAGCCGATCGATCGGTGGCCGCTCCCGGTCGGGGGCTCCCCGAAGCTCGCGGCATGGAGGAGGTCGTAGAAGATTGAACTGACGGAACCGCCTTGGATCACGGGCCGGGCCCGGGTGGACAGCCCCTCGTCGTCGAACTCCATGCTACCCACCCCCCAGGGGGCGTGCGGTTCGTCGGAGATGGACACGAGCGGAGCGGCGATGGGACTCCCGACCTCGGGCGCCATCTTCCGGAGCCGGGCCGAGCCGGAGAGCCGGAAGCCCAGGATCGGCGGGATGATGTCGTGGAGGGCTTCGGGGGGGAAGACCACGTCCAACGACCCGGAGGGCGGCGCCTTGGCGATCCGAACGTCGCGGGCGAGCTCGGCCCAGCGCTCGACCTGGATCCCGAGGTCGCCGCCGTCGAGCCGTCGCGCGTCGCTGTTGACCCAGTATTCCCCCGGGGGTCGTCCTTCCGGGCCGCCCGAGGCCTTCACCGCCCACTCGAATTCCACGTAGGAGGAAACCCCCGAGCGGTGCAGACCGCTGGAATTGGCGACCGAGCGTTCGCCGTAGGTCACCCGGACCGAACCGAAGCTCGGCTGCACGTCGGAGCGTTGCGGGAACTGGTCGAGGAGATGCCGGACGAACTCCTGGATCGAGGCCGCCGGGGCGTCCCGGATCGTGGGGTCAACGGTCTGGAGCGAGGAGGCGGCGCCGTTCGAGCCCGGCAGTTCGACGGACCGTGCCGGGAACGTCGAATGTGGGGCGGTCCGACGAGCGGAATCGAAGGCGCGCCGGACCCCCTCGGGGCTCGGGTCGTTGGAGCTCGCGAATCCGACCCCCATCGCCCCGTCGCGGGGGTCGAAGACGCGCACCGAGAACCCCTCGAGCTCGATGGGCCCCCGGAGGAGCTCGATGCGGCGACCGTTGAGGTGGATCTCGTGATGGACCAGACGCTGGCCGAAGACCTCCCACGCGGGTAGGTCCTTGCCGCGGATCACGTCGGCCGCCCGGTCGGCGGTGGTCGGGGTGGCGGGGACGACGCTCATGCCGGACCCACCACGGCTTCGCCGAGGAGGTAGGTGCCCCCGGTTCCCGCGGGGAGGATGTCGGTGTGGCCCTTGCCGCAGAACCCCGGCGACATCTCGAACTGCTCGCGGCGGCCGACGGCCCGGATGGTCCGCAGGAACTCGAGCACCTTGCCCGAGAGGGCCATCGAGGAGTACCGCTCCGTGAGCTTTCCGTGCTCGATCTTCCGCGCCCGCTTGACCTTGATCTGCATCTGACCACCGAGCGGGTCCTCGATCCCGCTGGTGCAGCGTTCCAGCAGGATCCCGTCGCGGGCTTCGTCGAGCATCTCGTCGAGGCCCCATTCCCCGGGTTCGACGAAGGTGTTGGTCATCCGGACGAAACTTCGGCTGAGGAAGTCGGCCCTTCGAGCGTTCCCTCCGGGGGTGCGGCCCAGCTCCGCGGCGGTCTCCCGGTCGTGCAGTACCTCGGTGAACCGGCCCTTGTCCACCAGCACGGTCCGGCGGGCGGGCGTGCCCTCGTCGTCGAAGTAGATGCTCCCCCAGGCTCCCGCGAAGCTCCCGTCGTCGACGAGGGTCAGCGCCTCCGGCGCGAGCTCGTTTCCGAGTAGCGGTCGTAGGTAGGAGCGGTCACGGACCAGCTGATCGGCCTCGGTGCCGTGGCCGAACGATTCGTGCGCGAACGTCCCGGAGGTGCTCGGGTCGAGCACCACGGTACGCTGACCCCGCGGGGGCTCGCCCGCGCCGAGCAGTTCGACCGCCACCTTCGAGGCCTCGCGGATCGCCTCGTCGGTGAATCGATCGAACAGTTCGCTGCCACCGGTGCTCCCCTCGGCGACGGCGTCGTACTCGACCTTGCCGTTCTCGAGAGCGAGGGGCACGACGGTACCGATCACGCGCTGGATCGATTGAAACCGACGCGCGCCGGTGGACGCGCGGAACAAACGGTCGTTGGAGAGATAGCCGGCACTGGCGAACGCGTTGCTGATCCCGGGGACCTCGGTCGCGCGACCGAACCAGCCGCGTGCGATCTGGAGGAGCTCATCGATCGGCACGTCGGTGATCGCCCGTCGGGCGGTGGTGTGCGCTTCCAGCCGGCCGGTAGGTGCGGCTCCCGGAGGGGGCCGCCGGTGTGCCGGCGCGTGCGCGAGCTCGGCGAGCAGATGGTCGGCCGCACGGGTCAGTTCGGCGGCATCCAGGGTGCGGGCCACGGTCTCGGCCCAGCGCTCACCGGTCCAAGCCCGGAACACCGCCCCCCTCAGGGAGGGGCTCTGTACGGGCTGCACCAGGGTCTTTTCGACGCGGACCCGGAGCCCGTCGGAGGCCTCGGCCAGGACATCGGCGTACTCCCCCTTACCTTCCAGGCGGCGCAGCGCCGTTTCCAGCCCGCCTTCGGAGTCGAGGAGCGTGGTCACTTTCGGCCCACAATCGGAGCCTGATATGACAGTTCGGAAACGAATCAGCCGGAGGAAGGGCGGGCGACATCCCCTCCGACGGCGGCGACGATCGTTGCGAACGCATCCGCGGTAGGGAGGAATGAACGGAGCGACGGCGGCCCCGAGGGCCCGACCGCTCGCGCACCGTTGCGACGGTACCAGACGGCACCCCAGCCGCACCGCCGGGCCGCAAGCACATCGAGCTCGAGTGAATCTCCGACCATCACCGAGTGATCCGCGTCGACGCCGGACCGCTCGAGAGCCGCGGCGAAGATCGCCGGGTCCGGCTTGGACGCACCCACTTCCTCCGAAACGACCAGCACCTCGATCCACGAGGCAAGCCCTGTCACGACCAGCTTGTCCTGCTGCTCTCGAACGAGGTTATTGGTGATGACCCCGAGACGGAAGTGCCCGGCGAGCCGCCGGAGCAGCGCCTTCGCGCCGGGTGTCGTCCGCCGTTGGCTCCGGTATGTGTCGGCATACAATCGCGCCAAACGAGCGACCTCGAGCGGGCTGACCTCCAACCCCGCCCATTCGAGCAGGGCGCCGATCCGGCGGATGCGTGCCTGCAGCCGGGTCCACTCGCCGGCGAGCACACGCGGGTGATACTCCTCGACCAACCCCTGGTAGGTCCGATCGAACTCCTCGACGGTCCGGTCCACGCGCCCCGGCAGCCGGCGGACCAGCGCTCCGATTCCGGCCCGCCGAGCGAACGAATGGTCGAACAGCGTGTCGTCCAGGTCGAAGAAGACCGCTCGGTCCCGCGGTCGCCCGGTCACGCGAGCGACTCCGCGACAGATATCTTCCAACGTGGCCCGTTACGGAGAACATGACCCAGGGCGCCGAGCCGGTCGTGACCGGCATCGACCACGTGGACGTCTATGCGCGCGACTTGGTCGGGGCCCGCACCTTTTTCGAGCGGATCTTGGGCGCCGACGTCTTGGGAGCTAGCGAGGACCACACCTTCCTGCTCTTTGGAGACCAGGTCGTCGGACTGCGCCGGGACCGCTCGGGAACAGGGAGTCCGGGCGTTCACCACTTGGCCCCCCGGGTGGACCGCTGGGAAGGGCTGTCGGAATCGCTCCGCTCCCGGGGGGCGGAGATTCGCGAGGAGAAGACACGGGATGAGTCCCGATCGAAGTTCCTGGAAGGTCCCGAAGGGCTCCAGCTCGAACTGATCCATCGACCCGATCCCGGGCGCCACCCCGAGCACCCTGAGTAGGTCCGCATCGCGGCGGAACTTCCCACTTTGGTCGTCGAAATGACACGGTATATAGGTGTAGAACCGCATCCCACATCATGCGGGGGCTCGCGCCCCACGGCCGTCGGCATTTCCGGCCCCCTCGGGCGACCGCATGCCCGGCCCTCGTAGCCCCCGGTGTCGCCGCCGGACTGGTCGGGATCGCCTCGCTCCAGATGCTGGATACCCTGCCCACGCCCAACACGAACTTTATGCTCCTCCTCGTGGTGGGGGTGCCGGCGTGGGCCACGGCGATATTCACCCTCGTAGCCTGGTACCGGTACGTGCAGAAGCGACGCGAGACCCGGGACGCGGACCCCATCGGCGACGATGGGCCACCGCGAAGCGACGGATAACTCGATGGCGAGCCCGGCGCTCCGGCTGTCCCTCCTGGTCATCGGCGCCGGCTTCGTGAGCTTGCTCTGTGCCGCCTCGGCCACGGCACAACCGATCACCTCCCATCCCGCGGCCGGCGTCAATTGCTCCAACGGCCTGCGGCTCGACCTGTCCGGGACCACGGGCCCGGCACCGTACACCGTCGACTTCGTCCTGACCGTCTACTGGGGCACGCCGACCAGCGTGTCTTGGAGCTTCGGGGATGGAACCTACTCGAACGGCTCGGGGACCGGCTCGCTCACCCTTGGCCACACTTTCGAGACCGTCGGGAACTTCCAATCGACCGTGACGGTCCAGTCGGGCACGCGGTCCGGCGCCTGCTCGGTGGCCATCCAGACCACCCCCGCGCAACTCGTGGTCACCGCCAGCGGTTCGCCCACCGAGGGCGTCGCGCCGCTCACCGTCGAGCTCACCGGAACGATCACGGGAGGCAGCGGCACGTTCACCCAGATCGGTTGGAGCTTCGGCGACAACCACTATGCGTCGGGCGAGAGCTTGGCCTACACCTACTCCATTCCCGGCATTTACCACGCCGTCTTCACCGTGGTCGACACCTACCACGACGTCTCCAACGCCACCGTCACGATCCAGGTGCTGGCGGCCAGCGCCGGTCCGTCCAACGGTTCGCTCAGCCTCGGTACGATCACGATCTTCACGCTCCTGGGCACGATGGTCGCCGCCTCGGCGGGTGCCGCGCTGTACGTGCGGGGCCGCGCCCCGAAGTTCAGTTCCGACGACGACCCCGACGCCGAACTCGATGTCGCCGAGCTGTACGAGCCGGCACCGCGGGGCGGGCCGGTGCGCCGGTCGGTTGCGCCGGGTCTGCGTCCGGCCCCGCCGACCGAGCTCGTGACCTCCGAGCCTTCCCGCTATCCGGCCGAGATGTACCGCAGCAAGTTCCTCGACCTTTCCGACCGGGAGTTCGACGTGCTCGCGGGCACCGCCGGCGAGCTCGAGAGCAGCACGAGCATCGTGCCGATGCCGGCGGACCGGATCCTCTCCGCCCCTCCCCGGGAGGTCCGCGTGAAGCTCTCGCACCGCGTGCTTCTCCACCTCTACGCCCAGCCCCGGCTGGGTACGGAGGAGGTGGCGACGCAGGCGTTCACGCAGGCCGGGATGGTCGAGACGCTCGGGGTTCAACAGAGCCTGCTCTCCAACGTGCTGCGTCGATTGACCTACTCGCACCTGATCGTCCTCGACGTTCGCCACGTCCAGGGATCGACGCGCCGGCTCAACGTCTACCGCCTGACCCCCAAGGGCGAGACGCTCGCCGAGAAGATCCGCAAGGTCGACGCCGATCGTGCGGCGGCCGCGGACGTGCCGTCGTCCGAAGACGGCGACGGGTCCGACCCCGACCCGGAGTGACCACCGGAACGGCCCGTCCGCCCGTTCGCGGACGCTCGCGCGGTGCCTACGCGGCGGTACGACCGGCCGTGCGGCGCGGCGTCGCGACCGGGGTGGGCGCGACGAGCGGCGGCACCGGATGGAGCCAGTGGGCGTACTTCGACTCCTTGCCGGCGACGACCCGGTAGAAGACCTGCATGATCTCCTTGGTGATGGGGCCGACCTTGCCATTGCCGACGGTGTAGTGGCTGATCTCCCGCACCGGGGCGATCTCGGCGTAGGTGCCCGAGAAGAACACCTCGTCGGCGGTGAGGAGCTCGTTCATCGACAACAGCTTGGGAACGACCCGGTAGCCGAGGTCCTCCGCGATGGTCATCACCGAACTGCGGGTGATGCCGAGGAGGATGTCGGACTCGAGACCCGGGGTGTAGACGGTCCCCTCACGGACGAGGAAGAGGTTCTCCCCGGTGCCCTCGGCGAGGTAGCCGTTCTGGTCGAGCAGGATCGCCTCCTCGTAGCCGTCCTGTGCGGCATCAACGCCGGCGAGGTAGCTGTTGATGTAGTTGCCCACCGACTTGGCGAACGACGGGATCGCGTCCGAGTGGGGCTTGCGGTAGGGGGAGATCTTGGCCCGCACGCCGGCGTCGGATCCCTCCCCCAGGTACTTCTTCGCCGGGATCGCGGCCACGGCGAGCGAGACCCGGCCCTTCATGTTCTTGACCCCGAGGGCGGGCTCACCGCGGTAGACGATCGGGCGGATGTAGGACGGGACGATGTCGTTCGCCGCCTGGGTCTCGACGATGGCGCGGACGATCTCCTCGTGGCTGTAGGAGAGCGGCATCTTGTACAGCCGCGCGGAGGTGATCAGGCGGCGGACGTGGTCATCGAGCCGGAAGATCGCCGCGCCCTCCGGCGTACGATACCCGCGGATCCCCTCGAACGCACCGACCCCGTAGTGGAGCGTATGACTGAGGATGTGGACGTGCGCCGACGCCGCGTCGACGAGCTCGCCATCCATCCAGATCTTCTTCGCCTCGTTGGTCATCATGGGTGCAGGCGGACCTCCACCGGAACGGGCGCGGCTGCGGGCATGGCAGTCCAATAGGGGGGCGACCTAAAAAGTGTGAGTCTCCGCCGCCCCCCGCCCGCGCTCGTACGGTCGGCCGCGGAACCGGCCGCCCGGCGCGCGAGGCTTGAAGCCAAGCGAGGCGTGAGGCCTTGGCATGCGCCACCGGCTCGCGATCGTCGCGCTCGGCTCGTGGATTGTTCTGCTCCTGGTCGCCCCGAATCTTGCGGCGGCGACCACGGACCACCCGGGGCCCGCGGCACCGCCGCCCCTACATGTACCCGGACACTCGGTACACGCGGCGACATCGCCCTGGTCAGCTTCGGAGCTACCGGCGACGGTCCCCTGGTCGGTACGCCCCGACCTCAACATGACGCTCGCGCCCGGACCCTCGGCTCCGTTCGCGCCCCTCGCGTCCTCGGTGGCGTCGGTGGAGGCGCCGCCGTCGGTCCCGGACACCACGCCGACCGTCGTCACGTTGGCCACCGACCTGAAGAACTGCTGCCTGAACCAGACGTTCGACCTGCCCAATGGGACCTGGTCGCGCATCGTCCTGACCTATGTCGGGACGGTCGTCAACGGGGTGTACGATTCCTCCTACCGCGCTTACGTCGACAAAGTCCCGGTACTCTTCGGCACCTCCCCCGAGTACGGCACCTGGACCGTTCGCAAGGACGTGACCGAGTACTCGACCCTACTCCGGGGTTCGGCGACGATCCAGTTCTTCTTGGGGGCGGCGACCCTCGCGGGTGGCTACTTCCTCGCCAATCTGACGTTGAGCTTCTATCCGGTGCCGGCCGGAGGGACCGCTCCCCAGGTGCCCAACGAGCTCATCCCGCTCTGGAACGCCGGCCCCGGCCAGAGCGCCGCGTCCCCCTCGGAGAGCCAGACCGTCTCGCTTCCGCCGGATGTCGTCAACGCGACGATGGAGGTGTTCACCTACGGGTTCAATCCTTCGGGGGACGAGTTCTGGTACGACGCCGCACCGGCGTTCCGGTCGGTCACGGTCACCTCGAACTCCACCCCGATCGCGACGCTCTACCCGTTCCCGTTCATCAACACGGGCGGGAGCGATCTGTTCCTGTGGCGACCGGTGACCGCGGTGGCCACCGTCGACAACCCCCCCCAGCACTTCGACGTCAGTGCCTGGCTGCCGTTCCTGGAGGGTCCCCACACGCTCACCGCGACGTTCACCGGGATCGGCACCGCCCCGGCCAACAACTGGCTGTGCCGCGGATCGTTGTTGCTCTACACCGACCCGAACGTGACGGGGGCGAGCCTGCAGTCCGAATCGCACCAGATCACCGTCGGACCCGCGCGGGCCGTCGGAGGGACCATCCAACAGGTGGGCCGAGCGAACTACTCGGCCAGCACGCTCGTCACCTCGACGAACGGGGTCTACTACCTGAACGCGACGGTCTCCCAGTTGTTCAGCTCGAACATCACAACGACGACCGCTTCCTCCGAGAGCTGGGACAACGTCTCGATGGACTCCCGGACCGTCGGATCCACCGTCGAGAGCGGCGCGAACGGGACGACCTTCGTCAACCACAGCTTCGACGCGCCGTTTCGCGTGGACATGGGCGGCGAGCAGAAGGAGATCGCCACGACGAACGGCTCCTACCCGATCTACATCGCCTTCAACAACTCCTTCCTCAACGGCATCCAGGTCTGGAACGAGTCGACCCTCACGACCAGCCCCGGAGGGCCCGGCCAGGAGGGCACCAGCGTGCTGGACGAGCTGGCCGGTGCCGACGGGGTCTTCGGCGGGGTCGATGAGATCCAAACCTCGGGCGGCGCGCCCGTCATCATCAGCGTCAGCGGGGTGTCGACCTCCGCCCCCCGGGAGTACTCCCTGACGTCGACCTCGGCGGGGCTCCAATCGTCCTACGTCCACGTCGTGGTGGCCTCGGGCGTCGACCCCCCCGGCCCGAACTACGCCGCCACGGTGGTGACCAATACCCTGACCGCTCCGCTCGCGGCCGGGGGCTCGGTCTCGCGCTCGGAGGTCGAGGTCGGGGAGACCACGGTGTTCTACGTCCGCATCCTGGGGGGCCTGGGGGTACCGACGATCACCTGGTCGGGTCTGCCGTCGGGATGCCGTTCGGCCAACACCACGGCGCTGTCGTGCACACCGGACGCCGCCGGCACCTACACGGTGCAGGCCTCGCTCTTCGATGGCGTGGGGGACGCGGCCAGCTTCGAGGTCGCTTCGGTGCTTGTGTTGCCGGCCCCGACCGTCGCCATCGCAACGAGCTCGCCCGGGATCGACCTGGGCGGGTCGATCAGCCTCAACGCGACGGTCTCCGGGGGGTCGGCGCCGTTCAACTGCACCTGGCGGGTCGATGGGGCCGTTGACGGGCCGGCGCGCTCGTGCCAACAGCCGTTCTCGCTCACCGCGACCGGGGGCTCCCAGATCAGCGTGAACGTGTCGGTCACCGACGCGCTCGGGGCGGTAGGCCACTCCCTGAACCGGTCCTTCGCCGTGGCCGGACCGATCACCGACGTCCTCGAGAACGGCTCCCGACCGGCGTTGTCCACGCTCCGGGCGGTGGAGGGGTCGGTCGTCCCGCTCGGGATCCTCGTCGGAGGCGGAACCGCGCCCTACACCGTGGTCTGGTACTCGGGCGGGGTAGCGTTCTCCAGCGGCTGGACGGCGAACCTGACCGTCGGCAAGGCGGGTAGCACCCAGACGGTCTATGCGCTGATCACGGACTCGGGCGGGGGCGCCAACCAATCGGCCACCCTGACGGTCACGAGCCTCGCGCCCGCGACCCCGACGACCAACTCGGGGGGTGGTCCGAGTCCCGCCGGCGGGTCCTGGGAGGACTTGGCCATCCTCGCTCTGATCATGGCCGCCGTCCTCGGCGGGGGGTTGGCCTACGTGCTCCTCCGTCCGCGCCTACCGCCTCGGAACGACTAGGAAATAGGACTCCGATCGACTCGATGGGAAAGCCGGGACCCGGGCCGAACAGTCCTAGTATCTACTCCACGCAGGAGGTTATGTGCCCATGCGTATGCCGCGGCCCATGCAACCTCCCACCGACCGGGCCCACCCAGGGCTGGAGGTGTTCCTGGATTTCGATGGCACGCTGGTCGACCCCAATGTGGCGATCGTCCTGATCGCGGAGTTCGTTCCGGACGGCAAACGGATCGCCAACGAAGTCGACCTCGAGCTCCACGCGGGGAAGATCACCCTGCGTCAGGCGTGGGAGCGCGAGGCGGCCCTGCTCTCGGCCTCCCGGGTGCCCGAGATGGCCGACTGGGTGCGGAGGGAGGTGCCGCTCCGTTCCGGTGCGCGGGAACTCCTGGCGCTCCTCAAGACGCACCACGTGCCCACGACGATCATTTCCGGGGGCCTCGATTTCTACATCGGTCCGGTGCTCGAACGCGAGGGCATCGACGTGCCTTTCCTCAGCGACACATCGGTGCCGGATCCCGCGGGCCACCTGAGAGTCGAGCACCCGTACGGCCACCCGACCTGCCGGCTCTGCGGCATCTGCAAGGCCCAGGCGGTCGCGGGAGCCTCGCGAGCACCGAACGGCACGCGCAAGGTCTTCGTCGGGGACGGCAGCACGGACCGCTACGCCGCGGAGGTAGCCGACCTCGTGTTCGCGCGGCGCCGGCTGATGGAGATCTGCACCCAGCGGGGCATTCCATTCTATCCGTTCGAGACGTTCCACCCGGTGACCGAGCAGCTGGGCCGGTGGCTGGACGGCACCGAGCCGTTCCCCGCGCGCCGACGTCCCGGGCTCGCCTCCTCGCCCTGCCCGATCTCCCAGGAACTCGCGGCGGGCGCCGCGTGAGCCGCGCGTGAGCGCGCCTCGGATCGCCTCCGGGGACCGCTCGGGTACCTCCGACCGGCCGGACGGAGGTTCGGGGGACCGTGGGCCCCCCGAGAGGAGGTCCGGATGGAGTTGAGCCCGGAGACCGCGGCCCCGCGGGGGGGTGCTGACCCCCACCACGCCGAGGCGATCATCAGCGTCGGGCGCGGGACGTCGGTGATGATCGTCAGCACGATCCTCCTCCTTTTGTTCAGCTTCATCGGGCGGGTGGCCGTCGCCCGCAATCTCAGCCTCGACGAGTTCGGCGACTTCAGCCTGGGCATCTCGCTCACCGCGTTCCTGTCGTTGGTCGCGCTGCTGGGCCTGCACCAGGCGATCGCCCGGACCCTCGCCTACGAATCCGACCCCGGGATGCGACGCAAGGTCCTGCGGCTCGGGGCCGTCATCACCTCCGCCGCCGCGATCATCAGCTCGACGTCGATCTTCCTGCTCGCTCCGGAGCTCGCCCACGTGTTCCACCCCGCCAGCTACGCGGACCTGACACTGGTCTTCCAGATGTTCGCGATCACGCTGGGGATGCTGCTGGGGACGACGTTCATCGCGTCGATCTTCCAGGGGTTCGAGAACGCCTCGGCCAACGCCTGGTTCAACCAGGTCGCCCAGCCGGCCGCGTTCGTGGCCTTCGTCGGGATCTTTCTGCTCTTCCACCTCAACCTGTTCGCCACGCTCCTTGCGTGGCTGCTCTCCAACGTCGCGATGTTCATCGGGATCCTGATCTACGCCTGGCGCAACCTCCCGCCGCTGCTCCCCCACGCCCCGATACCGGACCGGCCCATCGAGGGCCTGTTCGGGCTGTCGATCTCCCTGTGGGGGGTGACGACCATGCAGTTCGTCACCGCCTACGCCGACACGCTGATCCTGGGGGCGTTCCGGCCCGAGACCGACGTCGGGGTCTACGCGGCGGCGATGACGCTCGGACGACTGCTCTTGGCGGGCAACGGCGCGCTCACCTACATCTTCCTCCCCGTCGCCGCGCGCCTCAAGCGGGAGGGGAAGATCGATGCGCTGCGCAAGGTCTTCGTGACCTCGACCCGTTGGATCCTCGTGGTGACGGTCCCGCTGTTCTTCCTGTTCGCGTTGCTCCCCGGTCCGTCGATCAAGGCGGTGTTCGGTGGGAACTACGCGACGTTCCCGAACGCCACGCTCGCGCTGTCGTTGATCACCATCGGTTCGATGATCTCGGTCCTGGTCGGACCGGTCAACTCCTGCCTGGCGGGGCTCGGGATGACGCGGACGCTGCTCATGACCACCGTCGTCTCGGCAGGCTCGAACATCCTGCTGAGTTTCCTGCTCATCCCCTCGTTCGGGCTCCAGGGCGCCTCGATCGCCTGGACGATCGCCCGCGCGCTGTACCCGACCTCGGGCCTGCTCAATCTCTACTTCGCCTACCGTATCACGCCCTTCCGTCGAACGCTCGTGGTGCCGTTCCTCGCCTCGCTCGCCATCGGCATCCCGCTGTTCGGGGCGCTCCACTTCGTCCACCTGCCCTACTGGGCCGTCTACCCGCTGTACTTCGTTGGCGTCGGGATCGTCCTCCTGTCGCTGCTCGTCACGCGGAGCATCGAGGACGGCGACCTCGTGGCCTTCCGTTCGGCCGAAAAACTCCTGGGCCGCTCGTTCCCCCGGGTGCGCAAGCTCCTGGAGCGCGGGCTCCCGACCTCCCCCCTCGCTTCCGCCGGAGCTGCGCCGTAGTCCGGGGGGATGACACTGGCCCTTTCGCCGGATGCCCGTCCTACGCTGGTCATCGTCCCGCTGCCGCCGTCCTACCGAGGGGGCACCGAGGAGTACGCCTACCGCGTGGCCCTCCGGGTCCACCGCGAACGACCGGTCCGGATCGCCACGACGTCGGTGCGGTGGGGACAGGACCCGCATCCGCTGCCCACCGGGGACATCCCGGTCGAGGTGCTCCCGGCGCGCGAGGTGTTCCAGCGGCCGGTCATGTCCCGAGCCGGGATGGTGCGCCTGCGCCGGGAGGTGGAGGCGGCCCGCCTCGTCCACTTGCACATGCCGTTCCCCTGGGTCGAGCGCAAGGTGGTCGCATGGGCCCGCGCCCGGGGCGTCCCCGTGGTGCTGACCTACCACATGGACGCCGATTTCGGGGCGGCTTCGCGCAACCCGGTGGCCGGCCTCATCACGGCCTCCTACCGGCGGCTGTCGGCCTTCCCGGCGCTGCGCGGGGCCCGGGCGGTGATCTCGAACAGCGGCGGGTACGCCCGGGCCTCCCCGGTCCTGAGCCGGTTCCTTCCCATCGTCCGCGTGATCGCCAAGGGGGTGGATATCGAGCGGCTTCATCTCGACCCCTCCGCGACCACCGCGCCGCCGCGCCCGGCCGCCGACCCGCAGCTCTTCCCGAGGTGCGGCCCCGAGACCCGTCGGGTGGCGTTCGTGGGCCGCCTCGTCCCGTACAAGGGCCTGCCGGTACTGATCGACGCGGTCGGTATCCTCGCCCGGGAGGGCGTCGACGTCAAGCTGTTCATCGCCGGCCGCGGTCCGATGCTGGAGGAGCTCCGACGCCAGGCGGCGGGCCACGGGCTCGGCGACCGGGTCGAATTCCTTGGGTTCGTCCCCGACGAGAGGCTCGCGGCGCTCTACACCGGCGCCGACGTGGTCGCCTGCCCGTCGATCAGCCTGCTCGAATCGACCGCGACCTGCCTCGAGGAAGCGGCCGCCTGCGGGATCCCCGTCCTCGGCTCCGCGCTCCCCGGGACCGAGGAGACCGTCCCCTCCGACGGGGTGCACGGCATCCTCGCTCCCCCGAGGGACGTTCAGGGCGTCGCGACCGGGCTACGGACGCTGCTCGCCCGCCCCCGCCCGACCGATCGGCTCCCCTACCGCACCTGGGAGGACACGGCGCGGCAGTATCTCGAGCTCTTCCGGGAGCTCAGCTGATCGATCGGTCGCGTCCCGTGCGGAAGGTCCGATGGCACGCACATATGCGCATCGACGACCCCCCGGAGGTTCCGGTACCCTGACGCGGGTTGCGCGGGGTTTTACCCCGCACGGGCAACCCTTGCCTCAATACGCACACGTATGGCGTGTTTCGACGTAGAACGGTGTCGTTTCGCAAGGAAGCCTAACGCTTAAGGAGTAGGTCCTTCGTGTCTCCGCTCACCGCAACCGGGGGGTACAGTGGAAGTTCGTTCGCCCGCATCCGCCAACGTCCCCGATTCCGAGCCCGTGTTCGACGGAACCGGTGTCGACGCGGTCGTGATCCTCCCCACGCTCAACGAGGAGGAGGGGCTCGCGCGCACCTATCCGACGATCCCGTTCGAATCGCTCGCTCGGGCCGGGCACCAGGTCCGCGCCGTCGTCATCGACGGCGGGTCGAGCGACTCGACGCTCGAGGTCGCTCGCCGGCTCGGCGTTCACGTCCTGAACCAGCGGACGCGAGGCAAGGGCTCGGCCGTCCGGGAGGCGCTCGAGTGGGTCGCCGAGCAGGGGGTCCGCTACGCCCTGGTCATGGACGCGGACTGCACCTATCCGGCGGAGATGATCGGGCCGACGCTCGACTTGTTGAAGTCCGGCGGCGAGCTCATCGTCGGCGTGCGCAATCCGGTCCAGACCAAGCCGTTCGGGCCGCGCGACATCGTCCACCGGTTCGGCAATACGCTGCTCAACTACCTCGCGACTCAGGCCACGGGGCACACGATCCTCGACCTGTGCAGCGGTTTCTACGGCATCGACCTGTCGACCCGGGTCTTCGACGGGCTCTACGGCACCGGCTTCGAGATCGAGGCCGAGCTGTTCCTGAAGGCCTATCGCCAGGGCCTGACGGTCCTCCAGATCCCCATCGCCTACCGTGAGCGCGTCGGCGTCGCCAAGCTGCGCGCCGTCCGCGACGGCGGACGCATCCTGGTGACGATCCTGAGGTCCCGGCGCGTGCGCTCCGTCGACCCGATCCCGATCGCCCCGGGACCGGGCGAGTTCGTCCGGGAAACGCTGTCGGCGTGCTTTGTGCACGGGAGCGCCGAACTGGTCGTGGTCAGCCACGCCTCCCGCACGTCGGAGGCCTACCAGCTGGTCGAGCGCCTCCGCGGCAGCCGGTTCCAGCACACCATCGTCGTCCCCGAGGATTCCTCCTACTCCGCCGACCCCTCCGGGGCCTCGCCGCCTCCCGAGGCCCGTCAATGGCCCTCCGCCGCGATCCTCCACCTCGGCGCCTCCAGCGGGCCGGCCGATGCCCCCGCGCCCAAGGCGGTGATGTACCTCCCCAACACCCGCCGGACGATCCGGCTCCAGCTCGACAGCCCCTTGGACGTCGCACCCGCGCCCGCCGAGAGCCCCGCGCTCGATGCGACCTATGCGCGATCCGCCGGCCGGCGTACCCCGAGCCGCACGGGGCGGTTCGTCGGGTCGGTGGCCACCCTCGGCTCGGTCCTCGATTCCTCCGGGTTCGGCAAGGAGATGGCGCTGCTCGGCGCGAACGGTCTCACCGGGACCGTGATCGCACCGGAACTGGCCCTACCCTCCAGTGGTCCTGACGCGCCGGGGGTACCCGTCGATCAGGAGCTGGAGGTTCCGTCGCCTTGAGCGGGGGCCCGGTTGCGGCCCGACCGCAGCTCGGCGGGACTCCGCCGAGGTTGTTCGGGACCGATGGCATCCGCAAGGTCGTCGGGACCGACCTGAACCCGGCGTTCGTCTCCGCGGTCGCCTCCGCCGTCGCCGAGCACCTTCACCACCATGGCACGGTCCTCATCGCCCAGGATTTCCGGACCACGAGCCCGGGGATCGCCCGCATCCTCGCAGGCACCCTTCAGATGGCCGGCGTCGACGTCGTGGAGATGGGGGCGATGCCGACGCCCGCACTCCAGTTCAACGTCCGAGCGTTGGCGGCGGACCTCGGCCTGATGGTCACCGCCTCGCACAACCCGACCGAGTTCAACGGGATCAAGTTCTCGGGCCCCGTGGGCCTGGAGCTCACGCGCGGCGAGGAGGTCGAGCTCGAGCGGCTCCTGTTCGAGGGTCGTCCCTCCCCCATCCGCTGGGACCGCGCGGGCTCGATCCACGCGGACTCCTCGGGGGTGGACCGCTACCTGGCCTCCATCCGCAAGAACGTGGAGGCGGACCGGATCCGGTCGTTCGCCCCGCGGGTCGTGCTCGACTGCGGCAACGGGACGAGCGCGGCGACCAGCCCGCGGCTGCTCGTGGAGCTCGGCTGCCGGCTCACCACGCTCAATGCCAATCCCGACGGCCGGTTCCCCGGTCATCCGTCGGAGCCGACGGCCGAGAACCTCGTCGACCTCTCACGAGCGGTCGTCGCGTCGGGGGGGGTGCTCGGGGTCGCGCACGACGGCGACGCGGACCGGGTGGCGTTCATCGACGAGACCGGGCGTTACATCCCCGGCGAGGAGACGCTCGCGCTCTTCGCCGACGACGTGCTCGCCCGCCAGCCCAACGCGACGATCGTCACGAGTGTGACCTCCTCGAGCTGCATCGACGAGGTCGTACGCGCACGCGGCGGCCGGCTCGTGGTGACCCGGTCGGGCTCACTACCGGTCGCGGAGGGTATCACCTCGAGCGGTGCCGCCTTCGGCGGGGAGGAGAACGGCGGCTACTACAGCCCCGCCCACCAGGTCGCGCGGGACGGGCCGATGAGCTCGGCGCGGATGCTCGAGCTCCTGGCACGGACCGGCGAGCCGCTTTCCCAGCTCGTCGCGCGCCTGCCTCAGTTCCGACTGGTCAAGACGAAGGTTCCGCTTCCCCCCGAATTCCGACCGATCGTGATGGCGGAGGTCGAGGAGGAGATGGGGGCCCGCGCCACGCGGCTGCTGACCCTCGACGGCGTGAAGGCCTACTTCGCCGACGGTTGGCTGCTCGTGCGCCCGTCCGGCACCGAACCGATCTGTCGGATCTTCTCCGAGAGCCGAGAGCTCACCCGGGCCCAAGCCCTCAATCAGCTCGGGGCCGGGCTCGTCACTTCCCTCGTCCGCGCGCATACCGACGGGGCGAAGCCATCATAGTCCACGGAAAGTGCGACAGGACGAACTGAGGAACGAACGATGACGCACCACGGGTTCTGCATCTGGCTCACGGGGCTGCCCTCCGCCGGAAAGACGACGATCGCGGGAGCGCTCATCCCCAAGCTGAAGGCCCGGGGGTGGAACGTCGAGTTGCTCGACGGCGACGAGGTCCGCAAGGGGCTCAGCGCCGACCTGGGCTTCGACCGCGCGGCGCGCGAGTCGCACGCCGCCCGGGTGACCTTCGTCTCCAAGGTGCTCGCCCGCAACGGAGTCATCCCCATCGTCGCGCTCATCTCACCCTACCGGAGCTCGCGGGCCAAGGCGCGGGCGGAGATCGGCTCGTTCGTCGAGGTCTACGTCACGACCCCGCTGCCGGTCTGCGAGCAGCGCGACGTCAAGGGCCTCTACAAGAAGGCCCGCGCCGGCGTCATCAAGGACATGACCGGTGTCGACGATCCCTACGAGCCGCCCGAGCACCCGGAGATCGTCGTAGAAACCGTGGGCCGGACCCCGGACGAGTCCGCCGAGCATGTCCTCCGCGAGCTCGAGCGCATCGGGCTGCTCGCCGCCGTCCCCGCCGTCGCCCACGCCAGCGGCGGGAAGGCCGCGGCGGGCGGACTCGCGCGGTCGCGGCGGTAGGCCGGCCCGCGTGCCGTAGGCGCGCGCTTCCGGTCGCGTTCCGCGCCGGCCCGGCCGGCCCTCCCCGTCGGTGGGGGTGGATACGCGCCAAAACTTCGCCGCCGGTGAACGTCGAACGCCGGGCCGCCGCGCTCGTCGAGGGCGCATTTTTACAATGCGTATTTATACATCACTACACGTAGAACCGGTCATCACCTACTCCCTTTGGGAGGGCGTCGTTCTATGGGCCGTCCGCCTCTTCGTAGAGGACACGTTATCGCCCCGGCGAGGCCGCTGTTCGCGGTCGGCCTCGGCGTCCTCGCGGTCGCGCTCCTGGGTCTTCCCGGCGGGACCGCGACCCTCCACGCTCCCGTCGGCGCACCGAGGATCGCGCTCCACCCGGACGCGCTCACGATCGTCACCTCGGTGTTCGACCGGGGCAATGCGACCTACTCCTTTGCCGGGGTGACCTCACGCCTGGCCGATGAGGTCGCGATCGCGCCCGGAACTTCGGGCCAACGGAGCTACTCGATCGCCCTGACGACGAGTTCGTCCTTGCCCGGCCTGGGTGTCGAGCTCACCACGCTGCCCTTCTGGGAGTGGAGCGACCCCTACCAGCTGCCCGGGGGGCCCGACGTCCTGCCCGAAGCCTCCCACTGGAACTGGGTCGTGACCAGCCGGGGCCATGCCGACACGGGCAACTGGTCGTACAACCCGAGCACCGGCCTGCTGGCGCGACCGGCTCCCTGGGCGAACCAGAGCTACGTTCTCACCGGGTGGGTGAACGCCTCGGTCGTGGTCACGGTCTACAGCAACACCACCGACGGGACGCACTCCCCGCAGCTCGGGTTCACGCTCAACGGAGGGATCAGCGCCGGTCCGGGTTCGCGCAGCGTCGAGACACTGGAGTCGATCGCCCAGGGGGTCTCACCCGGGATCATCCGGTTCGGGATCTCCCAGCCGGGGATGGCGATCGGCTGGAACAATTCCACCGACCAACCGGTGTTCAACTTCAGCGTCTACGATCGGACCGTCGGCTACATCGCCGCGCTCGGCGCCGATGTGTTGCTGACGGTCCCGGTCGGCGACTGGGGCAACGGCAACTACTTGCCCGACGGGATGCCGCTGAACACGACGCTCCCGATCGGGGCCAAGGTCGGCGGCGGCTTCCTCGCCGCACCCGGCGCCTTCGCGGCCTACCTCGATGCCATCCTCAACCACACCGAAGCGAGCGGCGAGTTCGTCCGGTACTGGACGATCGGTAACGAGATGCCGCTGATCAACGCCTCGGTCGTTGCGGCCTACATCCAGTTGTTCAACCTCGCGGCGAAGCTCATCCACCACACCTTCCCCAACGCGCTCGTCGGCTCGGACGTGATGACGAGCAAGATCTACCTGTCCACCTTCGCGCAGGACACACGGGGGGTCGGATTCCTGTCCTTCCACTTCTACGCGGCGAACCAGGTCTGCGTCGAGGGGGGCGCGTACTGTCCGCCCAACGGATCGGCCACCGAGCCGACGAACCCGCAGATCTGGGTCAACGACACGAACTTCAGCTTGCAGCACTTCACGCCGCCGCCGCAGGCGGTCCGGGAGTGGTACGACCTCACCGGTGTCCGGCTCCCGGACTTCGACGCCGAACTCAACCTGAATTCGGGAGGCGGGGTCTCCACCGCGCTCAACGGCACGGACCCCCGGCAACAGCAGATCTTCGCCGCGCCGTGGCTCGTAGCGACGCTGATCAATGCCGAGGCCGAGGACGTCACCGCCCTGGAGTACTTCACCCTCTACGCCTCCAACGTGATTCCGGCGACGGTTTCGGGTCCCTTCGGCGGCTGGGGATTCGGGTTGACGGCCCTCGGGGCCAACTCGAACGTGACCTACTTCTCACCGTTCTGGGCGCTGCACCTCTGGGGCGCCTACCTTCCGGGCGGCTCCCCCGGCCTGGTCACGAACTCCTCCGATCCCTACCTTGTTCAGGCCCAGGCCGTTCGGACGAACGGTGGGATCGGGATCGCGCTCGCGAGCGCGGCGAACACGTCGGTCCGGGTCACGGTGCGGATCGTGGGCCCCACGTACCGACCGGTCGCCGGAACGCTCCTCGATTCGACCACGTATGCGACCCCGTACGGCGTTTCCACCGGGAACATTTCGCTCCTGCGCGACGGACTTTCTCCCCTGTCCCTGAATGCGAGCCGCACGCACGCGAACGTCACGATCGACGGCGGGGGCATCGCCATGATCGCGGAGTCGCCGTACACCGCCAACAGTTCCGTCGGACACAACTCCAGCGGTAACCGCAGCACCAGCAACTCGACCGGGAACTCGTCGGAGAATACCACCTCGAGCCAAGGCACGCATCAGAACTCGACCGGGACGAGCCGCGATCCCGGCGTGGGGTCGGAACGACCCGGCCTGATCGCCCGGGACCCGACCACGGGAATCGCGCGAACGAGCCCTTCGCCTGCCTCTCCCTCGTTGCTCGGGTGGTGGCTCACCCACGCCCATGACCTCGAGATCGCGGGGGCGGTCACGGGAGGCTGGGGCCTTGCGCTCCTGGTCGGTGTCGTCGCGGCCGGGGGCTCAACTACCACAGGTGGCTACGCGCCGCTGCGGCCCCGCCGTCGCAGTCCATAACGACCCCCCCCGAAACGAGCCGTTCCTCCCCGCCCTGTCGCGCCTTTTAACCAAGAGTTTATATTGGGACACTTTGAGGTATCCGTGCGCATGTTCACTCGTTGGCTTGGGCGCTCGGTCGTCGGCGTGTTCGGGGTGACCCTCCTCCTGCTCGGCTCGGGTGCGGGGAGCAGTTCCGGCGCGATCCAGCCGTCTACCCAAGGTCAGCTCCCGAGCCAGGCGACCGTGGTCGGGGGGTGGGTGCTTCCACCGCCCAGCAAGAACCCGATCCAGCACGTCGTCGTCATCATGCAGGAGAACCACGCTTACGACAATTACTTCGGTACCTACTGCCAGATCCTCGGGCCGAGTTGCCAGACGACGGGGAACGGTATCCCGGCGGGGACGTGCGTTCCCGTCAATCCGAACCTGCCCCACGGCCGATGCATCACGCCCTTCCCGTTCGCCAACGCCACCTCGGTCGGCCACGACATGCCGCACGGATGGAACTCCTCGCACATCGCCTACAACAAGGGGGCGATGAACGGGTTCTACTCCGCCGAAGGCTCTGGCAAGTTGCCCTTCGGGTACTTCACCGGTAGCGTCATCCCCGGTTACTGGGACCTGGCCGAGGAGTACGCCCTCGGCGACGACTTTTTCTCCAGCACGCTCAGCTACTCGCTCGCCAACCACTGGTGGCTGTATTCCGCCGGGGCGCCCAACGAGTCCTATATCCCCTTCCTCCAGGGGCCGAACGGTCCGCTCACCGGTGCGCAGAAGCTGTACCTGGACCAGTCCAACCAGACCGCAACGATCGTCGACGACCTGGTGCACACGAGCCTGACCTGGAAGATCTACGACAACCTGCCGCCCGTGACCTACCATAAGGCGATCAACGACCACGGGGGCCGGGGCGCCTTCTCGCTGTGGGATACATTGCTCGCCAAGTCGTCATCGTACAACAAGACGATCCGCCCGCACATGCAGAGCCGCTACAACGTGATCAACGACTCGCAGAACGGCACGCTCCCGAACGTGTCCTGGGTGATCCCGTCCTTCCCCGTTTCCGACCACCCCCCGTTCAATGTCGACAACGGGATGAACTGGGTACTGCAGGTCGTCCGAGCCATCGAGGCCTCCCCCGACTGGAAGTCGACCGCGATCTTCCTCACTTGGGACGAGTACGGCGGCTTCTACGACCACGTCGCGCCCACGCAGGTCAATAGCTACGGACTCGGGTTCCGTGTCCCCCTGCTCGTGATCAGTCCCTACTCCCGCGAGGGGTACATCGGGCCGCAGTACGGCTCGTTCATCTCGATCCTGCACTTCATCGAGTGGCGGTTCGGTCTCCCGTCGCTCAATGGCTACGACAAGAACGCGCCTCTGCCCCTCGATTACTTTGATTTCAATGCCTCGGCGCGGGCGCCGTTCACCTTCCCGGGCCCGTCGACGCTGAGCTACCCACTGGCCTTCCAGTCGCTGCCGGCGCCGGGGGTCCCGACGAACCTCTCGGCGACGTCCACCGTCGGCGGCCAGGTCGACCTGAACTGGACGGGCCCCTCGGGCGGCGCGCCGGTGACCTGGTACCAGCTCAAGTACGGTCCGACCTCGTACCCCACCCAGTACTCCGAGCGGCTCGATGGGGCGCTCGATCACTACACCCTCACCGGGCTTCCGAGCTTGGCGAACTACACCTTCTCGCTGATGGCCTACGGGGGCAACACCTCCTCGACGGCCGTCAATGTCACCGTCATGGTCGCCTCTCCCCCGCCCTACCTCGGAGCTCCCTCTCTGTTCCCTCCGCCCATCGCGAACGGGATCGAACTCGCCCCCGTGTGGGCGCGTACCCCTATCGAGTAGACGGGGCGGTCGTCCACCTCTCGGCGGTGGGAGGCCGCAGGGGCCCCGGGATCGATCGGATCGGAGTCCTACGGCTCCTGCGTGTCCGAGCCCGAGGAGTCGGTCGACGCCTCGGATCGGTCGGCGTCCGGTCGGGACGCACGCCCCTTCGGCGCCGGGCTGGCCGGTTGCGAGGTACTGGTGTTCCGGCGGCTGAGCCAGAGGGCGGCGCCGAGACCGGCCAGCGCCGCCGCCACGACGACGAGCGCCAGGATGCCGTAGTTGAACGAGCCGCCGCTCGCGGTGGTCCCGGCCGAGGCGACGGTGAATGCGAGGCTCTGGCTCGAGCCAACCCCGTAGCGGTCGGCGACCGTCACGGTGATGTTGTAGGTGCCCGCAGCGGTCGGCTGGCACGTGATCGTGCTCTGGTTCGCCGAGCCGCAACCGGCGGGCAATCCGGCGTAGCTGGTCGACAGGAATCCGGTGCCTCCCGTGGCGACCACCGTGAAGGTCACCGTCACGCCGACCCCGACCGTGGAGGGCGAGGCCACGAACGAGGTGATCCGGGGCGCCGGATTGACGGTGAGGGTGACGTTGCGTTCGAATCCCACTCCGCTATGGTCGATGACCTGCACGGTGGTCGTGAACGTCCCGCTCGCCTGCGGCGTGCACGTCAGCGCGCTCGCGTTCGTGGTCACGCACCCGCTGGGTAGCGTCGTGTAGGTGTACGCCAGCGGCGGGCTGCCACCGGTCTCGCTGGCGGTGTAGGTGATCGCGACCCCGACCGTCACCGGGGAGGGCGAGACGCTGACCGCCGTCAGGTTCGGCTGGTCGTAGACGAGCAGCGTGACGTTGGCGTAGGCGACCGCGCCGTCCAGGTCGGCCGCCGAGACCTTGATCTGGCTGCCTCCGGCCCGGGTGGGCGTACAGACCAGCGTGGCCGCGTCGGCCGAGGCGCATCCCTGCGGGAGGCCCGTGTAGGCGAAGGTGAACGGCCCGACCCCCGCCGCCACCGACGCGCGCAGCGTCACGGTCTTGTGGACGTCGGTCGACGGCAGCGAGGTCGTGAACGAGCTCACGGTCGGTCGCGACACGACCGTGAGGGTCACGGGCGTGGGTGCGATGCCGTAGCCGCCGGGTCCACGGACGGTGACCGAGACGTTGAAGGTCCCCGTGGCCGACGGCGTGCAGCTCAGCCGGGCGACATCGCGGGGCAAGCAACCGGCGGGCAACTGGGTCCACTGGAAGCTCAGCGGCCCCGTGCCGTTGACGAAGACGACGAAGGTGTCCGGAGTTCCCTGATCGACGGTGGCCTCGGTCGCGGTGAGGAACGGCGCGGCGAACGGCACCGCGAGCGCCGCCACGGTCCCGGGGCCGGTGACATTGAGCGACGTCGAGGTCGAGGTCGTGGCGGTCACGCCAAGCGCGCTCGACCAGCTCGCGAAGGTGACGTTAGGGGCCAGGCTCGCCACGAGCGGATAGACCCCACGAGGGAGGGCCAGCGTCTGGCCGGAGGTCAGGACCGTTCCGTTGAGCGTAGCGCTGACCGCGCTCGTCGGCGAAGCGACGAAGGTGATCGGGTAGTACTTCAGCGAGAAGTTCGCCTGGACCGAGCCCGTGCCCGTGACCTTCACGATGCCGCCGGAAAGGACGAGCGCGCCCTGGATCCACCAACCGGCGAAGATGTAGCCGGGGTTGGAGGTCGCCGTGAGCAGGTAGCTGCCGTTGGCGACCGAGCGATTGACGGCCGTTCCCGAGTACTGCTCGAAGCCGTTGAAGGTGACCGATCCGCCGTTGGCCGGTACGGTGCGGAACGTCACGGCGTTACCGGGGTTCGGGGTGAACCAGGCGTTGAGCGTGCCGGTGGAGTTCACGACGAGCCGTGTGATGGGGAACTTGAGCTTGGAGACCCACAATGCGCTGCGGTTGCTGTCGGTCCAGTGGCTGAACGACTCGTTCGCGCGCGGCAGCGCATCGATGGTGTACACGCCGGGCAGCAGGACGAGCTGGGTGCCGTTGGTGTAGGGCCCCGTGCCGTTGATCTCGACCGACCCGGCGCTGCCGGGGGTCGTGGCGATCTTGATGTCGGCGCCGAAGTAGGCGACCAGGGTCGAGACGCCGCTCTCGAGCGTCAGGTTCGGCGCGGCCTCCATGTCGGTCTGGAGCGCACCGGGGTAGGCGACCCAGCGCAGGAACGTCCAGCCCCGTTTCGCCGTCGCGCTCGCCGGGTAACTGCCCGAGGGGAGTGTGAACTGCCCGAAGGAAGTGTTCTCCGTCGCGTCGTATCCGGCCGTATCCGGCCCGAGGCTGACGGTGCCGTTGCCCACCCCTTCGAGCGTGAGGTTCGAGATCGTCGCGGCCGGCGCGTACGCGGCCACGAGCGACGTGGTCGAGGTCAGGCCGTTGACGACGATCCAGGTGAGCGGGTAGCTTCCGCTGGCGACCGTCAGCCCGTTCGAGCCGGCGGAGAATCCGAGGAAGCTCCGTCCGACCGGTGGGAGCGCCTGGACGGTGTAGATCCCGAGCGGAAGGTTGAGCAAAGCACCGCTCGGGACGGTGGCGAGCGGGAGTCCGGTCGTCAGGTCCGTGCCGGCGTACAGCGCGACCGCGCCGACGCCGCCGGTCCCATTGAACCACACCTCAGCGCTGTTCGGGCTCACCCCGAAGTCTGCGGTCAGCGTGCCGGAGTTCGTCAGCGTGGCCACGGCGAGCGGGCTCGCCGGTGCGTCGACGGAGACGCCACCGGTCGTTTGCCAGAGCTCGAAGTACTGGCCCGGAGCCGCCAGTGCCTCGACCCGGTACTCACCGCTTCTCAGGGAAGCGAACGTGGTCTGGTTGCTGACGAGGCTCCCCACGAAGGCGACCTTGTCGCCCGCGGAGGTATCGATCGTGAGCGAGGGCCCGTTGTGGGTGCACGAGGGCACGGAGACGTTCGAGGGCGCGTAGTAGCCGTACCCGAGTGCGTTGGTCGAGTTCGAAGCGGTGTACTCGTTGTACTGGCCGAAGTCGTTGGAGACCCCCGCAAAGTCCGTCGCACCGAACTCGAACGCGCCGGCCCCGCAGGAGTAGCTGAACCACGGGTAGCTGCAGAATGAGCTGCCCACCCGGCCGGTGCACGAGGTGTTGCTGAGCGTGGGGAAGGCTGCGGAAGCACCGAAACCCTGCGTGAAGGCCGCTTCGGCCGGCGAGTCGGTCGTCGCGCCGGAGCCGAAGGTGGGCACCGAGATCTTCCAGGGCTGGGTCGTGTCGTTCGCCCAGCTCGTCGGGTCGTAGCTCGGGCAGGGCACCGCTCCGTCGGAAGGCGACGGCGGAGGGGTACCGGGGGCGCATCCCCCGAAACTGTCGTTCGAGGGGACCGCCGAGTTGCCGGCGTGGCCGAGCTCGAAAGCAAAGGTGACAGGGAGCATGCCGCCGGGCGACCACGGCAGGGAGTCCGCCCACAGGTTCGTCGAGTACCCGGGGTTGATCGGGTAGTTGCCGGAGGCGTTGAACAGGGTGAGGTAGGAGCTCAGGCCGTTGGAGAGGTCCCGGACCGTGACGTTCTCCCCGGTCAACGAGTGCGTGCTTCCCGTGAACGCGACGACGACCTGGTCGCCGCCGGACATGTTGAAGTACCCACCCCCGACGGTCCCGCCGACGTAGAGTGGGCTCTCGAAGCACGTCGATTCCGTTCCGGTGGTCGTGGAGATCTGCCAGCCGACGGCGTAGCCGACCCAGTTGTCGGGCTCGGTGCCGTGCGGAAGTGTCCAGGAGGCGTCCGGATAGAATTGGACCTCCACGTAGCACTGTCCCATCCAAGCGCCGGCCGCGGCCATGGTCATGCCGAACCAGACCGACGAGTAGAGGTCGGACTGGTTGGCCGTCGCGCTGTGGTCGATCGGGAGTGTGACGTTCCAGCTGACATTGCCGGCGGAGCCCGCCAACGGCGAGTAGAACGTGATGCCGGGCTCATCGTGGCCGTAGCAGCTGCCCGAGTAGGACGCCGGCCCACCGATCTGCTCGAAGACCCGGGCGCAGTGGGCCTGCACGAACGGGCCGCCACCGGGGCCACCGTCCGGGTGGACGACGCTGCCGAGCGGCAGCGGGGCCCCCGGGGGAGCTCCGGACGGACCCCACGCCGCGAGGCGGGGGCCAGAGCCTCCAAAGATACCGGTCACTCGGGAGCCCGCGCTCGGGGCCGAGCGCGCGCCGGCCGATCGCGAGCTGAGGGACTCGTGAGCTCCTGCGTGGAACAGTCCGTGGGTCGGCGCGGTGGCGGCCCCGGAGATCGCCCCGGCCAGCGCGCCGGGCGCGGCGGTGGCGACGAGAGCCACCACGCACGCAAGCACGATCAGCCGGGAGGGAACGGTCGGCGGTAAGGACCCGAAGCTACGCCAGAGACTCCCCATAGAGGGCACTGACAGCAATTTTCCACGGCGGCGGCCTTAAACGTATGGTTCGACCCTGCTTTGGGATATTACTCTGAGCACCGGCTTCGGGAGAGTTCGCACCGTCATCGTTCACCGTTCAGTCGCCCCGGAACGTCCTCGCCTCCCCACCCTCATTCGCTCCCGTGCCGTCGGTGGTCCGGGCCCT
This sequence comes from Thermoplasmata archaeon, assembly GCA_035933635.1. Lineage (GTDB taxonomy): Archaea > Thermoplasmatota > Thermoplasmata > Lutacidiplasmatales > UBA184 > JAKIVR01. The sequence goes on along the minus strand of DASYYY010000021.1, from coordinate 25,909 downwards.
ACCCATTCCCCTCGACGGACCGCTCTCCCCCGCCGTCCTCTCCACCCTTGCCACCTTTCGCCGACTCGTCAACGAGGTCCTCCGTGAAGCCGCCTCCTCTGAGAAGACCTCCCTCCGCGTTTTCTCCCGATTCGCGCGAACCCGCGCCTTCGACCTCCAGCTCACCGGGGTCCACGCTGTCGTCGCCTCCCGCCTTGCCCTCTCCCTCCTCAAAGCCCACCGGACCCGACTTCGACGGGGGCGTCACTCCTCCCTACCGTACCTCACTCGACCGTTCCTTCGCGCTGACGACGCCACCTTTCATCTCGACCTCGAAGCTGGCCGGGTGCGAATCTCCCTCTCCAACGGTCGATGGGATTCCTTCGGTCTCCGCCTCGCCGAGTACCACCGCTCCGTCCTCCAGCGTCCCGGTCTCCGGGTCAGGCAGCTTCACCTGAGCCCCACTCGCGCGGTCCTCTACTACGAGAAACACGCACCGGAGCCGTACCTCCCCACCTCGCTCGTCGCTCTCGACTCCAACGAACGCTCCCTCGATGGCGTCGTCGTTGCCCCCTCGGGGACCCAGGCCGCGATCGTCCGCTTCCCGGAGGTCGCCGCCGTCCAGACCCGTCACTTCCTCCGTCGCCGAAGGCTCGCTCGCAAGAAGGCGACCGACCGAAGAGTCGGTCGTCGCCTCCTCGGTCGGGAGGGTCGACGCGAGCACCATCGCATCATCTCCCGCCTCCATGTCCTGACCAAGCGGTTGGTCCGGGTCGCCGCTCGCCACCAGGCTGCCATCGCCCTCGAGGACCTCCAGATGCTCAGTCGGTACCGAGCTCGATCGCGGGGGAAGGTCTCCCGGTGGAACTCTCCGAACTCACCGCGTTCCCGTCGCCTTCGCCGCCGCCTCTCGTCGTGGCCCCGCGCCGAGCTCCACCGGCAACTCGCCTACAAGGCCGCCGAGAGGGGTGTCCCGATCGTGTGGGTCAACCCGTTCCGAACGTCCACCACCTGTCCGAGATGTGGGGAGTATTCTGGACCCCGAAGCAGGATGGGGGCGACGTTCCACTGCGCGAGCTGTGGCTGGAGGCTCGACGGCCAGCTCAACGCGGGTGCGAACGTCGCACGAACCGCGCTGCGGGAGACCGCAGCGCTCGGAGGTCTTCGACTTGACCTCGACGCCCTCTCCGATGAGGCGATGAGGCCCCGCTACCCCTTTCGCAGCGCGAGAGAGGCACGGGCGGAGCGGAGGGAGAGGGAGGGATCGCGTTCAACCCCCGTCGTTCGGACGGGGACTTGAATAAAATCCCAAAGCCGTTCGACCCCGTGGCCAAAAAGAGGGCGCCGACCCCGGCGCATGACGGGCGGGCGGGATGCCGCCCGCGGCGTGCTCACCCCTGGAGAATGAGCCACTCGGGGTTCTGGTAGACGATCCGGTACTGGAACGCGAACTGGTACAGGGCGATGTTCTGGCTGTACGGCGCCGAGGCGGGGAGGAGGAGGAAATGGATGTCGTACCCCTGCAAGAACGACTGCGTCAACATCGTCGCGGGGAGGACCGTGGCGGGGTTCGAGGTCCCACCGGTCGCCAGCGCGATCGAAACAGAAAATGCACCGCTGGGAGCCGGATCGTTCAGGCCGAGCAGGACCGTGTAGGGCAGCCCCGAGGCGTTGACGCTCACGGATTGCGGGGCGGGGGTGATCTGGCCGTCGGTCGTAACGGTCACCGGATTGGGGAGCTGTCCCAGCGACGTGGGGACGGACCAGGTGAACGAGCCGCCTTGGAACTGGATCGAGGGCGAGCCGCCCTCGTGCAGTGTCGGTACGCCCGGCAGCGGCGGAGCGAGCCCGAGCTGGATCGACCGGATCTGCGAGGTCGTCGTGCCGGTGAACGTGTAGTTGATCCAGGCGTCGCCGCCGGCCCCGATCGTAGAGATCTGGTCGACCGTGACACCCGAACCCTGGTAGTCGAGAGTACCCCTAGGCAACGGCGTGCCGGCGTAGGAAAGGGTCGGCGCACCGAAGTCGCTGAGCGCGACCGGGTGCGTGCCGTTCCCGGAAGAGAGGTTCATCACCGTAGCGCCGGGGAGCGCCCGAAGGATCGGCAAGGTCACCCCTTCATCGTAGATGGTGTACATCGGCGCCTGGCTCAGCACCGGCGACGCTGGTGGTGAATAGGAGAGGACGGCCTGGTTGTTCGTCACCGCCACGTAGCTGTTCGTCGCCCAGAACGCGAGCTCCGCGTTGGTGACCTGGTAGCGCTCGAAGAGTAGCCACGTCGGACCAAAGTCGTAGGTCCCGCGAGCCGTCAACGCCTCGACCCAGCGGGCCGCACCCTGGTAAGTGAGCACCGACCCGGGCGTGGGGGAGCTCTTGAGGAAGTTCACGGCCTGCAGGAAGCTCTGGTCGTGCGCCTCGCCGGTGTTCCCCTGTTCGTTGGCGGCGACCGCGGGCAACGAGACGTTCGCGAGCAACAAGATCACCCCGAGAAAGACGGCGCCGTGCAGCGCCACGTTCCGCACGTCGACGCGTCGGCGCCACGCGGGGGCAGCGGAGGTTCTCGGCACCGGAGCGGCCCGAGCCTCCTCCTTGGTGGTCACGGCTCGATCGAGCGCGCCGAGGACCAGCAACGCGATCGGCTGCGGCAGATAGTAGGCAAATCGGGAGTAGTCGGTGTCCACGTGGGCCAGGTACCCGCCCGCCGGCAGGAGGAACGCCGCGGCGGTCCAACCCCCGGCGATCACCAAGGTGGGGGTCGTCCATCCGGGCCACCGTCGACCGAGCACCAGCAGCGCCAGCACGACGGCGAGCCCGAGGAAGGCGACCAAAGCGAAGGCCACCACGGGGTCAAGGTAGACCGACCCCCCGGCGGGCGTCACGGCCGGCCCCGCCGAGAACGGGATGAAAATCTCGCCGATGTTGTCGAGCTTGAACGCGGCGGGATTGGACGACAGGTAGTTCGGGTGCGGGATGCCGAGGGCGCGGGTCACTCCGGTGTACAGCCCCACGGTCGCCACGAGGACGACCGCACCCACCTGGTGGCCTCGGTTGCGGATCCACGGGCCGAGCCGGAATCGACCCATCACCAGCAGCAGGAATATCGTGAGGGCGAGCGCGCCCCCGAGCATGTAGAAGGTCAGCGAGTGGGTCAGGAAGGTCAACGAGGCGCCGATCCAGATGCCCAGCGCATAGACGGGACGCTCGTCCTGCAGGAACGCGATGAAGAAGAATACCGTGAGGTCGAAGAAGACGAACCCGACGACGTTGGGGTAACCGCCCCAAAACAGCATCGAGAGCAGCGTGCCGTTGAGCACCGAGAGCGCGACGAATCCGACCTGGAGGGCGCCGTGGCCGAACGCCCGGCGGGCCAACAGGATCGACGCGAGCCCGTAGACCGCAAGGATCGCCGCGCCGAACACGAAACCGGCCGAGAGCGCATTGCCGGTGACGAGCACGGTCGCGCCGAGGAACGGAAAGATGATCGGGGGGTACAGGTACGGCGAGCTGATCGCTTGCGCCGGCGGGTACGGGAGCCCGACGTAGGCGAACGAGCGCTGGATCCAGTCACCGGGGTCGACTCCCGGTGGGACGGGGGCGCTCGCGTACTGGACCGCGACGATCGCGACCGCGACGCCGACGAGCAGAAGCCCGACCAACAGGTACAGCGGGGACGCGCCGATCGGGGCGGGATCGGCTCCCGGCTCGCTTATCTCCCCGGCGGCGCGGGTCGGGGGGGCCGCAGGCGAGCTCATCGGTCCGACCGGGAGGGCTCGACGAGGATGAACATTCGGTGAACCGGTTCCATCACGAAACGGACAGGCGACAATGCGATAGACTAAATGTATCCCCAGGACCGCAGGCGCTCCTCCACGTCCGGAGACGCCTCCACCGGTGGAGCGACGGTCATCCGCCCGGCGGCGAGACGCGCCCCCTCGGCGAGCGCACCCAACTCCCCGGAGCGGGCCGCCCAGAGCTCGTGGGCCTCGAGCGGATCGCCCACGACATCGTAGGCGGTGAACTGGCTGGACTCCGGGTCGAAGATCACCTTGTACCGTCCTTCGTGCGCGCAGGCGAGGATGCGATCGAACGCCGCCTTCCGACGCTCGGAGAAGTTCGCCTTCTCGTGGTCGGGGACGATCGTGTGCCAGACCAGTCCGTCGGCGACGGAGAAGATCGGACCCGGTCGCGCGGCGTCGAGGACCGTTTCGAGGCGCACCCCCGATGCCGGGAGCGCCCCGGGCTCGCCGACCTCGGTCAGCACCGTGGGCGCGACGTCGACGAGGCTGGCCCAGCCCCGTGCGACGCTCCCGCCGGAGGTGCCTTCGGGGCGCCGGACGGCGAGGGGCACCCGGACGAGCGCCTCCGGCAGCGTCAGCATGTGGAAGAGCATCCCCTGCTCGCCGAAGGCTTGTCCGTGGTCACTGGTCACCACGACGAGCGTGTTGTCCCACCGCCCGGCGGCGCGGAACAGCTCGGCGATGTGCGCGAGGCGGGCGTCGGCGCGGAGGAACGTCTGGCGGTAGAGATCGCGGAGATGGGCGAACTCCTCCGAGGTCGGCTCCCACCGGCCCGCCAGCCATCCGACATGGTCCTGCCGGGTCCGGGAGTACCTCCACCAGGACGCGAACCCCGGTGCGTAGAGCGGATCCGGATAGTAGGGCTCGTGGGTCTCGAGCAGGTTGACGAAGCAGAAGACCGGCTGGTCTCGGGGCGTCTGCCCCAGCCAGCGCTCCAACGTCGGCTCGATCCACGGGGAGACCGGGATCGGACGCTCGACCTCGGGGCTCCGGATGGCCGAGCTGACGCGGCCGACGCCATCGAGGATGAACGGGTACCGGTATGCGAGACGGGAGCTCCGCTTGATGACCCGCCAGATCGGGCCGGAACGCCCGACGATCGGCTTGGCAGCGACCTCGCCTGCCGAGGCGCCATTGACGTTGGGCGGTGCGGTGGTCCCCCCGAACCGGAGGTACGGTTCCCACCAACCGGCCCAGGCATTGTGCTGGAATCCATCGGAGAAACCGAGGTCGGGGCTGAGCAGGTGGTTGGCGGAGAGCAGGAGCGTCCGATACCCCTTGGCCGAGAGCACGGTGGCGAGCTTGCCGCGATCCGCCGAGAGCTTGAGCGAGGACTTGGCGTGGCAGCCGTGCTCCCATGGGTAGAGGCCGGTGAACAGGCTCGCATGGGAGGGAATCGTCCAAGGGGCGGGGGCCGAGGTCTGCGGATAGTACTCCCCCTCCTTCAGGAACGACTCGAGGAACGGCAGCCTCTGGCCGTTCGCGCGGGCATGCTCGAAATCGTCGGCCCGAGCGCAGTCCAGCACCACGACGAGAACGTTCGGTCGACGAGCGCCGGATTCGGTCATCGGACGCCCCCGTGAAAGCCGGTATACGTGCTTATAAGGACACCGGCGCATAGGCCGCCGCCTGAGCCACGGCCGCCATCCGGTAAGCTCTGCGGACCAAGGTATATCTACCGGTCCGGGGGACTACCGAGCGGTCGTGTAGGGGTCCATGAACGAAACCGCACCGACCGCGACCCGAGGGTCGATCCCGCGCGGGAGGAAATCCCTCCTCGTCTTCGCCGCCGTAGCGGCGGCCGCAGGGTTGATCGTCCTGGTCGTGGCCATGCAAACGCCGACGCCCACGACGCACTCGACGACCGTGGTGCGCGATTCCGCCATCGCGCTCAACGGCGGGCTCGCGAATGCGGTCTACTTCCCGTTCGAGATCAACGCCGCACCCGGCGTCTCCGGGCAGGCCTCGGCCGGTAACTTCACCACCCTCGACGGCACGGTGGCCGTCGTCGGATGCACCGCGACGACCGCCTGTCCGACGGTCGTGGTCGAGGTCGTGAGCGCGAGTTCGCTCGGAACGCTCCGGTCCACCGGGCAGGTCAGTCCGGTCTGGTGCACGGAGAACTCCGCGGGCGCTTGCGCGGCGACCACGAGCTCGGTCTTCCACGTGGACGTCACCCCCGAGGCCGGTCAGATGCTCGACCTGGTGGTCTACTCGCCCGCCAGTGCGAGCACCTCGATGACGCTCTCGGCGACGGTCAGCCTCGACTGGACGACGACCTAGGCCGGTCGGTCGGGCGCGTCGCGAACCCCTTCGTTCCCCTCTTGCCGTAGGGGCCGATCCCGATTCCTCAGTTGTAGGGCGGCAGGATCAGGACCGTCCACGGGCCGGAGACGGCGTAGACCTGTGCGCCGAACTCCCCGACCAGGTACTGGACCTCGTCGAGCAGGAAGTTCGCTCGGGCCTGGCTCGGCGTCGAGGCGTTCGCGTACAGCACGAAGCGCATGTTCCAGGTCGCCCACCACTGCGTGGTGGAGATGAACGGCGGAAGGGTCGTCACCAGGTTCACCGCGGCCGGCGTGCTGTAGGCGATCGAGAACGACAGATTGTTCGCCCCCACCCGTGGCACCGAGGCGGGGATCGACACGTCGACCTGGGCGGGGACCCCGAGGTGGTTGTACTTGATCACCCCGGTGAGGCCGGCCGCCGGCGTGACGTTGCCGTAGGTGGCGAGCACGCTGCCGTACTGGCTCGGGATCGCGAGGAAACCTCCCCGGTACCCCGACACCGCGAAGCGGGACGATCCGTTGACCGGATTGAAGATCGTGGCATTGAGGTAGGCCAGCGGAAGCGTACCGGTCGCGACCGCCCGCACGCTCGTGACAGCGTGGACGGTGCCCGGGACCGTGGATACGGTGATGTTGACCGAATAGCCGGGGCCGTTGTAGACGATCGCCATCGCCTCGGGCTGGCCGAGCAGCGGGCCGTAGATCGTGGGTGCCTGGGTCAGCCGCTCGTTGACGTAGTGGGTCCCGTTGACCAGGACGACGGTCATGTTCGGCGAGGGCATCGTCAGGACCGGCGTGAACACCCCGAAGAACGCCGCCTCGTACATGGGCGACTGGTTGTTGAACGCGGGGTTCAGTCCGGAGGAGGCCACGGCCACGTTGCCGTTGGTGACGGCGAAGCGGTCGGTCATGGCGAAGTAGGCCAGCTCCTGGACGAGGATGTGCGTCGGGTCGAAGCTGTAGCGCGCCGGTAGGATCGGTGCGTAGGCGTTCACCGCGAGCAGCGCCCGGGTCCACTTCGCGGCCCCCGGTACGGTCAGCACGTTGCCCGAGACCCCGGAGGTCCGGATCGAGTGGATGGCGTTGAGGAACAGCTGGTCGTGTCCGGTCGAGGTGTTGTCCTCCTCCTCACGGGCGAACGCCGGAATGGAGAAGGCGTTCACAAACAAGATCAGGCCCGCGACCAACAGCGCGAGGATGACGAAGGTCGGGAACGCCCCCGGCGCTCCTCTCGATCGATAGCCGACCGCAGCCGGAGCTCCGGTGCCGTGCTCGGGGGCGGCTTCCACACCGATGCCGACGGGAACCTCGCTCGGGGACGGCGCGCTCGGCGGCCCGGTGGCGGCCCGTTGTCGGATGGCCGCCATGATCCCGTCCAACAGGACGATAATGCCCAAGATGAACGGCGTGACCAGGAAGTAGCCGAGTCGGACGTAGTCGGTCACGATCGACAGTTCCCAGCCGACCACGCACAGCGAGGTGACCGCCAGGATCATCGCGAGCACCGTCAGGACCGCCAGCGAGAGCCGCTCCGGCACGAACAGGCGCATCCCGACGAGCACGACCACGATCAGGCCGGAGATCACCACGAGCAGTGGCAGCGCCGCGGTGACCGAGGGCCGGACGCCCGGGAAGTAGGGGTTCAGGAGCAGGTAGAAGATCTGGCCGAGCCCGTTCTTGACGTAGGCGAACGCGTTGGTCTGCAGGTAGTTCGGGTGGGGGATGCCCAGGAAGTGGGTCGCGGCGTAGAAGCCGCCGACACCGACGATGAGGACCATGATCCCGGCGAAGCCGGCACGGGAGCGGTAGGCCGAGCTCGGGACGCGTCCCATCCAGACCAGGAAGATCAGGATCACCCCGACGGTCACGCCGAGGATCGCCCCCACCAGGCTGTGGGTCAGGATCGCTGCGGTCAGGAACGTCCAGAACAGGAACACGTACAGCGGTCGCGCGGACCGGACGTAGCGGATGAGGAAGGCGAGACAGAGATTGAAGAAGACCAGCCCGAGCAGGTTCGGGTAGGCGCCGAAGAAGAACAGTTGCATGAACGACGGGTTGAACAGCACGAGCGCCTCGGCGACGAGGGCGATGATCGGCAGCCGGACGAGGCTGCGCGCGAGCATGTAGGTCGACAGGCCCACGAGGACCGAGACCAGCCCAAGGTAGAGCTTGGCACCGCCGAGCGGGCCTCCCCCGATGTGGACGAGGCTCCCGAGGAGGGGGAACAGCAACGGAGGGTACTGTCCGGGGATGATCCAGGTCGGGAAGGGCAAACCGACGTAGGCGTAGGAGGTGGTCAGCCACTCCCCCGGGTCCCCCCCGGGCGGGACCGGGTTCATCGAAACGGCCAGCTCGAGGAACGTGGCGAAGATCCCCGCGATCAGCGCGGCCAACGTGAGCGCGTACCACTCCGGCGGCCAACCGGGCAGCAGGCCGGACTTGTCCGCCGGCCGGCTCGTGCGGGGCGGGAAGATCCGGTTCTCCAGCCGGCGCAGCCCGGTCCGGAGCGGAGCAGGCCCACTGAGCACCGCTCGGCGGACCTCCGGCGCCGGCCGACCACCGGCGGTGTCATCGGGAGTGTCGGACGGTGCCCAGGGCTGGGGGGGCGGGCGGCCGGCCATCAGATGTACCCCCACGACCGCAGGCGGTCCTCGACATCCGCACCCATCTCCGGGCCGGGGCCGCCGGCGAGCTGACGGGCCACCTCGGCGGCGAGGTCCCCGAGGTCGGCGAAGTCCGCCCTCTGGCTCGTCCAGAGGTCGTTCGTCTCGTGACGGTCGCGCAGGACATCGAAGGCCCGCACCTCCCCGTTCGTCGGGTCGAGGATGAGCTTGCGGTCATCGATGTAGGCGCCGACGAGCAGTCGGTCGATCGCAGCACGGCGTTCCGAGGGCGCACGAGCCGCGTCGGGCGCGTGCACGAGCCCGTCGGACATGGCGAACACCGGAGTGGGTCGGGGAGCCTCGAAGACGCTCTTGAGGTCGACCCCCGGAAGGGAGGAGGCCCGGTCGGACACTCCGGCGGCGCCGAGGAACGTCGGGGCGATGTCCACGAGGCTCGCCCAGCCTTGCGCGGTACGAGGACCTCCCGCTCCACCGGGGGGGCGAACGAGGAGCGGGATGCGCAGCTCGGGCTCATCGATCGAGGTGATGTGGAAGAGCGTCCCGTGCTCACCGAACGCCTGGCCGTGGTCGCTCGTCAGCACCAGGAGCGTGTTGTCCCACCGACCGGCCTTTCGGAACTCCTCGACGATCGCGCGCAGCCTCCGATCGAGCAGTCGCAGGGTGCCGCGGTAGAGCTCGTGGAGCCGCTGGAACTCCGGTGCGGTCGGCTTCCACTCCCCCGAGACCCATCCGAGTCGGTCCTGTCGGGTTCGGGCATAGTCCCACCAGCCCGACGCTGACGAGGGTTCCCCGAGGTCCGACAGGTACGGCTCGTGGGCGTCGAGGAGGTTGATGAAACAGTAGGCGGGCTGCTCGGGCGGGACGTCGGCGAGCCACCGGCCGAGCGTCGGCTCGAGCCACGGCGCCATGCGCGGTGGAGGGCCCGCGTCGCCGTGCCGCATCCGATGAACCACGTGCGTTCCGAGGTCCCAGAACCCAGGGTATCGGGCGAGGTACACGGCGGCCCAGTACGACGCCGACTTCATCCGGTTGCGCAAGAAACGCTCGGCCACCGCCGAGCCGACCGACCCCGACTGGGAGCCCTGCGGGGGTTGAGTGCGTTCGCTGATGCGATTGAACAGCGACACCCCCCAGGCCGCCCGCTGCGCGCCGGCGGTGAGCCCGAGCGTCGGACTGATCAGTCCGTTCGAGGAAAGCGACATCGTCGCGTAGCCGGCGTCGTGGAGCATCCCCGCCAGTTGCGGCGTGCTCGGGTTCGGCGCGAGCTGGCCCTTGGCGTGCACGCCGTGCTGCCAGGGATAGAGCCCGGTGAAGATCGAGGCGTGGGCCGGGACGGTCCAGTGGGCCACGCTCGCCGCTCGGGGGAACTCCCAGGAGTCGCGCCGGAGCTCCTCGACGAACGGCATTCCGGGGGTGGGATCGGCCCCTCCGGGGAAGTCCCAGGCCCGGACGCAATCGAGGACGACCAGGAGCAGATTGGGGCGCGAAGCGGTCATCCCCTCCCCTTCCGGCCGGCCGGCCCGTCGCCCGTGGACGCTCGGCCGGTCACGGCGGCAGCCTGCCCGAATCGCCTAGTAATCCGTTGCGGTGCCACAGAGCGGGAATCCTTCACCCTGAACGGTTATCTAGGACGGTCGTGGATTCGACGGAGAATATGGTTCGAAGTTCATGGTTCCTCGCCATCGTGCTGGTGTTCCTCCTCGGAATGCCGGTCCCCGGTGCGCTCGGTGCGCTAGGATCGGGTCTCCGGCCTTGGGGGGCCCCCGCACCCCGCGCCGCGACGATCGGGAACCTCACGCCCAGCGAGAACCTGAGCTCCGCCGTGCCCGGCCCTTCCGGCACCCTCAACCCGGGAGTGCGTCTTGGATACCGCTACCAACTCGAGGTCCTGAATTACAGTCCAACTTGGGGTTCCCTGACTATATGGTTTCCCGCGACGCAGGTGATCTTCGTCACCACCCAGGGGACCACGCTGGTCAGCCTCAGCGGTCGCAACCTGACGGTCGATGGGCCCGGGTACGTGGGCGCCAACCAGTCCGGTGCGTTCGAGCTGATCTCGAACATCACGAGCTTCCGTCCGGGGGCCTTCGCCACCTTCTCGAGCCTGCAGCTCGCCCCGATGAGCCTCGAGCGGCTCGACAGTTTCTCGGTCCGCGTGCAGTGGGAGTGGCAGATCGTCGACACCGACGGGACCACGACGAACTCGAGTTGGGGGCCAACGGCGGCGCTCACGGTCCACCCCGCCCAGTACGCCAACCTCGCGAGCCTCATGCCCCGGGACGTCGCCGCCGGCGCCTCGCTCGAGGCCTGCTTGACCGGTCCGATCGGTAGTCGGGTCTTCTCCCTCCATGCCATCAGCGTCTCGCAGTCGGTCGACTTCGCCCAGTCGACCGGGACCGCTCCAGCGCAATCGAGCGCTCCCTACTGCCTCTCACTCACGATCCCGGCGGGCTCCGCGCCGGGGTCCGATCTCCTGCGGGTCTGGGAACTGGTGGGAACCAACGAATCCCTCCTGCTCTATTCCGACCGGTTCCACGTGACCAACGGCACCGCGGGCGCGGGCGGGTTGTCGCTGGACCCGACGACCACACTGAACCTCGTCGTGCTGACCAGCGCCGTGATCCTCGTGCTCGCCTGCGTGGTCCTGATCCGGCGGAACCGGAATTGATCGCCCAGGTCTTCGAGGCCGCGCGTCACCGCCGCCCGGTGGTGTCAGGGACCTAACTGCCGGTCTTTGGTGGGGCGCCCGCAGGGGCCGGTGCGGGGGACGCGGGCGGCTCCGTGGTGGGCGGAGGAGCGAAGTCGACCGAGGTCGCTCGCCGGACGGGTCGCGGGGGAGCCGGCCGACGGGCATTCGGGGGCCCGCGGCGGCGTCGAACGCCCCAGTAGACGATGAGGATGACGAGGATGGCGCCGATGAGGATCCCCCCGAGGACGATCGGGTCGCGGAAGTGCGAGAGCAACGTGTCGAGACTGCTGGGGGGCTTCTCGACCGGCAGGGTGGTGGAGGAGATCGCGAAGCCGCCGGCCCGGTCGCTGACGTTCACGGTCACGGTGAAGGTGCCCAGTTGGGCGGGCGCGCAGCTGATCGTCGGCGAGTTGAACGTGTTGCACCCCAGCGGGAGCCCGATGTAGGTGTAGTTGAGGGTCCCGGTACCTCCCGTCGCCCGGACATTGAGGGTCACGTTCCCCAGTCCGATGTAGTCCGGGAACGGGTTGACCGTGAACGACAGGACTGTCGGCAGCGGATTGATCGTCAAATTGCCGTAGGCGACGTGGGTTCCGGTGCCCTGCGACCCGGAGATCGTCACTTCGAGCGGCACGCGACCGGAGGCCTGGGTCGGCTGGCAGACGATGTAGGCCTGATCGGCCGTCGAACAGCCGGGCGGGAGACTCGACCAGAAGTAGCTGTACGGGGGAATGCCGCCGTACGGGGTCACGGAGATGTTGACGGTCTGCAGGGTGTCGAGGAAGGTGGGAGAGGCGACGATCGGCAAGCTGTTGACGGGCAGGGCGCCCCCCACCCAGGTATCGCCGACGGTCGCCCCGTAGGGCAGACTACCGCCGAAGAGCAGAATGTAGTGCGCGCCGGCACCGGAACTGGAGGCGGCCGACGCCGAGGTCCGGGGCGCCGGGGCGGTCGGTGAGCTCGTCGTGATGTTCGTCCACGCACCGGCCGAGTACCGCCAGGTGTCCGGGTAACTCCCGCCCGCGGCGTTGGTACCTCCAAACAGGACCACCGTGTTCTGCGTGGGGTCGAAGCTCATCGCCATGCCCAGCCGCGCGGACGGCGCTACGGCCGGATTGAGCTGGTGCCAGGCCCCCACGACGAAGCTCCAGGTATCGTTCAGGGCGACCGAACGGAGCGATTGGCTGGAGACGCCTCCGAACAGCAACACGTACCCGTCGGTGGTATCCATCACACACCCCGCGAGGTCGCGATGCGCCGGCGAGTTCGTCGCGTTCGGTGCGCTCGGGGTGATGTTCGTCCAGGTGTTCGACGCGAATCGCCACGTATCGCCGAGGATGGTGCTCGGGTTGCGCCCACCGAACAGGACGATCTCGCTATCGATCGTGTCGTAGACCATGCAGGCCGAGACCCGGGGAGGCGGTGCGGAGGTGATCGTCCCCGTGAGGTTGGTCCAGCCCCCGTTCCGCCATAGCCAAGTGTCCGAGAGCAGCCCGGTGACGTTCTTGCCCCCGTACAGGAGCATGCCCCCGAGGGGCGGATAGTAGGCCATCACGGCCCCGACCCGTCCCTCCGGAGTATTGGACGAATTGACGCCGGCGGGCGTGACGGAGGTCCAACCGGTCGAATTGTACACCCACGTATCGTGGAGGAACCGTCCCGCAGCTCCCTGGCCACCGAACATCACGATCTCGTTGACCGCCGGGTCAAACCCCATCGCGGCCCCGAACCGGGGCACCGGGGTGGCGCGCAGAATCGAGCTGACGTTGAACCAGATGAACGGAATCGAGGTCGACGCCCGCAGGCTCGTCTCCGCCCGCGGGGGCGGCGTCGTTGTCGCGAACACGTGCGTCGACGGCCCTGGCACTGAAGCGGAGCCGTACGGGTTCGAAGTATGGATCAGCGTCGCCGACCCAGAAAGCACGAGCAGGGCCACGAGCGCAACGATGACCCCCGGTCGCGAGTTGATGGGGTCCGATTCCCTCACGTGGGGCCGGAAGTTCCCGCGATGAACCCGGCTCATTTCCCGTCGACGCCGGTCCCCCCGTGGACCTCCCCTCGGGAGCGCCGAGAGGGACACGACATCGAGGCCTGGCAAGCGGGTTCCATCGGGTGACTTACGATGGGGGGGACCCATTTGTAAGCGTATCCCCGCGAACTCCATGTCGGGAATCACTCTCCCTTTGGTGAGGTCGAGGAGACTCGTCGAGTAGCTCACCCACCGGTTTATAGGCTGTCTCCGGCGATTCTGGTAGGACATAGGATGACCGGCACGGCCAAGCGGCGCCTCCTCGTCATTGGCCTCGACTCGGCCTCACCGGAGTACCTGTTCGGTCGTTGCCTGCCGGTAATGCCGAATCTCGCTCGGTTGCTGAAGCGATCGACCCGTGCGCCACTGCTGACCACCGACCCGCCGATCTCGCTTCCCGCGTGGGCGGTCATGTTCACCGGGGTCGACCCCGGTACCCTCGGCATGTACGGTTTTCGACATCGGCTGAACCACTCGTACACCCAGAACTATGGGCCGGCGTCAGATCGGTTGCCGGTCCCGACGTTGTGGGAAACCCTCTCCCGGCGCGGGCGCAGGGTCGGCCTGATCGCGATGCCGCCGGCCTACCCTCCCCCCCACCTGAACGGCTTCTCGGTCTCCGACTTCCTCACCCCGGAGGGGGCCAACGACTGGACCTTTCCGCCGTCGCTCGCGGAGGAGATCCGGCGCCGCTGGCCGAACTACCGGTTCGATGTCACGTTCCGCGCCACCGAGCGCGAGCAGCTCTACCGTGATATCGTGACGATGACCGAGGAGCGGTTCTCGTTCGCCGAGGAGATGTACCAGCGCGAACGGTGGGATGCCTTCGCCGTGCACGAGGTCGGCACCGACCGGTTGCATCACGCCTACACGAAGTACTTCGACCCCCAGCACGCCTCCTACGTTGCGGGGAACCCGTTCGAGTTCGTTCTGGACGACTACTATCGGGTCGTCGACCGATGCCTCGGCCGGCTGCTGGCCCTCATCGACGAGCAGACCGTCGTTGCCATCACCTCCGACCACGGGAGCATGCCGATGGCCGGCTGCTTCTGCATCAACCAATGGCTCGCGGAGCGGGGGTACCTGGCGGTCACCGGCGCCGACAAACCGGGGACCCCTCTCGAGAAGGCGACCGTCGACTGGTCCCGAACGCGAGTCTGGGGCGCCGGGGGGTACTACGCCCGGCTGTTCTTCAATCTGAAGGGCCGTGAATCCGAGGGGATCGTCGACCCGCTCGAAGTTCCCCAGCTTCGGGCCTCGCTGGTCGAACAGCTCGGCCAGCTCCGTCTGCCCACGGGCGCGCCCTTGGTCACCGGAGTCCTCGACCCGCATTCCATTTACCGGCAGGTCGCCGGCGACCCTCCGGACCTAATGATCTACTTCGACGATCTCCGGTGGCGGTCGGCCGGCTCCCTTGGCCATCCCACGCTGTTCCTGAAGGAGAACGACACGGGTCCGGACGACGCCGTGCACAGTCGGGAGGGGGTCTTCGTGCTCGCAGATCCCGCCCGACCGGTCGAGCAGGTCCTGCCGCCGCAGCACATCCTCGATGTGACCCCTACTCTTCTGGCCGCCCTCGGGGAGGAGCTGCCCACGCACCTCCAGGGTAGGCCGATCGCCGTGTCCACCGCCTCACCCGCCGCGCCCGTTCCCCAGCCCGCGCGGCGCTGAGCTCGGCGGCGGAGACCCCGCGTTCAGTCGTATCCCCACGACCGCATGCGCGCATCGCCCACCGACTTCCGGACACGGCGGTCCACCTCCCCAAGGTACCGATCCGCGTCCGTGGGGCCGGAGACCTGAAAGGCGGTCCGCAGCGCTTCGTCCCTCCGGTCCCCCTCGAGGAACTCGGGGTGGTGGTCATCGGCGTCACCGTCGGAGACGTTCCAGCGCCAGACCGACCCGGCCACCAGGTCCCAGACCCACTTCTCGCCACGGCGGTACGCCGCGATGAGTCGATGGTTCCAGCGGTGGTCGAGTCCGATCCCCTCGAGGGAGCGGTTCGGGTCCGAGGCCGGGCCCCCCTCCGCCAGGACGGGGTCCGCCCCCGGGGGATGCGTCGGGAACGGGACCGGCGCGACCCCGTCGGGGCCGTAGGGGGCCTGCCCGAGCGCGACCGACTTCATCCACGACGGGATCTCGCAGAGGCTGGTCCATGCGTCGACGGAGGGCACTCGCTCGACACTGTCGGGTGGCCCCACGACGAGCGGCACCCGGAGCACCGACTCGGTCGCGCCGCAGCCGTGGTAGATATTCCCACCCTCACCGAACGATTGCCCGTGGTCGGCGGTCACCACGACCATCGTGTCCTCCCGTTGGCCCGAGCGTTCGAGCTCGTCGAGCAGGGCTCCGACCTTGGCATCGGCCCGCTCGATGGAGGCCAGGTAGGCGGCCTCCACGGTCTCCCAGGGCATCCGTTCCGCCAGCCCCGGAACCGCGAGCAGGTAGAACCGTGGGACCTGGACGAACCCCCGGCTCGACGTCCAGATCGGTTGCGGCGCGAGCTGCG
Source organism: Thermoplasmata archaeon (assembly GCA_035933635.1). GTDB lineage: Archaea > Thermoplasmatota > Thermoplasmata > Lutacidiplasmatales > UBA184 > JAKIVR01. The sequence goes on along the minus strand of DASYYY010000021.1, from coordinate 9,997 downwards.
GGTAGGGCTCGTGGCCGTCGACGAAATTGAAGAACGCGTGGAAAGGCCGGTCCGGCCGGCGTCGCGCCAGCCACTCGGAGAACCGATGGCCAAGGCCGTCGTTGCAGACCTCGTACTTGAACGCGATCTCCTGCCGAAAGTTCACGGCGCTGATGGGGACGGCGAGCCGCGGGATCCGCTCGATCATCCGGCGGACCGGGGCGGAGTACAGGAATTGCGCGTGCCCGAAGATACGGTTGACCGACGTGCGGTCGTCGTCGGAGGAACCGAGGCGCGCCCCGAACCGGTCGGCGTAGCCGGTCTCGAGCCCGTAACCGCCGACGAGGTGCACCTCCTCGGTGAAGACCGCCGTATCGTAGCCACGCGTCGAGAGCCACTCGGCGATCTTGGGGAGCGCCCGCTCGTCCGGCTGGAAGGTCCTCAGGCCGTGGACCCACGGGTAGGTGCCCGTGTAGATCGACATGTGCGAGGGGATCGTCCAATTCCCCGGTGCGACGGCGCGCCGGAAGACCGTCCCCTCGCGGGCGAGCCGGTCGAGGTTCGGCGTGTGCGCGACCCGCCGGCCCCCGTAGAGCGCGAGGCTCTTGGCGCGGACGCAGTCGAGAACCACGACGAGGATGTTCGGGGGGATTCCGTTACGCATCTCCGAACGACTGCGGACCTCGAGAGGGCGGGAGGCGCTTAAACGGGAGCGCACCCACCGGGCGGCGGGGTAACTCGTAACCGGGTCGATACTCGCCGTCGCCCAGGTCCCGCGGCGCCGGTCAGACCCACGAGTCGATGGGCTTGCCCTGGACGTGGGCGGGAACGGCCTCACCCATCCGCTTGAGCAGCGTGGGGGCGACGTCCAAGATCGTCTGTTCGGGGGAGGGTCCGGTCGGTCCACCCTCGGGCTTGGCCAGGAGGTATAGTCCCTCGAAGGAATGGACCGCGTCGTCGGGACCGGTGTCGTTCTCTGGGATGAACAGCGTGCCGTGCCCGACCGTCCCGGCCGAGCGGCACCGGAGATCTCCGAAGTAGACCATGAGGTCCGGGGCATCGCCGTTGACGTTGCGGTAGATCTGGCGGGGGGCGCGGACGTCCGGAGCGAGCGGGCGACCGTCCTCGCGTCGGACCTTCTCCATCTCGCGGGTGAGCGTCGCCTGCAACTCGCCCGTCTCCTCGGGCTTGACGATCCCCTCGGGCTCGCGGCCCTTGACGTTGTAGAAGATGCGGGCGTAGTATCCGCCGGCACCCCAGGCCTTCGTGCGCGACCAGTCGATCTGCGTCTTCTCGATCGGGGTGCCCGCGGCGGGTCGGGGTCCCTTGTAGGTGAGGAGCCCGACCTGTTCGAGCCACTCGTTGATGCAGAAGCAGCCGTCCATCGACTGGCTGCCGTGGTCCGAGGCGACCAGGACGGTGACGTCGTCCGGTACCGATTCGAGGAATCGGCCGATCTCCTCGTCCATGAGCGAGTAGTACTCGTTGGCGAGCTCGGTGAAGACCGGGTGTTCCTCGTGCTTGGGATGGTCCTTGTCGAAGAACTTCCAGAAGGCGTGGTGGAGACGGTCCGGTCCGATCTCGTGGAGCGCGAAGAGGTCCCACTTCTCCTTCGCCCAAAGGTGCCGGGCCGCCGCCCACCGGCCGCGGGTCATGTCGAACAGCTCCTTGGCGATGCGGTCGCGGTCCTCGGCGCGGAAGGTGACGTCGAAGGTGTACGTTCCGCCCGCGGCCTTCTCCACCTCCGGTACCATCGTCGTCGGCCAGACGTAGTCGCGGGCCTTCCCCGGCGTCAGGAAATCGGAGATGTAGACGCCGTTGACCCGGGGGGGCGGATAGCCCGGGGGCATCCCTACCACGCACACGCGTCGTCCCCCGCGCGAGAGGATCTCCCACAGCGGCGGGTACCGGATCATCTGGGGGGTGGGCGTGTAGGTATCCCAGTACGAATGGGCGCGTCGATGGCGGAAGCCGTAGATCCCGAGCGACCCGGGGTCGACGCCGGTGAACATTACCGCCCACGCGGGCACCGTGATCGGCGGGTCGATGGTGCGGAGCGTGCCGTACTGGCCGCGGCGCATGAGCTCGCGGATGTGGGGCATCCTCGGGGCGAACCGCTCGAACAGGAACGGGGGCGGGACGCTATCGAGCCCAAGGACGAGCGTGCGGGATCGGTCGGCCGCCATCGACGGGGGCACAGGGACCGGCATAAGAGGGTTGGCGCAGGCGCGGGCGCGCCTCGATCATCCCGCGGCCCCGGGAGCGTTGGCAGACGACCGCGTTACGTCCTCACGCGCCGCGCGCCCGCAACCTAATACGGGACTCCCATAGACCCCGCCGATGCTTCCCCACCCCCATGGCGGGCACATGGTCCAGCGTATGCTGGGCGCCCGCGAGAAGGAGCGGCGCGAATCCGAGCTCAAGGACCTCCCCCAGATCCGGCCCGTCATCGACGAGCTCTACGACGCCGAGAAGATCGCCGTCGGGGCCTACAGCCCGCTCGAGGGGTTCATGGACTCCGCCGAGCTCGATTCGGTCTGTTCGAAGACCCGGCTGACCAATGGCCTGCCCTGGAGTATGCCGATCCTGTGCGCGCCGAGCTCCGCTGAGGCGATCAAGACCCTCGCCCCGCTGAAATCCGGCGACGATTTCGCACTCTTGGACGCCGAGGGCCACTTCATCGCCGTACTGCACCTGTCGCAGCGCTACAAGCTCGACAAGAAGCGGGTGGCGCAAGCGACGTTCGCGACCACCGAGACCGCCCATCCGAACGTGGCCGACCTCTTCGCGGCCGGCGACGAAGCGTTCGCCGGCAAGCTCGACCTCGTTCGCCCGTTGGACCTACCGGCGCGCGAGACCGAGCTCTCGCCCCTCGAGACCCGCGCGGAGTTCGAACGCCGAGGATGGAAGAACGTCTCGGCCTACCAGTGCCGCAACCCTCCGCACACCGCCCACGAGTACCTGCAACGTTTGACGCTCGAGCGTCACGACGTCGACGGGCTGTTCGTCCACCCGGTCGTCGGGAGGCTGAAAAAGGGGGACTACCGTCCCGAAGTGATCCTCCGCAGTTACACGGAACTGCTCCGCACCTACTACCCGACCGACCGGGTCTTCCTAGGCTCGATGTCGATCACCATGCGCTATGCCGGGCCGAAGGCGGCGCTCTTCCTCGCCATTGTCCGCAAGAACTACGGGTGCAACTTCTACATCGTCGGGCGCGATCAGGCGGGCGTGGGCAAGTACTACGACCCGTATGCCTGCCACGGCATCTTCGACGAGTTCGACATCGGGATCACCCCGCTCCGATACGAGGAGACCTTCTTCTGCCGCAAGTGCGGCTGGATGGCCACCCCGAAGACGTGCGCCCATCCGGCCGAGGAGCACGTCTCGACGAGCCAGACACGGATCCGCGAGGCGCTGGCCAAGCACGAACCGCTCCCGATGGAGATCATCCGGCCGGAGATCGCCAAGATCCTCTCCGGGACGGAAAAGGTCCTCAACTGAGACGCACCGGGAGGTCGTTCCGTGGAGAAGGTCACCGGGATCGGTGGGCTGTTCTTCCGGTCCAAGGACCCGGAGGGACTCGCCGTCTGGTACCAGACCCATCTGGGGGTCGATCTCGTCCCGAAGGACTACGACACCCGGCCCTGGACCCAGGAGGCCGGTCCGACCGCGTTCTGCCCCTTTCCGGAGAACACCGAATACTTCGGTGACGTCCGCCAGCGGTTCATGATCAACTTCCGCGTCCGGAACTTGGACGCTCTGGTGGCCCAGCTTCGGAACGCCGGCGTCACGGTCGAGGTCGATCCCGAAGCCTACTCCAACGGCCGGTTCGGGCGCCTGCATGACCCCGAGGGCAACCCCATCGAGCTGTGGGAGCCGAAAGCCCCGGCGTAGACCGTTGGGGCCATGGGGTTCCGGTCGGACCCGACGCACTCGCGACGGGGACTCGATAAATCACATCGGCCTTCCACTTGGGCAGGATGTTCAGGGTTGCCCTCTCCTCGCAGCACCGGATCACCGCGACGGCGTCCCGTGAGGGGGCCACCGAAGCCCTCCGATGGGCCGGGGCCGTGGTCCTGCTGATCCTCCTCGTCCTGCCACCCACCAGTCCTGGCGCGCCGCCAACGGCGCACGATCCAATACGGGTGACGGCCACCCCGCGGGTCCTCCCGGCCTGGGACCCACTGGTGGGTTCGAGCACCCATCACGTACCCCGGTTCGACGTTCGATCGATCCGTCTCGCGGGGGCTCGGCCGAGCTACTTCTACGATCAGGCGACGTGGCTCGGGTACGACTCGGCCGACCGTTCGTTCTGGGTCGCGGTTCCGCCCCGGAGCGTCGACGTCGTCAACGACAGCACGCCGTACGGGAACGTCGTCACCGGGGTGGACGTCGGTCAGAGTCCGTTCGGGGTCGCCGCCGACAATGCGACGAACGAGGTGTTCGTCACGAACACCGCCTCGGACAATGTCACGGTGATCTCCGGCGCGAACGATACGGTGGTGGGCTGGATCGGGGTCGGGGGTCAACCGACGGGGGTCGCGGTCGATCCGCGCGCGGGACGGGTCTACGTGGCGAACTCGGCATCGGACAACGTCTCGGTCATCCAGGTCTCCTCGCGAACGGTGCTCGCCTCGGTGGACGTGGGCTCCGATCCGGTGGGCGTCGCCTGCGACCCCGCCTCCGGGCAGGTCTTCGTCGCCGACCACGGGTCCTATGCGGTGAGCGTCATCTCGGCCTCGACCGACAAGGTCGTCGCGACGCTCCCGGTGGGCACGGAACCGGACGACGTCGCCGTAGACACGGCGGCCGACCGGGTCTACGTGTCGGACGAGGGGTCGTCGAACCTCTCGGTCCTCGACGGGGCGACCGATCGATCGGTGACCTCGATCCCGGTACTGACCGCCGAGCCGATCGACCTCCAGGGCATCGCCTACGACAACCGAACGGGCGAGCTCTGGGTCGCGGGGGGCCGCGGTTACCTCGTGGTCGTGAACGCCACCGCCGAGAACGTCTCGACGGTCTACACGACGGACCCCTCCGGGGTGGCGCTCGACACCGACCGCGGGATCGTCTGCGTTACGAACTCCTACGATGCCACCTTCCAGTGCCTGGGTCCGGCCGCCCCGGCTCCCGATACGACGAAGTTCTCGTTCACCGAGACGGGCCTGCCCTCGGGAGCCGTCTGGAACGTGACGGTGAACAACGGCAGCCGAGTGTTCAGCTCGAATCATAGCTCGACCTCGGTCCAGGTCAGCGCGTTCGCCGAGACCGGCACCCCCTTCTATTTCCGCTTCGGACCGTGGGACGGCCTGCTTCCCAGCCCACTCTTTGCCGTCGTGAGCATCGCGTCCTACTCGACACCGGTGGCGGTCTCCTACAGCCGTTCTGCGACGGTGTATTCGGTCCGGTTCGATCAAACCGGGCTCCCGGCCGGCACGGGCTGGAATGTGATAATGGGCGGGAACTACGAGCAGTCCACCGGCGGCTCGCTGAACTTCTCCGCCCCCAACGGTAGCTACGTCTACGTCGCAGGGGATGTGCCGAACTACGTTAACGCCCGAGGGTATGGAACGGTGCAGGTGAACGCCGCCCCTTCGTTGGTCTCGTTCGCGTTCAATCTCTCGCTCTCTCCGGTCGGCTTCAACGTGGGCGGGCTTCCGTCCACGGTGCCGTGGTACGTGAATTTCACCCGGGCGCCGGCGGGGGTCACCCCCATGGATTCTGGGAAGGTTTTCGGGGGGAATGTCGAGCTGTACCTGGCGAACGGGAGCTACGCCTACACCGTCCAGTGCGGGAGCCCCGGGTACACCACCGAATCCAGTCCTGGAACGGTCGAGGTGTTCGGTAACATCCCCGTGGTCTGGGTGAACTTCACGGCGGTGCCGTACTCCTTCGTGTTCACCGAGACCGGTTTGGCGTCGGGTACGAACTGGTCGGTCAACGTCACCCAGGAATACCTGTCTTCGACTTCCGCCCAGATCGCGTTCTCTCTCGCGGCCGGATCCTACTCGTTCGGAGTGGAGGCCATCCCCGGCTACCGCGCCACCCCCAGCTCGGGGACGATCACGGTCCAACCCGGCGGCACCAACACCCGCGTGATCGATTTCGTCTCAACAACCGAGTTTCCCGTCACGTTCCGCGAGTCCGGTCTCCCCCTGGGCACCGGCTGGGTCGTGGTCATCGGCGCCCAATCCCAGAGCTCCTTGACCTCCAACCTCAGCTTCCTCGAGCTGAACGGTTCCTACGGCTACGTCATCCTCCCGGTCGACGGATACACGACGAACTTCTCCGGGCTCGTCGACGTCGCAGGCGGGCCGGTGAACGTGACGGTCCTCTTCGTTCCGCAGACCTTCCCGGTCATCGTCGTCGAGTTCGGACTCCCGACCGGGACCACCTGGAACGCGACCGTGACCGATGCGTCGACCGGGTTCAACGACACCTACTCGACCCGCGCCGCGGCGATCATCTTCTACCTGCCGAACGGCACCTACACCCTCTCGGTCTCGGTGCCGAACGGCTACACCGCCAATGTGACGAATGGCACGTTCACGGTTGCCGGTCGTGTCGGTCAGGCCCCCACGGTGCACGTCTCCCCGGCCGAGTGCCCCGGATGTTCGAGGGGGACGGGCTCCAACCCGGCGTTGAGTGGTCAGCCTTGGGAGTTCTGGCTCGGTCTCGGGGCGCTGATCGGGGTGGTCGCCGCGGCGGCCGCCCTCTTGTTGGTACGGCGGGAGCGCTCCCGACGACCCCCCGCACCTTGGAGTCACGAACCCTAGTCCCGGGCGGACCGGCCCCGCGAGGGGAGCGCGGCGCCTCCTACGAGAGTTCCCAGGTCTTGCCGTACCACGTGGGCTTGGGGACCGCGGTGCGGCCACCGAACAGAACGACCTTACCGGTCGCCGTGTCGAAGACCGCAGTGGCGCCGTCGTTCGGGGCAAGGGCATGAGGGGTGGAAATGTGCACCCACGACAGGTTCGCCACCGAGTTCCCGACCAGCACCCACGTGTCGTTCAGGTCGAGCGTGGATACGTTGCCGCTCTCGTTCTGTCCGCCTTCGATGAGCACGCCTTGGAGCGCGGGGTCGTAGACCGTCGCCGCCCCGTCACGCTGGGAGGGGCTGACCGCCAGCAAGAGCCGCTTCCAGACGCCGGCGTGGAAGACCCATGTGTCCTTGAACGAGTGGTAGTGCGGGGCCGAGTAGTACCCGCCGAACAGGACCACCTGGCCGACGATCGGATCGTAGGCCATCGAGGACTCGTCGCGACCGGGCGGCTGCGCCTTCGGATGCAGCTTGGTCCAGCTTCCCTGAACGAAGGCCCAGGTGTCGTCGATCACGGTGAACCCGTGATTGCTTGAAAGCGAGCTGCCATTGTGCCCGCTGAACAGGAGGACGTACCCGTCGCTCGCGTCGTAGGTGAACCCACCGACCCGGCGCGCTGGCGGCGAGACGCTGGGATGAAGCTGCACCCAGGCACCACGGGAGAACGCCCAGGTGTCGTTGAGGTAGCTGGTGGAATTGGAACCTCCGAAAAGGACCACGTAGCCGTCGATCGGGTCGTAGGTCATCATCAGACCACGGCGGGCGGAGGGGTGGACCGCGAGGTGCAGGAGGTGCCAGGTCCCATTGACGAACATCCACGTGTCATTGAACAGCGCATTCCAACTCGGCCGCCCGCCGAAGAGCAAGCCGTAGGACTGACCGCTCGCATTCACCCACGTGAACCCAAACTCCGCCCGCGGTCCAGGACCGCCTGCGAGATGGAGGTTCGTCCAGTTCAACGGCGTGAGCGGGGCCGAAGCAGGCCGTGTCGCGGAGGCCATCGTCCCCGATCCGAGCCCGGATTGAGCGAGCAGAGCGAGGACGAGCACCACCGTGGCGGCGCCGGTGACGGGCGCGGCGATGGAGCTCGAATGCTCCCGTAACCCGGACGGGATGATGCGCATGCGTACGGACTCGACCGTCGAACCGGCTCCGCCTATCTAAGCGTTTGGAAACCCCGAACGGGCACCGAAACTGGCGCGGATCTCAACGCAAGTGTTTCGGGACTGCCTCGGAGAAATTGGCGGGCTGGCGGACCGGGTCCCCGGCCGCGCTCGGGGCGAACTACGGGGGCACGCAAGACGAATCGCGCCTGGCCGTGGGCACGTGGGCCCATCCTGCCGACCCCGACTGAATCTGCCCTAGTTGAACAACCCCGTCAACGCCGGGAAGTTCTTGTTGTCGTTGTGCCCGAGTGACGGGACCCCCAGCAGCCACTCGACCGTCGTGGCGACGTTGTACAGGGAGACCTTCTTCGTCACCACGTTGGTCGCCGGAGATACTGGGGACGAGACCACGAGGTAGATCGGTCCGCCCGAGACTCGTGCGCCCCCCGAGGTGTATCCGCCCGCCTCGGCACATTTGCAGTTCTTGGCGTAGGCCTCGTCGAACGTCACGATCACCGCCGTGTTGCCTGAGTACTTCAGCGAGGTCTTGACCGGGACGAGGACATTCTTGGTGAGCCACGCCGACGCCGCCGAAAGACTCCCGTCGTGGGCGTCGTGGAGCATGTTCGGTGAGATGAACGTGAAGGACGGTAGCGTGCCGCCCGCCAGTTCCGATTGTAGCCGAGAGGTCCCCCCCGATGCGAAGAACGCCAGGTCGTGCTTCGCACAGCTCGACCGGAGGTTCGAGTAGTAGACCCACGGGTTGTGATGCGCAATGTACGGGTAGCTGTCTGATCGGTCACACGCTGAGGGCATCGAATCGAACAGCCCTTGCCACGTCAGCCCGTGACCGGCAAGGTCGCTTGCGAGGTTGGTGTCGGAGTAGTACGACACGGCGTCCGACCCGCACTGGTGCTTGGTCGCGCTCGAGACGGCGATGTAGTTCGGCGCGGACGGATGGCAGATGGCGTACGCATGCGTGGCATGGGCGTTGGCGACGTAGAGCGCCTTGAACACCGGGTCCGAGAGCGTCCACGAGAGATCGTGGTTCTCCTCCATCACGACGATGACGTGTCGGATCTTCGTGGGCAATTGTGTCGTCCCGATGTTCCCGGCGGTCGGAGTGGCGCCCGCCCCGCCGACGGCTGCCATCCAGGTGGTTGCCAGTACCACCAGCCCGAGGAGCATCGCAGTGCTCCTCCCCCCGAGCGGCGAGGCTTCAGCCTCCGCTCGGCGCCTCGCGTGCGAGCGACTTACCGCCTCCGACATGTTCATTGTCGCTTCGGAGATGGCATTTCAAGGCTGTGCGTTGAATGCGATCTCGAGATGCCGATTCGAGGCGGCCGACGAATGAATTGGGTCGATTGCGTTAGGAACGTCTCGCGTGGGACCTCCTGATCTTGGCGCGTGCCTATCGTCAGAAACCAACGGCACCTCTCCGCTAATCACCCTCCGGCCCGGAATGCACCGCATTGATGCACGGCTCGTGGTGCGGTCCACGTTCTTGCGAGGCCCACCGCATCTGACGCCGGCTGAGCGTGGGGGTCATATGAGGAGCGGTCGCGGGGTCGACAAATCAACTCATATGAGCACTCATATGCATATCAGCCTCGCAGAGTATCCGTAGCGCCTCAGGGAGCTCAAACCAAAGGTACCGTCGGAGGGAGCCTACACTCTTGGTGAGCTCAGAGCTCGACCCGACTGAGCGAGATACCCCGAGTTACCCCCTCCTCGTCAATGCGCCAGGAACCGTCGTGTTGCGAGGCGTAGGGGTGCGATGGACGCGACGCTGGTCGACCCTCCTCTAGTTTACACACGCTACGCCCGGCCCTCTGCCGAATCCTGCCCACGCGAGCGCCGCTGAATCCCACTTCCTGGCGAACGATCGGGCGAACAACCTTCCCCCGTCCGAGGGGCGCAAACGGCCGGCGCACCCCCGCTATCGCTCGGGCGACTGAAGGGAACCGGACTTGCGGCCCAGCAAACTCGAGCCCGGCGCTCGATCCCGCGACCCCAATCCCGGGATGCCTCCGACGGGATGTGGGGACGACCTTGAGCGCCCCAGAAATCGGGCGTATAACAGGAA
>DASYYY010000033.1:0-3784 GCA_035933635.1 Thermoplasmata archaeon | reverse complement strand
GTAGATCCGGTCGGTGGCGGTGAGCGCCTCCTCCCCGACGATCGCGCTCAGCGCGCGCTGGTCCTTGCCCGTGGCGTAGGAGGCGTAGAGCTGGTCGGCGACGCCGCGGTGGTCGTCGCGGGTGCGGCCCTTGCCGATCCCCTGGTTCATCAGCCGCGAGAGCGAGACGAGCACGTCGATGGGCGGGTAGACGCCCCGCCGCTGGAGCTCCCGGCTCGCCACGATCTGGCCCTCGGTGATGTACCCGGTCAGGTCGGGGATCGGGTGGGTGATGTCGTCGGCGGGCATCGTCAGGATGGGCAATTGCGTGATCGAGCCCTTGCGGCCGTGGATCTTGCCGGCGCGCTCGTAGAGCGTGGCCAGGTCGGTGTACATGTAGCCGGGGTAGCCGCGTCGGCCCGGAACCTCTTCCCGCGCGGCGGCGACCTCCCGGAGCGCCTCGCAGTAGTTCGTCATGTCGGTAAGCACGACCAGGATGTGCATGTCGCGCTCGTAGGCCAGGAACTCGGCGGTGGTCAGCGCCATCCGCGGGGTGATCAGCCGCTCGGCCGATGGGTCGGAGGAGAGGTTGAGGAAGACGACGGTGCGCTCGAGCGCGCCGGTCGACTCGAACTCCTTGAGGAAGAAGTTCGCCTCCTCGCTGGTGATCCCCATCGCGGCGAAGATGACCGCGAAGCTTTCGGAGGAGTTCCTCAGCTTGGCCTGCCGGACGATCTGCGCGGCGATCTGGTTGTGCGGTAGCCCCGCGCCGGAGAAGATGGGGAGCTTCTGGCCCCGCACGAGGGTGTTCATCATGTCGATGTTGGACAGACCGGTCTGGATGAACTCGCTCGGCTCCTCGCGCGAGTACGGGTTCATCGCGTTCCCGACGATCTCGAGCTCGAGGTCGGAGACGATCTTCGGTCCGCCGTCGCGCGGTTCGCCCAGGCCGTTGAACACGCGCCCGAGCATGGCGTCGGAGACGGGGAGGCGGGCGGTCTCCCCGAGGAACTTGACCGTGGTGTTCTCGATGTTCATCCCCATCGTAGGTCCGAAGACCTGGACGATAGCGAGCCCCTTGCGCGAGTCGAGCACCTGGCCTTGGCGGCGCTCGCCGCTCGGGAGCGCGATCTCGACCATCTCGCCGTAGGCGGCCTTCTCGACCTCGCGGACGAACAGCAACGGACCGGTCACGCGGTCGATCGTCCGGTAGTCGACCGGGATGTGGACCTGGGGGACGTCGCGGGCGGCGCGCTTAACGGTCGCCATCTACGCGCCCACCCCCGCGAGGTTCGCCACCGACTGGTTCATCTCCAGCTCGATCTGGTCGAACTGGGCCGTGAGCTCCGCCTCGGGGATCCACTTCATGCGCGAGAGCTTCTGGCGGACGGGCAGCTTCTGGAGCTGCTGGACGGTCGCGCCCTTGGCGATCGCCTCCTGCTCCTTGTCCCCGTAGGCGAGGATCGCCCGGAGCATCCGGTACTGTTTCTTGATCGACGTGTAGGTGTCCACGTCGTCGTAGGCGGACTGCTGGAGGTAGTCCTCGCGGAGCATCCGCGAGACATCGAGGATCGCCTTCTCCCGCTCGGGGAGCGCGTCGACGCCGACGAGCTGGACGATCTCCTGGAGCTCGGCCTCCTTCTGGAGCGTCTCGACCGCCTTCGCCCGGAGCGCCATCCAATCCGGAGCGATGTCCGTGCGGTACCACGCCTCGAGATCGCCGGCATAGAGCGAGTAGCTCTGCAGCCAGTTGATCGAGGGGAAGTGGCGGCGGGAGGCGAGCGAGGCATCGAGCGCCCAGAAGACCCGGGTCACGCGGAGCGTGTTCTGGGAGACCGGCTCGGAGAAGTCGCCTCCCGGTGGGGACACGGCCCCGACGACGGTCACGGACCCCGGTCGACCTTCGGGCGAGAGGGTGACGACGCGTCCGGAGCGCTCGTAGAACTCGGCGACCCGCCGACCCAGGTACGCGGGGTAGCCTTCTTCCCCGGGCATCTCCTCGAGCCGGCCCGAGATCTCCCGCATGGCCTCGGCCCACCGGCTGGTCGAATCGGCCATCAGGGCGACATCGTAGCCCATGTCGCGGTAGTACTCGGCGATCGTGATCCCGGTGTAGACGCTCGCCTCGCGGGCGGCGACCGGCATATTGGAGGTGTTCGCGATGAGGATGGTCCGTTCCATCAGCGGGCGCTTGGACTTTGGGTCGACCAGGTTCGGGAAGGTGGCGAGCACCTCGGTCATCTCGTTGCCCCGCTCTCCGCACCCGACGTAGACGACGACATCGGAGTCGGCCCATTTCGCGAGCTGTTGCTGCGTGACGGTGTTGTGGAGGAGCAGGCCGCCGTGGCCGCCCACGAAGTTCTGTCCGAACTCCGGTAGCGCGACGTCGTAGACATCGTACGGCCCCTCCCGCTCCACGACGACCTCCTCGACCTCGTCGCACGAGAGGTCCTGAAGGAGATCGACGAGTCGAGATGCCCCCGGTTCGGTGAGCCGGAGGTCCGGCGCCCCCTCGACCGCAGGGCCGGTGAGGAACGTCGCGAACGTCGAGGCCCCCATCCGTTCGTGGTTGCCGATGTAGTTGTGCACCTCGATGCCCCGCGCGAGGAGCTGGCTGTAGGAAAACCGGGCTCGGTAGATCCGCTCGATGACCTCCGGACTGAGCGGGACCACGTCGGTCGCGGTGTAGGTCCGGTCCTTCGACCGCACGTACGCCTCGATCTGGGCGATCTTCGGGTCGGGGTCGTGCACGGCGCGAGCGAAACGCTCGAGGTTGGCGGTACCGCGGACGTAGGTCCGGTAGTACGGGACCCCATTGACCCACCTCCGGGCCCGCGTCGCAAGGATCCCGAAGCGCGCCAGCGCCCCCGACAGCTCCTCGTGGAGCGCCTCGCTCGCCGTGCAGAGCTCCAGGCTACTCCGGCTGAATCCGCCGTCCCCGAGGTAGTAGCCGCGGAGGAAGGCGCCGAGGACTTCGTTCCCGGAACGGAGGACCGTCGGAGGGATGTGCTTGGCCGCCGCGGTCCGACCGCACCCTAGCAAGTCGAGGAGCCGCACCAGCTGGACGCTGTGCACGAGGACGTTCGGGGTCTTGTCCGGCTGACGTTCGATCCTCGAGCTCAGGCCAAAGGCGAGGAAGAGGAGCAGCTGGAACCGGTGGATCAGGATCGGGTCGGAGTTCGTGAAGACCACCGTCCCGTTCCCGCGGATGTACCCCTCCGCCACGAACAGCCCGAGGAGCTCGGCGAGCTCCGGGGTCATCTGGTCCGGGATCCGGAGCGTCTTCCCGCGACGGAGCAGCTTGGGGAGCTCCACGTGAAGCCGTGCCTCCCCTCGCGGCGAGGGCGTTTGACGAACGGACGCCACGTAATCGCCCGGGCGCAGGTCCCGGGCCGCGGTCTCCACCAGCGAACCGTCGGGCCGGAAGGCGAAGAGACGGTGGATTGGGGTCACGCGAACAGTGCGTCCGCTTCGGGTGCGGATGCGCACGAGCGAGTCGCTGCGGCCCTTGTAGAAGGTCCAACTTCGACTCCGGACGATACGGTTCCCGACGAGGGAGAACAGCTCGATCGGCGTACGGAGGTCGTACCACTCGTCGGAGCCCTCGTCCCGCCGGGTCCCGTGCTGCTGCGCCCAACCGTAGAGCTCCTCGAGAGAGCGGAATGTACCGTCGGCGAGGTGGACCGGGGTATCGCCCGAGCAGCACTTCCCACTTCCGAAGGGGCCAGGGATCGCTGCGGTACCACCCTTAGCGATCGGGAACATCGTGTCGATCACCCGCTGCCCGGTGAGCAGCGGAATCGTC
>DASYYY010000032.1:0-3784 GCA_035933635.1 Thermoplasmata archaeon | reverse complement strand
GTAGATCCGGTCGGTGGCGGTGAGCGCCTCCTCCCCGACGATCGCGCTCAGCGCGCGCTGGTCCTTGCCCGTGGCGTAGGAGGCGTAGAGCTGGTCGGCGACGCCGCGGTGGTCGTCGCGGGTGCGGCCCTTGCCGATCCCTTGGTTCATCAGCCGCGAGAGCGAGACGAGCACATCGATGGGCGGGTAGACGCCCCGCCGCTGGAGCTCCCGGCTCGCCACGATCTGGCCCTCGGTGATGTACCCGGTCAGGTCGGGGATCGGGTGGGTGATGTCGTCGGCCGGCATTGTCAGGATGGGCAATTGCGTGATCGAGCCCTTGCGGCCGTGGATCTTGCCGGCGCGCTCGTAGAGCGTGGCCAGGTCGGTGTACATGTAGCCGGGGTAGCCGCGCCGGCCCGGAACCTCTTCCCGCGCGGCGGCGACCTCCCGGAGCGCCTCGCAGTAGTTCGTCATGTCGGTGAGCACGACCAGGATGTGCATGTCGCGCTCGTAGGCGAGGAACTCGGCGGTGGTCAGCGCCATCCGGGGCGTGATCAGTCGCTCGGCCGACGGGTCGGAGGAGAGGTTGAGGAAGACGACCGTGCGCTCGAGCGCGCCGGTCGACTCGAACTCCTTGAGGAAGAAGTTCGCCTCTTCGCTCGTGATCCCCATCGCCGCGAAGATGACGGCGAAGCTCTCCGAGGAGTTCCTCAGCTTGGCCTGCCGGACGATCTGCGCGGCGATCTGGTTGTGCGGCAACCCCGCGCCGGAGAAGATGGGGAGCTTCTGGCCGCGCACCAGGGTGTTCATCATGTCGATGTTCGACAGCCCGGTCTGGATGAACTCGCTCGGCTCCTCGCGCGAGTAGGGGTTCATCGCGTTCCCGACGATCTCGAGCTCGAGGTCGGAGACGATCTTCGGGCCGCCGTCGCGCGGCTCGCCCAGTCCGTTGAACACGCGCCCGAGCATGGCGTCGGAGACGGGGAGGCGGGCGGTCTCCCCGAGGAACTTGACCGTGGTGTTCTCGATGTTCATCCCCATCGTCGGCCCGAAGACCTGGACGATGGCGAGCCCCTTGCGCGAGTCGAGCACCTGGCCCTGGCGGCGCTCGCCGCTCGGGAGCGTGATCTCGACCATCTCGCCGTAAGCGGCCTTCTCGACCTCGCGGACGAACAGCAACGGACCGGTGACGCGGTCGATCGTCCGGTAGTCGACCGGGATGTTGACCTGGGGGACGTCGCGGGCGGCGCGCTTGACGGTCGCCATCTACGCGCCCACCCCCGCGAGGTTCGCCACGGACTGGTTCATCTCCAGCTCGATCTGGTCGAACTGGGCCGTGAGCTCCGCCTCGGGGATCCACTTCATGCGCGAGAGCTTCTGCCGGACCGGCAACTTCTGGAGCTGCTGGACGGTCGCGCCCTTGGCGATCGCCTCCTGCTCCTTGTCGCCGTAGGCGAGGATCGCCCGGAGCATCCGGTACTGCTTCTTGATTGACGTGTAGGTGTCCACGTCGTCGTAGGCGGACTGCTGGAGGTAGTCTTCCCGGAGCATCCGCGAGACATCGAGGATCGCCTTCTCCCGTTCGGGGAGCGCGTCGACGCCGACGAGCTGGACGATCTCCTGCAGCTCGGCCTCCTTCTGGAGCGTCTCGACCGCCTTGGCGCGGAGCGCCATCCAATCCGGCGCGATGTCCGTGCGGTACCACGCCTCGAGATCGCCGGCATAGAGCGAGTAGCTCTGCAGCCAGTTGATCGAGGGGAAGTGGCGGCGGGAGGCGAGCGACGCATCGAGCGCCCAGAAGACCCGGGTCACGCGGAGCGTGTTCTGGGAGACCGGTTCGGAGAAGTCGCCTCCCGGCGGGGAAACGGCCCCGACGACGGTCACGGACCCCGGTCGACCTTCGGGCGAGAGGGTGACGACGCGTCCGGAGCGCTCGTAGAACTCGGCGACCCGCCGACCCAGGTACGCGGGGTAGCCTTCCTCCCCGGGCATCTCCTCGAGCCGGCCCGAGATCTCCCGCATGGCCTCGGCCCACCGGCTCGTCGAGTCGGCCATCAGGGCGACGTCGTAGCCCATGTCGCGGTAGTACTCGGCGATCGTGATCCCGGTGTAGACGCTCGCCTCGCGGGCGGCGACCGGCATGTTGGAGGTGTTCGCGATGAGGATGGTCCGTTCCATGAGCGGGCGCTTGGACTTCGGGTCGACCAGGTTCGGGAAGGTGGCGAGCACTTCGGTCATCTCGTTGCCCCGCTCCCCGCACCCGACGTAGACGACGACGTCGGAGTCGGCCCATTTCGCGAGCTGTTGCTGGGTGACGGTGTTGTGGAGGAGCAGGCCGCCGTGACCGCCGACGAAGTTCTGCCCGAACTCCGGGAGCGCGACGTCGTAGACGTCGTACGGCCCGTCCCGCTCTGTGACAATCTCCTCGACCTCGTCGCACGAGAGGTCCTGGAGCAGTTCGACGAGTCGAGACGCCCCGGGTTCGGTGAGCCGGAGGTCCGGTGCCCCCTCGACCGCAGGGCTGGTGAGGAACGTCGCGAACGTCGAGGCCCCCATCCGTTCGTGGTTGCCAATGTAGTTGTGGACCTCGATGCCGCGCGCGAGCAGCGAGCTGTAGGAAAACCGTGCTCGGTAGATCCGCTCGATGACCTCGGGGCTGAGGGGGACCACATCGGTCGCGGTGTAGGTCCGGTCCTTCGACCGCACGTACGCCCCGATCTGGGCGATCTTCGGGTCGGGGTCGTCCACAGCGCGAGCGAACCTCTCAAGGTTGGCGGTCCCGCGCACGTAGGTCCGGTAGTATGGGACCCCATTGACCCACCTACGGGCCCGCGTCGCAAGGATACCGAACCGGGCGAGCGCCCCGGACAGCTCCTCATGGAGCGCCTCGCTCGCTGTGCAGAGCTCTAGGCTACTGCGGCTGAATCCGCCGTCACCGAGGTAGTAGCCGCGGAGGAAGGCGCCGAGGACCTCGTTCCCCGACCGGAGGACCGGCGGGGGGATGTGCTTGCCCGCCGCGGTTCGCCCGCATCCGAGTGCATCGAAGAGCCGCACCAGTTGGATGCTGTGCACGAGGACGTTGGGGGTCTTGTTCGCCTGCCGCTCGATCGTGGAGCTCAGGCCGAAGACGAGGAAGGCAAGCTGTTGGAACCGGTGGATCAGGATCGGGTCGGAGTTCGTGAAGACCACCGTCCCCTTCGCGCGGATGTACCCCTCCGCCACGAACAGCCCGAGGAGCTCGGCGAGCTCCGGGGTCATGCGGTCCGGCATCCGAAGCGTCTTCCCGCGACGGAGCAGTCTGGGGAGCTCCACGTGAAGTTGCGCCTCACCGCGCGGCGAGGGCGTTTGGCGCACGGACGCCAGGTAGTCGCCCGGGCGCAGGTCCCGGGCCTCGGTTTCCGCCAGAGAACCATCGGGCCGGAAGGCGAACAGGCGATGGATCGGGGTCACGCGAACGGTGCGCCCGCTTCGAGTGCGGATGCGCACGAGCGAGTCACTGCGGCCCTTGTAGAAGGTCCAGCTCCGGCTCCGCACGATACGGTTCCCGACGAGGGAGAACAGTTCGATCGGGGTACGGAGGTCGTACCACTCGTCGGAGCCCTCGTCCCGCCGGGTCCCGTGCTGCTGCGCCCAGCCGTAGAGCTCCTCGAGGGAGCGGAACGTACCGTCGGCGAGGTGGACCGGGGTATCGCCCGAGCAGCACTTCCCACTTCCGAAGGGGCCAGGGATCGCTGCGGTACCACCCTTAGCGATCGGGAACATCGTGTCGATCACCCGCTGCCCGGTGAGCAGCGGAATCGTC
>DASYYY010000031.1:0-292635 GCA_035933635.1 Thermoplasmata archaeon | reverse complement strand
GTCGAGGTCGAGCAGGTACTCCTCGACCTTGGGGAACCTCTCGTTGGATGCCATGGACCTCCCGAGCCTTTCCCGTCGTCGTCCGACCCCCGGGAGGCTCGCGCCCGCCGACGTAGGGGTCGGCTAAAGCCTCACCCTTGGCGAAACTTAAATAACCGGGCCTTGTGGACGGCTCGGCTGACGGCCAAAGTGGTGGGGAAACACCCGGTCCCATTCCGAACCCGGAAGTTAAGCCCACCGACGTTCCGCGCGGTACTGAAGTGCGCGAGCCTACGGGAACCGCGGAAAGCTGTCAGCACCCCTAACGGACCAGCCTGAGCGCTGTACGGGCTCGCGCCGCTTCGACCGCGATCTCCTCGACGGCGACGAGCCGTTAAATCCGACACGTCGGTCGGCGCTCCCGTGTGGCTCGGGGCCCACATCCGAACCTCCGACGGGCTCGCCGAGGCGGCCCGGGTCGGGCACACGATCGGCTGCGAGGCGATCCAAATATTCTCCAAGAGCCCGCACTCGTGGAAGGCACCCCCCATCCGTCCGGAGTCGGCCGAGGAGTTCCGGGCAGCGGTTCCGGCCGAGCGGTTGCGCTCGACGGCGATCCACCACGCCTACTTGACGAACCTCGCCACGCCGAAGGCGGGGATGCTGAAGACCTCCCGCGCGGCGTTCCTCGACGAGATCCACCGCGCGGACCTTCTCGCCGTCGACCACGTGATCTTCCATCCGGGCGCCCACATGGGCACCGGCGTCGAGAAGGGATGCGCCCAGATCGCCGAATCGCTCAACTGGGTGGCCGCGGAGACGCCCGACTCCAAGGTGCGCATCCTGCTCGAGAACGCCGCCGGGCAAGGCACCACGATCGGCTCCAAGCTCGAGGAGCTCGCCTCGATCCTGGAGCGGCTCACCGCAAAGGACCGTTTCGGGGTGACGATCGACACCTGCCATCTGTTCGCTTCCGGGGTCGACTTCCGGACGGCCGAGCAGTACGGCGCGGTGAAGGACCTGATCCGGGACACGATCGGTACCAAGAAGGTCCGTGCGTTCCATCTCAACGACAGCAAGGCCGAGTGCGGCGGTCACCTCGACCGTCACCAGAACATCGGCAAGGGCGCGATCGGGACGGCGGGATTCGCCCACTGGCTCAACGACCCGACCTGGGCCAAGCTCCCCGGATTCCTCGAGACGCCATTGGAGAGCGAGGACTACAGCGAGTACGTCCAGGACCTCCAGACGCTGCGCGGGTTGCTCCAGCCCCCCGCATGATCCGAGTCGAGGGGGCCCGAGATTGAGCTCGTCCGCCGCGCCGCTCGAGATCGCGCGTGAGGTGCTCCGCGAGCTGCAATCGCAGCGACCCGACGAGGTCGTCATCGATGTGGCGGGGGTGAACGCCGGTCCCACGCCAGAACCCGCCCCGCCGCATCCCCTCGCCCGCGGCTGGATCCTCTGCAGCGCGGCGGCCGCGATGTACGATTGGTGGGTCCCGATCCGGACGGCGGCCGAGGCCGGCGGCTCGGGACCGAAGGTCCTGGCCACCTACGACCCGGCGACCGATCCGCTCCCCATCTCCGACTTCTCGGTGTTCGGTTCGATCCCCCGGATGATGGTCGGCGCTCCCGCCGATGGTCCCAGCTGTCGTGCGGCGGTCGCGGATGCCGCTGCGCGGCTGGGACCGGTCTACCTGCGACTCCCCTCCCCCGCTGCTCCCACGGTCTCGAACGGAACGTTCGGGTTCGGCAGGGCACCGGTTCTCCGTTCGGGCAACGACCTCACGGTGGTCGGAGTCGGCGGAGCGCTCCCGCTTGCCCTCGCCCTCGCCGACCGACTCGTCGGCGTGGGGGTGTCGGTACGAGTGCTCGACGGGGCGAGCGTCAAACCGCTCGACGCGCCAGCGCTCGTGCGGGCCGCTCGCGAAACCGGTGCCATCCTGACCGTCGAGGAGCACCACGCGCTCACGGGCTACGGCGCCGGGGCGGCGGTGCTCACCGCCGGCTCGCACCCGGTGATGGTCCGTCGCGTGGGCCTACCGGATCTGCCGATCGCCCCCGGCGCGCAACGGCCGCCGGCCGCCGCGGCGGCCTACGGGCTCTCCCTCGAGCGCCTCGAAGAGGAGGCCTGGGGGCTGCTGCGTGCCAAGGGTAAGGTTCAGTAGGGGGGCGGCCTGAACCCGGCATCGTACCGCGATGAAGCTCTTCCTGGACACCGCGAGCGTGACCGAGATCCGCCAGATGTGGGAGGTCGGCATCCTCGACGGCGTGACGACCAACCCGAGCCTCGTGGCCAAGGAGGGCCGTGCGTTCGAGGACGTACTGCTCGAGATCTGCGCGTTGGGGGTCCCTTCCGTATCGGCCGAGGTAGTCGCGACGGAGACCGACCGGATGCTCGAGGAGGGACGCCACCTCGCCCAGCTCCACCCGTCGATCTACGTCAAGGTCCCGATGACGCCCGCCGGGTTGCGCGCGACGAAGCTCCTCCGTGCCGAGGGCATCCGTGTGAACATGACCCTCGTCTTCTCGGCCGCCCAGGCGCTCCTCGCCGCCAAGGTGGGGGCCTCCTACGTCAGCCCGTTCATCGGCCGCCTCGACGACCAGGGCCAGGTCGGTATGGACCTCATCCGGGACATCCGGGAGATCTACCGCAACTACCACTTCGCGACCGAGATCCTCGTGGCGAGCATCCGTCATCCGGTCCATGTCCTGGAGGCGGCCAAGCTCGGCGCGGACATCGGGACGATGCCGTTCGGGGTGATGGAGAAGCTCGCCCAGCACCCGCTGACCGACCTCGGGCTGGCCCGGTTCCTCAAGGACTGGGAGAAGGTCCCCAAGAAGATCGCTCGCGCTCCCGAGGCCGTCCGCCGGGGACGGTAGGCGGGGCCCCGCGTCCGCGATGCCGTCGCCCGCGGGGGGGTCGACGCCGAGCCCCGAACCGATCCTCGAGAAGTACCTCCGGGTGACGCGCGAAGCGCTCGAGCGCGTACGCGCCTGCCCGCCGAAGCGCTCGTTCCTGGTCGGAGCCGCCGACGATTTCCTGGGCATGGCGCGGGCCTACCTCGCCGACGCCGAGGCGTTCCGTCAGAAGGGGGACCGCGACCGGGCCCTGGCCGCCGTGAGCTACGCCCACGGCTGGATCGACGCCGGGGTCCGGCTTGGATTGCTGGACGGAGGGGACGACGACGTCCGATTCACCCCGTACCGGTGACCCGCCCGCCATCGAACTCCCCGAGCGGGAGCTCGAGGCGATCGAACGTGCGCTTCGCGAGCGCGAGGAGCGTCGCGACCGCATCCACGACCGCGCGCGCAAGCTCCGGCGGCACGCGCAGACGACGATGGGCCGCCTGCACGAGGGCCGGGACGAGTCCGGTGCCATCGCCCAGATCCGGCACGACCTCTCGGAGATGGCCGACGAGCTCGGAGGCGAGCTGCGCGCCGATGGCGCCCTCGCCCACGATGCGTTCCAGGAGGCGATCGAGGCGATCCTGCTCGAGGCGGTGGTCCGCGGATCGCCGTTACCCTCGCCGACCGACCTCGGCGTCCCGCCCGAGAGCTACCTCCTGGCCGTCGGCGACCTCGTCGGCGAGATCCGGCGGCTCGCCCTCCGCGCGCTGACCGACGGAGCGCTCGACCGCGCCGACCGCATGGTCCAAGCCATGGAACATCTCTATCACGCCCTGATGCGATTCGACACCCCGCGCAGCGTGGTGCCCCTGAAGCCGAAACAGGATGCGGCCCGCTCGCTCTTGGAGCGGACCCGGGGGGACCTCGCTCTCGCCCGAGTGCTCGCGCGAGCCCACCTGCCCGCGTCGGCCGGCGGAGGGAACGAGCCGTGAGCTCGGACGCACCCGTCATCGGGGTGATCGGCGGCTCCGGGATCTCCCGCTTGGCCGGCGGCGACGTGGTGACCTCGCACGCGGTCGCCACCCCCTGGGGCGCCCCGTCCGCGGCGATCGAGGAGCGCGCGCTCGGCGGGGTCCGCCTGCTCTTCCTGCCCCGGCACGGCACCGGGCACACGATCCCTCCGCACAGGGTCAACTACCGGGCGAACATCGATGCCCTGCTGTCGCTCGGAGCCCAGCGGATCGTCGCCATCAACTCCGTGGGCTCGCTGAAGGAGGACCTTCCCCCCGGAACGTTCGTCCTGCCCGACCAGTTCATCGATTTCACCAAGGGGCGGCCGACCACCTTCTTCGACGGAGGGCGCGTCTACCATCTGTCCCTCGCCGACCCGTTCTGTCCGGACTTGACCCGGCGCGTGGCCGAGGCGGGCTCGCAATCGGGCTCGCCGTTCGTGCGGGGCAAGACCTACGTCTGCGTCGAGGGGCCGCGCTTTTCCACCCGGGCGGAATCGAAGTTCTTCCGCGGCATCGCCGACGTGATCGGCATGACGCTCGTGCCCGAGGTCACGCTTGCTCGCGAGCGCGCGATGTGCTACGTGTGCCTCGCGATGGTGACCGATTTCGACGTGTGGGCGGAACGACCGGTCGAGATGACCGACATCGTCCGAGTCATGGGCGAGAACACCTCGCGCATGCAGCGGGTGCTCGGGGAGCTCTACGGACTGTTGGCACCGCCGCGCGAGTGCGGCTGCGCGAAATCACTCGAGAACGCCGGGGTCTGAGGCGGGTAGGGTCAGTGGGCCGTCGGCGGGACGCCGCGGCGCACCGTGATCGGGATCACGCTCGCGGCATACTCCCGCTCGGCGATCTCGACCGGGTCGATCAAGTCGGCGGGTACGTCGATCAGGATGGGCGCCCCGAGCGAGACCTGGAGCGCACGTGCTCCGAGGATCCGTGCGCGTTCGAAACGGGTGAACTCCGCCGGCTCCGGGCGGGACACCGTTTCTCGGGCGGCCACAGCGGAATCCTTCGGAGCCGCCGAGAGGACAGCGGCCGACAAGGGTGCCGCCAGTTTGGCCTATATATATACGGTTTGCTAGGAACTCGGCACGCACTAAACCGCTCGAGCGGCCGACGACGGCCGGTTGGCGCGGCTCGGGCGCTCCGCGGTCCCTCTGGCCTTTCCCAGCCCGAGGTTGCGCAGTAGCCGGTTGTATTCCGCCCGGGTGATCCAGGTCACACGAAGGTATTCGCGCAGGTAACTGTCCGGAACGCCCAACCGACGCGCCTCCGCGATCGAGAAGGCATAGGCTTCGAGCTCGGTCGGCCGGTCCACGTAGGGGTACTTCGGTCCCGGCCAGAGCTCCCGACCCTGATGGCGCTGCAGTATGTGCAGGAACTCGTGCACGATGTCGAGATAGAGATCCATCGAGGGACTGTTCATGATATGGTTGCGGGCGACGACGATCTCGTCGTCCTTGCTCTCCACCATCCGGTACCCGGCCCGGCGGACCTCGGGCGGGGTGCGCACGGGCGCGACGTACATCCAGCCGGCGTCGTCGGTCAGAGTCACCCAGGTCCGACGGGCGAAAGCGAGCGTTTGCCGATCGTCACCCGGGTACTTGCGGAACGGGACGGTCCGATCCAGGCCTCGGAACACCTCGAGGAGTCGGTAGCGTCCGGGGGGGCGGGTGCGGTCCGGTCCAAAACCGCGAGGGGCCGGATAAGCTTCGCGCGCGCGTGTGGCGGTGGACGTCATCGATCGCCTCCGTCAGGTCGACCCACCAGGGGTCCCTTCTTCAGGGTTCGCTTGAGGGACGCCGGAGTCCCGCGAGGCCGGCGGGCGGAGTTGTCACCCGGTATTGAGCAGGAACATTCCCTCGGGGGCGATGCGCCAGGAGCTCGGGAGCCGCCCATTGGGGTAGGTGGTCGCGTGCGGCATCGACCAGCCGGAGTTCCACACCCAGGTCGCTCCGGAGCCGCCGATGGGGAAGGCGGAGCCGTTGAGCGTGAACGGAACGTACTGCGAGACGTTGGTGTTGACGATGAAGAGCGAGCGGTGGGTCCCGTTCGTGGTCTCGATAGCGTACACTCCGCCGACGGAGGTCTGGATCGACGCGTTGACGACCTGGTTCAGCGCGAGGTGCTTGGCGAACACCGAATAATCGTAGTACGGGAAGAGCGGGACCCCCGACGACGACAGCATCGCGTAGCTCTGTCCGAAGCTCCCCCAGTCCTGGAGCGTGAAGAACGCGAGCTGGCTGACGTTCGCCGCCAGCGCCTCGATGATCGACGCGCCGAGGAACACGGCATTGGCGTAGGTGGACATCGGCGGGATCGGGAACCAGGCCGCGTTGTACTCGTCGAGGAACATCGGCAGGTGGCACTGGGGGCACTCGTAGTGGATCGCCGCGCGGATCTTGACCATCTTCTGGGGCAGCCCCCACGACCCGCCGAGCGCACCGAAGAACTCCGGTAGCGTCGGCACGGGGTACTGGCTCGCCGGGTACATGTGGCAGGCGACCGCGGAGAGATTGCGCCCGTCGAGGGCGACCACCGCCCGCAGGTAGCTGTCGTTGCCGCAGTAGGCGTCCTGCATGCCGATGATCTTCATGCTCGGGTCGACCGACTTCATCGCCGGCACGAGCCGCTGAACGAGCGCCGCGTAGCAGGTCGCGTCGCAGCGGGAGTTGTCGAGCGGGCTCCACTGGGTCCAGGGAATGCCGTAGTGCCGCCAGGCGATCGGCTCGTTGCCGATGCTCCAGTACGCCGGGTGGAAACCGAGCGTGCGCTCGATGTACTTGATCGTGGAAGCGACGGCGCCCGTATCGTTGGTTTCGCCGGGGACGCCCAGGATGGCCTGACAGTGCGTCCAGCGGCACCACGTGACGAACGTCGAGTCGTTGAGCGTTGAGGTCGAGGCGACCCCGGTGTCGGAATAGGAGACGTCCGCGGTCTGGTTGGTGCTGTCGACCCCCACGTCGTAGCGGACCGATACGATCGGCGTCGCATTGACCTGCGCCGCGAGCGAGCTGTTGGCGACCGCGCTCGTGGACTGGTCGGAGACCGCCCAGAACTGGGAGAGGTCGGGGACGGCGAGGACGTTCCCCAGCTGGAGGGGAGGGATCGGCCGCAGCGCGGTCGAGCAGCCGGACCCGCACCCCAACGGCGTTCCATCGGTCGGAAGCCCGGGGAGGATCCCGAGCCCGCTCAGGGTCAGAAGCAGCGCGATCGCCGTTCCCACGATGGCCGCGAGGGCAAGGGGCCGGTCTTCACCGCCGAGGCGCATCCGCGAGCTCCCCGGACGCGGGGGCATCAGGCCCCCCGAGGACCGTTCGGACCGTGCCGACGCAGTGAGGTGGCCGTCGCAGCGCGCAAAGTAAGGGCGTATACGGGTGGATACGCATTGATACGACGTCAGCTGGGGGTCAAAAACCTTCGCCCGACCGGCGAGCCGCCGTTCGTCGGGGCGTAGGAAGGATTCAGTTCGATCCGGTCCTTAGGGCACCGGGGGGGGCTACGGACGCACCCAGCACCCCGTTCGACCGCCTCGACGTGGTGGAGTTCCGCCAGGACCTGGTGCAACCGTTTCTCGGGAGCCTCGAGCTCCAGGACCGATCCGGCCGCCGCATCGGTGTGATGCGGCGGGACGCGCGGGGTGGGCGGGTCGGGATGATGAACTGGGTGGTCGAGGACGACACCCAGCGTCCGCTCTACTACATCCGCCAACCCACGGACGGATCCGGGCTCACCCTAACGGCCCCGTTCCGACTGCAGGACCCTCAGGAGCATCTCCTCGGTGAACTACGATCCAGGGGGTATTCTTGCGGCGGTACCGGCTGGACCGGGACGGTCGGGAGCTGCTGTCTGCCACGTCCACAGGGTGGGGCTGGAAAGGCTACCCGATCCTGGAGGGGGGGATTCCGGTCGCCAGCGTGAGAGTACGTCGTCCGTTCTTTCCGACCCCTTGGCAGCCCGGTGGGATCGTGCTACGGTTCGAGCCGCGGACCGGCCTCTGCCGCGGACCTATCGTCGCGTTCAGCGGGTTCCTCACCCCGTGGGCACAGGTTCCGCAGTGGCCGGTCGGATTGTCGCGGGCATCGACCGCTCCGCCGACCGCCGCCTAATGCGAAACTAGTGGCCCGACCGCGAAGCGACGGCAATCTCCGCGAGAGCGACGAAGAGCGCGATGACGCCCAGGACGAACGGGCCGATCGGAGGCGCGGGCCCGCCGACGTGGGAGAAGTCGAAGAGGTTCGTCGCCACGGCGACGACCGCTTGAGCGGAAGCGAGGCGAACAAACGTTCGTGTTCGCGAGCGCATCACGGCCAGAGCCGCGATCCCGAACGCGAAGACCAGGATCGTGAGCACGAGGAAGATCGGACCGGCCCACGGCGCGTACTGGCCGGTCGTCCGCGTCTCGATGCCGAACCCCGGGAGGGAGATCAGGAAGATCACCATCTGCAGGACCACCAAGATGGCGAGCGTTCGGTAACGCGACATCGAACTAGCGAGCTCCACCGCGAACGGCCGATCGAAGGCGGACGGAGAAGGGGTTGGAGCGGGGGGCGGTCATCGTCCCCGCTACTTCATCTGGTAGAGGCCCTGAACGACGTCGCCGGGTGCCCAGATGACCGCCGACCATCCCATCCCCGGGATCTCCGTCTTTCCCATCATGATCTTGCCGCCCGCACCCTCGACGTTCTTCAGGGCGACGTCGATGTCCGGGACCGTGAGGTAAGCGACGGTCCCCGGGTTCTCCTTGGCCTCGAGGCGTCGGAGTCCGATGCTGGTGTGCTCGGCACCTTCCTTCGAGCCGTGCATGAGGTAGTTCCCCATCTCGGTGCCCATATCCTGGAACTTGATCCCGAACGCCTTCTCCACGAACCGGTGGGTCGCGGCCGGGTCCTTCGACGCGAATTCGACGTGCTCGATCTGGACCTTTCGATGCTCTGTCATGGTATCTCTCGTGCGCTAGGCGCAGCCTCCCATCCACGTTCCGACGCTTAAGGCGCGAAGGGAAAATTTGGATACCAGAGATCGTCGGACAATGCTATGCTGGCGCGCCGTTCATGGGCGAGGATGGGCGTGTCGGGGACGCGGCCCCCGGCCCCGGCCAACGGGGTGGGCGAGCCGATCGTGGCCGCGGTCGCGTTCGAGAACTGTCCCATCCGGGTCTCGTTGGGTTCGCTCGGTCGAAAGTGGACCCTCCTGATCCTACGGGACGTGGCGTTCTTCCCCGGCTCGAGCTTCAGCACGATCCAGAGGAACAATCCCGGTCTCGGCAATCGCATCCTGTCGATGCGGCTCAAGCAGCTGTTGCGCGAAGGGCTCATCGAGCGTCTGGCGGGCGAGGGCACCACCGAGGTCTCGGGCTACATCCTCACGGAGCGGGGACGTGCGGTCCTGCCGGTCCTGACCGCGCTCATCCAGTACGGCGCGTGGTTCCACGCCGGCGAGGTCTTCGCGGACCAACGCCCCCGTCGGCTCGAGGAGGTCTTCCCCGCTCCGCGGGACTACCTCGTGGGGGGCCTCGCCGAGTACGTCCGCGGAGATCCGACCGGTCCACTACCCTCGACCTCGGTTGCCCGCAGCGATCGCCGCACGGGCGGGTCGACGGCGGGCTCACGGTAGAACCGGAGCTCGGGCCGCCGAACGGCGCGACCTCCGGGGTGACCGCCCGGTGGAAACCGGGCGGCGCTCGTTCGTGCTCGACACGCCGATCCCCGTCTCAGTTCGCGTCGGAGACTCGCTTCAGGACCCGCAATGCGGTGAGGGTGATCCAGAGACTCGGCTCGCCGGCGCGTTCGAGGGCGAGTGGCTTGACCTTGCGCGCGTTTCCCTGGGAGCCGTTCACTCCGCCCTCGTCCGGGTGGATCCGGTCGAGCAGCCAGCGGCCGTCGGACCGCTGCTTGTCCCGCAGGACCTTCAGCGTCGGGCGGAGCCGCGGATCGCCGGCGTATCCGAGCCGGGTGAGGACGTCGAGGCCGACGAGCACGTCGTAGTAGTAGTGCGTCGGGTAGTGGAATCGGAACCACGGGGCGTACCTCCGACCCTCCTCGAACAGCCGGCGCTCGAGAAAGAATTCCGCGCCGCGGGCGACCGCCCGCTCCATCGCCGGAGACCGCTTGGCCTCCGGTACGGCGGCGAACGCCGCCATCGCCTCCCAGCTGTCGAGGGTTCCGGGCTTGTCGGCGGCGCAGTTCCAGCCCCCGTCCTCGCGCTGGTCTTCGATCATCCAGTCGTAGAGCTTGCGGACACGCCGATCCTCGACGCAGCCGAACCGGGACATCATCGTCGCGGCGTTGCCGACGATGCAGACCTCCTCGGTGAAGAGATTCAGCGGGGTGCTCAGGTGGAGGGTGTGCTCGAACATCCGTTCGGCGAACCGTCGGATCCGTCGATCCTCCGAGGTCAGGCCGAGGTCCGCCAGGACCATCCCCTTCCACATCGACGATCCGAAGACCGGGAAGCGCAGGAAGGACACCCACTCGCGGACCGTCTTCGGTTCATGGGCCTCCCAGTACCCACCGGGCTTCTGTGTGGCGAGCAGCTCGCTCGCCCAACCGCGCTTCGGGATCAGGGCGCGTGCCCGTCGGACCTCCGGATCGTTCGGGCCCCGGCCGACGAGCTCCTTAAGCGAGTAGTGGCGGACGGAGGGTTGCGAGCTCCCGAGAAGCCAGTCCAGAGCATCGCGGTCCCGGCCCACCGACGCGTCCGCGGTCTCCATCGCCTACCCACGGTCCCACAGCACCGCGAGACCATAGCGGCATGGCGCCCTAAGGAGGCCCCGATGGTGCGCACCGGCTACCGGCCCAACGTCGGTACGCAGGGTTATCCGTTCGGTAACTCCACGCGGGGTCCGACACGGTCACGGCCGTGGGTCTCCGGGAATGAGTTCGAGCCCCGCAACGCGACACCGGACGAGTTCGGACGCCTCCCCGGCCGTTGAGATCCGGGAATCCCCACTGGAGGTGCGGCCGCCGACGCCCGACGCGCGGTGCATGGAATCGCCGCTGTCCTCGCTGGAAACGCCGATCACCCCGACGAGCCAGTTCTTCATCCGGAGCCACTTCGCGACCCCCTCGATCGACCTCGAGAACTGGCGTCTCAGCGTCGACGGTCACGTCGAACATCCGTTGCACCTCACCCGCGCCCAGTTGCTGGCGATGGAGCACCGGCGCGTTCCGGCGCTCCTGGAGTGCGCGGGGAACAGCCGGGCGTTGGTCCGACCCCGGGCCGAGGGGGTCCTCTGGCGCAACGGTGCCGTGGGCACCGCCGAATGGGGAGGGGTACCGCTCGCCCACGTGCTCGAGCTGGCCGGCGCCCGAGCCGGGGCGGTCGAGGTCGTCTTCGAGGGACTCGATCGCGGGCATGAGCCCGGGGTGGACGGTGAGCTCGGCTTCGCGATGAGCATCACGATGGCCAAGGCCCGTGACCCGGACACGCTCCTCGCCGACGAGATGAACGGCCGCCCGCTGGGAGCCAGCCACGGGTTTCCCCTGCGCTCGGTCGTACCGGACTGGTACGGGATGGCCTCGGTCAAGTGGCTCTCCCACATCCGGGTCGTCGACCGCCCGTTCACGGGTTTCTACCGAAGCCGGGCCTATGCGTTCATCCCGGAGGGGGACCCGGCAGAGACCCCAAAGACCCCGGTGACCGTCGTTCGGGTGAAGTCGATCGTCACGTGGCCGCGCGAGGGCCAGCAGCTGCCCGTGGGGACCCACCGGATCCGGGGCGCGGCGTGGTCGGGCGCGGGGCGCATCCTCCGGGTCGAGGTCAGCACGGGAGGCGACCACGGTGCGACGGACCCTCGGTCCTGGCACCTCGCCTCGCTCTCCGCCGACGCCGGGCCGCACAGCTGGGTGCACTGGGAGTTCGAGTGGACCGTGGAGCGTCCCGGATTCTACGTGATCCGAGCTCGCGCGAGCGATGCGTCCGGGAACATCCAGCCCGTCCTATCCGAGTGGAACTTCCGCGGCGTGGCGTCCAACTCCCTGCACGAGGTACCGGTCGAGGTCCTCCCGGCCTGAGCGGCGGCTATCGGGCGACCTTCCCGAGCCGTCGTGGGCCACGCCTACGGCTTCCGCTGGAGCGTGCGCAGCAGGGGGAGGAACTCGTACGATCCCACGTGCAACCGGCCGTTCACAAACAACGTAGGGGTCTCCTCGACACCGGCCTCCCGACCCGACTCGAGGTCTTCGGCAATACGGCGGGCGGCCGCGTCGGAGGCCCGATCCCGATGGAACTCGGTCACGTCCACCGGGAGCTCGCGCGCCAGGCGCTCGATGAGGGTGTCCGAGAGCTCCGACCGGTGCTGGAACAGCCGGTCGTGCATCAGCCAGAACTTTCCCTGCATGTCCGCCGCCTCCGCCGCCTGCGCCGCGGCCAGCGCGTGGGGATGGATCTCAGGCCGCGGATAGTTGCGGAAGGCGAGGCATAGGTCGTCGCCGAGCTCCCGGACCAGCTCCGCCAGGATCGGTTCGAGGTGGGCGCAGTGCTCGCATTCGTAGTCGCCGTACTCGACCAGGGAGTAGCGCGCGCCCGGCGGTCCGCGCAGATGGTCGCGCGGTTCGACCGGGAGCACCAGGGACGGCAGCTCCTCCTCCGTAGATGGGCTCGACTTTCCGGCCATGGAGATTCCTCCGGACTCCTCCGGAGCGGCCCTAGGCCAGCCCGTCCTGAAAGCGTATCGACGCGTGGCTTCCGTTACAGAACGGCATGTTCGTCGACGCCCCGCACCGGCAGAGCGTGACCCGGTTCCGCTGCTCGTAGCCCTTGCCGTCGGCCGACTCCACACGGACCCCTCCTCGTACCCAGAGCGGTCCGCTGCAGCCGAGGGCCGGGTCCTCGATGAGCCCGATCGAGGGGGGGAGCTCGGGCTCGATCGGCCGGTTCGTTCCGTTCGGTCGCAGGACGAGGCGGCCCGACGGACAGTGACCGGCCTCCCGGACCACGAGGTCGCGCACGCCCGGCTGATCGGTCTGTTGGATCAACGCCCAGATCTTCCCGCCGGGGTCGCAGAACCGTGCGAACGCGCAGAGCTCCTCGTCGTCGCTGAGCACATCGGTGGGGCCCTCGAAGTGCTCGGATTGGCGCTCGATGGGCCGTCGCGAAGCCGTCTCCTTGCCCTCGAATCCCACCCGCAGGTGGCTGTTGTCGCAGAACGGCTTGTTCTGCGATTGCCCACAGCGGCAGAGGAAGTACTCCGGTTCGACCTTGAACTTCCGGCCCTCCTTCCACTCCCAGGATTCTCCCTTCGGGTTCGGCGTGATCACCTGGACCGACAGCGGCACCCTACCGGTGACCCGGTACGGGCCGTGCGGATTGACCACGATTTTCATCTCCGAATCGTCCTCCACCACTCTCACCGCACCCGGCCGAAGGAGTTGGAGGTTCAAACGGTTTGGTCGAACGCTCGCGGCTCGGGATACTCGCCGCCGTTTTGCACGGCGCAGACGCTGGGGACCGCGGCCAAACCGGTTCGAACGGATCCCCAGGGAATGCGCTCCCAGACCAGGTGGGAATCATGGGAGCGGCGCAGGTCGGAGCGCCCGGTCTCCTACTCGATCGCCGCAGAAGTTCCGTGCTGAATCGCCCGGCGAATCGGGACAAGGTCCTTCTCCACGATCGTCCAGATCTCCTCCGCCAGGATCTTGCCGTAGTGATGGATGGCCAGGTCCCGAAAACGGGACGTCTCCCGCCACGGAACCTCCGAGAGCCGACGGCGTGTGGCGCGCGATACCTGCTTGGCCGCTTCGCCGATCACCTCGAGGTTCCGGATGACCGCATCTTGGATCACCTCGGAGGTGTAGAACTCCTGCTTTCCCTCGCGGGTCGCCCGAAGAATCCGGTCGATTCGCTCGAGGACGTCGGCGAGGCGGGCCCGATCGGTCACAGTGGAATGGCCTCGAAGAGGACCTGCGGGCGCGCCAACCAATGCAGGGCCTCCTCGGGGATGACGTCGACCTTCCGATGCAAGATCCGTTCGAGGTCGTGCATCAGGGCGACCCGATCGAGCAAGGAGGTCTCCGCGTTGCGATCCACGAGCAGGTCGATGTCGCTGGACCGGGTGGCTTCGGACCGGCGGACGGATCCGAAGACCCGGACATGGCCGAATCCCCGCTGCTGGGCGGCGCGCAAGATCTGGGTGCGATGCGGAGCCAGGACTTGCTCGACGCCGAGTCCGTGACCCCTGGATACCTTCCGGAGGATGGGCACATCCCACAGCCGGGACTTGCAGCGTGGGCAAAGTCTCGGCTCCTCCGGTTTCGCGGGGCGCCAGACATAGGAACAACGGAAGCATCCCCGAAGTCCCGAGCTCAAACTCGCCATCGATCCGACACAGCCGGAACGACGTAATCAGACTTACGTCGCTCCGGGAGTAGGGTTCCCGGGCCGAGGCCAGTGTTCGACCTCGGGAAGCGCTCGCGATCGGGGAAAAGATTGGGATGCGGGCACCGGGATTTGAACCCGAGTTATAGGCTTGGCAAGCCTATGTGATAACCAGACTACACTATGCCCGCATCGGGACGTCTTCGACGGTCTCCTCGGTCGACGGGACGGGACCCGCCGCGCTGGGGAACCGGACCCGAATAAAACGGACGCCTTCGATTCACGGGACGCCCACCCGTCCCGTGGGGCTCGCTCGAGCCCCTCGCGCGGGGGATGCGCCCACCCGGCCAGGTTCCCCCGGTCAGGGGAACTGCTTTGGGAGGGCGACGGCGAGGGTCGTACGATGGTCGGTCCGCTCGCGGAGGGCGAACTCGTGCTCCTGGCTGGGGATCGGGGAGACTCCCTGCTGCTACGCCTGAAGCCGCACCCGCAGACGGTGGAGGGGCGCGGAGTGCTCGACGCCGGGCCGGCCATTGGGCAAGCCGTTGGGTTCGAGCTCGAGTGGTTGGGGGCCCGGTTTCGGGTGGTGCGGCCGACCTTGGCCGACCTCCTCGCCCACCTGCGGCGCAAGGCGCAGATCGTCACCCCGAAGGACGCCCAGTTCCTCCTCCTGCTCGGCGGGGTGGGACCCGGGGTGACCGTCCTCGAGGCCGGTTCCGGGAGTGGTGCGCTGACGCTCGTCCTCGCGCACGCGGTGGGACCCGCCGGCCGCGTCGTGAGCTTCGACCGGCGGCCGGACTTCCTGGAGGTGGCGCGGAAGAACCTCGAGCAATCCGGGCTCGCCGACCGGGTCGAGTTCCGGCGGGCGGACGTCGCCGCCGAGGGATTCGGTGTCACCGGCGCGGACAGCGTGATCCTCGACCTGCCCGAGCCGTGGGCGGCGCTCGACGGTGCCAAGCGCGCGCTCAGCGCCGGCGGTTCGATCGCCGTCTACACGCCGACCTACAACCAGCTCGAACGGTCGGTACGTGACCTGCGCACCCATGGATTCCACGAGGTCCGTAGCGTCGAGCTGCTCGAGCGCTCCCTCCACGTGGGCGACGGCGGCACCCGGCCGGAGTTCGAGATGCTGGGCCATACCGGGTTCCTTACGGGAGCCCGCTGGATGGGCTGACCGTGGTCAACTCCGCGCTCGGGCTCGGGGGGCTCGTCGGCGTCGCGCTCTCGGGCGCGTTCATGTATTGGCAGATCGGCCGGTACGCCGCGCCGCAGGTACCCCGAACACTCTTCGACGAACGCAAGGAGTTCATCGCCTATACAGCGGGACTCTTCGTCGGAATCCCGCTCGCCGTCCCGCTGATCCTCTACATCGTCGCACTGCAAGCGGCCGGACTGTTGGCGGTGCTCCTCTCGCTGGGCTTCCTGGTGGGCGGTGGCGAGCTTGCCCAGTGGCTTCTGCTCCGCACGCTCTACTTCGGGAGCGGCGAGTCGAGCCCGTTCTACGGGCTCGGGATCCGTGCAGGGATGGGCGGCTTGCTGTCGCTCGCGCTCGTGACCTACGCCGCGTCCACGGCGAGCGGGGGATTCGGCGCGGTCGCCTTCCTCCAGGCGTTCGTCGAGTCGATCGCGATCATCGCGGTGGAGGCCGCGGCCGGTCTGCTGTCGGTTCCGGCTCGGCAGGGACGGCTGGGCGGCTCTCCCTTCGCGAGCGCTTTGTTCGCCCTCCTCGGGTTCTTCCTCATCGGTTATGGGACGCTGCTCGACCCTGGCGAGGCGATCGCCGCGGCCGCCCTCGCCGCCGTCGGCGGTGGTTGGGTGTTCTTCCGACTTCGGGACGCCGTCCTCGGCGGCCTCCTGCCGCCGCGTGCCCCGGACGAAGAGGACGATGACTCCCCCGACCGCAGTTCGCCCTACGGCCGCATCACCCCGTAAGGTCAGCGCCTCGGGACAAACTGTTTGAGGCCCCTACCGGCTACGGACCCTGCCCCGCTGCGCGGGGAGGAGCGGTTCGTTATCTTCTCGGGTTGTGGACCCGACCGCCCCCGAACCCGTACGCTGCCGTCCAACCATGAGCCCCGGCGATTCCCCCCGCACCCGCAGGAGCCGCGAGCGGAGACGCCCGGCCGCGACGCGTAGGCCGTCTAAGACCCGGGCCCAGCCCAGCGCGAAGGAGGCTCGCAGCCCAACGCGCGTTCCGTCCGAGGTCCCGCTCGCCGCGACGCGACGCGAACGGATCCGGCGGAGCGGGAAGGAGAGCGCTCCCCCGACCCTGGCCGACCTCGAGGCGCTGACCCGCGATCTCACCTGGACCCGGCCCCCGCGTCGCGAGCCGAAGCCGAAGGCGCCCACCGCCGCCCGTCGGCTCCACATCCTGATGGTCGGCTGGGAGTTCCCGCCCCACCATTCCGGTGGTCTGGGAGTGCACTGCTACGAGCTGTGCAAGGAGCTCACCCGTATGGGGCACCGGGTGACGTTCCTGAGCCCGTTCACCGGTCCGTTCACCGAGGTCCCCGGCGTCACGTTCCGTTTCCCCGGAGAACCACCGGCACCGGACGCCGACCCGGCGGCGGCCCCGTGGCCGCTGACCTACGACCACCCGATCGACATGAGCCGTCCCTACCACGAGGCGATGGTCGATTACAACGGCTGGATCGAGGCGCTGCGCGGCCTGCAGGACGTCGATGTGCTCCACGTCCACGATTGGTTCGGGACCGTCGGTGCGGCCTCGCTCGCGCGCCGCCTCGGTCGACCGCTCGTGATGACGGTCCACTCGACCGAGTACGACCGCAGCCTGGGCCACCCCTGGACCGAGATCCTCCAGCGCGAGCAGAGCGGCATGGACGCGGCGGACCGGGTGATCGCGGTCAGCCGCCATCTCAAAGCCCAGCTGCAGGAGCGCTACCGGGTTCCGGCCGACAAGATCCGGGTCATCTACAACGCCGTGCGCCCGAGCGAACGCCTCGCGCGGCTGGCGTCGCCGGAGCCGGTCGTCCTCTACCTCGGCCGCCTCGCCGCGATGAAGGGGGTCGACACGTTCCTGCGGGCAGGGGCGCGCGTGCTGCAGCAGAACGCCGAGGTCCTGTTCGTCGTGGCGGGAGAGGGTCCGGAGTTCCCCCATCTGCTGACCTTGGCCGCGCACCTGGGGATCGGCGACCACGTCCTGTTCTTGGGCAAGGTCAACGAGACCGAGCGGGCCGAGCTGCTCGCCCGAGCCTCGGTCTTCGTCCTGCCGAGCGTGGTCGAGCCGTTCGGCATCGCCGCCCTGGAGGCGATGGCCGCAGGGGTCCCGACCATCGTCTCCAAGACGAGCGGCGTGGCGGAGGTCTCCTCGGACGTCTTCGCTGTCGACTTCTGGGACACCGACGAGTTCGCCAGCCGCATCGTCGAGCTCCTGGAGTACCCCGCGCTCCGCTCGACGATGGGGGCCCGCGGCCAGCAGGATGCGCTGAAGGACGGTTGGGCCGAGCGGGCGATCGAGACCGTCGGAGTGTACGCCGAGCTCACGGCACGGAGCGGGACGGTCCGTTGAAGGTCGTCCTGTACCTCCACATCCACCAACCCTGGCGCCTCGCCCGGTTCCGCTACCTGGATCTCGGGAGCGGACGGCCGTACTTCGACCACCAGCGGAACCTCGACATCTTCCGGGGGATCGCCGACCGGTGCTACCGACCGGCGCTCGGCCGGCTGGCCCGAGCGCTCGACGAGCACCCCGAGTTCCGGTTCTCGCTGTCGATCACCGGCACCTGGATCGAGCAGGCGCGCGAGGCGGCTCCCGATCTGCTCCCGCTGCTCCGGTCGATGGTGGAGACCCATCGCGTGGCGCTGGTCTCGGAGACCTACTACCACTCCCTGGCGTTCCTCGTGCCCGCGCCGGAGCTCGCCGAGGAGGTCGCGCTCCACCGCACCACGCTCGAGTCGACCTTCGGCGCCCGACCCTCCGTGCTCCGGATGACGGAGCTCGCCTACAGCGACGAGCTTGCCCGGTTCGCCTCCGACGAAGGCTATCGCGGAATGCTCGCCGAGGGATGGGAAGGCCTGCTGCAGGGCGCCTCGCCCAACTTCCGCTACTCGAGCCATGTGGCCCCCGCGCTCGCCCTCCTGCTACGGAACTACCAGCTGAGCGACGACGTCGGGTTCCGCTTCTCCTCGACGAGCTGGAGCGAGCACCCGCTCACCTCGGAGAAGTACGCGCGCTGGATCGCCGAGAGCCCCGGCGAGATGGTCGGCCTGTTCATGGATTTCGAGACGTTCGGCGAGCATCACCCGGCCAGCTCGGGGATCCTCGACTTTCTCTCGGCGCTCCCCCGGGCGTTCGCCGCCGAGCGGCGACTGGAGTGGGCGACGGTGGAGGACGCCGCCTCGCTCGAATCGCACGGGTTCCTCGGCGCGCCCACCACCATCTCGTGGGCGGACCAGAACCGCGACCTCGGCGCCTGGCTGGGCAACGACCTCCAGCGCTCGGCCTTCGAGGCCGCCAAGAAGGTCGGGATCCTCGCCCGCAAGGCCGGCGACCCGGAGATCCTGACCGCGTGGCGGAAGCTGCTGACCTCCGACCACTTCTACTACATGTACCTCGGCGGGCACGGCGCCGACGCCGGCGTCCACCAGTACTTCAGCGCCTACGGCAACCCCTACGACGCCTACGCGAACTACATGAACGCCCTCACGGACCTGCGCCAGCGCGCGATGGCGAAGATCCGCTGAGGAAGGGGCGAGGAAGGGGTTCGCCGCCCGGGCGCTGGGTCCCCGGCTAGGGGATCGGCACCGCGGGGAGCGCGTTGATGGTGAACAGGGTCACCGCCAACAGCACGACGCAGGTGAGCACCAGCAGGCCGTTGAACCGCCGGTCGGCGATCGCGTAGTCGAGGTCCTCGCGCTTGCCGGAGGTCGGGTTCTGCATGCCGCGCATCTTCAGGAACGCGCCCATCGCCATTGCGGTGAGCCCGATCACGAACAGCGCCTTACCCGCCAGGACGACGTTGGCCAACTGGCTCGGGAAGTTCGAGCCCGTCGGGCCGCAGTTGGTCCCGGTCTGGAAGCAGCTTCCGGGAACGCTGCCCCCGACGACGATCAGGAGCACGCCCACGAAGATCAGCGCGAGCCCGAGCACCTTGGCCAGGCGGCTCAGCATGTCCATCGAGCCGGGGCGGCTCATGAACGAAGGCTGGCCGGGGACCCAACCGTGGGGCGGCATCGTCCAGTTCGGCGGAGGCTGGGCCGACCAACCCTGCTGTGGCGGGGGGTTCGGGCCCCAGTTCGGAGGTGGCGACGACGGAGGTGGCGTGGCTGGCATGCTGCTGAACTCTGGGTCCGGGGCGAATAAACGTTCGCATGCCCGAGAAAGCCGTCGACGGGCGGGCCGGAAGGTCAAACGGAGGGGTGCGCGGGCCGGTCCCGCTCCAGCGCCAACGCCGCGCGCAGCACCCCGATGTGGGTGAACGCCTGGGGGTAGTTGCCCAGTGGCCGACGCCCCAGCGGGTCGTACTCCTCGCTGTAGAGACCGAGCGGGCTCGCCACGGCCAGCAGCTGGCGGAAGTAGCGGCGCGCCAGCGTACGGCGTCCGGAACGGGCCAGACACTCCACGAGCCAGAACGAACAGAGCAGGAACG
The DNA here is from genome assembly GCA_035933635.1 of Thermoplasmata archaeon. Lineage (GTDB taxonomy): Archaea > Thermoplasmatota > Thermoplasmata > Lutacidiplasmatales > UBA184 > JAKIVR01. The sequence goes on along the minus strand of DASYYY010000031.1, from coordinate 272,865 downwards.
CGCCCTCGGGCTCGTCGAACCCGTCGCCCCCCTCGTACCGGCGCAGGAACGGCCCACGGCCGAGGCGCGCACGGACCGTCTCCACGGTCCTGAGCACCCTCGGGTCGTCGAAGGGGAGCAGCCCGACGAGCGGGATGCGGAGCACCGCCGCGTCGAGCACCGGCCAGCCGATCGCCTGCACGAACGCATCCCGCTCCCCGTCCCAACCGTGGGCGAGGATCGTTCGCCGGATCTCCTCCGCCTCGACCTCCCACCGATCCAACCGGGGATCGCCCCCGAGCCGTTGGGCGATCCGGGTGGCGCGGTCCAATGCGACCCAGCACATCAGCTTCGAGTGGAGGTACTCCCGACGGCGTCCCCGGATCTCCCAGATGCCATGGTCGGGCAGTCGCCAGAGCTCGACGACGGTGTCGGCGAGGCGGGACAACATCGGCCAATGGGTGGCGAGGAACTCGTCGTGCGGGTCGTTGGAACCGAACACGAACGCCGCGTCGAGCACCTCGCCGTAGATGTCGAGCTGGACCTGGTCGGCCGCCCCGTTGCCGATCCGCACCGGACGGGAACCGGCGAATCCTGCGAGGTAGTCGAGTTCGCGCTCGGTCAGGTCGCTCTCGCCGTGCGCGTCGTACATCACGCGGAGCTGGCCGGGCGGGCCGGCCGACCCGAGCCGGGCGACGACCCACTGGAGATACCCATGGGCTTCCGCGGTGTGGCCGAGCAACAGTAGCGCCTGGGCGGCGAACGCCGCGTCCCGGATCCAGACGTAGCGGTAGTCCCAGTTCCGGGACGCCCCCGGCCATTCGGGGAGCGAGGTCGTCGGCGCGGCGATGAACGCCCCGGTATCGGCCCGGGACAGCAGCTTGAGCAGCAGCTCGGCGCGCTCGACCCACCGGTGCCAGGGTGCGGCGATCCGGTGGATGGGGTCGGCGTCGGTGTGGACCCACTCGGTCCAGTAAGTCATCGTTCCGGTCAGGAGCTCCTCGGCGTTCTCGGAGGACTCGACGGGCCCCCAACGAAGCTCGAGCGCGACCCGTCGGTCGGGGTTGACGATGCCGCGCGCAACGAGGGCGCCGTCGCCGACCGCGGCCGGGAACGGGGTCAGGGTCTCGAGCCGGTCGCCCGACGGGCCGGTGGCGACCCAACCACGCCCCTCGCCGCTCCAGGTCGGGGTCTCCGAGGCGTACTGGAACCGCGGGGCCACGCGGATCTCGACGGCGACCGGGCCGCCGGTCGATTCGAGCAGGCGCACGATCCTCGGGTCGGCCTCGGTGGACCGTTCCGAGTGGATGGGCATGAAATCGCGGACGATCAGCCGCCGTCGTCCGGCGAGGTCGAACCGCGTCTCGAGGATGTTCGTCGACGAGAGGTACCGCTGATGGGAGCCGTCCGCCCCCTCGGGGCGGATGTCCGTGAAGCCTCCCTTCTCCCAGTCGAGGAGGCGTCCGAAGGCGCTCGGGGCGGCGAAGCGCGGGAGGCACGCCCAGTCCACCGACCCGAACCGGGAGACGAGCGCGGCGGTGTGCAGATTGCCGATCACGCCGTAATCGTAGAGCCCGGGGGCCGCGCCCGAGCTCGGGGCGGCGGGGGTGGCCAGCGGCCTCCGCCTCCGGGACGGAGGGGAGGAACGAGGCACAACCGAACGATGCGGGCCCGAGGGCTTGAGAGTTTCCGAACTAGGAGGGGGCGCGCACGGCTTCGCCCTCACCGTTGGCGCTGGAGCGGACGCTCCAGGTCTGGACGCCCTCGTGGCAGAAGGCGAAGTCGACGATCCGGCCCCCGGCGCGGGTCACCGCCTTGGCAACGTCCTGCCGCCGCCGGAAGTCGCAGAAGAGCAATAGGTAGCCCCCGCCCCCGGCGCCGGTGAGCTTGCCCCCCAGCGCCCCCGCCGCGCGCGCCTCCTCGTAGAACTTGTCGATCCCAGGGTTGGAGATGCCGTCGGTGAACCGCTTCTTCTCCTCCCAGCTGTCGTGGAGGAGCCGGCCCATGGCGTCGAGGTTGCCGGTGAGGAGCTCCTTCTTCATGTCGAGGGCCAACTGCTTGGTCCGGTCGAGCGCCTGGACCGTCTCGGAGCGCTTGGCGCGGTAGGCGTTGGTCTGGCTCTCGATGATCTTGCCCGAGTAGCGGGTCACCCCGGTGTAGCAGAGCATCAGGCGGTAGGCGAGCTCGTTCATCACCTCCGGGTGGATCCTCAGCGGGTTGACCACGGTCGCGTTCTTGGTGAACTCGATGAAGTTGAAGCCGCCGAAGGTGGCGGCGTACTGGTCCTGACGCCCGCCCGGGTCGCCCAGCTCGACCCGCTCGATCTGGTAGGCGAGCTCGGCGAGCTCGTAGGGCGTCAGGGGGAGCCTCAGGTACCGTTGGAAGAGCCCGGTGAGGGCGACGGTGAGGGTCGAGGAACTGCCGAGGCCGGTCCGCGGCGGGGCGTCGGAGTGGAGGAAGATCTCGAATTCGGCGTCGTCGCGGTGGAAGTACCGCAGGACGGCCTTGACGAGGTCGAGCTCGCCGGTGAACACGAAGTCCTGCGGCGCCCGGTACTCGGCGTCGACGTCGAAATCCAGGGAGTGGACCTTGGCGTGGCCCTCCCCCGAGCGGGCGAGCAGCGTCGCGTAGGCGTACTTGTCGATCGTGGCGTTGAGGACGGCCCCGCCGCGCTCCTCGGGGTAGGGATCGACGTCGGTACCCCCGCCCGCGAACGAGATCCGGAGCGGGGCTTTCGCCCTCAGGATCTCCATCGCGCGACGACCCGAGGGAGCCTTCTTAAGGGTGCCGCTCTCCGGACCGCGCAATGTCCACCGGTGAGCGGGCGCCGCTCGGCCAGCGCCTGCGGAGGGGGATGCGGACCTACCGGTTCCCCATCTCCATCGTCGTCTTCGCGGTCGGGATCCTGATGATCGCGCTGGCGCTCGGCGACTTCACGCCGCTCGGCCAGACGTCGGTGTTCAAGGTCGTCAACCCGATCACCGACCAGAGCGTCAACGCCAGCGGCAACTCCACGGGCGGTCCGAACTACAACCTCGCATTCGCCGTTCTCGGGCCGATCATCTTCATCGTCGGCGCCTACCTTGTGGGAGCCTACCTCGTCGCCCGCCGCCGCTTCGAGCATTTGATGGAGACCAAGAGCAAGGCCGAGTTCCTGCGCAACATCCCCGATCTGGAGGAGACGCTCTGGGAGCTCACCCCGGCCGACGAGACCCGCTACGCCGAGAAGCGGTCCGAGCTCAAGGTCCGCCGCTGACCGGGCCGCTCGGTCCGGACGCCGTAAAGTAGCCCGTTCCGGTCGCCGCGCCGTGGCGTCGACCACGAAGGACGCGGGCAGGACCGGCTTCCGCTACCGGCGCCTCGCCAAGCCCGAGGAGTTCCGCGCGGCCGAGGAGCTCCAGCGCGAGGCCTTCGGGATGGAGGGCGAGGTCCCGACCGGCGCCACCCTCCAACGCGCCTTCCAGGACCAGGGAGGCCTCGTGCTCGGCGCGTTCGCGGACATCTACCTCGCGGGGGTGAGCATCGGGTTCCTCGGCTGGGACGGTCGCGAGCTCTACCACTATGCCCAGATCACCGCGGTGCGACCCGAGTACCAGAACCACCACGTCGGTTTCCAGCTGAACGCGTTCCTGAGGGAGGAGGTCCTTCGCCAGGGACTGCCTCGGGTGCGTGCGACGTTCGACCCGTTGCACAGCCGGGCCGCCCAGCTCGCCGTCCGTCGCCTCGGCGGCGTGCCGGATCGGTATCTGACCCATTATTACGGCCAGCTCGATTCGGAGGCGAACCGGGGACTGGAGACCGACCGGTTGCGGCTCACCTGGGAGCTCGCGAGCCCACGTACCGAGGCCCGACTCGCCGGGAAGCTGCCGGCGCCCGAGGAGGACCTCGCCCGCTGGAAGCGCTCGGCGGCGCTGGTCGAGACCGAGGTCTCGGAGGAGGGATTCCGTCACCCCTCCTCGGTCGTCGAGACCGAAGCCGCCGAGGCGCACCTGGAGGTCCCGTTCGACCTCGGGGCGATCCGCGAGCACGCCGGCGGCTTCCTGCGGCCGTGGCGCCACGCGGTCCGGGATGCGTTCCGCGCGAGCTTGGACGTCGGGTACGTCGTCGACGACTTCGCGGTGCTCCACCTCGAGCACGAGCGCCGGGGATTCTACTTCCTGTCCAAGGGGCCCGCGACGGCCCCCCTCCCCTCCGAGTCACCCGCCGGCCCCGGCCGACCGACGGTTCCCTGAAGGCCGGGTGACCTCCGCGCACTTCCCGGTGGTTATCTGCGGCGGGGGGCTACACCGGATATGTCCGGCGCACGCCGCGCCGCCCCGCGCTCCGCGCGGATCCTTCCGCTGCTGGTGCTGATGGCGGTGGGCTTCGGATTCCTGGCGGCCGTTCTGGCGACCCCAGCGCCGACCCCCGGACCTCAGCCCTCCCCCGCGCCCTCCCAGCCCCTTCCCGTGTTCACCCTCGTCTCGACTGTGGTCGTGATCTTCCTGTTCGGGTACATCGCCTGGCAGATCTACAAACGGGTCCGGGGGGGCCGGGTGCCGATCCCGGGCCGCGCGGCTCTCACCGGCGTCGTCGCGCTCCTCGTCGCGGTGGCCTTCGTCTTCGTGGTGGCGCTCGTCCATCCGGGAGGAGTTCTGGGCGGTGGAAACAACGGGGGGGATCGCAGCGGAGGCTCCGGCTCCTCCAACAACGGCCAGGGGAACGCCACCGGCGGACCGGGCAACGGCCTGATCGGGTTCGGGTCGCCGCTTCCGGGCCTGCCGCAGGTCAGTTGGACCCTTCTCGCGGTGATCGGGCTGGGAGTCGGGCTGGCGGTCGCGGCCCTGGTGGTCTACACGCTGCGGGGCGGTCCCCGCGGCGCCGGGACCCCCGATGCCGCCCGGATCGGGCGCCTGCGCTCGGAGTTCGAGCGGACCCTGCGCGAGCTGGAATCGGACCCGGACGCCGACCCGCGCGACCGCATCCTCGCGCTCTACCAGCGACTACTACTGGCCCTCCACCTGCGTGTCCGCGGGCTCGCCGAGCAGACCGCCCGGGAGATCGAGCGGGAGATCGTCGGCACGTTCCGGGTCGACGCCTCGGCCGCGCACGAGCTCACCCTTCTGTTCGAAGAAGCCCGCTACTCGACCCACCCGCTGGGGCACGCGGAGTTCGAGCGTGCGCGGGGCGCCCTCACGGGGGTCCTCCGGGGGTTGGACGCCGCACGTGCGGAGGCCCTGGCGGCCCCGATACCGGCGTAGGTCGGACACGCCTGTCTACCGGCCCGCGGCGTAAAGAGCCCCGGCCCCATGGCGTCCGGGCACGTCCCTCCCGTGCGGATTGCCGATGCGGGTCAACTGGGCCAGTCCAGGGCGTTCCACGTGCGCCGTGTTGCTCGCCCTCGCCGTGCCGGGGGACGGGCCGGTCTACCCGGAACGTCGCGTGCCCGGCTGGAGCGAGGTCCCCGACGACGAGGAACTACTCCCGGGCGATCTCGGCGAGGGGACCGCCGATTTCGAGGCGGAGTCGTGGTATGCCACGCGCCGGGCACGGCGGATACCGCTGAGCTTCTCGGCGATCGTCCTGCTCCTGACGCTGACCGTGGGAATCGGCATGGCCGCCGGCCTCCTGGCCGGTCCATCGTCGTGGGATCCGACGGGCCACTCCGCCACCCCGGGCAACACGACGATCCGTTCTCCGAATGGGATCTCCAACCAGACCAACAACTCGGGCCTCCCCAACGGAACGAATCCGAGCTCCGGGATGGGGAATTCCACCGGCAACGGCACGACCGGTCACAACTCGTCCGGGAGCGGGAACGGGACGGGGAACCAAACGGGTGGTCACACGGGCAATAGCAGCCGGGGGAATTCGACCGGAAGGACGGGAAACTCCACCGGGGGCAAGAACGGGACGGGCTCGAGCGGCACCGGTAACGGCAGCAAATCCGGCGGGGGAGGAGGGAATCGGAGCTCCTCCCGTACCGGGCCTCCCGGAGGCACCAACCAGTCGCGTACGATCTACCGGAACACGCTTCCTTGGTTACCGACGGACACTCGCCTCTGGATCCTGATCGGAGCTGCGGTAAGCATGGGCGGCTTGGCGCTGGCGTTGCTCATGGAGTCGGTCCGCCCGCCGCCGGACCGGACCAACCCCTGGATCACGACCGCACGGCCGCGCCGCCCACGCCGCTCGAGGGCTCCCACGATCTCCCCGCGGGACGCGCTCGAGGGGGCGATCGACCGGCTGCGCAGCGAGCTCCTCCGGTATGAGCGCGCCGGTTCCGCCGTCCTCGACCTGGAAGTCCGCGAGCGGATCATCCACCTGTACGGCACGCTGCTCGAGGCGGTCTCCCCCGGCCTGGGGAACCTTGCGGGACGGACCCCGCGCGAGGTGGAGTGGCTCGCGGTCACCTACCTCGGGGTGCGGCCGGAGACGGCGCACGAGCTCACCTGGTTGTTCGAGGAGGCGAGGTACTCTTCCCACCACCTCACTCCGGCGGCGGTGGTGCGCGCGCAGCGGGCGCTCGCGTTCCTGGTCGACGATCTGGAGCGCCGGTCGCTCGCCCTGTGACCGACCGGGTGGTCCTGGGGATCCTGGTGGCCGTGGCGGTGGTCGCCGCCGGGGTGGCGTTCGCCTCCGGCGGTGATGTCGCCGCCGCAGTACCGGCGGCGCTGATCGGCACCGGCGCCGCCGCGGCCGCCGCGGGTCTGGCGCTGGCCGACCGGCTCCGGTGGCGACCGCCCGTGGTCGTCGCCCCCGACACCGATCCGTCCGTGGCGCTGCGCGATGGGCTCCGCGGGGGCGCGTTCGGCCGGCAGAACGCGATCGCTCACCTCCGCGCGCTCGAGCGACGGTTCCCCACCGCCCTTGCGCCGCTGTCGGCCGAGGAGGCCGAGCGGGCCGTGAAGCTCTCCCGTCGCGAGTTCCTGAAGTGGGCGGAGGCGCGGGTCGCCCGGTTGGAGGCCGCAACGTGAGCGGGGCCCCGGCGGAGACCGGGCACGCCCCGTTGTTCTGGACCCCTCGGGTCCTTCTCCTCGCCGGTGCCGGTGCGCTCCTCGGGGTCGCCGCGGTGGTGCTCCGCACCTCGGTCCCCCTGTTCCTGGCGCTTCCGCTCCTTCTTGCGCCGATCGCGGCGGGGCTGTTTCTTCCCCGGCGGACGATCGTGGCCCGGGTGGAGTGGACCGAGCGCGGCACCGGCGGTCGGATCCGCATCGCCGGCCGGATCCGCACCGACCCACCCGTCGCACCCACCCTGCTGTACCCGACCTTCCATGCTCCCGGGCCCCTCACCGAACGGATGCCCCCCGAGCTCGAGGTCGTGGACCCGAACCTGGCGTTCACCGTCGAGTACGAGACGCCCTTCCCGTGCATCCTCGACATCCCCCTCCCCGAGATCGTCTGGCGCGACCCGCTCGGACTGGCCGAGAGTCCGGTCACCGTCGTCGGCGAGCCGCTCGCGGTGGAGCGCTACCCGCCCGAACTGCACCGGCTCGGGGTCGTGAACCTGCGTCGCACGACGCCCCTTCCCGGGGAGATCCGCTCCAAGGCCCTGGGGTCGGCGGGGGACTTCTTCACCGTCCGGGGGGCCGTGCCGACGGACACCCCCCGGCAGATCAACTGGCCGTCAACGGCCCGGGTCGGGCGGCTGATGGCCAACGACTACCTCCTCGAGCGCACCGGAGACCTCGTACTGCTCCTCGACCTACGACCCACGGAGCTGGGTCGCGGTCGTGACGAGCAGCTCCTGTCGGTCAGTCGGGCCGGCGCCTTCGGGATCGCCTCGGCGTTCCTGCAGACCAAGTCGCGTGTCGGCATCGGCGCCTTCGGGGAGTTCCTCGAGGCGATCCCGCTCGGGACCGGCCGGCGCCAGCGGTTCCGGATCCGCCGTCTGCTCCGCTCGGCGACGATCTCGGCGGAGACCGGCCCGGCCGAGCGGCTCGCGGTCTCGATGCGGCAGTACTTTCCGCCCGGCGTGCTGACGATCCTGATCTCCCCGCTTGCGGGGGAGGACCAAATGCTGCTGCTTCCCCACCTGCGCCGGCGCGGGTATCCGGTCGTCGTGCTCAGTCCGTCGCCCGTGCCGGTCCTGCTTCCCCCCAGCCCGCTCGACGGACCGGAGGATGTGTTGGCGCGAAGGATGCTCCGCCTGGAGCGGCGGCAGCGCCTGGGGGAGGCGTGGGGGGAGGCGCCGGCGGTGGACTGGGAGAACTACTGGTCGCTCGCTCCGCTGGTCGCGTTGCTGCACCGACCGAACCCACGGGGAGGGTTCCGGTGAGCGACGGGCCCCCGGTCCCGGCCCTCTCGTTCCGGCCGGAGATGGGCGCGCTGCTGCTGCTCGCCCTGCTCGGGATCGCCCTCGGCCTGTCGGCCTCCACGGGCCCGGTGATCGGGATCGCGGTCGCCGCGTTGGGTGTCGCGGTGGGGGCGCTCATCCATCGCTCGATCGGTGAACGGGCGCGCACGGCGGCCGTCGCCCCGATGATCGCCACCTTCGGCCTGCTCGCCCTGTGGGCGCCGATCACGCTGACCAGCGAGGTGCTCGCCGGCGGGATCGGGATCGGGCTGCTCCTGTGGATCGCGAGCGAACCTTACCCCCGGGGGCGGTGGGTCGATGCCAGCGGTGCCCTCCTGCTCCCGATGCTCGCCGTCCTGGTCGGGGTGATGGCGAGCCTCCTGCTCCCCAGCGCCCAGGACTTCCTGGGCGTGGCGGCCGGCCTGCTGGTCGCCGAGTTGCTCTTCGCTGGCTGGCTCTATGCCCACCCCGCCGAGCTGGCCGGCGCGGCCGAGGCGGTATCCTCTTAGGTCGCGGGTCCTTCCCCGATCCGTCGGGGCCGACCGGCCCCGTCCGGACACCGACGAAGGGTCCCTCTCGATCCATTGCGGACGGGTCGTCCGCTCGGGATGAAGGTAGGACAACCCCGGCGTCCGATATCCCCGGCCGGGGTCAGGACGCCGAGAGGGCCGGTGGGCCTGCGGTGACGCGCGCCGTTACGGCCGGGGTACATCCGGCGCGCGGCGTTTAGGGCTCAAATACCGGTCGACGTCTGGAGGCCGAGGGTCGCGCGGTGAAAGGGTCGGACGCCCGCGCGCTCATGGACAAGGTCCGGACCGCCGTCCACCAGGCGGTGGTGGGGCGCGACACCGCCGTCGACCAGATCGCGACATGCCTCCTCGCCGACGGCCATCTGCTCCTCGAGGACCTGCCCGGGCTCGGCAAGACGCTGCTCGCGAAATCCTTCGCCCAGGCACTGGGCCTGTCCTTCTCGCGGATCCAGTTCACCGCCGACCTCCTTCCGCACGACATCACCGGCGGCGAGATGTTCGACGTCAAGAACCAGGAGTTCGTCTTCCGCCCCGGCCCGCTCTTCACCCACCTCCTCCTCGCCGACGAGATCAACCGCGCCCCCCCCAAGGTCCAGTCGGCCCTCCTGGAGGCGATGCAGGAGTTCCAGGTCACCAGCGAACGGGGGACGCATCCCCTCGAGCGACCGTTCCTCGTGCTGGCCACGCAGAATCCGCTCGAGCTCGAGGGGACCTACCCGCTGCCCGAGGCGCAGGTCGATCGGTTCCTCATGCGGATCTCCGTCGGCTACCCCTCCGCGCCGGAGGAGCAGATGATCCTCCGCCGGCGCCGCGAGCGCAAGGAGGACGACGCGCCGGTCGCCCAGGTGCTCGACATGGAGCAGTTCCGCGCGATGCAGCGCAGCGTCGAGGACATCGAGATGGACCCGACGATCGAGCAGTACGTCATCGAGCTCGTGGCGTCCAGCCGGCGCGACCCCCGCGCCGAGGTCGGGGCTTCCCCCCGCGGCTCGCTCGCGCTCCTCAAGCTCTCGCGCGCCCGCGCCCTGCTCGAGGGCCGCGACTACGTCGTCCCGGACGATGTGAAGACCGTCGCTCTGCCCGCGCTCTCCCACCGGATCGTGATCAAACCGGAACCGTGGATCCGTGGGGTGCGCGGCCAGCAGGTCATCGAATCCGCCCTCGAGCGCACGCCCGTGCCGAAGGTCGGCTGAGCGCGCTCCGGCACGTTCGCGGGCATACCGTTTTCAGCACGCCCCCGGTCGGCGCGCCGTGTCCGACGACCGGCCGCTCGTCGTGATCGCCGACGCCATCGACGCCGAGGCGATCCAGACGTTGCAGCGGGGGGAGTGTCGCGTCCTCGACCTCTCCGGCGCGCCGGCGAAGCTGGAGACCGAGCTTCCCGCCGCTTGGGGATTGATCGTCCGCAGCCGGACCAAGGTCACCGCCGACCTCCTGGCCAAGGCCCCGCGGCTGAGGATCGTCGCGCGCGCGGGCGTGGGGGTGGACAACGTCGACATGGCCGCTGCGACCGCGCGGGGGATCCAGGTCGTCAACGCTCCCACGGCCGCCACCACGAGCGTGGCCGAGCTGACACTCGCGCTCTACCTGCTGCTGGTGCGGGACCTGGTCGGTCCCATCGTCGAGACGCGGGCCGGGAGCTGGAAGCGAGGCACCCACGGCCACGAGCTCGAGGGCCGGACGATCGGATTCATCGGGTACGGTCGGATCGCACGCGAGGTGGCGCGCCGTGCACGGGCGTTCGGGATGCGTACGGTCGCCTACGACCCTCTCCTCACCGGAACCCCCGACGACGGCACTCCCCTGCGCACCCTGGACGAACTCCTGGGCGCTTGCGACCTCCTCTCCATCCACGCGGCGCTCACCCCGGAGAACCACCACCTGATCTCCGCACCGCAGCTCGCGCGCATGCGTCGCGGATCGTTCCTCGTCAACGTCGCGCGGGGCGCGCTGGTCGACGAGGTCGCCCTGGTCGAGGCGCTCCGATCCGAGCAGCTGGCGGGCGCCGCGCTCGATGTCTTCGAGGTCGAGCCGCCGACCCGCCAGGAGCTGCTGTCGAACCCCCGCGTGATCCCGACGCCCCATCTCGGCGCCTCCACCCACGAAGCGCAGTCGCGCGCGGGGGCCCAGGTCGTCGAGGAGATGCTCCGGGCGCTCCGCCGCGAGCCGCTCCGGTTCCAGGTCAATCGCGAGGTGGCTCCCGTTCCATGACGTTCGATCCCGAGACCGCGACGTTCCTCATCGCCGGGCCGGTCCGCATCCATCCGCGCGTGCTCCGCGCGATGAGCATGTCCTCGCTCAACCACCGCGGCGACTACTTCCACGGTATCATGGCGGAGATCCGCGACCTGCTGCCGGTGATGTTCGGTACCGCCGGCGCGCAGGCGGTGCTGTCCGGGAGTGGGACCTCCGGGTTGGAGGCGATGTACTCTTCGCTGCTGCGCAAGGACGACAAGACCATCGTCCTGTCGAACGGCAACTTCGGCGAGCGCTCCGACAAGATCGCGCGCCGGTATTGCGACCGGGTCACCACGCTCACTGCGCCGTGGGGACAGCACTTCCCCCACGAGGAGCTCCTCCGGGAGCTCGAGAAGGGTCCGGTCCGGGCGGTGTGCACGGTCTACAACGAGACGAGCGTCGGCCTCTGCAACGACCTCTCGAAGATCGCCCCGGCCATCAAGAAATCCGGTGCGCTCTTCCTGGTCGACGGGATCAGCGCGGTGGCGGGCGTTCCGACCCCGATCCAGGAGTGGGGGATCGACGCGCTCGTGGCGGGCAGCCAGAAGGGCCTCGCCGCACCCGCCGGCCTGGCCATGGTCCATCTGTCCGAGCGCGCCGTCGGAGAACTGCGCTCCGGGACGTTCTATCTCGACCTCGCCGAGCATCTGAAGTCCTTCCAGAAGAACGATACGCCCTGGACACCGGCCGTGCCGCTGTTCTTGGCGTTGCGCGAGGCGCTCGTCCTCCTCAAGGAGGAAGGGCTCGACGAGCGGCTGCGGCGGACCCACGATCTGGCCGCCGCCGCGCGTGCGGCCGCCGAAGCGTTGGGGCTCGAGCTGTTCCCCGATCCACGCTACGCGTCGGACACGGTCACCGCACTGAAGAATCCGACCGGGCTCGACGACGCCGCGGTGCGTAAGGTGCTCCAGAACCGCTACAATGTGCTCCTGCAGGGCGGGCAGGGTCAACTCGCCGGCAAGATCTTCCGGCTCGGGCACATGGGGATCGCGAACTGGTCGGACCTGCTGATCACCTACGCCGGGCTCGAGCGCATCCTGGCCAAGGCGGGCCGTCTCGACAAGCCCGGCGCCAGCCTCACGGCCATCGGCGTGCGGATGCCAGCGGCCTAGGCTCGGTCCGAACGACCGTGCCGGCGCGCTCATCCGTAGCGTAGCGTTCGTCCGTCCCCGCGGCGTGGGAGGATTCGATGGGCGGCGAGGCGCATGTCTGGGACGAGATGTACCGTGGGGGAGACTACCTGCGTCGCTGGGACTCCCGCGAGCCGAGTCCGGAGCTCATCGCGCTGGTCGCCGCCGGGACGATCCCGGTGAAGGGACGCACGCTGGATATCGGGTGCGGCGCCGGAAGGGATGCGGTGTTCCTGGCCCAGCAAGGGTACCGGTCGGTCGGCGTGGACATCAGCGCGGCCGCGCTCGAGATCGCCGCGGAACGTGCGCGACAGGCCGGCGTCCTCGTCGACTGGCGGCCGGGCAACGCCCTGGAGCTCCCTCTCGAAGCGGCGTCGATCGACTTTGCGTCGGACCGCGGATGCTTCCACCACATTCCCGAAGCGTTGCGTCCACGCTACTCCGCCGAGGTCGCGCGGGTACTCCGACCCGGGCGCAGCTTCCTGTTGCGCGGATGTCGCCTGGCTTCGGACGAGGACCCCAGCGATGACCCGTTCGTCGCCGTAACCGAGGCGAGTATCGATCGAGCCTTCGGGGGCAAGGAGTGGTCGCGCGGGCCGATCCTCCCGCTGCGGCTGGTGTCGGACGCCGGTGCGCTCGACTCGAACGTGGTGCTGTTGCACCGAAAGTAGCCATCTTGCCCGGCCGGGGAAGTTCCGGGGTCCGATCCGGATCGAGCCAGATTTTCCCCGAGATTCCCGCGCCCGGCATCTCCCGGCCGGATCGCAGATCGTCGCCGTGCCCAAAACTCTCCGGATTTCCCCCTGACGGAAATGGCGCAACTGAGGTTGAAATATACTGACGAATTCGACCCTTCGAGCCGATCCGTCGGCCTCGAATCATGTTGCGACGGGTCGCGGTTCGACATCTACCCACTCGGCCAGATCCTCCACCGGGTGTGGTCCCGCGTCCTTCGTGTGCCATTACCCGGCAGTCGCCCACTCCCGGCGCGCATGTACCTTCGGCACGCGCCGCCGTGCACTCAATTACGGCACCGACCGAACCGGTGTGCATCGGGCCCGACCGTTCGGTAGTATCACTTCCCAGTTCTTCAGAGGGGAACAACTCACATGGCGCGTAGGAACCGGACGAGGGGAATCGGGGCGAGGATATCGAGCATCGGAGCCGGCTTGGGCGCCGTGGCGATCGCGCTCGTCCTGCTCGTTCCGGGGATCTCCGGGACGGTCCCGACACCGAAGAGCTGCGCGACGGGGTCCAATCCGTCGGACCCGGCCTACGATCCGGTCCACCACTACATCTACGTCCCCGACTACTTTTCGAACGAGATTCAGGTGTACAAGGGGACCTGCACCCTCGTGCATACCTTCGTCTTCGGCAACTCCTCCACTCCCAACATGGCCGCGTTCGACCCCCAGAACAACTTCGTCTACGTCACCGATACGACGTTGAACTGCGTGTACGCGCTCCGGGGCACGAGCCTCATCGGAACCATCACCGGATTCAGTGGCCCGGTGGGGATCGCGTTCGACCCGGGGGATGGGATCATGCTCGTGACGAATTACTATTCCACCAACGTCACCGAGATCAGCGGGCTGTACTCTGGCCCCAACATCACCGTGGGGTACAATGCCATCGGGATCAACTACGACCCCTACTTCGACACGATGATCGTGGACAACTGGAGGAGCAGCTCGGTGACGATCCTCAACGCGTCGCTCCCGACGAACCCCAACTACGGGACGTTCTCGATCCCGGCCGGGGCCTACTTCTCGGCGTTCAACCCGAACACCGATCTCGACTACATCGTGAACGATGCATCCCCCGGAGGCGTATCGGTCATCCTCGGGACCGGAACGTTCTACTTCAATCTCACCTTGCCCGCGTACCCGACCTCCATCGCGTTCTCTCCCGTCCACCTGGAGATGTACGCGGCGAACTACGTCTCCAACAGCGTCTCGGTCATCTCGGGCGGGTCGGTCGTGAAGACCATCAAATTCCCCGGAGGGAGCGATCCCTTCGGGATGACCTACGACGATGCGAACAACGTGATGTTCGTCACCGGTTCAGGGAACGGCCGGTTGTACGAATTGCATTAGGGTTCCACGGCCGCCCCTGGGAGAGCCCGGCCGTGCCTTCGGTCGGGCGAGCCGCGGGGGGGATTCGCCGGCGGCGGGGGTTCGCACACGGGTCGGTCCGTCACGACGGGCGCCCGCGCATGGCCCTCGCCTAGATGTCCACGATCACCCGCGCTCGGCCCCGCACTAGGTCGAGCCGCATCCGATGGTAGGTCACGGCCTTGACCTCCGCGCGCGAGGAGTGTCGCCGCGCATCGAACGGCTCGCCGTGCGCGGTCGCGATGAGCGCCGTCGGTGGCGTCCCGACGAGCCGTACGTCCAGTTCCCGGGCGATCCAGCCTTCGGTCTGTTGCAGCAGCAGGAGTTGTCCGAGCCATGCCACCACGAGCGACTCGGGGTCGCTGCCGCTGGCCTGAACGACCCGCTGCTCGGTCGAACGCACCTTGCGCAGGTCGGTCATCAGCGCGAACAGGCCGAGCCCCAGCGCCTCGAGCAGCGCATCGGGGCGGTCGGCACGGGCCCAGATCCCCACATCCGCCGTCGTGGGGAAGCTTCCCCACCGCCGGACCGCCGCCGACGCGCCCGCCCGCCGTTTCGTAAGACCCATTAGACGGGGCGCCCTCTCGTTACCCCACGACGATGCACGCGACGTTGGTCATCCCCACACTGAACGAGGGGAAGTCCATTGGCCACGTCCTGCGGACGTTCCGCACGGCGGCGGACTCGGCCAACACGACGCTCTTCAAGGGCGACCCGGTCACCTGGGAGATCCTGGTCGTCGATGGCCAATCCACCGACGACACTGCGGCCAACGCTCGCGCGGGAGGTGCCGTCGTGATCAACGAGCCGCGGAAGGGGTACGGGCGCGCCTACCGCACCGGGTTTGCCGCGGCGACCGGGGAGTACATCGCCACATTGGACGGGGACGCGACCTACCCCGCCGAGAACCTCCCGGAGCTGCTGCGATACCTCATCGACCACCAGCTCGACTTCCTGTCGGGCGACCGTCTCGAGCAGCTGGACCGTCGCTCGATGACCACCGAGCACCGGATCGGTAACTGGTGGCTGAACTACGTGATCCGGGTCGCCTACCACCGCTACCTGCGGGAGGTGCCGGGCCACCGCATGCGCGACAGCCAGTCGGGCATGTGGGTGTTCCGGCGCTCGATCCTGGAACACCTTCGGATCACGCAGGACGGGATGCCGCTCAGCGAGGAGGTCAAGCTCGAGGTCTTGATCCGCGGTTTTCGGTTCGGGGAGGTTCCGATCCGGTACGCGGAGCGCTGGGGTCCGCCCAAGCTGTCGAGCTGGAGGGACGGCCGTCACAACCTGACGTTCCTGTTCGCCAAACGGGTGCGCCTCCAACGGGAGATCCGCTCCGCTCCGCCACTCCCCCGTCCCGAGGGGAGCGACTGAGGCCGCCGGTTCAGGCGGTAAAGGCGTCGAGGAACTTCCACCAGCCGGTGACGGTGCGGTTGACCGCGGCGAGCGCGGCACGGGCCGCCCGGGGGTTGCGGGCCATCTCGCGCGCCAGGAGTTGGCGCTCGGCGGCGGAGTGCGCGACGTCGGCTTCGGTGTGGACGCGGAAGAACTCGTGGGCGGCGGCGTCCGTGATCCCGTAGTGGGCGGCCAGGCCGCGGGACTTCTCGGCGGCCACTTCCGGGAAGATCGACTCGTAGGCGTAGAGCGCGCCGAGCGCCTGCGGGGCCGACCCGTTCAGGGTGAGCTCCTCGTAGGTCCGGCAGAGGGCGGAGGTGGAGGGCAGGGGCCGGCCGCGGGTCACCGCAGCGCGCCGGACCCCGAGCCCCTCGGCGAACTGCAGCCACAGTTCCGGGTGGGTCGGGTCCCGCCCCTCCTCATCGATGAGGTTCTCGAGCAACACGCGTCGTCCTCGGGGGTCGGGGATCCGCGCATAGGCGGCCGCGACGTACTGCGGGAACGCGCGCTCGAAGTGGTAGTACTGCCCCGCGTAGCGCTGGAGCGTGGGCAGGGGGAGCTCGCCCTTGGTCCAGGCGGTGTAGAACGGGTGCTTGAGGAGGTGGCGCTCGCGGATCGCACGGTCCAGCGCACGGGTGCCGGGCATGGCGCGCGAATTCGGGGCGGCGGCCTAAAGCTTTGCCGTCGAACGGGGGTCTCAGGCGGTCTTCCCCGAGCGTTCGCGGGATTTCACCCGCAGCCCGTGGTAGCCGCACTTGCGGCACTGGACGGCCTTGGGGGGGTTGCGGGCCGAGCAGTTCATGCAAATTTTCTTCATGAGAAGCCGGTTAACGGCCTCGGGGAACGGCATGGGAGCGCGGCGGGACGCGGCCTTCGCTATAAAGGCTTGACGAAGCGCTGATTTGGGATTTTATCGAGAGACGCCGTCTGCGGGATACCTCGGGCCGTCACCGTTCACTTTTCGCTCGCCCCGAGACTTCCTAGCCTCCCCACCCTCATTCGCGCGCATGCCGTCGGTGGTCCGGGCCCTTCCCATTCCCCTCGATTGACCGCTCTCCCCCGCCGTCCTCTCCACCCTTGCCACCTTTCGCCGACTCGTCAACGAGGTCCTCCGCGAAGCCGCCTCCTCTGAGAAGACCTCCCTCCGCGCCTTCTCCCGGTTCGCGCGAACCCGCGCTTTCGACCTCCAGCACCTCACTCTGTACCGAGCTCGAACGCAGGGGAGGGGATCCCGATGGAACTCCCCGAGTTCACCACGTTCCCCTCGCCTTCGCCGCCGCCTCTCGTCGTGGCCCCGCGCCGAGCTCCACCGGCAGCTCGCCTACAAGGCCGCCGAGCGTGGAGTCCCGATCGTGTGGGTCAACCCGTTCCGAACGTCCACCACCTGTCCGAGATGTGGGGAGTATACTGGACCCCGAAGCAGGATGGGGGCGACGTTCCACTGCGCGAGCTGTGGCTGGAGGCTCGACCGCCAGCTCAACGCAGGCGCGAACGTCGCACGAACTGCGCTGCGGGAGACCGCAGCGCTCGGAGGTCTTCGACTTGAACTCGACGCCCTCTCCGATGAGGCAATGAGGCCCCGCTACCCCTTTCGCAGCGCGAGGGGGACACGGGCTGAGCGGACGGAGAGTGAGGGATAGCGTTCAATCGCAGTCTGTGGGACGGGGACTTGAACAAACTCCCAAGGCCACGAAGCGCACCGACGGCGGACGAGCTCCGCCGAAGACCACCGCCCCGCCCGGGACGGTGCGGATCCGCCCGCTGGAGTGGCGCGACTTCGACGACCTGGTCCGGACCTACTACGACTGTTACGACGACCGGGAGGCCGGACGGTTCCTGGGTATCACCCTGTTCGACCGTAAGCCGAGTTTGGCCGAGGAGGTGAGCTGGTTCACGGGCGCCTTCCGGCGGCAGCTGGAGGGGAGGTCGGTGGTGAGCATCGCCGAGGTGGACGGCCACGCCGTCGGCAATTGCACCGTGGGAGCGGCCGAAGGCCCCAAGACCGAGGTCGCCCACATCGGCATCCTGGGGATCTTGGTGAACAAGGACCACCGGGGTCGCGGCCTGGGGACGGCCCTCATGAAGGATGCCATCGGCCGGTCGAAGGGCGTCTTCGAGGCGATCCGCCTCTCGGTCTTCACCGACAACGACGGGGCCATCCGTCTCTACGAACGGCTCGGGTTCGTGAAGATCGGCCGGATCCCTCGAGCGGTCAAGCGCGGACCCATCTACTACGACGAGGATCTGATGATCCTCCCCCTGTGATGCCGCCGGAAGGCGGCCCCGCGCCGCAACCGTCGCTGGGGGAGGAGGCGGTCCGGCTCGCCCGGCGCACGGTCGAACGGATCGTCGGCGCCCCGGGCGAGGCGAGGGCGGTCGCCGACCCGCACGACCTTCCGCCGGAGTTCGACGAGCGCCGCGGCGTGTTCGTCACGCTCGAGCAGTTTCCGTCCGGCGACCTTCGGGGATGCGTGGGCTTCCCCGTACCGGTCCTCCCCCTCCGGGAAGGGATTCCCCAGGCTGCGATCGCCGCCGCCCGGGAGGATCCTCGCTTTCCGCCCGTCACCGCACGAGAGCTCCCACGGCTCACCGTCGAGGTCTCCCTCCTCTCCGTCCCCGAGCCGGTAGCGGCCGCCGATCGCGATCGCCTACCCGAGATGATCCGGGTCGGGCGGGACGGGCTCATCGTCGACGGGTTCGGGTCGAGCGGTCTCCTGCTCCCGCAAGTGGCGCCGGACCAGGGATGGAACGCCCGACAGTTCCTCGAGGGAACCTGTGAGAAGGCCGGACTCCCGCCCGACGCCTGGCGTTCTCCCGAGGTCCGGATTCGGCGGTTCGAATCCGACGTCTACGGTGAACGCACTCCGCGGGGCGCGATCGAAGTGCGTCCGCACTAGGCGGGGATTCGGCGGATTCGCGCTGCGAACTCGGTGCCCTCGAACTCCCAGCGTTGGATGCCCTCCTCGGCGGGTGCCGGTGCGGGATGGATCTCGGGGGCGACGGCGAGGACCTCGCGCACCAGGCGCTCTCGGTCTGAGGCCAGCGCGCCGAACAGCGGTTCGGGCGCCCAGAGCTCGAGCGCGATGTGCTCGGAGTAGCCGAGTCGCGCCTCCTTGCGCGCCGATTGCAACCGCCGCAGCGCTTCGCGCACCAGCCCTTCCCGCAAGAGCTCCGGCGTGGGGACCCGGCTGAGCAGTGCCCCGGTGCCGTCCGCCGCCACGGTGCCGACCCAGTCGGCCTCGGCGTAGGCGGCCGAATCCGTGGGGTCCTGCCACCGCAGCTCCCGGACGTTGAGCTCGTCACGGAACAGAGCCTCGCCCTCGTCGCCGAGCGCACGCAGCGGGGCGTCGGCCGGGAGACGCAGGACGAGGGACGGCAGGGGGATGCGCGACTTGACCGCGGCCCGCTGCCTGAGCTCGCGCGCCACCTCGACCCACCGACGGAGATCGTCCATCGATTCCAGGAGTCGACCATCGGTCGTCCGCGTCGCCGGCCACCCCGAGGCGTGGACGCTCACGGCCGGCTCGGCGAACCGCGCACCGACGGCCTCCTGGTAGACGGCCTCGGCCGTGAACGGCGCGTACGGCGCCAGCAGCCTCGCGAGCGTGACCAGGGCGTATCCGAGCGCGGCGCTCGCCGCCCGACGGTCGTCGGTGGCGTCCTCGGCCCAGAACCGTGGGCGCGATCGGCGGAGGTACCACGTCGACAGGTCGGCGACGAACGATTGGAGCGCGAGCGCGCCGGTGCGGTGGTCGTAGCGCTCGAGGGCGCCCCCGACGCGCTCGACGAGGTCGGCCAGCCTCGCCAGGAGCCACCGGTCGAGCAGCGTGGTCGGAGGAGGCGGCTCGGTCGGCGCCGGACCGGGTACCGTGTTCTGTCGGTAGAACTCGAGCACGTTGACCAACGTGCCGAGCGTTCGCTGGCTCGATTGCCGCACTGCGGTCTCGGAGATGCGGACCGGCTCGGTGTAATCGAGGACGTAGAACGCCCACCGGGCCGCGTCCCCCCCGAGCCGGCGCAACAGGTCCATGGGCTCGATGGCGTTGCCCTTGGACTTCGACATCTTCAGCCCGCGTTCGTCGAGGACGAGCCCGCTGGTCACGCAGTTCGCATACGCCGCGCGGTCGAAGAGCGCGGTCGAGATCACGAGCATCGTGTAGAACCAGCCGCGTGTCTGGTCGAGCCCCTCGGCGACGTAGTCGAGCGGGAGCGCGGGCACGAACGGTCCGGGCTCGAACGGGTAGTGGTACTGCGCGAACGGGGCCGAGCCGCTGTCGAACCATCCGTCGATGGTGTAGGGCTCGCGACGCATGGTCGCCGAGCACTCCGGGCAGGGGAACGTAATCCGGTCGACGGTCACCCGGTGGGGGTCGAACGGCTCCGGTAGCGACCCGGCGAGCTCGCGCAGCTCGGCAAAACTTCCGACGCAGCGGACGTGTCCGCCCGGGCAGCTCCAGATCGGGAGCGGCGTGCCCCAGTAGCGGCTGCGCGAAAGGGCCCAGTCCTTGGCCTCGGTCAGGAAATTGCCGAACCGTCCCTCCCGGAGGTGCGGGGGGAGCCAGTTCACCCCGGCGTTGTGCCGCACCAGCCGGTCGGTGAATCGGCTCGTCCGGACGAACCACGAGTCGAGCGCCCGGTACAGCAGCGGCGTATCGCACCTCCAGCAGAACGGATAGGTGTGCCGGACCGTGCTCGCCGAGAACAGCACTCCGCTCTCCTTGAGCAGCTGGAGGAGGATCGGGTCGGCGGCCTTGAACGATTTCCCCGCCACCGGCGGTACGGTGTTGCCGAAGACCGCCCGGCTATCGAGCGGATCGAGCACCCCGACCCCCTCCCGCTGGCCGATCCGCAAGTCCTCCGGGCCGAAGCTCGGGGCGATATGGACCAGACCCGTGCCCTCCTTGGGGTCGACGGAGTCGTCGAGGACCACGCGGTAGCGCTCCTCGCCCGGTCCGGCGAAGGGGAACGGTGGGGTGTAGCGGAGCTCCTCGAGGTCGCGTCCCGTGAGCGTGCGTACGACCTCCCCGGCGTCACCCGGAAAGTACCGCTCCTTGGCCGACTCGGCCAGGAGGTACTCGGCGCCGTCCGGCGCGCGGACGTGGACGTAGGGCAGGTCGCGCCGGGCCGCCACGAGCAGGTTCGCAGGCAGCGTCCAGGGGGTGGTGGTCCAGACGAGGAGGTAGCGGTCGGGCTCGCCGGTCGACAGATGGACCCGAAGCCGGACCGTCACGGACGGATCGGTGGTCTCCCGGTACCCTTGGGCGACCTCGTGGGAGCTGAGGGAGGTCTCGCACCGTGGGCAGTACGGGAGCGAGTAGTGACCGCGGTCGAGCAGCCCCCGGGTGTAGAGCTCTTTGAGCGCCCACCAGACGCTCTCGATGAACGGTGGGTCCATTGTCCGGTAGGGGCGCTCGTAGTCGAGCCAGTACCCGAGCCGACCGCTCATCTCCTGCCAGATCGCGACGACCTCGAGCGCACCCGAGCGGCATTCCTCGCAGAACCGCTCGACCCCGTAGCTTTCGATCTCCTTCTTCGAACGCAGCCCGTGCTTCTTCTCGATCTCCAGCTCGACGGGGAGACCGTGGCAATCCCAGCCGGCCATCGGGGTGACGATCTGGAACCCCTTCATCCGGCGATAGCGGAGGATCGTGTCCTTGAGGGCGCGGGCCAGCAGATGGCCGATGTGCGGGTTCCCGTTCGCGGTCGGCGGGCCCTCGGTGAAGCGGAAGGGCGGGCCGCCCACGGTACCTCCAAGGAGCCGCCCGGCCGTCCCCGAGCGCTGCCAGAACTCCTGGACGGTGCTCTGGAGCGCGACGAGCGAGGAGGCGGGGGAGGACGGTTCCTCGTCGGGCATCGGAGGGCTCGTTCTCCGGAGGGAAATTTAAGGCGACCGGCGCGCCCGGATCGCTAGCGCGTGAGCCCCGACCACGGGGTACTGACCGCGGAGGGGCCGACCCGTGCGGAGCGGTGCCGTTCCACGATCGTGCCCTCGACACGCGCGATCCGGCACTCCGGGCCGAGGTAGATCTCGTCGGCCTCGAGGAACTCGAGGGTTACCCCCTCCAGACGGGCCTCGCGCGCTTCGATGCGGAGACCGTGGAGGGTTCCCTTCGGCTTCCAGGGCGGGAACGACGGCGAACGCAGCTCGATCCGGTCGGCCCGGATCCGCTCGACCTTGCTCAGCCCCTCGAGCGTGCCGTCGACCGAGGTGGCCCGCAGGGTGCCGGGGACGATCAGTTGACCGGTGAACTTCAGCACGGCGGCCTCCAGATCGGTCCGGACCTCCAGACGTCCGGCCACCGTGGCATTCCCGTGGCACCGGAGCGCGCCGGCGGCGGCCAACCGACCGGCGAGCTCGAGCTCCCCGAGGACGACCTCCTCCCCGAGCTCCGCTTCCCCCCGCAGGCGGAGGGCACCGGCCAGGTGCACACGTCCGCCGACCGCGATCGTGCCTTCGACGGTGGCCGCCGCGGCGGTCAGCTTTCCGCCGACGGCGGCGAATCCCCGCACCCGGGCGAATCCGACCTCGGCATCGCGGACCACCTTGGACGAGCCCTTCACCGTCCAGTCGAGTACGCGCAGCGCGTCGTGTCGCGCGTCGACGTCCGTGACGGAACCGGTGAGGGGCGGGGGCGGTATGGGCGGGGCCGCGGCCGGAGTCTTCGCCGGTGGCACGACCGTCGGTGGCTTGGAACCACCCGTGGGAGGCGGAGCGGAAGCCGCGGGCGGAGGCGCGGTCGTGGAGGCCATCGACGTCGCGGAGAGCCGGGCGACTTAAGGTCCGCCCGTCCGCGGGGGGATGTGCAACCGACGGTGCTGGACCATGATGCAGAGGTTCTGGTAGACCGGAACGTTGGCGGCCTCCGCCTTACGAACGGACTCGGTGCTCTCCACCCCGAGCTGCATCCAGATGGCCCCGACGCCCCGGGCGAGCCCCTCCTCCACGATGGGCAGCACCTGGTCGGAGCGGCGGAAGATATCGAGGATGTCCAGGTGGAGCTCGAACGGGACCGCGCTCACCGACGGGTAGGAGCGCTCCCCCAACACCTCCTGGACCATCGGGTTGATCGGGACGATCTGGTAGCCTTGGGATTGGAGGTAGCGGGCGACCTCGTTCGAATCCCGCTCGGGCTTGTCCGACAGGCCCGCGACTCCGATGACGCGAGCCCGCTCGAGGAGCGTTCGCATCGGGCCGTCGGCGGCGTTCATGGACCGGGGATTGGAACGGCGTAGAAAGGCCTACTGCCGATCCTGTCGTCTCGGGTCACCGGGCGGGCGCGGTGCGTCCGTCGGCGCGGGGCCGGAGCGGAGGGGCACTCCCCACCCGCGTCGAACCCTATCGTCGTACGACTGGGCTACGACCCCGTGCCGCCGCCCGAACGGGGCGACAATGGGGCGACTCCGGGCGGAACCGCTGGGCGATTGCGGACGTAGAGGACAGCCGCGAGGACGGCTCCGACCAGCACCACCGCGTAATGGAGCGCCAGTCCGAGGGTTGGAATCGCGAGGGCCATGAACACGGTAGCGTCGTTCCATCCGTGCAGCAACGAGACGAGCACGAGATTGCCGGCCGAGTTGCGCATGGTGATGGCGAAGGCGGCTCCGTCGAGCACCAGCAGGACGGCCGGCACGATGAACACCGGCCCGTAGGTGAGCGCGTAGTAGACGTGGACGCCGGCGAACAGCACGCTCGTCCAGGCCGCGTGGAGCTTCCACGATTGCGGGCTGCGCTGCAGCCAGTAGCCGAAGATCCAGCCGCGGAAGATCAGCTCCTCGACCACTCCGACCGCGAACGACAGGCCGACCCATAGCCACGGGTCCTGGGCCGCGACGCGCACGATGGGCGTCGGGGTGTTCAGCGAGTTGAGCGCCGACGGATCGATCCGGATCAGGATGCCGAGGTAGACGACGCCGAGGAACAGCGCGAGCAGAGTGAGCGTCCCGTACCAGCTCAACCCCTCGACGGTGGCCGTGCGCATCTGCGCCGCCCATCCCCGCAAGGGGCCGCCCCCGACGAGCGCCACGAACGTGGCGATCGGCACCCCGTAGACGAGCAGGAATGTCGGAACGATCCCCTCGTACACCGGCCGGGCGACGGGGAACAGCTGCGGTACGAAGTACTGGCTGAGGATCGTGAACACCGTGACGAAGGTGGCGATCGCGTACGCCGCCAGCGAGGCCGGAGGAGCGGTGGTCGGTTCGGAGCGACCCACGCCGCGGCAACGAGGACGGTCAGATAGTCGCTCCGACGCCGTCTCGCCGAGCCCCACGGTACGCACCGCGTGCGTGGGATCGGACCGACTATGCTCTGGCCGACCTGGTCACGGTCGGTCGGGCGGGCGAGTGGACCCGAGCTCGAGGGTCTTCTCCGCGGCGGCCAGGCAGGCGAGCAGGTCCTCGAGGGTCGCCCGCGCGCTCGCCGCCGTCGGTGAGGTCAGCACGAACCGGAGCGTCGCCCCTTCGACCTGGGCCACCAGGTTGGGGGGCGCATCGGCGCGCAGCGCCTTCTCGAGGCGCTGGGCGGCGTCGGCCGACGCATAGGTCCGCTCCAGGCGGACGGTCACCGCTTCTTCTTCGGAGCCGGTGATGGCGACCCCCCCGGGCGGGTCCCGCCGGGGCCCCGGTCGAGGGCTCCGGTGACGATCGGTGCAGTCGTCAGCCGCCGCGCGAGCTCGGCCCGGGCCCGTTGCTGAAGATACTGGAGCACCGAGGGCCACGCGGTCCCGTCGGTGCGGGCCTTGTTCTCAAAATTGTTCTCCCCGAGGAACTTCGCGAAGGCGGCGTCGACCCGAGCGTCCCACTCCGGATGCGCCGGTCCGGTCAGATATCCGAGAACGCCCAGGTTGCGCTGGAGCTCGGTGAGCGCCTCGCCCTCCAGACGCACCAAGGTCGTCGGATCCTCGCGCGTGAGGAGGGTGAGGTCGTACAGCTCGAAGATCCGCCGCAGTTCCTCGATCGGGGAGGGGTGGTCGTCGACGCGGACGTCGACCCAGCGGTCGCTGCCGCGGTCGTAACCGCCCTCGGGACGGACGATGAGCATCGCGGCGGACTGCATCCCGCGCCGGTCGCCCCCCTCCCGCTGCGCCGAGGCGAGGGCGGCGAGCAGGCGCTCGGGCAGGTCCCCCGGCGTCGATTCGAACGTACGAGCCATCGCTTCCACCACGGCCGACGCGAACAGGATGTTGCCCTGGCAGGCGAACGCGTCGCCGACCTGGTGGCCGGCCCAGTCCATGCACTTCGACCCGGTGTAGGCGGCGGCCCGCCCCCGCCGGTCGACCACGCCGAGCTGCCGGTGGTCTCGCTGGTCGTCGGCCGCAGTGAGACGCCGGACGACCTCGTCGGCGGCGAGGCCCTCGCGCAGGAGCGCCAGGCCCTCCGGACCGTAGCGGACGTTGGCGAGCGCCTGCGTCGCGACCGCTCCGACCCCGGCCTCGGCCCAGGGGACGACCGCCCCGACACACAGGAACTTGGACTGGACGGCGACGCCCCACTCGGAGCGGTCCCGATCGTACGCGACGATCGAGAAGGTCCCGAACCGCGGAGGTCCCACCATCGGCCGACCGAAGCGGCGCCGTCGTTAAGAGTGGTGGGGGTCCACCGCTCGGCGCGCCAGCTGGGCTTCGAGACGCGTGTGGGCCTCATCGACCAGGCGCTTGGCCCGCGTCCGGTCACGCGCCTCGATCGCCCGCTCCGCCTCCCGCAGTGTGCTGAGGATCCCCTGTCGTTCCTCCGGTGCGAGCGGGGTCAGGTCCGTCAGGTGCAGGACCAGCCGACGACGGTGGGCGATCGCCTCGTCCTCGGGTTCGAGCGGGCGTCCCCGGTCGCCGATGGGCACGTACCCGACCAGCCCGCGGGGGAACTCGGTCAACTCCGACTCCCCGCGACGCCGGGCCAGCTCCTCGTCGACCGAGGTGAGCCCCTCGGCCGCCGCCCGAAGGTCGCCCGACCGGAGCATGCGCCGGACCGTCTCGAGCTGGGACTCGAGCCGCGCCTCCGGCGACCCCTGCTCCCGCAAGCGTCGCACGGCGAGCGTCAGGCCCTCGAGGAAACCTTCGACCTCTTCGCGACGGGCCGGCCCGCGGGCCCTCCGTGTTCGACCGTCAGACGGCGACGTCGTCGGCTCCCGCCGCGGGAGCGGGAGCGGCTTTGACGCCGTCGGCCGGCGCGGGCACGCGCTCGAGCAGCGAGCGCCAGCAGAGGTCGACCGGCTCCCAGAAGGTCGGGCCCGTCTCGCCCTGCCCGGCGGCGGACTCCGCCTCGGCGAGCCGCGGGCGCAGGTCGTCGACCGACGTGCCGATCGCCGCCTCGCTGGCGACGGCGGCCTTCAGCAGCGTCAGCTGGGCTTGGGCGTAGCGGGAGAACCGGTGCTGCTCGCGGACCTCGGGGGTCGCCTGGAAATCCGGGTCCCACTGGGGGGGTTGTGGGGCCGGGATCGGAACGCGGAGGGAGCGCCAGGCCTCGGGGAGGGAAGGCCACCGGGGCTCGGCGAACCGAATGGAGAGGCGGTCGAGTGCGCTGTCGGCCCCTGTGAAATCCTTGGCCCGGTAGTGGTCCTCGGCCTCGCGGAGCGGACGGAGCAGGTCGACGGACGGGGCGCCCTTCCAGATCGGGAGCCGCAGCGCCAGCCGGCTGGGGACGAGGCGACGCAACGTGTGCGCCTCGGGTGACTCGGCGGCCGGCGGAGCCGACGGGACGGGCGGGGGAGCGGTCTCGGGGGGCTTGTTGGGCGCGCCGGGCATGGCCGACTACAGGAACGCCTCGAACTCGCGCGTGACCTCGGGGTACTTTTCGTGCACGGCCTTGAGGATGTTGTGGACGTTGAGCTTCTCGAGCTTGACGCCCTGGAGGGCGTCGATGACCTTGTCGAACGTGGCGTCGGAGAGCGAGACGAGCTTCTCCTTGGCCATCCAATTGCGGTAGAGCTTCTCCTCCAGCCGGGCGCGCCAGCCTTTCTCGTACTTCTGGAGGAACGCTTTGGACGCGTCGCCCGTGGCCGCCGCCTCCGCGCCGACCTCTCCGGCGATCTTGCCGGCGATGCAGCCGTTGGCGATCCCGCCGCCGGTGATCGGGTCGATCATCCGCGCGGCGTCGCCCACGAGCAGGAACCCGTCGGTGACGCTCTCACGGATCGGGGCGGCGATGGAGACGCCCCCGCCGACGATGTCGATCGTCTTGCCCTTGGCGTAGCCGGGGTGCTTGGCGATCCAGCGGTCGAGGTAGTTCTTGGCCTCGGCCATGGACTTGATCTGGCTGACCTGGACACCGATGCCGACGTTGGCGACGTGGTCGCCCTTGGGGAATATCCAGACGTAGCCACCGGGAGCGCAGCTCCCGAGGTAGAAATCGCAGTAGCGCTCGTCGGCCTCGACGCCGGTCATCCGATACTGCAGGCACGTGTCCATGTCGCGGAGCGCCAGATTGGTCGGCAGCCCCGCCCACCGTCCGATCTGGGACTCGAAGCCGTCGGCCCCGACGGTCACCGGGGCCCGGATCTCGAACGTCTCGCCGAACCGCTTGGCCTTGACCCCGACGATCTTGCCGTTCTCGCGGATCACTCCGGTCGCCGCGGTCTTGAGCATGACCTCGGCGCCGACGTTGGCGGCGTCGATGGCGAGCTGCTTGTCGAACCCGTCGCGCTCGATGACGTAGCCGACCTCGTTACCGGCGCTCCGCTCGTTGATCTCGAGGCACTTCTCGTTGGGCGCGAAGATGCGAGCGCCCTCGACCTCGACGTTGATCCAGCGGCCGGGCTTGATCCCGACCTCCTCGATCCAGGCCTTGCTGATCCCCTCGCCGCACCGGACGGGGCTTCCGATCTCCTGGCGCTTCTCCAGCAAGAGGACTTTGGCGCCGGCCTTGGCGGCGAACTTCGCCGTCACCGAGCCGGCCGGCCCGGCCCCCACGACCACGACATCCGCCTTCAAATCCGGTTGCATTGAACGCCTCGTGCGAGGGAGGGACCGGGAGCTAGCCGATCTCGATCGCCCCGACCGGACAGGCCTTGACGCAGATCTCGCAACGCGTGCAGACCTTCTCGTCGAAGGTGATCCGGGTCTCGTCGAGGTAAATGCAGTTGAGCGGGCAGATCCCGACGCAGGCCCCGCAGTAGATGCACAGCTGGCCGCTCGACTCGATGTGCAACGAACGCTTGTTCACCATCGGCCCCCGAGAACGGGTTCGGACCGTCCCGACGCCACTTAAAGACTCCGCTGGACCGACGGGGTTCTTCGAGGTCAACGAGTGGGTAGACTGTGCCGATCTCGCCGGACCGGTAGATCGGGGCTATACGGCACCGTAGGATTCTGGAGCTCGGGACGGGGCCCGCGTCGCCCTCCCATGGTAATCGCCCATGCCAGCGCTCGGAACATCGGCGATCCTTTCCGCACGGTCTCCGGCCCGGCGCCGGGCGGTCCTATCCGCCGCCACCGTGCTGGCCGTGGTGGCCTTGACCGGTCCGCTGGCCGTGGGCGCGACCTCCGGCCCACCTTGGAAGGGGTGGACGTCCACGAACAGCCAGCTGGCGACGATCGGATGCGCGGCCCAGAGCCAAGCGCAGCCGCCGGTCTTCTACCCGACGAACGGGACCTTTCAATTCGCCGCGACCGCACGGGCCGCCACCTGCCACCACGCCGGTGGCCCCTTCGCCCGGGACAGCCAGATTTTCGATCAGTTCGACACCTACTTCGGAACGCACCTGAGCGTTCCCGCCGGACGCCATACGGTCCGACTCAACTTCACCGCCGACCTGAATGCGAGCGGAACGGAATCCGCCTCGGGGCCGTGCCCGTACACCTCCAACACCAGCGGGAACTACACCTTCGCCTGGGGTCTGTGCGACGCCGAGGTCACCACCCGCGTCATCATGTCCGCCTATGTCCAGGACAATGTCAACGGTAGTCAGTTCGCCCAGAGCGGCATCTTCGAGGTGAACGATTCCGTGATCAATTCCTCGACGGTCTCCTTCTACTGCTGGAAGTCGACCTTCCAGTGCACCTCGCTGAACCAGAGCCTCGTCACCGCCTCGACCCACTTCGGTGGCCGGGTCGGACGCTCCGGCTCGGTCAACCTGAGCACGACCTTCCTGCGGGGTCGCTCCTACACGCTCGTGGTCGACTTTCATGTGCTCCTCTTCGTCGGCGCCGCCTACTGGAGCACGGCGCACGCTCGAGCTACGATCGACGCGGCGGGTTCCGGCAAGGGCGTGACACTCACCGCCCTCCGGGTGACGTAGCCGACGGGCCTCGCCCTCCACGGGGGCCCGCGAGGAATCGTGGGTCTCCGGGCTAGGCCGATCGGACCGGCTGGACCACCGGTGTTGGTCCCGTGTGCGCGGGGTGCTCGGCGAGGAACCGCTCCGCATCGAGCGCGGCCATGCATCCGAGACCCGCCGCGGTGACCGCCTGACGGTAGCGGTGGTCGTGGGCGTCCCCCGCCCCGAACACGCCCTCGACGTTGGTCCGGGTGTTCCCGTGGCAGACGAGGTAGCCCTTCGGGTCCAGCTCGAGCTGGCCCCGGAAGACCTCGGTCGACGGAGAGTGGCCGATGGCCAGGAACAGCCCGCCGACCGGCCGCGTGGTCAGCCGTCCGGTGGGCAGGTGGCGGAGTTTCAGCCCCTCGACCTTCTCCTGGCCGAGGACCTCCTCGACCACAGTGTCGAACTCAAAGGAGATCTTCGGGTTCGACCGCGCCCGCTCCTGCATGATCATGCTCGCCCTCAGCTTCGGACCGCGATGGATGACCGTCACATGCGAGGCGAATTTCGTGAGGAAGTTCGCCTCCTCCATCGCCGTGTCTCCGCCTCCCACGACGGCGATCTCGACGCCTTTGAAGAAGAACCCGTCGCAGGTCGCGCAGGCGCTGACCCCGTGTCCACGGAGCTTCTGCTCCGACGGCAGGTCGAGCCACCGGGCGTTCGCGCCCGTGGCGACGATGAGGGCGTCCGCCTCGACGACCCCCTCCGCCCCGACGGTCAGCCGGAACGGTCGGTGGTGGAGGTCGACCGCGGTGAGGTTGGTGTCGAGGAACTCGGTCCCGAACCGCTTGGCCTGTTCGCGCATCTTCTCGATGAGCTCGGGGCCAAGGATTCCATCCGGGAACCCCGGATAGTTCTCGACGTCGGTGGTGAGCATGAGCTGGCCGCCGGAGGGGACGCCGCCGATCACCAGTGGGTGGAGCTCGGCACGGGAGGCGTAGATCGCGGCGGTGAGGCCGGCCGGGCCCGAGCCCACGATGGCCAGGCGGACGTGCCGCGGGGGCCCGGATTCGGGCATGAGCCCGGAACCGGTGGGGTCCGCTTTAACCATTGTTGAGCAAGTTACCCGGTCTCGAGCGTGAGCCGTGTGCTGCCGTCGCTCGAGGCGTAGCGGCTCCGGAAGAACAGGAGCGGCGCGACGTCACGGCCGGCGTGGACGGCAACGATCCGACCCAGGAACAGGCGATGGTCGGCGACGTCGAAGTGCCGGTCGACCTCCGCCTCCAGCGCCCCGAGCGTCCCGGTCAGCAACGGCGCGCCGGTCGACCCGCGGGTGACCTCCAGACCGTCGAACTTCGCCGCATGGGGGATGACCTCGGCGAATTTTTGCGAGAGGGATTTCTGGTCGAAGGCGAGGAGATTGACGGCGAACGTGCGGGTGCGGTCGACGATCGGTGTCGTGTCGGCGTCGTGGGTGAGCGAGACCAGCACCGTCGGCGGCTCCAGCGTCACCGACAGGAACGCGTTGACGGTCAGGCCGTGGTCCTCTCCGCCGTCGGAGGCGGTGACGACCGAGACGCCGGTCGCCCAGTGGCCCATCAGGCGTCGGAACTCGGCCGACGGGGGGTTCATGCCTCGCGCCACCGGAACGCGCGGACCGCGGCCAGGAAGATGACGACGGCGATCACGAGGACGACGATGAGGTCGCCGAAGGCCCTCGCGTAGTTGCCGTACAGCATCACCCCCTCGATCCCGTCGATCACATAGTACAGCGGCAGGATGTGGGCGAACGCCTGGAGGTAGGGCGGGAAGCTCGAGACGGGGAAGAACGTCCCGGAGAGGAACATCATCGGGAAGGTGATCACGTTCCCGATGATCGCGGCCGTCTCCGGGGTCTTGGCGACCGAGCCCGACAGCATTCCCAGCGAGACGAACAGGAACGGACCGACGAACAGGAAGGGCAAGATCCCCCACGAGAGCACGACGTGGGAGTGGAAGACGCCGTAGCCCATTCCGATCATGATCCCGGCGCTGGCGAAGGTGAGCACGCTGTACCAGAGGATCTTCGAGGTCAGCCACTCGGCGCGGGTCAGCGGCGTCAGCGACAGCTGGCGGAACAGCCCCTCCTTGCGGTAGGTGGCCGTCACCTCCACCATCGCGAACATCGGGCTGGTCAGGATGGAGAAGCCGATCAGCCCGGGCACGAGGTAGTCGATGTACGAGTAGGACACCCCGCCGATCTGGGCGGTGGTCGCGCCGAGGATCGGGGTGCCGTTGGCGGCGCGGAGGTTCAGGTAGTTGAGCGCACCCTGCACCGCCCCTTCCGCCGCTCCGGCGGCCGCGGCGTTGCCGGGGTTGACGTAGAGGCTGACGTTGAACCGGCTATGGTTGGAGTAGGCGCTCCCGAAGCCGGCCGGAATGTACAGTCCGGCCCCGTCGCCGTTGCTCGCGAGGTAGGAGGAGAAGCTCGAGGTCGAGTTCGCCGTCACCATGTCGACCGTCACCGCGCCGGTCTGGTTGAGGCCGGCAAGGAACGTCTGGCTCGTCAGCGAGTCGTGGTCGTTGTTGACCACGTAGAGCGTGGGAGGGGTATTGGAGCCCGAGAAGATCAGCCCGAACAGCGAGATCAGGATGATCGGGAAGAAGAGCGAGAAGAACAGTCCGACCCCGTTGCGGACGTACCCCCGCGCCGTGATCGAGAAGTCGGCGCCGATCCGGCGGGGGTTCATGCGGTCCCCTCGCTCTTGAGCACGCCGTCGTCCATCCGGCCGACCATCCGGACGAACACGTCCTCGAGCGTGTCGCGCTCGACGGTGAACCGGTCCCAGGCCTGCTTGTTGCGCTCGAGGGCGTCGAAGACGCGTCGCGCGTCGCCCTTCTGCGCGATCTCGACATCGACGTGGTGGTCGCTCACCGTCACGGGCACCCCGACGTCCCGGCGTACCACCGTGGCGAGCTCGGGGCCGGCCTCGAACCGCAGACGGTCGGGCCGGCCGTGGTTGGCCACGATCTCCGCCGGCGGCCCGCGGACGATGATCTTGCCGTGGCTGATGATCGCCACCTCATCGGCGAGCAGTTCGGCCTCCTCCAGGTAGTGCGTGGTCAAGAACACCGTCCGGCCCTCGGCCCGCAGGTCCTGGATGACCTCCCAGATCCCGCGGCGGGCCTGCGGGTCGAGACCGGTGGTCGGCTCGTCCAAGAAGCAGATCTCCGGGTTGCTCACGAGCGATAGCGCGAGCCCGAGCTTCTGCTTCTGCCCCCCGGAGAGGGTGTCGAAGTTCGCGTCGGCCTTGTCCTCCAGGTACACCCGCTTGAGCAAACGGATCGGATCGACGTCGGTGTCGAACAGGGTCCCGTAGTACTCCAGCGCCTCCCTCGGATGGATCTTCTCGAAGAACCGGAACTCCTGCGGGATCACCCCGATCCGTCGGTGTACCTCGGCGCCGTCCTTCCAGGGGTCGAGCCCGAGGACCCGGACCGTGCCGCCCGTGCGGTTGCGCAGGCCCTCGAGGATCTCGACGGTGGTGGTCTTGCCCGCGCCGTTCGGTCCCAGGAAAGCGAAGACCCGGCCCGACGGCACCGCGAAATCGATCCCGTCAACGGCCCGGAGCGGGCCGTAGCTCTTGACGAGCCCCTGGACCTCGATCGCGTTGGCCATGGGACGTCCGGGTTCGGCCGAACGGTCCCGGCTTATCAGGTGCGCGCGCGGCTACGACGCCGAGGCCGCGGCAGGATCCCCCGCCGGCGGAATGGTCAGGCCGGGGAATCCGACCCCACCGGGGTGGGCCGGGGGAAGGGGGGTGGGCCTTCCTCACCGGGCCGCCCCGGCGGGGCGGGACGCGGGGGAGTACGGCGCATCGGCCACGACCCGAAGGTCGTCTGCGGCACCCGCGCGCGCACGATCCGGGGCGCCCCGCTCACCGGCAGGCGCGCCGTTCCGGCCCCTCGCGACATCAAGAGAGAGCACGGTAGGTCGGCTATTTGCCTGTATTCACATTAAATCCGTTAAATCAGTGAAATGGAGGCCGGTGCGGCGGTTCCTCCGGCGGAGGTCGTCCGAAGAGCGCGAGCGCCAGCCGACCTTGCCCCGTCAGCCGCACGCGACCGCGCGAACCCGCGGTTGCGGCGCGAACGAAGCCCCACTTGCCCTCGAGCGGTTCGAGGCGACGGCGGAGCCGGCTGTGCTGGGCCTGGGCGGTCAGCGGCTCTCCCGCCGGCGACTCGGGCCGGTCGAGTCCCAGTTCCCGGATGAGCTCGCGCTTGCGGAGCTCACCGCCCCTGCGCTCCAGGGCAGCGAGCACCTCCACGAGGTCCGGCGCCGGCGCACGCAGCTCGTAGACGGTCACCGGGTCGATCCGCGTGACGACATCGTTGACGGGCCGGACCTTCGGGGTGATGCCCGAGTACCACGACCGGCTCACCTGCGCGTAGTAGGGCTCGCCCTTCCAGAGCATGCAGGCGAGCGTGCCGGCGATCGCGGTGATCTTCGTGCCCGTCGACACGTTGACCTGGACCGGGACGACCTCGGGGGCGTGCCGGTCGAGTCGGCCCTCACGTTCGAAGATCGACCGGAGCGCCTGCAGGGTGCCGAGGACGCTCCAGATGTCGACCGGAACGACCTCGACCTCCATCGAGGGTGCGTCACGTTTCAGTCGCCGAAGGATCTCCTCGAGGAACGCTCCCGCCGCGTCGGTCCCGGAGCGGGTGAGGAGGTAGACGCGGTCGGCCCGGTCGGAATGGAGCGGCTCGAGCACCCGCTCGACCTCGAATCCGACCGGCGCCACGTGGACCCTCGCGTGGGGATCGCCGGGGACCGCGCGAGGGGACCTGCCGGCCCCACGTCGGGGGGCCGGCGGGGCGCGCTTCCGTCGGGACGGCATCGTGGTCCCTCCAACATCGCGGTGCCATATCCTGAGCCGTGCCGCAAACATACTCCCCTCGGGCTACCCTGGACCTGCCGGACCGGCGGATGGGGGTAGAGCCCCCGTACGGGACGTATCGGGGCGCCCTTCCGGCGCGGTCCAAGTCCCGGACTCCCGCGTCTCGGGCCCCCACGAACCGTGAACTGGGGCGAGGGCCGCTACGTTCGCCCGAGGTCCACCGCGCCGAGGGCACGTCGATTTCGGCCCGATGCGGGTCGGATTCGCAGGTCCCGGGCAGCGGCGATCTCGAGGTGCTCGTCGAACCAGCCCCGATAGAGGTGGATGCGGCGCGGGAAGAGGATCTCAACCTCTGCGACGCCGTCCAGCAGGTTGAGCTCGTGCTGGACGTCCTCGGCCTGCGCGGCCGAATCGACATACGCACCGACATCGAGCAGGGAAGGGATCGGGTCCGCGGTATCGATCACCTTGGACGGGTCGATGAGATGGCTCAGCCCGGGGATCACGCTCGTGATCTGGTCCGAGACCACCGTGAGCTCTGCGTTCGGTCGAAGGGTGACGATGAATCGCGTCGCGGTGGCTTTGGTGTATCGGCCAAAGTCGAGTACCGGTAGATACCAGACGGCCCGCCCGCGGATCATGCGCGCCAGCCGACGGGCAAGGGTCTTCGTGCTCAGGCGTACGGATCGAGCGATCCCCCCGATCGGCCGCCTTGGCGCTCGCCGAAGATCCTGCAGGATCCGCCAATCCAGGGCGTTCAGCGCCACCGTGGCTTCCGGGACGCGGAACGGCATGCACGGCGTAACCTCACCCACTCCGGCCAGTTTCGCCACCAGTCGACGAGATCGGTCCAGCCCCTCGAGCGTCTCGAACACGTAGAGAAGCGCGACCCAGGGGCCGAGGTGGTCGATCGCACTGACGAGGCCCGGCACGAGGGCAAGGTCCTCGAGGACCTGGGGCTTCCGCCGAAGGTCGACGACACGGAGATTGCCCCCCGCGACCCGAGCCCCGAAGACGCGCGGGCTCGGCACCACCTCATGGCCACGGAGGAAACCCTGTCGTTCCCAGGCGTGCAGGCGCGAGCTTACGGTCGCCCGGTCGACGCGCAGTCGACGGGCCATCTCCGCGGCGGAGTACCTGGGATCGAGGCGACCGAACCACAGGACCTGGTCTCGGGACAGCTCGCGCAGGATGCCGAGGTCGAGAGGATCCATCGCGCAGCCCAGCACCCCCGAGCCAGAAAGTCTGTTCTTCCCAGCGGTTGCCATCGTCTCAACGAATCGGACGATCGGACCGCCGACCTCCCATTTTCGAGACCGACTCCGGGGGCGGGTTGACCTCCCCGCGCATTCATGAACTGCGGAGGTCGCGCATGCCGACATCCGAGAACGCCGAGGTCTTCCGTCGAGTGATCGAGAGCGGATTCAACGCCGGGAAGCTGGAGGAGTTGGACCGGTGGGTTTCACCGGATCTGATCGAACACCAGTTCGGCGGCGAGCCGGGGCTACCGGCGCTGAAGGAGATGATCCGCGAGCTCCGGAGGGCCTTCCCCGATCTTCAGATGACCATCGAAGACCACGTAACGGCCGGCGACAAGGTCTGGGCCCGACTCAAATGCCGCGGCACGCAGAACGGGCCGCTCATGGGACTGCCTCCGACGGGCCGGGCGATGGAAACCACCGCCGTGGAAATCTGCCGGTTCGCCAACGGAAAGCTGGTCGAGCACTGGGGCGTACCCGATCGATTTGCGGCGATGGCCCAACTCGGACTGCTTCCGCGACCCGGGACCCCCTCGCGTTCAACCTGACGGCCCGGCCCTACCATGGGGGGGGAAGGGTCGGGCCAGCGGCTCCCCCGACCTCCCAGCTCTTTGCTGGGCCGTCAGCCACTCGTCCCAAGGTCACGCCCTCCACTCCCGGAGGTTAGATCGGACGGCCCATGGGGGATCGGAGCACGAGAGGGTCGCGTGGATGGTCCCGCCGGATGACCCACCACCACGAACGATCAGGTGAGCGCTGGAGTTTCCCGGGTTCCCCGTCGTGACTACCCCGAAGGTCGGATCGCCCGAGACTACCCCCGCCCCATCCGGAAAAGTCCGCACCGGTCGCAGCCGTCTCCGTTCCAGGAAGCCGACCGACCTTCCCGTCGGCCGGAAATCCCCCGAGCGACGAGGGGCCGGTGGGTACGGGTACTCCAGAGCCTGGCAGGGGAAGCCACC
This sequence comes from Thermoplasmata archaeon, assembly GCA_035933635.1. Classification (GTDB taxonomy): domain Archaea; phylum Thermoplasmatota; class Thermoplasmata; order Lutacidiplasmatales; family UBA184; genus JAKIVR01. The sequence continues at coordinate 236,911 of DASYYY010000031.1, read as the reverse complement.
GGCCCATGCCCTGAGCGAACCGAGCGGATCGAGGGACGGCGCCGGGGCGAACCTCAAGTAGCGGGACCGTCGATGGACCGGTGCCGTGCGGCCGCGCAGGCGGTGGGTGCTCATCGGCGCCGCGCTCGGCGTGGTCGGGCTGCTGGTGGCCTACTTCCCGATCCCCGCGCCGACGTCGGGACAGACCCTGGCGACAGCGAACTCCGAGTACATCATCGATTACGCCGCGCCGTTGGACGTCCTCTTCCCCCGGGTCCACTTCTCACTGGAGTGGGTCGGGCCCATGGCCGTCTCGGGCGTCACGGTCTACGGCTGCGGCCACGACCCGAGCTGCTCGCATCCGGGAAGGAACGCGCTCGCAGCGGGCCGCGGGCAGTTCGGCAACGTGAGCTTCCTCGGGTGGGCGAACCTGTACTACCAGGTGCTCCCGGTCTCCGGTACAACCAACCTGACCGTTGGCTACGCCGCGCCCGTCCTGGGCGGTGCGGTCGGGTTCGGGTTGATCATCGGGGGGATCGTGCTGGTCGCCGCGGGCTTCGTCCGACCTCGGGCCGGGGATGAGGCGCCCGACGGTGCCGACGTCGACGACCGCCCGGAGCGGTGAGGCGCGCCGGCGCCTCGGTCCCGCGGTTTGCGCGGCCCGCAAGGGGCCGCGACGCGACATAGCTTGATAATCCGCTCCCGCTCCCACGGAGCCGGCGCGACCGACCCGCCGGCGTAGCGATGAGCCGACCGTTACGCACCGCGCTGGGTTCGACGCCGCTTGTCTTCGAGCCGGTCCCGCCCTCGGTACGGGCCAATCCGGTCCGCAGCGGGCTCCAGGTCGAAGAACTCCTACGGCTGCTCCGCAGCGCTCCCCGGCTCGACGCGGTCAACGTCCCGGAGCTCGTCGACGAGAACCACGACGGCAAGCCCTACTACCGGACCGGGGATATTCGCAGCTTCGCGCACACCGTCGCCGAGCAGGCCGACCGCGAAGTGATCGTCAACAAGGTCGTCGCCCACCTGGAATCGGCGGCCGCGCTCGAAGGTTGGGTGCGGGAGACCCTCGACCGGGGCATCCGCAACGTCGTCCTGGTCGGCGGTTCGAGCCGGTACATCCCGTATCCCGGGCCCCCCGTCCTCGAGGCGAACCGGATCTGCCATACCGTCCTCGATGGCGTGGGCGGCCTCCTTGGGAACATCGCGATCCCCCAGAGGACCGGCGAGCCGAATCGGATGATCGCCAAGACCCGCGCCGGCACCTCGTTCTTCACCACCCAGATCCTGTTCGACGCGGAGGGCGTCCTCCGGCTGCTGCGCGGCTACGAGCGGCAGTGCCGGGATTCCGGTGTTCCGCCGGCGGCGGTCCTGCTCTCCTTCGCCCCTCTGGCCGACGAGACCGATGCCGAGTTCGTCCGGTGGCTCGGCGCCGACATCCCCGAGGCGGCGGAACGGGCCATCCTCAACGGCGACGACGGCTCGGCCGCCGCACGATCGGTCCGTCGGGCGCTCGCGGTCTACGACGAGGTCGACCGGGCACGGCAGGCGGAGTCCTGGAGGGTGCCCCTCGGCATCAATGTCGAGCAGATCTCCCAGCGGCATCTCCCCTCCGCGGTGGAGATGCTCCGGGCGTTCGCCGAGCGGCTCGGTCCGGCGTGAGCTCACGCCGCCGCGGCCCCACGGCGGAAGACCAGGCAGTAGTGGTGGTGGTAGTTCGGGACGAACGTCGAGGGATAGCCCCAGATCCCGAGGGGCTTGGCGTCCTGGCACCAGATCCGCTCGCCCTGGAACCGGAGCGACGGGCCGTCGAGGCGCGCGGTGACGTCCCACGCCAGCCGGCGGATCCGGCCCTCCTCGTCGCGCAGGTTCTGGAGCACGACGACCAGGTACCGCGACGGCTCGAGCAGGCGCCCCGCCGCGCGGAGCACGCGGACGACCGTCCGGACGAACGCCGCGTAGTCGTGCAGGTTGCCGAGGTCGCGTACATCGGAGGAGTATACGGTGCGCAATCCGCGGCCCGCGCGCTGCCGGTGGACCGAGACCACGCCGCCTCGGCTCTTCGACAGCATGTCCCAGTACGGCGGGGAGGTGATCACGAACTGCACCGGTGGCAGCGACCGGGCGCGCCAGAGCTGGGCGATCCGTCGCGCATCATCGGCGATCACCACCGGTCGGGGGCCGGACCCGGTCGAGGCGCGGTCGGCCCGCTCCTGGGCCAGCGCCGCGAACGCCGGGTCGAGCTCGATCCCGATGGCCCGGCGGCCGAGCCGCTCGGCCGCCACCAACGCCGATCCGGTCCCGGCGAACGGGTCGAGCACGGTCATGCCGCGCTTGGTGAAGAACCGGACGAACTCCTCGCACAGCACCTCGGGGAACTTGGCCGGATGGCCCCGCTCCTGCGGGCTCCGCGGGGGGGTCGGGGCGACGAACCACGAACGGGTGAATCGGATCCATTCCGTTCCCGTGAGCTCGTTCAGAGGCGATCGGCGTACGGCCGCCATCAGCCGCGGCGGCTCCGTCCCGCCCGACGATCCCGGGGCCGCACCCGCAGCGGGCCGTCGAGCGATCGGTGCAGCCGATCGAGCCGGCGGGCCTCGGCGAGCGCCGCGCGCCGGTACCGGCCGGATCGCTCGCGGACTTCCGTGAGAAGTCGGGAGACTTCGGCCCAAGAGCTCCCACCGGCGCTTTGACGCGCCTCGGGTTCGTGGTGCGGGAGAGGAAGCTGGAGCTGCGGGCCCGACAGTTCCGGGAACGCGATCGCGACGCGCGAGGGGGACCAACGATCCTTCGGGGGGGACGCCCCGGAGAGGTACTTCGCCACCCGGCGGTGAGCAACGCGGAAGGGCACGCCCGCGAGCACGAGCCGGTCGACGAGCTCGACCGAGGCGGTGTCCGAGGGCTCCGGGGCCGTCCGGGTCGCGGGCCATTCGGCGGTGGCGATCATCCCCTCGAGGACCCGGACGAGCAGTCGGGAGCGCGCGAGCCCCTCGATCACGATCGGCTTGCCGACCTGGAGGTCCCGGTTGTAGGCCAGCGGCAGCCCCTTGAGCACCACCAGGAGCGCGGCGAGCCGACCGACCGCAGGGCCGGTCTCCCCACGGACCAGCTCGGCGAGGTCGGGGTTGCGCTTGTGGGGCATGAGCGAGCTCGTCGTGACGAAGGCGTCGTCCAATCGCACGCGCCCGAGCTCGGGGATCGATCCGACGACGAGCTCCTCGGCGAGGCCGCTCGCGTGGGCGGCGAACAACGCGAGCGCCCCGAGCGTCTCGGCCTGGGCATCCCGGTCGGAGACCGCGTCGAGGGAGGAGCGGCTGGGGCGCGCGAAGCCCAGGAGCCGGGCCGTGCGCTCCCGGTCGATGGGGAGCGAGGTGCCCGCGAGCGCCCCGCTGCCGAGCGGGGATTCGTCGAGCCGGAGCCGGATGGCATCCAATCGGTGCGCGTCCCGAAGGAACCGTAGCGCGTGGGTCGCCAGGATCTGGCCGAGATAGACGCGCTGCGCCGGCTGCAGGTGCGTCCAGCCGGCGACGACGCGCCGACCGGCCGGTGAGGACCCTCGCCGTCGCAGGGTCTCGGCCAGGCCGCTGAGCTCGAGCTCCAGGGAGAGCAGCTCGCCCCGGAGGAAGACCGCCAGGTCGGTCGCGACCTGGTCGTTGCGGCTGCGCGCGGTGTGGAGCCGTTCTCCGTCGGAGCCGATCGCGCGGGTGAGTGCCGCCTCGACGTTCAGGTGCACGTCCTCCAGGTCCGCGCGGAGCGGGAAGCGGCCCTTCGCCGCCCGCGCCTCGAAACCTCGGAGCGTCCGGTCGATCCTGCGCGCCGCCCGCCGGGGGATCAGGCCGACCTCGGCGAGCATCCGCGCGTGGACGCGCGACCCCCACAGGTCGGCCGGGAGGAGCGCCAGGTCCTCGCGCGTGGACTCCGAGAGCTCGAGCGCCGCCCGGTCAAGCGGCCGGGAGAAGCGCTCCCTGAGCACGAATCCGTTCCTCCCCGGATCTCGACCGCGCGGCGGCGGCGCGCGCGTGGGCGAGCTGGTTGGGCAGGCCGTAGAGATGGATGAATCCGACGGCGAGCTCCTGGGGGAAGGTGCTGTTCGCCCCGTACGTGGCGAGCTCCGGCGCGAGGAGCGCGTACTCGCTCGAGCGGGCCACCGTCCGTGCGCTCCCCTGGAACAGCGACAACGTCACGGTCCCGCTGACGACCTCCTGGGTCGAGCGGACGAACGCGACCAGCGCCTCGCGCAGGGGGGAGTACCACAGTCCCTCGTAGACGAGGTCGGAGAACCGCCGGTCGACGCCCGCCTTGAATTGCAGCAGGTCGCGGGGGAGGACCAGGCTCTCGAGCGCGCGGTGGGCCTCCAACAATGCGACCGCCCCGGGACATTCGTAGGTCTCGCGGGACTTGATCCCGACGACCCGGTCCTCGACGTGGTCGATCCGTCCGACGCCGTGGGCGCCGGCGAGCCGGTTCATCGTGCGGACCAGCTCGACGGGCGGGAGCGCCCGGCCGTTCAGCGCGGTGGGGATCCCTGAGGCGAACTCCACCGTGACGTTCTCGGCGGTGCGCGGCCATTGGGCCGGATGGCTCGTCCAGTCGAACACCTCCTCGGGGGGCGGCGAGGCCGGGTCCTCCAGCCGGCCTCCCTCGATGGAGCGGCCCCAGAGGTTCTCATCCACCGAGTAGGGCGACTCCGGGGTGACGCGGACCGACAGCCCGTGCTCGCGCGCGTAGGCGATCTCGTCGGTCCGGTTCATGTTCCATTCCCGCACCGGCGCGATGACCCGTAGCTCCGGCGCGAGCGTGTGGACCGCGACGTCGAACCGGACCTGGTCGTTGCCCTTGCCGGTGCAGCCGTGGGCCACGGCGTCGGCCCCGACGGCGCGGGCCGCCTCGACGAGCGTGCGGGCGATGAGCGGACGCGCGAGCGCGGTGGACAACGGGTAGACACCCTCGTAGAGGGCGTTGGCCTGCAGCGCCGGCCAGAGGAACTCCGTGACGAACGTCTCCCTTAGGTCGACGAGCCGCGCATCGGTCGCGCCGTTGGTCCGGGCCCGGTCGAGCGCGCCGGTCAACTCGCCCTCCTGGCCGACGTCGGCGGTGACGGTCGTCACCGAGGCGCCGTAGTGCTCGCGGATCCACGGGATGGCGACGGAGGTGTCGAGTCCACCGGAGTAGGCGAGGACCACTTTCTGGGCACGTGCGTTCGCGGCGTTCATCGTTGGACCCCACCCCGCACGGTCCGCCGGGAGGTGAGGAGCGGGATCGAGCCGGGCGGCGAGGGGTCGGACGCGAGGAGCGTGCCGGAGCCCGAACGCGGGCCGGCGGCCGAGAGCCCTTCCAGGTCCCCGACCCAGACGCGCGGGGCCCCGCCGGCGAGCGCGGCCAGCGCCCCCTCGAGCTTGGGGATCATCCCGGCCGTGGCGCCCCCGTGGGCGAGCAGCGCCTTCGCCGCGGAAACCGTGAGCGCCGCGATCGGCGAGCCCTCGGCGTCCCGCACGGCGGGCACGTCGGTGAGCGTCCAGAGCTCGGCGCCGAGCTCGGCCGCGATGGCTCCGGCGGCGACGTCGGCGTTGACGTTGTAGAGCTGGCCGGCCCGGTCGACGCCGAGCGGAGCGACGACGGGAACGATCCCCCGGCCGAGCAGCTCGTGGAGCACCCGGGGCTCGACGGAGCGCGGGGTGCCGACGAACCCGAGCCGCGGGGTGGGCCGGACCTGCAACAGCCCGTCGGAGGCTCCGGAGAGCCCAACGGCCCGGACGCCCCGCGCCCCGAGGGCAGCGACCAGACGGGCGTTGACGCGGCCGGCCATGACCTCGACGACGACCTCGAGGAGCGGCCGGCTCGTCACGCGCTGGCCGCGGACGACGGTGCTCTCCAGCCCGAGCGCCCGTGCGCGGTCGGTGATCTCCTCACCGGCACCGTGGACGACGACCAGGGCGCGGCCGGCCCGCCGGAGCGATCCGACGAGGTCGGTCAAGCGGCCGAGCTCCGGTCCGGGGCGCAGCTCGCGGCCGCCGACCTTGAGCACGGCGAGGGCCGATGAGGGGGTGAGCGTCCGCACGGGGATACCTCTAGGTGTGGTAGGCGGCGTTGATCTGGACGTAGGAGTAGGAGAGGTCGCAGCCCCAGGCGGTGGCCGAGGCGCGGCCCTCGTGGAGCCGGATGTCGAGCGGAACCTCCGACGCGCGTAGGAGCATCTCCCGCACCCGCTTGCCCTGGCCGTTCTCCATGCCCGGCGCCGGGCGGCCGTCGACGATCAGGGGGAGCTCGCCGCGACCGGCCCGCAGCGTCACGTCGATCCGGTCGGGGTCGAGTCGCGCGCCGGAGTAGCCGAGCGCGCAGGCGATCCGGCCGACGTTGGGATCGGCCCCGAAGACGGCGGCCTTCACCAGCGTGGAGCCGACGACGGCCTTGGCGGCGGCCCGGGCGTCCTGCAGGGTCTTGGCCCCGCGGACGGTGACGGTGAGGAGCTTGGTCGCCCCCTCGCCATCGCGCGCGACGGCGCGGGCGAGCGATTCGAGCGCGGTCGCCACCATCGTCCGGAACGTCGGGTCGTTCTCGGCGGAGGCCCCGCCGGCGGCGCCGTTGGCCAGCAGGTAGATCGTGTCGTTGGTGGAGGTGTCGCCGTCGACGCTGACCATGTTGAAGGTCCGGTCCGTGGCGTTCGACAGGAGCCGACCCATCGCTCCGGCCGAGACCCGGGCGTCGGTCGTCAGGAACGCGAGCGTCGTGGCGTGGGGGAGCGACATGCGCGGTGCGATCATTCCGCTGCCCTTGGCGATGCCCCCGAGGTGGACGACGGTCCCGTCGGCGAGGCGGCCGCGCAGCGCGACGCTCTTGGCGTGGGTGTCGGTCGTCAGGATCGCGTGGGCGGCGTGCCGGTCGGCCTCGCGGCTGTGGGCGAGTCCGCGCGTCAGGGCCGGGACCGCCGGGAGCACGCGGTCGGTCGGGATCCGAGGACCGATGACGCCCGTGCAGGCCGGGAGCAGGGTCCCTGCGGGAACGCCGGCGGCGAGCTCGGTGGCCTCGAGGATCGTTCGGTTATCGGCGATGCCGGCCGGTCCGGTCATCGCGTTGGCGACCCCGCTCAGCGCGAGGATCCCGCGGACCCCGTCCGGTCCGCGGGCCAGGATCTCCTCGCCGAGGAGCACCGGCGCGGCGCGGACGACGTTCGTGGTGAACACTCCGGCGGCGGTGGCGGGCCGGTCGGAGAGGATGAGCGCGAGATCCGGTCGGCCCGAGCGCTTGATCCCGGCCGTCGTCGCCGAGGCGGTGAAGCCCTTGGGATAGGTGACCGAGCGCGGGACGAACTCCATCGGGATCACACCCCGAACCCGGCGAAGCGCAGCCCGAGCTCCTGCGGGAGGCCGAGCATCAGGTTCGCGTTCTGGATCGCCTGGGCGGCCCCGCCCTTGCCGAGGTTGTCGAGCACGCTGAAGACGACCGGCATCCCCTCGGCGCTCTGCACCGACAGGAAGCAGTGGTTGGTCCCCGCGGCCCAGGCGAGCCGGGGCGTTCCCCCGACGTGGACGAAGGGGCTGCCGGCGTAGGCCGCGCGCAGCGCCTCGGCCCATTGGGCTGGGTCGGTCGCCGCGGCCGGCGTCGGATAGATCGAGCAGAGGATCCCGCGGACGAGCGGCACGAGGTGGGGGACGAACACGAGCGGCGGGACGTTCGGTGAGACCGTGGCGAGCACCGAGCGCATCTCGGGGACGTGGCGGTGCGTCGGTGTGCCGTAGGGGTGGACGGTGAGCGCGGCCTCCGGGTGGTGGGTCGTCGCCGTCGGCCCCTGGCCGGCGCCGGAGGTCCCGCTCTTGGCGTCGACGATCACCGGGCCGGCGATCGCACCGGAGCGCACCAGGGGCGCGAGCGCCAGCAGCGTCGCCGTGGCGTAGCAACCCGGGTTGGCGACGAGCCGCGCGGCGGCGATCCGCGGGCCGAAGAGCTCGGAGAGCCCGTAGACCGCCTCCCCCAGGCGACCGGCATCGACATGCGGGCGGCCGTATGTCGCTTCGTAGAGCGCGGCGGTGGGCAGCCGGTAGTCGGCGCCGAGGTCGACGACCTTCATGCCCCGCTCGAGCAGCCCGGGAACGACGCGCATCGCCTCTCCGGCGGGTTGGGCGAGGAACGCCAGGTCGGCGTCGACCGTGGAGGCGTCCGGCAGCGCGACGAGCGCGCCGTCCGGCGCCAGGTTCGGATGGATCTCACCGAGCGATTTTCCGGCGTGGCTTTCGGAGACCGCGGCGACGAGCTCCAACTGGGGATGGAACGAGAGCAGACGCAACAGCTCGCCCCCCAGGTACCCGCTCGCGCCGAGCACCGCGACCGTCGGCATCAGAGAGGACATTGGTTCATCGACGCCGAATCTATCAAAGAAATGTCCCGGTCGGGTCAGTGGCGCTCGCGCGCTGTGGCCCACGAGACTACCCGGCGTCCGCGCCGGGGCCGCTACCAGCCGACGGGGGAGCCGCGGTTCTGCTCGTCGAGCCAGCGGCGGAGCGGCGCGTAGTAGTCGAGGAGCGCGCCCGCGTCCATCGTCGGTTCGCCGGTGAGGGCCTCCAGCGCTTCCGGCCACGGACGGCTCGCGCCCAGGGCGAGCATGGAGGCGAGCCGCTCGCCCGCCCCCGTGTGGCCGTAGATCGAGCACCGGTGGAGCGGGCCGGTCCAATCGACCTCGCGGGCGAGCGCGCGGTGGAACTGGAAGTGCAGGATCGAGGCGAGGAAGTAGCGGATGTACGGGACGTTCGCCGCGACGTGGTACTTGGCGCCCGGGTCGAACTCCTCCTCGCCCCGCTCCGCCGGCGGAGCGAGCCCCTGGTACTTGCGACGGTATTCCCACCAGGTGCGGTTGTACTCCTCCGGCGCGATCGAGCCGTCGAACACCCGCCACCGCCACTCGTCGACGAGCAGGCCGAACGGCAGGAAGGCGATGTCCTCGAGCGCGCGGTCGAGCAGCACCGGCAGGTCCGCCGCTTCGCCCGGAGCGCGATCGAACAGGCCGACCCGTACGAGGTACTCCGGCGTCACCGACAGCGAGATCGTGTCGCCGATCGCCTCGTGGAAGCCGTCGTTGGCACTGTCGCGGAAGAGGAACGGCTGCGGCGCGTAGGCGCGCTGGTAGTAGTTGTGACCCAGCTCATGGTGGATCGTCCGGAAGTCCTCCGCGGTGATGTCGATGCACATCTTGATCCGCAGGTCGTCGGCGAAGTCGAGGTCCCACGCGCTCGCATGGCAGACGACCTCGCGGTCACGCGGCCGGGTCAGCATCGAGCGGTCCCAGAACGACGCCGGTAGCGCCGGCAATCCGATCGAGGTGAAGAACCGCTCGGCGTACTCCACCATCTGACGGGCCGTCGTGCCACGGGCGACGAGGATCTGGGTCAGGTCCGGCCCGGCGTCGCTGGGGGCGCCCCTCAGGATCGGCGCCAGGTGCTCCCACGACTGGCCCCACATGTTGCCGAGCAGGTGCGCCGGGAGCGGCCCCTTCGCGGGCACCTCCTCGGGCCCGTAGATCTCTCCAAGCCGGCGCCGTACGTAGGCGTGGAGCGAGCGGTAGAGGGGGGCGACCTGTTCCCAGAGACGGTGGACCTCTGTGACGAACGCCTCCGGCGCCATGTCGTACTTCGAGCGCCAGAGGTCGCCCAGGTCGACGAAACCGACCTCGCGCACGCCGCGGTTGGCGAGCTCGACGTATCGCGCGAACTTCGAGCGCATCGGCCGCGCGATCTCATGCCAGCCGGTCCACGCCGCCCGAAGTCGCGCGGGGTCCCGTACGGTGGCGAGGATCTTGGAGACTTCCTCGAGGTCGAGCGGGGCCGGCGCTCCGGCGAGCGGCACCCGGCCCCGGGCATAGATCGCCTGCATCTCGGCCACTATGGCGGGAAGCTCGAGGTTCTCGGCCGGATCGGCCGGTGCGAACAGCGGCAGCGAGGTCCGAAGCAGCTCGACCTTACGCCAGGACTCCGGCGTCAGGCTCGGGCGGTCGACCCCGTTCGATTCCCGGACGAGCCGGGCCGTCGCCTGGATCAGACGGGCATAGGCCCGGGACGCGAGCGCCTGCGTGTCCTCCGTGACGTAGGTGGACTGCACCCACTCGGCCCGCTGGAGCTCGATCGAGAGGTCGAACAGCTCGCCTTCGGCCCGGCGGACGAACGACTCGGCGGCCTCGGCTGCGGGAGGGGAGACCATCTCAGCGAGACCCCCAGCCGGCGGAGGGCATGTGCCTTCTGGGCCCCTCGGCGGGCGGCTCCTCCCCGCACCCGGAACGCAGATTGGCGGGACCGCCGCGCACGCCCCTCAACCGGTGCGGGGCCGGCGGCCCCATAGCACGACCCCCGCCCCGACGGCGACCGCCACCGCGACGACCGCGCCCAGCGCGACCCACTCCCACCCGGTCGAAGATCCGGAGGGACCCGGGGGAGGGGGTCCCGTGGACGCCTGGGTGGCCATGGCGAAGACGGAGTAGGTCGCGTTACCCGGCGTGACGAGCACGAGGGTAGAGTTCGTGACGTACCCCTGGGCGGTCGTGACGATCTGGTGGGCGCCCGGCAGCACCGTGACGTTGAACGATCCGGCATCGACCGGGACCTCGCCCCCATCGATCGTGACCGCCGCCGAGAGCGGGCTGACCCGGCCCGTGATGAACCCTTCACGGACGGAGAAGGCGATCGTGACGCCCGCGACCCGGCCGAGGACATCGACGGTCCCGAACGCCGGGGCCGGGATGAACTCGTAGCTCGTACCGACCGCGTAGTCGTGGGTGCCGTTCGCGACCGGCACCTCGAGCACCGTCTGGTTCCCCCCCACCGTCGTCCCGCTGACGTTCACCCACCAGTAGGTGTCGGCGGGCAGGTTCTGCGCCTCGAAGCTCACCCCGAAGGTGAACGCACGGTAGGGCACCGAGACGTTCGTCGGCCCGGAGACGACGATCGAGCTCCCGGTGAATCCGACGGAGAAACCCGTCACGGCGCTGAACCGGACGCCGTAGGTCGCGTTGACGAGGCCGGTCTCGATGAGGTTGGACTGCGAGGTGAGCAGCTGGTTGTCGACCGTCACGGCCCAGAAGGTCCCCGCGGGAAGCCCGGTCTCGTTGAACACCACCGGCTCGACGTAGCCGAAGCCCAGCCGCAGGACCGTGACGCCGCCGGCGGTGACGGTCGCCTGGCCCTGGTTGGGCTCGAGCGTGGAGTCCAGGACCACGGTGTAGGTCCCGGCGAAGAGGGTGAGGCTCGAGGAGTTGTCTCTGAAGGAAAAGCCCGTACCGTTCACGGTGATCGCGCCGGAGGCCAGCGGGGTGTCGACGGTGAGCGTGCCCACGAGGGCGTCGGTGTAGGAGTAGCCCACGCTGCCGCGACCCGGCGCGAGCTGGGTGCCGGGGATGCCCTGGGGCGCGACCCGGTTGGCCGAGGCGATCAGGTTCGAGATCGATTCGGCGGTGTTGCCGCCGTGGTTGAAGGCGTTCGGCACCGCCTGGAGGTTGTGCCCGTTCCAGAACTGGAGCGAGAGGTTCGCGTGGCTGCCGGAGTCGACCCACCCGGGCTTGGCGCCCGTGAGCACGAACTCGGCGTCGTCGTAGAGGTCGTGGCTGTTGTAGGCGTAGCCGGTGACGTAGAATCCGCGGTCCACGAATCCCGTGGCGAAGGGGAAGTAGGCCGTGTCCCACCGGACCCAGCCGTCGGTGCCGCTGGCAAAATCGAAGCCCACGCCCGGCTCGCCGTTGCGGACGAAGGACGCGACCCGGTCCTGCAGGACGAGCGGCCAGGAGAAGTAGGTGCAGCCACCGGGGTAGGCGTCCTTGGCGCTGCAGTTCATCGAGTCGATGTAGACGTTCTCGCTCCCGTAGGTCTGGATCGAGCCGTTCCCCTGGACGCTCGCGCGATTGAGGGAGTTCGAGGTGGCCGGGCCGGTGAAGTTCCAGATGTTGTTGACCGCGGCGACGTACTGCGAACCGGTGTCGATCTGGATGACGTTCTGCACCCAGTAGGTGTAGCTCGTGGCCGTGGCCGGGTCCTCCAGGAGCAGCTCGACATTGAGCTGGAGCCCGACGACCGTGCAGTAGCTCGACCCGGTGCAGCCCGAGGCCCGGAGGGTTCCCATGTCGGCGGTCCCGACGAAGCTCGTGGTGTTGTACGCGTAGGCGTTTCCCCCCCGGTCGACGCCGAAATCGGTGACCCCGAGGGGCGCCGGTTCGGTCGTGTACGATGCGTTCGGGTCGATCGCCTGGACGTTCGGGGCGTGCGCGATGGCCGCTCGTGGCGGGAAGAGGCGTGGGAACGTCTGCGGAGCCGTCGGCGGCGCGGCCGCAGGGCCAGGGCCGGTTCCCCTCGGGGGTCCGACCCATGGCGGGCCCTGTACGTGGAGAGCGGCCGGGAGGGGTATGGCCATCGTCGCCGCCAGGACGAGGCAGAAGATCGCGAGCCCGCGGGCACCGGGACTCCCAGCTCGGGCCGCTGTCACGGCGTGGGAACCCGGACGGCCCACATCAACCTCACGATTCCCGCCCGGCATGTAGTTCCCTGAAAAGCGCGCCACCGGCGCCCCAACGTTCACGGCTCGTTCGACCCAGTGGAGGTCGCGTTCGACGGATGCGAGCGGGCGGCGTCCTTACGGCGCAGGTCCCGGGCCAACGACTCGCCATAGGGGGTCAGGTAGTACACCCGGAGTCGGCGCGGATGACCGGCCACGTGTCGGACCTCGAAGGTGATCACGCCGGCCGCCGCCAGACGCTGGAGCACGTTCGACATTCCACTCTGCGTCGACCCGAACTCCTTGCCCATCCCTTGCTGGGTCTGTTCCATCCGCGCGACCTCGTGGGGCGGGGGGACACCCTGGCGGGCCAGGTGCAGAATGACACGATGCGAGATACGGAGGACTTCGCGAGGTACCGCACCCAGGGCGACGGGGGCGCGGGGGGCGGGGCGGGACGTCGTCCGCGCAGTGAACGCCGGTGCCGTCGAGGTCGGCGGCGAACCCCTCAGGCTACCGGTCGGGGTGATCGGGATCGTCGGCTCCGGTACCGGTGGCGGCACGATCAACTCCGGGGCATCGGGTTCCGGTGAAGCCACCGGAGGTTCGGGTTCCCGTGGGGTCGCTTCGGCGTTCGGATCGGACGGGGGCAGGCCGTCCCTACGGGCAAAGCGGGCCGACCAGAGCAACAGAGCGGCGAGCACCGCCGCTCCTCCGCCGAGGCCGATGTAGATCAGCCACGGTGACGGGTCGAGGGTGCCACCGGACACGGTGGCGAACGGGGTGACGAGGACGCCCGCGGTCTGGCTCGCCCGGTCCCCCGCACTGTCGCTGACATTGAGCCGGACCGTGTAGTTCCCGGTCGCCTCGTAGGTGTAGTTGAGACGCGCCCCGGAGCCACTTCCCCCGTCACCGAAGCTCCAGGCGAAGCCCACGAACGCGCCGTTGCCGCCGGTCGCCGTGGCCGTGAACTGGACCGTGAGGGGCGCCACCCCATGGGTCGGGGTCGCGGAGATGGTGATCCGGATCGGCGGATACCCGGACTCCGGTCCGAAGGGATGGGTCGAAACCGATGGTCCGGCCGGTGTCGCGACCGGAGCGGGTGGGTGCGCCAGCAGGACGAGCGCCACCACGAACGACAGGGCGAGAGCGAGGGCTCGTGCCGGACCCACTGACATCGGCGCGCCCCTGGCGGGGCGCGCAACCCTCAGCGCCAGTTGTTACTTTCGCCGTCGGAGAGCTCGCGGACGATCGCTTCCCCCTCGCTCGCCACGCGCTGCAATCGGCGCCGCCGTACCCGGAGGCTCACGGCGGTCGCCGCGATCAGGGCGAGCACCCCGCCGACCGCCGCGTAGACGGCCAGGGGCGAGAGGGCCGCGGCCGTGGAATGGGTGGCGGACGATCCGGGCGTGACGACGACGCTGGGAAGCTGAACGATCCGGACCGTACCGACCCCGTCACGGACCGTGACGAACGGAGCGAAGGTGCCCGCGATCGTGAACCGGTGGGCGACTGTTTGTCCGGAGGTCCCGGAGCCGTAGGAGCCATCACCGAAGTTCCACTGGATCGAGTACGGCAGCGCCCCTCCGCTCACGGTCACCTTGTAGCTGACGGTCACCGCGGCGTGGCCGAAGGAGGAGAGCACCACGGCCGACGCTCCCAGCGGGATCGCCCCGCCGTGCGGGAGGTGACCGCTGTCGTTGCCGGTGGAGCTTCCGCTCGCGCTCCCGCACGCGCCGAGCGACCAGGTGTCGTTGTAGTAGGTGAAACCGGAAGTGGCGTACCCGCCCGGTCCGACGTACCCTCCGAAGAGCACCAGGCAGTTGTCGGCCGCGTCGAATGTGAGCTGGGAGGCCCACCGCTGGCTGGGCGAGGTCCAGTTCGACCCGGTGCTGCCGTTGAACGACGATCCCGAGAGCTGGACCCAGCCGAACGTCTGGTTGTACGCCCACGTGTCGTTGTAGAAGCTGTAGGAGTAGTGCCCACCGAACAGGACGTCGGCACCGAGCGTAGGGTCCATCGCGAACGCCCCGTTGTTGCGTCCCGTGGGCGACGGGCTGGTGTACTGCTGGGTCCAGTTGCCGCTCCCGTTGTACACCCACGTGTCCCCGTAGTTGCCTCCGCCGCCGCCCCAGTAGAACCCGCCGTAGAGCACCACCAAGCCGTCCTGGGCGTCGTAGGCCATCGAGCCGGAGTCGCGGGGCGGGGGACTGGTCGCGGGCGTCACGTTCGTCCAGGTGGTGCCCGAGAACACCCAGGTATCGCCGAAGTCGGCTCCGACGTACGACTCGGACTGCAGATTGGTCAATTGCCGGAACGATTCGCCCCCGAACAGCACGATCTGGGAGAGCGCCGCATCGTAGGTCATGTAGGCGGCCGCCCGGGCGGGCGGCGAGACGGCGGGGGCCAGCTGGTGCCAGGTGCCGTGGACGAAGCTCCAAGTGTCGTTGAGGAACCCGTTCGAACCGTTGCCGCCGAACAGCACGAGCTCGCCGAGCGCGGCGTCCCAGGTCAGGCTCGTGTAGTAACGCGCCGGGGGGGAGAGCGTCGGGTAGAGCTGGGTCCACGTCCCGTTGCGGTAGGTCCAGGTCGTGTTCGTCGGCGTGCAGACGGAGTACCAATAGTTGCCGGCGACGCACCCTCCGAACAGGACGGTGTAGTTGTCCGCCGGGTCGTACGCGAACCCGCCGCCCGCCGTTCCCGGCGGAGAGCCGTTCGTCGTGATCTGCTGCCAGCCGAACGAGGTCGCCGGATGGGTCGCGGCACCGATTCGGGCAGGAGGAGTGGGCGGGGCGGAGGCCAAGGTGTGGCCCGACGGGACGGGTGAGAGGAGCAGCAGGCCGACGATACCTGTGAGGACGATCACGGTGAGGAGCGACAGACCGGGTCGGAAAAGAGGGGTCCGGGTCGGACGGGAGCGCGGGGACATTGCCCGGGGTGGGCCGAACCGGGTTAAGAACTTCGAGCCAAATCACCCGGTGGATATCACGTCCGCTCGCCATTATCGGAGTATCCACGGCGGCGATGGGGTTCCCGAGCCGGCCGCGTTACGGCGGACGCGAAGGTACGGGAGCCGGACTACAGGACCCCGAGGTAACGTAGCATCTCGGTCACCCCGAACCCCAGGACGGCCCCGGACACCGGTCCCAGCGCCCATCCGGCCAAGATCCCGCGGACCGCCGGCCACAGCACCAGGTTCTGCCCTCGGGCCACCCCCGTCCCGATCATCCCTCCGACGAGCGCCTGGTTCATCGAGGTGAATAGCCCGAACGCGACCGAGGCCAGGATCACCGTGGCCTGAGCGAACTGCGCGCTGATCGCCATGGGGCCATCGAGCCGGACGATCCGGAAGGCCACCCCCTCCAAGAGCGGCCGCCCCCAGGTGAGCACCCCGATGGCCAGGCCGAGGCCCCCAGTGGCCGCTGCGGCCAAGAGTCCGAACTGCCCGGTCATGATCAGGGCCCCTGAGGCGTTGGAGACATCGTTCGCCCCCATCGCGAACGACGCGGCCGCCCCGACCAAGACCAATGCCAGCGCGGCGTTCCGGGTGAGACCGGAGTGCCCGGCGGTGCGGGCTCGATTCCGATCGCCCAGGCGTACGAACAGGTAGCCGAGAGCGAACGCTACGAACGGGGCGACCGCCCACAGCTCAAGCAGGTGTTCGACCGTACGCCAATCGATGGCCGTCCCGGCCGCGATACCCGCACCCACGGTCGAAAAGACGAGGATTTGGATCGTCGAGGTCGGGAGGGTCAGGAAGTTGTAGGCGCCGGTGAGCACGAGCGCGCTGAGCACGATGGCGATCGCGAGGGGTACGCTCACCGTCCCGGGCTCCAGCAGCCCATTCCCGACCGTCTGTTCGACGCCCTCGCTGGCGACGATCGCGCCCACGAAGGTCAAGGGCGCCATCACCAGCAGGGCGGGAGCGAGCCGGATGGCGCCGGCCGCATACGGCATGCCCATGCAGGCCCCCGTGTAGTGCGCTCCGATGCTGTAGGCAAAGGCCACCGCGAGGGCGACGAGGAGGACGAGGAGCAGCGGGTCCATCGATCGTTCCGGGACGCGGGGTCAGCCGGGGGGGTGTCGCGACCGATGCCCGACACCGTACAGCGGCCGGCTCGACCGGGGCGGGGTCAGAGGGGCCGATGCGGCGGCGGACCGTCGCGCCGTGACCGCACGGGGAATCCCCGCACGGCGAACGGGACTCCCCGTGCACCGGAACCGCGGCGCGATCATTCCGCCCAACGTCCCCTCCGTAGGAGCGGCCGCCCGTCGACCAGAAGGTCGCCGCCCCGTAGGAAGAGCCAGGCCCACCAGTACACGTGGTTCGAACCGCCGACGTAGTCGTTCCGCCCGATGTGCAGGGTGAGGGTCCCGGCCCCCTCGTCCTCGAGCAACGGCGCCTTGGCGATCGCCGGGTTGAGCCCGATCGAGAGGCTCCCGGGCCGGTCCTTGCCGGCCGGAGCCCGCGCATAGCTCTCGGCGAACAGCTCGGCGCCCTCGTCGTAGGCATACCGTCGCAGTCGTCCGCCCTGGAACGTCCAGCGTCCTCCGGCGAGTTCGCCCACGGCATCGGAGAGTCCCACCGAACTCCGCACGTTCGACCGGAAGACGCCCTCGCCGGCCCGTTCATCCAGGGCGACGGCCACCACCCCGGTGGGGAGCGTCACCAGACTCCAGCTCCCCTGTCGGGTCGCCGGGTGAACGGTCCCGTCGGAGACGATGGGCTTGCGATGGCGCAACCGAAGGCGGAGGTCGGTCCCGTTGGGATGCCGGATCTCCAGCTCGCGAGCCGTGGCCAGAGCGGCGCCCACCCGCCGGGCGCGGTCGCGCAACTCCCCGGGGTCGAGAAGGCAACCGTCGACCAGCTCCTTGCGCCAGGCCGCGAGATCGACGCCGTACATCCGAGCGGATTCGGGAGAGGCCCGGCCCACGGCCATCTGGACCGCCCGGGCACCGGCCTTGGCCGCCGCCCGGTACATCGAATCTTGGTAATCGCCGAGCTTCTCGAGCGCTGCCGAGGGCAGTGCGTGGAAGCGCTCCCGGTCGCTGGGACCGAAGAAGCTGACGAACACGTCGGTCCGCTCCAGCGCGGCGCGACGGTGCTCGCCCAGCTGGGCGAGGTCCTCCGGCGCGACCTCTTGGGTCGCCGCCCAGTAGGTCGGCTCGTCCTGGTAGAGGAGCAACGGGCGCGCGCCGAGTCGGAGCGCCTCGAGGGAGAACGCGTTGGCCTCCTCGAGCGTGGCGCTCCAGCTCTCGATGGTGACGCGCTCGCGCCGGGCGACCCGGAGGTACTTCCCGAGAATGATGCGGGCCATCTCACGGGCCGGCGAACTCGGCGCGGGCTTCGGGGCCATGGGGGTCGCAGGCGCGCTCCGGCTCATGAACCCGGGGTGGCCCGTAACAGCGAGATCGTAACGTAACCGGTACGCTGCGGCGCCCGTCCCGGCCGCGCGGGCCGGGGCGAGCCACTCGAACGGCGCGCCGTCGATCGGGTAGTCCCCGAGGAACAGGGCGATCGAGCGCAACGCCTCCCCCCGGGTCTTGGTCTGGTGGGGTCGGGCCGAGGGCTGGCCCGTCGCGCGCAACTCCCGGACCGCGCGCTCCTTCCACGTCGCCCAATGCGGAACGTGCACCAGGCTGACCTCCGGTCGATGAACCTGCCAGCGCTCGACGAACGATGCTTCGGTGAGATGCGAACCGGTGGCGAGGATGCGGAGCGGGAGCTCTGCGGCGACCTGGCGCTCCAGAGCCCCCAAGAATCGGGGGAACTCGGAGGGGTGTCCCTTCGGGCCGCTGCGGGTCGACTCGATCGGTGGGTGGTCCTGCCGCGCGGCCGGTAGCATCGCCGGGAAGGATACCTCCGACCGCTCCGGCGTCGGTCGCCGAAGGAGCTCGCTCGAGGGCCCGAGGGAGAAGACCAGGGCCGCCTGGGGTGGGCGTAGAAACAGGCCGACGACATCGCGGGGCACCCACGGGATCACGGGATCCGGCCGGAACGGCAGGTTGCCGACCCGGAGCGGACGCAGGTGGTAGGCGCGCCAGACTCGCCGGACGGTCATGTGGCTCACGCCGCAGGCGGCGGCGAGCGCCCGCGTGCTCCACGGTCCCCGGCGATCGGATCGGCCGGCCATCGTGGTCCGAACGATCCGCCGGACAGTCTCCTCCGGGATCCACCGTGCACTGAGGGCCGGTCGTGGCTGATCGGAGAGGCCTGCGAGACGCGAGCGGAGGAACCGCAGCCTCCAGCGGGCGACGGTGAGCCGGCTCACGCCCTCCGCACGTGCGATCGCCTGGTTCTCCAGCCCCTGCGAGGCCGCCAGCACGTAGCGGGCTCGGCGCGCCCGCGCGGAGTTGCGGGGACCCCCGGCCATCGCCTGAAGCCGCGATCGCTCTTCCGGGCTCAGTTGCACCTCCGGCGCCACGCGCACGAGATGATCCTCCGCCCGACGGGCGAAGACGCCGACCGCTCCCGGCAGAATAAGTCACTCGGACACTGTTCCAGTCCCCGGCGGCTACTTATCGCCCGGGCCCGTCGTAGGCTCCATGACGCCCGTCAAGAGTTCGAAGAAGTCCTCCGCCGGCTCCCGCGCCGCCTCCCCCAGCGAGGTCGTACCCGGTGTCTTCGTGGGAGGCTGGGGGGACGCCGAGAAGTTCCGCGGAGCCCGGTTTTGCGTATTGGACGAACGCCCCACGGAGCTCGACGAGCTGCCCGGCGCCGTCCACGTGGCGATCTACGATGGGGACAAGGAGGTCCCCAAGGTGGCGAACCTCGAGAAGGTCGCCGACCTCATGCACCGGGCGCACGGGGACGGCCAGCCCGTGCTGGTGTTCTGCGGCCACGGTATCCGGCGGGGACCTCTGGGCGGAGCCTGGTACCTGCACCGCTTCGAGGGAATGTCCCTCGACGAGGCCTACGACCGGATCGAGTCGGTCCGTCCGAAGATCGAGCGCCCGAAGGAGTGGATGGGCGACGCCTCGGCGTTGGACGTCTAGTCCCCCCGGCGGGCCGGGCTAGTGGATCGGATTCCGCGGTAGGCCGGCTCCGCAGTTCGCGCAGGACTCCCGGATCGGGAGGTTGGCCGTGCCGCACGTCCGGCAGAGCTTGACGCCCTGGACCGTCTTGGAGGGGTCGGCGGGCGGGACGTAGCCGGCGAAGTTCCGCTTCAGCCTCTCGTCCGGCCGGCGCCGATACCAGAACGCGCCGATGGCGAGCGCCGCCCCGACGAGGGCCGCGATCGCGAGGATCACGGGCCCGGTGAAGAAATTGTACGGTGGAGGAGGCAGCGCCACCTGCAGCGTCCCGGCCGACGCATGGACGGCGGCCCCGAGGTGGTCGGTCACCTGGACCGATGGGCTGTAGACGCCGGTCTTGGTGTAGTGGTGGTGGACGGTCGCGCCGAAACCGACCGACCCGTCGCCGAATTCCCAAGTGTAGTTGAACGGGGCGCCCGCGCCGCCGCTCGCGCCCACGGTGAAGGTCACCGCGTCTCCGGTGTGGGCCGAGGACGGGAGCGTGCCGAGGGTGACGACGATGCTCGAGACCTGGACCGCGACCGTCGCCGTGGCGGAGCCCCCGTTCGAGTCCGTGACGCGGAGCTGCGCGGTGTAGGCGCCGGGATTGGCGTAGGTATGGCCCGGTTGGGCCGTGTAGCCTTCCTGGCCGTCGCCGAACTCCCAGGTGTAGTTGCTGTAGACTCCGGAGCCGTTCGCGGGGGTGGAGCTGAAGGCGACCGACGTGCCCGGGGCGACGGCGGCGGCGCTTGCGCCCGCCCTGGTCTGGAGCGCCGGGCTGACGAGCAGCGCGAAGGACCGTGCCGCCTGGACGCCCGCCCCGTCCTGCACGGTGCACGTCGGGATGTACTGGGCCGCACCCGTGTAGGAGTGGCTCGACAATCCGGTGGGGGAGCCCTCCTCGGACCCGTCGCCGAAGGCCCAGGCCAGGGTGTAGGCGCTGGTCCCGCCCTGGGCCGAGCAGCTGAACCCGATGAGCTGGTTGATGTCGGCCGTCGTCCGGTTCGCGTTGGCGTTGAGCACCGGATCGGTGTTCACCACGATCGTCGTGGCCGCGCTCGAGCGGGTGTGGGTCGCATCGAGGACGAGGCAGCTGACGATCTGGCTGCCATTGGCCGCGAACGCGTGGCTCTCGCTGCCCGTCCCGTTCGTGTAGTTGCCGGAGCCGAACATCCAGGAGAAGCTGAAGGGGGACTGCCCGCCGGAAGGCGTGCAGGTGTAGAAGTCGAGCTCGCCGATGTCCACCACGGGCCGGGTGGCCGAAACGGAGGCCAGGAGCGGTAGCGGCGTCCCGAGGGTGACCGCGTTCGATTCGGTGATGCTCAGCAGTGCGCCGGCCGCTCCGCAGCCGGAGTAACAGTCGGAAGTGTTGAGGAAGAAGCGGTAGCTGGTCCCCGAGCTCAACCCGGAGACCGTGTAGGTCCGCGTGTCGACGTTGGTCAGGTTCTTGAGCAGCGTGGGTGCGGCGGTCCCGACGGCCTCGTACACGCTGTAGGCATCGAAGGAGATCAGTCCACCGTAGGTGGCGTTGTTCGTCCAGTTGATCTGGGCCTGGCTGGCCGACAGGTAGGTGTAGTTGAGGTAGGCCAGCGTTGGCTGGGCCTGCATCAAGACGTTGCTCGTGCTGCTGCCTCCCCAGTAGGAGGCGACCACCTCCCACCAATAGGTCGCGCCGGGCGAGAGTCCCGCCACGGCGAGTCGTGTGGTGGATTGGCTGGTCAGGACGCCGGCACTGGTCCACGGCCCGCCGGAGCCGTTGGTCGAGTAGGAGACCGTGTAGCTACCGAATACGAAGGCGGTCACCGCGGTCCAATTGAGGCTGATCGCCGACGGCGTCACGGCCGATTGCCCCAGTACCATCGCGCTCGGGTGGACGGCCGCAGGGGCCGAGGCGACCGCGACGAGGAGCGGGTGGTCCGCACGGGCGTCCGTAGGTGTCGGAGACGGAGGAATCGCGCCCAGGGATGGAGCGCGCGGCAGGCTCAGGGACAGATCCGGGGCGATGAGGAGCAGCACACCGACCGCCAGTGTCGCGGCGAGCGCGGGCGCGGCCCCCGTTCGACTCCGGTCGACCGAGCGGTGTCCGCGGTGTCCGAGCATGAGGATGCATCTGCATTTGTGCGCATTCATCGAATTAAATGTTTGGGAGGGGATTTCGCGAACTCGCGGCGAGTTGCCGTCCCTCCACGCCGAGACTGCGCGCTCGTGGAGCGCCGCCGCACTCTCGACCGGCGGACGGAGGGGGTGGCGCTGTCCTCGGCGACGCTTTTCCGCGTGCCCCGATAGGGGGAGGTCCATGGTGCTTCTCGCGCCGATGACCGAGGCGGAGTTCGACCAATGGCTCGAACACTCGATCCCCGACTACGCCCGGCAACACGTCCGTGCCGGCAACTGGAACGAGGAGGAAGCACTGGGGCGATCGCGGCAGGAGCATGCCCAGTTGCTCCCGAACGGGCTTCGGACACCGGAACATTTCTTCTTCACTATCCGCGCCGAGCCCCGCGGGGAGCGGGTGGGGGAACTATGGTACGCCTTCCGGCACGAGGGTCCCCGAACCGACCTCTACGTCTATTGGGTGGGGATCGATGAAGCGCATCGCCGACGTGGGTACGCGCGCGAAACGTTCGCCTTGCTCGAACCCGCAGCGCGTCAGCACGGCGCGGGGCGGATCCTCCTGCACGTTTTCGGCGACAATCTCGCGGCGATGGCGCTCTACGAGCGGATCGGGTTCATCACGACGAACGTCATGATGGAGAAGCCGATCGTCTAACGCGATCGGGGCGGCCGTTCGTCCGAACGGTTCAGCTGTCGGGCATGTTCTGCCAGACCATCCAAAGGTTCCCCTCCGGGTCCTTGAAGAACGCCGAGGCTCCGAAGGACTCGAAGGCGATGGGGCCTTCGATCCGGGTGCTCGGGCCCATGCGCTCGGCCTTGTCGAACTTCACGCCCTTGCGCTGCAGCCCTGCGACGAACCGCTTGATGTTGGGGACGATGAACGTCGTGTAGGCGAGCTTGCGCTTCTCCCGCGCCCCCGGCGCGATGAGCCACACTTCGCTCTTGGCGAGGCGCACCGACGCCCACATGTCCTTCATCGCGCCGGTGCCACGCATGGTGAGCTTGCCTCCGAGCGTCTTCGTATAGAACCGGAGGGCCCGGTTCATGTTGCGGATCGGCACCAGGGTTGCGATTGTGGGCTTGCCTGCCATCGGTAACCACCTCGTTTCGGTCACCCTCGACGCCGGCGACCGTAAGGGCCGAACCGAGCCGGGGTTATCTAGACTCTGGGGATCGACCGACCGTCCGCAGGGGGCGACCCGAGGGAGGAGCGCTCGATGGGCATCCAGCTCAAGCGCGCCTACGATGCGGCGGCGCCCGACGATGGCCGGAGATACCTCGTCGACCGCCTGTGGCCCCGGGGGATCCGCAAGGATGTGCTTCGGCTGGACGCCTGGCTGAAGGAGCTGTCCCCCTCGAACGAACTTCGAGTGTGGTACCACCACGAACTCGAACGCTTTCCGCAGTTCCGCCGCCGGTACCGCGAGGAACTCGCGCGCTACGGGCCCGAGATCGACCGTCTCGCCCACGAGGCCGTAGAGGGCCAGGTCACGTTGGTGTTCTCCGCGCGGGAGGCGGAGGGTTCCAACGCGGCGGTGCTCCGCGAGCTCATCGAGGAGCGGATGGGTCTCGCGGGGTCCAAGGGTACCTTCCGTCGCGGATCGATGAAGACGTCGTAGCGAACCCGTGCCTTCGAAACGCGCTCGCTCCCTCCGCCCCCACTGGGTCTGAGATAACTGCGTGAAAGTTACCAAATAAGTAACTTAATCACATTGCTAACACATGGCCTTGCGTGGACGTGCGGACCCTCTCCCGAGCGGAGGCAGGGGTAATCCTCGCGCTCGAAGCCGAGTTGGTCCTCGAGGTCAACCTCGAGGAGATCCGGCGGCGCGCGCGGGTCTCCTCCGGATATGCCCGTAAGCTGGCCCACGGGCTCGTCCACAAGGGGTGGCTCGTCCGCATCGGCCCCGGTCGGTACCTGCTCCAGCCCAGCGGCCGCGGCCCGATCCCTACACGGGAGACCGACCCATTGCGTCTGGGCCGGCGGCTCGCCGCGCCGTACTACTTCGGGTTCGCGACGGCCGCCGAACTCCTCGGCCTGCTCCCGCAGGCGAGTCGCATCTACTACGTCGCTTCCACCGGTCGCAGCGGAGTCCGCACCGTCCAAGGGGTGGAGTTCCGGATCGTGTCGGTGCCCGCGCGTCACTTCTTCGGGCTGCGCCGGCTGCAGCGGCGGGGCGAACCGATCGTGGTCAGCGACGCGGAGCGGACGCTGCTCGACTGTCTTCGCCGTCCGGAGCTCTCCGGGGGCCTCGGGGGGGTCGTGCAGGTGCTGCACAGTGCCGGGGGTCGGCTTCGATGGGCGAGGGTCGAGCGCTACCTCCGTCGGTTCCGGTCCCGCAGCCTGGCACTGCGCCTCGGCCATCTCGTGGAGCGGTACGCCCCATCCTCCCGACCCCCCCCGGCCTGGATCCGTGCGACGCGGGCCCGGCCCGGGGATCCCTACGTCCCCCTCGGGCCTCCGAAGGAGTTTGGCCGGCGGGGTCCGCACGACCGTCGCTGGCACGTCATCGAGAACGTCCCCGGGCGCCGGCTCCGGTCCGAGGTGGACATCCGTTGATCCCGCGGACGGAGGCGAACCGTTTCGCCGACCGCATGGGGGTGGACCTGCATATCGCCCAGCAGGAGGCCGTACTCCTCTACGCGCTCGATGCGCTGCACGACGGTGGCGTCCTCGATCAACTGGTGTTCAAAGGCGGGACCTACCTGCGGTTGATGGTCACGGGCGATGTCGGCCGCCTGAGCGAGGACCTCGACTTCACGAACGCCGGTCTACCGGAGGATCCGGAGCCGCCGCTCGGAACCTGCTTCGCTGATGCGCACCATGGCGTCCAGTTCTCGATCGTCGAGCCGTACCGCACCGCCCGGCGGAACTGGGCGTGCCGGGTCGGCTACCGGCACGCATGGGACGAAGGTGAGTTCCGACTCGAGATCAGCTACCGCGAGCCGACGTTCCTGCCCGCACGGCGGTGGGCACCGCTCCCGCAACCGTACTTCACAGCGCTACCGTTCCGGCCGCCGGAGATCCCGTGCCTGCGCGTGGAGGAGTCGCTGGCCGAGAAGCTGCGGGCCATCCAGCAGCGGGCCACGGAGCGCGACCTCTACGACGCCGCTCGGTACGGTCGCAAGGGGTTCGACGAGCCGCTCGTCCGGTTGCTCGCCGTCGGGAAACTATGGAACGACCGGGAGGCGTTCGAACCCGACCGGATCCTGACGACACTCGCCCGAGGGCGACGCGAATGGCCCGACCTCGAACGTCTGATCGGGCGGGCCCGTCGTCAAGATTGGAATCGCGTGGTGGCCGACGCGGGGCGGCGGTTCGCGTTCCTACGCGACCTCACGCCCTTCGAAGTGGAACTCATCGGGGACGTTCGCCGCCATGCGCTGCGCGCAGCCTTCGATCGGCGGTTGGAGGCGTACCGCTGACGCGGGGCGGCGCACGCGTCGGCTCCGAGGAGACCGATCGGCCGATGGGCCCGGGCTCGACGTAGCGTATCTCCATACGGGAGCGTCTCCTCGGGGGAGTCGGCGATGACCTACAAGGCCTACATCGACAACATCCGCGCGAAGACCGGGAAGGGGCCGGAATACTACCAAGGCGAGGCCCAGCGACTCGGCCTTTCGAAGTATGGCGAGCTCCTGAAGTGGCTGAAGACCGACTGCGGGCTCGGGCACGGTCACGCCAACGCCATGATCCTGTACATCCAACAGCCCAAGCTCGCGCAGCGCAAGATCGCCGCCGACGCGAAGAAGGAACGGCCCCCCAAGTAGCTCCGCGCAGCCGCGTCGCACGGCGAGCCGAGCGACCCGTCGTCACCCCCCCGGCCGGGAACACCCCGCCCCCGGCAACGGATTATCCGCTCCGCGCGCGTCGGGTCGACGATGAGCGTGCCCGCACCGGACGCCGCCGAGATCCGTGAGCGCGAACGGCAGACCTGGTCCACCGCCGCCGCCGGCTGGCGGACGAACGATGCGGCGTTGATCCAGATGTTCGGCCCGGTGACCGAGGAGATCGTACGGCGCTCCGGCGCAGGTCCGGGCATGCGCGTGCTCGACCTCGCTTCGGGAACGGGCGAGCCCTCCCTGAGCCTGGCCGCGAAGGTCGGGGCGAAGGGATCGGTGCTGGGGCTCGATCTGGCCGAACCGATGCTCGAAGTGGCCCGGGAGAAGGCCCGAAGCCAGGGGGTCACGAACGTCGAGTACCGGGTCACGGACATCGAATCTGCCGGCCTGCCCGCCGACGCGTTCGACGCGGCCACGATGCGTTGGGGCATCATGTTCTTGCCCGATCCGGTGGCCGCGATGCGCGTCGTCCATCGCGCACTCCGCCCGGGCGCTTGCATCGTGCTCAGCACCTGGGGAGCTCCGGCGGAGAATCCGTTCCTCTCCATCCCCCTGGGGGTGTTGCGCCGGTACACCGAGGTCCCGACGCCCGCTCCCAGTGCACCCGGGATCTTCGCGTTCGCCGACCCCCAGCGGCTCTCTTCGACACTCACCGCCGCGGGCTTCTCTGGAGTGGAAACGGGCCGGTTCCCGCTTCGCCTCGCCGGCTTTTCGAGCGGGCGCAAGTATTGGGAATTCATCCAGGGGACCGCGGGTCCGATCCTGCGCCTGTACTCTGGCTTGCCCGCCGAGGTTCGAGCGCGCGTCGACGCCGATATCCAGGCCGAGGCCGAGAAGTTCAAGGGGACGGACGCGATCGAGTTCCCCGCGCTGCCCTGGCTCGGTTGGGGTACGAAGTAGACCGCGCGCTCTCCGCCGGGCGCGGCCCCGACGACGAATCCTGGGTTCCGGCGGCCGGTCCCGGCTCGGGCGGCGGAGTCCCGAACGCAAATCGTCGGACGGGCCCCTGGCGCGTGCCTACGTCGTCCGTGCCGCCAGCACGCGAGTGGATCCTGGCGCTCCGAGCCGCGCATGCGCTCGGGTCCGGAAGGAAAATAAATCTGGGCAGATAGGCCGGCTCCGAACCGATCCATGTCGAACCCAAGTTCGGCGACCCCCTGGGTCGCGAGTATCCCCATCGTCGCATCGGACCGGAACGCCTCGAAGAAGTGGTACGTGGACAAGCTCGGGCTCAAGCTCGTCGATGACGACGACCACTGGGTGACGGTGGGCGGGGACGGGCGGGGGAGCGTGTTGCACCTGTGCCAGGCGTCGGAGAATCGTCCCCATCCGATCCCCCTCGAGCCGGGCCGTTCGGGTCTCGTGATCGTGATACCGGGGGAGTTCGAGGCGGAGTGTCGACGTCTCAAGGAGAAGGGAGTGGAGTTCTACCATGAACCCGAGAAGGCCTCGTGGGGGTGGTGGGCCGGTGTCCGCGACCCGGACGGCAACGAGCACTACCTCTCGCCCGCATCCGACTAGGAGCGAACGGATCGCGTACGGTGGTCGGGCACCACGAACGCGGCCCGGTCGCGTCGGGTGGATGCCCAACGGTCCCCGCTCCTCGGGGTAACAGTGAGCGTTCGCGAACCGGGCGGGCGCCGAAGGGACGACCGGTGCGAGGAGGCGCTTCGCTCGGCGCCTTCAGGGTTCCGGTCCGTCCTCCGGCACATCCCTCGGGGTACCTCCGCGCCCCTGCCCGAGGACTGGTTACGTTGCGAGATGCTCGAGCGCTTCGCCATCGTCGAACGCACGCCCATTCGCCCGGGCTCGACCGTCCTCGAGGTAGGGTCCGGCAGCCACGCCCTCACGACGGTCCCGTTGGCGTTCCGCGTAGGGTCGAAAGGTCGGGTCCTCGCGGCCGAGCGATCCCGATGGGCGAACTTCCGTTCGGTGGTCCGGCGGAGCGGAATGGCGGTCCGGATCCAGCCCCTCGCCTGCGATGCCCGCCGACTACCCTTGCGCCGCGGGGCAGCGGACGTCGCGGTCTGCGTCCACGGAATCCGGTCCCTCGGCACCGACGCGTCCGTCGTTGCCACGATCCGTGAGATGCTCCGAGTGGCCCCAAGGGTCGTGCTCGCCGAGTCGCTCCCCCGCTCGACCACACGCGCCCAGGCCGCTCACCTCGCAATGTACAACCTGCGCGAGGAGGTGTTCTGGAAGGCCTACGGGCGCCGGGATGATCGACACTACCTATCGGTCGAGCGACTCGTGCGGCTCGTGGAGCGCGCACGGGGAGTGGTCGAATCCGCGCGCATCCTCGAGGTCGACCTCCCGCACGCCCTGGCGTATTTCCCGCGTGCGATCGTGGAATCCCTGCCCGTCGGCCCGGCCCGGACCACGCTGCTGCGAAGGTGGGACAAGTATGCCGAACAGCTCCGGGTGCACGGCGAAGACCACCCTCCTGTCGGCCTCGTCGTCGCCTCCCGCTCGCGGCCGGGGTAGTCCGACGGGCCCGAGGGGATTCGAACCCCCGATCTTGCGGTTAAGAGCCGCCTGCTCTGACCGGACTGAGCTACGGGCCCGCGTCGCAGGGCGCCGCTGGTCCGGCCCCTTATATCTCCGACGCAGGGCCCCCTGGAGCGCGGTCGGGAACGGGAGATTTCGCCCCCCGTTGGGGTCCTGCGGGGGTCACACCACCAGGTCCGGACGCATCCCCCGCTGGCGCCGGAGAATCGGGAACTCTCGGCTGTGGGCCAGGATCTTCGCCGCGAGGAGCGCGCCCTGCCACTCGGCCCCGAATGAGGTCAGCCCGTCCGCGGTCGCGCGCCTTCCGCCGTGCAGCGACCAGAAGAAATAGTCGAACGGGGAGGTGGCGAACCACCCCGGTTGGTGCGCTTCGACCGCCGCACCCCCGCAGACAGGAGGGGAGCCGTCGGTCGGGCGGTACAGGGCGGAGGCGAACATCAGGAGCGCCGCCGTCGCGCCCGCTTCGTGAGGGTCGAGGCCGGTCCGAGTGCAGAGTTCGTGGACGCACAGCGGCTCGGTGTGGGTCCCGATCACGGCCCCGAGCCTCCCCCGAACCTCGGCGACCTCTTGGGCGATCGGCGAGGTCATCGGCCCCCGCGAAGCCCCCTCCGCGCCGGCGACACATGGGGAGCGCGCCCCGGGACTTGGTCGGTTCCGGATTTTCGAGTCCGTTCGAGCGCGGCTCCCACCAAGAGCGGGACGATCACCGTAGCGTCGCCATCGACGGTGACGTGCGGGGCCCGCGGCTTGAGCTTCCCCCACGAGATCGCTTCGCGGGTCCGGGCCCCCGAGAGGCTCCCATCCCACTCGACGGCGGTGGTGACGTAGACCGCGGCGTCGAGGCCCCCGCGGAACTGGTTCCACCAGATCGTGTGGTGTTTGGAGATCCCGCCCCCCAGTAGGAACGCCCCGCTCCGCTTCGCCTCGAACACGAGGTCGCTGAGGTGCTGCTCGTCGGCCAGCAGGTCGATGCGGAGCCCCCGGTGGGTCTGGCCGAACAGCCAGAGTTGCGATCCGACTGCGCCGTCGGTGATCCCGGGAACGAAGACCGGTACCTTCCGCTCGAACGCCGCGCGGCAGATCGAACCGCGGCCGAATTCCGGCCCCAGGTCCTCGCCGATCGCCCAGACGAGGTCTCGGGTGGACCACTCGCGACGACCGGCCTTCCACGACCTCTCGAGCAGGCGTTGCATGCGGCGTTCGATGACCCCGCCGTAGTTCGCCTGCGGGATCACCACGTTGCCCAGGCGGTACATCTTTCGGCGGTGGAGCGCGGCGTCGTCGAGCTCCCATTCGCCGTGGTAGTAGGGCTTGATCGCGCGGGCCAGGTCGTGGTCGAGCGTCCCGCAGGTCGTGATCACCGCGTCGACCCGGCCGAGTTCGATGAGCTCGCAGAGCACCCCGCGCAATCCCGTGGCGACCAGGTCGGCGGGGAACGACAGGAACACCGTCATCTCCTCGTCGCCGAACATCCGGGCGAGCACGTCGACGGCGCGGCCCACGGCCTTGGCCGTGAATCCGCCGCTCGCCTCCCAGCGTGCGGTCAGTTGGTCGAGGGAGGGCCGGTCGGCGACCGAGTAGTCCTCGACCCTTCGCGGCATCTCCGTCCTGCCTCCCTAGAAATTGAACGAGACGCCGAAGCTGAGGTTGTGGAGCACCAGGAGGTAGGTCAGCAGGTAGCCGGCGATCACCCCGCCGTTGAGGAACGGCAGGCCCGCCTGGGGGTTACCGGAGTGGACGAAGCGCATGAGGACCGTGTATCCCACGAGCGCCCCGGCGAGGGCGCCGAGGGCGACCCAGAGGTTCGCCCCGACGTGGAGGAACGTCGGAGAGAGCGGGAGCCAGATGTACGCCGCGACGATCAGGATCCCCGGAAAGACGATGTCCCCCAGGCCCATGAACATCGCCTCGCGCTCCTCGACCGGCCGGCCTCTCTGGGCGGTGAAGCCGCCGCTCGTCGGGTAGTTGTACCCCGCGGTGGCGGGCATGACGAGCAGGATGGGGAGCTTGAGGTCGGTGACCACCTCGGCGAGCGAGACCATGTGCTTGGTCCAGTACACCGCGATCGCATCGTAGCCGGCGAGCACGACGAGCAAGATCAACACCGGCAGGATCGCGAAGGAGATGCCGAGGAGCGCGATGAGCGAACCGGCGGCGACGAACCCGACGAAGTCCACGACGTACCACTGCGGGTCCAGGAGCAGGACCTCGAACATCAGCACCGCGGCAAGCATGCCCAGCGCGATGGCGGGGACGACGACGTAGTCGGCCGAGACCGGGGGCAAGAAGTAGTACTCCGGCAGCAGCGCCTGGAAGGCGGCGGTGAGGGTGAACGAGAGCGCCCCCGCGATGCCGAGCAGGATGATCCACCGGAGCGTGGCGAGCGCACCGCGGATGCGCGCCAAGAGCAGGATGCCGATGGGCGCGGCGATGATGACCGCGATCAGGTAGAGCGGGGCCGTCGGGCTCGAGGGATTGGCGGTGGTGGACAGCCCCTGGGCACGGAACGGGAGCGCGAGGGCGAGGGCAACGACCTGGGCGCCGATGAAGAGGGAGACCAGTCCGAACGACCGGAGGCTCCGCATGCGGGACTACGGCTGCACGACGGCGTAGGCGTTGTTGCCCAGCACCTTGGTGACCTTGGCGTTGATCGTCTGCCCGCGGGTCGCGGCGCCCGTGACGAAGATCACGAAGCCTTCCTTCTTGGCGACGCCGTCGCCCCTGCGACCGACGTCCTCGATGGTCAGCCGGTAGACCTGCCCGACCTCGACCGGGAGCTTGGGCTTCTCCGGAGCGACGACCCGGCGCATGGTCACCGGCCGCTGGGCTCCGCAGGCCTCGCAGACCAACAGCGTGAACCGGCCCTCCTTGTTGAGGTGGGTATCGGGGCGCTTGCACTCCGAGCAGATCACGTACTTCTCGGTGTACTCCTTGAGCCGCTGGGCGATCGACTCCTTGGGGATCTTCGACTTGAGGTAGGCCCTCGGGAGATCGAGGACGCCGGGGCAGCCGAGCTCGCGGGCGAGGAAGCCGATGACGTGGTCGGGCTCGCGCCGCAGGACGGTGGTGATGTCCTGGAAGTTCCGGATCACCGTGTTCTTGCCGTCGATCATCACGTCGGGCTCCGGCACCTGGAACCGGTCGGTGCTCACCTGCACCTGCGGGAGCTTCTCCCGCGCCCGCTTCAGGAGCGCCGCATACTCGACCATGGACCGGAGTTACGAGCGGGGGACGGCAGAAAAGAGTTGGCCTCGGCGACCGCGCTCGACCGGCTCATTCTTCGAGCAGGTAGGGGATGCACTCGGAGAGGTCGTGGGCGGCCACGACCCGCGTGGCGTGTTCGCGGACGGTGTCGTCGGCCGGCAGGAAGGCGATCCCGGTCTTGCTCTCGCGGAACAGCTGGACGTCGATGTCGGAGTTTCCGACCGAGGCGGTCTCGTGCTTGGGGATCCCGAGCTCGTGCTGGAGCGCGCGCAGCGTGCGGCCCTTGTGCTTGATCGGCACGCGTACGATCCCCTCGCCGGTCAGCCGCCCCCGATCGTCGACCTGGAAGCCGTTGGCGTAGACGTGGGGGATGTCCAACTTCCGGGCGACGCGGTGGGCCAGCAGGTCGATCCCCCCGCTCACGATCGCCGTGGCCACCCCCTTACGATGGAGCGCCTCGAACAGTTCCGCCGCCCCCGGCATCAACGGCACCTGGGCCAGGATCTCATCGACCGCCGCGGAGGTCAGCTCGCGGTCGTGCTTCCACCAGAGCGCGATGTCGCGCCGGATGAACTCCATGTCGTCGATCCGGTCGTGGACGAACAGGTCCAGCGCCTCGGAGTTGGATTCTCCGAAGTGGCGATGCACCTCGGCCCAGGAGCTCATCACGTCGACGAGCGTCCCGTCCATGTCGAAGGCGACGAGCTTAGCGGCCATCGCCCCGTGCGATCCGGTCGGCCCGGTCCAGGACCTCGTCGGTGGGACGGCGGCCCCAGGCGTCGAGGACCTCGTCGAACTGCTCGGCCGTGCTGGCGCCAAAGAC
Source organism: Thermoplasmata archaeon (assembly GCA_035933635.1). Lineage (GTDB taxonomy): Archaea > Thermoplasmatota > Thermoplasmata > Lutacidiplasmatales > UBA184 > JAKIVR01. Next base: position 204,963 of record DASYYY010000031.1, on the reverse strand, counting down.
CGGGGCGGCTCCCACCCGGGTCAGGTAGTGGAGCGCGAGGGAGAGCATCGGCACACCGGCCTCCCGGGCGAGCGCGTCGAGCTCGAGCGCCCGCTTCTGGTAGGTCGGGAACCGTTCCGCGTCGAAGATGCCGCGGCCGTGGCGCGGGTCCGACTTGGCCGGGCCCCGACCGGTGAGGAACCGTCCGGCGAGCAACCCCCGTGCGGTAGGCGTGTAGGCCTCGACCACGATGCGGTGCTGTCGGCAGTACTCCAGGACCGGCTCGGCATCCTCCCGCTCGAAGAGGTTGAACCGGACCTGGTTGACCGCGATCTCCGCCTCGGACAGCGCGCCCCGGGCCGCCTCCAGCTCCTCGACCGAGAAGTTGCTGACGCCGATGGAGGAGACGTGCCCCTCCTTCCAGACCGCCTCCATGGCTGCCATCGTCTCGGCGATCGGGACGTGGGGGTCCGGGGCGTGGACGAGGTAGAGGTCGATCCTCTCCACGCCCAACCGATGACGGCTGCCGATGAGCGCGGCGCGCACCTGGGCGGCGCGGAGGTGTTCCCAGGAGACCTTCGTCGACAGGAAGGGCCGGGAGGCGCCGTCAGCGCCGCGGGCGAGCGCGTCCCCCAGGATCCGCTCGGACCGACCGGCGCCGTAGACCTCGGCGGTGTCCACCCATGGGATCCGCCGACCGAGGGCGTGCTGCAGGACGTTCCGAGTCCGCTCCTCGTCGTCCGGGTACCATCGGCCGAGCGCCCAAAGCCCGAGGCCGATCGGTGGGTGGCGGGCACCGGACCGGCCCATCGGGAGCGCGGGGCCGTCGAACCGCCCGGCCGCTGGCACCTCTGCCGGCGCCTTTGCGGCCCGGCCGCGGCGCGCGGAAGCTCGCGCGCCGTCGGACTTCTTGGTCACGAGGCCTCCGCGGCGCCTTGCGTGGCCCGCAGGTGTTCATCGATCCGACGCAGGCGCTCGCCCAGCTCGGAAGCCTTCGCCCGGGTCTCCTCGACCACGGCCGGCGGGGCCCGGTCGCGGAAGCCGGGATCGGCCAGCCGCGCCTCGGCGCGTCGCAGCAGGCCGGCCAGCTTCTCCTTCTCCCGTAGCAGCGCCTCCCAATCGGCCTGCTCGGCCTCGGGGGACCGGGCCAGGAAGATCTCGCCCAGCTGGGCGACGACGCTGTAGGTCTTCTCCGGAGTCCGGTCGTTCCCGCCAAGGAGGGTGAGCTCCCCCACCCGCGCCAGCCGACGTACGGTGGCCCCCTCGGCGGTCAGGAGTCGCGCGACATCGGGCCCGGAGGGGCGAACCCACGCGGCGGGCATCTCGGAGACCGGCAGGTTGTTCTCCGAGCGCAGTAGTCGCAGGAGACGGATCGATTCGAGCACCGTCTCCATCGCGACCTCGCTCTCGGGGTCGAGCGGAACGTCGGTGGCGGAGGGCCAGCGGGCCGTCTCGAGGGTCTCGCCCGAATGCGGAAGCGCCTGCCAGAGCTCCTCGGTCACGTGGGGGACGACCGGGTGGAGATGCCGAAGCGACCGGTCCATCACGAACAGGAGCACTTCGCGGGTCCTTCGCGCCGCGCTCTCGCCCTCGCGCCCCGCGAGCGCCTCCTTGCGCACTTCGACGTAGCGGTCCGCCACGTCGTGCCAGAGGAAGTCGCGCAGCGCACCGGCGGCGCGTGTGAACTCGAACTCCTCCAGCGCCCGGTCGTACTCCTCCGCGACGTGCCGCCAACGCGAGAGGAGCCAGCGGTCGGCGAGGGGTGCCTCCGGGTCGGCGTGCGGGGGTTGCGTCACCGCAGGCGTCCCGGCCGGTAGGTGGCTTGCGAGCAGCCGGACGAGGTTCCAGAGCTTCGTGAGGAAATTGCGCGCGCCCTCGAGCGAGTTCTCCTTGAACGGGCCGTCCTGGTCGGCGGGGTTGGGGAACAGCAGTGCGAACCGCATCGCGTCGGCCCCCCAGCGGCCGATCACGTCGACCGGGTCGGGGGAGTTGCCGAGATGCTTGGACATCCGGCGGCCCTGCTCGTCGCGGAGCATGCCGGTGAAGTAGACGTCGGAGAACGGTCGGCGTCCGGTGAAGTGGTAGGACGCCATGAGCATCCGGGCCACCCAGAAGAACATGATGTCCCGGCCGGTGACGAGAACGTCGGTCGGGAAGTACGCCGCGAGGTCGGAGGTCTCCTCCGGCCAGCCGAGGGTGGCGAACGGCCACATCCAGCTCGAGAACCACGTGTCGAGCACGTCGGGGTCGTTGCGGAGCCGCTCGCCCGCGCACTTCGGACAGCGCGCCACCGGTTCCTCTTCGACGATCTCGGCCCCGCAGCTCTCGCAGTAGACCACGGGGACGGGGTGTCCCCAGACCACCTGGCGGGAGATGCACCAGTCCTCGAGCGCCTCCATCCACCGGTAGAACGTCAGCTCCCAGCGCGCCGGGTGGATCTTCACCTCGCCCTTGCGCACCGCTTCGACGACCGGCGGGGCCAGCGCCGGCATCCGCACGAACCACTGGGTGGACAGGCGGGGCTCGATGACGGCGTCCGACCGCTCGGAGCGGCCCACCGAATGGACGTACTTCTCCGTCCGTTCCAGCTGGCCGGCGGCTCGCAGTGCCTCGGTGACCTCGGACCGGGCACGGTCGCGGTCGAGCCCACGGAACCGCTCCGGGACGGCCTCGCCCGCCAGGTGCGCCGACGCGTCGAAGACGTCGGGCGCGGCGGCGAGCTCGGGATGGCGTTTGGCGATCTGGAAGTCGAGCACGTCGTGGGCGGGCGTGAGCTTGAGCGCGCCGTTGCCGAAGGTCGGGTCGATCAGGTCGTCGGTGAGGATCGGGACCACCCGATCGGTGAGCGGCACCCGCACGGTGCGACCGACGATCGCCCGGTGGCGCTCGTCGTCGGGATGGACCGCCACCCCTACGTCGCCGAAGATCGTCTCCGGTCGCACCGTCGCCACGGTGATCCCGCCGGGCGATCCGTCGGCGAAGGGGTAGCGGACGTACAGCAGTTCGGCGGGCTCGTCGCGGTGGAGCACCTCGAGATCGCTGAGCGCGGTCCGGAGCACCGGGTCCCAGTTGACGATCCGCTCCCCACGGTAGAGCAGCCCCTCACGGTAGAGTCGGACGAAGGCCCGCCGGGTGGCGCGCTGGAAGCCGGGGTCCATCGTGTAGCGGTACCGGGTCATGTCGAGGGAGAAACCCGCGGCGCGCTCCTGCTCGAGGATGCGGGCCTCGTGCGAGCGCTTCCACTCCTCGACCTGCTCGATCACCCGCGCGCGCGGGAGCTCCTCCATCCGGACCCCCTCGCGGGCGAGCTGCTTGCGGACCTCGACCTGGGTCGCGACGCCGGCGTGGTCGACCCCCGGCAGCCACAACACGGCGTCGCCCCGCATCCGGTGGAGCCGGACGAGGAGGTCCTGGACGGTGCCCCCCAGCATGTGGCCGATGGTGAGGAACCCCGTGACGTTCGGTGGCGGCAGCGGGATCGCGAACTTCCGGCCGTGCGGCCGCTCGGGGGCCTGGAACAGGCGCTGCTCGGCCCAGAGGGTCTGCCACCGTCGTTCGATCGTCGCGGGGTCGAACCGCGACGGAAGCTCGGTCGGGCTCATGGCGAGCGGGTCCCGGTCCAACGGAGCGCGATCGGTCCGACGAGGGCGAGCTCGAGGAGGGCGACCGCCCCCATGATGCCGAGCGCCCCCAGCCCGCCTCCGAGGACCCCGAAGGTCACGAGCGGTGCCGCCGCCACGACCAATCCGGGGATGACCACGATCGTCGCCCACCACGCGCCCGTGTAGAGGTTGGTGATCGCCAGGCCCCGCTTGGCGGAGACCCGGAAGAGCACGCCGAACTCGAGCAGGGCCGCGGCCAAAAGGGCCGGGGCCTCCGCGAGGACGAAGGCGAGGAACACCCAGGGGGCGAAGACCCTCGTGAGGGTGAACCCGAGCACGATCGCCGCGGCGAGGGCGTAGACAAGGACCACGAGCCCGACCTTCCCCGCGAGCAGCGAGCGGTTGGATAGCGGGAGCGTCCGCGCGTACGAGTAGCCCATGACCTCGGTCGCGAAGAAGGCAGGCCCGAAGAAGGTTGCGAGGAGCGCCGCCGTCGACACCGCCGCGGCCCCGAAACTGAACACGCTCGCCGCCGTCGGCGTGCCGACGAACGTCGACAGCCCGATGACCGCCGCGTCCAGCAGCGGCAGCAGGACGATGAACGCGTAGCCGGGGGAACGCGAGGCGACCCGGAGGTCCTTGAGCGCCAGCGCCAGCGCGGGGATCCGGGTTCGGATCCGCACCGGTGCACCGTGGCCGACCGTTCGATGCTCGGGGAGGGCGAGGGCGAGTCGGTGGGGGGCGTGCCAGAGCCAACGCCCCAGCGCGCCGAGCGGCGCGGCGTAGGCCGCCGCCGCGAGGAGCACGACGGCGACGCCGCTCCAGCCGAGACCGAGGCCGGCGCCGGACAATCCCCGCGCGGCGAGGACGGGCAGGAACGCGTAGGGAAAGGGGAAGATGGCGAGCACGACGGTCAACCCGCCGCTGTCGTTAGCGGCCAGGCTCGTCAGCGACCGCAGCATCTCCGGACTGAAGCTGATGAACGCGTAGATCGCGAAGGCCGGGATCGCCCACAGCACCAGGAACGCCCACCGGAGCACGGTCGCCGCGGTACTGGTCGGCGAGCCCTCGACCCGACGGACGAAGAACTCACCGGTCGCGAGGGCGAGGCCCAGCGCGAGGAGTACCGCCGCGAGGGCACCGGGAACGACGGCCAGGCCGGCGAGCGGACTTCCGAGCGCGGCACCGATGGCGATCGGGGTGACCACGAGGATCGCGAGCACCGGGAGGTCGAACAGCCGCAGAAACAGCAGCAGCGCCGCCCGGTCGAGGTCCTGCGGTGGAACCGGCAACAGCTCCAGCACCGGTAGCAGTCGGCTCCGTAGGAACACGGGCAGGATCTGGAGCCCGGTCGTCCACAGGAGACTGAGCTGCAGGAGCAGGACTCCGCCGACGACCGCGGCCTGGTAGATCCCCGGGGGCGCGCTCGGCCCGAGGAACTGCTGGACGTTCGGGCCGAGGGCGGCCCCTGCGCCGAGGGCCATGACCGCGAGGAGCGCGGCGACGAGGATCTTGCTCTGGAGCACGCGCCGGGAAGCGGTCGGGACGAGGTCCTTCGATTCCTTCGGCGGAAGGAGGTTGCCCTGGCGGGGCGCGTAGATCGCCTGGAATCCGAGTTCGCGGTAGGCCACCTCCGCGAGCCGGTGCGCGTCGCCCCAGCCCACGGACTACCCTCCGGTGAGCTCGCGTACGGCGGCGTGGACCGCGCCCTCGGCGTCGGTCAGCCGCAGATAGATCTCCTCCAAGGTGGCCTCCCCCCGAGCGTCGGTCCGCCGCAGTTCGGCCAAGCTGCCCTCCCCTCGGAGCTGGCCGTGGTCGAGGATGCCTACGCGGTGACAGAGCTGCTGGGCGACCTCCATGGTATGGGTCGAGAACAGGACGCCCCGATTCCCGGTACGGACGTAGTCGGCGAGGAGCTCCTTCATGATCCGCACCGTGCGTGGGTCGAGATTGTTCAGCGGCTCATCGAGGATCAACAGCGGTGGCTGGTGGAGGAGCGCCGCGATGACGAGCACTTTTTGGCGGGTGCCGCCGGACAACGTCGCGAGCGGTTGGCCGAACTCGGTCTCGATCCCGAGCCCACGGGCGTACCGCTCGGCCCGCTCGCTCGCGATCTCCGGGGCGAGGCGCCGCACGCTGGCGACGAACTCGAGGAATTCCTTGGGGCTCAGTGCGTCGAACAGCAGCGTCGTCTCGGGCACGTACCCGATGCTCGCCTTCGTCCGGACGGGGTCGACCGACGGGTCGATCCCGAAGATGCGGACCGCCCCGCTCGTGAGCGGCTGCAACCCCACCACGGTGCGGATGGTGCTCGACTTGCCGGCGCCGTTGGCGCCCAGCAACCCATAGATCTCTCCGGGGCGTACCGTCAGCGAGAGTCGGTCGACGGCGGTGAAGGCGCCGTACCGGACGGTGAGCGTGTCGACCGTCAGGGGTGGGGACGCATGCTCCATCCGGCGGCCGCCCCCTGGCTACGAATTCAACGTGCGGCCTATAAGCCCCCTCTCGACCTGAAGTTCTTGGGAGCGCGATGGTCGACCTCGGGACGCTGACCAACGTCGCCTTCGCCGGGGTCGCGGTCTTCGGGCTGGTGCTCGCCGGGGTCGCCATCCTCGCCACGCGGCGGGTGCCCTCCCCGCGGATGATGCTCGTCTCGGCGGGGTTCCTCCTCATCGCCGTCCAAGGGCTCTTCATCGGCGTGAGCCTGTTCGCGGGGGGCGCCGACCTCGGCTTGCTGCTGTTCGTCTCGGCGTTGTTCGAGGCCGCCGTGCTCGTCGTGTTGTTCCTCGCGACGATCGTCCGCTGAAGGTCGCCATGGCCGCGCCGACGGTACGGAGCGGTACGTGGGCCGAGGCGCTCCTGACGTTCGTCCAGCGCTACCCCGGCGTCCACCTCCGCGAGATCCGCCGGCGCCTGTCGATCCCCATCGGGACGCTCGACTACCACCTCTACCAGCTCGGCCGCAAGGGGCTGATCGCGGTGCGGTTTCAGGGCGGGTACAAATGCTGCTTTCCAGAGACGCCGCCCGGATTCGGCACCCCGATCGCGGAGGAGGAGAAGCTGCTCCTGGCACTGCTCCGGCAGGAGGTGCCCCGCGCCATACTCCTGCAGTTGTATCTCGAGGGCCCGTCCAACCCTCAGCAGCTCGGGACCGCGATCTCCACGACCGGCTCGAACCTCTCGTATTTTCTCAAGCGGCTCGAGACGGCCGGGGTCATCCGGCGCGAAGGGCAGGGGTCCCATCGGACGATCCGGCTCTCCGAACCGGTCCGCGTACACGAGATCCTCCTGAGGTACCCACCCCTTCCGGAAACCTCACTGGACCGGTTCCTTCGCTTCTGGGGGGAATTGCACCCATGAGGGGGGTTCAACGGCTGTTCGACAACCCTTATGCGGCCAATCCCCGGCTGAGGAGTCCGGGGAGGGGGTTCGCCGTGCGCACGCCGGGGACCGGCATCCGTCGCCGCCGAGCCGCACGGCTGGCGGCAGTCTTCGCTCCCGCACTGCTCCTGGTGGCCAGCGCTCTCGCCGCCGCGGGCTCCCCGCCGTCGACCGTCCCGAGCCCGGTCTTCAGTGAGTACGACAGCGGGCGGCTCAACATCGTCTTCCCTTCCCCGCTCCCCGGCGTCGAGCTCTTCCAGGACGCGAACTCTTCGATCGGGGCCGCGCTCTATGTCGAGCATGTGCTCGAGCTGCAGCCGGGGAACTCCACCCACCCCACGGTCGTCCAGGTGGCGAGCCTGACGTCCACGACGCCGTTCAACCGGACGAGCGCCACGTCCGGCCAAAACTCCTTCGGGCTTTCGCTCAACGGCTCGTTCAAGGTCGCCCGCGTCAACGAGCCGCTGTGGACCCCTTCTACGTTACAGAACATCTCCTCCCCGTTCGCTCCACTCGTCGGCGGGGCCTCGCTCCGGGTGAACTACTCGCTCCTCCACGGGGTCGGTGATTCCGAGGGGGTCGGCCTCAGCTGGAGCATCGTACACTGGCCGTGGGTATCCGACCACGATCTGCTCGGTGTCGAGCTTCGTTTCGTCGTCCTCAACGCCACGCGATTCAGCGCCTGCACCAGCGCCCCGGCGATCAATGGGTCGGCGACCCAAGGGTGCAACGGGACCGTGCTCAGCCCCGGCGGAATCCTCTGGAACGCCTCCGGTGTGGGGAGCGTCGCCGGCTCGACCGCAGCGGGCCTGACCGCCGAGTTCTCCTGGGGCTCGCAGTCGAACACGAGCACCACGTCGCCCCGACCGGTGACGGTGGGCACCTACTACGTCAACGCCTCGACGACCCGGCTCACGCTCGCCGCACCCGCCGACGGGGCCGGGAACGTCACGACCGCGGCGCGTTTCGTGCTCTCCACCCCGCTTCCGCCAGTGCTCGCCCCGATCCTCGCCTCGAACGGTCCGGCGTATGCCACGGCGGCGGCGGTCTTCACCGTGGCCGCGATCGGCGGGGTCGTCTGGTTCCGCCGGTCCGAGCGGCGGGCGCGCGAAGAACTCTAGCGGGCCGCCCGGCCCGCGTCGGCGGTTCGGGGCCGCACCGGTAGGAACAGGATCACGTCCTTGATCGACGGCGAGCCGAGCAGCGCCATCATCGCCCGATCGACCCCGATGCCGACGCCCGTCATCGGCGGCATGCCGTACCGCATCGCCTCGACGAAGTCGGCGTCGTACTCGTACCGCTCTTCCCCCCGCTGGCTGAGCTGCTCGCGGAAGCGGGCCTCCTGCTCGACGGGGTCGTTGAGCTCGGTGTAGGCATTGCCGAGTTCGTAGCCGCGCGCGAACAGCTCGAACCGCTCGACGCGCCCGGGCTTGGTCCGGTGGCGCTTGGCGAGCGGCGTGGTCGCCACGGGGTGGTCGAGGACGAACGTCGGGCGCGCGAGGTGGGGGAGCACGTAGTGGTCGAACAGCTTGTCGAGGAAGACTCCGGTCGAGGAGTCGTCCGGGACGGTCGCACCGGCCGCGCGCGCGCGACGCCGCAGCTCCTCGCGAGGAAGGTCGAGGACGTTCGCGATCCCGCTCCGCTGCTCGAGCGCTTGGACGAAGTCCACGCGGTCGAATGGGGGTCGGAACAGCGCCGGGGCTTCGCGGGCCGCGGGCAGGTCGGGTAGCCACTCGGCGACGCGTTCGGCGAGGCGCGCGTAGAGGCGCTCGATGAGCGTCTGCATCTCGGTGTAGTCGGCGTAGGCCCAGTACGCCTCGAGCATCGTGAACTCCGGCGAGTGGGTCGAATCGAGGTCCTCGTTGCGGAAGATGTGGCCGATCTCGTAGACCCGCTCGAACCCGCCGACGAGGAGCCGTTTGAGCGCGAGCTCGAGGGCGATGCGGAGCTGGAGGTCGAGGCCGAGATAGTTCGAGCGAGTGGTGAACGGCGCCGCGGCGGCACCGCTGGCGACGGGCACGAGGATCGGCGTCTCGACCTCCAGGAACTCGGCGCCATCGAAGAACGAGCGAAGCTCGCGCACGAGGAGCGAACGCACCCGGAACCGGGCCCGGCTCTCGGCCGAGGACAGGAGGTCGACGTACCGCTGCCGCAGCCGCGCCTCGGGGTCGGTCAATCCGTGGTATTTCTCGGGCGGCGGGTGGAGCGCCTTGGCGAGCAGGGTGACCTCCGCGACGCCGAGCGACGGTTCGCCGCGGCGGCTGAGGATCGGCGCTCCGCGGGCGCCGATCAGGTCACCCGAGTCGAGGAGCTGGAGCGTGGAGCGGAACCGGTCCTCGCCGAGCTCGTCGGCCCGGAGGAGGAGCTGGAGCCGACCGGAGAGGTCCTCGAGGTCGATGAATGCGGTCTTGCCGTGTTCGCGGACCGCCACGATCCGGCCAGCGACCGAGATGGGCGTGCCGGACGGGGACGTCGACGACCCTTGGGCCTGGAGCTGCTCGACGACGCGCGCGGTGGGCACGCGCGCGGGGAACTCCCAGGGGTACGGTTCGACGCCCGCGCGACGGAGCTTGTCGACCTTCTCACGCCGTTCCCGCTCGAGTCGATGCTCGTCCGACTCCTCGGGCATGCGTGCGGCCGGCCGACGTCATCAACGACTTAACGACCTCGGACGGCGCGGCGTCGGTGCCGGGGCGCCGTGCGCTCAGTTCGGGGTGCCGTCGAGCACGAGCCGTTCGGTGCCCTGGGGACGGAACAGGAGCAACTCCTCGCCGGTGCCGCCCTGGGCAGGACGGTGGAGCAGGAGGAATGTGCCGAAGAAGAACTCCGCCGTCGCGTCGCCCCCGCCGATCCCGTAGCTGACGTAGTCGGCGAAATAGACGTGGACCTGGCCGGAATGGTGGGACCGCAGCGCGCCCAGGAACTTGGGGAACGCGTCGGCGCCCTGGCGCTGGAGTTCCTCAACAAGGTCCCTCAGGATCGGGCGCTGCGAAAGGCCCCCCAGCCCGTCGTAGGCGAGGTAGGCAGCGGGCCGGGGCTCGAGCGCCATGACATCGACGCGGAGCACCCCCTCGACGGCCTTGGTTCGCATCGGCGGGCGGCTACCGTGACCCGCAGATGAACTCTTCGCACCGCAGAGGTACGCCCGGCGGAGGACGGTACCGTTGGCCGCCATAGGTCCGATGAGCCGGTTGGGTCGGACCGTGGTCAATTTGCGCGCGCGCGCCCGGGCGCGCGCGCTGCTGCGGGCCGGTGTGGGGGTGCTCGACCTCGGGCCCACCTCCCGAGTTCTCGAGCTCGGGGCGGGAGCCGGCGCCATGGCCGGCGAGCTCCTCGATCGCTACCACCCTACGCAGTACGTGGGCACCGACGTCGACCCGATCCAGGTGGAATCGGCCCGGAGATCGCTGCAGCGTCGGTGGGGCGAGCTTCCATCGGCTGTACAACTCGAGGTCGCCGACGCCCGGAGCCTTCGCTTCCCCGATGGGTCGTTCGACTGCGTGGTCGCGTTGATGATGCTCCACCACGTCGAGGAGCACCACGGGAGCTTCGTCCAGCGCCCGAGAGTCCTGGCCGAGATCCGACGCGTGCTGCGCCCCGGGGGACTTCTGGTCTATTCCGACTTCGACGAAAGGGCCCGACTGCGAGAGACGCTCGTAGAACTCGGGTTCGAACCGAGGATGATCCGTCCGCGGTGGCGGTACGAGATGGCGGTCTTCGAGGCTCCCGTACCCATTTCGAAGTAAGGAAGCGAACGGCCCCGGCCCCAAAAGGCTGGGGCCGGGAATGAAAGGGTTCGACGCGGCTTCGGCCGACGCTCAGTGGCCGTGGCCGCCCGGACCGCCCCCGGGCGGCGCCGGGGCGCTCTTCTTCGAGGCGATGACGTCGTCGATGCGGAGCACCATGTTGGCAACCTCGACGGCGCTCGAGAGCGCCTGGCGCTTGACCCGGAGCGGCTCGATGACCTTGAGCTGCCACATGTCCGCGGCCTTGCCGTCGGCGAGGTTGACGCCGACGTTGCGGTTGGCCTTGGAGCCGTCGTGGGCCCCGCGCAGGTCGATGAGCGTGTTGATCGAGTCGTACCCGCCGTTCTCGCTCAGCGCCCAGGGGACGACCTCGAGCGCCTGGGCGTAGGCCTCGACCGCGAGCTGTTCGCGGCCGCCGACGCTCGGGGCGTGCTTGCGCAGGTGCACGGCCAGGTCGATCTCGGTCGCCCCGCCACCGGGGCAGACAACGCCGTCCTCGATGACGCTCGAGACGACCTTGAGGGCGTCCTCGAGCGAGCGCTCGACCTCCTGGGTGACGTGCTCGGTTCCGCCGCGGATGAGGATCGAGACCGACCGGGGGTTCTTGGCGCCGGTGATGAAGGTCATGTCCTCCTCGCCGACCTTGCGCTCCTCGACCTGGGCGGCCGAGCCGAGGTCGGAGGCGGTCAGCTCGCGGACCCCGGTGACGATCTTGCCACCGGTGGCGCGGGCGAGCTTCTGCAGGTCGGACTCCTTGACCTGCTTGAGGGCGAAGATCCCTTGCTTGGCGAGGTAGTGCAGGACGACGTCGTCAATCCCCTTCTGGCTGATGACGACGTTCGCGCCGGCGGACTTGATCTGCTCGACCATCTTGCGGAAGGTCTTGTCCTCCTCGTCGAGGAAGCTCTGGATCTGGGAGGGCGACTTGATGTTGATCTTGCTCTCGATCTCGGTCTTCTTGATCTCGAGCGCGGAGTTCAGCAGCGCGATCTTCGCGTCCTTGACCGTCCGGGGCATCCGGGGATGACCGCGCTCCTTGTCGAGGAGGATCCCCTCGATGAGCTCGGTATCGTCGATGGTGCCGCCGTGGCGCTTCTCGAGCTTGACGAGACTGACGTCGGCGACGTTCTTGTCCCCGCGCTTCTCGGCGATCCGCTCGACGGCCTGGACGGCGATCTTGGCGAGCTTGTCGCGCGAGCCGAAGACACCCTTGGAGCCCATGGCGGTCGTTGCGACATCGATCAGGATGGCCTCGCGGTTCTCCGTGCCGACCTTCGTTCCGATGTTCTGGGTGAGGAGCTTGTCGCTCTCGGCGAGGGCGAGCTGGTAGCCGCGAGTGATGACGGTCGGATGGATGTTCTGTTCGAGCAGCGCCTCGGCGCGCTTGAGCAGCTCGCCGGCGAGGACGACGGCGGTGGTCGTGCCGTCGCCGCACTGCTGGTCCTGGGTCTTGGCGACCTCGACGAGCATCTTGGCGGCGGGATGCTCGACGTCGACCTCCTTGAGGATGGTGACGCCGTCGTTCGTGATCGTGATGTCACCCATGGAGTCGACGAGCATCTTGTCCATGCCCCGGGGGCCCAGGGTGGATCGGACGGCGTCCGCGATGGCGCGGGCGGCGGCGATGTTGCTGGAGGCGGCGCTCTTGCCGCGGTCGCGTTCGGTCCCTTCGCGCAGTACGAGGATGGGGGTACCCTGTAGCATGGAGTCCTCAGTTTCACTGATTTAACGGTTGTATAAGAACGTTGGGTGGACGCGTGCTTTGTGCGGAAGCCCTTCCGCCGTGAGAAACTGGCCTGCCCGTGAGGCGATTGCCTTCCGACCGGGCGAATACGAGTCCGGGGGTGCGGTGAACTTGGCATGCCCGGTGGGTCTATTGCCTTCGAGCTCCTTGAAGTCGCTTGGTGCCCACCAGCCGGTTCCGTCTCGGATCTACCGCGCTTTGCTTGGCCGGCGCCGCGCTTCTCCTCTCGGGCCTCTTTCTAGGTTGGTACGCCGTCTCGGCTATCAGCGGAGGGAACGGACAGGGGACAACCGAGACGTTCTTTGCACTCGGCGCGGCGACGACTAGTACTGCGTATGGTAGTTCGATGGAACCCTACGCCCAGGCTGACCTACCCGCCACGGGCGGCCTCGTCCTAGCTGCTGACCTTCTGGCGATCGCAGGTGCCGTTGTAGGCTCGATGGTTGGCATGTTCGCTCTGGTGGCTGAAAAGAGGCGGGCATCGCGCGTAGCCATGCTCGGGACCATTCTAGCGATCGGGCTCGCGTTCTCCGCGCCCTGTCTGCTAACGATTGGCCTACCGGGAACGATCTGCTCTGATTCGAGAGGATTCCCCGCTCCATTGGGTCCCGCCGGGGGATCCGCCGGCCCGGGTGGCTCCAGCTGCACTTGGGAATTCAAGCTCGCCGACGGGGGTTGGTACGCTCCGGGACAGCCTACCGGGCCGGGGAACTCATTTTCGGGGCAATCGGGACTCTACGGTCAGTCGCTAAGTTGGGGCCCTGGAATTGGGTGGGCAAGCTCACTCATAGGGGCAGTATTGGTGACCGCCGGACTAGTTGCTCCGAGGTTTGCCGCTCGATCGGACGGGGCTGTCCCCGGGTCGAATCGAGCGACGCGGCTGGAATCGGTCCGCCCTGGGGAGTAGGGCGACATTCTTCGTCGTCCTGGTCGGTCTCGCTTTCAGCCATCGAGAATCTCACCAAGAAACGGGCGTCCGCCCCTCTTTGTCCGTGGAGAGATTGCCCGAGGCACGGTGGTACCTCGATCCCGGCCTCGACTGCCGGAGAAAGACGCGGCACCGGGGGTGAACGCAGCGACACCGACAACTCGAACGCATCGCCCTCCCCGTCCCCTCGTTCGACTCCTCGAGGTGACCACCGGCCTCGTGGCGGTAGCGATCGCGGTGGTCGTTCTCGCCAACCCCGAGGCCTCGTTCACCGAGCTGATAGTCTGGCTTGCCGCGGCGCTCCTCGCCGACGGTCTGCGCACCCTGCTCGCGGGTGGCATGGCCCCGGATTGGTGGCGTCGGATCGAAGGGAGCTACCTCGAGCAGATGGCCTGGGTCCGGCGGGTCGGCCGGATCGGGCTCGGAATCCTCGCTGTGGGGATCGTCGCTGGAGTCCTCGTGTTCCCCCAGCTCCGCCAGCTGACGCTGCTCTACCTGCTCGCGTTCGGGGTAGTCCTCGTCAGTTTGGACCGCATCGCCGGAGCGCTCGGCACGGAAGCGCCGGAGTGGCTCCGGGCCTCCGCCCTCGGCGCCGGAGCCCTCGCGATACTGCTCATCATCCTCGCCACCCTCGCGCCGGAGGTCGGCCTCGTCACCTTCGTCATCCTGCTCGCGGTCACTCTGCTCCTCTCCGGGATCCAGAGCGTCATCGCCGGGCTCCACCCGACCGACCCGCGGCAGATCGTCCTGCTCAAGGTCGTGCTGTTCTCGCTCCTCTACGGTCTTGTCCTGATCAATTGGATCGACCTGTTCGGCAAGAGCGTCCCGGCCTACGGTGTCTGGCTGATCCTGACCTACTTCGCGCCGTTCACCGTGATGCTCGTGTACGAGGGCTTCTCCGAGTGGCCCCTGGCCCTCAGCCTGGGGCTGCTCGTCTCGCTGGCCAACGACGTCGGCTACTTCTTTGTCGGCAATCTTCTCTTCGGGTTCCACACCAACCTCCCGCCCTGGATCCTGGGCCAGCTCGGCTTCCAGGGGAATCAGATCGTCACCACTTTCGAGGGTGGGAGCTTCGCGATCGATGTCACCTCCTGGATGATGGGCCTCTCGATCTACCTCCGAGCGGTGGTCGTCTCCGTCGGGCTCTACTACTGGTGGTCCCACCCCTCACGGATCGTCGCACGGCTCCCGGACCCGCCGGCCTAGACGATCTAGTGGCCCACGAGGGTAGCTACGCCCCCCACTGCGGGAGGGGTGGCGCGTTCGAGTCCCGCAGCCCCTCGATGGTTACCTCCGGACGCGACGAACCCGCCGGTGGCCCCTCCCTGGACCCCGCCGCGACCCTTCCTCATCCCCGAGGAAGAGGCGGGCCCACGGTCGTGGCCCAGGCATGCGACGCCCGGTACGCGGGGGACCTCTGAGAGCGGGTGGCCAACCATCTCCGCGCGCTAGCAGCGCGCGAACCCTGGGCGCGGCGGCCCTACTGGCCGGCCCCGGAGATCGAATAGATCGGGATGTTGGCGAGCAGCTGGTCGGGGTTGCCCTGCGCGACGAACTCGAGATTGCAGGCACCGGGGGTGGTAAAGCACCAAGCGGGGGCCCCGTGGTAGTCGTCGGAGTCGAAGCCGCCCTCCGTCGGGTCGTAGACCGAGCCGGGCGTGTGGACGTAGAGGGTGAGGGTGTCCCCGGGCGCGAGGTTCCCGTCGCCGGCGTGAAGTGGGGTGAAGATGGCAAGCCGGTTGTAGAGCGTGCCGAACGCCCCGCCGCCGTAATCGTTGGCGTCGAAGGTGCCGCAGTAGCCCAGATGCGGCGCGTTGGGGGCGGGTGAGGTCGTCGAGCCGGGGAACCATGTCATCGACGAGAGGCTGCCGGTGACGAGCGTAGTGGTCTCTTGGACAGGGGTGGTGTTGTGGCAGAGGAAGTAGACGACGACGTCGCTCAGCGGAATGGTCGAGGGACTGACCGAGGTGATGACAATGCTGGTCGCGTTCATCGTCGAGAAGTTCCCGATCTGGTGGTTCTGGCAATAGTAGGCGTAGGCGGTCCATTCGGCGCCCGTCCATCCGCTGGCGGCGCTCTGGGGATAGCCGTACGGCGTACAGTCGGTCGGGTCGCCCCAGACGGGAACCTTCAGCCCGGCATTGGCGAGGTAGGTCACCGTATCCGAGCTCGTCGGGTAACGCAGGGTCAACGTCCAGAGCACCGTGCCCGCGACGATGGTGATGCCCACCAGCAGGATGGCGCCGATGATGGGGGAGACGGCCCGCATCGAGCGGGTCCGCCGGCGAAGGGTGCGTCGGGAGAACATCACTCTCAGATAGCCGGGGAGGTCCGATAAGTAGCTATCCCTATTTCTCGGCGGGCGCGCTTTCCGCGCGTATCGGCACCGGTCCGACGGGGCCCCGCCGTCCCCCCCGACGGTGCGCGGAGAGCACGCAGGCCAGGGCGAAGTAGTGCGCGGGGGCGAGCTCCTCCGGACGTTGGTGCTCCCAACCGGCGGGCCAACCGGCGGCGGTGGCCGCCTCGCGCGCCTCCCGTTCACCCCCGGTCACTCCGGGAAGCAGATTGGCGAGCTGCTTGCGCCTCCGGGAGAACAACTGGCGCACGACCCGCTCGAGTTCCACTACGGAGGGGACCGGGAGCGGCCCATCGCGCGCCGTGAAACGCACGATCACGCCGTCGACCGCGGGCTTCGGCTCGAACGAGGAGGCCGGAACCGGCGCGCCGAGTTCGGTCGTCCCGAAGAGCGCCGCTTGGATCGCCGGTCGGCCGTAGGATCGGCCGCCGGGTCCGGCGGCGTAGCGCTCCCCGACCTCCTTCTGCAAGAGCGCGACGACCCGGCGCACGCGGGATTCGAACAGCCGCGTGAGGATCGGACTCGCGACCGAGAACGGCAGATTGCCGACCACGACGCTGCCGGCGGCGTATTCGGTCTCGAGGGCGTCGGCCTCGTCGACCGCGACCCGGTCGCCGAAAGTCCGGCGCAGATGCGCCACCAGCCGGGGGTCCCGCTCGATCACCCGGACGGGACCGAGTCCGCGCCGAGCCAGGGCCTCGGTCAGCACGCCCAGTCCTCCGCCGATCTCGATGATCGGCTCTCCCGGACGGACCTCGAGGAACGCGACCTCGATGTCCGCAGCGAACGGGTCGGTCAGGAACGACTGGCCCCGGCTCCGGGAGGGCCGGAGTCCGATCTCTGCCAGCCGTTCGCGGACCTCCTCGGCTCGGTGGGGCACCCCCGGCCAGTAGCTCGGGTCCCGCGGTGTTCCCGTGGCCGGACCGCGCTCGCGGTCGGACCGTTCGGTGCGCGCGGGGGAGTCGGTCGGTGTCGTCCTCGGCCGGCTCGACCGATGGTTCCGGGACACCGACATTGCGCCGCCTGAGCGACGGGCTCGAAAGATTTCGTCGCCCGAACGGTGACCGACCCCCGCGCAGGTATATGGCGGGTGGACGGGTCGACCGACGTCACGGGAACCGAGCCGATGGTCCCCGAGGGAGCACCGTGTCGGATCGGATCAATCGGCGGTGGCTCGTCGCCCATCCACCGGATCCCGGGATCTCCGAGGCCAACTTTCGATGGGCGGAGGAGCCTCCGCCCGCGCCCGGCGCGGGGCAATTCTTGGCGCGCAACCTCTGGTTCTCCTTCGACCCGACGCAGCGATTCCTGTTGGGACGCGGAGAGCCCTCCGACGCGGGATCGGGGGCGATCGCCCCCGGACAGGTGATGACCGGATTTGCGGTCTCGGAGGTTCTCGAGTCCCGGCATCCCTCCTTCCGGGCCGGGGACCTCGTCCACGGCCACATGGGCTGGGAGGATTACTCGGTCTCCGATGGCACCGGGTTCGTGCCGAGCTACACGGTCGCGGAGGGCGTGCCCCCGAACTGGGCGCTCGGAGCGCTTGGGGTGACGGGAATGGCGGCCTACTTCGGCCTGCGCGAGGTCGGCCGGCCGAACCCGGGCGAGACGTTCGTCATTACCGGCGCGGCCGGTGGCGTGGGCTCCATCGCGATCCAGCTGGCCAAGATCGCGGGTCTACGCACGATCGGGATCGCCGGGACGCCGGCCAAGTGCGCCTGGATCACCGGCGAGGCGGGAGCGGACGGGGCGATCAACTACCGGACCGAGAACGTCGGCCAACGGCTCGGTGAGCTCTGCCCGGACGGGATCGACATCTACTTCGACAACGAGTGCGGCCCCACTCTCGAGCTCGCCATCGAGCGGCTCCGCCCCGGCGGCCGGGTGGTGCTCATCGGAGGGACTTCCCGGTACGCAGCCGCCGACGACCCCCCGGGGCCGAAGAACCTCCTGAACCTGATCATGGTGAACGGCCGGATGGAGGGCCTTCTGGCGAGGGACTTCGTTCCCCGTCGGAGAGAAGCCGTCGAGGCGATGCTCCCGCTCCTGAGGTCCGGGCGGCTGAAGTCCAAGGAGGACGTGCTGGTCGGGCTGCGCAATGCTCCGGCCGGCCTCGCCCGCCTCTACGCGCGCGAGAACCTCGGCAAGCAGCTGCTTCGGATGGACGCGCCGGGCTGAACGGGGGTGCCGCCGCGAGTTATGGGGCGACGAACAGCCGGTACTTGTCCGGCGTGCCCGAGAGCTCCTGCTCGATGCGGGCCACGACGAGCCGTTCGGGATGCGCGAGCCGCATCCGCTCGCCGAGTTCGGTGAAGCTGGTGAACGGGGCGCGCTTGCGCTCCTCGACCATGGCGAGCATGGTCTTCTTGCCGATCCCGGGGAGCAGCTCGAGCAGGTGGAAGCGCCGCGACACCGCCGGCGCCTCGTTGACGAACCGGAGGAACCGCGGCGCGTCGCCCAGGACGACCTTCTCGAGGACGCTCGGGAGCTCGGTGCGCGCGGTCGTCGTCAGCTCGTTGTAGGCGAGCCGCCGGCGCACGTGGTCGATCGGTGGGGCCAGACCGGCCTGGACGACGAGCGGGATCCGCGCGCCGGCGACGAGCGGGACACCCGGTCGGGGAAGGATCTCGAGGAGCTTGAGCTCGGTCTCGCCCAGGCCGAGGGCTACGGCCTCGCGCTGGAAGCCGCGCTCGGTCGAGCGGCCGTTCGGCAAGTAGTCGAGGATGTACGCGAAGCTCTCCACGGGCGCCCTCCCCCGTTCATCGGTGCTGCGCGAGGATCTCCAACAGCCGGGTCAGCTGCGCTTCGTCCAGAAGGACCCGCTCCTTCGCGTAGAGCAACCGGACCTCCTCGGGGTACTGGGGAAGCAGGTCGGCCAGCTTGACCGCCATCCCCGCGTCGACGTACGGAAGCTGGCGCAGCTCGCCGATGAGCTTCTCCGTCGCCTCCGGGGTGAGCTTGGCGAACGACTCGGCGTGCGCCTGGGCGAGCAACGCCTCGCGCGGGAGCACCCGGCGGGCCGCCTCCTCGCTCAACATCTGCTTGACCTGGGCGAGCGCGACCGGGTCCGGCATCAGGCACCCCCGGCCTGGGTCTGCTCGGCCGGGCGAAGGTGGACCGGGTTGGCGATCAGCTCCTTGCGCTTGCCGCCGTCCAGGAACTCGATCCGGTAGGCGCGGCCGACCTTGCCGAGGACGGTACAGGTCCGGCCCTGGTAGCGCGGATGGGGTTGCCCGTGGGGGTCGGCGGCCTCGAGCCGGACGGTCACGCGGTCGCCGATGTTGAACGACTGGAGGTAGCGGGTCACGGGCGGCATGCCGCGTTCCCGTACGTCCTTGGTGAGCACCCCGCGGGTGCGCGAGCGGAGCCCCTTGGAACTCTTGACCATCTGAATTCACTCCCGATCGTGGATCTCGAGTACGTCCAGCGACTCCACCTTCAGCGGCGTCCCGACGAGCTGCGCGAGGCTGGGGTCCGTCCGCCCGTCATCACCCTCGACCCATTCCTTGACATAGGTGCCGGCCTCCGCGCGTAGCTCGAGCGTGAACCGGCCCGCTTCGTGCGCGACGAGCCTGACCTCGACGATCCGCCGGGTTCGAACCCGGTCGGCGCGCCGGTGGGCCACGCGTCGTGGCGTCCGCTGGGCGATCGCTCGGTTCGTCGCGAACTCTAGGGATTCTTTAATCTTTGCCCCGTCGACGGCGCCGCCGACGACGACGCGGTAGCTCTTCTCCGGGCTGGCGTCCTTGACCCGGGCCACCGAGGTCGGGTCGGCCCGCTCGAGCTGCTCGACCTCCACGCGGCCGGCGGTGGTCCGGTTGATCTCGGCTTGGAGGGCCGGCGGGTCGATCGCCCGGTGGCGCGGACGGAGGATTTCGAGAACGAACGGCCGGCCACTCCCGAGCATCCGTGCGTCGATGTCCTCCCGACCCATCCCATGGAATCGGGTGCCCTCGCCTTGGGTGACCGTCAGCACCGGCCCCGCCACGAGCTCCTCGACACTTTCGGAGTAGGTCTTTCCGGTTCCGCCGCAGGTCTCGCAACCGCGCCCGTGGCACCGTCGGCACGGCCAGCGGGTCTGTGGGAGGGTACGGTCGAGCTTGCGGTACCGTCCGGAAAGATAGACCGGGGCCGGAGTGACCTCCACGCGACCCGCGGGCAGGTCGACCAGGAACACGAGGTCGGTGTCCTGCGTGCCACCTTCGGTCCCGCTCGCCGCACCCAGCCGCTTGCCCAGTTCGCGGTTGAAGGCGGTCCGGGCACTCTCGCCCCACGCGCTGCCCACCTCGTTCCACAGCGATTCCTCCCGAGCGAGGAGCTCGGGGTCCCAGCGCGATCCGCAGGTGAACCGGTGCCATTCGAACCCGCGTGCGGCGTCGACGGCTCTCCGGATCCAGGTTTCCCATCGGTCGAACGCGCCCTCGCAGAGGCGACAGCCCGCTCCCTCGGCGAACTCCGTCCCCCCCAGCGCGTTCGCGAGGCGCTCGGCGCGCTCGGGGTTCGTCAGCCCATGCCCGTAGCGGCCGACGACCCGGCCGAAACATTCCCGGCACAGTTGGCGGTCGCGCGACCGCCCGGCGATCGCCCGAAGCTCCTCGGTGATCTCGAATCCGGCGTCGGCGGCCGTCACGGGCTCCGGGACCGGGTCCGGTAGAAAGCGCTGCTACCTCCTGGCCGGACTCCCGACCCGATTCTCGTCGGTAGGCCCCCGATGCGGGGGACAGGTTTTACGCGCCGCGCGTATCCCTCGGCGTGCTCATCCCCCCGATCACCGAGGAGGAGCTGACCCGGGCGCTCGAGCGTACCCTCGTGGCCCACGGCAAACTCGCCCCCGAGGAAGCCCGCACCACCGCGCGCCGCGTGCTGGACTACTTCGGCCCCGGCGACAGCGTCCTCGATAACAAGCTCAACAGCGAGGACCGGGACATCTTCTACCGGCTCGAGGAAGAGGACCTGCTCTCGAGCGAAGAGGAGGACGCGACGGTCTCGCGCGGCAAGACCTGGCGGATCCATTACTGGCTGCTGAAGAAGACCCGCGTGCGCGAGGCCGGCCAAGAGGGCAGCGCCCCTTCGGAGGCCGACGCCGGTGCCGTCTACCGCGGGGTCGACGAGAACATCTGGGACCGCGGCGCCGACGGCAAGTCTCCCCCACCGGGCTGAGCGGTTCGCCACTTCCCCGGCCGCCCGCTCACGGTCGGGGCGGCGTACGTCCGCCGGCGGCCGCGCGGACCGACGGGGGCCGGAACCGGGGATGAGCGGCGAGCGCGCCGGGGTAGGACGCCTGCACGATCAGCCGGCGTACGTACTCGATCGCCGAGAACGCGAGCAAGATCCCCAGGCCGACGCCCACCAGGTTGAGCGCGTCGGCGATGCTCGTGGAGTATCCCAGGACCATCGCGAAGGTCCCGAGCGAGACGACGGCGTTGAACCCGGAGTGGAGCCCGACGGCGCCGAAGTAGTGGCTCGCCCCCGCGTGGCCGCGCTGGGTGACCTCTGCCTCGGCGTAACCGTACCCGAAGAACGCCGTGCTGCTGCCGTGGAGGAGGACGCTGGAGAGGCTCCGCACCACGATGAGCGCGAGTCCCGCGACGAGACCTCCGGTCAGGTACGCCGCGACCCCGTACAGGAACGTCTCGAAGAACCCGAAGCCCAGCCCGACGCTCGCGCCCACCACGGGCCCGTCGGCGATGGTGCGCAGCGCCCGCCGGTAGTTCACGACGCCGAGCGCTTTGAACCCCTCCTCGACGAAGGGGGCGATGACGAGCACGAGGAACAGCGCCCCCGCCGTCGTGTTGCCGTTGAGGAAGGTGAATTCCGGACCTGGGACCGCGTGGGAGATCGACGTGCCGCCCGCCACGAGGATCGCCTCGATCGCGCCGGCGACGATCGTCGCGAAGAGCGCGCCGTAGGCGAAGCCGCCCAGGACGACCGACAGCCCCTCGCGCTGCCCCCGTTCGGTCGTGCGGACCCAGGTCAGGTAGACCACGGCGGGGACGAGCGCGGCCAGGACCAGGAGGAGGATGTTCTCGACGTCGGCCGTCGCGCTCACGGTTGGGCCGCGGGGGCGCGTGGCGTGGCTGGAGGGTACTCGTAGAAGCCGGCGCCGCTCTTGCGACCGAGGCGACCGGCCTCGACCATCGTCCGCAGCAGCGGGCAGGCCCGGTACTTCGGGTCGTGGAACCCTTCCCAGAGGATGTCGAGGATGGCGAGCGCGGTATCGAGGCCGACGAGGTCCAACAGCTCGAACGGTCCCATCGGGTGGTGGAAGCCGAGCTTGTAGGCGGCGTCGACATCCTCCTTCGTGGCCACCCCCTCGTAGACCATCCAGACCGCCTCGTTGACCAGGACCGCGAGGGCCCGGCTGGTGACGAACCCGGGGGTGTCCTTGCTCGCCACGACCGTCTTGCCGAGGGAGACGGCGAATTCGTGGGCCCGCGCGAGCACCTCGGGGCGGGTGTGATGGCCCGGGATCAGCTCGACGAGGTCCATCTGCAGGACCGGATTGAAGAAGTGCACCCCGACGACCCGACCGGGATCCTTCAGGCCGCGGGCGATGGAGGTGATCGGCAGCGACGAGGTGTTCGTGGCGAACCACGCCCCGTCCGGGGCCGACCCCTCGAGCTCCCCGAAGAGCGCGCGCTTGAGCTCGAGATCCTCGGGGATCGCCTCGACGAAGATCTGGGCCGTCTCGGCCCGTCGGAGGCCGATCGCCGTGTCGATGCGACCCAGCGCCTCCTCCACCGCGCTCGCGGGGATCCGTCCCTTCCGCACGGCGCTCTCGAGGGCGCGGCGCGCGTTCGCCATCCCCCGCTGGACGAGCTCCTCGGTGACGTCCTCGAGCGTCACGAAGTAGCCGGCCAGCGCCGACTGGGCGGCGATCCCGCTCCCCATGAGCCCGCTTCCGAGGACGAAGACGCGCGGGCGGGTGAGGAGACGGGGATCGGTGCGCGGGGTGCCGGCCGAGCTCGGTGAGCTCACGTCGGTCCCGACGCGGGCTCGGCCACTAAGGAGTTTCGTACGCGCTCGAGGTATGCGCACGAACGACACCGGGCCCCGCTCGCGGGCTCGCCGCACTCGACGCAACGGCCGGGCGAGCCCTCGCCGCCCCCGGGGGCGAGCAACGGCGCCAACGCCGCCTGGGTCCGGAGCAACGCCTGGCGCGTACCGGGCAACTCCTCCTCCAGCCGCCAGACGACCTCGCGGAACACGTTGCGCGCCGCCGGGCCGGCGTGGGGGCACTCGGCGTGGTCGAAGGGGATACCGCTCAGGCGCGCGTAGAGGAACACCTCCCGCTCGGGGATCTGCGCGAGCGGAGCGATGCGCGGAACGAGACCGGGCTGGCGGTGACGGTGCGGCGCCATGCGCGCCAGGCGATCCAGGTCGGCCCGCGCCAGGTTCATCAGGACCGTCTGGGCGAGGTCGTCGAGGTTGAACCCGAGTACCAACAGGTCGGCGCCCACCTCACGGGCGGCCCGGTTGAGGAGTCCTCGGCGCCAGACCCCACAGTACGAGCACGGCGCGACCCCGGGCAACATCGCCAGCGTAGCGTCGGTCGTGACTCCGAGGGCGTCGCGCGCGCGCACGGTGCGATGCTCGACCCCGAACCGCTCGGTCAGCTCCCGGGCGCTGCGCAGCGTACCCGCGCGATAACCGGCGACGCCTTCATCGACGCTGAGGGCAACGAGACGGACATTCGGCCGGCGGGCGAAGTAGCGTTGCGTGAGCAGAAGGGCCACCGCCGAATCCTTCCCGCCCGAGAGCGCCACGGCGATCGTGCCGCCGGAGAACCCGGGGACCTGGCGGTGCATCTCCCGTCGAACGCGCTCGGTGACCGACTCGCGAAAGTGACGGTCGCAGACGTGCGACCCGCGGTACGGTTGGTCAACGACCGCCGGGCGCTCGCAATGATCGCACCGCACGCCGGGGACCACGGCGAGCGGGCATTTCCTGCTTCGCAGGCCCGGACAGGTTCCATTCCACACTATGCTTAATTAGTGGACCTCCGACCAGAAGGTGGGCGATGGCTTCCGGTGTCGCCCCGCGCCCGCGCTCGTCGGAGCGCAAGCTCTCCGGCGAGGACGAGCCCCCCTTCTCCGTCGGTGAAGTGGTCGGGAGGTTCCAGCGGATCCTGCAGGCGCAGGAGCGCAGCCCGTGCACGGTCAAGCAGTACGGGCACATCGCGCGCACCTTCCTCGGGTACGTCGGCAAGCCGCTCGAGCAGGTCGGGTCCCGGGACGTGGAGAAGTTCCGCGAGTACCTCGCGCTCCAGCGGCACTATTCGAAGAACTCCATGTACACCACCGTCCGCGGGCTCTCCTGCTTCTTCCGCACCTTCCAGGTGGAGGTCGAGCGCGGGCTCGAACCGCCGCGTCGTCCCGAGCGGCTGCCGCACTACCTTTCCGAAGAGGAAACGCACCGGTTGTTCGAGGCCTCCCGAGGGTCCTCGCGTGATTACGCGATCCTCCACGTGCTCGGCTACGGCGGGCTGAGGGTCAGCGAGCTGTGCTCGCTCCGCATCGAGGACATCGAGTACGAGCGCAATCTCCTGCACGTCCGGTCGGGCAAAGGGGACAAGGACCGCGAAGTGGTCATCGAAGAGACGACCCGGGCCGCCCTCGAGCGGTACCTGACCGACCGGGCCGTCGAGGGCCCCGAGGACCCGCGGCTGTTCCCGGTGACCCCGGTGACGGTCGAGCGGATGGTCCGCAAGCGCGCCGCCGAGGCGCACATCGCGCAGAAGGTCACTCCCCACGTGCTGCGCCACACCCTGGCGACCGCGCTGCTCCGGCGCGGCTGCGACATCCGCTACATCCAGAAACTGCTGGGCCACGCGTCGGTGGCCACGACCCAGATCTACACGCACGTCGATACGCAGGCCTTGCGCGACGCGTTTCAGAAGGCCAAGCCCAGCTACTAGCTGTAATCTCGACCTTCGCCGTCCGCGCGACGTGTCCGAGGAGCGAGCCGAGGTCCTGGTCCTTGGTGCCGGCATCGCCGGCTGCGCCCTGGCCTATCACCTGACCGAGGCCCAGGTCGGGCCGGTGGTGGTCTTCGATCCGAAGACACCGGCCGCCGGCGCCAGTGGCCGCGCCGCGGGGGTAGTGACCGAGCAGCTCTGGAACGAGTGGGACGTGCAGGTCGTCCGCGAGTCGCATGCCGAGTACGCCGCACTCTGCCGGCGCTGGGACCCCGGAGCCTACCGACGCACCGGGTTCGTGCGTTGGACCCACCGCCCCGAGGCCCGCGAGGTACTCGAGGAAGCGGTCGGGCGACTCCACGCGTGGAGGGTGGATGTTCGGCTCCGCGACTCCGGGGAGCTCGCCGAACGGCTACCGGAGGGCCGGTTCGACGAGGGCGCGCTCGCGCTCGATTCGCCCAACGACGCCTGTGTCGAGCCCACGGCCCTCACGGGCATCTACGCCGAGGGCGCACGGCAGGCGGGCGCACGGTTCGAGCTCGGCGCGCCCGCACGCTCGCTCGCTTGGTCGGACGGGTGGTGGTCTCTCGACGGCGCCACCACCCCGCTCCGGAGTCGCCGGCTCGTGCTGGCGGCCGGCGCCTGGACCAAGTCCGTCGCCACGCAACTCGGTCGGCCGCTGCCGTTGACCCCCTACCGTACCCAGGCCGCCTTGCTCCGACCGACGACACCGGCCCGGCCGGAGATGCCCGTCGGCCACGACATCGATGAGGACGTCTACCTCCGGCCCGAGGTCAACGGGCGGATCCTCGTGGGGAACGGTACCGAGAAGGTCGAGGCGGATCCCGACCGGTTCGTCGCCGGCGGCGACGAGCGATTCGTCGAGCACATCGCGACGGTCCTCACCGAGCGATGGCCGCGGTTCGGTGACGCCGAGCTCGCGGCCTCATGGGCCGGAGTATGCACCTCGACCCCCGATCGTCGACCGTTGATCGGGCCGGTCGACGCGTCCCGCGGGCTCTACGCCATCACCGGCTTCAATGGATTCGGCATCATGCGCGCGGGCGCCGCAGCCGCCCGGCTCGCGCGGCTCCTCTCCTCGGGCGAGTCGACCGATGCTCTGCCTGCGGAACTCGCGCCGGTCGACCCGCGTCGGTTCACCCCTCCGTACCCGTCGATTCCTCCGCGTCCCGGTTTCACCCTGGAGGGCGGAAGTGACCCTCGCTTCTGACGCCCGAACGATCGCGCGGGCGGGCATCGCAGCCGTCGAGCCCGGAGCCGCCGTTGCCTCGGCCCTTCGCCGCACTCCGTCCGGCGCACGGGTCGGACGCCAGCTCCTCCCGATTCCCCGTGGCGGGTCCGTCTCGGTCGTGGCCATCGGAAAGGCCGCCACGAAGATGGCCGAGTCGGCCCACCGGATCCTCGGTCGCTCGGCGCGCGGGATCGCCGTGATCCCGCCGGTCGGCCGGGCCCCCCGAGGACCGTTCGAAGTCTATCGAGGAGGACACCCGACCCCGACGCAGAGAAGCGTCCGCGCCGCCGAGTCCGTACTGACTTTTCTCGCCCGAGGAGCGGGGCGGCCCGTCGTCTTCCTGATCTCGGGTGGAGGCTCGGCGCTCTGCGAATCCCCGGCCGCGGGGATCGCACTCGACGACCTCCAACGTTGCAACACTCTGCTGCTCGACGCGGGTACCCCCATCCAGGGGATCAACACGGTGCGACGTCATCTGTCGCGCGTCAAAGGCGGACAACTCGCGGCGGCCGTAGCCCCGGCGACATCGGCGACGCTGGCGATCTCCGATGTGATCGGTGACACTCCATGGGATATCGCCTCCGGTCCGACCGTGCCCGACCCGACCACGTTCGCCGACGCTGTCCGTGTGGCAAAGCGCTGGAACATCTGGGGCAAGTTGCCGGGTTCTGTGCGCGCCCGCCTCAACCACGGAGTACTCGGAACGGTTCCCGAGAATCCCAAACCCGGCGATCCCCGGCTGCGGGGCCACCGATTCCAGCTCGTCGCCTCCAATCGGATGGCCGTCGAGGCGGCCACCCGGTCCGCCACGGCGATCGGGTACCGGGCCTATCGGCTCCAAGACCCCCAGGTGGGCGACACGCAGCGGGTGGCTCGTGCGCAGTGTCGACTGCTCATCCGACTCGCGCGAACCGGACGCCCGGTCCGCCCACCCGCCTGCGTCGTCTCCGGAGGGGAGACCACGGTCCGGCTGGGCTCGGGCTCCGGTCGGGGCGGTCGCAACCAGGAGTTCGCCCTGACGGCGGCCATCGCCCTCGCCGGGCGAGCGTCGCTCCTCGCCCTCTCGGTGGGAACCGACGGGGTCGACGGACCGACCGACGCCGCCGGGGGCTGGGCCGATGGTCGGTCGGCCGCGCGGGCGACGCAACGGGGAATCGACCTCGCCGACGCGCTCGCGCACCATCGAAGCTACGACACGCTTCGTAGGTTGGGGACGCTGTGGAAGACGGGGCCGACCGGCACGAACGTGACCGACCTCCACGTCCTGCTGGCCGGACGGCCGGCCCGGGTCAGTCGGGGTAGGGCAGGAAGTAGTCGGCCGAGTGGGGTTCGTGCCAATCGACGTAGACCGTCTTGAGCTGGAGATAGTCCTGCACGCCCCAGCGGGTGCCCTCGCCCCCGAGACCGCTCTGCCGGAACCCCGCGTGGTAGCCCTGTGGCGTCTCCGGGCCGGCCCGGTTGACGTAGGTCTCCCCGAACCGCAGCTCCCGCTGAGCCTTCTCCGCGAGCGTGAGATCGCGGGTGAACACGTAGCTCGAGAGCCCATAATCTGAGGCGTTCGCGCGCGCAATGGCGTCGTCGAAGTCGCTGAACTCCAGCACCGGCAACACGGGGCCGAAGATCTCGTCCTTGGCGACCGGGTTGGAGTCCGAAACGCCGGAAAGGACCGTCGGTGGGTAGAACGCGCCCTTCTGGAGCGCCCCTTCGGTCGGGATCTTTCCACCGACAGAGGCCGTCGCACCCGCGCGTTCCGCCGCCTCGACCATCCGGGCGATCCCGTCGCGGGCACCGACACTGTAGACCGGGCCGATGTCGACGTGGGGCGACAAGCCCGGGCCGACGCGGAGCCGGGAGACCATCGCATCGACCTTGCGCAGGAACTCGTCCCGGACCGAGCGTTCGACGTAGGTTCGCTCGGCGGCGATGCAGGCCTGCCCGGCATTCCAGAAACGGGACCAGACGGTGGCTCGGACCGCCCAGTCCAGATCGGCGTCGGCCGCGACGATGACCGGCGCCTTCCCGCCGAGCTCGAGGAGGCACTTGACCACGCGCGGGGCCGCGAGCCGGAGCACCTCGCGACCACTCTCGGTCGAACCCGTCAGGGTCACCGTCGAACACGCGGGGTGTTGGAGGAGCGACGGGCCGAGCTTGCCTCCGGGACCGGGCACCACGTTCAGCACGCCCGGAGGCAGCCCGGCGCGTCGGAACGCCTCGGCGATGCGGAGCGTCGACAACGGAGTGGCGCTCGAGGGCTTAACCACCATCGTGTTCCCGGCGACGAGCGCGGGGCCGATCTTCCGCGTGACCGTGGCCGCGGGGAAGTTCCACGGGGTGATCCCGACGACCACCCCCCGGGGCAACCACAGGAGTCGGACCGTCTCCCCGCGCGGGAGCATCGCGACCTCCTCGCCAGCGAGGGTGCGGCCGAAGGCCGCGTAGTACTCCAGATTGTCGATCGCCCCCTGGACCTCCAACCGGGATTCGTAGAGCACCTTGCCCATCTCGCGGGTGATCGTGCGCGCGAGGTCCTCGGCGCCCTCCCGCAGATACTCCGCCGCTCGCAGGAGGAACTTCGACCGGGTCGCGCCGCCCATCGCCTCCCACGCCGGCTGCGCCCGCGCGGCGGAGTCCATCGCCGTCGCAGCGTCGTCGGCCGTTCCCTCGGAAACGAGGGCGAACTCCGAACCATCGGCCGGGTCGTGAACGACGAAGGTCCCGCCGCCCCGCGCCTTGCCGAACGTGCCGTCGAGGAAGATCCCGAGGGTTTCAGCCGGCACGCCGCTCCGACCCCGGCCGGGTCTATACGGTTGGCTCGGTGGCCGTATGGAGCCGGTCCAGTTTGTCGAGGAACTCCCTTCCCTCGCCGGTCTTGAGCGGGGTGCCGTCGTCCTTGGTCAGCGCGAGCCCCGCCTTCTGACAGGCCGCCTCGGGGGTCGCCCCGCCCAGGAGGGCGCGGAGCGCGACCTGTTCCCGGCGGGACAGTGACAGGCCCGAGAGCGTGAACTCTTCGAACGCCTCGAACGCGACCGGGCAGACCACCCGGACGATCCGCGCCATCTCCGTGGCATAACGGCGGGTCTCCTCCTGGGTATGGGGGTCGAGCCGCAGTCCCAAGAAGTGGAGCAGGTTGTGCAGGTCGATCTTCCAGTACCACTCTGTGTAGTAGGCCAGCGGCAGCAGGAGCCGCGCGGTCTCCCGCGCGACGCCCGACTCGAGCGCACGGCCGTAGGCCGCGTAGGCCTCGCGGCTGACTCGGTCCAGGTCGGATCGGAACCGTTCGGCCACTTCGGCGGGGAGCGGTTCATCCCGCCCTTGGCGGTTGCGCTGGGATTGACGCCGAATGTCCTCCGGGGCGGGGAGGTCGAACTCGTCGGCCATGATCGAGTAGCGCGCCGAGAACTCGTTGATGTTCGCGGAACGATGCCGGACGATCTGCCGGGCGACGTAGATCGGGAGCCGGACGAGGAACTTGAACTCGACCATTTCGAACGGCGTCGTGTGGCGGTGGCGCAGCAGGTATCGGATCAGCCCGCGGTCATCACGGACCGTCTTGGTCCCGGCCCCGTAGGAGACCCGGGCGGCCTGGACGATGGCGGCATCGTTGCCCATGTAGTCGATCAGCGCCACGAACCCGTGGGCCAACACCGGGTGCCGGATCCCGAGGAGGGCGTCGGCCTCGGGTACCGTCGGCCGGGGGAGCGGGCGGTCCGGAGCGCTCATCGGCGGCCCGAGGGGGCCCCGAGATAAGGGACTTGGGTCCCGTGCGACTCCTCAATCGCCATATCGGGGCGCTCGGTGGTATTGCTGGAGGTGCCCCGTTGGTCCGCATCCTGATCGGGATCGCATGGCCCTACGCCAACGGACCGTTCCACATCGGGCATCTCGCGGGCGCCTACCTGCCCGGTGACATCTTCGCCCGGTACCACCGGCTGCGGGGGAACGAGGTCCTCCTCGTCTCCGGATCGGACATGCACGGCACCCCCGTGCTCGTCACCGCCGAGGCGGAGGGTGCGACCCCTCGGGAGGTCGCGGAACGCAACGACGCGATCAACCGGGAGGCGTTCCGGGGGCTGGGGGTCTCGTTCGACCTCTTCACCTCGACCCACACGCCGGTGCACGAACGTACCGTGCACGAGGTGTTCCTGGGGCTCCTGCGCAACGGGTACATCGACCGCCGCACCGAGCAGTACGCCTACTGCCCCAAGCACGCGCGGTTCCTGCCCGACCGCTACCTGAACGGGATCTGCCCGCACTGCGGCTCCCCCAAGGCGCGCGGCGACGAATGCGACAACTGCGGTCGGGTGCTCGAGCCGAAAGACCTCGGCCAACCCTCGTGCGCGCTGTGCGGCACCCCGGCGGAATTCCGTCCGTCGGAGCACTTCTTCCTGCGACTCGACCTGCTCGCGGACGGGATCGGCACGTTCCTCTCGGACAAGAGCTACTGGAGGCCGAACGTGGTCGCGTTCACGCGCAACTTCCTCTCGGGCGGGCTGCGGCCGACCCCGATCACGCGCGACCTCGACTGGGGAGTGTCGATCCCGCTGGACGGCTATCCGACCAAGCGGTTCTACGTCTGGTTCGAAGCGGTGGTCGGCTACCTGTCGGCGAGCCGGGAGTGGGCGATCCGCTCGGGCGACCCGGCGGCGTGGAGGCGGTTCTGGGATTCCGGCGAGCCGGTCCGCGCGTACTACTTCGTCGGCAAGGACAACATCTACTATCACACGATTTTCTGGCCCGCGATGCTGCAGGGCGTAGGGGGGTACGTCCTCCCCCACGACGTTCCCGCCAACGAGTGGATGGTGATGGGCGGCGGGAAGCTGTCGAAGTCGCGCAGCCCCGGTGCCGATGTGTCGATCGCCGCCATGCTGTCGGAGTACCCGGCGGACGCCATTCGGTTCTATGCCGCGCTCCTCGCGCCCCAGAATCACGACACCGAGTTCCAATGGGAGGAGTTCCACCAGGTGCGCGAGCAGGTGCTCGCCAACCAGTGGGGGAACCTCGTCCAGCGGTTGCTCGTACTGGCACGGGACCGATTCGGCGGGAGGATCCCCTCCCCCCCCTCGGGCTGGGCCCGCGATGGGTCCGCGCTGGATGTGCGGCTGCGCGCCGCCCACCTGGCGATCACCGAGGACCTGGAGGCGGTTCGTCTCAAGGAGGCGCTGGAACGGATCCTCACCGAGGTGCGCGAGGCGAACCGACGATTCCACGACGCCGAGCCGTGGAAGCTGAGCGGGCCGGAGCTCGGGCGGGTCCTCTACGAGGAGATCTGGTTCGTGCGGACCGCGGCGGCCTGGCTCGCACCGTTCCTGCCGCACTCGAGCGAGTCGGTGTTCCGGATGCTCGGGGCTCCGGGGCTCCCTGGACCCGGAGAGTGGGACCACGCGACGGACCCGCCCGTGGCGGGGACCCCGTTCGGCGAGATCCGTCCGTTGTTCCCGCGGAGTACGACCGCCCCCCGGGCTCCGACCGAAACGGCGACCAAGCACGTTCCTACGGCCACCCCCCCGGCGCTTCACGAGCCGGCCGGCGAGGAGTTCGCACTGGACCTTCGCGTCGGGAAGATCGTCCGGGTGGAGGCGCATCCCTCGGCGGACCGACTGTATCAGCTCGAGGTCGACCTCGGTCCGCACGGCCGACGCACCGTCGTGGCCGGCCTGCGCCCTTACCTTCCACCGGAGGCGCTCCAGGACCGCCGCGTGGTCCTGCTGGCGAACCTCGAGCCGAGAACGATCCGCTCGGTCGCCTCGCACGGGATGATCCTCGCGGCCGAGTCCGGCGGCACGGTCGAGCCGCTGGCGCCTCCGGAATCCGGTGAGCTCGGCACGTCGGCAGTAGGAGTAAGCTCGCCCGAACGGGTCGTCAAGATCGATGAATTCGAGCGCGCCGCATTCCGTGTCGCGCGGGTGCTCGGGCCGGGGACCTCAGGGAGGAGCCGGGTATCTGTCGGTAGCTCCGAGCATGAGGTCGCCGGGGAGTGGGCGACCGGACAGAACGTCGTCGTGCGAGCCCTACCGGGAGGGGGTGCCGAACTCGCCGTGGTGAGTTACGGTCCTGGTGCCCCCATCTCGGTCGGCGCAGCGATCGCGCCCGGGGCGAAGGTGCGATGACGACGCTCTACCGGCTCGACCTGCACGTCCATTCCCAGTACTCCCCCGACTCCTCGCTGGACCTCGGCCGCATCATGGACTATCTCGGCACCGCGGGGCTCCAGGGTTTTGCTCTCACCGATCACAACACCGTCGCCGGTCACGGCACGCTCCGGACTCTTCAGGAGCGGTACCCTCGGTGCTGGTTCATCCCCGGAGTCGAGGTTTCGGCCCGCGAGGGGCATGTCCTGGTGTACGGGGTCTCGGAGGCACCCCGGCGAAACCTTTCCGTCGAGGAAGTCGCCGAGTGGGCCGAGGCCCGAGGGGGCGTCACCGCCCTGGCCCATCCCTTCCGCTGGATGCACGGCGCGGGGCGGCGGGTCGCCGAGCGCGCGCGCGTGCGCTGCGTGGAGGGGCGGAACGGCCGCAGCTCCGCCGTGGCCAACGGGAGGGCCGAGTTGATCGCAGCCCGCCGCGGTTTGGGCACCGTGGGGGGAAGCGATGCCCACGAGCCCACCAGCGTGGGACGCTCCTTCACCGAGTTCTCGAGCGAGGTGGATTCCGTCGACGGGATCCTCGATGCCCTCCGCCGCGGGGCCTGCGCCGGTGGGGGCCGCTCCCTAGCACCCTGGGGACGAGTGCTGCTCGCGCTGCGAACGAGCGCGCTCCGGGCGGGTCGAGGGTTTCGACCCGTCTGAGCCCGCGAGGGGTTTTACGCAGGTCGCACTGCCCGTCGACGCGCCGAGGTGGCAGAATGGTTAATGCGACGGACTGCAGATCCGTTTCCTGGGGGTTCGATTCCCTCCCTCGGCTGGTGTTGCACGCCGATTTCCCCCGAAACTCCAGGCTCGCCCGAGGGTGTGCCGAGAGTGAGGAGCTGGATGGTCCACCCGAGTGGACTCCGCGTCACTAGAGGCGACGCTTCAACTCGGCGAGCGTGCGCTTGGAGACCCCGGCGCTCACGTCGACCTTCACCACGGTCGGACGGTCCTCCAGGGTCATGTAGAACACTCGCGGTCCGCGTCCGAGGTGGAATCTCCAGACGCCTCTCAGGTGTCGAATCTCCTTGACACGCACCCCGGGGTGAGACCGGAACGGGCCGGCGCGGAGGTACTCCAGATCCTCCTTCAATCGGCGGCGGGGCCGTGGTGGAATGCGGGAGGCCTCGTCCAACGCCTGGGGGTCGAACTCGACCGAATAGGGAATCAAACGCCGAGCCTCGGGTACGCCTCGTCGGCGGGGACGGTCTTCCTCCGGCCGCTGCGGATCCCGGCGACGCGCCGCCGAAGTTCGGAGAGGATCTCCGGGGGATAGTACTCTTCGGCAAGCTGCTGGAGAAGGTCGTCGTAGGTCTCCCCCGGGCTCTTCATCGATTCCAGTAGGAAGCGGGTGCTCGAACGGATGGTGATTGTCGTGGGGGGGTCCGCTGTAGCCATCCGGGACAATAGTGGCGCCATTGCGGAGAACTCCTTCGTCCGGGCGTGCGGACTACGCGTACGGGGAACGGCCGGATTGGCTCACTCACGTACCGCATCCGGCGCGTCTAGGAATCCAACATCGTGGGCTTGCCCTCCCTCGGCCTGCTCCTGGCCCCCCGCAGCGCGGGATCTTCGACCGTTACGAACTGCTTAGAGCCTGTCCGAAAACCTCGACTGAGGTTCGCCCGTGACTCACTCGGGCGTTCCTTCCCTTTCATTTTTCACCGTTCATCGGAACGTGAATCCTCACGACCTGGCTCGCCCCGGACCTGCTTCGTGGAGCGCGGGTATGCGATCCGCACCGTCGCCCTCCCTCATTGTGCCGAGCCCGCCCTCTTCCGCGCGCTGCTCGACACTCGCGCGGCGATCAATTGCCTCCTCCCCGACTGGCGCTCCCATACGGACGAGTCTCGGTTCGACGCCACGAAGCGTTCTTACCCGGCCTTGCGGGCACTGTACCCCCACCTCGCCTCCGGCTGGTCGATCACCGCGGCCAACGAGACCATCGCGGTCCTCAACGCCTGGGACCGCTCGCTGCGACGGGCGCGACGCGAGGACCCCGAGCGATTCGAGCGGATGCGAAACGCCCTTCCCCATCGTCGCCAGCTGAAGGCAAGCCTCCATCACAACTTGTTCGTCCTCCGCGACGGTCACTTGCGGATCACTATCCACCGCGATCGGCATCTCGACATCGACCTCACTGAGGTTCGGAATCCGCTCTTCACCAAGTATGGCGTCGCTTCGGGCTGGGTCTTCGGGCTCTCTCTCACCCCCCACCAACTCTTGTTCCACTTCCGGGTCCCCCATATGATCCGCGACGTCCCGGAGACCGTGGGGATTGACCTCAACTTCCGGACCGCCGTCTACGCCGCCTCCGACGGAACGGCAGGGGCCGTAGATCTCGCGCCCATCCTTCGGATCCAAGAGCGGATGGACCGCAAGCGCCAGTCCATCGCCCGCACGATCTCGAAGGACCATCGTCACCAGCGCGTCGTCCTCCGACGC
Source organism: Thermoplasmata archaeon (assembly GCA_035933635.1). Lineage (GTDB taxonomy): Archaea > Thermoplasmatota > Thermoplasmata > Lutacidiplasmatales > UBA184 > JAKIVR01. The sequence continues at coordinate 170,489 of DASYYY010000031.1, read as the reverse complement.
TACGGACGAAGGGAACGCCGTCGGACCGACGCCCAGCTCCACCTCGCCACGGGCGCGCTAGTTCGAGCCGTCGGCGACCGGGCCGTCGCCGTGGAGGAGTTGACGGGTCTGACGAGCGGGGTCCTCAACCGGGAGCGGCGAAGCCCAGCCGCTCGGCGGTGTCTGTCGCGGTGGACCCACGACCGATTCCTGACGATGCTGGGTTACAAGCTGACCACGAGGATGGTCCGGGTGAATCCCGAGGGGACTTCGCAGGAGTGTCCCCGGTGCGGAGGGCATCCGGCTCTCCCGCGGGAGGAAGGGACGGAGGGAAGCGGCGGAGGCCGCGGCTCCCGGAGGATGTCCCGCCGGATCGTCTGCGAAGGATGTGGAGGGAGCTGGCATCGGGATGTGGCGGCGGCGATCGCCGTACTGTCCCGAGGACGCTCCGTCCTACGGGGAGCCACAGTCCCCCCGAGCGCGCGCAACGCGCTCCTGGAGGCGGCGGGGTGGCGTCCCGGAGAGGAGACTCTCCGGGGCCTCATCGCCGAGCCGATGAAGGGAGACGACGCGAAACCGGAGACCCCACCCGCACCGGGAAGGGTTTCCGGATAGGCTGTTAGGAACTGAGTGGGTTCGCACGCGCGTTACTGGGCGACCGCCCTACCCGTAAGGTCCACCCCGTGCCCGTCGGACCAATGCGATGGGTAAGGGTTCGTTCAAGTAGCTCGGCCACTTGTTTTTTCTGACGTGGCGCTGGAGCCGCCGTTGCAGGGATCGGGAGCGCTCCTTCCGAAGGCGTTCGCCTGCACGCTCGGCCCCAGCTCGCTGAACGAGCGCGTTCTGGCCGAGTTGGAGTCCGCAGGGGCCGCGCTGTTCCGGATCAACATGTCCCATACGGACGTCGAGAAGCTGGGACCGATCCTCCGGTACGTCCGGGCGCACTCGAAGGTCCCGATCTCGATCGACACCGAGGGCGCCCGGATGCGTACGGGCCAGATGACCGAGGGCGTTGCGGTCCTCGAGGGTGACATCGTCCGGCTCGTGTCGGCCGCGTTCTGGGGCGATGCCTACCTCATCCCTATCATCCCCGGTAACGCGATCGAGCAGTTGGTCCCGGGCGCCCGTGTCAGTATCGACTTCGATGCGGCCGTCCTGCGGGTCGACGCGCTGTCCGATGTCGGCGCGGAGGCGACGGTGCTGGTCGGCGGGGAGATCGGAACGCGGAAGGCCGTCACCGCCCTCCCCTCCCCGACGCTCCCGACGTTCTCCGAGAAGGACCGTGTCGCGGCCCGGATCGCGGCCGAGGGCGGGGTACGGGAATTCGCGCTGTCGTTCTGCGAGGACGCCTCGTCGGTCCGGGAACTCCGCAGCATCACCGGCGACGACGCGACCATCGTGGCCAAGATCGAGAGCCGGGAGGGCGTACGCAACCTCGACGCGATCTTGCAGGAGGCGGACAAGATCCTGATCGATCGCGGGGACCTCTCGAGGGAGGTCCGCATGGAGGGGGTCCCGATGCTCCAGAAGGAGATCATCCGTCGAGCGAACGCCTCTGGAGTGCCGGTGCATGTGGCGACCAACTTCCTCGAGTCGATGGTCACGCACCGCGTCCCGACCCGGGCCGAGGTCAACGACGCGATGAACACCCTTCTCGACGGCGCCGACGGATTGGTCCTGTCCGCCGAGACCGCGGCCGGCGGATGGCCGGGCGAATCTGCCCGGGTCATGGCGTCCTTGATTCGGGAGTTCGAACGCTCCCGGGGCGTGGGCGAACGTCCGTTGGAAGAACTCCTCGGAGACCACCCCTTGGCCGAGTCGCACGGGACCAAGACGTTGGTCGGGGGCTCCCCGGCCCCCGTCGACGTCATCGGGTAACGGGGCTCCTTCTCCGTTCCCGCTGTCCAGTACGACCGTTCGGGCCGTTACCGGCGGGATCGGCCCCCGCCGCGATCCTCACCCCACGTCGCGGCGAGGCGGGATTCATCAAAGGCCACCGTGCGTCCCACCCCCGGTCCGGGGGAATCGGAAATGGCCGCGGCCTCCCATCGACTGAACTTCCGCGTCGCCACGACGGAAGACCTGGAGGCGGTTCGGGCGCTGCTGACCGAGGCAGCCGAGTGGGCCCGTGCGCGTGGTGTGGAGGACTGGTGGCCCGTTCCGTTCCCGGTCGAATGGGTCCGCCCCCAGATCGAACGCGGCGAGATCGTGGTGGTCGAAACGACGTAGCGGTGGTCGCTACGCTCACGCTCTCCGCCGAGGACCCCCGGGTCTGGGGTCCGCAACCGCCGATCGCCGGCTACGTGCACCGCCTCGCGGTAGGGCGTCGGTTCGCCGGCTTTGGTCTCGGCGCCGAGATTTTCCAATGGGCGGCGGCGCGCGTGCACGAGTGGGGCCGAGCCAAACTCCGACTGGACTGCTTGGAGACGAACGCCTCCCTCGTCGCGTACTACCGCCGCATCGGGTTCCGGGAGGCGGGTCGAACCCGAGGGCATATCCCGGGCGAGTCGCGGTGTTCGATCTTGTGGGAACGCGACGTCGGATAGGGGCCGGTCCGCCCCGCTGGGCCCCCCTTCCTGCCCGCCCTGTACTCCTGGGCAACGCGCCCGACTGACGGCCGACCCTGAGACGGCGGTGCGCCGTAAGACCCGTGTACGCCCGGCCTACATCCGGGCCAGCCCCAAGGGCTGGCATCCCACGCCGGTGCGGGGTGAAGCAGTGATCGCCACCGACCGCCTCTCCGCCCGCGAAGTACATCGCCGGGCGCTCTCGGTCATCGATGCGCCGCCCGGCGGGCAGGGCCGGAGCCCACCGCGCCCCGCCCAGCCCCGGATGGAGCGAGCATCGGTCGTGGGCCCGGACCAGGCTTCGAGGTAGCCGTGGCTCCCGCGGCATACGGAGACCTGGAGCGCGGGGGACGCGCGCGGCGGCCGCGCGCGCGGGATCCCCTACATCAGTACGACGGCAACGGCGTGGTCCCCGCAGGGGGCGGAGGGGGCGCGGCCCTCCCCGCAAACTGCGGAGGCAGGAGCCCCGGGTCGATACGCCCGGTGGTCGCGTAGCGGTAGAGCGCCGCCCGCATCACCCCGCTGACCGCGGTGGTGAGCACCGCGTCGGTGACGAAGATCGCGATCCCGAGCGAGACGAGGACGAGCCCGACCACGAGGCTGCCTTGGGCCGCGAGCACGATCCCCAGGACGAGGGCCACGAAACCTGCGATGCCGATCCCGACGGCGATGAGCGCCAGAACGATGTTGGACACGAACGTCCGGCCGAACGTCTGCAGGAAGAGCCCCGCCGAGCGCTTGAGCGAGCCCCAGGTCGGCAGGTCCTCGAAGACGAGGACCGGGACGATGAAGTAGGTCGCGATCCCCCAGGTCGCCCCGGCGGCGATCCGGAGGACGATCCCGCCCAACCCTTGGATGCGGGAGCTGATGATCTGGATCAGGAGACCGACCGACGCGGCGATCAGGCTCCAGACCAGGATACGACGGAGCTTCTGGCGGGCGAATCGGATCCCGTCGCCGACGGTCGGCGCCCCGCCGTCGAGCTTCATCATCGCCGCGCCGACGAGCCCGGCAGTAAAGAACGTCCCGACGAACACGAGCACGAAGTAGAGCGCGACGAGCACCGCGGCCACGAGGACCTCGCCGGCGGTGCTGCCGAACAGGAAGCTCCACGAGCCCGGGGACCACAGGAGCACCGCGAGGAGCGGACCGAAGACGAGCCCCAGGACGGCGAGCAGGCACAGCCCGGAGATCAGTGGAAGCCACAGCAGTGCATGATCCTCACGGATCATCCGGAACGAGGTCCGGGTGATCTTCATCGAGTCACCGAACGTCCCCATCGAGGTCGCCCCGGACGGCGACTGCCCGGGCGGTCTCTTGAGCGTTCCCGTCGATACGACGTTACCGGTCGGAGTATCCGATGGGCGGCGCGCGAACTCTTATCGACCGGCCCCGAATCGGCGGGGCGTTCGATGAAAGCGTTGGTACTCGTCGGCGGGTTCGGCACGCGGCTTCGGCCGATCACCTACGCGATCCCGAAACAGCTCATTCCGCTCGCCGGCAAGCCGATGCTCTACCATGTCCTCGACCTGCTCCCGAAGGACGTCGAGGAGGTCGTGCTGGCGAGCGGCTACAAGGCCGACGTCCTCGAAGCGTTCCTCCAGGCCCACCCCCTGAGATGGCCGACGCGCTGTGTCCCGGAGGCCGAGCCGCTGGGGACCGGCGGCGGGATGAAGAACGTCGCCGAAGGGATGTCCGACCCGTTCATCCTGATGAACTCCGACGTGGTCGCCCAGGTGCCCGTCGAGGAGGTGCTCGCCCTCCACCGACTCCGGGGCGGGGTCGGGATCATGACGCTCGCCGAGGTCGCCGATACCCGACCCTACGGCGTGGCGGCGCTCGGGGCGGAGGACCGGATCGAACGGTTCGTCGAGAAACCGGCTCCCGAGGTCGCGCCATCGCACTGGATCAACGCCGGGCTCTCGGTCTGGCGGGGCTCGGTCCTCGACCGCATCCCCGCGGGCCGACAGGTGAGTTGGGAGCAGGAGATCGTCCCCGGCCTGCTCGCCGAGGGCGTCTACGGCTTTCGGATGTCCGGCTTCTGGGAGGATGCGGGGACTCCCGCCCGGCTCCTCCGCGCCCAGCGGTTGCTGTTCGATGCGGGTCGCGGCGGCCCGGGCGCACTTCCGAAGGGCGCGCTGGGGAAAGGTCCGGTCTTCGCGGATGCGGGCGTGGAAGCCCACGGGGCCTCGTTCGGACCCTACGTCCACCTCGGCGCGCGGGTCCACGTCTCCAAGGGGGCCCTCGTCGAGAACTCGATCCTGATGGAGGGCGTGCAGGTCGGCGACGACGCCTCGGTGGCCGGCAGCGTGATCGGCCCCGGTGTCTCGGTCCCCGCCGCAGCCCGTATCGTCGATCAGGTGCTCGGCGCGGACGCCAAGAGCTAGGGCGACTGCGGGGACCGCGCGTCCCCGGTCACGAAAACGCCGGTCCGGTCACCACGACCTTGAGCGCCTCGTGGGGGGCGCCGGCCAGGCGGAACGCCTCCGCGGTCTCCGTCAGCGGCAGCCGGTGGCTGACGAGGCCGTCGAGCGAAAGTCGTCCGCCGGCGACGAGGGCGTGCAATTCGGCCAAATCGCGCTCGGTCGTCGCGTAGGTCGGCACCACCCGATAGCCCTGAAGGTACAGGCGCTGCAGGTCGAGTCCCAGGTGGCTTCCGACGTCTGGGAGCCCGAACAGATTGAGGGTGCCACCCCGCCGGGGGAGCTCGGCGGCGAGGTCGAGCGCCTTGGGCGAACCCGTCGCGACCACGGCCAGATCGACCCCGACCCCACCGGTGTTCGCACGGACGGCGCGGTGGACTTCCTCCGGGGCGCTGGGGTCGAGGGCGGTGTCGATGCCGCCGCGCTCGGCCGCCGTCCGTCGCTTTTCCGAGAGCTCGGCGCCACCGACCCAGTTCGCGCCCAACGCCCGGGCCACCCGGGCATAGAGCAACCCCACCGGGCCGAGCCCGACGAGGAACACGGACCGGCCCGCGCAACCGCCGAGCAGCCGGATCGCCGTGAGGGCACAGGCGGCCGGTTCGAGGAGCGCCCCGACCTCCCAGCTCACGTTGGGAGCGAGGCCAAGGACCGCTCCCTTGCTCACATGCTCGGGCGAGGCGCGGAATCGCTCAGCGAAGCCTCCGGGATCCAGGTTGGTCTTGGAGTAGTCCGGACAGAGCGTCAGGTCGCCCCGCCGGCAGACCGTGCACGTGTAGCAGGGCACGTGGTGGTGGACGAACACGCGATCGCCGACGGCGCGGCCATCGACCCCGTCGCCGACGGCGACGACCGAGCCGACCGCCTCGTGGCCGAGGATGCCCGCCGTGCGGTAGTTCCCCCGGAGCTTCTCGACGTCGGTGCCGCACACGCCGCAGGCCGCCAGCGCGACCACAACGCTCCCCGGTACGGGCTCGGGCGGCGGTCCGTCCCGGAGGACGATGCGACCGGAATCGAGGACCGCGACCTTCATCCGGAGGCGCGCAGGGCGGCCGCGATCGCGCCGTCGAGGATCTCGACGCCCTCGTCGATCTCCTCGGTCCGGATGATGAGCGGCGGGATGTAGCGGATCGAGCTCTTGCCGCACGGCAAGAGCAGCAGGCCGCGCCGGTAGCACTCGTCGATCACACGGTCGCGGAGCCTGACGTTCGGGGTCTTGTCCTCCGCCGATCGGATGAACTCGGTCCCGACCATCAGCCCGAGGCCTCGCACATCACCGATGACCGGGTACTTGCGCTGCAGCTCCTTGAGCCGCGCGACGAGATGCTCGCCCTGGGTGCGGGCGTTGTCGAGGACCTTGTCGCGCTCGATGACCTGGAGCGTGGCGAGCGAGGCCGCGCCGGCCACGAGGTTGCCCCCGAAGGTGTTCGAGTGGGCGCCCTGGTGGGTGTAGTCGAGCTCCTTGCGGAAGACGATGGCCCCCATCGGGAGCCCGCCGCCGATCGCCTTGGCGGTGGCCAGGATGTCGGGCACGACGCCGTGATGCTCGATGCCGTACCAGCGGCCGGTGCGGCCGACGCCCGCCTGGACCTCGTCGGAGATGAACAGGATGCCGTGCTCGTCGCAGATGGACTTGATCGCGCGGTGCCAGCCGGGCGGAGGGACGATGTAGCCGCCCTCGCCGAGGACGGGTTCGGCGATGAACGCCGCGACATCCTCGGGCGGGATCGAGGTCTCGAAGTAGAGCTCCTTGAGGATCTTCGCACAGTAGAGGTCGCAGCTCGGGTAGGTCAGCTGGTAGGGGCAGCGATAGCAGTAGGGCGACGGGATGTGGTGGCCCCCGCCGGTGAAAGGTTCGAAGCGCGCGCGCTGGGTCGGCTTCGAGGTGGTCATGGAGAGCGACCCCATCGACCGGCCGTGGAACGCACCGAGCAGTCCGACCGTGATCGGGCGTCGCTGATTCCACCGGGCGAGCTTGAGGGCGGCCTCGACGCTCTCGGTGCCGCTGTTGGTGAAGAAGACCTTCTTGTCAAAGCTGCCCGGCGTGATCTCCGTCAGCTTCTGGGCGAGCTTGTTCTGGATGTCGTAGTAGTAATCGGTCCCGGCGAAGTGCATCAGCTTCGCGGCCTGGTTCTGGATCGCCTTGACGACCTCGGGATGGCAGTGGCCGACGTTCACCACGCCCACCCCGCTCGTGAAGTCGAGGATCCGGTTGCCGTCGACGTCGTCGATCCAGACGCCGTGGGCGCTGGCGGCCGCCACCGGGGAGCTCTTCGTGGCGGTCATGAGCAGCCGGGTGTCCTGGTCGATGATCTTCTGGGCGTTCGGGCCCGGGATCGGTGTTACAATGCGCACGCCGCGCTTCGGCTCCGCGGCGGCGTGCTCCGCGTGCGTCGGATGCGTCGCCGAGGGGGCCGGTGTCGTCTGCGCCATGGGACTTCGCGCGGGCGATGGGGGCGGGGCGTCTTTAGAATACCCCTCCGGCGACGGAGCACGAACGGTCGCCGACCCGCCGAAATCGGGTGGAGCCCCGGGCTTTATGCGGCGAACTCGGGTCGTGTCCGCACATGGAACCTGCCGAACCACGGCGCCCGAGACCGCCGTGGCGGCCGCAGGACATGCCCGAGCCCCATATCGCGGTCAGTCGGGGAGTCCTCAACGAGCTTGCCCGTGGGTTCCTGCTCCATCTGAAGTCAGAGGATCGGGAGGCGGCGGCCCGTTTCGCCTCCCAGCTGCTCACCGAGCAGTCCGGAGCCGAGCACCCGGACCGGACGCTCGTTCGCCCCCGCACCGTCCGCGGCCCCCTCCCGCGCGGGTCGCTCGACGGACGCACCCTCGAGCCGCCCCCGTGATCCCCCGGTGCGGCGCTAGCCGATCCCGCTGAGGAAGGCCGACCGGGCCTCGAGGTACGCCTCGAGGTCCCGGTCGAAGTCGCGCCGGGTGAGACCGACCCGGACGCCGGTCGGGTCACCGAAAAAGGTCCCCGGACAAACGAGGACCCCTCGCGAAACGGCGAATCGGGCGAGCGCCTCGGAGTCGATCCCCCCGGATCCGCGGTCGAACCAGAGCGGCCCGTAGGGGTCCGCTTCCAATCGCACCTTGGACCGCAATGCCCGGAGATTGCCGGCCAGGATACCACGGGTTTCGGCCAACACGCTCTCCGCGTTCCGCAGCAACGCCGCGGCGGCCGCCAGCGAGGTCGGCGAGATCCCATCGGTCAACAAACCCCAGGCATGCCCGAACTCCTCGCGCGACTCGACCGGAGGTATCACGAACCCCACGCGAACGTCGTCGGCACCGAACGCCTTGGTGAGCGTCCCCGTCACCCAGACCCCGGGCGTCCCCGCCGCTGCGAAGGACCTTGCGTTGCCGAACCCGCGGAACGTCTCATCGACCAGCGCGACCCGCTCGCTGCCGATCTCGACCTTGAGGTCGTCCCAGTCCCGGAGCTCGGAGGTCGGATTGTTCGGGTTGGAGAGTATCACGACGTCCGATTCCTTCGGCGCGGCGGTGGTTGCGAATCCCGCGAACTCCGCCGCATCACCGAGCGGGGGATACTCGGGGTAGCGAAGGAACGCGCGGGGCGCACGTCCCCGCTCCCGATGGAGTTGTCGGTGGATCGCGAAGAGTGCGAGCGCGTTCGCTTCGGTGGCCCCATGGGTCAGATAGACGGCTTCGGGGTCGACCCCGTTGAACTCCCCAAAGAACGCGCGGACCTCCGACTCGCTCGCCGCGCTCGGCCGCCGGAGCAGCCGCGCCGTGCTGCGGAGCTGCCCCCGCATCCCGCTCGACCCGAGCTGGTGGGGCAATGCCGCGTGGGAGTCGATCCAATCGGCAAGGGGGAACCGCGGCGGCGGACCCAAGTCGGCGCGGGCCGGAGCGGAGCTCGGTATCGGCCGTTGGCGTCGCGGACCTCCCACCTGTTCGCTCCTCTCCCGGCCGGTGACGGAAGGCCGGCCAAGGTTATCGCCCCTACCGGTGCCCACCGAATGGACGCTCGAAGAGGTCGACCCAGCCGTCACCCAGATCAGATGCTCCCGTTGTGGAATGTGGCGCGTTCGAGTCGAGCCGGAAGTTCTTAGCGCCCCTCCAAATGGAAATGTCGTGCGCACGCCGCTCGCGGACTCCGACTCGCCGGTTTCGGCTCGCGTGGTCCGAGATTCCCTCGGGTGGTTCCGTGAGGGGAGTGCGCGACGGACCCAGGCCCGTCGCATGGGTCGATGCGTCGAGTGTCTCGCGCCCTTGCCCGCGGGACGGCGCGAGTATTGCAGCGATTCCTGCCGATGGCGGTTTCATGGACGGTACTTCTGGGACGCGGCGCGCATCGTGGTGATGCGACGGGACCGATACACCTGCCAACGGTGTCACGCACGTCGGCGGCGGAGGGAGCTCGAGGTCGACCACATCCTCGAAATCGCACGAGGCGGGGCTTCGCTCGACTACGCCAATCTCCAGACCTTGTGTCGGGCGTGTCACCGGGACAAGACCGTCGACTTCCTGCGGGGGCGCAAGGGAGCCGTTTCGGAACTCTCGGAGTGGTTCCCCGCGTGATCGGGTTCTCTCGTCCGACCATACCCGTCCCACCCGAACAGGACGAACCGCCGCGGCGTGTGCGACCGACCGGTTAATAGGCCGGCTGCGCGTCCCAATCGTTCGGAGTCAGAGCGAGCGTGCGGTCCCCGTTCGTTGCGATCGGACTGACCATCGCCGCCGGGTTCTTCATCCTCCTCGGAGGCCTCTTCGTCGCCCTGCTCGGGGTCGCCCTCTACGCCATCGGGTTCCACGCCGCTTCGATACTGTTCATCGGACCGCTGCTCGGGATTCTGCTCTGGGTCATGGCGGGGCTGATGTGGGCCTTCCCCCGCGGCCACGTGGCCTGGGGTGCGATCGTCATCGTGATCTCGGTCGTCAGCATCCCGTTCACGCTCGCCGGCTTGATCCTCGGATTCCTCCTCGGTCTGGCCGGTGGCGTCCTTGCCATCGTCCATCGGCCCGCTCCGCGGGCACCGGCCGGGGCGGTCGCTTGGCGCCTTGTTCCGCCGGAGTCGCCGCCCTGATCCTCTGGGTCGCACTCAGTAGGCGTTCCCGCGCCGACCGGATTCCGGCCCGTTCAGTGGCGGCGGAAGGTGATCAGGAAGTGGTCCCCCAACCGGTTCCAAGGCCAGCGCGCGCCCGCCCAGGCGTCCCAACGGGCCAACTGCTCGAAGTGACGTGAGAGCTTCTCGGCGTAGCCGGTGAGGTCGGAGGGGGGCAGAAAGACGGGTACGCCTTCGACGCGCTCGATGCGGAACTTCCCCGCGAACAACCGGGCAAAATCAGGGACGGAGTGCGCGAAGACGTCGATGCAAAATCGTGAAGCGCCGACCGGCACTGGATTCCTGCGGCGCCCCCAGGCCCGGTCGTTCTGGAAGGACAATGAGTACCCTGCGAGCTCGAACAGGCACCAGCGGTTGTAGACCCCGGCCACGAACCTCGATTCCGGTTTCAGCAACCCGTGGACCGCGCTCGGGATCGCCGAAAGATCCGGTTCGCAGTTGAGCGCTCCATAGGTCGAGTAGCCGCCATCGAACGACCCGGGGCCGAGGTCGGCCAGGAGCCGGTCGAGCTCGCGCGCTCGCAGCTTGACCGTCCGAAGCCGCTCGCCGAGCCCATCGCGCTGGGCCTTCTCGCGCACCACCGCGAGCATCCGGTCGGAGATGTCGACGGCGGTGATCTCGTGGCCGGCACGTAGGAGCGGAAGCGTCTCCATCCCGGAGCCGCAGCCGACCTCGAACAGGGCCGGGGAGTTCGCGAACAACACCTGCAGGTGCGCGAGCGAACGGTCCCGCAGCAGCCGGTTGATCCGGTTGCCCGTGATGTGTCGGTCGTAATCGTCCGCGACGTTGTCGAACTCGCTCTCGAGCCAATGGTAGTAGCCGGCCTCGGCCGAGGGCGCGGCGGGGGGGGTCTCGAGGTCGACGGTCAGCACCCGTGCCGGCCGCTCGTACCACCGGGCGAACCGGTCCGCCCCGTACTTCGACCGGAACTTGGTGAGGATCGCGGTGCGCTCCTCGGGAGCGGTGACCAGTTCGACATTGCCCCGGGCGAGGCCTTCGGGCAAGGCGAGTTCTGCGATGCCCGAGCGCAGGATCGCGATCGGCCAGCTCGCCGAGCGCTCCCGGGCGACCAGGAAGACGCGGCCGTCCTCCCGGACGAATCCGAGCGGAAGCTTCTCGCCGTTGACGAGCAGTCGCAGCGTCTCCGCGGTCGAGGCCTCGGCGAGCATCTGCGCGCTCGCTCCGAAGCCGGTGGGGGATATACCCGAGCGCCGGGCCGGGGAGCTATTCCGAGTCGCTGGGTGGGGAGGCTGGGTGAGCGACGAAACTCCGCGGACCGACCCCGTCCCGCCGGTCGACGTGCTCGTGGCGACGTTCAACTCGGCCCGCGACCTCGCCGAGTGCCTGGAGTCGGTGGGAGCGTTCGTTCCGGTCCATCGCCTGATCGTGGTGGACCGCAACAGCACCGACGCGACGCGTTCGATCGCCGAGCGCTACGGCGCCGAGGTACACACCGAGGAGACCGGGCTCGGCTATGCGAGGAACCTCGCCCTCGAGCTCGCCGGGACCGAGCTGGTCCTGTTCGTGGACAGTGACGTCGTGCTCCGGCGCCCGGACTTCTATGCGACGGCCGTCACGGAGCTGCAGCGTCCCGGGACGGCCGCGGTGGTCGGCGGAGCGGTGGGGCACCCGTTCGTCTACGGACTGCCCCTGGGATTGACGCTGTTCCGCCGAGATTGGGTTCGCACCGTACGGGTCCCCCCCGGAGTGCAGGGGGCCGAGACCTACTTTCTCCGCCGTGCCGTTCGACAACAGGGGCTCCGGGTGCGGTACGTGCGCGACGCGATGGAGCACCGGTCGATCTACCGCGTGCGCCACTGGCCCGAGTGGCAGGGGGCACAGTTGCGGATCGCCGCCGGCTGGGACCTCCGCGAACTCGTCAACGCTCTGGCCGTGATCCTGCTCATCCACCTCAACAGCCGGCGACTGCGCAATGTGCTGTACACGCCGATCTTCGCCGCGAAATTGGTCCGGGGATTCCTCGCACCCTTCCGATGGCGGAATCTCGACCGCCGCATCGTATCGCCCGCCGCGCCGACTCACTGAGGTCGAGCGCTGAGCGCCGGCCCGATGGGCCCCCGTTGGGGCGGCTCAGGCCGCGGGGAACCGTTCGCGCTCCAGCGCGTCGACGATCGCCGGGATCTCGTAGTCCAGATTTTCGACGACCTTGTCGCCGACCGGACGGCGCTGGAGGATGATGCCGCGGTGCGAGACCAGGAACAGGTAGGACCGGTCCTTCATGTCGACCCCGAAGCAGAGTCCGTGGTTCGAGAACAGGTACTTCAGGAACAGTCGTTCGGAGTAGACCTTCATCGCCGGTACGAGGTGGACGGGCACCGAGGGCACCGGTATGAGGCTTCCGTCAGGCCCCCACTGCGGGGAGCCACGTACGTATCAGCAGGTTCCGGCCTCCAGCAATCCCTCCCCCAAGGACCCGATGACGGATGCACACGTGCCCGCGGCGGTCTACTGGGGGCTGGCCGTCGCCCTGGCGGCCGCCCTCCTCGCGGCCGCATTGATCCCGCTCGCGCCTACGCCTCCGTCGGTCCGGTGCTCCGACCCCGTCCCGGTGGACCGACCTACGGCCTCGCCGATTCGCCACGTGTTCTTCCTGATCAAAGAGAACCATGCGCTGGAGAACTACTTCGGCGACCTCCCCGGGGTCCAGGGTTACCCGCCGAACGGGTCGTTCCCAATCGCTAACGGTTCGAACGCCACGGTGCACCCCTTTGCGATCAACGCGAGCTCCACACCGGACCTGCCCCACGACCGGGCCACCGACGTCACGGACCTCGACGCGGGCCACAACGATCGGTTCGTCGAGGAGGCCAAGGCCGCCGGCTCCCCCGACCCCGCGGCCGCGGTCGGATACTACACCGCCGCGCAGATCCCGGATTACTACGCCTACGCGAGGAACTACACCCTCGACGACGAGTTCTTCACCGGGGTCCTCGGGCCGACGCTGCCGAACCGCCTGTTCGACCTCGGGCTGACGAACACGACCTGGAGCTCCGACGGGGTCCCCAACGCGAGCTCGGTGGCCGGGCCGACCCTCCCCGGCCAGTTGGAGGCGGCCGGGATCCCCTGGGACTACTTCTTCTCCGGTATCGAGGCGGGGCTCACCCCGCTCGTCGTGCCGCAGTTCGCCAGCGATCGGTGCATGGTTCAGCGGGTCGTCCCGATGACCGAATTCTCGAGTCTGCTGGCGGGTCCGAACGCGCCGTCGGTCGCCTACATCGACCCGTCGCAGGACCTGACCTTCAGCGAGCATCCCCCGTCGAACGTCACCCTCGGCGACGAGTGGACCGTGGCGGCGGTGAACGCGCTCTTCGAGAGCCCTATCGGCCCTTCCTCGGTCGTGTTCATTTTCTTCGACGAGAACGGCGGGTATTGGGACCCGGTGGTGCCGCCGGCCCACGCCCCCTTGGGCGACGGGTTCCGGGTCCCCCTGCTGATCGTGTCGCCGTGGACGCCGGCCGGAGTGATCTCCCACGAGGTGATCGACCCGTCCAGCCTGCTCCGCTTCGTCGACGACAACTTCCACCTGCCGTACCTGACGCCGCGGGTCGCGTCGGCCCCTTCGATCGACGGGCTGTTCGACTTCAACGCGACCCCCCGGTCACCGTCGATCCGACCGACCCCGATCGACCTCCGGATCGCGAACGAGAGCTTCCCGTTACTGGGAGTCCGCGCCCCCGACGTGCGCTCGTCGATGGCCCCGAACGCCGGTTACCTCGCTGCGCTCGTCCTGCGAGCCGACGACCCCGCGCTCGCCCCCTTCGCCACCCGATGGCGCCCGGAGCCGGGGTTGCACCAACCCTGCTCCGCGGTTGCACCAAAAGGGACGTTTCGTGCCCCTCTTATAGCACGGCCCTCGGTGGAGGCACGAGAGAGCGATGAGCCCGTCCCCGCCCCAGGAAGGCAGCACGCTCCTCGAGCGACGCGTCGGCACGATCCTGGACGTGGCGGTCCGCCACCGGACCCGTCTGCCGATCGAGGACCTCTCCGCGCTCCTGCCCGCCGAGGCCCCCCCCACGCCGCAGGCGATGTGGGATTGGTTGCGCGATCACCCCAATTTCGCGGCGTGGGGCGAGGGCCTCGCCCTCGAAGGCTCGGACCCCGATGTCGACGGACGTGAGCTCCGCCGGGAGCGCGGGGAGCGATTCTTGGCCGAGGCGCGAACCCTCGCGCACGAGACGCTGACCCCGGTAGCCCCGCTGCTGTGTTGCCTGGTCGTGACGGGCTCGACCGCCTACGGACATCCCGAGGCCGGCGACGACCTCGACCTGTTGGCGGTCGTGCGGCGCGGAGGATTGTGGCCCTTCCTGGCCTACGCGTTCTTCGCCGCCCGCATCCGCCGGGCCCGCACCTCCGAGGGCCCCACCGATTGGTGTTTCAACTTCGTCGTCGAGGACGACGTGGCGCGGCGGGAGTTCTCCGTGCCGCGCGGTTTCTTCATCGCGCGCGAAACGCTCGTCGCGCAACCGGTCCTGGGCGACGGCTACTATCGCGGGCTCGTCGCACGGGCGGACTGGCTGCGGTCCGAGATCCCCCGCCTCCATGCCCAACGGGTGGGAAACCCGGACGAACCCCGACCGGCGACCCCGGCCGCCCCCGTCCCGGTCCGGCTGCTCAACCTCGCGCTCTACCCGTGGATGGCGGCGTACCTTCAGCTCGTGGCCCTCGTGCGCGAACGCCGGCTCCGCAGGACCGACCCCCGGGACCGTAGCTTCCGGGTGGTGGCGCGCAGGGACCGGCTCTTCTACGAGACGTCCCGGTTCGAGGAGCTCCGTACGGCCTACCGTGGGGCCGACACTCTTCACCGGCCGGCGGAGGGTTCGGATGCCGGCTGAGCTCCTCCGTAGTCTCTACGGAGGGATCGTCGCCCACAACGAGGAACCGCGCATCCAGCAGGCGCTGGAGTCTCTGTTGGGGCAGGAACTTCCGCCGGACACGAACTGGGCCGGCGTCTGCGTCGTGGCCAGCGGATGCACCGATCGCACCGCCGATCTCGTTCGGGCCCGTGCGGCGCGCGACCCCCGTATCGAGCTCGTGGTGCAGGAGCGCCGCGAGGGGAAGTCCGCAGCTCTCGTCGAGGTGTTCCGGCGCGCCCACGGCGATGCCCTCATCCTGTTGAACGGGGACGCGCGCGCACGCCCCGGCGCCGTCGCCGCGCTGCTCGGCGAGGCGCAGGCGGCGCGCGGCCGCCCCCTCGCCGTCATGGGCCGGCCCGAGCCGGACGACTCCTCCGGAGCACCGGCTCCCGAATTCGAGCTCCTCTGGCGCATCCACCACCGGTTCCACGCCGAGGAGCTCGGCTGGGGGACCGGCTCGCATCTCTCCGACGAGCTGATGCTGCTGTCGCTCCCGGTGCTCCCACCGCTCCGTCCGGGCGTCATCAACGACGGCGCGTTCATTGGGGTTTCCCTCCGACGACTGGGCGGTGAGCTGCGCTATGCTCCCCAGGCGCGCGTCGCGGTCGCGGTCCCCCGGGGGCTGGGCCAACATCTCCGTCAGCGCCGGAGGATCCTCTACGGCCACGCCCAGGTGCGCGACCTCGCTGGGGTCGCCCCGACCACCCTGCACGGTCGCGCCTTCCGCCACCCGATCCAGGTCATGCGGAGCCTCGTGGCCGACGCGCGGGCCACCCCGAACGGGACGCGGGCGCTCGTTGCGCTCGCGACGGCCGAGGCGCTCGCCTCCGTCCTGGCGCGGATCGACCGACGATCGCCCGATATCGACCACACCCTGTGGCGCCGGGTCACGACGGTGCCCCCCGCTCTCGGTGGGCTCGGCGATCGGGACCCGGTCGCCGCCGAGCGGACGGAATCGGCCTGACGGCGGTCCGCCGCTAATCGAGGTCCGTCTCGGTGAGCTGCGGCGGCGGTGGGCCCGTGATCCAGGCCGAGGGATCGACGCAGTAGATCGAGCAGCCCGTCCCGTACAGTTGGGCCGCCACCGCGACGGATGCCGTCACCGATTGGAGCGGTTCGGGATAGCTGGCATTGTTCGGGCTGGTGGGGAAGAGCATCGGCGGCCGCGGGCTCATGTCGAAGTTGAAGTAGCCCAGGGGCAGCGGTGCGCCGCAATCCCGGTAGGTGATGCACCCGAGGTTGAACCTCCACTCGACAAAGTGCAGGAGCGACTCGAAGTAGCCCAGGTCGTGGACGACGAGCCCCTGCGGTGTGTAGGGGCTGATGACGATGAGCGGCACGCGGAAGCTCAGCCCCAGCGGGTCGATGCGCGGCGGGGCGACGTGGTCGTAGAAGCCCCCGTAATCGTCCCAGCAGAGGAAGATCGCCGTGGACGACCACTCCGGGGACGCCTCGATCGCGTTGACCACGCTCGCCACGAACGACTCGCCGCGGGTCAGGTTCGCGGGAGGGTGGTCGGAGAAGTGGTAGGAGGGGATGACCCAGGAGATGTCCGGGAGCGTCCCGTTGGCGCTGTCGTTGAACAGGTCGGCCCGGTTGACGAAGTGGGTACGGTACCAGCTCGTGTACGACTCGTACTTCGCAAAGAGCGGGGACCAGTAGTTGTAGGCCGAAGGGCCATCGAGCGCCGCCTCCTGGCTGATCGCGTTGTTGTAACTGGAGTCGATCGCCCAGTCGTAGTACTTCCAGGTCACGCCGGGGGAGTTGTTGAGGAGGTCCTCGACGGTGGTGGTCCGATTCGATTCGTTCAGGTACTGGTGCTCGCCCCGGATCGAGTCGAGACCGGTTTGGTTGATGATCTGCTGCGGTGCCGAGCCGGCGAGGAGGTACCAATGGTTGGGGAGCGAGTACGAGAGCGCCGAGGAGAAGAAGTCGTCCCCGATCCCGTACTGCTCGGCGAGGTCCCAGTAGACCGGGATCGTCGCACCGGTGTAGTGACCGAACGGGACCACGCCGACATTCTCGGCGGAATAGAACCCGTTCATCTGGCCACCGTTCAGCGCCGTGATCGACGCGTTGTAGTTGTGCGCCGGGTCGACGGTGCTCAGGTTTGCGGCGGTGTAGGCCCAGGGTTTGACGCAGCCGAGCGACGTTTCGTTCGGGAGGATCGGCACGCAGGTCCCCTGGGGGATCCCGTCGGTGAGGTACGGGCAGTCGCTGCTCGTGGCCGTGCAGTAGGTCCCGAACAGGTTGTCGTAGGCGTGGTTCTCCATCATCACGATCACGATGTGCTTGATCGGAAGGTCGGCCGGATTGATCGACTGCGTCGGCGTTTGGGAGACGGAGAGGTAGCTGACCGTCACCCCCGAGGCGATCAGGAGGATCGCCACCGCGATCGCGCCCATCGCGCTCGCGCTGGGCCCCGGGGGCGGCGCACGGCGTCCTGGGCCGGGGAACTGCGAGCCACTCCCGTGCTTCGCGGGTGGCACCGTCGGGCCGGCCGGTCGGCCCGTCCTCGATCCGGCGACCTCCCGTGAACGCACGCCGATGGCCTCCGACGGAGGATTTTCAGTTGTCGAGAGCATGGTACGGCACGCGGGGTGCCTGCAGGGAGAGCCGCGGCCCCCCGCTTATTGTCATTTCTGGGACAAGTAACCGATTGCTCCCGTCCTCGAATCACGGCAAACGTGATGAGTTGGACCCCCGACCCACCTCGCTGACGCACAGTTCCTCGCGAATTCCGTGTCATAACCGGGCGGGCTGCCCTGGGGTGAGTCGCTTAGGTGGCCCGAAATCAGCCGAACCACGTGGGGAATAGCGGGTTTCGGTGTCCGAAGGCGGACAGCCGAGCGATCTGTTCGACCGAGAGACGAGTCCCGAGGGGTAACTCCTCCAGACCCGAACCGCACAGTTGTTCGAGCCGGAAGCCGGAGGCGTGAGCCGCTCCAAGGAGGTCAACCGAAGTGTCCGGCGCCGCGGTGGCGTGCCGATCTCCCGCCAGACTTCGCCAGAACCGGTAGCTCCAGCGCTTCCACGATCTCGGGGGCTGGAACGACGCGACGAGTACGCCGCCCAGCGCCAGGGCCCGGCGCAGCTCGCGCAATGCCCTCCCGGGGTCGGCAAGACGGTGAAGCACCCGGACACAAACGACCGCCGATAGCGAGCCGTCGGAGAGCGGGAGGCGGTACACCGACCCGGCGAGAAGATGCACGCGTGGGTCCCCCCGAACTTGGGGGTCTACCCCCCGTAGGAACCGGGCCTCCAGGTCCAAGGCGAGGACCCGATCGGAAAGGGCGGAGAC
The DNA here is from genome assembly GCA_035933635.1 of Thermoplasmata archaeon. Taxonomy (GTDB): domain Archaea; phylum Thermoplasmatota; class Thermoplasmata; order Lutacidiplasmatales; family UBA184; genus JAKIVR01. Next base: position 152,252 of record DASYYY010000031.1, on the reverse strand, counting down.
GGTCGGCACGAGCTCGCCGACTCCGGTCCCCGCATCGAGGATCGGTCCCGCGGGCCGAGGGACGGACAAGAGCCGATGCACCAGCTGTCTCTCCCACGCGAGGGCCGCGGGGCGCGTGCGCCAGTCGGTCGGAACTTCGGGCGCCGATCTCGGATCGATCAACCCCGCCCCGCCGCCTGGTTCCGCAGAGACGGGAGCCCGCTTAGGAGAACTGGCCCCGGGACCAGCTGGTCTTGTCGATCACGTCGAACAGATTCCCCTCGGGGTCGGCCAACGTGATGAAATCGGTTCCCGGGCCGAGAGGCGACCGCACCGTCGCGCCCAGTCGGACCAGGCGCGCGGTCTCCGCCTCCGGAGCGCTGCTGTAGAGGTCGAGGTGGAGCCGGTACTCCTCGAGCGGAAGCTCGGCGCCACGATGGAGCGCGAGGTTGGGACCTCGCCCTGTCGGGTCCATCAGAACGACGCTCCCGTCCTCCGGCGGGTCCCGTGGGACGTAACCGAGCGCCTCGCCCCAGAACCGGACCATACCGTCGAAGTCGTTGCAGTCGATCACGATCGCGCCGATCCACAGTCGGGGGGGCTCCATGGTGTTCCGTGTGGGGCGCACCTCGCCGTTCGGGAAGTGGGTTGAGGTCGAACCGTACGACCGACGGCGCCCGGGATTTCGGGGAGTCGGCGCGGCTGCGGCGGGGATGAGGCGCCGACATAGACCATCGTTCGGCAGGTTCATACCGCTGGTCCGACCAAACCATACTACGCGCGACGGGCCGCCCGTTCGCGTTCGAGGGGGATCATGAGCTCGGCCGTACGGCTTCCGCGCGAGCTGCTCGAGTTCCTCAACCTTCCTGGCCCCCAGTCGCTGATCATTCGGGGGCCGCCCGGTTCGGGCAAGTCGACCCTCTGCCTCGCGCTCCTCGAGGCCTCTCCCGGCCATCGCATCCTGCTCACGAGCCGCGTCTCGCGCGAGGAGTTCCGCCGCGAGTTCCCGTGGATGGGGGAGAACGGGATGGGCAGCCTCGAGATCATCGACACGAGCGAGACCGAGGTCTCGGTCGACGGGGTGGCGCGGGCGGCCGCGGAGGCCGCGCTCGTGACCGACGCGCGTCCCTCCGAGCGGCGTGCGTTATCCGAGTTCCTCCAACTCCCGTCGGCGGTCCAGGAGGCCTGGAGCCGGATCCCCACCGGGGGCCCCTCGACGATCGTGATCGACTCGTGGGACGCCCTCGTCGAGCAATACCTCGGGATCCATGGACGTACCACCCACGACGGGATCGACCGGGCCGAGATCGAGCGGATGCTGCTACGCCGGATGGCCCGTTCCCGTGCCCACCTGGTCCTCGCTCTCGAGCGGGAAGATCAAACGCAACTCGACTACCTCGCCAACGGCGTGATCGTCACCCGGCGCGAGATGACCGACGATCGGCTCGAGCGCTGGTTGCTCCTGCCGAAGCTGCGCGGAGTTCGCGTGGCCAACGCCTCCTACCCCTTCACCGTCGAAGGCGCGCGGTTCCAGTGCATCGATCCGGTCCGCGCCTACGCCGAGCTCCGCCGCGGGGCCTTCGAGCCCGAACCGGATGCCCTGCCGGGCCTGATCTGGCCGGGGTCGCGGACCTTCGCCGAGAGCTTCGGGAGGCTCCCCGTCGGGAAGATCACGCTCATCGAGACCGACGACGACCTTCCGGATTTCGTCCTGCAGTTCATTCTCGGGCCCATCGTCGGCCAGACCATGCATGCCGGCGGGCACGTGATCATGATCCCGTCCGGCGCGCTGACCCCCTCGGAGCTCTGGGCGGGGATCGAGGGCGCGGTTCCCCGGGCCCGGGTGCCCGACCTGCTGCGGATCCTCGACGCCAGCGGGCAGCTCCAGCGGACGGTGTCCCGGGTGAACAAGGACCTGGCCCCCTCCGTGGTCTCGCCGAAGTCCCTCGCACCGACCGGGCCCGAAGACGACCCGACCGACTCCGAGTTGAGCCGGTGGCTTCGGGGCGGAAGCGCCCCCGGCCTGGGTGTGATCTACGGCAGCGGGCTCGAGTCCCTCGCCGGCGCGATGAAAATGCCGCTCACCGAGGAGATGGCCGCGGGATTACCGGGGAGCATCCAGACGAGCCTCGGTGCGGGCAATGTCCACCTCGTTGCCGTCGTCAAGCCGGACAGTCTGCTGTTCCGGCCGCTACGGTCGCTGGCGGCGATCCACCTGCGGCTCCACTGGCGGCAGGGTCGGGTCTTCGTCTACGGGCTCAAGCCGTGGACGCCGGGCTACGTGCTCACGGAGTCGGCCAACGGCGGCCCCTACGACCTTCTCCGGGTGGTCTGATCGGGCTCCCGCCGAGGGCCGGTCGGGACGCAGGTCCGCCGGCCGTTACCTCGGGGACTATGCGTATAGAAACGTATATCCCCTGACCCGAGGCATCTTCTGAGTACTCCGATGCCCGAGGTGATCGGGGACCTCGTCGATCTGCCGCGCGGCGCGCACTGCGCCAGCTTCCACGCCACGCCGGAAGAGGCCAGCCAGAACGCCGTCGACCTTCTCGCCGGTGCTCCGGAGGGCCAGGCCAGCATGTACTGGGTCTCCGAACCCGGGCGCGTCCACGTCTATGATCGACAGCTCTCCGAGGAGGCCCCGAGTCAGGTCGGCTGCGTGGCGGTCCTCTCCCACGAGCAGGTGACCTGGGTCGAGGGTAAGCTCCGTCCCGTGCCCGAGGTCCTGGAGTTCGTCCGTTCCCATCCCGAGGGCGTGACGGCGGCGGGCGACACCCTCTCGGAGTATTGGGCCCCTCGGAACATCCCCGACCACCTGGAGTACGAGCGGTGGTTCGAAACGCAGCCGCGGGATTCCTCCCGCTTCTTGTGCCCGTACGATCTGAGAAAGATCCCGCCCGAACTCGCCCAATTGGTGATGAACGAGCTCGGCGCCCATCACTCCCACGTCACGCTCTCCCGGTCGGAGGAGCCGGCGGTGCGCCTGCTCCAGCTCTTCCTCTTCACCACGGTCGACCAGGTACCCCCGAACCTGTCCGAGAGCCTCGATTGGGCCGAGCGCACCGGACTCGTGTCGATCGCCATCTCCTCCGGCGAGATCCAGCTCACCCCGGACGGGGCCGCCGCGATCCGGTTATGGAGCGAGGGTGTCGCCTTCGACTGGTCGAGCGCGCCGGACCCCGGCAGGAAATTTAGTACGCCCTAAAAATTAGGCCTACCAATATATAGGACGCTCCGCTCCTTCGGGGCATGGAGACGCTCCAGCAGCTGAGCCGTCGGCAGGTCGACGCGCTGCGTGCCATCGCCTCGGCGGAGACCACCGACCGCGGGGCCGCGCTGAATGCCATTGCGCTCGCGCTCCGCGTCCGTCCGCCCTCGGCCCTCGGCCACCTCACCCCCCTCGAATCGCGCGGACTCGTCGTACGATACCGCGGGAAATCGCGGTTGACGGCCAAGGGGCGCTCGACGCTCGTGGAGTACCAACGGCATCACCGCATCGCCGAGCGCCTGTTCAGTGGGATCGGCCTGCCGCCCGAGGCGGTCTGCGCGGCGGCCAAGGAGGTCGACCTCGCCATCTCGCACCGGACGATCGAGCGGTTGTGCGCGGCGGAACAGCACCCCCGCGAGTGCCCTCACGGCGAGCCGATCGCCCCGTGTGCCAAGGACGAGTGAGCCCTTGGCGGAGGGTGTGGCGTCGGGCGGGGCGCCCGGGGACGTCGGGGCGGAGCCCTCGCAGACCATCCGGCCCCGATCGCGCGGGGGGATCTCGCGCACGGCCATCGCCGTGATCGTGGCCGTTGTGGCCGTGGGAGGGGGGACGGTCGCAGCCCTCCACTATCTCGCCCCCGCCCCGAACGCGTCCGGTCACTCCGGGGTGGTCGAGGTGGTCGCCGCCGAGAACTTCTGGGGCAGCCTCGTCGCCCAGCTGGGGGGATCGCACGTCCACGTGCTGAGCATCGTATCCGACCCGAACGCCGACCCCCACGAGTACGAGAGCAATACCTCGGACGCCGTCGCCGTGGCGAACGCCCAGTTCGTGATCGAGAACGGTGACGGCTACGACGCCTGGTGCGCGCAGCTCATCTCCGCGAGCAATTCGCCCGGGCAGGTCGTGCTCAATGTCGCCAACCTGTTGGGGATCCCCGCCGGGTCCAACCCGCATTTCTGGTATGGCCAGTCCTACGTCCTTCGCGTCGTCGGGGCGATGTACACCGGCCTCGTTCAGGTCGATCCGACCGACCGCGGGTACTTTCACAGCCAGTATGCCGCGCTGAACGCCTCGCTCGCCCCGGTCTGGGGGCAGGAGGCCTACATCGACGCCCACTGGGGCTCGGGCCAGCCGAACGTATCGGCCCGAGCCGAGGTCGCGTCGACCGAGAGCATCTTCGCCTACATGGCCAACTCGACGGGTCTCGACCTGGTCTCGCCGTACGCCTTCATGAAGGCGGTCGCCGAGGGCTACGATCCGCCGAGCCAAAGCATCGCGGAGTTCCAGAACCAGCTCGAGGGCGGCAACGTCACCGTCCTGGTCTACAACGAGCAGACCGTGACGCCGCTCACCCAAGAGATGAAGACGATCGCCACGCAGCACAACGTCTCGGTCATCGGAGTCACGGAGACGATCCAGCCGCCCTCGGAGACCTTCCAGTTCTGGATGGCGGCCGAGCTCGCCAGCCTCCAGAACGGGCTCAACCAGGCGGCGCTCGGACAGTGAGCCGTATGGGGGCGGGGCCGGCCGGCGTCGCGGGACCGGTCGTGGGAGTACCACCGGTCGTCGCGGCCCGCGGCTTGGCCGCGAGCTACGGGAGCACGCTCGTCTGGTCGGGGGCCAGCTTCGAGGTACCCGCGGGGGGGTTCGTGGCGGTCATCGGACCGAACGGCGCGGGCAAGACGACGCTGTTCCGATTGCTCCTCGGTCTGCGACGGCCGTTCGCGGGCGCCCTGGAGGTGTTCGGCGCACCGCCCCGCCGTGGAAGCGGGACCATCGGCTACGTCCCGCAGCGCCACTCGATCGACTACGACACCCACGTGCGGGCGATCGACCTGGTTCGTCTGGGTCGCTCGGGCCATCGGTGGGGATTCCCCGTCGCCGGTCGGGAGGAGACGGAGGCGGCCTGGCGTGCGGTCGAATCGGTGGGGGCCGTCGAGCTGGCCGACCGGCCCCTCAGCGCGCTCTCGGGCGGGGAGCTGCAGCGGATCTACCTCGCCGAGGCGCTGGTGAGCGACCCGCGCTTGCTCCTGTTGGACGAGCCGCTCGCGAACCTCGACCTGCGACGCGCCCGCGAGCTGGTCGGGCTAGTACATCGGGTCGTCCGTGACCGGGGAGCCGCCGCGCTGCTCGTGGCGCATGACATCAATCCGCTGATCCCCTTCCTGGACACCGTCATCTACGTCGCCAACGGCCAGGTCGCCGTCGGGCGCCCGGCCGAGGTGCTCACCTCGGACCGGCTCAGTCGGCTCTACGGGGTCCCCGTCGAGGTCCTCCGCGACTCCCGGGGCCACTTCGTCATCGTCGGGGGCGAGGCCCACGTCGAAGGCGAGCTCGTGGGGGGCGAGGACCACCACGAGGGCGAGGCGGCGGGCGGGGGTACTCCCGGGACGGGCTCCGGATGACCGGTTTCAGCCCCGACATCATCGGCGACCTGCAGCAGATGCTGCACTACCAGTTCATGGTCGACGCCTTCGAAGCGGGCGGACTGATCGCCGTCATCGCGGGGGTCGTCGGTTACCTCGTGATCCTCCGGCGCTCGACGTTCGCCGCGCACGCCCTCGCCCACACCGGCTTCGCCGGAGGCGCCGCCGCCGTTCTCCTCGGCGTCAATCCGGTCTACGGGCTGCTCGTGTTCACGGGGGGGAGCGGTACCGGTATCGCCCTACTCGGCCGCAGGGCCTCCTCGCGGGACATGGAGACGGGGACGGTCCTCGCCTTCATGCTCGGTCTCGGGCTCTTGTTCGTGAGCCTCTACCGCGGGGCGAGCGCGAACGAGGTCTACTCGTTGCTCTTCGGGGAGATCCTCGGGATCAGTCCGGCGGCGGTCCTCCTGACCTTCGAGGCGTTCGTCGCCATCCTCCTGGCGTGCCTCGTCGTCTACCGACCGCTCCTGTTCTCCGCCCTCGACGAGGACGTCGCCGAGGCCAAGGGCATGCCGCTCCTTGCGCTTCAGATCGCGTTCATGCTGCTCGTCGCGGTCACCGTCTCGATGGCCATCCAGGTGGTCGGCGTGCTACTGATCTTCTCGCTCACCGTCACGCCCGCCGCCATCGCGGTACGTCTGTCGGACCGGCCGCTCGTGGCGATCCTCATCGCCGTCGGAGTCGCGCTGACCGCGACCTGGGTCGGGTTGTTCGTGGGCTGGTACGAACCCTACCCGGTCAGCGTGTACATCACCTCGTTCGTCTTCGGGCTCTACCTCCTCGTCCGTCTCGCGATGTGGGCGCGCGCCCGGTGGTCCGCCCCGGCGACCTCCGCGGCACCTCCCGATCGCAAGGGTGAGGCCGCGAGCGAGTGAAGTTCGCGGGCGCCGGCGCCGATGCACGGCCGTCGCGCATCACTCCGATATGCGGCGAGCCCGAGGTCCCAAGTGCCACCCTGCGGCGGAGACCTACGCCCGAGCAAAGGCTCAAACTCCGGCGGTCCGGTCGGGGCCCATGGTCGCCGACGGAGGAGCTTCGCGACCGGGGCCCCCACGTCGGCAGCGAGCGATCTCCTTCGTTCATGCGTTCGCCTGCACGGGGCTCGTGGTCCTCCTGCTGGCGTCCTCCTCGGAGGCGGCGGTCTACGTCGCACCGTTCAAGGGCAACTATTCGACCTTCGGCTACTCGCAGTCGACGCGCTGCTCGGTGGCGCGAGTGCTCCATGCCTCGACGTTCTCCCTGAGGACGGGCATCGGGAGCTGGGCCGGTTCGGGCGACTCACGGACCCCCTGCGGCAACGGCTTCGGGGGCGTCGGGGGCGCCTCGTCGTCCGATCTGCAGGGGGGCGTGCAGTTCGCCCTCCCCGTGGTGCCGACCACGGCGGGGGCGACGAACATCACCGTGGGCTGGACGATCCGGGCCGCCCTCACCGACGCCATGGCGTTCCGCCCGGCCAGTTGCCCGGTCCAGAGGACCCACTACGTCGACCCCACGAATGCGAGCTACGACTACAACGAGACGCAGGGGGACTGCGGGATCCTCGCCGACGCGCTGATCTACGTCGACGGCTACGTGCGGGACCTCACCAACGGTTCGTACTACCCGGTGAACTTCACCACGATCGGGAGCTGCTACTCCAACTACAACAATCCCTACTGCTACGACGAGTGGGGCAATACCACCGACAATTCGACGTCGATCAACTGGTTCGCCTACGGCCCGAACAGCGCCTATTGCGCGACGACGGCGCCGTGCACTGCGGGCTTGAACACCAGCTACGGGACCGCGTGGAACTCCTCGGTTTCGACGATCAATCTCAGCGGCTACGAGTCGATCGTCTCGAACGCGCCGAGCCAAGGCCACGCCGGATGGCACTTCGACCGGCACCACCACTACGCGGTCTACTACCAGGTCCAGCTCTTCGTCGACACCGACGTCTACGAGTACCGCGTCGGGGTGGCCAAGGCCTCGTTGGACGCCACGGCGGCCCACGGCTTCGGCTGGCAGGTCACGAGCCTGACGGTCCGCTGATCCGCGCGCGGACGACCGCCCGTGGGGCGTGGTCACGCCGCGCCGCCGGAGACTTCGCCGCCGACCCGGCCGAGCACGAGGAGCGCCCGGAGCGTGACCATCTTGCTGGGCCGGCCGACCCGCTCCAGCGCCCAGGGGAACGGGCGCTGTTTCGGGTGGGCGCGGAACCACGCGGCGACCGGACCTTGAACGTCCGGGTGGACCGCCTCGAGGTTCCACCGGCCGTCGCGACGCCGCTTGTTCCTCAGCCACGCGAGCGCGTACCGGAGTCTCGGGTCGCGCCCGTAGCCGAGCCCCGTCAGCGTCTCGAGCCCGACGAGCAGGTCGTAGTAGTAGTGGACCGGGTAGTGGAGCCGGAACCATGGCGGATACCGGTCGCCCTGGCGATGGAGCTCGCGTTCGAGGTAGAACTGCGCCGCCCTCTCGACGCACTCGGTCATCGCAGGGGTCCAGCGCTCGCGAGGGTAGGCGGCGAACGCACTGAGACCCTCCCACGAATCGAGCGTGCGGCCGAGGCCGAAGCACGACCAACCTCCCTTCGGATCGGCCGTCCCCACGAGCCAGTCGAGGCTCGGCGGGATCCGCGGGTCATCGACGTATCCGAGACGGAGGAGCGCTCGGGTCATGTTGCCGACGACGCAGTGGTGACCGCGGCCCTTCGAGTTCCCCCCGACCCCGCCGCCACGCAGGGCCATGCGGCGCATCCAGTACTCGCAGGACGCCCGCACCGCCGGGTGGGCCCGCGTGACCCCGAGGTCTGAGAGGACGATCAGCCGCCAGTTCGTCGCGAGGTACTTCGGGGCGTAGAGGTTCTCATCGTGGACCCACCACCCTCCGGCCTGGCGCTCTCCGAGAATCTCGGCGACCCATCCCTTCCGCGGGATCTCCTGGGCCGCCCCTCGGATCTCGGGGTCGTTCCTCGGTCGACCGAGGAGTTCGGTCAGGGTACGATATCGGATCGCCGGCTGGTCGGCCTCGAGTAGCCAGTCGAGGACGGACCGCGCGACCACGCCGCTCCATCGAGAACCGCATCATCAGGATGCGGCCCCCTTTCCCGCGCCAGGACACTATCCGACCAGGGAGGGGGTTGTGAGCTGGATTCGGAGTGGATAACCTCCCGCGCGCCGATCCACCCTCGAATGCGATCGACGGGTGCGGTCCGGGGACCCCGACACCATCGCGTGTTGGGGCGACGCGAGGGTTCGCGGATTCGACGCGGCCTGTCCGTCGTCCTTCTGGCGATCGTGGCGTCCGCGCTGCTCGGAGGAGTCGGCGGGGCTCCCCTCGGCGGCGCCGGCGCGTCGGCGGTGACGGGCGGAGCCAACTCTGCGGCCACCCTGGGCTGCACCCCACCGACACCGACCCCTCCGGGGTCACTGCTGATCCCGCTGGCGCAGCACCGCGGCACCCTCGGTCATGCGTCGACCGTCACGCTCGGGGCCACGGTGGAGTTCCGGGCAGCGGCCGGGACCGGCCCGGCGAACGCACGGACCCAACTCTACATCCCGTCGATCGACGCGAACTTCTACACCGCGTCCGGTTCGACGATTCAACTCTTCCTGCTCCATCACAACGCGAGCATCCCGGCGACCGCGTGGTCGCCGCCCACGCGCGTGAGCCGTGCGATCCCGATGTCGACGCTCTTCTCCTCCGGCAACGCCACGCTCTCGACGAGCTGGCACGCGCTCGAGGCGAACACCGGCTACGGCAGGCTGCAGGTCCAGTTCCGCTGGCAGTGGTGGCTCCACAGCAGCGGGCCGAAGCCGTACAACCTGACGAGCCCCTGGAGCGCATTCACCGGAAAGGACACGCCGCACATCCAACCGACCACTCTCGTTCCCCAACCGTGGGTCGGGGTCACCCGGACCTCGGGTGCGACGGGCTCCGGCGGGAGCGTGTACTCGATGACGCTGATCGGGAACGTCTCGGCCACCCACTTCCGGGTCGCGATCGAGTTCACCAACAGCACCGAGGCGAACTCGGTCTGTCACCTCACTCCGGCGGGAACCTCCCCCTACCACGCGACGATACGGCTCAGCTACGCCAACGGCCAAAAACTGCCAACGGGCAACTACCTGGTGCACGTCCACGCCGTCAACGCCGCGGTGGTCGTGTTCGAACAGGTCCGCGTGACCTGAGCTCGAGCACGCACCCTACGACGGGGCGGGAGCCGCGCCGAGCTCGGCATCGCGGATGTAGAGGCTGCCGAGGGCGAGCGCCACGAACGCGAAGGCGAGCGGTACCCCGATTGCCGTCGGGAGGCCGACGACCTGCGGTGTCTGGAGGAGTGGCCCGGCGTTGACGAGGTCGCCGCCGATCCCTCGCAGATAGTAGACGAGCGTGATCTCCTTGAGCGAGCCCGGCAGCAGCGGGAGGAAGGTCTCCCAGATGAACCCGTAGACGAGGCCGATGACGAGCGCCTGGCGGGTGAGGAGACCCAGGAGCACGAACAGCGCCCCGTAGGCCAGCACCGCCACGATCGTGGTGACGAGCAATGCGGCTCCGAGGCCGGCGGAGGAGACCTGGGGGCCGGCATTGAACGCGAGGGCGAAGACCGGGCCGAGCAGCGTCGCCGGGAGCAGGAAGACGAGCGCCGCGGCCACGTAGCCGAGGAACTTGCCGACGACCAGCGCGGGCCGGGGTAGGCTGCGCATGATCGGGTAGACGACCGTGTCGTCCTCGATCTCGCCGCGGAACTGTCCGACGCCCAGGACCAGGCAGACGAGCAGGAGCAGGATCGGAAGGAAGAGCAGCGAGTAGAGCGTCTCGCTCGCAGCGAGGAGGTCGATGGTGTTCCGGTGCGCGGAGGCGATCGCGAGCACGAGCAGCGGATAGACCGCGGCCACGAGCGCGAGGGCGATGCCCTTGCCTCCGGCGAGCGCGCCGCGCCAGGCGGCGTAGGCGACGACGCCGACGCGTCCGAGCACCTCCGAGCCCATGGTTCAGGCCGCCAGGTAGCGGAACAGCGTCTCGAGGTCGTCGTCCGGACTGCTCATCTCGAAGATCGGGAGGTGCTCGGCCGTCACGAGCGCCGGGAGCGCCTGGTAGAACTCGTCGGGGGAACGGGTGCGCACGATGACCGCGTCCTCCCCGGCGAACTCGAGGGTTGTGACGTGGGGCCAGCGGGTCAGGTGCAGCGCGAGCCTACGAGGCTCCCGGGTCCGCAGCACCACCGATTGGGGGTGGGCGTCGAGCGCGGCCCGCAGCTGGTGCAGGTTTCCCTCGGCGACGACCCGGCCGTTCGTGATCATCACCACCTCCTGCGTCAACCGCTCGAGCTCGTACAGCACGTGGGAGCTGACGAGCACGTGGTGGCCGGCGGCGGCGAGGTGGGTGAACAGTGCCTGGAGCTCGACCCGGCCGACCGGATCGATCCCGTTCAGCGGCTCGTCGAGCAGGAGCAGCTTGGGGTCGTGGGCGATCGCCTGCGCGATCTTCACGCGCTGGCGCATGCCCTTGCTGTAGCCCCTCATGCGGCGCTGGGCGGCGGCCCCCATCCCCACGTCGCGGAGGGCTTGGGCCGTGCGCCGGTCGGCCTCGGCAGCGGAGTACCCGTCGATCCGCAGTAGATAGTGGACGAACTCCCAGCCGGTCATCCAGTCGTAGAGCGCCGGGCCCTCCGGGCAGTAGCCGACGTCCCGATGGATCGTGGCGGTGCCCCAGGCCGGCCGCCCCAGCACCGAGAGTTCGCCGCCGTCGGCGCGAAGTTGTCCGATCAGGATCCGGAAGAACGTCGACTTGCCCGCGCCGTTGGGGCCGACGAGGGCGGTGATCCCCGGCGGGACCTCGACCGTGAATCCGTTGAGCCCCAGCACTTCGCCGTAGCGTTTGGTGACGTTCTGCGCGGAGATGACGCCGGTCATTCCGCCACCACATCCATCGTCGCAATGCGTCGATAGGCGACGACGAGGGTCCCGACCCCGACCGCTCCGAGGACGGCGGCGGCGATCGCGGCGTTCACCGGCGTCGTGTCCAAACCGAACACGGCGCGCGCCACCGCGACGACATCGGAGTCGGGGCTGACGTAGAGGACGGCTCCGACCCCGCTGATCGCGTAGAGGACTCCCGCGACGACGTCCGCCCCGACGAGGAAGCCGAAGATCGCGGCCCCCGCGTAGCTGCTCTTGGGCGACCAGGCGGAGAGGAGCACGGCGATCCCGGTGAACGCGAGGACGTTCAGCCCACCCGCCGCCAGGACACCCCCGACGGCCTGGAGCGCGACGGGGAGGGAGACGAACCCGAGGGCCAGGATGATCGTGGCTCCGATGAGGGCCGGAAGGATCGCGACGATCCCGATCCACAGCGCGACCGCCGAGACCTTCGCCGAAAGGTAGTCGAATGTCGTGATCGGGCGCGCGAGGTACATCGTGATCGCCCGCGTGGACAGGTCGTTGGCCACGACGCCCGCGCCCACCGAGGCGGTGAACAGTACTTCGAAGAAGAACCAGGCACCGCTATCGTATGGTAGGGCGAAGAGCGCAAGCGGCGAGCTCGTTCCGTTGCCGATGAGGGACAGGAGGTAGAACGGGACGATGATCTCCGGGAGCACGACGACGAACGTCAAGATCAGCAGCGCGATGTTGAGACCGCCGAGCTTCTCGCGGAAGGTCGTCCAGAGCACGACGTTGACGCGGGCCGCGTGGGGCAGCAACGGCGGCGGCGGCAGCGAGTACCGCGGTGGATGGAGGGTCACGAACGGACCCCCGGAACGCTCCGCTGTACCAGGCTGAGGAACAGTTCCTCCATGGTCCGGACGTTCGGCCCGATGTACCGGATCTGGCTGCCGCTGTCCTGCGCCGCCGCGAAGATCGGCTCCTCCCCTTGCGCCGGACGCTTGAGCCGAACCTCGCCCTCGATGCTCGTCCGGTGGGGCTCCAGCCCCCGCGCCTCGGCCGCGCGCACGAACGCCTCGACATCGCCGCGCAGTCGCACGGTCAGCTCCTCCCCGCCATCGCCCTTGAGGTCGGCGAGCTTTCCGACCGTGAGCAGCGCCCCGTTGTTCAGCATCACGGCCTGGTCGCAGACCCTCTCGACGTCCCCGAGGAGGTGCGTCGAGAGCACGAGGCTCCGCCCGGGGCGGTCGGCCAGCGTACGCAGGAGCGCGAGCATGCCCGCACGACCCCCGGGGTCCAGGCCCGAGGTCGGCTCGTCCAGGAAGAGCAGCGGAGGGTCATGGACGAGCGCCTGGGCGAGCTTGACGCGCTGGCGCATCCCGACGGAGTACTCGCGGAGCTTGCGGTAGCGCTCCTCCGCGAGCCCGACGAACTGCAGGACCTCGTGCGCGCGTTGGAAGGCGTGGTCCTTGGTCAACCCGCTCACCCGGCCCATGTAGGCCACGAACCCCACGCCCGTGAGCTCGGGGAGAAGGCAGTCGTGCTCGGGCATGTAGCCGATCCGCTCGCGGATCGCGAGCCCATCGAGGATCGGGTCGAGGCCAAAGACCTGGGCGGAGCCGGAACTCGGAGGCAGGAGTCCGAGGAGGATCCGGATGAGGGTCGTCTTGCCGGCGCCGTTGGGACCGATCAGACCGATCGCGCCGGGTCCGACGCGCAGCGAGACGGCCGATAGGGCCTCGACCTCGCGGAACCGACGGCTCAACTCCGAGGTCTGGAACAGCGACGCGGCCGGCGCCGTTCCCGTCACCCCCGCGCCGGTTTCCATGCCGAGGTGGGGAAGGAGACCCACTTTTATCTCGGATGCTCCGGGCGGGGAGGGCGGCAGGTCCGGGCGACCGGCCTTCCACGTCGAAAATCTGGAGGCGCGGGCCCGACGGTCTCGCGGGGGCCCAGCCGATGGTGCGCAGGTGGTGCCACGGCCTTAGGGTAACCCCGAGGTTAGAGCGGGATTAACCCCCGCCGGGGCGGGTATCGGTCCATGACCGCCGTGCCGCGCATCGCCGTGGTCCTCGGGAGCACTCGTCCCGGCCGAAACGGAGCCGCTGTCGCCCAATGGGTGTTCGAGCACGCCCGTAAGCGGACGGACGCGGAGTTCGAGCTGGTCGACCTCGCGACCTACGAGCTCCCCCTGTTGGACGAGCCCTACCCCCCCTCGATGGGCCGGTACGAGAAGCCGCACACGCACCGGTGGGCGGCCAAAGTGGCCTCGTTCGACGGGTTCGTGTTCGTCACCGCCGAGTACAATCACGGGGTTCCGGCGGCGTTGAAGAACGCGATCGACTTTCTCTACGCCGAATGGACGAACAAGGCCGCCGGGTTCGTCAGCTACGGCTCCGCCGGCGGCGCCCGAGCCGTCGAGCACCTGCGGGGAGTGATGGCCGAAATGCAGGTGGCGACGGTGCGTGCCCAGGTCCTGTTCTCCCTCGCGAACGACTTCGAGAACTACACCCGATTCCGACCCACCGAGCGTCACGAACAACTCCTCGGCACGATGTTGGACCAGCTCGTGGCATGGTCCGGCGCACTGAGGCCCCTGCGCTCGGCACGGCCCCCGGCCGACGCCGCCGCCCCGCCGCGAGTCGCACCGGTGGAGCCCGCACGTACGTCGATCCCCGCGGGCGAGCGATGAGTGGTCCTCCGCCGGGCCCTCGGACGGGCCCCGAGGCTCGATAAATATCGGGGGTCGATGCGCCCGCGAGGCGCCGCACATGGCATCCAACGCAGTGGTCCACTTCGAGTTCCCGGCCGACGACACCAAGCGGATGAGCAAGTTCTACGAGCACGCGTTCGGCTGGAAGATGCAGGAGACCGGTCCCGAGATGGGCGGGTACGTCCTGGTCCAGACCGCCGAGACCGATGGGAAGGGGATGGTCACCCAGCCCGGGGCCATCAACGGTGGGTTCTACCCGAGGAGCACCGATCCGATGTCGCACCATCCTTCGGTGGTGATCCAGGTCGAGGACCTCAAGGCGAGCATCACGAAGGTCAAGGCCGCGGGCGGCAAGACCCACGGCGAGGTGCAGACGATCCCCGGCGTCGGCGAGTTCATCTCGATCATCGACACCGAAGGCAACCGGATCAGCATGCTCCAGCCGATGCGGCGGTAGCGTTCGAAGCGTCGCCCGAGTTCCGGTTTCCGACCGGGGGGTCGCACGTGGTCGGGCACGCGGCCGGCCGAGGGTCGCGTGCGCGTTCGTCAAACGCTGAGTAGGCTTGGGGGAGGTTGCCATGCGGGCCAAGCTCCACTACACGGGGATTCGCGTCAAGGACCTGGAAGCGTCGATCCGCTTCTACACGAAGGTGTTGGGAATGACCCAACGGGGGGAGAGCACGATCGGGGAGGCGCGCGGCAAGGTCGTCGACCTCGTCAGCGAGGGCGCGGACCACCCGCTCGAGCTCAACTTCTACGAGGAGGGTTCGCCGTTCGGCACGCCGTACGCGCCCGGTGAGGCGCTCGACCACCTCGCGTTCAAGGTGGAGAACCTGGACCAGGCCATCGCCGAGGCCGCTCGCGAGGGGTTCCCCGTCGTTCAGGAGATGAAGACCGCCTCGAGCCGCTGGGTCTACATCCAGGACCCGAACGGGATCTGGATCGAGCTCTTCGCCTGAGGGCACGCGCCCCGGGTGGCTCCGCGCCAGATCGTCCGCGGGGCGACGTACTGCCCCGATTCCAGGTCGCCGAGGGGCGCTCGTCGGCCGGCAGGAACGTGAAGAGTCGGACGCCCCGACGGAAGGGCCGAGCCGGGCCGGTGAGACGGTGCACCCCGATGGAGGCGCGCTTGCCTTCCGGAGCGTCGAACGTGAGCTCCTCGAATCCCTCCGCGTAAAACCACTCGCGGATGTGGGGATTCAGGTCCGAGGCGCCGCGACCCCGCGTCCAGACGACGACCCCGGAGTTCGAGCAGAGTTCGGGGAGCGCCTCGATCGTCCGACGGATGTCGTGGTCCGAGATGTTGCCGAAGATTCCACACGCCAGGAGAAGGTCGGCGGGCACCGCGCCCACCATCGAGTCGGTCTGCCCCGCATCGCCGACCACGAACTCCAGGGCGCCAGTGCGAACCCCCTCCAGTCGGGTGCGCCCAGCGGTGACGAGCTCCGGGCTCTGGTCGATGAGGCGGCCGCGGACGTCGATGGCCCGGGGGTGGGTTCCGAGCGCGCCGAGAACGTCTCGCCCGTCACCCGCGCAGAGGCTGAGCACCCGGATGGGACCGACCGGCCGGCGGCTGAGCTGCTCGCGGAGTCGCCTCTGTACCAACGCCAGCCGCTCGGATCGGCCGGCATCGGTCTCGTAGCCCCTATGCCAGTCGACCCATTCATCCCCCACCGACGACCCCCATTCCGCGACGGTCGACCCGGGATGCTCCCCCTCGCGCTCGCCGTCAGGGTCGGCAGGCCGGCCCACTCATCCATTTTGCGAATCATTATGGCACGGCCGGACTCAGGGCGTGCGATGTCGCGGACGCGCCGAGTCCTCGTTGCACTCCCGCTCCTCATCGCCCTCATCGGTCTCGCTGCGCCGGCTCTGGCCGCCGCGACCCCGAGCACCTCCGCTCACCACGCGACGGCCCCGACGCTTCCGAAGTACGCCCCCGTGTACATCCACTTCAAGCCGCGGAACGCCACCGGTACTCCGGGCGGCAGCGTCACCGTCACGGGCATCGTCTGGAACAACGGAAGCTACGCCTACACGGCGACCGGTTGCACGCTATGGTACCGGCTCGGAAGCTCCGGTACGTGGACCAAGGCGGCGGCGTGCTTGACCTCCTCGCTGTTCCCGCATACGTTCGCCTCCCACTCGAAGACCCGTTTCAGCGGCAGCCAGAAGGTCGCCTCCAACTTCCCGACCGGAGTGTACGAGTGGAAGATCCAGGGGACGGGCACCTACAACTCCCACACGCTCGATTCCCACCCGGGCATCCTCAAGGTCACGATCACCTGAGGGCACTCCCGCGGTAGGGCCGGCTCGTCCGTCGACAGGATCGGGCGAGATCACGCGCAAGCAAGCGTCGGCCGGGCTCTCTTAGCAGGACATGGTCGAACGTTTTGATCTGGTCGTACTCGGCGCCGGCCTGACGGGGTCGGCGATCGCATTCCACGCCGTTCAAGACACTGCGTCGCGGGTCCTCCTGGTGGACACGACCCGGGCCGTCGCTTCGCCCTCGTCGACCGCGACGAGCGCCGGGATTCTCTCGGTGCAGGGGTGGGACCCGTGGGACCTCGGCCTCGTTCGGGAGAGCGCCGACGAGTACCGACGCCTCTCCGAGACCTACGGTGCCTCCCCCGTCCGGCACAACGGTGGGGTGCGGGTCGCCCGGACGGAGGAGGGGGCTCGCTGGCTCGAGCGGGTCGCTCGCGTGCTCCGAACCGAGTCGGCCGACGTTCGTGCGGTCGACCACGGAGAGCTGCGGGACCTCCTCCCCTTCGCGGAGTTCGAGGGGATCCGGGGCGCGATTCACACGCCCGAGGACGCGGTAGTGTCGGCTCCGGACCTCGCCGCGACCTATCGGCGCGCCGCGCGCCTCCGGGGGGCCCGGATCGAGGCGGACGCCGGCGCGTCGCTGACGGCTACACCGGGCGGCGGATGGGAGCTCCACGGAGCCTGTGAGGCGCGTGCGGAGCGCCTCGTCGTCGCCTGCGGACCTTGGACGAAGGGCGCCCTTCGACGGTTGGGGTACTCCCTGCCATTGGCCCCGTTCCGGGCGCAGGTCGTTACCCTGCGACCGCGACCGCTTCTTCCGACCTTCCCGACGCTTCACGACCTCGACGTCAACGTCTACGTGCGTCCCGCGCCGTCGGGGCGGATCCTCGCGGGGGACGGCACCGGCACGCGCGAGGAGGATCCCGATCGTTGGGAGGCGAACGCGGACCCCGGGTTCGTCGAGGGGGCGAGCGCCGGGGTACGGGATCTGTTCTCGGGACTCCGTTCACTGTCCCCGGAGAACGCCTGGGCCGGGCTCTGTGCCGCGACCCCCGATCGCTTCCCGCTCGTTGGACCGGTGCCGGGCGCCTCGGGACTGTACGTCGCCTGCGGCTTCAATGGGTTGGGAACGATGCGCGCCGGGGCGTTGGCGCGCCGACTCGCCGACGGCATCGCCGGAATGGGTTGGGAGGGACTGTCGCCCGCGGGCCCGGACCGCTTCCCCTCGGACGCAGCGCCGTTCGATCCTCGGCCGGAGTTTCCGCTCGAGGCCCCCGAGGGCACCCCCCTTCCTCCCGCTCCGCGTGCCGCCGGCAGCGGGGCGGACGCGGGCGCGAGTTCGTCGCCGGGACCGCCCTGGGCCTCTCGGCCCATCGGTTCGATCCCGGAGGTCGGCCGGCTTCGGTGGTCGCCGCTCTCGGAATGGTTCGACCCGTTGCTGCCGCTCTTCGCGGAGGACGCCCTTAGGACCGGGGGCGCCGTCGAGGTGGTCGAGGACGAAGGCCGGGTGCGCGGTCTCTTTCTGACCGGCTCGAGCGAGGGCGTCGGGTCGGGATTCACCCGCTCGCGCGCCGTGGCGACCTCGTTCCTGGACCGGTCCCCTCCGGGGGGGATCTATCTCGAGGAGCCGTGGCGCACCGGGGCGGAACCGGTCGAAGTCTTCGCGGCCGACCTCCGCGACTGGGAGCCGAGCGAGCCGATGCGCAACTCCATCCGCATCGCGGCCCCCTCGGACCTGCCGGGGCTGCGGCAGCTGATGCGCGGCGAGATCGGCCCGGGGGTCGACCCGTGGCTCGCCACGCTGCCGCGTCCGGAGGAGACCGCGTTCCTCTGCGAGATGGACGGCCGACCGGTGGGCGTGAGCTGGCTGTCCCGCGTCGGGAGCGCCGCCCGTGGACACTCATTCGTCGTCCACCCCCGATACCGCGGGATCGGGATCGGGACCGACCTCCTGACGGCGCGGATGCTCTGGCTCCAGAGCACGGGCGGCCGCACCGTCGTCAGCGAGATCTACGACGGCAACCTGGCTTCCCGCAGGGCCGCCGAACGTGCGGGGATGGCCCCCGTCGCGACGATGTACCACTTCCGCCCGCCTGCGCCCGGGCCGGCGGGCGGGCCCTAGGTCCGCGTCGCCCCGCAGCGCGGGCAGACCGTCGCCGTCGAGTCCATGAGCGTCCCACAGTACTGGCAGGGGACCTTGACGGTCTCCCGGACCACGACCTGCTGGACCGCGGGTTGGTCCCGGGGGATCAGATCCACCGGCGGCGGAGGGGCGTAGGTGGGCAGCGTTCCAGGGGACGGCATGGTCGGGTGCTGGGCCAGGTGGCCCGGGGCGGCGGATCGCCGGCGAGCCAGCAGGACCGCCACGACCACTACAATGACGACCACCACGGCGACGCCGATGTAGACCGCGTAGAGGCCGGCGGGACCGGACCCCCCGCCGCCCCCGGCGGGGGCCGCGTGCGCGGTCAGGGCGAAGGAAGTGGAGGTGTCGGTGACCGTGTCGGTCCAGGTGAATCCGTCCCCGGACGGATCGGTATCGACCTCGGTGTAGACGTAGCCCACGATGTAGCCGGTGCCCGGATCGAAGTACGACTTCCAGTTGTAGCTCGCTGAGAAGCGGCCGTAGACGTCGTTGCGTTGGTAGCTGCCGTTGCCCTCGGCGAAGATCGTGGTCACGTAGCCGGTCGAGCTCGTGGAATCGGCGAACGGCGCGTCGGTGGATACGACCGTCAGTTGGGAGTTGAGGATGAAGAACGTCGCCCCCGCACCGAGGCTGCTGTTCGCGTAGAACCAGACGTACGGGTTGGAGTAGCCGGTCTGGTTGTCGGTTCCCTGGACGTAGCGGTAGGTGGAGGGGGAGAAGGTGAACGACCCGCTCTCCGACCACGGGTAGTTGGCGCCCAGGCTGTTGCGGTACGTCCCGGAGGATTGGTAGTTCGCTCCGACGGTGCCGTTGGGGGCGACGCCGGTCACCGAGATCGAGCCGTCGTAGGAGCCGGTCTCCGTGTATCCGGTATAGTTGCCCTGACCGTTCGTGACGGAGACGGTCTCGGAGTAGGCGAAACGGTCGCCCGTCCGGGGCAGGTAGTGGCCCGGGCCCGTGGCGACGGTCCCGGAGGGGAGTACGAGCAGTCCGAGCAGCACGATCACGAGGAGGCCGAGGATCGGTCTCATCCGCCGAACCCCCCGCCCCAACCGCCGCCGCCGACGGAGTGGACGTGTCCGGGGTGGAAGCCGCCGATCCCGCTGAACGTCGAGTAGTAGAAGCCGTGGACCACGAGGACGGGGATCCACAGTCCGGGTCCGACGCCCGCGTAGGAGAAGTTCGGGTAGTTCGGGGGGCGCGCCTGCGTCGGGTCGAGCTCGTTGACGCTGCGGACTTCGACCCCATGGATCGTCCGCACGGCGAGAGTCAGCAGTTCGGCCGGGGCCATGGGGCCGGTCCGCTGGCCGAGGATCTCGTAGGCCTTCTCGAGCAGATTGAGCGTCTCGTTCGCCTCGAGTACCGGGATGGCGGCGAGGAGGGCGGCAGCGACGAGGGGGTACTGAAGATAGGCGCTGACGCCCCGTGAAAGGATGGCCATCTTCGTCTGCACCGTCGAGACCGGCAGGTCCGACGCGGTCAGGTAGGCCGCCGAGAGCTCGGTGTCCTCGCTCACCGAGTAGCCCCAGGCGGCGAAGAGCTGCTTGAGGTTCCCGAACGCGAGCGCCATGTCGCCGTAGGGCTTGTTGACGATGGCCAGCAGCGCGGCGGACTCGTAGGAGGGGGTGAGGCGCAGGAACTGGCCGAGCGGCCCGGTCGCGTAGGTCCCGTCGGCGCGGCGACCGGCCAGCAAGATGGCGGCGACCCCGGCGGCCGCATCGCCGTGGACCCCGAGCTCGCCGATCTCCTTCAGCAGGTTCTGCATCTCGGCGATCGAGCCCTCCACCGGCTGGCCGACCCCGGCGATGACCTCCGCGGCGAGCAGCCGGTTCTCGGGGTTCTGGGTGATGGCGCCCACCGCCTGGTAAGCGTCGTTGAAGTCCCCGACCTGTTTGTCGATGGGACCGGACTGTTTGGCCATCCCGATCGCCACGGCCCAGAGGTAGGCCGGGTCGAGGTCCGGGTAGATGGCGTGGAGGCGATAGTGGATCTCGCCGGACTGGGCGACGATGCCCGAGAGCTCCTTGTCGATCTCCTGGGCCTGCGCCCAGTAGCTCGTGAACTCCTGATCGCCCACCCGGTACAGCGCGACGTTGAGGTCGCGCAGCGCGACACGCCCGGCCGTGGTGATCCCGATGAAGCCCCCATCGAAGGCGCTCACCTGGTCGAGCTCCGCCTTCTTGACGAGGAGCTGGGCGAAGTCGGCCTGCCGCTTGTTGATGTCGGCCTCGATCGCCTGGAGCGCCTCCTGCTCCTCGTGGAGCCGGTCGACGGTCGCCTCCTCCTGGTCGACGCCTTGGAGGTGGAAGAGGATCGAATGGGTGCGCCGCGTGTCCGTCACCACGGCGTCGTAGGTCTGCCGCTGCCGGGCCACCTCGTCCTCGATAGCCTTCTGCGCCGCCTGAAGTTGGGCGACCTCGCTCTCGAGCTGCTGTTTCTGGTCGGGCGTCAGGACGTCGACGAGCCCGAGCTGCTGGAGCGAGGCGAGGTCCGGTCCAGGCAGCGTGCCCGTCGGCGTGCGCGCGCTGACGCCCTGCAGGAAGGCCGCGACGTGGTTGCAGTCGACCATGCTAGCGGTCGACCAGAGGGAACGCCGTATAAAGTGCGTCGTCGCCGAGGGAATTGCGGACCTCGAGCTCCGTCGTGCGGGGTCCCACGCGCACCCGGACGTAGGGGTCCCGGGCCAAGGCGCGCTCGAGCAGGCTGATGAAGCGCTCCTTGCGCGCTCCGGCCGGACCGAACCGCCGCATCCGCTCGGCCTCGATCTGTTCGTAGGCGAACAGGAACTCGTAGAGGGAGCGGTAGATCTGGTCCTCGATCTTCTCCCCCACCTTCGGGCGCTCAACCGCCTCCTCTTCGATGCCCTCGAGGTCGACGAAGTAGACGGTGCCGTCCGGGGCGATCACCGCGTCCTTGTCGAGCCAGACGTCGTGGAAGTCGAGCCCCACGTAGCGGTCGGTGTCCGCTCCCCGCCGCAGGGTCCGCGGAAAGAGCGTCAGCAGCGGAACGACCGATCGGAGGAACGCCACCTCGAAGGCGACGGCCTTCGGCTCCGAGTCGAGGCCGAACCGATCGAAGAGTTCCGAGGGGCCGGTCCCCAGCGTGCTCTTGGAGTGAAAGTAGATCCGGATGTTCGACGGGACCAGTCGCAGTTCCTGGACGATCGGACCGGGGAACCGGCGGAACCAGTGGATCGCGCGGATCCGTTCTTCGAGTTCCGCGGGCAGATACGCGATCTTGACGACGGGCGCGAGGCGAAAGCCCTCGAGGTCGGTGAGGTCGGCGCGTTCGGAGACGCGCATCGCGATCGAGGCATGCCCGAGCCCCTGCCCGCCGTACGGCGAGCCCCGGAGCCAGACCTCGCCGGTGAGGAAGCGGTCCGCCTCGCCCTCTTCGGGCGGGACGCGCGGCTGCACGAGGCGGCGACGAGTGTCCTGGTCGGAGGTCAGCTCCGCGACGCGGGCCGGGGACAACGGGCGCTCGGCGAACGGGTCGACGGCGGAGCCCACTCCTTTGACGGAGAGGTAGAATGGCGTGCCGTCGAGCGTGGCGACGGCCTCGCGCCCGATCGCCCCCCGGTTGTCATCCTCGAGGAATGTCCGAATCCCCAACGGGGGTGGGTCGAGCAGACCGGTCATGGAAGGAGGTAGGAAAAATCGGTCCAGCGCTTGGAGCGGGTGGCCCTCGAAACGCCGATTCGTCTCGGTACGCGCCGGGTACTCGGCGAGCCGCATGGGCATGCCGGTCAGGCGCACAGGACCTCTGCGAGCGGTGGATGGGGCCGGTAGATTTCAAGTCGGCGCTGCACGGGGGCCGCGCCGACGTAATCATATCGGGCACGGCCGCTCCACCGGACGTGTCGTTTCCCCTCCATGCCCGCAAGCACCGCGAGCCTCCGCTGTTCGCTCCCACGCATTTTCGCAACTACCAGGTCAAAGTCCTGGAGGCGAAGATCGAACCCTCTCCACCGCGGGTGGCCCTCATCTTCGGTCGGCGGTGGAGCCGCTGGCTCACCGAGCAGTTCGGCGACCGGTTCGATTCCGGTGAGCAACTGTACCGGTTGGACCGACACCGCGGGATCGCCCACCTGCAGGGACCGGGTGGGCCGTACGCTGCGATCGTGATGGAGGAACTGGCAGCAATCGGAGCGCGTCAGTTCGTGATCGTCGGGATGGCCGGGTCGCTTCAACCCGGTGTCCGGGCCGGTGATTGGGTCGTCTGCACGCGCGCCCTCCGGGACGAAGGTACCTCCCACCATTACCTTCGGTCCACCAAGTTCGCCTATCCCTCCTCACCTTTGACCCAGCGACTCGAATCGTCGCTCCGGCTCCGGGGTAGGTCGTTCCATCGCGGACCGAGCTGGACGACCGACGCGGCCTACCGGGAGACTCGGGGCGAGGTCCGCCGGTTCCGCGAGGCCGGTATTCAGACGGTGGAGATGGAAGCAGCAACGGTGTTCACCGTGGCAAAATATCTCCGGCGGGACGCCGCGGCGCTGTTCGTGGTGAGTGACCACCTCGACGAGGGCGGCTGGGAGCCTCGGTTCCGCGACGCCTTCGTCGAGCTCCAAGAGGCGCTGAAGTTCACCCTCGATGTGCTCGGACCCCGAGCGAGTTTGAAGCGGGCCCGCTGAGCCCGCCCCGGTCGGAGCCATTGCGGGTCGGAGACCATCGCGGCGGCGTCCTGCACCGGATCGGGCGGAAGTTCCGCCGACGACGGGACGGGCGGCAAACCCGGTTTGACCGCCCCTTCGTTCGCCGCGTGATATTCGCGCGGAATATCACGCGCGGTATGCCGAGCGGGACAAACCGCGGAATATGCGCGACCGAGGTTTAAGAACGGGTTCCCGTTCGGCCGAGCCCGTGAGCGGCCGATTGGCGACATCCGCCTCGATGAGTTCCCCGCGATCCTACCGAATACATCCTGCGACACACTGGGGGCTGCGACTTGGTCTGCCCCTGATGGTGCTGGCGGTCCTGACCGCCGTTCCTGCCGGCGCAGCCACCTCTACGGTGCACGGGCCGGCGGCGACAGCAGCGCAGCTCAGCCACGTCGCGATCCCCTCCGGGCTCGGTGCGGCGTTGGCATCCGCCTCGGGGGCCCGCGCGAGCGGCGTTCCTGCCCCCTCGGCCGCTTCGACGTCGGGTTGGTCGTCGGTGCAGGTGGCCTTCCTCGTCGAGACGACCGCCTACGACGGGGTCTACGACCCCACGGCCGCCGATTACGGCGCCGACGCGTGCGCGGCCGCCAGCTCCAACGCGGTATTGTGCGAGGAGTCCAACGGTGTACCGTTCTTCGCCGCCCAGGCCGGCAAGATCGCCACGGCGATCGCGGCCGCCCACCCTGGCTCGAACATCACCTTCGGGTTGGCGGACTTCTTCGCCTCCATCGACACCTTCGATGACGGCGATGGCTACCTCTTCCACGCAGATGTCCAGAACTTCACCAACGCCTCGTCGTTCGGATCGTCGGTGACCAATTCGTTCCAGAAGAACGTCCTCAGCGGAGGCTACTACTACCCCGACTCGGACATGTCGGACAACATCCTGCATTCCTCGTCCATCACGGCGCTCTACGGGGTTCTCGGCACCGCGGGGCTGAACTGGGCGAGGTCCGCGCATCACGTCGTCGTACTGATCGGTGGTACCGCACCCCGTGCTCCGGGGTACGCGGAGGATTACGCGGTTTCCCCCTCGGACTACGCGGGGTACTGTTCGTCGAGCGGGTGCTTCAGCCCGACGTGCGAGCCCGCCTACAACTTCAGCTCGGGTGTCGCGAGCCCGGCCTGCGAGGGCTGGACCAGTTCCCAGACCACCAATGCCAACGACTCGATCGCTTGGCTCGCCCAGCACGGGCAGTGCGCGGCGTCCCTCGGCGGGAACTGCACGGTCGACACGATCACGCTCTACAGCGGGATCACCGACCCGAACTCCAAGGCGTGGCCGGCCGGCCGCACCGGTGGCGGCCCGGGCGGGTCCATCGTCAAGAACGACTCCGCCCGTATCGTCTCCGCGGCCTGCGCCTTGGCGGCGGCCACCGGCGGTTCGTGGGACGGTCCGACCTTCGACACGTGCCCGAACGGTGTGACGGGGACGCTCGGCTACGTGGCCCACGGCTCTTACAACTCCCCGAACACCACGAACCCCACGCTGATGTCGGCCCTGACCAACATCAGCGTCGGTGCTCCGGCCCACCATCCCGGCTTCAACCACGCAGGCGACCTCCTGATCACCGACCAGTTCAACAACCGGGTCATCGAGGTCAACCCGCTGACCAGGCAGATCGTCTGGAGCTTCGGATCGGGCAACCCGAACTACTGCAACCCCGGCGCGGGCACAATCATCGCCCCGAACTCCGCCGAGCGGATCGGTGGCGGATTCACCCTCATTTCGGGCACCGGAACCACGACGTGCCCGGACAACCGGGTGATCGTGGTGAACGCGGAGGACGAGATTGTCTGGCAGTACGGCGTCGCGGGCAAGGCCGGCAATGCGACGGGCTACCTGAACACGCCGGTCGACGCGATCCAGCTGCTGAACCACGACATCCTGATCGTCGACCAGGGCAACAACCGGGTGATCGAGGTCAACCTCGACCACCAGATCGTCTGGAGCTACGGCCCGACGACAGGTACCGGCGCGCTCAGCTCACCCAACAGCGCCGAGCGGGTGGCCAACGGCGATGTGCTGATCGCCGACGAAGGGAACAACCGGGTGATCGAGGTCAGCCAGGCGGGGAAGATCGTCTGGTCCGTGACGGGACTCCATGGCCCGGCCTCGGCGAGCCGGTTGGCGAACGGTAACACGCTGATCGCCGACTCGCTGGCGAACCGGGTCATCGCGCTGAACTCGGCGGGCCGGGCGGTCTTCAGCATGACGACCAACCACTCCCAGGGCAGTCTCGGCCAGTCGGCCCCCACCGATGCAGTCCAGCTCCCCGGTGGCAACTTCCTCGTGGCCGATCAGTTCAATGACCGGGTGATCGTGATCAACCTGCATCACCAAGTCGTCTACCAGTACGGCAAGACCGGTGTCTCCGGGAACGGGTTCGACCGCCTGAACGACCCGTACTCGGCCATGGAGGTCGGAGTGTACCTGGGTACCACGCCGCCTCCGCCGTCCTTCGACTGAGGAGGAACGCGGGCGGTGGGGGAAGGTCCCTCACCCGACGAGGACGGCCACGTCTGACGGGGGGCGCCCTTGCGAGGGCCCCGGGGAGCCCCTCCGAGCGGGGCCCGTCGAACCACTTCCCCCGGCCTACTCGTTGTCCCGCCCACCGGTGGGCGCCGTGGATCGCCCGGCAGAGGTACAAATCGCCCGAGTCCATGCCCCCGTAGGAGCAGGATCGTATGCGGCGAGATCGGACGGTGACGATCGGTTGGGCGCCGGTCGTGGTCGTCGCGGCACTAGGGTTGGCGACGAGCCTCCTTCCCGCCGCCTGGGCAGCTCCCCTAGGGCCTTCGAGCGGATCCGTCACGGGTCGCGCCCTTCCTCCGCCCACCACGTCGGCGGCCACGAGTACCAACTGGAGCGGCTACGCGGTGCTCTCTCCGTTGGGCAGCGCGACGCGGGTCTACGGGGAGTGGCACGAACCGGCCTACCATGGGACGTGCGGAGCCACCGCGAGCAATGGCGCCTCCACCTGGGTCGGGCTTGACGGGTATGTCGCCCACTCCTACCTCGAGGCGGCGGGGACGAACGTTAGCTGCTTCCACGGACGGATCGCCTACAATGCCTGGTACGAGCTCCGCGGCGTCGCCGCGGGGAACTTCAGCCTCGCCATCGCGCCGGGCGACCAGATCTTCACCGAGGTCCTGTTCAACTCGACGAACGGCCGGCTCACCTTCCGGGTCGCGGACCTGACCTCGGGCGTCGCGGCCGGTACGGTTCGGACCCTGCGCACCGTACCCCTGAGCTCCGCGGAGTGGATCGTCTCCGCGCCGGTGTCCGCCCGTGGGGTCCAGCCGCTCGCCGACTTCTCCAGCGTAGGCTTCACGCAATGCCTCGCCAAGCTCGCAAAGTTCGCGAGCCCGGTCGGGACGTTCAACAATCTCCGGATCACGATGGTGTTCGTCCACGTGCCGGTGTCGAAGAAAGCCACGGCCGGGTCGATCACGAAGGGGGTCGACTTCACGGTCAAGTGGGTGGCGGCTGGCCCCTGAAAGGAAGTCCGGACCCCGCCAAGACTCCCGCACCCCTCGCGGCGCCTCCCGCGGACCCACCGTAGGGAGGTCGGAACTCAACCAGCTTATCCCGGGAGTTCCTGACCGCGGCCGTGCCCTGGAAGTACACCGACGAGTACTATCGCGAGTACACGCGAACCACCTGGAACGAGTCGGCGGAGGCCTACCTTCAGGTGATGAAGCTCTTGGAGCCGTTCCGTTCGGCCCTGGTGGCCGCGGTCGGGGCCCAGCCCGGCGAGCGGATCCTCGATCTCGGCACCGGGCCCGGCGAGCCGGCACTGACCATGGCCGACCGGGTCGGCCCCTCGGGAAGCGTGCTCGGGGTCGACCTCTCCGAAAAGATGGTCGCCCTCGCCGCGTCCGCGGCGAAGGGTCGCGGGATCCGCAATGCCGAGTTCCGTGCGATGGACTGCTCCCGGCTCGACCTGCCCGACGCCAGCTTCGATGCCGCCGTCAGCAGCTTCGGTTTCCAGATCTTCACCGACCCCGAGGCCGCTGCGCGGGAGGCCCGACGGGTCCTCCGGCCCGGCGGGCGTTTGGTCGTGACGGTCTGGCCGCCGGGCGATCGAGTCCCGTTCCTGCATGTGTTGGTCGGCGCGATGCTCAAGCACGCCGAACCCGACGAGAACGGCTACCTTCCCACCCCGTACGAGATCGGAGGCCCGGGCGAAATGGTCGGTTTCCTGACCCAGGCCGGCTTCCACGCGGGATCGGAACGTGCGGTGTCCCACCCCATCCGATTCGCGAGCGCCGACGACTACCTGGATATCGTGCTCCGGGGAACCCCCATCGGTCACTCCCTCGGCGAGGAGAGCCCGGAGGTCCAGGCCGAGGTCCTCCGGGACACGCGCGCGGCGCTGAACACCTACACGACCGCCGGCGGCGTCACCCTCCCGGCGGAATGCGTCCTGGTCTCGGCCCGAGCCTAGGCAGACCGACGCCGGCCGGTTTACATACCGGCCACCGATTCCCGTCGAGCGGACCGTCCGGGGGCCGCTCCGACCGGGGGGACTTTGCGCGACCAGAATCGCAGAGCGTCAGTGGATCCGGGCCCCCGCCAGGCTCGGGGCGCGATCCGGTGGGCGCTGCTCTCGATGGGACTGGCGTTGGTCGTCGTCGGAACGCTGCTGGTCGCGCTCGGCGTCGGCATGGAGCAGATCGGAGGTTACCCGTCGGTCGGAGGGGTCTCGATCTGGATCGTCTTCCTCGACGGCGGAGCTCTAGCCCTCGGCGTGGGAGCCAGCGTGTGCGCGCTTTCGACTGCTCGTGCGGTCCGGCGTCGCCCGATGGCCCGCGGACGGCAGGCTCCACCGCCCGCCACCCGACGTCCGACCGTGAACTCTGCCCCTAGTTCCGCGGCCCGGAGGCCGGCGAGCGCTCCCGGCGCGCTGACTCGAGCTGTCGTGGCCAGCGCCGGCATCACGGCGGTGAGTCCGGGGTTGTCCACGGCGACGGTGTCGTCCTCTGCGGCGTTCGGAAGTGGTGTTCCCGGTGCGGCCGACCATCCGCCGCCCCTCGTTCGACCGGCCGGATCGGTACTCACCTCGAGCCCGGGCGCCCCTGCCCCCGCTCCCGGCGTGGGGCATCCCCCTATGGTGGGCATCGAGGACCCACCGCCTCTCCCTGCGGGACCGACGTCTCGATCGGTCTCCGCTCCGATTCCGACACGAGCCTCGAGCGTTCCCGAGGGTGTACCGGCCTGCACGGACTGCCGAGCCGTTCTGACCGCACGGGAAGCATGGCGAAAGTGTCCGGGCTGCGGAGGGACGATCTGCGGGAACTGCCTCGTCAACAACATCCGGGTGTCCGGCGCCGCCCGGTGCTCGGAGTGCGTGCGCCAAGGCTCGTGACAGGCCTGCGCGTCGCAGTTTAGACACCGGGGGCGAAGCCACGGGCCCGCCCTCCACATTATGCCCGGCCAACAGGACCGACGCCCTGCCGAGGTGGATCGGCGGGGAATGCAACCGCGGCGATGGAGGGGCAGCCGGAGTTGAACGGGGGTCGAAACTATGCCGTCCAGACCGGGGCATCGTAACCCGGCGGAAGTCGATCCGGAGGTACCGGGCCGCCGAAGGGATCGGGCCGTTCGGTCGGAGCCTCTCCGACCTTCTTACGCAGGAACGCGTCGATGGCTTCGGCGTTCTTGGTGCCGGCCGCCATCGCGTGGACGACCGATCGGCCGCCTCCCGCAAAGACCCCGGGGATGTTCGTCATGCCGTCCAGCCCGACGCCCTCGGGCCAGCCCTTGGAAGCGATCTTCAGACCGAGCTCGGGGGGGAATCCCTCGAGGTCGGCCTTCTGACCGATGGCCATGATCACCGTATCGCAGGCGATCGTCTCGAGCCCACCGGGGATGGGCTCGACGGCGCGCCGGCCGGACCGGTCGGGCGGACGCAGCTCCATCTTCTGGAACTCGACGCCCTCGACATGGTCGGTGCCCAGGATCCGGACGGGGGAGAGCAGCCAGCGGAACTCGATCCCCTCGGGATCGGCCTCGCGCAGCTCCTCCTCGCCGGCCGGAGCCTCGTGGCGCGTCCGCCGGTAGGCCATGATCACGTGACCGCCCTGTGCGATCCGGACCGCGCTGCGTACCGAGTCGATCGCGACGTCACCGCCGCCGATGACCACGATCCGCCGGCCGAGCCGGGCGTACTTCTCGACGTGGGCGTCGAGCAGGAAGTTGAGCGCCTTGATGACCTCGGGCAGGTTCTCGCCGGGGATCCCGGGCATCCCGGCCCTGGACGCCCCGAGCGCAAGGTACACGGCGTCGTACCCCCCCTTGAGGAGGTCCGTCGGCGCGAAGTCGACGCCCGCTTGGCGGTTCATCTCCCAGGTGATGTCGAGTCCGGCGAAGCGGCGGAGGTCCTCTTCGATCTCGTCGCCGGGCATGCGGTAGCGGGGAATTGCCACGGCTTGGCCCCCTGCGATGGGTTCCTTCTCGAAGACCGTGACCGAGTAGCCGCGGAGACCGAGCTCCCAGGCGGCCATGAGGCCCGCGGGTCCCGCGCCCACGATGGCCACGCGTTGGTGCTTCGCGGGCTGGGCGACGTACTGGATCAATGAATCGCCGAGCTCGAGCGCGGCGCGCTTGAGGTGGCGGATGGCGATGGGTGAGCCCTTCTGGGCCATGATGCAGGCGTCCTCGCAGAAGTGGTAGCAGACCTTGCAGAGCGTCGTGCCGAGCGGATTGGCCTCGAGGACGAGCTTGGCGGCGTCGTCGAAACGGTCCCCGGCGATCAACCCGATGTAGCCGCGGCAATCCTGGTCGATCGGGCAGGCCTCCACACAGAACGGCAAGGCGCACTGCAGGCAACGGTTCGCCTCGGCGATGGCTACCGCTTTCGGATAGGCGTGGAGGACCTCGTCGAAGTCCTCGATCCGGATGAGGGGTGAGGCCTCCGGGACCTCGACCCGCTGGTACCGCGCGTTCGCGGACATGTCCTACGATCGGAATCCAGGGAGCTCTGGAGGACTTGAACCCTGCTGAGCCCTTGCTTGGCTCTCGCACGCGTGGGGCCCGGCGCGATCTGGCGGCTTGGCCCACGGGGCCGAACGATCCGGTGGTCGGTGACGGCGACGTGTCGACTCAAACCGGAAGAAGGAAGGGGAAGGGGTTGGCCGCCTGGCGGATCGGTCAGTCCCAGACGGGAGCGACCGGGGTCCGCAGCTCAGGAAAGCGTGATCTTGATCAGGTGTCCCACGTTCCCTGCGGACGACATGTTGATCGAGGCGGTCGCGGAGGCGGCCCCGAGCGTCACGGCATCCTGCGAGTAGGCGAAAGTCAGCGTCTGGATCTCGAAGATCACGTAGAAGTAGAAGTGATTCGAGGCGTTGATCGCTGCCTTCCCCATCAGGTTGAACGTATTGTTACCGTAGAGCGTGCCGGCGAACGACCCCGCGCCCGCGGAGCCGAACGAGTAGTTACCGTAGGTGCTGTTCTGCCGGTAGGCAAACGAGTTCAGGTAGAGGTCGACCGAGGTGCCGAAATAGAACCCGTTGTTGGCGTTCCAAGTGCTGTTCGTGGAGTCATAGATGTACGGCTGGGCGTAGATCGTGTCCTCCGTGTACACATCACAAATGGACGCCGGGTCGGCGTAGTTCAGCGTGCACTTCGAGTAGGGCGTCATGCTCCAAGTCTCGTTCACCTTGAACGACCAGTTCAACGACAGCGTGAAAACGCCGTTCCTCGGGAAGTGGAAGTTGGGATTGGCGAGGTTCATCGAGTCGGTCGCATACGCCTGGTTCTCTGATACTCGGTGAGAGCATGCGGGGGACTTCGCCGAGACCGAGCCCAAGATGGTCCCGGTGACCGTCGAGAATGTCAGGGGCTTCACGACTTTGGCGCTGCCGCATGCCCCAGACGTCGTGGAGGTCGAAATGGTCACGCCCAAGGACTTGAGCGGGATCTTCAGTCCACTCGCGTTCGTCACGGGTGCGACGACCATGAGCAGTGCGACGGCCACCGCCATTCCCGCAGAGCCAAGGCCCGCGTAGCGTCCCCAATGATTCGTCGATCGGCTTGCGCTTCGATTCCTTTCCATAGCTTGCCTTCCTTCGTCGAGGGGAGGGCACGGATGCCCTCGCCAGACGGCGGTCCAAACTGGGAGTTATACAAATGGCTTCGGCGGGCCGAGCTGGTACCTGGAGAAAGAGAAGGTAGAAACGGGTCGTCGGCGACCGAGCGGGTCTGGCCCGTGGAAAGCAAGAGGGTCGTCTCCGGTCAGCTCGGCCGCACGAGATCCGCAACGCCGAGGCACCTTCCGATGGTCATGCCGAGCGAGGCGATGGAACGAGTATCGAACCGGGTTCACGATCAGCGACTGCAGCTTCACGGTCGCGGGCGCGCGGGTCAAGAGGTCCACCGCCCCCCGAATCCCGCCCGGCTGATTCAGCCTCGGGCGAGGCAGGCTCCGTACGTCTCTCCGAACAGTCGATTCACAGATGACGCGCCGATTCGGGACGAGCCCAGCTAATCCGGGGCCGAAGGCCTAGGAACGGACGGGGGAAGGCCGAAGGCGTACAATCGGCCGTTGTCATCCCCCACGTAGATCCGGTCGTGCACGATGGTCGGCGCGCCCTGGAACTCGTACTTGAGAGTGGTGCCCGGTCCGGTATACTGGAACAGGATGCTGCCGTTCTGTGCGGAGAGGACCCGGAAGACGTTGCCCCCGGCGGCCGCAACGACGCCGTCGGCGTAGCTCGTGGCCGCAAACACGGGCCCCGGGAAACCCACTGCCCAAACCGCCTGACCCGAGGTCGCACTGACCGCCCTCACCGATCCGTTCTCCGCGACGCCCCCGAGCTTGGTCTTGGAACCTCCCACGAAGAGTAGGCCCTGCCCGTAGGACGCCGAGGAGACGCTGGAGGTGGTCGAGATACGCAGCTCCCACACGGGCCCGTGGGACAAGCTGCGCCGGTTGAACGCGAAGAAGTAGCCGTCCTTGTTCGTGGCCCCGACCAGGGGATGCCCATGGGCATCCTGGAAGAGGGTCGGTGTCGTCCCGAAGTCGCCGTCCGCGACGTGGAGCGTGGTCGGGACGGTCCAGTAGGAGGTGACCCGGAGGGTGCTCGCGTTCAGCGCGATGATCGCCTCCGCGTACGCATCCCCGACCGGGCCGTTCCCGGTGGTGACGTAGATCGTTCCGGTGGCGGTGTCGACGGCGGGGGTGCCCCAGATCGAGGCACCCAACTCCGCGTTGGAGGTGGTGTTGAATCGGGCGACGACCTGATGGGTCGTCAAGTCGACCTCGAGCAATCCCCCCGGCACCAACGGCTTGTCACAATGGCTCGCCACGCCGATGTACGCGGACCCATCGTAGAGCAGCGGGCTCGCCCAGTTGTAGTTCCCACCTCCCACCTTCCCGGAGTTGTTCCCCACGAACACGCGCCAGAGCACATTGCCCGTCTGGGCGTTCATCGCGTACCAGTATGCGTCCCCGCCTCCCAGATAGAGAGTGCCGTTGTCGTAGGTGGGTGTCGAGCTGACTCCGTCGGTGAACCCGCAGCCCGTGGTGTTCCCGAGGTAGGTCTTCCAGATCTGGGCTCCCGTGGTCTCATTGAAGGCGTACTCGTAACCGTCCTCGGATCCGATGTACACGGTGTTGTTCACGACGATCGGTTGGGTGACGATCGCCCCGCCGAGTTGGGCCGTCCAATAGGACCGTAGCGATCCGGCGCTCGCGGGGGAGAGCAGGGAGTTACCGGCCACGCTTCCGTTCCGGTCGATCCCCCCGAGATAGGTAACCCAGTCGCTGGAGGCCGGGGCCCCCAGCCGGTGCGCCGCGGGCGAAAGGTGCGGTTGCGCGGGCCGGCCGGGGAGCGTCTGACCGATCCACCCGCCACCGGGGAAGAGCAGAACCGCAACCACCGCTACTAGCAGGATCGCAGAAGCTACGCTCGGAACCGCGCGGCCCGTGGACCCGGCGCGGTCAGCGAAGGCACCCGGACGAGCGACAGCGCGGCGACGTGGCACGGAGGCGGCGACACGAGAAGACGGAGATATACGTATGGGTGGGGGTCGTGGGCTCGAGCGTGGTTCGCGCCCAAGATCGACACTCGTACCACAGGGTGGCCCTCACCGTAGAGGCGCGAGCGGCGGATGTTTGGCGCGCTCCTGCTGGGATGCGTTCTCAGCTCGCAGTCCGCCCAAGGCGCTGCGAGTGGCACGGAGCGGACGGACCGAGAGTCAGGTTTCAGCAGCTGGGTCGGACAAACTCACAACCAGCGCCGGGCGTTTCGGAGAACGACTTGGCGGCCCCAGGGCACCGATTCGGCCCAGTCACCCGGACCGGTTCAGGGGGCGATGAGCCCGAGCGAAACCTGATCCAACCAACGGTGACCGACTCGGGCCCGCGCGCGATGCCGACCCTCGTGACGAAAGCCCGCCTTCTCCAGGACGCGGATGGATGCGCCGTTTCGCGCCAGCGCGCCCGCTTCGATCCGGTGAAGCCGAAGGACCCTGAACCCGATGTCGCACACCGCGCGAGCCGCCTCGGTTGCCAAACCTCGCCCTCGATGTTCCGGCACGATCCAGTAGCCGAGCTCGGCGACGCGGTCCGCCGACGATCGAGGCATCAACTCGATCATCCCGACCAGGGTCCCATCCGATTTCGAGATGATTGCGAGAGCCAGGGACTCCCGCTCACGATATTGGCGTCGCTTCTTCCGCACGAATTCGACCGCATGGCGGCGGAGATACGGGTGCGGGAGAAGGTGGACGCCCCGCCGTGTCGACGGATCCTGGCAGGCCGTACGAATGGGCTCCACATCTTGGGACGCCGGAACTCGGAGCACTAGACGGCTCGTTCGGATCGGCTC
Organism: Thermoplasmata archaeon; assembly: GCA_035933635.1. GTDB lineage: Archaea > Thermoplasmatota > Thermoplasmata > Lutacidiplasmatales > UBA184 > JAKIVR01. The sequence goes on along the minus strand of DASYYY010000031.1, from coordinate 118,149 downwards.
TCGAGGCCAGGCTCGCGAAGGGAACCCGGAAACTCCAACGGCCGGCACCGACACGATTTCAGCGTAGTGCCCTCCAACAAAAGGCCAGCGAAGTCGCCGCGCGAGGGGGGGCCCGGGGCTCACCCCCTCCCGGCGCGGTTCCTACTTCGGGACTGCGGGCTGAAGTGACGCGGCTCGGGTTGACCTCCCTGGTCAGAGGGTCGCCCTCCGACGTAGCGAGCGAAGGGTACTCGGGACCGGCAATATCGAGTCGTATGATTCACTTCTCGGCACAATGGGGGCACCCCCCCGTGCCCGGGCCCACTCCCGTCAGGGTGTGGCGCTCGCGGATCGTACGGAGGATGGGCCATTCAGGGGCCGGGACGGCTGCGACCCGCGGAGATTCGAACGCTCGCGCGTTAACTCGCGCCGAGGACTGGTGCCCTTTGAGTGGGTGTTGGAGGGGAGGTTAGCCGTCAGCCCGAAGGCGGCGGACTGGGCGGTGACGCGCCGCCGGCGGGAGGGGGAGTCCCGGTCGGGAGCTGCGCCGGCGGCGCGGGACTGGGGGCTCTGGGCCTCCGTGCGCGAAGGTACAGGGTCCACCCGACCACGGCCAACAGGAGTACGACGATCAGACCAGCCAGCAGACCCGGGGAGGCCCCGGAGTTGAGGATGGTTCCCAGGGCGCTCGAGGTTGTGAACGAAACGAACACGCTCGACGGTCCATCCACGACGAGTACGCTGCCCGTCTTCGAGGAAACGCTGTAGCCCTCCGGAGACGCGATGCTGAATGCATGCGACCCATCCTGTACTTGGAATACGATCGTCAGCCCGGTCGAGACGTGCGAGACTCCATCGAGCGTGACCGACCAGCTGGTCCCGGAAGGAAGTCCACTCTCGGCGAACGTCACATTGTACAATGTCGGCGTCGCGGTCAGGGTCACGGTCACGGGGCCCCCCGCGACCGTGAACTGCCCCGATGCGGGGAGGATCGAATACCCCAAGACTTGTCCGACAGCGTAGGTGTGGGTGCCGTTCCCGACCTGGGTGGTCAGCGACGGCCCCGTTCCAGCGATTAGCCGTCCGTCGATCAGGACCGACCAGTTGGTCCCGGAGGGAAGTCCCGCCTCGACGAACGTCACAGTGTAGAATGTCGACGTCGCGGTCAGGGTCACGGTCACCGGGCCGCCCGAGACCGTGAACTGCCCGGATGCGGGGAGGATGGAGTACCCCACCACCTGCCCCACCGCGAAATTGTGGGTTCCGTTCGGGACCTGGGCGGTCAGCGACGGTCCCGTTCCCGGGGTTAGCCTTCCGTCGATCGTGACCGACCACGGCGTGTTCGCCGCCAGCCCTACCGCCGAGAACGTAGTGGTATAGTCGACGGCCACGAAGGTGATCGCGATGACGAGGTTCGAACCCGACTCGACGCCCGCTCCGGAAGCGGGGGAGATGTGGTAGCCCGCGAGGCTCGCGACCGAGTACGAGAAGCTCGCGGTGGCGCCATCCAATTCGGAAACGACGATCGCGTTCGAGCTCGACGTGCCCGACTGGCCGTTCACGGCGACGGACCAGGGCGTACCGTTCGTCAGGCCGGTCTCGACGAAGGTGATCGTGTGGGCGACCCAGGTTCCCATCAAGGGGTACTGGTCGGCCGTGACGGGATTGAGAACGAACGGGGTGTCGCCGATCCGGTCGCTCCCGGAGAGGTTCTGGCCCGGACCGCTCTTCACGTCGGTCCCCGAATAGTTGCTCCAGTAGTTGCCGCCGATCGGATAGGTGCTGTTCCACCGGAACGCCGCCGTCGCGCCCGCCGCGAGGATCCAGCCGCGGTCGTGGTTGAAGTTGTTGTGATCGACGACTCCGGTGTTGGTGCCCACATCGTCGAACGAGAAGTTGTCGTTCCAAAACGAGTTGCCCGAGATGGAGACCCCGGTGGTCGATTCGAGGTAAAGGCCGTACTCCGACTGGGAGAAGTTGTTGGCCGAAGCAACGACGCCAGTGCCGGCGTAGAGGTACAGACCGTAGTACGAGCGGACGGCGTTGCAGCCCGTAACGGTTAGGGCCTCAACCTGCTGGGCAAAGATGGCGTTGTTGTTGCCACTGCCCGTCATCGAGAGGTTGGTCAGGGTGACCTGAGACGCTTGTTCCAGGTACACCGCATTGCCGACGTTCTGATTCACCTGATCGTTGGCGAACAGGACGCTCGTGTCGGCCCCGAGGTAGATCCCTGTCGCCGCGTAGTTGAAACTCGTATTCGTTACGGCGATCCCGTTGCTCTCGAAAGAGTATATCCCGTAGGTCGCATGCGATGCGTTGGTACGGGCGATCGCGACCTCTGCATCGGAAGCCAATGAAATCGCGTAGCCGCCGCCAACGGTGCCCCCAAAGTTGTCCCCATCTACCACGACCCCGACGGAACTTTGATCCGACCAACCGTAGTTGTTCCCTACTGCGCTCGTCCCAGAGATGACGAGATTCGCGTCATCGCGCGTGTAGACGCCGGCGGTGCTCGTCGGAGACGTGCCTCTCCCGTTGGACGCCCGATCGTTGAGGATCGACACGTTCCCGGAGTACTCGATATCCAATCCCTTGTCATAGAACGAAGAGCAGTCGTCGCCGGAGACGACCACGTTCGACCCGTTAGCGAGGTAAACCCCGTTCTGAGAAGAGACCAGGCGGTTGTTCGAGAAGACCACACCGGTCAATTGGTAGCCAGAGAAGCCGAAGCTGGACGCCTCGGACAGGTCGTTGTTCTCAACTGTCAGGTAGGAACTGAACGCGGCGTAGATCCCATAGGAGGTACCCGGTAACCGATCGTTCTCGATCCGCGCTCCGCTCGAGTCGAGAAGGTAGACCCCATAATCCCCCGCACTACCGTTGTTCCAACTCACCGTCGCGTTACTGTCGTCCTCAAGGAAGAACTGCGGTTGGAGGTAGCCGCCAACATGGTACATCGTGTTCCCAGTGAGATCGATGTTCGCGCTGGAGACCACCCAGACCGCAGTTCCCGTGCCGAAGGAGATGTTGTTCGACCGGATCGAGACCCCTTGAAACTGATAGACGTACACCCCCCCGGTCCGGGCGAGGTCGTCCGAGGCGATCCAGAGTCCACCACCATATTGGGCGCCTATCCCCGACGTGTTCGCGAAGTGGTCGTTCGTAACGGTCAAGCCGGTGACCTGGTCGGCGCTTACGGCGACTCCGGTACCGCTCGCGGTCACGGAGTTGATCACGATGTCGGCGGCCGAGGAGACGGACACGGACGCTGTGCTCGCGTTAGCGATGGTCAGATCCTCCACGGTCACGCCCGTCGCACCACTGACGGTAACACCGGGGGAGCTCCCCGGCTGGACGGTAAGTACGTAGCCCGCCCCGTTCAACGTGCTCCCATTCCTCTCGTCCAGGATGCTCCCCGAGAACGAACTGGCGACCGTGTAAGTCGACCCGGTCGTTGAGATGGGAGCGCCACTGGGGGCCACGACCCCACTGGGGAGAATGGTGACGAGCCCCGTGAACGCCGCGGGTCCAACTGAATCGGGACGCTGGGCCGACGGACTCGCTGGCCGCCCCGCTGGCGCGGAGACCCCGTTCGAGGGCATTACCATCAGGACAGCGATCAATGCGATTCCCGCGACGCCGGCCCAACTCAACCGCATGCCCGCCCAGCGGGCCTCCGCGAGTAAGAACTTGTCGGTTCGGGAGGGGAAGCGGGAGAAAATCGATCAGAATTGTTTAGCCTGAGCGCTAGATTGAGAATGTCGGGCCCGGAATCGACCGCGAATCTAGCGGGTCGTTTTCCCGAAATCCGTTCGCTCGCGGCGACATAGGACCGGGAAGGGACTACTCGATGACATGCCCAAGTTCGAAGTGCAGGATCGACGACTGCCTGCACAGGTTCTCCCCCTCGTCCGCCCCGGGCGAGTGTAGTCCCTCGATGCCAATGGTGAGGGCAGCCCGGGGCCTAACGAGCAGGAGGACGACCCTCGGGCTCTGCCACAATCGTAGACGCCTACGGTCGCGAGCCTAGCGGCCCCCGGCAGTGGCCGCTGCATTCTAACGGATTTCTGCGCAGTCAAGTGGCGGGCGAGAAGAGATTCTCGACGAGGCGCGTCAGCCCAGGGGCTGATGGCATCGACCCTTCCTCCGCTGTTGAAGCGCTTCTTACCGAAGTTTGGCAGAGGGGAATGCGAGGCCGCTTCCCCCACTCCGCCCCAAACTCGACGAGTCTTGGTGCGGCGGATGCGCCGCCCCAGTTTTCGCCGGGGGGCTTACTCGTCACTGAACGTTGCGTTCGGATACCCCCCCGAGGAAGGTGCGCCATGGTGATGCCGCAGGATATCTGCCCCTGGCATGGCCGCGTCGTCAGCCGTCCTAAGAAACGCACAAGAACTCGAGTGGACGGAAATCGAGCCGGGCTCGGGCCGTCCGGAACTCCGAGCCTCGTTGTTCGGGGATCCCGCTGGCACGGGGGTCTACTCCTTTCGACTCCGACTCCCCGCCACCTACGAGGGCGGCCGACCCCACTGGCACCCCGACTACGAATTCGGTACCGTCTTGTCGGGCACGTTCCTGGTCGCCACTGGGGATCGTATTGATCGTGAAAGTGCGAAGCGTTTGACCGCCGGGGCGTTCATCGTCGTTCCCCCGAAGACCGTACACTCTATCTGGACCGAAGGCGAAGTCGTACTACAAATCCACGGGCCCGGGCCGCGAGCGACGCACTTTGGGCCACCCCGGTGATCGAAGTCTCCCAGTAGGATGTTCGAGCCGGATCCGCGGGGGCGCCGAGAGCCGCCGGATCCCGAATTGCTGACAAGGGCCCCATCTTGCCGCTCTGAGTCCGTTAGAAGGATCTGGTCAGCCTAGAGGAGGATGCAGAACCAATCGAGTCGGCTCGGGTGTAGGGCGTTGTACCAACCGGGGCGCGCGCGAAGTTCTGTGTCCCGTGGGCGGAGCGGATAACCGTGCTACCCGTATCCTAGGACCCTGAACATGGGTTCGCCGAGCGGCCTTCGAGCCGGGCCTGTACCTCGACTTGAGTTCTGAAGGGAGGTGTCACCTCCGAGCGAATCGGAGCTACCCCCATGGACGAGTGGGGGGATGCCCCCCATCATCCGCGTCCGACTCCGGGCGCCTCGACGGGGGGCTTGAGGGAGCCGAGGGTTCGGCTCGTTTCGAGGGCGGGGGACCGCGCCGATGGGTTGGACGCGGCCCCGGGCGGACGAACCGGCCTCATATCTCGAGCCGAGGCGACTCCACGAGGTCGGCCAGCTTCTTGCCCTACAGCGGGCCACGGGAGTCCCGCAGGACGGCAGCGGTTTGCTCGGGGTCGAAGGTAAACGCGCGACATCCAACCCAGAACAGCGCCCCCGCGTCCGCCTTGGTGCTGGGGATGAAGAGCGTCCCGGTCTCGTCCCAACTCAATTGCCGCTGGAAGACGTATCGGGGGTCGATGCCCCAATCGTAGTAGAGAATCCCCTCGTCGGTGAGGAGGATGCCATAATTCGTACCGGCGTAAATGAAGACCCCGATCATCATCAGCGTGAAGCGGACCGCGAACACGCCAACGACTGCGGTCCAGTAGATCGGAGCCCCGTACCGGAGATTCATATCCCAATACGCCAAAGCCGTGCCGCGGATGTCCAGCGGCACAAACCCCCACAGGAGGGGTATCGCCACGGCCCGGACGGAGCCGCGTATGAGCCTCGTTGCGGCGAGCTCGAATTGGGCGGTCCGCGCACGGGGCATCGACGCCGGTCGGTGACCGGCTGCCTGCTCATCTACCGAACGACCGCGACGCGGCGAGGCGACAGGGCGGCAGGTCCGTTCGCGCTCGAGCTTGGGGCCGCGGGGGGGCGCGGCGTTGGAGGACGTCGAAGCCCGCCTGAAATTGAATCGACCGGGATGTACACACCGTCAGCCCCCTATCCCCCCGGATTTCAAGGGCCGCGTTCCGGGCGGTCGCCGGCTCTTGCGTGGAACGCCGATCGGCTTTCGCCCCAGAAGAATCGTTCCTGAGGCGGTTTTCGCTCAGGGAATCCGGTCGAGCAGGTCTCCGGAGGCGCGAGCGAAAGGTCGGACACCCCCCCGTCGCCCGAGTGGCCCTTTTGGTCGATGGGATTGACCGGAGGCTTATCGAGTACTTCTCCGTGCGCATCCAGGACGGGAACCGGGAGACCGTCGGAGCGAGGCATGCAATCAACTATCGGGCCGCAGAACTACACGGGGCCGAACCATGCGCGGGACGTCGCCGCCGGGCACACTGACCGCCGACGGGACGGGCGGGCCGCCCCGGTGCGCGGGCTCTGGGGGGGACGGGACTCCCGCCCCTACTTCCTCACCTTCGTTCCCGTTCTGGTTCTCGCCGCGCTCGCGGTGCTACCCAACGCGGGAGCCTCGGCGTCCAGCTCGGCCGTTCACCTCCGCACGACGGCGCCGCCGACACTGGCTTCACCCACCGGTCCGGTGCTGCGGACGACGATCCCCGTCGGGCAATGCCCCGGGAGCCTCGTGTTCGGAGGCACCAAGCATGACCTCTACGTCGTGAACGCCTGCGACTCCACCGTCTCCATCGTCAACAAGCTCGGAAACGTGGCTTCGACGCTCTCCTTCGGCAAGGACTACCCCTTCGCCGCCGCCTACGATGCGTCGAACCGGCAGGTCTACCTCTATGATCAGTCGGACAACTTCAGCGTGATCAACACGACCACCAACTCGGTGGTCGCCAAATTCCCGACCTCGTACTACGGCGCGGCGGTCGAGGCTATGCTCGTCGATCCCTCAAACCACCTTCTCTACACGGTCTCGGCCTACGTCGTCTGTTGCAGCGGAGTCGGTCCGGGGGACCTGGACTGGTACAGCACGACCGGATACAAGTGGGTCGGAAATCTGGGCTTGGGCAACGTCTCGTGCGGCGCGATCGGCTACGACCCCGCGAACGGCGAAATCTTGGTCGGCCTATACAATTCCACGGCCGGCGAGAACGAGATTGTGGCCGTCGACGACTACACGCACACGGTCGTCGCCACCACCTCGCTCGGCTCCAGCAGTGTGGAGGGTTTCGCCTACGATCCTCTCACGACCCAGATGTTCGCGACCTTGTATCAGAACTCCACCGTGGCGGTCTACGACAGCGGCTCGAACACGATCACCGCGTGGTTGCCGGTCGGGACCCACCCCATCGGGATCGCCTACAATCCGATCGACCAGGACATGTACATCGCCGACTACGGCGCGCGGGAACTTTCGGTCGTGGGCGCCGCGACCGACGCGAGCGTGGCGACGATCACGACCGGCGCGCAGCCGTACGCCGTGGCGTACGACCCGTCCATGCAGCGAATCTGCGTGACGAACGCCGCCTCCGGCACACTGTCGTGCTTCGGGCCTCAGGAGTTCACTCCCGACGTCTCGACCTCCGTCTCCGGGGGCCCGAACTGGCTGGCCTACGACTCCGCCCAGAACGCCGTGTTCGTCTCCGGCGGGACCGACAACATCTCGGTGCTCAACGGCACTACGGGGCTTCTCGCCACGACCGTCGACGTCGGGAACGCGACCTACGGGATCGCCTACGACCCGGCGAACGGGGAGGTTTACGTGGCGACCGGTTACGTGGGCTGCGCCGTGTGCGGCGCTGTCGGGTCGGTCGTCGTCCTCAACGCGACGACGGACGCCATCGTGAACCCCGGGATCCCGGTCGGCTCGGGCGCATTGGGCGTCGCCTACGACCCGGCCAATCACGATGTCTACGTGGCCGACTCGAGCGCGAACAACGTCAGCGTCATCCGCACGGCGACCAACACGCTCGGGACTACGCTCGCGGTCGGGACGTTCCCATACGCGGTCGCCTACGACCCGTTGAGCCAGTCGATGTACGTCTCCAACGCGTTCTCGGGCAACATCTCCGTGATCAACAGCAGCCTCGATGCGGTGACCAAGAGTGTCTACGTCGGGGGCCTCCCAACGGTGATGACCTACAACCCGAGCACACACGACATGTATCTCGCGCGCCCCGGCGACTCGGATCTGGCCGTGATGAACGCGAAGTCCGATACCTATCTCGGGGCCGGAGCCGCCTTCGCGGGAACCCCCTTTGCCGTGCAGTACGACCCCTTCGACCATCTCCTATTCGCCTCGGGCCCCGGCGTGGTTTGGATCGTCACCTCGGGAGGGGCCCCCGTGGCCACCGTGGACCTGGGCGGGTCGCCCGGCGGGCTCGCCTTCGACTCCGCCCGGAGCGAAGTATGCGTGGCGAATTCGGGAATCGCCGGGGGCTCCGGCTCCGTGAGCTTGATCAACGCCTAGCGCGCGCGTCGGGTGGCCACGGGCCCTCGCGGGGCGACTTCCGCTTTAGACACGGTGTGCCACGGCGGCGAGCGGAGCGACCACGCCTAGCGAGGAATCCTCGCCGCCGGTCTGATTGGAGCCTTTGGGGTCGGTCCTGGGGCCCAGAGGGGCCGCTCACCGCCGGACCCTGAGCCGGACTTCCAAGCCGGTGAGCCAACACTGTCCGGCGCGGAACGCCCGGGCGGGGGCCGCTGAATCCGCACCGGCACATCGCGGATATAGGCCATCCTCACGTGGTAACGACGTTGCTCGTGGGGCCCGGGTCCACCGACGTGCGGAGGTCCAGCCCGGAGCACATTTCTCTTGCGTCGACTAGCGTTGCGATCGCCCGATCTATTCGGACACTTCGCTGAGGTTCACGTGAGCCCCGCCCGCCCGGAGGGGATCTCCGTCGTCATCCGAGCCTACAACGAGGAGCAACGCATCGGCGACGCCATCGCATCCTACCTCCCAGTGCTGGAATCGACCGGACTTCCGTTCGAGATCATCGTGGTCGTCGACGGGGACGACCACACCCAGGAAGCCGCCGCGACGGAGGACATTCGGGGGCATCCCGCTCAGGGTTCGGGTGGGGGGGATGCCCCCTTCCGCAACATGGGCTCGGCCGGATTCGAACCCGCCTCGTCAGGGAAAATGCCCATTTTGGCTGATTCATGGTTACCGCCTATACTGCCCGCGCACCCGGAAGAACGCGCCCGAGGACCTCCATGGCCTGGGCCATGTCGTCCTGGTCGATGGCCAGGTAACGCGTGGTCATCCGGACGTCGGCGTGCCCGAGGATCTTGCTGACCGTTTCGATCGGTACGCCGTTCTTCCAGAGGGTCCTCCCGCAGGTCCGGCGCAGCGCGTGGTGCAGGTTCCAGGCCCGCCGAACGGAGGCGGCCTCGAAGGCCGGCCCCATGATCCGCTCGTCCAGCCAGCTTCGGGACCAGACCTTGAGTTCGTTCCCGCACCGTCGGGCGAAGAGATACCCCGCGTCTGGTCCACGATACCCCTGGACCTCCTGACGCCGGTGCTCGAGCAGGGAGGGCAGGATCCGAAGGATCTCGGGGTGGTACGGCACGATCCGTACCTTGCCACCGGCCCGCCCCTTGCCACGGACCCGAAGGAACTGTTCCCCGAGGTCCCCCACCGTGAGGCGGCGAACCTCGCTCCGACGGAGACCCATCAAGAGTTCGAAGGCGACCACGGCGTGGGTGACTATCCCGAACGTGGCGGCGACGTCGAGCAGCCGAGCCGCTTCCTCGGGGGTCAGCGCGAGCAGGGGTCGCACTCCCGATCGCCCGAACCTGAGCCGTCGGCGTTCGACGATCAGGTTCCCGGATTCCTTCAGGAAACCGTTCACGATGCACACGAGGTACCGCCGGGTGACCGGGGCCAACCCGGTCTGGCACTCCGTCGCGGGTCTCCATGGTCCGTTCAGCAGGAAGTCCAGCTGGGCGTCGCCGAACTTCGCTGGCAGGCATGCGAGGCCGGCCTTGTCGAGTTCTCTGCCCGTCTTCCTGAGGACCCGTCGCAGCTCTTGGACGTGGTGCGCCGACAGGCTCTCTTGGCTCCTCTTCTCCACATACCGTTCTGCTTGCTCTCCCCACCCCCGTGCCAAACTCGGCAGGGGGACTACCTCCGAGGAGCCAGGAGACCCGAACATCTACTTGGAGACCTCGACAACGAGCTCGGCGTCGCCGGGCGACGGATTCTCCGCCTCGGTCCCGCCCAAGATGTCGGCGATTGCCCGCTTCGTCGCCCGGGTCCACGCCTTGGTCAATGCGTAGTGTTCCCGTCGGGAGAGGTCGCCTGCCTTCTCGCTGATCTCCGAGAGTCGGCACGAGCCGATTCCGTCGACGAACCGCCCACCCTTGCTGACCCGGACCCGAACTCGGAACCGGTAGTCCCATGTACCCTCGTCGGCGAGCTCGACGCGCCCTTCCTCGATGCCCCGATCCTCGATGGAGAGACCGACGGGCACCGCAAGGCGAGTCGCCCCGGTGCGGTTCATCTCGCGGGCGCCCTCGATCACGTCGTAACAGGTGGGGTCCCGAAGGATGGTGTCGCGGAACTCGAGGAACGTGTTCCAGATTCGCTTCGCCTGCTCGAGCCCGATGACGGGGGAGACCACGAGATCGTGAACGTTTGCAACAGGCGTCGGCTCTGGCCTCTCCTCCGACGACCCCCGCATCCGCGTGCTGAGCCGGCGTTCATCGTCTCTCAACTGCGCTGCCGTCCTGAAGGCCGGTGGGTCCTCTACCGGTTGTGCCGTCACGTTGCGCCTCCTTGCAGTTTGCCTACACCTCACGCTGGATCCCTCCGACAAGCTCCGAAGGCGATCCCCCGAGCGTGGCGGACCCGGAAGCACTCGCCCTCGTCGGTCGATTCGTGGCAGATCAGCCAGGAAACGGTCGACGTGAGGAGAATCTCGTGGGCAGACTCGGAGTGACCGCACGCCGAGCAGACATCCGCCTGCTCGGAGCCTGACTGCAGGGTATATAGCTCGAACTCGGAGCTGTGAGGTTCGACCACAGCCATTGCGCACACGGTCAGGTCTCCTGGGGCCGGGGTCGGGACGTGGACGGCGGCTTTCGCTCGTCGAGGAGCCTGCGGACGAGCCGATCGAACGATTCGAAGGCGACTAAGTTCCCCTCGGAATCCAGGAGCGGGCGGCGGAGAGCAGCCAGGAGCTGCCAGGTTTCCGGACGAAGTCGAATCGCCGCCTTGGGAAGGCCCGGGGGAACCAAGCGGGCTCCGTTCCGATGAGGAGGAGGTGAGATTGCCCCGAATCCCTTAGCGCGCATACGTTCGTAATCGAACGTAACGAATACGGACAAAGTATATGTCCCTTCTCCTCTTTACGTTACATTAGTGACGCCTGCCTCGCTGCCGAAACCGAGGAAGAAGGTCCTCCCGAAAGTGTCGGTGGCCGCCCGGATCGAACGGGGGTACTACGAGGACCTGGTCCGGATCATCGACGGGGATGACCACTTCAACCGCCTCGGAGATTTCGTGAGGGAGGCTGTGCTGGAGAAGATCGACCGCTGGAAAAAGGAACATCCATTGGGTTCACCTGCGCATGGAGACCGGCCGCGATAGCGAGGTCCCTACGAGGGAAAGTGTCGAAGGGCGTGGTAGATCCCTCACTTCTGGGGTCCGTCGCCGGGAAGACCATCTCGGTTACCGGCTTCCCACCCACATCCAATATGATCTCCGGGCGGAGCCCGCTGTAGGGCGCGAAAGTCAGTCGTTACGAGGCCGGTTGGGCTCACAGCCTAGTTCGGTGCCCGTTTTGCTCGGCCCAACTGCGAGTCCGTCATAAGGCGGGGCTCCTTCTCCCGTACGGGGGTCTCGCCCGACGCTAGTGCCGAGTTCGTCGCACGGTCCGGCCCCAGCATCCGAGATTCCCGCGCCCATGGGTGGAGCCCCCGCACTGAACGGGATATGCCCGTACTACACGATGTTCCCCTTGACGTTCCCGCTTAGGCGTCTCCGAGAGGCCAAGAAGGGGGCCTGGGTCCTCGATCCGTTCTGCGGCCGGGGAACGACAAATCTAGCCGCACGGATGCGAGGTCTTCCCTCAGTTGGGCTCGATTCCAACCCCGTGGCGGTCGCAATCGCCCAGGCGAAGCTGAGCTCGGCATCCAGTGCCCGGGTCGTCGCGGCGTGCAGGACGATTCTAACATCGGAGAAGTCGACGGCCATCCCGCGGGGCGAGTTCTGGAGGCTCTGTTACGACCCCGAGACGCTCGGCGAGATTTGCCGGGTTCGCGACGCGCTGCTGAGCGACTGCCGGTCCGACGCCCGAATCTCGCTTCGGGCACTCATGCTCGGGCTACTGCATGGGCCTTTGCGGCAAGGGACTCCTGCCCACCTCTCGAACCAGATGCCGAGGACCTACGCGACGAAACCCCGTGGCGCGGTTCGGTTCTGGCAGAAGAGGGCAATGACTCCGCCCCGGGTATCTCTCCTTGACCTCGTGACAAGCCGGGCCCCGCGATACTTGGGAGTCGGCCTCCCCGATACGCCTGGCCAGATTCTGGTGCACGATTCAAGGGACGAGATCGGGCATCCCTTCGGAAAACTGTTCTCCTACGTGATCACTTCCCCGCCGTACATCGGTATGGACCACTATCCCCGCGACCAGTGGCTCAGGAATTGGTTCGTTGGGGGTCCGGCCAGGCCCACATGGAGCCCTTGCGACGCTCTTCTGACCGATGACCCCGAGCGGTTTGTGAACGAGCTGGGCCGAGTGTGGACTCGCGTGGGTGGGGCCTGCACGAAGGGGGCTCGCCTCACGGTCAGATTTGGCGCAATCAGGAGCCATCCGGTCAACCCGACCAACGTCATCGCTGCGTCCCTCGAATCGTCGGACTGTGACTGGCGAATCCTGACGGTCACCGACGCGGGCCCGGCAACCCACGGCCGGCGTCAGTCCGACCAGTTCCTCGCGACCCCATCAAAGTCGGTTCGAGAGATCGACGTCCACGCCGTCCTCAGGACCAACTGATGTTCGACGGCAACGCGCTACCGGTGGTCCGGCAGGCCATAAGGGACTGCACGACCGACCAGCGGCACCTTCTCGACGAGATCCGGACCGACGTTCGAGACCTCGCCGCGCAGGTACGCACGATCCAGCCCCGAACGACCACCTCGATCTCCCTCGTCGCGAGCGACGGCGGAAACAACAAGCTAGTTTTCGACCCGTTCTATGTCCAGCTTGTCAGGGTCGTGGACTCGTACGGCAAGGAACACCTTCTGGATGCCGTTGCACCTACTACCGACACGGACAAGCTGAGCGAACGTCACTGGAAGGTCGGAGAGTCGCCGCGTACCGCTCTTGGGCGTCTCATGCAGGACCTCAACGCAGAAACCCTCAACAAACTGAGCCACATGATCCCCAAGGGGAAGGCTGCGCTGCAGGATCCGGGTAGGGTTTCGCCGTCGTGGGTCCAAGTCTACCGCGACCTTTGCGAATGGGCCGTCCTCTACGACAGGATCTGCTACGCGAACTTCGCGACTGACACGCTACTGGTACGGGACGGCCTCCTCCGAAGCAAGCTCTTCCGGAAGGAGCTATTCAAGGAGATGACCGACCGCATGGAAGTAGCTATCGAGAGAATCCAGAGAGAGGACCGACGCAAGGTCTTCCTCGTCGGTCTCGCCAAACACAGCAAGGTCCTGGATCGATACGGCTTATCGCTCCGTTTGGAAAACACCTTCAAGGCAGGCGACGCGCGGTTTGTCCGGGTCCCTCGCCCGTTGGAGGCGAAGGCCTACATCTGGCAGGAGTGGGCCCGTGGAGAGCAGGATGTCCGGCCCGCCGGAGAGGCGGCCAAGTTCGTCGCGGGGGACATGTACTTTGTCCGGTTCGGGCCGATGGTCACCGACCCGATCTGGGTAGTCGACTTGTTTACGCCTCAATCCGGCTCCGCCCCGGAGACCTTCGGCTACCTCCTAGCCGATGCACGCGATGGATTCCCGATACCGTATTACCCCCGCTGCCTCCAGAAAGCCGACGAGTACGCCCAAGTACGTGGGTTCGACCTCGACGTCCTCCAGACAGAGGTCATGTCCGCCGTCGAGGATGCTGTCGGCGCCGGCGCGAGGGATGCGCTCGACGCGTACCGTCTCACGCCAGACCTAACCGGGAGGCGCTACGGTTGAAGCTATTCCCCAAGGACCAGGTCGTAGGAATCTTCCATGGATTCGCGGAGGGGGGCTTGGAGTTCCGGGCGGATCTGGTCCTGCCGTACAAGAGCGCCTTCCAAAGCCTGCCGATGCACGGACAGTTCCTCCTGGTCCAACTAGAGCACGACCAGGAGGCGATCCTCGGTAGGATTACCTCGATTTCGTCGAGCGGTAGGCTCTCCTCCGAGGCGGGCGAGGATTACGGGATTCGAGCAGTGGCGAGCGACCGGCCCATCCCCGAGGACCTAAGGGAGCAGTACCTCCGCTACCAGGTCCACATCAGGGTCCTCGGCCTTGTCCGGCTGGTTGACGACCACATCCAGTTCGCAGCCTCACACCGGCGACTTCCTCACGTCGGGAGCCGGGTCGCCTTCCTGGCGCCGGACGTCCTGCGTGAGGTCGCCGCCCACAACGCACCCGGGGCCGACATCGGCTGGCTCGCCTTTGGGGAGTTCGTCTACGGCGCTGGTGACGTTCGGTTGAAACAAGAGCCGTGGATGCAAGTCCTCGAACCGGTGGTGATCCCGAAGTGGGACGTCCAGAGTCTCGTGTCCAGGAGGACGTTCGTCTTCGCGCGGGCAGGGTTCGGGAAGTCCAACCTCGTCAAGCTCCTCTTCGCAAATCTGTACGCCGCGAAGGATCCGCCGACGGTGGAGAAACGGGGAAGTCGAAAGGTCCCGGTCGGGACCGTCATCTTCGACCCCGACGGCGAGTACTTCTGGCCGGACGATGCGGGCCGGCCCGGTCTCTGTGACGTGCCCGGGCTCGCGGACCGAATCGCAGTGTTCACCGATAAGGATCCGCCGAGCCCGTTCTACGGCGCGTTCGTGGCCGGAGGTGTAAAGCTCGACATTCGTCGTCTACACGCTGCGGATGTCGTGAGCATCGCGTTATCCCCGGAGCGGCAGGAGCAGCAGAACGTCCGCAAACTCCGGAACCTCAGCGACGCCCGCTGGCGTCAGGTGGTCGATGAGATACACCGCAACGGAAATCAGGCCGACGAGGCGCTGCTTTCGCAACTCCTCGACCTGAGGCCCGATCAGGAGGCTGAACTGTACGCGGCTCGGGCCAACATGACGACGATTGTCAGGATGCTGCACAGCCCCGCGAGCCTCACCCTCGAACGCCTCGTCCGCGCCCTTGGCGAGGGGAAGCTCTGCGTGTTTGACGTCTCCCAGGCGCGTGGAGAGACGGCGCTACAGCTCTCCGGCCTCATCCTAAAGCACGTCTTCGATCACAACCTCGGGGAGTTCACGAAAGCGAATCCGCAGTCGATCCCTACGATCGCGGTCGTCGAGGAGGCCCAGACAGTCCTGAACGAGCGCGCCGCATCGGCGGAAGGGGTCTACGTCTCATGGGTGAAGGAGGGGAGGAAGTTGGACTTGGGGACCGTTCTAGTGACCCAGCAGCCAGGGAGCATCGCGCGGCAGATCCTCAGCCAGGGCGACAACTGGTTCATCTTCCACCTGCTGTCCGAAGGGGACCTTGACAATGTCCGCCGCGCGAACTCGCACTTCAGTGTCGACATCCTTAGCAGCCTCCTCAACGAGCCGATTCCGGGCCACGGGGTGTTCTGGAGTAGCGCGGGAAAGACGCCCTACCCGCTCTCAATCCGGGTCCTTTCGTTCGAGGACGCGTACAAAAGGCAAGACGCGGACGGCAAAGCGCAGGTTCCAGCGACGTGGGCCAGTAGGTTGAAGGCGGAGTTCGACGGGGTGGAGCAAGAGGCCGAGCGCTTCATCGCCGGCGAAGCGGCCGAGGAACAAGTAGAAGCCGCGCCCTCCCCGCCCGCGGAGGAGGTCGGGACGGCCGAGGCGGAGCACCCGCCGGTCGACATGATCCGGTACTACACCCAAAAGGCAGTCGCCGCGATCAGGCAGGACACTAAACTACTGGCCAGCCTCCGTGGGAAGGGCCAGCCGTGGGCCGGCATCCGCGAGGCTATCGCCCTCACCCTTCCGCTTGTGATGCAAGAGCAGGAGAAGACCCAGATGGCGTACACCTTGGTCGCGCCAGTGCTCAACATCGTCCTCGGAAGACAAGAAATCGGCTGGCACGTAGAACGGAGACCGAGTCGGAAGGGCGACGGGATGACTACCTGGGTAGTCGCCGGCCCCGCACCGGCCAAGAAGGACCAGCGAGCCTAGCGATCTAGAGGACGATTCGTTCAGAATCGGGCGATGTCGATCTCGGGGCCTGCAAAGAAGAGGAGAGAGTGCATGGTTCGGACTCCCAGAGGCGGGAAGGCCGGGATACGTTGGCTTCCCATGGGTCGAAAGGGTAAGGGGGCAAGATTGAGTGGTGGGATCTGGACGAACTTGCCGAGACTGAGGTCGATGGAACCTAACATCTGATGGCGCGACGACAAGTCGTAATCGAGAACCCCATCCTGAACTCCCCTTACGAGGCCCCGACAAGGCACTGGAAGTTTACAGACGACGGAATCACAAATGAAGAGATCGTTGGCAGAAGGCCCAGTTCCTATTTCGTCCCCATTGCTCAACCGAGAAAGAGGGGAGGTGGCACTCAACTTAGCTTGGACGCAGGGTGGACTCAAGACCGGGTCAAGGAGAACGAACGGATCAATCAAATTCGCTCAGAGGTACATAAGTGGGTGACTGACTGGAAGGCCGGACGTCGATCCGAGGTGACGCCGACAACTCGGCGTTTGCTCGAGTACTGGCAGGACGAGGGTCGAGAACGTCGGCTGTTCTTCTGCCAACTTGAGGCTATCGAGACAGCGATCTTCATCACCGAGGTCGCTTCCAGGCGGGGAGTGACATGGATCGCGGATGCTCTTCGACGCGAGAGCGACGACGCGAACCCAGGTCTCTTACGACAGGCCTTCAAGATGGCCACGGGTAGTGGAAAGACAGTCGTGATGGCCATGCTCATTGCGTGGCAGGCTCTCAACAAGCAGGCCAATCCAAGAGATTCACGCTTCTCGGATTCGTTCCTTGTCGTCTCCCCCGGCATCACGATTCGCGATCGACTCAGAGTTCTCCTCCCGAGCGATCCGGACAACTACTACGCCAAGTGGGATCTCGTCCCTGCGGGCGAGAGAGATCTCATCAAGCGTTCCAACATTGTCGTCACGAACTTCCATTCATTCATTCCGAGAGAGACTGATGACGCGGCCCGCCTCACAAAGTCAATTCTTGCTCATGGCTCCACCAGCGCGTTTACGGAGAAACCGGCTCAGGTAGTGACCCGAGTTTGCCGCGAACTCGGCGGAAGGCGGAACATCGTGGTCATCAACGACGAGGCGCACCACTGCTATCACCGAAGGTTAGAGGACGATTTGGGAGATGTGGAAGCGGACGAACGGAAGGAAGTCGAGTCCCGGGAGAAGGAGGCCCGCGTGTGGAGCTCGGGACTCGACGCCGTCCGTGAGAAGCTTGGGATACGAGTGCTGTACGACCTGTCCGCGACTCCGTTCTACTTGAAAGGTTCTGGATGGCCGGAGGGAACGCTCTTTCCATGGGTCGTATCAGACTTCTCGCTGATCGATGCAATCGAGTCTGGTGTCGTCAAAATCCCTCGCGTCCCAGTAGTCGATGACCAGATGCGCGGGTCGATGCCCACGTACCGGGACCTCTGGCCGCGAATCAAGGAGAGTCTGCCAAGGCGAGGCAAGGGAACGGCGAGAATCGTTGGAGAACCTCATCCGCCGAAGGAGCTCGAGGGCGCACTGGACAGTCTTTACGGGCACTACCAGAAGTACTACCGTGCATGGTCGACCGATGAAGCGGCGAAAGCAAAAGGCGCGACGCCACCTGTATTCATCGTCGTGTGCAACAACACGAACGTTTCAAAACTGGTATACGACCACATCGCGGGGTGGGAACGGACGCTCAAGGACGGCAGTACCGTTGTTGTCCCGGGGAAGCTCGAACTCTTCAGCAACGAGAAGGGCGGGAAGTGGAGCGCCCGCCCTAATACCATTCTCATCGACAGCGCTCAACTAGAAAGCGGGGAGCCGCTCAGTTCTGACTTCAAGAAGATCGTTGCTTCCGCGATTGATGAATTTAAGGCGGACTACCAGGCCCGATTTCCAGGAAGAGATGTGGAGGCGCTGACTGACGCCGACATCCTGCGGGAAGTGATGAATACCGTCGGCAAGCCGGGCAAGCTAGGGGAGAATGTCAAGTGCGTTGTGAGCGTATCTATGCTTACGGAAGGTTGGGACGCCAACACGGTCACCCACATCCTCGGTGTCCGCGCTTTTGGGACTCAACTCCTGTGTGAACAGGTAATAGGACGCGGCCTGCGTCGCCGAAGCTATTCTCTCAACGAGAGAGGCCGGTTCGACCCCGAGTATGCAGAAGTGTACGGCGTTCCATTCTCATTCATCCCGTGCTCAGGCTCGGTACCGAATCCGAGGCCCGAGCTAACCCCAACCCACGTGAAAGCTCTGGAGGAGCGTGCCGGTTGCGAGATAACGTATCCGAAAATCCTCGGATACCGGTACGAGTTTCCAACCGAGGAACTGCGCGCGAAGTTCAGCTTAGCATCACACTTCACGCTGTCAACGGCCGATTTGCCGTCTCGCGTGGAACTCGATCCCATAGTCGGGGAATCGAGCGTTCATGATCTCGGGATGCTGAAGGAGTTTCGCGAGCAACAGGTCGCGTTTGTAGTAGCGCGTCGAACCCTGGAACAGTACTTCCGCGACCGGGATGGAAATCCAAAGACCTGGCTGTTCCCCCAATTGCTCGGAATAGCGAGGAGGTGGATGCAGGAATGCCTGGAGATGAAGGACGAGACATTCCCTCAGTGGCTTCTGATGGTCGAATTCTGTCAGGCAGCAGCCGACAGGATTTACCAGTCCATCGTAGCGTCAACGGTTGGTGAGAGGTCTCTCCTGGCAGTACCGCAACCGTACGATCCGATTGGTTCCACGCGGGACGTGGAGTTTGACACGACTCGGCGTGTCTACTCGACCCGGGCGGATCGGTGCCACTTGAACTACGTGGTCGCCGATACCGATTCTTGGGAGCAGCGTCTCGCCTTCACGCTAGAGAATCTGGAGGAGGTCGAAGCGTACGTCAAGAATCAAAACCTCGGCTTTCGGGTCCCTTACACCTACCGCGGCGAGGGTCAAGGGTACTACCCTGACTTCATTGCGAGAATCCGAAGGCCAGGTTCCCGGCCGCTAAACCTGATTCTGGAGGTGACCGGGCGAAAGCTCGATGACAAGGAGGTCAAGGTCTCGACTACCCGAGACCTCTGGGTTCCTGCGGTCAACAACCTTGGAACCTTCGGTGAATGGGCCTTCCTTGAAATCCGAGATCCGTACGATTCGAAGCGAGCCATCCAGTCGTTCCTAAAGGGGGACCAATCGGACTCTCAACGGAGGCTTTCGAATGGCAAGTGAGCGCTCTGCTGACGTGAACAAACCTATCGATGCCATCGTTCATCGCGCAGACAAGAGGACAAACATTCCTACAAGAGAGCTGAGGGGGTTCGTTCGAGATGAGGAGATGACTCCCAAGACGATCATCTATCCCAGAGACCCAAGCTTAGATCCGCAACTGGTCTGGAACGGGAAAGACGAAAGTGACTCACACCCGCTCGAACTCCCGGTTGTTCCGGTCTACATCCAAGAGAAAATATCTCCCCAGGCCCTGATCGAGGATCTCAGGCTTGAGACTTCCCGGGGCAAACCCAGGCAGGTCACTCTATTCGCTGATTTCAACGGAATCACTTTCGATAAGATGGTAGACTTCTACCATCATGAACAGAACTGGTCGAACAGGATGATTCTCGGGGATTCCCTCTTGGTTATGACGTCCCTCGGCGAGAAGGAGGGTCTGAAAGGCAAAGTTCAACTGATCTATGTTGACCCGCCGTACGGGATTACTTTCGATTCAAACTGGCAGGTCTCCACCCGGAAGAGAGTGGTGAAGGACGGGAAGCCCGAGGACGCCTCAAGGCAACCAGAGCAGGTTCGGGCGTTTAGAGACACCTGGAGCCTCGGGATCCATTCCTACTTGAATTATTTGCGAGACCGATTCACTGTGGCGCGCGAGCTCTTGACCGAATCGGGCTCGATCGTGGTTCAAATCGGCGATGAGAATCTGCACCTGGTTCGATCTGTTTTGGACGAGGTCTTCGGCTCGGAAAACGCTCACCCTCTCATTGTCTTCCGGAAGAAGATGATGCCTCTAATGAAGGAAGGGGGCTTCGAATCCGTGTTCGACTACCTCGTCTGGTATCAGAAGAACAAGAGCGATTCCACAACGACCCTACACCGGCTCTTCGAGAGGAAATCTCCGGAGGGGGACAGCTCGTGGTCGTGTGTCGAGTTGCCAAACGGCGCTCGAAGGCGAATGACACCGGAGGAAGTATCCAACCACGCCCTGCTCCCTGATGGAGCGCGCATCTTTCAGCCGATATCGATGCTCCCCCGAGAGTATCGGGAGAATCAGGACTTCAAGTTCAAGTTTGAGGGTACGGTCTACCCTCCGCCCAAGGGAGTCTGTTGGTCGACCACCAGGGAGGGAATGGACCGATTGGCTCGAGCGAAGAGACTTTACAAGAGTGGGGAGGAGGGCCTTCGGTACGTCTACTTCTTTGACGACTACCCCGTGAGTCGCCTAACAGCAAACTGGATGGACACGAGTCCGGCAACTGACATGCATTACGTCGTCGAGACGAACACTCGGGTGATTGAGCGAATAATGCTTACCTGTACCAATCCGGGCGACCTCGTTCTTGACCCGACGTGCGGTGGTGGGACCACTGCCTACGTGGCGGAGGAGTGGGGCCGAAGGTGGATCACGATAGATACAAGTCGGGTCGCGGTGGCATTAGCACGCACCCGACTGATGTCGGCTCGCTATCCGTACTACCTTCTGAGCGATTCTCCCGAAGGCGTTGCTAAGGAGGCTGAACGGCTTGGAAGACCGACGGGAGTTCAGAGCACGTCGCTCGACGTTAGGAAAGGGTTCGTCTGTGAAGAAGTGCCGCACATCACGCTCGGCGCGATTGCGAACTGTTCGGACATAGTTGAGGGCATCTCGCGGAAGGACGTTAACCGAGTAATCGCGAGCGAGGCCGCCTCGGAACGACTGCTTGACCGGCCGCTCGAAGACTCGAGAAGGATTCGTGTGACTGGCCCATTCACCGTCGAGAGTTTGTCACCTCACCGCATCGTCACTCCGGACCAGGATGACCCGAAACGGGGGACCGGTAGTGTTCCAGGGGAGCTGGGCGGCTCTGGGTTTGTAGCGCTCGTCCTCGATCATCTCAAAAAGGCTGGGATTCAGAACACGGTGAAGTCTGAGCGCCTAACCTTTGAACGCCTTGACATCTACCCAGGCACCTATCTCAACGCCGAGGGTGATTACACTGAGAGCGGCAAATCAAAGCGAGTGGCTGTCTGTATCGGGCCCGAACACGGCACGGTCGGGCCCGACCTGCTAAGAGAGGCGGCTAAGGAGGCGGTAGTAGGGCGCGGATTCGATCTATTGGTAGTCTGCGGCTTTGCTTTTGATCCGTACGTAAGCGAGGAAGCGAAGCAATACGGGAAGCTCTCTGTCCTTGTTACGAGGATGAACCCTGACCTTGCGATGGGCGACGAGCTTCTGAAGAAGACGGGCGCGGGCAACCTCTTCATGGTATTCGGTGAGCCCGACCTGAAAGTGAGCGAGCAGAAAGACGGCAGACATGTGATAACCGTGCGAGGCGTTGATGTCTACGACCCGACCACCGGTCAAATCCGGAGTCACTCGACCGACGACATTGCGTGCTGGTTCATCGACACGGACTACAACGGTGAGAGCTTCTTCGTCCGACACGCGTACTTCTGCGGTAAGGACCAGCCGTATGACAAGATGAAAAGGGCGCTCCACGCCGAAGTCAACGATGACGCCTGGAAAGCGCTCTATGCCACTTTCAGCCGCCCGTTCGAGAAACCGAAGACGGGTAAGGTTGCGGTGAAAGTAATCAACCACTACGGGGACGAGGTCCTAAAGGTCTTGAAAATAGACTGACCGGCTCAGACCTGCAAGAAAGGGGTGCCTCTGGACGAAGGGTTTCCCCTTTCGGGCCTCGGACCTATTGCAAAATATCTAATCGCCAGAGCTGTGGGTCGTGGCTGGACGAAATCGGGGACCGGGGTCGTGACGGTAACCGGCGCAAAGACACGCGGGGCACACCCCGGGAGGCTGCCACCGGGATCACTCGGATTCGAACTGCCTCGAGCCGGTTCCGCTATCTCGCCGGGAGGGTCCGGGGTAACGGAGCGGAGACGCCAATCGCTTCGCGGAAGTCGCGGTTCTTCCGCTCTCCGGTCTCCCGTAGAGCGGTCTCGGCGAGCTTCTTGAGATCGTCCGGGACGTCCTTCCGCCCCCTCATCGACTCGTAGAACATCAGGGCCATCTCTCGCGCGCCGTCCCAGTACTCTCGGTCAAATCGATTCACGCTGTCCCCTCCTGGGACGAACCCACTCGCGTTGCGGCCGTAAGAATGGAAGGTGGGGTTCGTGAAACGCCTCCGAGTCATGGAGGGCTCCCCACCGCCGGTGCCGGACAAACGGGGGCGTTGCGTCGGACAGCCGTTCCTCCCGTGGCTCGACGCGGCGCGCCTCGCCCGTCACTAACGTAACGTTCGTTTGCGATTTCTTGATGTAGCTCTCTCCCGATGAGATGAGCGGGTGAGGCGGGCGGGAACGCCTCACCCGGACGACCGCCCGACCTCGCCCCCGCAACATGACGGGGAAGGACGAACCAAGGAGCGAGACCGGAAACCGAACGCAGTTCAGGACAATCCCACGGCGGGAGTCGAACCGACCGAGTCGTTGGTGGCTCGCGCCGGTTGCACTGGTCGTGGCGATCGTCCTCGTGACGACCAGCGTCGTCGCGTTGACGCAACCCTCGCCGAGGATCGAAGAGGAGTGGTCGGCGATCACCTTGAACTTCGGTTCGAATCCGGTGACGCAGAATCTCAACATCACGTTCCCCCGTGTCAGCTACATCAGCCAGCCGACCCAGTGGAACACGACAGGCTTTGCCAGCGCAACCCTGGCCGCCTCCACCGGAGTCTACGTCTACAACTCCACGGACTACGGCACCGACTACGGAGTCTTCCAAGTCAACGCTTCGACCGGCTATCTGGTCGGTGATGCGAGCTGGAGGGTCGGTTCCTCTCTCGGTGCGAACGTCAGCTACGTATTCACCGATCAGCGGGTCGCCCTCAACGGTAGCGGGACGAAGTGGCAATTCGTACTCTCGGAGTCCCCGCTCGGGAGCTACCAGATCGAGCCGACCTCGGGCAGCGTCACGAACGCCGCCGCCGGCGCGGCCCAGAACGAACTCACCGTCCAGGCGACGTACGCGGGCGGCAACTACTCGTTCACCACCTACGACTGGGAAGAGCAACCCGGCGGCTACCAGAATGTCACGACTTACACCTTCCCCTCGAACACCCCCCTTCTGCCCCTCCAATTCTTCGAGGTCTACGTCTACATGCAGCCGCTCCAGACCGTCGTCTCCATCGTCAACACCACGGACGGCGCGATCATCGGGTCGACGCCGGCGATGCACCCGGTCTTTGACTCGAACCTGACCCAACTCGCCTACGTGGGGGATGCCTTCCAGACGCTGCCCAGTACGTCGGGAGACTCGCTCATCCTCGACTACTCCTGGCTCATCGACCACAACACCTACACGAACGAACCCGGGGTTTCCAGCGCCGCCGTCGAACGAGGATTCGCCCCCGCGGTCGCCGGGACCCTCTCTCTCGCCAACGTGGAACCGTTCGACCCTTCCTCCTCGAAGGAGAACTGGCTCCTCCCGCCGGTCTCGTCTTCGTCGTTCTCGAACACGAAGATGTCGTTGGGCGACTTCCAGGGGGTCGTCAATTCGTCGTCCGAGGCAAGCCTCACGAGCTCGTTCATCAACACCTCGGACCTTGTCCCTGCGCAGGGGATCGCGCTTCCGTTCCACGGATTCAACAACACCGTCCCCTCGACCGTCAACCCCGCCCAGGCGCTTACCACGCTCCGCGCCATCCCCGAGGACACCACCGACTCGCCGACCGCCACGCTCTACGACACCGAGTGGACGGCGGGTTCGGTCCAGTCGGGTATTCACTCGTTCCTGACGAACGTGATCTCGGCGCGGACCGGTCTCCCTCCTGCGGACGTCATCATCCCCAGCTTCCTCGTTTCCGACATCTCGGTCTGGACCCAGTTCTCGAGCCAGGCCGCGAGCACCATCCACGACTACCTCGCGAGCTCAATCCCCGGTTACCTTCAGTCGAACAATCTCGCGCTCGTCAATCGGACGACGGGGGCGATCGACGCAGGGGCGGACATCGGGGAGTTCATGGGGCTTGCTACGGGCCAGGTCTATCCCGCTCAGGTCCGATCGGTCGGGTCTTTCGGGTTCACCGAGGTCTACGACCCGGTCACGCACGAGACCTACGCGAGCGCTGAGGCCGCGGGTTTCCCCGCGGGCTCGTCTCTCGACCTCACCTCCGGTTCCGTCTACGTTCCCGGCCAGGCTGCCTTCCTCGGCTGGGCCGCCGACGGCGAACCCGAGTTCGGGCCGGGCGGGTGCTTCATCGTCTGCCTCCCCAGCGGAGGACTCTCGGGGGCCGCCTCGGCCGTCTCGAGCTTCTTCGGCGGGGCGGCCAGCTCGGTCTCGAATGCCGTCGGCTCGGTCGGCACCGCGGTCTCGAACGATGTCGTCAAGCCGGTCTCGGGCACGGTCTCCTCGGACCTCGGCGGTCTCGCGAACGACGTTTCCAAGGCTCTCGACACCGTCATGCCGATCTTCGGGTCGGTCGGCGGTTCGGTCTCGAGCGCCGTCACGAAGACTCTCGGCGGCGTCTCCAACACGCTGGGCGGCGTGGGGGAGGCGATCGGGTCGACCGCCAGCGGAGCGGCGGGCGCCATCCTCGGCGGCGTCAATTCGTTCACCAACTCGGTCTACCACGTGGGGGCGGCCGCCGGGTCTGCCCTCTCGAGCGCGGGCGGAGCTATCGAGAACACGGTGGGGAAGGCCGTCAGCACGGCCGGCGCCGTGCTCTCCAACGGCTTCGCGGCCGCAGGGAACGTCCTGGCGAAGGTCCCGGGGCTCGTCGTGGGCTCGACCGAAAGCATCGCCACGTTGCTGGGTCAGGCGGGTCAGGCGACGGCCGGCGCTCTCGACACGGTCGGCTCGACGCTCGAGCAGGGTCTCAGCGGGGCGTGGAGCGCGCTCCAGAACGCATTCGGGGCAGTCGGAAGCGGTATCCTCAACGCGCTCGAATTCCCGTTCAAGGCGCTCGGCTCGGTCTTCGATTGGCCCACGGGACTCTCCTCGGGAGTCGGACAGATCCTCGAGTACGTGATCATCGGCGTCGTGGCCTTCGTGATCGTCTTCCTCGTGGTGTGGCTCCTGTTCCGCCGCTCTCGGCGAAGCAAGGGCCGCCAGATCGGAGGGCACGAGAGAAGTCGAGCCCGTAGCCGTCACTCGCGGGCCCACTACACGGCGCGTGCCGCCCCGACATGGGGCGGGGCAGGATTCGGACCATTCGCGACCCGTCCCGTTGCCCGTCTGGCTTGATGCGCGGGCAGACCGGAGGAATTCGGAGGGCAGGTGTACGCTGATGGCCCAGTCAAGCCAATCGTCCGGTCGTCGCCGCGGTCCCGGAATGGGCGGGATGGTGGGACTGTTCTTGACCCTCCTCTTGGTGGAGCTCGTCCTCGATGTGGTTCTGTTCCCCGCCGACGAGGTGCTGGTTCCGGCCGAAGTCATCGGAGACGCCTTGCTGCTCACCTCGGTCGCAGTCGGGACGTTCTTCGGGAACCGTGGGAGCGCCGGGCGTCAGCTAGGAGCACGAGGGTCGCGGACTTCGCTCCGCAGGAATCGTCGGGCCGTTTCGGGGGCCGGGGTCGGGCTGATTCTCGGGGCGTGGCTGTTCTTCGTGGCGATCCTCGCCTTTCAGTGGTGGTTCACGATCCACCACCCGATCCTCAACATCCTGCTCCTCCCGCTCGAACTCCTGTTCGACTTGGTTCTGTTCGTGGTGGCGGTGGCGGTCACCATCTTTGGGGTGGTCGGAGGCCGGGGCGGGAGCATGGCCGAGGGTTCGCGCGAGGTCGGCTCGCGCTCGTGATCCTTGCTGCAACGATCCTTTCCGTGCAGCTGGTGCCCGGCGGCGCCCCCGGCGCGGGTCCCGGGTTCACCGTGCCAGACGAGTCGACCGTCAGCCCGGCTGTCTCGCCATCCGCCCCGACCGTCGTGGCCAGCCGGATCAGCTCCGGCGACACCTCGTGGGGGGTGGGTGGCACGGAGACGCTCTTCTCGGTTGGTATTGCCTCGGTCGAGGCAGGGGGTTCGATCTACGTCTTCGCGGACGTTTCCGGCTGGTACCCCGGGATGGTCACCTCCGTCGCCGACAGTCTGGGCGACGCCTACCGGCTGATCGCCAATGGCGCCGTGGGCTCCGACTACCTGGCTCTCTTCGTCGCGGACATGGCAGTCGGCGGCACGAACGACGTCATCCGAGTCATCGGCCCGGTGAGCAACGGCACAAACTACGGGTGGGTAATCCAAGCAACCGCCCTCTTTCCTTCCGGTTCGCCGTCGGTCGACAACTACGCCGTGGACTACTCGGAGACCGGCACGACGACAAGCCGCGCTACGGTCGCACCGGCTTTCGCGCTGTACGCTCAGATCATCGATTACGGGCCCACCACGTTCTCCGCGGAGAGTCCTGCCACCATCCTGACCTACAGCTCGGACTCGGAAGGGCTGACGAGCTTGGGAGTCGGCCTCGAGAACGCCTCGTCCGCCGGTCCCATCTCGATGACGATGACCACCAACTCGGGGGACGCTCCCGTGATCGCGATACTGGTACTGGTCGACGACGTCGCGCCGACCGCCCCGGGGTGGGCCGCAACGGGAGCATGCGCCCCCGACCATACCCAGATCTGCGTGCCTCTGCTGGCGGGCCACTCGGCTCCGAAGAACCTCGACCCGAACATGGTGACCTGCGCCCGCAACAGCGGCGTCGCGGGCGGGTGCGAACCGTTGTTCGGCACCGACCCCAACACGGGTTCGTTCTACGTCTGGGCGAACGATGAGTACGGACCGCCATCGATCTCCGACGACACGGTCGGATGGGAGTGGCAGAACGGGACTTGGAGAAACGTCACCGCGGGTAGCGATGTCCAGGTCTTTGGCTACACGCTCGGCGATAGCTACGGCACGCCGACCTGCATGGCGTGGGACCCGGCGGAGAACGGGTTCATCGCCGTCGCGAGCAACAACACCTACCCGACCAACCCGGGCTGGACGTATCTCTACTCGGGCGGTCACTGGTCGAATCTCAGCTACTCCCTGCCGTTCAAGTCGCTGCCACCGGGAGGCGGGCATGGCGAAGCCGGCACGTGCTCGATGGTCTGGGACCCCGTCGACGACGAGCTCCTGCTCGTCTTCACGAGCACGGTCAACTTCCAGGACTACCCCGAGTGGACCTGGACGTTCCACGGCGCCGGCTGGACGAACATCTCCTCGACGGCGGGGTATCCGAACCTCTACACCGAGGGAGGCCTCGCCATTGTCTGGGATCCCTCCGACGGCGAGGTCGTCCTCGAGGGTGCCCCGGATCTCTGGGGGGCCACCGGCGAAGGTCCGGCGACCACCTACACGTTCAGCGGCGGCCGATGGACCAACTGGACGTGGTTGACCTCGCAGCCTCCCGGCGACGACGGGGGGCAGTTCCTCTCCACCTGGGGGAACGGCGTGGTCGAGCTCGGCGGAGACAACCTGTCGAGCTTCTGCTACTGGAGTCCGTACGTCTGGTACTGGCAGGACAACCGTTGGACGAACGTCACGAGCTCGGGCAACTGGCCCCTCAACGGGAACTGCGGTGGATCGGGCCCCCTCCGGATCTGGGACCCCATCACCGGGGTCTACGACAACAGCGGGAACTCCTACGGTCTCATCGGCGGCGAAGTTTCCCCGGGCACGATCGTCACGTTCGGCGGGAGCGGGATCTTCAGCTCGTTCTTCGCCAACGCGATGAACACCACCGCATGGTGCCTCGGCAGTCTTTCGGACTGTCTCCCGTTCTCCTCCTCCGCCCCCACGGGTTCCTGGACCAATCAGCTTGGGTTGCCCTGCTCTGCCGCTCGACTGGAATGGGTCAACCCGACGCCCCCGAGCGGCACGACGCTGGTCAACGACACCGTCTATGTCTACGCCTCGAACGGAACGCTCGTCCAGAAGGTCAGCACGGGCGGCGCGGCCACGAGCGTGGTCGTCTACGACCTCGCCTGCGACTCGCTCTACTCGTTCTCCGTTCAAGCCTGGTTCTCCTCGGGGCAGGCCAGCCCTCTCTCCGGCGCGCTGTCGTTCCTGACGGCAGCGGCTCCGGGGACGATCGGCCTCACGTTCCTGGGCGGAAGCGCCGTTGACTGGGTTGCCTTCCTTCTGCTCGCGGCGCTGGTAATCGGTGTTGTCGTCGCGGTGCGCGGTCAATCTCGAAGGTCCAAGGGCCGAGAGATCGGCCGGAGGTAGCCCGGATGAGCTGGTTCTCCTCGCAGCGGGAAGGACGGCTCGCCGTCCAGCTGGGCCGGGACGTCGGCCAGGACGTCGAGATCCACTACACGAGCGGACGGGACAGCTGGTGGTACCACGGTCCGGCGAGCGTCCAGGAGGTCGAGGTCCCCCGCGAGGACGGGAAGCACGCGACCTACGTCTACACGCTCAAGAACGCACCGAAGAGCCAGGAGCGGGTCCTCGTCTTCCTCGACCAGGACCCCCTCGCCGAGGCGCCGCACACGCCCTACACGCGGACCGAGAAGGGACAGAAGCGCGTTCAGCTGGTGACGTTCCTCGGGATGGGCATCGCCGACCTCGTCTTCCTGTTCGGCATGCTTTCCTTCGCCAGCGAACCGACCTCGACGGCTCAGGCGGTCTCCCAGGCCGGGGCACAGATCGCGAGCCAGGGGCTGATCTTCGGCCTCGCGGTCGCCCTCGTCTTCGGCGTCATGGGGACGTACCTCGTGATGGCCCGACGAACGAAGATCTCCGACTGGGAGATCCAGCCGCTGGCCCAGGGCCAACTCGTGCCCCACGGTGAGGCGGTCTTCCTCGTCAATTCGCAGAAGGATCCGGCGGCGAAGTACCTCGAGCGGGTCCTGAAGCTCGATACCAGCGCCCTGCGCGACTTCGCGACGGCCGTCGAGAGGTTCCAGAGCGACACGATCTCGACGTTGCAGGAGCAGAACGCTTCGCAGCGGGATCAACTCGACACCACGGAGATCGTGGGAATCGAGGACCAGATCTCCCGGATCGACCTGAGGGCCCTGGGTCGACAGCGGGCGCCCTCCGTTCCGGAGACGGGGTTCGGAAGTCTCGTTCTCGTTGCGCTGATCTCCGCGGTGCTGGCCGGGGTCGTCGTCTGGGCGCTTCTCGCGTCGGGAGCGTAGCCGTTGCTCTACCGATCACGACTGGGCGTCGACGGCGTCGGTCCTGCGGCGTTGGCCATCTCGTTCGCCATCGCGTGCTTGTTCCCGGCCCTTGGACCGCCGGACCCGCCGCTGGCCACCCTGCAGTACTTCTCGCTCGAGCCGGGGACGCCCGCGCGAAGCGGCGACAACTTCAGCGTGCCGATCTTCGTCCTCGGCGAACCCGGCGGAGGTCCCGCCAACAGATCCGACACGGAGCAAGCGTGGCAAACACTGCACGTCACCTACGTGGGACCCGCCGGGGGAGACTTCGGGAACTGGTCGGTGACGACCTGGGGTCCGGGCTGGTTCGCCCTCCTCGCCTCGCTGAGCGACGGTGAGGTCTCTTCCATCGACGCGGGCGGGGCGATTCTCGTCCTCAACGCTACCGTGGAGGAGGACGGTACCGTCCTCGCCGCGTCGGGCACGATCGGTGCGGACACGCTCCTGGCCGCGACGGTTCCGACGGGCTGGTGGACGACCTGGTTCGGGATTGGTTCGCCCCCTCCTCCCGCCAATCCCACCCTGCAGGGCGTCCTCGATTGGCTCGCATGGTGGGGTGACTCGACGCCCGGACGCGCCTCGTACGCCGCGGCAACCCTCGTCGCCATCGGCCTCTACCTGTGGGAGGGCCACAAGCTCGCCCGAAGGGCGCTGACCGGGGCACCGCGCCGGGCCGGGGAGGCGACCTGAGATGGCGCTCGGCGCCGACCTGTTCCTCGCCCTCGCGTTTCTCGCGGCCGTCTCCGTGATCTCCATGGTGGCGACGGCCCTGAAGAGCTGGGTCTTCGAACTCAGCCCTCGCGAGTGGGGTTACACAGTCGTCCTGTCGTTCACCTCCGGCGTCCTGCTCGCCGGGTGGTTCGACGGGAACGGCACGCTCGAGTTTCTCTCTGGACTCGTGATCTTCCTCGCGTTTGTCTGGTGGATCGCCCGCCTCCGCCGGCGCCACCAGGTCCGCCAGGTCCGCGCCTCGGGAGGGTGAGATGCCGCGCGACTACTCGACCCTCACCGGCCCGAGCCTGCTTCCGATGGTCGACACGCCCGAGCGCCAGCGGTTCTCGTTCTGGTGGCCCCACGCGACGCCGATCCAGGCTTCGTTGCTGCAGCTAACCGACTGGCTGGGCGAGAACCCGGACCGCCCAGTCCCGGTGGTCGGCCAGGCCGAACCGGTCCGTGCGTTGAACGTTCGCCCGAACGAATCGGTCCTGTTCCGGCTCGAGAAGCCGGGAACCCGGGAGCGCGCCGATTGGGAGTGGTACTTTCTCACCGTTCGGCGTGTGCAGGCACATGGTCGGCTGGTGCGCCAGAAGCTCGGTGAAGCGAGGGCACGCCGGACTCAAGTCGACAGTCGGGTCGCGGAACTCCAGCGGGAGACCGACACCCGGACCCGGGAAGCCGAGAAGGAGCGGGACGAATTTGTCCGAAGAGTAGGGCAGCTCGAAGCCGCAGCCCGAGCAGAGCGAGCCGAATCTCAGAAGAAGGGGAAGTTACCTGTCCGCACGGTCGAAGTCCCGGCCGGGGTTCTCGGCACCCCGGGCGCCGCTCCGCTCGTTTTCGAGTGCGAGGACGACACCGAAGCCGTCCCGGGTCCACCAACAAGCCATGGCCCCGCCTACCGCGAGCTGTTGGCGGCCCGCGACGAGGGTCGTGCTCTCGGTGGACGGTGGGCGGGGATATGGCAGAACCTCGCCCGTCGGCGCGAGAATCTGGAGCGGGAGCGGGCACCGGTCGAGCAGCGGCTCCGCTGGCTCGAAGAACGGGCGACCCGCCGTGTGTTCCCCGGCCTCTTCGCCACGATCAACGCCTTCCTCGACGTCCAAGCCCTCTCTGCCGCCAGCGTTGCCATCGAAGAGTTTCGCAAGAGCCCGCGACGGGAGTCCGCCCTCGCCGACGAACTGGAGGCGCGGCTGGCCGCCGACAGACCATGACCGGTACCGAGGCGAAGGGCGGCGCTGAGGAGGGTTTCCAGCCTCTTCCGGCTCGCAAGACACTCACCGATCTTCTCCAGCGCGCGGAGCTTCAGGTGGAGGCATGGGGATTCACTCCGGAGGTCGACGACAACTATCCGCATCTCAGCACCCTCTGGTTGCGGGTTCGGGCGGTGTCGCGCCCTGCCCGGAACGAACCCGGCTCCGCAGCGTTCGAACTGTGGGAGGAGTGGGAATCGGCGAACCAGCGATGGGGCGACCCGGACCCTCGGGGCTGGCGGCTGACCTGGAAGGAGGCCTATCACCGGCTCGGGTTGATCGAGACCTACCTTACCGACAGTGGCGCCCTAGAGCTCGGTGCCGCGGAGGCCGACGTCCCCCGCCACTACCTCACGCGGGAGGAGCTGGAGGTGTCGCGGTGACCCCCGACGCGAAGCTGGTCGAGGCGATCCTTCGCGACCGATCTCCCTACGGGTGGACCAAGGAGGACGCCGAGAGGGGCGCGCTCCGGTACGAGACCTGGCTCGACGACCTGGCGGATCCGCCCGTGCTCACCGAGCAAGGCCGGAAGGCACTAAACTACGTGCTCGACCGCTCCCTGCTACGCCCCGGGCGGGGAGCCGCGCTCTACGCGGCTCAGGGCAAGGGCAAGACGAACGTTCTCGCCGTGGTCGCTCAGCTGGTCCTCCGCTACCGCCCCGAGTGGGAGGTGTTCACCAACGTTCCGTATCCGTGGTGGGCGGGAGCCGGTCGAGCCCCTCCCCGCATTCACCTGATCGAGTCGCTCTCCGAACTATTGGAGGGGCTCTCTCGACGCACCCTCCAAGGGAAGTGGTCGGCGGTCATCATTGACGAGTTCGACCAGGTCGACACCAGCCACAGCTGGGCCTCCGCAGGATCGGAGTCGTGGGCGAGGTACCTGTTCGTAGCTCGCCACTACCTGACCCGGGGACCGCTCGTGGTCTTCCACTCGTTCCACTTCATCCCGCTCACGATCCGCGGTGGGAGCGTCGGGTCGCCGTTCAAGCTGATCGTTCGGAAGGGCGAGCGGGTCATCGCAGACCTCGAGAACCCCGACGGGGCGTGGGTCGGCACCTACCCGGAGTCGGATCTCCCGTTCCTGACGTTCGGGCTCCGGGGGTTTCGCCTCGACGTTGATGTCGGCGAGCTGGAGAGCCGGTTCACGGGATCCAGGTTCGCCGGGGACGTGACCGCAGTCGCAGAGACGACTCTGGAATTCCTCGAGAGCACTCGGAAGCGACCATCGTACCGAGACGCGCTCGCACGGCGGAAGGAGCTCCTGGCCCTCGCCCACGGATCGAACGTCGAGAAGGACTGGGCGATGGCCCGGGACCTCGCTTCGGGCATGTCGTGGAGGAAGGTCGCGCGGAAGCACCACGTAGGTTTCGAGCGCGTTTCCCGTGCGCAGGCCCTGGTCCCGCACCTGCGGGAACCCGACGCTACCAGCTACGGCGCTACTACCGCGCGAGCTCGACGCGCGCGTGAGCGGGACCAGGACTCGTCCGGGAGGAGTCCGGAATGATCCAGGGGCGAGGTGACCGGGGGAGTCGTTCAGCCTGATGCTCGTCCTACTCCCTGCGGTTGAGGCGTTCCTCCTCGCCTTCGTCCTGACCGCTCCATTCGTCGTCTGGCTGCGGCCGAGACTACTGACATTCGCGACTGGGGCAACCCTCGTGGCCCTGGGAGCGTTGGTAATCGAGGTCGAGGTCGGGAGCGCATTGGCTCCGCTGATTGCCGACACTGTTGTCCTGGTGTTCATCGCGCCGGTCACCGAGGAGCTGCTCAAGTTCGGCGCGAGCGGCGCGACGGGTGCAAACTTCTCGACCGCGGCGGGAGCGGGCATCGGGTTCGCGGCGACGGAGAACGCAGTCTACTTCCTGGCCGCATGGAATGAGCCGGTCTCCTACCTCGTCGCCCTCGTCGCCATCCGGGCGGCCACGGATCCGCTGTTGCATGCCACTGCTTCCACCCTCTCGACTTTGACATGGCACGGCACGCCGTGGGGCCTGCCGGCCGCTATCGCCCTCCATGCGAGCTGGAACACGGCCACCCTCCTCTACGTGCTCATCGACCCGACGGCCGGGCTTGCCCTGCTGGCCGCCGCAGGCATCGCTGTCCTAGGAGTGCTCCTCCTCCTTCGGAAAAGTCCTGACGTCGGTTGGGAACTATCGAACGACTGGAGGATCCATCCCTGGACCGGAACCGTCTACGAGGTAGGGTGAAAGAACATGGCCGAAGAAAAGTGGTCGAGACACGTTCATGTCGAGGAGGGCGGACTGCACGGCTGGTGCGCGAGCTGCTCTCCCGAGGACCGTCACCGGGCGATCGAGCGAGCCGTTCGAGCGGACGGCTATGCCACGGCAATCCGACGGCTCAACTTCCTCGCGAACGTCGCGAACCGCAGGGACAACGAGCGCCTGCACCAGGTGGCCCGGGAAGACGAGGAGTGGGCGCAGCGGTGGGAACGTACGTCCCGGGACGACGAAGACCGGAAGCGCGAGCAGGGAACCCATCACCGGGTCCAAGGGTTTGAGCGGGAGGTCGACGGTCGGCGTGAGCGCGTACGACCGCACCTGGCGCGGAACCCAAGAAGGCGGGGATGAGCGGCCGATCCCGAGGGAGTGCGTGGGCGGTCCTCCGTTTGCGGAACGAGGCCTCCCTCCTGCGGGAGAGGAAGCGGCAGGTCCAGGACTACGGGTACCTCCCCCACGAACTCGCGTCCCTCTCGGATGCCGCGTCCGCCGCGGACCGGATGGCCGCCTCGATACAAGCCGGGGACCGTCGGGCTCTGCGTCAGAACCGGGTCGAGTTCGACAAGTTCATCGATCAAGCCGGATGGGCCGCGCCCCTGGGTCGGAACTACGGCCGGAAGCCGGGACACAGCCCGGTGGACGAGGTCGTGGTTGCTTGGGAAACCGACCAGGCGAAGGATGAAGACTCCGTCGGGGAAGATCGGCGGCGTGCGCACGAGGGCCAGCACAAAGTCCGCGGCTTCGACAGGGTGGTCGAGGGCACCCGCGAGCGGGTACGGCCTCACCTGGCTCGGAATCCGAGGAGACGCTAACCGGCTCGGTCCCATTCGAGCCCACCACGGGTCCAAGGTACCTCAGCAATTCGCCCCGCCTGGGCGTGAACAACCCATTTCGTGGAGCGGCGTGAAGACGACCACGGGAAACCCGGTCGGTGATAAACGCGCCGGTTTCGAGGCAAAGCCGGAGCGCTGCCGAGTCAGTGACCGGGAAGGGGTTCTGTCACCTTTCAGGAGACGGCGGACGAGGTCTTTGGGCTGTGGCACGACAGGTCCTAAGTTTGGGAGCGCGGTCCGCTAGTGCCCTTGGGCGGATCCATGGAGACTTTCGGGGTCCCCTCGGGCCATGCAGCGGTCGAGCCGTGTCGCATGTAACCACGAACGAGGTTGGGATTGCCCCCGAGGCCCTTTGCCATACCATTCTGGATGACCAACATTCGGTCATAGATCGCCGCCCAATCCACCTTGGCAGCGATGTCCGGTGTCAGATTCGCTTGGACGGTCGAGAGGATCTCGACCAACTCCTGAACTTCGGACTGAATGGTCCGATAGTCCTCGCCGAAGGTCGAGAGCCCTCCGAAAAGGACCCTCGCCTCTTCCTCGTCAATCTGGTGCAAGGATTCGTTGAAATCGCGCTGGATGAGGAGGTGGGTTTGGGCGAGGTCCGGACCGGCGGGGTCCCACTCCCCCCAGGGTCGCTTGGGCCCGTATGCCCCTCTAGTGGGGCCAAGACCAAGCCCGGCTCCGACATTGAGGACAATGGACGTTGCCCTGATCTCCTCACGGACCGCACCATCCACGTCCACGGGTCTCAGGGCCGTTGCCTTTCGCATGAGGTCAGCCGCGAAACTCAGCCGCTCTGACCGCTCCACGCAAAGGATCATCGCGGCGAGCGCGGATCGAGTTCTGAAGTAGGAATCCCGTATCGCTTGTCGGTCCGCGAGCTGACGTTGATACCGATAACCAAGCCAGACAGCGAAGAGGGCCACTGCGAGCGGTGAAACGAACTCGGCGAACGAAGTCCAATCCAAGGCTGCTGCTCCAGTGAAGGGCATCGCCTGAGCCGCCCTTAATCCGTGCGGTGAGCAAGACTCAACTCGTCGACGTCGTTAAGGGACGGTGCGTCCGGTGGTGTGGTCCCTCCTAGCCCAGAGACTAAACCACACCATGATCCCGTGACCGAAGTCTACCCCAACTTCCACGAGGCGTCGGACCCTAGATCCCTCGGGGTGTGTCCTAACGTCTGACTTCGTTGCCAGCGGGTGGCGTGAGTGATTCGCACGCGATTCTCGACCAATCCGAACGAGCCGTCAGTCCCGGCCAGGTCCGAGCGCCGGGAGAGGACGCAGGATTTCGGTTGGGACCGTCGAGGGCCCCCACCACCCTAAGCGGGGCGCGCCTCGGGCAACCCCCAGCCCGCTCGGTCTCTCGCGGACAGCTTAAAGGGCGAATCCACTTCTCAGCTCGTATGGCAGGAGAGAAGCATGAGTTCACGATCTTCGTGAACAACAAGCCCTTCAAGACTACTCAGACGGCGCTGACAGGGGACCAGATCAAGACCTTGGCCTCGGTGCCGCTTAACTACGAACTCTTCCGACTGGAGGGGGACAAGAGCATTCCCGTCGGGCCGACCGAGGAAGTCAAGATCAAGGATGGAGAACACTTCCGCGCCATACCTCCGGGAACTTTTGGATCCGATGCTTCCCGCTCAGCTTAGCGAAGAGCTGACGGAGCTCAAGAAAACCTACAGGGTCGAGGTCGCCGAGGAAGATACGACCATCAATGTAGTCATCTTCGACTTCCCAACTTCGACACTCTACAATCTTTCACATACGCGAGTCCTGATTCGAGTTCCGCGGACGTACCCCGACGCCGGACTCGACATGTTCTGGACGGACCCGGACCTCAAACTCGCCGATGGCTCGACACCCAATGGGGCTGACCAGCTCGAGCCTTACCCCGCGACCGGCCAGATTCCCGAGTTGGCTGGCAAGGCCTGGCGTAGATTCTCGTGGCATCCCCAGCCCGGGACCCCCACCCGCTGGAACCCTGCCTACGATAACCTCCTTTCCTATACCGAATTCATCAAACGGCGACTCTCTCAACGGTAGACCATGCGAACGGTTTTTCTCGCTCAATCCGACCTTGCAACCTTGCGAGAGCGCTTGTTCACCCCTGACGCCAATGAGAACGCCGCCTTCGCGTTGTGCGGCTACGCCCGACGGCCGGGGGAGGAACGACTCTATGTTCGTCGGCTGGTCGAAGTGCCGACCGAAGGCTACACGGCCCGCACCCCAGTTCACCTCGAAGTCAAGCCTCGCTTCATCAACGAGGTAGTGAGCCTTGCGAACGGTCGCAT
Organism: Thermoplasmata archaeon; assembly: GCA_035933635.1. GTDB lineage: Archaea > Thermoplasmatota > Thermoplasmata > Lutacidiplasmatales > UBA184 > JAKIVR01. The sequence goes on along the minus strand of DASYYY010000031.1, from coordinate 81,361 downwards.
GGCTATCCTTGTGATCCACAGCCACCCGAGAGGGCTAATGAGTGGCTATTCGGCGTCTGACGACTACGGTGAAGAGAGACTTCTGGGCGTCCTCTCGGATCTGATCCCGGCGGCACCGCACTCGAGCCTCCTTTTCTCCGAGTCAGGTCTGATTGGAAGGTTCTTGGAGGCCGGCAAATTCGTTCCGATAGAGGAGACAAGGGTTGTAGGAGCTACTCTGTCGAGTGCAGCGGGGCCCCGACGTTTCGGGCGCAAATCGAGAAAGACCAAGAGCATCGATAGCTCGGGACGTGAGTTTGATCGACAGGTTCTCGCATTCGGTCAAGAGACCCAACGGCGTATCGAAGCCACTCGAGTGGCTGTAGTGGGGTGTGGAGGAACTGGAAGTTGCGTCTCGGAGCAACTGGCCCGCCTCGGCGTCCGCGATTTCCTGCTTGTCGACCCCGATCGCTTCGAAGCGAGCAATCTGACCCGGGTCTACGGCAGCAACGAGACTGACATTCCGTCGGCACCTCTGAAGACGGACATCGTCGAGCGGAACCTGCGTGGAATCAATTCCGCGCTGCTCGTCTCGAAGGAATCGAGCTCTATCATCTCCCGGAAGACCATCGCAAAGCTTGTGGGCCGAGACATCATTTTCAGCTGCACTGATAATGGGTCAAGTAGGGCCCTCCTCAACAGGTTCGCCTACCAGTATTTCGTGCCCATGATTGACGTGGGAACTAGAATCGTCGCGGCGGAAGGGAGGATAACTGGAGCAGCGGGCAGGGTTAGCATGGTGGGCCCGTCCCTACCGTGCCTCTGGTGTGCATACCATCTGGATGCTGCGGGAATCCGTGCTGAGACGATGGGTTCGCAGGAAAGGGAGAAGTTGACACGCGAGGGTTACATTCAGGGGGTCGACGAAACGGCCCCGGCGGTCATTTCCCTGAACTCTACCGTGGCAAGTCTTTCTGTGACTATGCTCCTCGGCACGCTAACGCCTTTCGGGAGGGTGCCCCAAGACTCCCCGGAGCAAATCTACGACGCCCTCGACGGCACGGTTTTCAGAGTGTCTCCAGTCGCGAATCCTTCTTGCCATGTTTGTGGATCGAAGGGAGTACTCGGGCTGGGAGACTTAGAGGAAGTTACCACTTTCCCATGAGCGAACCGATGGTCGTCCCCGAGTTGGAGATCATTGCCTCGCCCAATGTTGTCCCGCCAAATTACCCGTATCTCGAGGAATGCTCGATTTCCGTTGAGATGGTGAGCCACTGCCCCGATCCAATCCTCATCGATTGGGTCGAACTCCGCTTCAACGAGGAGGATGGCCTCTCATCGCCGCCGATCCGTAAGGCTGGCCCCTCAAGTGTCGTTCCGCCCAACCAACGAAGCCCGCCGATCTACATTCAGTTCAGAGTTCCACTTACGTTTCGATCGGCTTCTAATTTCTTCGACGTGGGAGTCACATTTCGGGACGCCGCAGGGTCTGGCGGAGCTGCGATTACAAAGTGGTTCAACAGCGGGAGGTACATCCGCGTTGACACGAGGCCTCTGCGCGGAAAACTCATCTTCATCAGTCACAGCGTTCCTGAGGACGAGGAGAGAGCTAGAGCCGTCAAGACGTTCTTGGAGAGGGCCGGTATTTCTGGATACATATGGGAGCAAGACAGTCGTCCTGGAGCAGACTATTGGCCGGAGAAGCTCTATCCGAAGATCGACGAATCGCAGGGCCTCGTGGCAATCTGGAGTACGACTACTGAGACGCGACCTGACGGTGTACGGAAGGAGGTCGACAGGGCACGGAAGGAGAGAGCTCCCCCTTGCAAGCAGTACCCCGTGATCGAGGCCGGCGATGGACATTCTCCGGGGTTCCCTCTGTTCGATGGCCTGTTTCCTGCGAGCAGGATTGAACACCTCAAGTTCAACATAGGCGACATTCGCCCGGCCGCCGTTAACTTAGTCGAGGCGATCGACGCCGACATCCGGAGCCGAACGATCTAAGAGCCTCGACCGTGAAGGCTCGAAACGGCGCGAGCCGGTTCCTATGTCGCCCGTCCAAGCCCTCACTTCGGTCGAACTACTTCGAGCTCCTGCCGCCGGACCTCGATCTCTTCACGTCGTAACTTCCTGTCGTCTTGGCGATCAGCTCGATCCTCACGCCGCTTGGCGAACGACCTGAGCTCGATGGAGGCCCCCGAGAGAATTAGTCCGGCAAGCCCGATGAAAAGCAGCAACTCTGCAGGCGAGGTCCCCCCGCCGGCCACGTACACGATTGCTGCCGCATATCCGATCACCGCCGCGGCGATGAATGCAGCGCTTCCTGGTCCAGGAATGGTGATCGAGGGCGCGTCTCCCATGCCAACTGCAGTTGCACCCGAGTCAGAAGCCGTCCCCCGCGGGTCCAACACCCCCGCGTCCGCGAATGACGATGGGTCCACGAGCGTGCCCCAAACCCACCCGTGGCCCCCTCTTTGTTCTAGGAGAATCCTTCTTGGAGTTCAGCCTTGGGCGGTCACGTGTACTACTTCGCTTACGGGTCGAACATGGACCTCAAGCGCCTTCGGAAGAGAGGAGTCAACCCTCGCAAGATGAGGGCCGCCGTACTACCGGGTCATCGTCTCTGTTTCAACAAGAGGTTTGATTCTAACGCTGGCGAAGGCAAGGCGAACATCGTGGAGCAGACCGATGAGTCGGTGGAGGGCATTCTCTCGGAGGTCACACCAGAAGAAATCGCGAGGTTGGATCGATATGAAGGCGTTCCGGCCCACTATCTCAGGGCCAGGGTGGTGGTGACGCCGGAGGACGGCACGGAGGTCGAGGCGGTCACGTACGTCGCGAATCCATCTATGGTCATGGAGGGCTTGAAACCAACCAAGGAGTACCTGTCATACCTGCTCGCAGGGAGAAGCTTCCTATCGAGCCAATACATTCGAGGGCTCGAAGGAACCGGGACGCTTGACTGAACCGAGACTTGGGACCTCGCCGGCCACCACCGCCGTCTCCCGAGGACACCACAATCCAGACAACGCTCGTCCGTAGGAGGCCCTGAGCCCGCCGGAACGCCCTGACCGTCTCGAGCGGTCGGTGTCCCCTCTCCGAGTCGGCGGTTCTATAGGAGAGGGCGCTGTCGTGTGACCGGATGACGGGCCTGAAGGAGGAAGTCTCTCAAGCCCTGAAGAAGCAAGGCTCACCAGCCGGAGCCCTTCCGTTGTGGGAGGAGATTCACGCGGGCTACGAGCGTGGCGGCTCAGACGCGGTCTGGAATCTTCTCGAGGGGAAGGTGAAGGCGATTCGAAGAGCCGCCAAGGTCGAGGCTTCGGAGATGAAGGCCGCGGCAGGCTCGGTCAAAGTAAGAGCCCGCACGAAGAGGAAGCGGTGAAGGCGGACGATGGAAAGGTCCACCTGAAAACCCTTGAGGTCGAGGGTTTCAGGGGAGCCAACAAGAAGGTCCACCTCGACTTCAGCCCCACCGCTACGGTGCTCTCAGCCTGGAATGGGAGAGGAAAGAGCACTCTACTGGGCGCCATCGAGTGGGGTCTTTTCGGAGAACTGAAATTCCAACCCCCGGAAAACCGGACCCGTGACGAGCTGGTCAGCCTATTCCATCCCGCAGGCCGTGCATCCGTGCAGTTAACGCTTTCCAAGAACAGCGAGGACATTCGGGTAAGTAGAACCCGGGTAGTGGGTAAGATGGGTTCCAATCTTGAGGTCCGAGATGGTTCTGGTAGGACTCTCGATGACGACGGAGCGGCGGGCTTCATCTTCCGGCTGACGGGACTGGGGTTCGACGATTTCTATCGAGCCGCGTTCCTCCACCAAGACAGCATCCGCGGGCTTCTGACCGAGGATCAAAAGGACCGAGACGAGGCCCTGGATCGGCTCTTGGGAGTCGAAACGATTCGAAACCTCTTGACATCGATTCCCCTCAGACCTGTCTCCACGGCCCTTGACGAAATAGAAAACCAAGAAGGGAGGCTGATGGAACGTCTCGCCGGCGCCGGGGGTGTCGCCGACGGGACTCGGTCGCGTGCCCGCGAAGAAGCCCTCGGGGCAGGGTATGCCGAGGAGGAACTCACCCTAAGGAAGGGGCTCGACGAAACTCAGGCCCTCATCGCGGACTTGCGACGAGCCTGCTCGAAGTACAACGCCGAACCGCCGGGTGAGATTATTGCGGAGAATCTGGAGGATCTCGAACGCGTAGCGCGCCGAATCAAGGCGGCGACCCGGGCCATCCGGTTGACAGTCGGGAAGGAATCCCCCTTGGATGTGGCGGTGGGCCGTCTAGGGATGCTGAAGAAGTGGCGAGTAGAAATTCAGACGGCCCAAGCCGATCTTCAGACTGCACAAGCCGCAGTGGAGGAGCATGGCAAGGAGCACGGCAAGCCTGAGGAGTGGGCGGAGGAGAGGGCCTCACTCCTCCAGGCGATCGAGCGGAACGAGGGGGCACTCCACGTCCTCGATATTCACGGGAAGGTGGTTGCCGACGCTATCTCTTACCTCGAGGCGGTGCCCTCCTCCCGAGAGTGTCCTGTGTGCGGTGATCCAAAAGAGGCTGCCAAGCTCGCTACTCTTCTTCGGACGAAGGTATCCAAGGGCCAGGCCACCGAGGTACGGCGCCTCCGCGAGGAGATAACCGAGGCCAAGGAGAAGATCGAAGGGCTAACAGAGCTCGAGACGCGACGGAGTCGACTTGTGGCCGAATCCGAGCGATGCGCCGCGTCGCTGAAGGAGACACTCGAAGGGAGGTCGCGAGACTTGGGCAAGAAGGGGACCACAGGGGACCCACTTGCCACGATCAAGAAGGAGGAGGAAGCCGTCAATGGGAAGCTCGAAGGGCTGCGTAACCTGAACCTCGAACGAGAGGGAGACCTCCAAAAGCTCGATGACGGTGCTGACCGATTGCGAGTGTTGCAGCGCTTCGTCAAAGCGGACTCCGATTTCCAGCGGGTGCGCGAAAAGGCGGAGGGTGGAGGGGATGGGGGAGCCAAGGCGTTCGAGTAGGATAAGAGGCAACTCGTTGCTCTGAGGTCGGAGCTCGAATCAATCATCCAGGCGCTCAACGGCCTGTCCACCGGTCGGGCACAGGAAGCCCTCGCCCGCTGCGGCGAGGATATTTCGCAGCTCTACGGTTCGCTCTGCAACCACCCTTACTTCGACGGGCTCAAGATCGAGGTCAGCCAGAAGGCGGTGCAGGGCGTCCAGAGAAATACGTACCGCATCGTCGCCTACTCTTCGAAGGACGGACAGCGAACCTCGGCGAGCTCCCGGCTTTCGACCGCACAGATGAATTGTGTGGCCCTCAGCGCGTATCTTTCGCTGGCCAAGGTCCTGACTCACAATCTCGGGTTCATCTTGCTGGACGATCCAAGCCAGAACCTCGACGCCGAACACAAGAAAGCGTTGGCTGCAGTAATCAAGGGCCTCCTTCCCTCACTGCAGGTGGTGGTGGGAACCCATGACGCCGAGTTCGATGGGTTCTTGCGGTCCGATCTGGTCCCGAATGATGTGTTATGGTACGATCTAAGGTGGAACCCACGCGACGGGACCTCGGTGATACCGGGGAGTGCCGGTCGTGGCTGATGGTGCGCCCGATCCGCTCAGGGTCCTGACAATGGTCCAACAGCTGGAGGGTTCCTTCGGTGCCCAGCAGTTCGGCCAGATCATGCAGACCCTCCTTGCCATTTCGTTCAAGAACGCCGGATTCGAGGTCATCAAGAACGCTGTTGGGGTCCCGGACCTCCAAGCGTTCCACGCGGGCGATTCCGGCGGGTTCGCAATCGAAGCCAAGACTGGTGCGATGTCCATCACTCTGTCGAAGAGGGATCTCGATGGAGTGAGGTCGACTGGACGCACTCCGGTTGTCGCTGCCTTCTTCATTTCTGATCCGAAGCCGCGGTGGTGGCTTGTCGACGCAAATGCACTTCGCGTGGCCACGTACCGTAGGCATGAGATCGAGTCCAAGCCGAGAGTAGACGTGGGTTTCGATCTCACCGACCAGTTTTCCCGAATTCTCGGGAGCAATATTCAGATCGCGATGGAGGGACCCGGACCTCTGTCACGCTTACTCGCGGGATGATCCAGACGGGGTCAGGTCCCACTCCTGAGGCAGACGTGAGGAAGGAGTCGGATGCGGAAGGGAACGAACCCGTATGCGCCTGCCTCGACTGATAATCCCGGCCCTGGCGCCAGACCGTTTCGGGCGGTATTCACTCTGAGTTGGGTGCGACGAAAGCTAGCCCATAGAGCACACCCTGGAGGATGCGGCGAACTGCGCGGGACGCTTGCGGGGGGACTCTTTGGTCCTAGTAAGCCCGGCGAACTAGTCTACCGGTCCGGAATCCGTTGATGCCGTCTCTGATAGAGCGGGAGGAACTTGGAGAGAAGGGCGAGCACTTCGAACGCAGTGTCCACTCCGTACACTCTGTCCTCTGGAATGTCAGGGTAACGGATTCGCTCGTCAATCTTTGTGTCGGCAACCTTTCCACTCCACCCGTTGACACGGTAGGCGATGACAAGTCGATGAAGCGCCCAAGCGAAGCCAATCTCCGATAGCGTCCCGGCCCCGCCCCCCAGCGCAACGACCGCGTCGGAGTTGGCCACGATAAAGTTCCGCGCGTGGTCAAGACCAGTAGCCAGAACAATGTCGGCCTTGCACTCGGCCGCGGCCGGGTCGAATCCGGGGAGAACGGCGATCAGCCGGCCTTCTCTGTATTCCTCAGAACTCCGGGCGCCGGAGGCGATGTGCGCCGCTAGACTTCCCAGGCCCCCGGTCGCGACGGCGTAGCCGGCACCGACCAAGGCGCGACCCAACTCCTCCGCGAGTCCGCTCAGCGGGTCCGATTCCGGCAAGTTCCGGTCGCCGACGACCGAGACGATGGGTCGGTTCACGGTCCCGCTCCATACGACGGCTTGCCAACGATGCCCGCGATAATCGCCTCCCGTTCGGCGCTTCCTCGAACCATCTTCTCTGGTGAGGGCTCGTACCAATAGAGAGTGTCTCGAACATGGACCGGATGTTGGGCCATCTCCACGATGGGAAGCATGTATGCCCAGTCCTCCGCGTCTGGAATCCAGCGCCCGTCGATCATCAGGTCCTCTTCCCGAATCCGGTCAAAGAGACGCTTCCGGAAAGTTCGGAGGTGCTGCCAGACGTTTCCGCCACCCCGTGTCGAGCGAGACCCAGTGAAGTCAACTGGATAGGAAGCGACCTTGTCAGTCCTGAGCATCGAACCAACCGTGACGTCCGCGCCCTGACGATACAGTGCGATTATCCTAGAGAGAGCACGAGCACCGATGAACTGGTCATCGGCATCCAGAGTTACGATGACTGAATCGGGATTCGAGCAGAGCTCGCGGATTGCGACGACGTTGTTCTCGATGACAGGGAGGGAGCGGTAGTTGAGGTAGACCGTTGCCCGGTTACTCATGCGCGGAGCGACGACCTCCGAAAGATACTCTGCCATCCCGTTCGACGAACCACCGTCGATGAACACAACCCCCCACTCCGGGGTGTCCTGCTTCTCAATCGACCGGATACACCTTTCGATTTTCGAGATGGGGACGTTCTTCCCGCGGACGATTATTACCATCTCATCGCCGCGACGGCCCAGCCAGTCCCCGAGCGACCCCGTGAGGTCGACTCTTCCCAGTTGCCCCGTGTAGAACTGCCCGCGCTCGATGGCCTTGGCAATGTTGTACCACTCGGTCACACTTGGCTTGCGGTCGTTGGGCAAATGGACGAACCAGCTTCGGGGGTCCCCCCCACGATAAGAGCGGAAAGCTGATCGGCCGATCAACTCGTCCAGCGAGCGGTGCCAGTTCAGTTCGAGCCTGCCATCAGGTCCCACCGAGTTTGACAGGGGGAGGGTTGTGTGAAGGCGGTCGAGGGCGAGAAGCGAACACCGCACTTCCGTCCTCCAGCTGGCGCCTCCCGGGCCAGGAGTGTAAGGAACGCGCTCCGGGAAGGGCACTGACATGGAAACCGTGAGCGCGGTCTCGTCCCTTGCGAAAACCTCCAGCATCTCTCCAAGGTAGTCATGGCCTCGGTCCCGCCGGCCGATGAGACAGTCACTGTCCATCTGGAGAACGAACGCGGTCCGACATGCTTCGAATCCTTGGAGGGTAGCCGCGATCGGCTGGCCGGCCGAGGACAGGGACTCCTTCGCTGACGCTCCAAACCAGCGCTGGTAGACGGCGGCAACGACCCCTCCATCGCAGTCGGCGCAAACAATCCTATCGACAACGCCCTCGTCCACTAACCCCAGGAGCGTTCGCTCGAGCGCCTCAGGGTTCCCCGGGGCGTACTGCCTTGCGAATGGGCCGGCGCGCCGATCATAGACCACAATTTTCTCGACAAACCGGCGAGGGCCTTCCAGTTGACCAACGATGTGACGAATCTGGAACTCGATGGTCTCCCACTCCATTGAACAAGTTCGGATGAGGAGGGTGACACCGGGCTCGCGACTTACAGGACCGACCAGGTTAGCGGCAACGAGGCGAACATCTGAACAGGGAGAGAGGGCGGGAACGTCGATGCCCGGCGTTCCCCAAGAGGACTCGACCGTGAATCCGGCTCTGTGGAGCACTCCAGCGTACCACGCGAGGGGCCGATGCCGATCCAGTCTCGTCCTCCCTGTCCGGTTGACACGCTTCTCGACCAAAGGTCGCCCGCGGTAGTCTGGGCCCACGCTCCCAACCTTTACCGCGACGGTGGACTCGCGCACGTCGAGGGAGAACGGATCGCAGAGGGCGAGCAGCAGGACTCCGCCGGGCTCGAGCACCCCTCGGACTTGTTCGATGGCGAGTTCCGCCTCCCTCTCGTTGACAATGCTGCAGAGGACGAGCGAGCACACGACCGCTTCGAACTTCCGTCCCGAGGCACGGATACCGTCGAACGCCGGACGGTCGAGTACTTCCACGGCCGGAAGTCGCCGTCGGGTTTCGGCTAGGGAGACGGCATCCGGGTCGTACGCGGTCACCCGGTAACCTGCTGTGGCCAGTCTCGACGTCAGGCCACCCCTACCGCAGCCGAAGTCCAGCACCGAGGAAACGCCTGCCCGGGCGAGCTCTTCGAGCAACGAGTCGTCCAGAACGTCATGGATGTCCTGATGGTCAACAGCGCCCAGGAACTCCTCGAAGCCGGTCAATTCTGGCAGGTTCTCGTCGTAGAGACTCCGCGCCATCAGGTTCTTGAGATCGGGCCGGAAGTACCAGCGGTAGCACAGGTACGCCCTCTTACACATCTCCCTGAAAACCATTGGGTCGTACGGGATGATGGATCGACCAATGTCGACGTACCACAAGCCGTGAGCGGTGGTGAGTATGTTCTCGGGGTGAAGGTTGGTGAGAACTAGGTCCCTTCTCCGACATTCTCGAACGAGCGCCAGTAACTCACTGAGGCGTCCGCCGGCGTACCGAGTGCCCTCGACGAACGGGACGCGGATCGCTAGACGGCCTTGGATGAGACGAACGTCCAGGATTGGAAGAAGGTGACTCGGCTCATCGGGCCTGGGCAGACGGGCCGTCAGCGTTTCGACGCTATCCTGGAGGGTGTCATCTTCGAACACCTTGAACGCTGACGAGCCATCTCGGTAGACCCGGCCTTCCTTCCCCGCGCCGACGAAAAAAGGGTCGACCGCGTGAAACTCGGCACGAATCAATCGCAGGTCCCTGGTGCGCGCGCCATGATCGAGAATGGCGCCGTTCCGTTGGCGGTAGCTCGAGACGATTTGTGGAAGATCCTCGAGGAAGAGCACTACGTCGCGAGCGACTCCTTTGTCGAGATAGGCAACGCCCATCCGAACCGAGTCTCCCGAGAAGGCAAGCTCGATGGCATCGAGGGTTGAGGAGATCCTGTCGAGATGGCGATTCACGACTGCGGACGCATCGGCTGACCATGATTCGCGGGTTTTCAGCTGATGCCGGATTGTGCGAACTAGACCACGGATTCTCCACGCGTTCATCTCGATCTGACGGACCGCTCCTTCGGTACGAGCGACGAAGACCTCCGAGATCGCGGTACGAGCCTGGCAAAACATCTCGAGAGGGTCGACCGCCGCCGGCAGGTTGTGAGCACTTGGAACGCTACCTTCCGACGGCGCTCGATTGATCGCCTCGTTGACTGCCCGAGTGAACGCACGACCTAGCGCGTCTGCGACGACTGGAACGAGGGTCAAGGGCCCCCTGTCTGCTACGGAGCGCTCATGGCGGACGAACAAGGGAACGCACCCGATCGGAAGGGCCGAGAGCCGTGGTGAGAAGGCTGTCTGCTCCGCACTGCTGAGAATACACCAGAACGTGTCGCCGCGGCGGGAATCGATACCTCCGATCTGCGGTGCGACGTTCGGGTAGTTCGCGAGAAGCCGGAGGTCGAAGACTAGGGTATTTCCACCCCGATTCGGCAGACCAAGACCCGGGGGAACGGAGAAACCTGGGGGGCAGGTCCGGAAAACCTCCCGACCCGTGAGGATCTCGGGAACACGTCGGAGCATCTCTTCCAAGCAGGCAAGGCCCGATTCCCCTCTCGCCTCCGCCGGGACGCCGAATGGAAGTTCGAGGTGACCCCGGTGGCGAAGGCTCGCGTCGTAGTAGTACTCCGGGAACCTGGCGGTGTAGGTCTCGTCGTCTTGGACGGGTGGCAACAGAGATTGTCCACGAGTGGCGAACGCCCGAAGGTTCTCGGATAGATCCAGCAGCTGGGTCCGGAGAAGCACCCCCGCCGGGAGCGGGGGATCGCCCCACGTTCCCCCGACGACCGCGGAATGACCTAGCTCGCGAAGGCGGCAGAAGAGATCCACGAGATCCTCAGCAGACTCGATCTGGCGCGAGTCCCCGAACCGGATGTCATCGAGTCGGACGTCGTCGTCGAGAACCCATACGATTGGGTTGTCGAACGAGGCCGCCTCCTCCAAGAGGAAGCTGTGAAGGGCCGTCCTTCCGAATGCGATGCCACGCCGATGGTTTGGGTCGATGTAGTAGCTCCCCAGTCGACCTTCTAAGGCCGCTGCCTCGATTTCACCTGAGGACACGAACCGGAGCGGAAGGTCTGCCTCGATTAGGGGACGGACTGCATCCTCGAGGCGTCCTGTTTCGGAGAAATTGTCACAGATCACAATCCGGCGAATCCACGGTTTGTGGTCGAAGTGCCGTCCCAAATCCTCCATGAGTCGGCGCGCTGCGACTGTGTGCGTGACCGTGACCCCGATCACGATGTCGGCCCGCCGCGACTTGGGTTCCGGCAGAATGACAGGCGAGGATGGCAAGCTGGCCGGTCCGGGGGCGCACGGCAACGAAACGCCGAAGAGTTCCTTGGCCCGACGGAGGAACTGGCCCCGTTCTTCAACGGTCATCCGGTGTCCGTGCTTGCGAAGGAACCGCTCGAGTCCTAGCTTCTTCGTACTGGAGCCGGGGGTCGACAGACGAGGGTGGCCCAGGGCCCAGTGGTGTACTAGGGGTTCGTCAACCCGGACCACCCGAACGTCGCCAAGGTCGAGAAGCCGGATGGCTAGGTCGCGGTCGAGAGTACTAGGGAGGAACTCGTCTAATGCCCCCGCCTCGAGAAGAGTTGACAGCCGGACCACAAGGTTCGAATTCTGCACATGAGGGTTGCCCACGAGGAAATCCTCCACCCGCAGGACCTCAGGAACCGACTGGGGCCTACCTTGACTACTCTCGTCCTCGTGGCGGACTATCCCGGAAACAACGACGTCTGCCTTGGAATCGACGGCCGCCTGGAGAGACCTTTGGAGGTACTTGTGGTCCCACGAGTCGTCATCGTCGAGGAGGGCAACATATGTCGATGTTGGGTCCGCGCACTCCGCAAGGAGCCGGGCCAGTGCGGTGTTCAGCGCCCCTGCCACCCCGGGGTCACGTTCGTTAGTTAACCACTCCACGTGAGCCGGCCTCAGCTCCGAGGCCCACTGGCGTTGCTCGTCCTCCGTGGGTAGGTCCTCTCTATCCTCGCCGACCACAAGGACCCGAACCGGCGCGAGCGTTTGTAGGCCGATTGACCGCAAGGCGATCCGAAGATGTCTGAGTCGCCATCTAGTGGGAACGAGCACAGCAACGTTGGGATCGTGTTCATCGCCGGGGGGATTCGCGGTCGCACTCACGTGCGGCCCTCCAGCGGAGGTGGACGCGGAACAAGAGGCGTGTCGATGGGTCCTCGTAGGCACGCTTGGGGCTGTCGAATCCGCGCCTCCTCATTCACCGCCTCGACCGCAGCTAGGAGCACTGGGTTTGCCGCCACAAATCGCAGCTCGCGTGTGTCCTTTGGAACGCAGGACCCCTCGTACGGTCCGAGTCCCGGGCGGAGGTGGTCACTGGAACCCACGCGGCGGTCTGCGGCGACCACAGACATCACCTCCTCAGGGTCGGCGCCCTGCTCTCGACAAATCCTCTCAATCTCGTTGGTGAAACTGACCTTCGTCGCGATGAACGCATTGTGCGCCAGTTTCCCAAGCTCCGCGTCGCGGAATGTCATCTGGAGTCTCGGTGCCTCTTCGACCCAGTCAAAGCAGGAGAGGACGCGTTCGCAGTCAACCGGATCTCCGCCCACGACAAGGCGATCGGGGCAGACCGACCACTGGAGGCGGCTCCTTTCGCGGAGGAACTCAGGGAAGTAGACGAGTCGTAGCCCGGGGAAAACACGTGAGACCTCCTCCATGAATCCAACCCGAACCGTGCTGCGAACGGCCACCAGCCCCCGGTAGCCACTCGCGGCAAGTCGACCAAGGACGTCTCGGACGCTCTCGCAGTCGAGGCGTCCATCCACCGCTTCGGGGGTTGAGACGCACACGAACACGGCGTCCGTGTTCAAGATCGCTTCCCATGGGAAGTCGTTCCGGATGTCGTAGCCCACCGTGTCGTGGTAGAACGACAAGGTGTGCCTCAGCGCGTTCCCTACGTTGCCGAGCCCTATGACCCCGAGTCGGAGTCTGCGCGTTGCGCTTCGGTCTTCCATCGTCCACCCTCCGATTCCCCCTGTAGGGGGAATCCCAGGCAGCCGGATTCCTTGCGGGATCCGGGGAGACAATCCAAGGATTGCCTCGAACCCGGGAAGGTTGGTCGGATACTAAAGGACTCGCCCAGGTTGGAGAGCGTGTCAAAGCGAAGTTGGGGGCGTGCCTGCGTTCGAGGGTTCGAATGTGACCGGGGCCTCGTTACGGGCTCCGTCGGAGGACTGAGCGAACCCCGCCGAGCTTGATGTTCATACGCTGCGAGATCATCCGCAAGCTTTCGCCCTGATCGCGCCGGGCTCGAACCTCCCTCGCCACTGGTTCAGGGATCCTGCGAGGAGCACCGAACCTCTTCCCGAGCGCCCGGGCCCTCGCGATACCCACCCGTGTGCGCTCGAGGATGAGTTCGCGCTCGAACTCCGCCAGTGCGGCGAGCATATTCCGCTGGAGTCGACCCGCGGGGGTCGATGTGTCGATCCCCTGGTCAATGACGATGATACGCACGCCCGCGGCGTCTGCGTCGTCCCAGAACCTGAGGATCATCCCGAGCGAGCGACCAAGGCGGTCCATCTTCGAGACAACCACGGCGGTGAGCTCACCTGCCATCATCTGATGGCGGAGCCGGTCGAGCTCCGGCCGGTTGTCTCGGACGCCGGAGATTCCGTCGTCCCGGTAGACCGTGATGTCGGGCCACCCGCGTGCGTCACAGTAGGCCCTGAGTTGCGCGACCTGTGCCTCGGTCGACTGCTCCTTGGTCGAGACCCGGGCGTAAATCGCCACGCGGGTCACGTAGACGCCTCCGCACCGTCAGTTACGGCCAGGATTGCGTCTGCGATTCGCTCCCGCGCGAGGGCCGCATACGTCCGGTTCAGGTCAATACCGATCGACCGCCGTCGCAACCGCCGGGCGACGGCGAGTACCGTCCCGCTCCCCACGAACGGGTCGAGCACCACACAAGGGGCGACCTCATGGGTCAGACAGGCGCACGCTTTGCGGAACCCCATGTCGATCCTGCGGTAGGTTCCGTCGTGGATGCCCGGTGCTGCAATCCCCTGTCCCCGCCCGAGGGCGAGCGACTTGTTCGGGTGCCAGTCGTGGCCGATGCCCCCTCCCTCTGCACGGACCTTGTGAACCCAAGGCGTGCCGCAGGCCGCGCACGCTCCCTTGGCTGACGTGCCGGCTCGAATGCAGACTTCGGGCAGCGCTTCAGGGAAGGTTGCGAAATGAGCTCCGGGGTACGGCTGCGTGGCAATCTGCCAGACCGAACGCAGGTTGCGGCCAGTTGGATCGGTGTGCCCGAGCATCGGGAATCGGCGGTAGTCGCCCCTCGGGTGCTTGGAACGGTACCGCGGGTTGTCCCTCGGATTCGGGAGGTGATGGCGAAGCCGTCGTACCGAGCTGCCCTGGAGCGGTTCCCTCACCGCCTCGGCGTCGTAGAAGTACCGGCGCGACTTCGAGAACAGAAAGACGTACTCGTGGGATCGAGTCGGTCGGTCCCGAACCGGCTCGGGCATCGGGTTCTTCTTCGCCCAGATGCAGTCTTCGCGGAGGTACCAACCTCGCCGCCGGAGCTCAAAGGCGACCTTCCACGGGATCCCGACCAGGTCCTTCTCCTTCAGACCAGGTGTCCGCTTGTCGATCGACCCCGCCTGTTCGGCGCCCGTGCGGTCACGAACGACGAGAGTGGATGACTTCCAGCGTGCCGCCCCGACCAGGCCTGCCGGGTGGGTGCAGTACGTGTCCCCGAGGTTTAGCCAGAGCGTTCCATCCGAACGAAGGGTGCGGTGAACTGCGTCGAAGACGTCGGCCAGGTGGTCGACGTAGAGGTCGGGCGTCGGCTCGAGACCGAGTTCGCCCTTCCAAGCCCCACACTGACGGCAGGATGTCGAGAGACGCGGCGAGCGAGTCGCCGATGCTTCGTTGAGCGTCTTGGTGAGCATGGGATGAGTGACCTGGCCGTTCCCCGACGGGATCGTGGCCGTCTCCCATCCGTGGATGCACTCGCGGAAACCACCCCACACTTGGGGAGGGGTCCCGTAGGTACGGAGGCCCCAGTACGGAGGCGAACTGACCACGCAGTGGATGGACTCTTCGGGTAGGGTCGGGAGTACCTCAAGGACGTGTCCTTGGAGGATCGCCGGCCGTAGACTCCGAGGAATCACGGTGCCACCTCCTGCCAGCGGTCCCACCAAGCGGCGTAGGCGACACCCTGGGCGCGCTCCATGCGAGTTTCCGTGAACCGAACGAACGCCCGGACGAACGGACGACGATCAGCCGTCTCCTGCGCGAAACGTTCGACATCACGGCGGACCTTCCAGCTGGCCTCGGCGTGCGTTCGGACGGTTTCCAGTGTTCGGAGGTAGGCGCCCTGGACCATGAGCAGGAGATTCTCGAGTTCGCGGCGGGAGAGGTTGGAGAGGTTCCGGTAGACGGGCATCAGGCTGCCCCCTCTCCAGTCCGGTAGTCCCCGCGGAGGGCCAGGATCAGGCCGAGTACCTCCTCGGGACGTGAGCCCCGTAGGGGCGAGGTGTCCGCGAGGCGCGCCTTCAGCCAGTTCAGGTTGTGGACCTTTCCGAACTGCCTCGGGTCGTCCCTCGCGTTGGCGTAGAACGCGTCGGCGACGGTCCGCAACGCGTAGAGGCGGGCCTGCTCGGTCGCCCGAGCCGCTTCCTCGAGGCGCTGTGTCTCGAGCATGCGGTCTCTCGCAGCCTCGAGGATACGGACCTGTTCCTGGTGCGACCGCAGCTCGGCCTCGATCCTAGTCAGGTCAGAGCCACCGCGGAGTCGATCGAGCGCCTCCCGTAGCACCCGGCTCAGGACCACGTCGGTCTCGCGCGCCCAACGCAGGAGAGTTACTGGAATGGTAACAGAGACGACAACGGTCTCCCCGACCTTCTCCCAGCGTCGCTCCGGCCCGTGCGCGACGGCCCCAGAAAGCGCCCCATGGGACCCGGGGTCAACCCGGGTTGGAACGGCTGTGATGGCCTCCATCTAGGGCCCCCCCTCGGCGTGAACCCGGGTTGGAACCCGGGTTGGACGGCCGGGATTCAACCCGGGTTGACAAGGCCCTCCTCGGCCGTTCTGACGGAGCGGGAGGCCCGAGGCCGGGGCGGACGGGGCGGAGACGAGGGGAGGGGACGGACGTACGCGCGGGCCGGACCCGGGACGGGACGGAACGGGTCGGAGGGTGGGAGCGGCAGGGGGTGAGACAGGGAAAGGATGCAAGGCAGAGAGTGACACCCCCCGCTGCCCGGGTCTGAGTTCGATGAACGCTTGGGTGAGGCCGCAGACCTGACAGAACGAGATTCGGAGGGTCGGGTTGTGTCGGATCGGTTGGCGGCACCTGGTGCAAAGGAACCGCCGCCCTACCCATGGCTCGACCGTGACGGTCGAGTCTGCAGACCCGGCCTCTCCATACGGCACAGCCAGCGTCGTGGCCCGAATCGGCTTTGCAGGTTGTGACGAGAACCCAAAAGGGTGCGGGCCGGCGGTTGCCGGCCCGCGGGAACGGGTTTGGCTAGGCTGCGCTTCTCTCAGTTCGGAGGTGGGGAGAGGTTCCGAAACGAGACGTAGAGCGTAGAGCCGATCGAGCCTGTCGAGGTCCGAGTGGTCGCCCAAACACGCCGCCGGGGCGATGAGAGGGCCAAAACGGGCAGAATCCTTGTCGGATGGGCTCGGCCGGATTCGAACCGGCGATCTTCGCTGTGTGAGAGCGACGTCTTAACCGCTGGACTACGAGCCCGGGGCGGGGAGCGCCGCGAGGGAATAACACTTCAGGAAAGCGCACTCGCGAGATGCGTCTTGAGGTCGCGTGAGGACGGTGGGGTGACGGTCGCCGGGAGTCACGACGTCCGCGGCCAGCGCACGTCAGCTGCTCCAGCCGCTCAACTGCGTAGGAGGGACCTTCTTGCCCCCCCGACCCATCCACAACGTCTCGTCCCGATGCGGGCCGAAGCCGACGTACTCGACGGGTACTCCAGTCTCGGCGGTGAGGAACTCCAGGTACCGTCTCAGGTTCGTCGGGAGAGCCCGTACGCCTTCCCGGTGTAGCCGTTCCTTCAAGCGCGGGGTGAACTCCGGCCAGCCCGGCCGCCGGTCGTAGACGGGCTTGGCCCGTTGGAGCTCCGCGGCGTCTGTGGGCGGATACTCGGTACGCTGACCGGCGATCCCCTCGTAGGCGACACACACCGGGATCTCTTCGAGGCCCCCGAGCACGTCGACCTTCGTGAGCGCCAACGAGGTGAACCCGTTCAGGCGGGCGGCGAACCGCAAGAGCACCAGGTCGAGCCAGCCGCAGCGTCGGGTCCGACCCGTGGTCGCGCCACGTTCGCGTCCCTCCCGCTGCAGGAACTCCCCCATCGGTCCGGTCTCTTCGGTAGGGAAGGGGCCGGCCCCGACGCGTGTCGCGTACGCCTTCGAGACACCCACGACCTCGGTGACCTCCTGGGGAGGGATCCCGCTCCCCGCGAGCGCTCCCGCCGAGGTCGGATGCGAGCTCGTCACGTACGGATAGGTGCCGAAGTCGATGTCGAGCAGCGCGCTCTGGGCGCCCTCGAGGAGGATCGGCTCCTCCTTGCGCAACGCCTCCCACAGGATGGGCTCCGTGGGTTCCACGCGCGGTCCGAGGCGTGCTCCGACCTCGGCGAGCTCGGCCTGCAACTGCTCCCGGGGCGGGAGGTCCTTCAGGTGTTCCTTCGAGGCGTAGAGCACCGCGAGCTTCTCCTGCAGAGTGGAGGGGCGCACCAGGTCCGCGAACCGGATCCCGAACCGACCCGCGCGATCGGCGTAGGCGGGTCCGATACCCCTGAGCGTGGTCCCGAACGGGGCCCCGCCGCTGTGTTCGGCACGGATCCGTTCTTCCCATGCGTCCTCGAGGCGGTGGATCGGCAGGATGACGTGCGCCCGATCGCTGATCACCAGGCGCCCCCGCAGAAGGCCGCGGGCGTCGAGCTCGTGGAGCTCCGTCTCCAGACCGAAGGGATCGATGACCATGCCCGGTCCGTCGATGCACGTCACTCCCGAGCGGAGGATCCCGGAGGGGAGTTGGTGGAGCACCACCTGGCCCTCGGCCAGCTCGATGGAGTGGCCGGCGTTCGGTCCGCCGCCGGTGCGGACGACGTACCGGTAGTTCGCCGCAAGATAGTCGGTGATCTTGCCCTTGGCCTCGTCGCCGAACTGCGCTCCCACCACGACGGTGACCGGCATGCTCCCGCCGGGGGCCCGGACCCGGGCGAACCCTTAGAACTTGCGCAACGCGCGTCGGCTTGCTAGGCCGGCTCTCGTCGACAAATCGGGAGACAAAGGGTTATCACGCCTCTTCCGGTCTCACGCGAAATCATGGTGGCCCAGCGGGTCCGCCAGGTCGAGATCTCGGGCATCCGGAAGATGTTCGAGGCCGCCCCACCCAATGCGATCAACCTCGGGCTCGGCGAGCCGGACTTCGACCCGCCCCCCGAGGTCGTCCGGGCGCTCTGCGCCGCGGTGCAGAACGGGCAGAACCACTACGGGCCGTCGGCGGGCCTTCCGTCGCTCCGGGAGAAGATCGCGGAGCGATACCACGACCGCGACCCGGACACGAGCCGGGACAATGTGATCATCACGGCCGGCGGCAGCGAGGCCCTGATGACCGTGGCGCTGACGCTGTACGAGCAGGGCGACGAGGTCCTGGTCCCGAACCCGGGGTTCGTGCTGTATGCTCCGCACGCACGGTTGTGCGGCGCAACGCCCGTTCCGTACGACCTCGACGAGTCTCGGGGGTACGTCCCCGACCTCGACGCGTTGGAGTCCCACATCACCCCGCGCACCCGGGCGATCGTCGTCAACAGTCCGTCGAACCCGACCGGCTGCCTGTTCCCCAAGTCCACCGTCGAGCACCTGCTCGAGTTCGCCGAGGCGCACGACCTCCACGTGATCTCCGACGAGGTCTACGAGGAGATGATCTACGAGGGGCGGTTCACCTCGTTCTGGGGACGGAGCGACCGCGTCATCGTCGTGAACTCGTTCAGCAAGACCTTCGCCATGACCGGCTGGCGGCTGGGCTTCGTGGTGGCGCCGCGCTCGCTGACGCCGGACATCAACAAGGTCCACTACCACCTGATGGCGTGCCCGTCGACCCCGGTCCAGGCCGCGGTGCTGGCCGGTCTGAACGAGGCCCCGAACGCCGCGGCTCGGATGATGGGCGAGTTCCGGGCCCGACGCCGTCTCATCGTCCACGCGCTCAACCGGATCGACGGGATCCATTGCGTACCCCCGTCGGGAGCCTTCTACGTGTTTCCGCGGTTCGACTGGGAGTCCACCGCTTCCGAGGTGGCCGGCGACCTCCTCCAGCGCGGGCTGATTACGACCCCGGGCGACGCCTTCGGCTCGCTCGGCGCGGGCCATCTGCGGCTCTCCTTCGCCGCCTCGCAGGGAGCGCTCCGGCGGGGGATGGGGATCCTCCGCGCCTACGCGAAAGAGGTCGGCGCCCGTTGATCCTCTGGCTCTACTCGGTCCTGCTCCGGGCCGCGGCCCCCTTCCAGCAGGAGCCGGAGCGGACCGAGCTGCGAAAGATGGCGGTCGAACTGCTGGAGCTTGAACAGATGCGGCGCGCTCACGCGAGCGCTTCGCGGTAGAGCGCGAGGTGTCCTTCGACCATCCGTTCGACCGCGAAGTCGCGCACCCGCACGCGACCCCGCGCGATCCGCGCCGACCATCGGTCGGGTTCCCGCACTAGCCGGCGGAGCGCCGAGGTCAGCGCCGGAACATCGCCGAAGGAGATCAGTTCCCCGATCCCCCCGTGCTCGAGGACTTCGGGTACCGCGCCGACCGACGTCGCCACGATGGGGAGTCCCACGCTCATGGCTTCCATCAGGACGAAGCCGAACGCCTCGTACTCGCTGGGCAGGACCAGCGCGCTCGCCCGCCGGAAGACGGCGCGGTAGTCCGCCCGGCTCGGGACGTGCCCGAGCCAGGTGAGCCGGTCCGCAATCCCAAGCCGCTCGGCCTGCGCCCGGAGTTGGGGCCCCATCCCCCAGTCCTTGCCCATCAGGACGATCGGGCGACGATCACCTGGGTCGAGCCGCGCGTAGGCCTCGAGGAGGAACTCGATCCCCTTGTTCTCGGCGATGCGGCCCGCGTAGAGCAGGAACTGGTCCGGAAGGCCGGCAAACAGCGGGTTCGCCGGGTCCTCCGGTTCGTCCGCGAACCATTCGTCGAGTTCGAGGCCCGGCGGAACGACGCGGATCTTTTCCCGGGGGGAGAACTCGGCGAGCTGGTCGGCCTCGGTCTGCGTCTCGACGACCAGGAACCGCGCGACCCGGTAGGCGGTCATGCCGAAGGCATGATCTTGCACGCGCAGGATGCCCCGCTTGTACCAGGGCGCGCGCACGTCGGCGGGGTGGTAGTGCGTGCCGACCACCACCGGTATCCCGGTCCCCAGGCTCACCGCCGCGGCTTGCAGGACCTGGCCGTAGCGATGCGAGTGCACTTCGATCACGTCCGGACCTCGTTCGACGAGCGCCCGCATGAGCCCCGGCATCGTGACGAAGGTGACGCGAGGCAGGAGCCGGCGATAGACCGGGAAGCGGTGGACGGGTGCACCCTCGAACGTCGGGGCGAAGTTCGTCCGGCGATCCCAACTCCCTTCGTCGTACAGATCGCTCGCGAAGATCTCCACCTCATGGCCGAGCGCAAGGTACCCGTGCGCGAGCTGGCGAGCGGTCGTTTCCACCCCGCCGGGCGCATCGTACCGAAGGACGACGAGAGCGATCCTCATCGATCTGATCTGGCCCCCCGGTCAGCGCGGGCTCGGATTAGCCGGACCCTCTCGGCTGCCGCGCCCGGCCCCGGTCGGGTTTGACCTCCGGGGCGCGCCGAGGTCGGCCCGGCGGGGCGACCAGGTCGTCGATCAGGGGGCCGCCCGTACGACGGCGAGGCCGACGCCCGGTGCGGACCGGCCGCTTCGTCGGGCCCGCCTCACGACCCGAAGAACGTCAGGCTCGAGTAGGAGGTGACGACGACCTGGTGGGTGACGGGATCATAGGCGGCTCCCTGGGGCCAGTCGGTGGTGGCCCCGGCGACCATTTCTGCGGCCTGCTGGCCGCGGCCGTTCACGACGAGCGTGGGCTGGGCGTAGGCGTAGTACGCCGTATGGAAATTGTACCCGAACACGAACATGTCCTGGTCCGCGGGATCGTAGGCCATCGTCGCCCACTCCTGGGAGTTGGGGGAAACTCCGGAATGGAGGAAGTCCGCGATCACCCGGACCGTACGCAGCGTGTGCCCGTTGAGGAGGGCGACCCCCGCGGCGTAGTTGAACTGGACCACCAGGTCGCCCGTGGCCGGGTCGTAGGTCACGCCGGAAGCCGCGCAGGTGCAGTACCAGCTGAAGTTCTGGTCGTAGAGGTGGGTCGTGCCCTGGACCACCGAGAGGTTTGTGGCCGAGCCGAGGTGCGTCGTGACGAACGCCGAGATCTGCGGGTCGTAGGCGACTCCGCCCGGGGTCGCGCCGATGGGGAAGTTCGCGAGGACCTTGTAGTTCTTCGCGTCCAGGACCGTGAAGTTCCCCTCGAAGTAGTCGGACATGCCGATGGTGCCGTGGACCGGGTCGTAGGCCATCGAGAAGCCCTCGCCGGGGACGTTGACCTGGGTCACCGCGTAGGTCTTCGCGTTCACGGCCGACAGGGTTTGGTTTCCGTCGTTCCAGGCGAGCACCGAGTTCGTCAGCGGGTCGAACACCATCGCCTGCGCGTACGGACCGACGGTAACGGTATGGAGCAGCCCGTGCCGGCCGCCGGCGGCGAAGACCCCGATCACGCTCTTGGTCGCGTTCGGGACCAGGACGAAGAGCGTCCGGGCGGTCGGGACATAGAGGATCGACTGTTCGCAGCAGACGTTACGGAACGTCGGATCGGGCGCCGTTCCCGCGATCGAGAACGCCCCGCCCGCGAGCACCATCATGCTCGCGTACTGGCCGACGTAGAGATTGTTGTTGTCCGGGTCGAACGTGATCACGCTCGGGTAGGCGCCGGTCGTGATGTCGGCCACGATCGCCGGCGTGGGACCGACCGCCGAGATCTCGTACAGGTCCCCGCGCGTGAAGTCGTAGCCGCGCGCGACCTCCTCCACCCCGAGCTGCGGCTCGAACGCGAGGGCGGAGATCGGGTTCCCGTTCGCGGGAAGGTTGAAGGTGAAGACCGGTGAGCCGATGCCGTAGTCGGTCTGATTGGACTCGTCGTAGTAGGTAAGCCCGGTCCCGTTGGCGGTGACGATCAGCCCGGCCGCCGTGTCGACGGTCACATAGAGGGGATTGCCGGAGGCGCTATCGTTCACGAGGATCCCCGTGGAATCGTCGTAGGCGAGGAGGTAGCTCCCGGCGCTGTCGTAGTAGGTGATGTAGAGGAAGCCTGTCGTATTGTCGTAGGCGAAGTTATCGAAGATCGCCCCGGCAATGTAGGTCATGTAGGTGTAGCCGCCCGTGAGCGGGTCGATCGTGACGAGGTAGCCGTAGGGCGAGGAGTCCCCGACCCAGAGGTATCCCGAGACCGGATCGTACCCGATTCCCGCACCGCCCGGCGGGCCCGTGGAAAAGGTGCTGTAGTTGGTCGGGTGGGACGGGTTCTGGATGTCCACGGATGCGTTCCCGCGGTCCGAAACGTACACCCGGTCGGTGCTCGGGTCGTACACGGCCGCCCAAGGGTAGACCGGGCCCGGATTCACGGCGACCCGAGTGTTGGTGGTGGTGTTGATGACGTCCACCCCGCCGAAGACGCTCGGGACGAACAGCTCCTGGTGGGGGGCGGCGTAGGCCGAGGTCTCCTCGTAGATCCCAGCGTTGATGGTCAACTGTCCATAGATCGAACCCGACGGCGGCGGGGTGACCGGGGCGGCGGCCTTGCCGATCGGTGAAACGGGGGCCACCGAAGAGTGGGCGGCGAGGCCCGGGTCCATCGAAGCGAGCAGCAGGACGACGATCAGACTGCCCACGACTCCGGCGAAGGCTCCGACCCGGAACGCACGACGGCGGGGGAATCCGGTCCGCTGAGGGGAAATGAACCGTGAGATTGCCCGTACCCCGTACCCACTGATTTGGAGCTCAGCTGCTGACATGGTGCGTCCCCACCGGGGCGACGGCAGGTCTCCGGATGGTTTCAACCTCCTTGCGATGTCGCTCGCGCCACAACGTTGCCCGCGCCCCCGCCGTAAGGGGTTCACGTCGTCCGTCGGGCCCCAACGACCTCGCGGAAGATCGTCTGAAGGCGCGTCACCACCGATTCCCAGTCATACCGGGGGACGACCTCCCGGCGCCCGAATTCTCCCAAGCGGGTTCGCTCCGTACCATCACGGTACAGCTCGGTAAACGCCCGGGCGAGGGCCGGGATGTCCCCGGGGGGGACCAGTCGGCCCGCCCGGCCACCTTCGAGTACCTCGGGCATCCCGCCCACCGCGGTGGCGACCACCGCGGTCGATTGGGCGAGGGCCTCGAGCAGCACGAGTCCGAACGCCTCGTATTCGCTCGGCAGGGCGAAGATGCGCGCTTCCCGGAACCCGGCGGCAAGGAGCTCTTCGTCCGCGATGAACCCGGTGATCCGCACCCGCGGCGCGAGCCCTAGGGCGCGGACCCGCTCTTCGACGACCGTGCGCATGCCGCCGTCCTCGCCGACGAGGACCAGCGTGGCCTCCGGCTCCTCCGAGGCCAGGATCCGGAACGCTTCGACCAACTCGAGCAACCCCTTGTTGGAGGCGAGTCGACCGACGAAAAGGACGAACGGGCCGGGGATGCCCCACCGCTCGGCGAACGTGGGCCCACCGGGCCGGGGCGGCGGCAACGGGGAATACCCCGGAGGGACGAGCTCCACCCGGGGGAGCGGAAGGCCCAGCTGCTCGAGGAGCCGATGCTCTTCGCGCGTCTGGACCACCACGGCCGATGCGTCCCGGAGCACGGCCCCCGCGAGACGACGGTCGTAGAACCCGCGGATCCGATGCCGGAGCCAACCGCCATGGATCGACCAGATCGGGTGAAAGTGCGCGGTCAGGACGTACGGCGTGCCGCGGCCCCGACGGTACCGACGCGCGACGGTCGCGTGGTGCGTGCCGTAGGTGTGGACATGCAGGATTTCGGGATCGAACTCGCGCAGGGCCGCGGGCAGTCCGCGAAAGAAGGGGTAATGCAATTCGCCCGGCAGGGTCCACGCCCGGAGCCGCCGGATCCCGACCCCATCGACCGTCTCCCGCCTCGGCACGGACGGTTCCAACCGCTGCCAGGGGAACTCGCGGTAAAGGTCGGTCGAGAACGCCCCCACCGACTCGCCGCGCGCGGCGAGACGGCGTGCGACCTCCCCGACATGCCGTTCGACGCCCCCCGGCCCAGGGGGATAGCGGGTCGAGAGCTCGGCGATCCGCACGGGGAGCGGGCGGCTAGCTGGCCCGGCTCGTGCTGAGCCGCAGGGCGTACTTCTTGAACACCTCGGTGGCGCGGGCGACCGCCTCCACCTTGACGTACTCGTTCGCTTGGTGGGAGAGCTCCTCCTCGCCGGCCCCGAAGATGACGACGCGCGGGTTGACCTGGCTGTAATAGACCGCCTCGGAGGCGTGCACGAGGACGGCGGTTTCCGCGGCGGCCACGTCCCGAAGGAGACGGACGTGCTCGGAGTTCGGGTCGATCTGCACCGAGGGCATGGACAGGATCCGTCGGAGCGTGAACGGGGTCTTGATCCGACGCAGATGCTCCTCGATCTCCTTGTAGAGCTGATCGGGCGCGTACGGCGGGGGGAACCGGATGTCGACCTCCGCGGTGCACTTGTTCGGCACGACGTTGAGCCGGGTGCCGCCGTTGAACGTTCCGATGTTCATCGTGACGCTGCCGAGCTCCGGGTGCGCGATGCGCCCCTTGAATCCCTCCAGGCCCCGAAGGATACGCATCATCTTCGAGATCGCGTTCTCCCCGAGATGGGGCATCGCCCCGTGGGCGGCCTTGCCCCGGGTCTCGATGGCGATGTCGAGCACGCCCTTCTCGGCGTGGGCGACCCGGAGCCCGGTCGGTTCGCCGACCACGATGGCCTTGGCTCGCCGGATCGGGAGCGTCTTGGAGAGCGCCATGGCGCCCTGCATCGCCGTCTCCTCGTCCGTCGTGAACGCGAGTGCCACCGGCACCTTCCGCGCGACGAGGTCCTGGGCGGCCTGGAGCATTGCGACGACGGTGCCCTTCATGTCCGCCGCGCCGCGGCCATACATGCGGCCGGAGGCCACCTGACTTTGGGAGAAGCTCCAGTAGTCCCCGATCGGGGGGGTGTCGAGGTGGCCCGAAAAGACCACACCGGCCTGGCCGTACTCGGCCAGGAGCGCCGGGTTCGCGGAGTCCCCGAACAGGGTATTGCGCATGTGGACCTGGTCCGTGAACGACTGGACGTAGTCCAAGATCTCCTGCTTGTCGGAAAAGGAGTCGCTCGGGATCTTGATCAGGTCGGCCAGCATATCCGCCATCTGACGCTTCATCGAATCTCGAGTCACTCCTCTCGGCACCGGGAGCGACCCGTCGCCGGCAGATGGGGCCCCGAAAGGGAAAGTTCCTTATAAACCGTCGTGACCGCGCTCGACGGCCGGCACCGCGTCGGGGAACGGGGGCGGCCGGATGAACTCACTCGGGTTATACCGCGCGCCGTTCGCAACGCTCTTCGGCGAACCGTTTCGGCTCGCTGGCCCCGGGATTCATTAGGGGTGGGCCGTAGGAAGTACCGTCGGAGTCAACCGACCGAGGTAGCGAAGATGACGGACCCGAAGCCCGGAGCGATCGTGCATGCCGAATTCACGTCGAACGACCTGAACGCGAGCCGGAAATTCCTCGAAGGAGTGTTCGGCTGGAAGTTCAAGAAGGAGGCGATGGGAGATGCCGAGTACTGGACATGGGACGCGGGGTCGGGTCCCGCCGGAGGGTTGATGGCCCCGATGAACGGGATGCCTCCGGCGACGATGAACTACGTGCTCGTCGAGTCCATCGACGCGGCGTTGAAGAAGATCGCCTCCCACGGCGGCAAGGTGGTCATGCCGAAGCAGGAGATTCCCACGATCGGCTGGTTCGCGGTCTACGAAGTCCCCGGCGGCTTCCACCAGGCGATCTTCCAGGCCGCTCAGAAGCGCTAGGCGGTCCCAACTCCCCGGCCCGCGGGCCGGGGCGGCGGCCGGAGGTCGCCCGCACCGATGCGGGTCCCCTCGGCCGTCGACACACCGGGTCGCCCGCCCGCGAACTAGGACCGGGACGCCCGGCGCTGGGCGAGGACGCGGGTGCGTTGGAGCGCGGTCAGGTATCCCTCGGCCGAGCCCACCGATCGCCACTCTCCGGTGCGGGGGGTCAGGATGAGCGCCACGAAGCGGCCTCCCTGGGACAAACGGTGGGCGATCGCAGCCGTCAGCTCGAGCTCTGCCGGACGTGTCTCCCGCGCCACGGCGTCGAGGGCGTCGAAGATCCGCGCGGAGAACGTGTACACCGCCGTGGCCGCCCAGTGCGACCTCGGTTTCGCCGGTTTCTCTTCCATCCCGGTGACCACGAGGCTCCGGAACGCCCCTTCGTTCGGGCCGTACGGTCCTTCGACGACACCGTAGCGGGTCGGGTCGGCGACGCGGCGGACCAGGAGGACTCCGTCGAGGTCCTCACGCTCCTGGAGTGCGGCCATCTGGGCCAGCGCCCGGCCCCGGTGGGGCTCGAGGAGCGCCGCGTCCGCCGCGTGGAGGAGGAACGGCTCATGGCCGACGAAACCGCGGGCCTGGAGCACAGCGTCGCCGAACCCCCGAGGCTCCGACTGTACCGCAAACCGGAGACGCAGCTCACGCAGGTGTCCGTAGAACCGCTCGGTCTCGGTGAGCCGGTCGCGGTGGTGGGCGTGACGCTTGAGGAACGTGCGGTCGACGGTGAAGTAGTTCTGGGCGGTGACGAGGTCCCGGCCACCAACGACCAGCGTGATCTCGTCGGCTCCGGCGCTCGAGAGCGACTCGAGGGCGAGGTGCGCGACCGGCTTCAGGATCGGTGTGCCGTTCCCGCCCAGGTCGTAGAGCGGGAGGAACTCCTTGCGCAGCCCGCGTGTCCACGGGAGCATCCGGGTCCCCTCGCCGGCCAGCGTGAGGACCCCGTGCATTCGTGGGCTCTCTACGAAGTGGGACCCGGTGACGCGGATCCGGTGGACGCGGACGTTTCGCTCGCTTCGGCGGGGCCACGGATCTCCGCACGTTCCGCCACCGTCGGGCGATTGTCCGCGACCCGCCAGTTCACCGCCGGCATCACGACGTGCCGCTTCGCCTCGAGTCGCCGCTTGTAGTGGTGGAGGTCGGCGAAGATCTCGCGGAGTACGTCGCGCAATTCGCGGGTACGCTTGTAGCCGAGCGCGGGCAGATGCTCGTGGACGGGCTCGTAGAAGTGCTGCTCGGCCTCCATACGGGGATTGGGGGGGTGTTCGATCGTCGGATGCATCCCGAGCTCGGTCGCCACTTCGTGCGTGGTCTGGGCGAGCTGGTTGACCGAATAGGCCGCGTCGAACTGGTTCCAGACCCGATACTCGGCGGAGGTGGGTGGGTGCTCCACCGCGATCCGCAGCGATTGCATGGAGTCCTCGAGCGCGATGAACCCGCGGATCTGGTCGCCCTTGCCGTACGGGGTGATCGGGAGGCCCAGGACCGCCTCGACGCAGAACCGGTTCAGCGCGGTCCCCCAGACCTCGTCAAAGTCGAACCGGGTGAGGAGCTTGCTGTGGGTGATCTCGGGCGTGCGGGTCCCGTAGATGACCCCCTGCATCACGTCGGTGGACCGGAGCCCCCAGATCTTGGAGGCGAACATCACGTCCCCCGAGTCGAATACCTTCGACCAGTGGTACCACGACCCGGCCTGGCGCGGGAACGGGAGACGGTCCTTGCGACCGTGATACTCGACCTCGAAGAAACCCTCGGGGATCTCCATCGACGGGGTGCCGTACTCGCCCATGGTCCCCATCTTGACCAGGTGGGCGTCGGGGGCGAACTCCTTCATCGCGTACAGCAAATGGAGTGTGCCGGCCACGTTGCCGACCTGGGTCTCGACGGCATGGTGCACGTCGATCATCGAGTAGGGTGCGGACCGCTGTTCGGCGAGATGTACGACGGCGTCCGGCTTCTCCTCCCGGATCGTCTCGGCGACGAAGTCGTACTTCCCGAGGTCGCCCTGGCGGAAGCCGAGCTGCTTTCCCAGGAGCTCGGAGACGGCAGCGCGCCGGTTCGGGAACGAGGGTATCGGCGTCGCCGACCAGCTACCGACCTCCTTGACCCGCTTGCGCGTCACGAAGTTGTCGACCCCGACGACCTCGTGGCCCCGCTGGAGGAGGTGGAGCGCGAGCGGCCAGCC
The DNA here is from genome assembly GCA_035933635.1 of Thermoplasmata archaeon. Taxonomy (GTDB): domain Archaea; phylum Thermoplasmatota; class Thermoplasmata; order Lutacidiplasmatales; family UBA184; genus JAKIVR01. Next base: position 53,083 of record DASYYY010000031.1, on the reverse strand, counting down.
GGAGTAGCCGTCGACTCCGGTGATCAGGACCTTCATCCAACGCACCCGGGTCCTCGTCGTACATATCCATTGTCAAAGCGCGGGCGGAACGGGCGGCCGGGTCGTCCGTCGGCGGTCGGACCGAGAGTTTTATTCAATTCCCCCGCCTAGCAACGGCAATGGCCGTCGCGCTGGCGGGCCCAGAGCTGCGGATCGTCGAGACTCGGGACGATTCCCTCAAGGGCGCCATGATGGTCGTGGGATTCCCCACCCACGGGCTCGTCGGTTCGGTCGCGGCCTCCTACCTCGTCCACGCGCTGGACATGAGCGCGATCGCCTACGCGATGAGCGAGGCGTTCCCCCCGACGGTGATCATGGAGGAGGGCATCGTCAGTGCCCCCGTGCGCATCTACGCCAGCAAGATCGTCTGCGGGCCGGACCGGCGGTGCGACCAGCTCGTCGTCGCGCTCTCGGACATCCAGCCGTCCGCCGAGGTCCTCAACAAGCTCAGTCGGACGCTGCTCGACTGGGCGGAGACCAAGGGCGTCCAGCTCGTCATCGCCGTCGAGGGCCAGCCCGTGGAGGACGAGGCCCGCACCGGCGATGCCCGCGTCGTGGCCATGACGAACCGCGCGGCCGCCGACCTGCTCGAGAAGTACCACTTCGAACGGGCGAACGGGGTCGTCACCGGATTCTCCGGCGGCCTGATGCTCTCAGCCATCGGCCGCCCGCTGCCGGTCGTCTGCCTCGTCGCCCAGGCGCACAAGGACTTTCCCGACGCCCGCGCGGCCGCGAAGGTGATCGAGTCGATCAACCCGCTCGTCCCGATGCTCGTGCTCGACACCAAGCCGCTACGGGAGAAGGCGCGACAGATCGAGTCCGAGGTCCGCAAGAGCCTGGCGCAGCAGCGCCAGTCGCTCTCGAACATGCGTCAGGCCGAGACCGAAGGGCCGGGTGAGATGTATCGCTGAGAGCGTTCCCTCCCCGCACTCGCGGCTGCCCTCGACCCCCTACGAAGCCGGGCTGCGGGAGTTCAACCTCCGCGATATCCCCCGCCTCGCCGAGATCGTGGCCGACGCGCTCCACGAGCGCTACGAGCCGTCGTTGTATGCGACCCTCAGCCAGCAGTGGCCCGAGGGGTTTCTCGTCGCCGCCGACCCGTCGGACCGACCGGCGGGGTTCCTCCTCGGCGTCTCCCAGGTCGAGCACGAGGCGCGCATCCTGATGTTCGCCGTCGACCAGGGATGGCGGGCCCGCGGGGTCGGGACACGGCTCATGCAGGAGTTCCTCCAGCGTGCTCGGACGCGCGGTCTCCGTCGCGTCACCCTGGAGGTCCGGGTGAGCAACGCCACCGCGATCCGGTTCTACACCCGCTTCCACTTCTCCGTGATCGACCGCCTGCCGGCCTACTACTCGGACGGCGAGAACGGCTACCAGATGTCCCGGGATTTGGGCTGAGACCCGGCATCGCGCGGAGGGCGCTCGGAGCGCCCAACGGTTACCGGGATTCCCGACGTTGCCGAAAGCCTAATTGCGGCGCGCCCCCGGTCCGGCCCCGATGCCCGGGGATTGGCCGACGGCACGCGACCTCATGACCGCCCGCCCGACGACCATTCCCGCCGACGCTCCGCTCTCTCGGGCGTTGGGTCTGATGCGCTCGCGGAGCTTCCACGAGCTGCCGGTCATGCGGCGCAAGAACCTCGTCGGGATGATCACCGTCGAATCGATCGCACGTCGGACCAACCTCGCGCTCTCGACCAAGGTCGAGCACCTGATGGTCCTCCCGCCGCTCATCACCGAAGCCACTCCCTTCCCCGAGCTCGCCGAGCGGCTGCTCGCGGCCGGCCTGCGGGCCGCGCCCGTGGTCGGCAAGCGCAACGAGCTGCTCGGGCTCATCTCCCGGACCGACCTCGTCAAGGTGCTCTCCACGGTCAGTGGCCTCGGTGGGCATCGGGTGGAGGAGATCGCGAGCCCTACCGGGCTGATCTTCCATGAGAAGGACACGCTCGAGTCGGTGCTCGGCCACGTGCGCCAGATCGAGGAGCATCCCATCCCGGTCGTCGACAACAAAGGGCACCTCGCCGGAGCGGTCGGGATCGCCGACCTCACCCGGGTCCTCTGGAGGCCGACGGGGAGCGGCAAGCGCGACATGCCGCGCCACTCGCCGGCGGCGGTCCATGCCGGGGACGTCGAGGTGAGCGCGGTGATGCACTCGCCGGCGGTGACGGTGGCCAAGGGGACCGCGGCGACCGCGGCGGCCCGCATCATGGCCCGCGAGAAGGTCTCGAGCGTCTTCGTCGTCGACGGCGGCAAGCCCACCGGCGTGGTCTCGCAGACCGACCTGCTGGGCCTCATCGTCGGCGCGGGGGCCCGACCGGGCGGGGTCCGGCCGACCTCGGACGTCTACGTCCAGATCCATGGGCTGCGCGGAAGCTCCGACCCCGACACGCTCGCGGAGATCGACCGGGTCGTCGCCCAGGGGCTCCGCCGCATCTCCCGTCACGTCCGTCCGAACCTGCTGTCGCTGCATATCTCACCGCACTCCACCCACCGATCGGGGGACGCCACCGTCCAGGCGCGGCTGCACACCGACCGCGGGATCTTCTACGCCTCCGATACCGAATGGAACTACTTCGCCGGGATCGCCACGCTCATGGACGAGCTCTCCGAGCAGGTTCGCCGGGCCAAGGACGAGGCCCGGCAGCGCCGCAAGTCGGTGCCGTCGGCCGCCCGTCTGGACGTCGACGAGACCGTCGGAGACGAGGAGCTCGAGGCGCGTATCCGCGAGGCGGCGCCCGAGCGCCGCCGGTAGAGGTCATCGATGATCCCGGGCGGCCGGATGAACCCCCGGCAGATGCAGCTGATGATGAAGCGGCTCGGCATGTCGACCGAGCCGATCGAGGGGGTCGACGAGGTCTTGATCCGGACCGCCACCGAAGAACGGGTCTTCAAGCGCCCGGAGGTGACGGTGCTCACCGTCCAGGGCGTGCGGACCTACCAAATCGTCGGAGAGTTCACCACACGTCCCCGCGGGGCGGCGCCGGCGGCCGGCGAGGGCGCCGCCTCGGCTCCGGCGGCCCCGAGCGGGCCGCCGGAGGAGGACGTGACCCTCGTCATGGACCAGGCGGGGGTCGATCGCGCCGAGGCCGTCGCCGCCCTCAGGGCGAGCTCCGGCGAACCGGCCGAGGCGATCATGAAGATCCTCTCGCGTCGCGGACCTCCCGGTGGTTGAGGAACGGATCGACCAGGAGTGCGTCGAGGGGTACCTCTACGTCTCGGCCCCGCTCGCACTCCTGATCCTCCGTCGACCCCCGAGCCGGGACCGGGTCTGGGTCCCGGTCAGCGGTAAGGTGGAGGCCGTCGACCGGAGCTACCCTGCGGCGCTCCGGCGCGAGATCTACGAGGAGACCGGATTCAGCGATCTGTCGGCGGTGCGGCCGCTGGATTGGGAGGTGACCTTCGATGGGCCCGACGGCGGGCGATGGCGACTGCACGCCTACGCGGTGGAGATCGAGGGACGCTTCGCCCCTCGCCTGAGCGACGAGCACGAGGCCTTCGCATGGGTCGACCCCCGGGAAGCCCGGACACGTCTCCACTACACGGACAATCGGCGGGCGGTGGAGCGCCTGCTGGAACGGGTCTCGCCTCCGAGGGCGCGTTAGTCCTCGGGCCCAGTACTCGAACACTATACGTCCGGCCGCGGTACGCCGGGCCGCCATGGAGGGGAGCGGGGGCGTGGACTCGAACCGGGAGGACCTTCCGGTCATCCTCCCGCCGGCCGCCTCGAGTCCGGCCACGCAGCCCATCGCCGGAGTGTTCCCGACGCTCGGCGAGCCCCTGTGGAGCGCGATCCGGAGCCGAGGGTTCCGCCACCTTGCGCTCCAGGTCCCGGCCGGTCTGGTCCGCGGCTCCGCCGAACTGGCCCAGCAGGTCTCGTCCGCGACCGGAGCGAAGGTCAGCTTGGTCAATCGCGCCTGCTTCGGTGCGTGCGACCTCCCCTCGGCGGACGAGGTCCCGGGCGCCGAGGCCATCGTGGCCCTGGGCCACTCTCCCATCCCGAACATCGTCGCTCCCCTCCCGATGTTCTTTGTCGAGATGCGGCTTCCAGCCCCGGAGATCGGCCCGCTGGCCGAGCAGCTCGCGGCCTCGGCGCTACCTCGGAAGCTGGGTCTCGTGGCGTCGGTCCAACATCTCGACCTCGTCGAGCCCCTGCGCGCGGCGCTCGGCCGCGCCGGTTTCTCGATCCCCCTCGAACGCGGTGACCGGCGGCTGGCGTACGCCGCCCAGGCGCTCGGGTGCAACTACTCGAGCTCGGAAGCGGTCGCCTCTCAGGTCGATGCGTTCCTGTTCCTCGGCACGGGGCGGTTCCACCCTCTGGGGCTGGCACTCGCGACCGCTCGACCGGTCTGGTCGTTCGATCCGCTCCAACGGACCCTCGAGCCACCGATCGACCGCGAAGAGCTCGTCGGGCGTCGGCTCCTTTACGTCGCGAAGGCCCGGGACGCACGACGCTGGGGCATCCTGGTCTCGAGCTTCGTCGGCCAGCATCGTCCCGCGATGGCCGAGGCGCTGCGGCGCCGCGCCGAGGCGGCGGGGCGGGAGGCCGTCGTGATCGTCTTCACGCGCCTGGACGGCCGAGACCTCGAGGGTCGCGCGATCGACGCCTACGTCAATACCGCCTGCCCCCGGATCGCCACCGACGACGCGGAGATGTACGAGAAACCGATCCTCACTCCGCCCGAGTTCCTGATGGCCCTCGGTGAGCTCCCTATGACCGAGTACCGGTTCGACACCTTCCGGTGAGCACGATCGTGTCGCGGTGGATGGCGCGGGTCGTCGGCCCCGTCCTCCTGCTCCTCGGATTGATCGTCGTCCTGTACAGCGTGCTGCGGGGCTCGGCCTCGGTCTCGCTGCTCCTCATTGTCCCGGTCGTCTCGGGCACCTCGGCGCTGTTCCTCGTCGGCGTGGTCCTGCTCTTCTTCGGGATCCTGCTCCTGCCCTTCGCGTTCGCCGCCGGCTGGGAGATCGAACGGCGGCCGTACGCGGCTCCGGGACGACACCAGGGGCCGGCCCCGGCCGACGAGATCACGGGGGGCGGAGGCGGACTCGTCCTGTTGGGTCCGGTGCCGGTCTTTTTCGGGTCGTGGCGGAACCCGAGCCGGGCGGCCTACTGGGCGGCCGCACTGGTCGGCGTCGTCGTCCTCGCGATCGTGCTCCTCGTTCTCTTCGCCCCGCCCTGAGCGGGCAGCGCGCCGAACGACCGGAGCCAAGCGGCGTGGAGTCGCGGATCCTGGGCCAACTCGGGGTGGAAGGCGAGTCCCCAGACGGGGCCCTGGCGGACCCCCACAACCTCCGAGCCTCGGAAGGCGATCGGCTCGACCTCCCGGCCCAGATCGACGATACGGGGGGCCCGAATGAACACTCCGGGGAACGGTTCGCCCTCGAGATCGGGGATCCGGAGCGGCTCCTCGAACGAGTCCACCTGGCGGCCGTAGTCGTTGCGCCGGACGGTGATATCCAGTCGTCCGAAGGACAGGGGGATTTCTCCGGACGGATTCTCGGTGACCCGCCGGGCCATGAGGATCAGTCCCGCGCACGTGGCGAGAACCGGCAAGCCGGATTGGAGTCGCTCTCGGAGCGGCTGCTCGAGGCCACCCTCCCGCAGGAGCTTGGTCAGCGTCGTGCTTTCCCCGCCCGGCAGCAGGAGCCCCCCGACCCCCGCGAGATCGTCGGAGTCGCGGACGATCGTGACCGACCCGGGAGGGAGAAGTCGGGACGCCGCGGCCCGGTGCTCCGGTACGTCGCCCTGCAGTCCGAGGACCCCGACCTTCATGCGGAGCCGCCCGCGCGCAGCTCCTGGAGGATCTCCTGGGCGCGGTCGATCCGCACCGCGCGCTCGGCCACGAGACGGGCGACGACGCGGTCGACCTCGTCCGGGCGGGCACCGGCGGTGGTGGCGACGTTGCGCGCGTGGAGCTCCATGTGCCCACGCTGGATCCCCTCGGTGGCGAGCGCCCTCAGGGCCGCAAAGTTCTGCGCGAGCCCGACCGAGGCGATGACCCCCGCGAGCTCGGCGGCGCTCTTGACACCGAGGAGCTTGACGTTCGCTTTCGCCGTCGGGTGGACGGCGGTGGCCCCGCCGATCAGCCCGACGGCGATGGGGAGCTCGATCGTGGCGACGAGGTCGCCGTGGCGGTCCTTCTCGTAGGTGGTGAGCGGTTTGACGACCCCGCCGTCGCTCGCGCGGAAGGCCGCGTAGGTGTGCGCCCCGCTCTCGATCGCGCGGAAGTCGTTGCCCGTGGCGAGCACGACCGCCGAGATCCCGTTCATGATCCCCTTGTTGTGGGTCGCGCACCGGAACGGGTCGACGACCGCGAGGGTGTAGGCATCGAGGACCGCCTCCACGACCTCGGGGCCCTTCATGGTCTCCGTGGCGAGCAGTTCGGCCGGGAAGGTCGCCGAAGCACGGGCGAGGCGGTAGACGGCGAGGTTCGAGATGATGCGGAGCACGCTGCGGCCGCCGGCGAGGCGCGCCAGGGTCGGCGCAAGTGCCTCGCACATCGTGTTGACGGCGTTCATCCCGCCGGCGTCGCGGGCGTCGACCAGGAGGTGGACGACGAGCATCACGCCTCGCGGCGACGGCACGATGCGGACCTCCAGGTCGCGCGCCCCCCCGCCGAACTTCACGAGCATCGGGTCCTTGGCGTTGGCCTGGGCGAGCAGCTGGTCGCGCTGGTCGAGGATGCGCAGCCGCGCCGCCGAGGGGTCGTGGACCTCCAGGATCTGCACCTGGCCGATCATCACCGGCGGGGTGGTCTGGGCGGTGAAGCCGCCGCGCGCGCGGGCCACCTTCGCCGAGTTCGAGGCGGCCGCGACCACGCTCGGCTCCTCGATCGCCATCGGCACGAGGTAATCGATGCCGTTGACCCGGAAGTTCGTCGCGATGCCGACCGGGAGCGGGAAGACCCCGACGACGTTCTCGATCATCCGGTCGAGGACGCTCGGGTCGATCCCGGGGGGGAACTCGTACGCGGCGAGCTCCGCGTCGCTGAGCCCGGCCCATTCCTTGAGCTTTGCCCGACGCGCGGCGATGGGGAGCCGGTAGAACCCGCTGATCTCCGAGGAGCGCTCGGCCGACATCAATCCGTCCCGGGCGCCGGTGACTCAGCGACGGGCTCCGCCGCCGGCCCGGGCGGACCGGTGTCCTTGGAGCGGACCACGACGACCTTGGCCGGCCGGAGGAGCCCGCCGGGGGAGCGGTAGCCCTGCTGAACGACCTCGGCGACCGTGCCCGGCTCGTGCTCGGCATCGGCGGCGATTTCGGCGATCGCCTCCTCGTCATCGGGGTGGAACCGGTCCCCTACCCGCGCCACCGGTCGGAACTGCTCGGCCGTGAGGAACCGCTTCCACTCCTGGACGAGAAGCTCCATCCCTCGACGCAGAGGGTCTCCCGCCGGCAGCTTGAGCGCGGCTTCCTCGGCGTGCGTGAACGCCTCGTGGATCGGCAGGAGCTGTCGGAGGACCATCGCGCGGACCTCCTTGCGCGAGACCTCGCGCTCGCGTTCGGTGCGCTTGCGGAAGTTGTCGAACTCCGCGAGGAGGTACTTGTACCGCGTCGACCAGTCCTCCTCCGGCTCGTCCGGCTCTTCGGGGAAGGGGGGAACGGGTGTGGGCGGCGGGAGAGGTCCGTTCGGTGCCGACTCCGGCTCGTTCACGGTCGGTTCGGGGTCGTGGGGGGTCTCCTCCTCTGCCATCACCGGAAGGTCGTAGGAGCCGCGCCGGCGTTTAGGCATTTACGCGCCGCACCGGCCCGGCCGGGTCGATTTTCCGACCCTCCGGAAGGGTCCAATCCGGGCGGTCCGGCCGGGTCGATTTTCCGACGGTAAACAACGCTTATAACACGAGCCCGGCTCGTTGAAGATAGCGGCTCTGCCGCGAGCGTTTTCCATGGTTCCCGAGACGGCTACGGTCGCCGAGTACGACGCGAGCTCGATCCAGGTCCTGGAGGGGCTTTCGGCGGTCCGCAAGCGCCCGGGGATGTACATCGGGTCGACCGATGCCCGGGGGCTCCACCACCTCGTCAACGAGCTCCTGGACAACTCGATCGACGAGGTGCTCGCCGGGGCCTGCACGGAGATCGTGGTCACACTCCACACCGACGGCAGTTGCACGGTAGCCGACAACGGCCGGGGCATCCCGGTCGAGATGCACCCGAAGTACCACAAACCGACGCTCGAGATCGTGATGACCGTCCTCCACGCCGGCTCCAAGTTCGACCGGAAGACCTACAAGGTCTCCGGCGGGCTGCACGGTGTCGGCGTCCACGTCGTCAACGCGCTCAGCGAATGGTTCGAGGTCAAGGTCCGTCGCGACGGGCACCTCTACGCCCAACGCTACGAGCAGGGTGCGCCGGTCGCCCCCCTCCAGACCATCGGCCCGGCGCAGGGAACCGGGACGGAGGCCCGGTTCAAGCCGGACGCCACCGTCTTCGAGACGGTGATCTTCGACAAGGACACCATCGAGCGGCGCCTGAAGGAGCTCTCCTTCCTCAACCCCGCCGTCTCGATCCGGTTCCTCGACGAGCGCGACGGCACCTCCGAGACGTTCCACCACGCCGGTGGCATCATGGAGTTCGTCACCGACCTCAACGCGGCGACCAACCGGCTCTTCGATCCGCCGGTCTACTTCCATGCCAAGCGCGACACCACCGACATCGAGGTCGCGCTGCAGTACAACGACGGCTACAACGATACCACGCTCGCCTTCGTCAACAACATCCACACCTCCTATGGCGGGACCCACGTCGTCGGACTCCGCTCGGCGCTGACCCGCACGCTCAACGACTACGCCCGCAAAGGCGGCTTCCTCAAGGGCGACAAGGAGGGGCTGACCGGTGAGGACGTGCGCGAGGGGTTGACCTGCGTCCTCAGTGTCAAGGTCCTCGAGCCCCAGTTCGAGGGTCAGACCAAGGCCCGTCTCGGCAACTCCGAGGTCAAGGGCCAGGTCGAGAGCGCGGTGAACGACAAGCTCGCGGAGTACCTCGAAGAGCACCCCTCCGTCGGCCAGTCGCTCATCGTCAAGGCCGTTCAGGCCGCCCAGGCCCGCGAGGCCGCCCGCAAGGCGCGCGAGCTCACCCGCCGTAAGGGCCTGCTCGAAGGTGGAGGCCTACCGGGCAAGCTCGCCGATTGCCACTCGCGCGACCCGGCCGTCTGCGAGCTGTTCATCGTCGAGGGGGACTCGGCCGGGGGTACCGCCAAGCAGGGACGGGACCGGGAGTTCCAGGCGATCCTCCCGCTCCGCGGCAAGATCCTGAACGTCGAGAAGGCCCGGCTCGACAAGATGCTCCAGAACGAGGCGATCCGCTCGCTGATCACCGCGGTCGGCGTGGGCATCGGCGACGAGATCGACATCGCCAAACTGCGCTACCACAAGATCATCATCATGAGCGACGCCGACGTCGACGGCGCCCACATCCGCACGCTGCTCCTGACGCTCTTCTACCGCAAGATCCCCCAGCTCGTTACCGAGGGCCACGTCTATCTCGCGCAGCCGCCCCTCTACCGCTTGCAGCGTGGCGCGAAGATCGTCTACGCCTACTCCGACGACGAGCGCGACCGGGTATCCAAGGAGATGGGCGGCAAGGGGGTCACGATCCAGCGGTTCAAGGGGCTCGGCGAGATGACCGCCGAACAGCTCGCGACGACCACGATGGCGCCGGAGAGCCGCACCCTGCTCAAGGTCATGATCGAGGACGCGGCCCGGGCGAACGACCTACTGTCGACGTTGATGGGCGAGGAAGTGGAGCCGCGCAGGCTCTACATCCAGCAGCACGCGGTCGAGGTCTCGAACCTGGATATCTAGCCGGCCGGGCCGGGCGCGGGGACTGCGCTCGTCCTCAGCCCTGCTGCGAGTTCCGGTAGTCGCGTTCGAGCGCCCGAGCGAACTGTTGCCAGCCCCGGCTCGAATCGCGCTCACCGCTCCGCTTCGACGGGTTCTTCCGGTACGCCCCGAGCCCCTTGCGCCGCCAGGTGTACTCCAGTCGAGTCCGGTTTCCGGGAAGCGCTGTCAGTTGGTAGTCGACCACCACCAAGCGACGGTTCCCGACCGACTCCGCATGCCACCGGTACGGAGGGCTCAGCCGGACAGTATACCGGCGCCAGATCCACCCCTCCCGGTCCGACGCGAGATCCTCGAAGATCACCCGCCGGGAGGTCCTCGAGAGGACTCGACGCTCGTAGCCTTCCCCTTCGAGGGCCGCGTCCTTCCCGCTGTAATCGGTGCACCAGCGGAACACGAAGTCAAGCGGAGCGTCGAACTCCTGGCGCACTCGGTACTCGGGAGCCGGCCACTGCGTCATCCCTGCCCCCTGTATCCGTGACGACCGCCCGAGCGCGGAGAACCGCGAACCCCTCGATTCAGCCTCGCCGGGACTTGCGATAGTCGCGCTCGAGCGCCCGACCGAAATTCTCCCAGTCGCGGGTCGCATCCCGCTCCGTGGCGCGCTTCGGGGGATTCCGAGGGTAGCCCTCGATCCCCGTTCGGCGCCACACGAAATCCAACCGGGTCCGCGCACCGGGAAGCTCCGTCAGACGATAGTCGATCGAGCTCAACCGGCGATTGCCGACCGATTCGGCGTGCCACCGATCCGGGGGCAGAAGGTCGACGACATACCGCCTCCAGACCCAGCCGTTCTTGTCCGATTCGAGATCCTCGTAGGTGACCTGCTTGGAGGAACGGGCCAGTATCCGTCGCTCGTAGTGCTCCTTCTCGAGCGCGGCGTCCTGCGGGCTGTAGTCCGTGCACCACCGGAACACGAAATCGATCGGAGCGTCGAACTCCTGGGAGATGCGGTACACGGCGCTCGGGAATCGTGCCATCGAGGTTCTCCGTGCCCCGCCGTACCGGCTGCGCGCGGATAATGGCACCCGCCGTTGTGACCCGGCCGCGGGAAGGAGCTCGGGCCGATCCGCCACAGCCACCAACGGGAAATACCGCACGTCGGCTCGGCGGCCAGATGGCCCCCGGTCGCCCACCGAGCTCCGTCCGGTTCCGCAACGCGCTCCTCGTCACCCAGGACGCCGAGCGCCGCGTCGTCCGGGGCGACCTCCGGATCGAGGGCGGCCGTATCGCCTCGGTCGGCGCGCCCGACCGGGAGCCGACGGAGGAGACCGTCGATGCCTCGGGCTTCGCGGTCGTACCGGGGTTCATCAACACCCACACGCACGTGGCGATGAGCCCGCTCCGCGGTGTCGCCGACGATCGCGACCTGGGTCGGTTCCTCGAGAAGCTGTTCGCCATCGACGCCCGGCGCACCGAGGAGGACCTCCAGGCCGGCGCCGCGCAGGGGATCGCCGAGATGCTGCTGAGCGGGACCACCGCGTTCCTCGACCTGTACTACGGCGAGGACGCGGTCGCGCGCGCCGTCGACCGGCTCGGAATCCGCGGCTTCCTCGGATGGGCCGTCCTCGACCCCGAGCTCACGACCCAGAAGGGCAAACCGCTCGACAACGCCCGAAGTTTCATCGGGCGATGGACCGACCGTCCCCGGATCCGTCCGCTCGTCGCACCACAGGGCGTCTACGTGTGCAACGCCGAGACCTGGCGGGGGGCGCGCGAGATCGCCGAGCAGACCGGGACCTTCGTCCATTGCCACCTGTCCGAGACGCGCCGAGAGGTCCACGAGCACGAGGCGAAGTACGGGATGCGTCCCCCCGCCTGGCTCGAGTCGATCGGAGCGTTGGCCCCGGGGATGGTCGCCGCCCACGGTGTTTGGCTCACGCTGCAGGAGGCGCAACTCCTCGCACGCAACCGGGTCGGGGTCGCGCACTGCCCCAGCTCGAACATGAAGCTCGCCACGGGCGGGGTCTGCCCGGTCCATGAGCTCCGCCAGGCCGGGGCGATCGTCGGGCTGGGCACCGATTCCGCCGCGAGCAACAACAGCCTGTCCATGCTCCGCGAGATGCATGTTGCGGGGCTGCTCCAGAAACACCACCGATGGGACGCCGGCAGCCTGACCGCCCAAGAACTGCTGGACATGGCCACGGTCTCGGGTGCCGCCCTCGTCGGCCGATCGAACGATCTCGGATCCCTCGAGGTGGGCAAGCAGGCCGATCTCGTGCTCTACCGTCTCGATCACCCCACCCTCGTCCCCGCCCGTCCCGAAGCGATCGTCTCGCACCTCGCCTACTCCGCGAGCGAGGAGGCGGTCGATTCCGTGTACGTCGCCGGCGAGTGCCTCGTCCGGCACCGCGCCCTGACGCGCGCGCCGTGGGAGGAGATCCGCCGGGACTCCGAGCGCACGGCCGGGCCCCTCTGGGTCGACGCCCCGGACGCTATGGGCTCGGGTTGACCAGTTCGTGGTTCAGCTCCGACCGGAGCGTCTCGGCGAGCGCCTCCGGTTCGGGTGCGGGGGGGTTCGATCCGAACCCGCCCAGTCGGTCCGCCGCGCTCGCCGGGAGCGCCGGATAGAGGCGGGCAAGGAGCTCGCGGTCCACCCCACGATGGACCATCCCATGGTGGAGGAGGGCGCGCCCGGTCCGGTGCTGCGCCGCTCCGCCGACGATCCGACCCTCGAGTGCGAGCACCTGACCGCGCCCGCTGAGAAGGCACACCTCGGGAAAGAGGCTCGGCGCATCGACCCACTCCGCGGCCCGGCCGTGACGCGCCAAGGCGCTGACGACCGGCCTCCCCAGTCGACCGTACGCCCGATGCGAGCCACGACCGGCGAGCGGGTGCGAACCGGGGAGCACCAGCGTCCAAGCGAGGTCTCCCGGCCCCAGAACCACGGCCGTGCCACCGGACGATCGGGAAACGAGGGGGAGGTCGAGCTCCGCAGCCTTGCGGCGGAGGTCGGTGTTGCCCCCCTGCGTCACACCGATGGAGAGGGATCGTTCGCGGAGCAGGTAGACCTGGGCGTACGGCTCGGCCCGGCGAAGCGCCGCTTCGTCCGCCTCCGCGATTTCGGCCGCCGTCACCGGGTCTCGCTCGCCGGAGATCCTCCCACGCCCTCGACCCGCAGGTCGCTCGCCGGGATATCTACCCGCGGAACCGCTTTCCGCCCGCCACCGATACGAGGACATGGCCGAGCTGAGCACCTTCCGCCTGCACCCCGGGGATCCGGCGCCCGAGTTCGACCTTCCCGGGGTCGACGGCCGTTCGTGGGCGCTGAAGGACTTCGCGGGCACTCCCTGGCTCGCGGTGGTCTTCACCTGCAACCACTGCCCCTACGCCCAGGCGTGGGAGGGTCGCCTCATCGAGCTGCAACGGCGGTACGCCGACCGGGGGCTCCGGATAGTCCTGATCAATCCCAACGAGACGGTCCACCACCCCGAGGACCGCTTCGAGATCATGGTCGAGCGGGCGAAGTCCAAGGGGTATCCGTTCCCCTATCTTCGGGACGATTCGCAGGAGGTCGCGCGCGCCTACGGCGCGCTCGTCACCCCCCACCCGATGCTCTTCAACCGGGAACGCCGACTGGTGTTCCAGGGCCGGATCGACGACAACCACGAGCGACCCGAGCGGGTGCAGCACACCTACCTGAAGGATGCACTGGAGGCCTCCCTCGCGGGCCGGCCCGTCGCGCGGCCGGAACTACCGGTCCTCGGATGCTCGGTGAAGTGGGCGGACTGATCTCCGGCCGCGCGGTCGCCCGCCCCCGCCGCGCACAGGGGTCGCTGCGGCCCGGGCGGCGCGCGTCTCGAACTGGGCCTTGAGCGTCGGGTCCAACGGACGGCCGGCGCGGTCGAGACGTGCGGCGATCGCCACCTTCCCGGCGAGCGCGCGGGCGAGACGGCCCCGGAGCGTCCGGGGGGCGGAGTGGAGCTTGGGGTGAAGGAACAGCAATCCATGGCGAGGCGGCGGGGCGCGGCCCCGTAGGTGCTCGAAGAACGCCTTCTCCGCGCCGAGCACCTGGATGGTGCTGGCCGGCAGGGCCGACAGCCGCTCCAGGCTCCCGGCCTGTGCGATCATCCGGGCCGCCAGCATCGGGCCGAGGAGCGCTGTGAGATTCGGTGCGTGACGTGGCATCGCCTCCTCCAGCGAGCGCTCGAGCGAACTCCGGGTCTCGGCGCTCGTGAGATAGAGGCGGGCCAGCGCTTGTCGACCCGCGGCGAGCGACGGGTCCGGGGGCGGGACGCCGAATCCCTCCTCCGGGACTCCCTCGACCAACCGGCGGGCCAGTCTCAGTAGCCCTTCGGCCGCGGGCCCCTCGGCCGGTCGGTCATGCTGCGCCCAAAGGGCCAGTCGCTCGCCCACGGAGTTCATCACTTCCTCCGCATCGACGAGCGCACGGACCGCCTCTTGAACGTGGATGCTGGGGTCCCAACTCCGAGCGAGGTCCGCGTGCGCCCGGGCGAGCAGGACCTCCCGGAGGGTGGCGAGCGAGTGACCCCGGCTCTCGGGTTCGATCGGCGACACGGACGGCGAGCCGATGTGGACGCCCCGCGACTCGAAGCGACGGTCCCGGCAGGAGAGTCGGTCGGGGAGCTCGCGCGCGAGGATCCCCTCCTCCTCCGCAACAAGCCGCCCCTCCCGGCGTTCGGCGAGGCGCTCGGCGAGAAGCTCGGGGGAGGTGTCGAAGATCGCCGAGGTGACCACCCGATCGCCCTCGACCACGAACGCGCCGAACCACGTGCTGACGAGCGTGCGGCGAGAGTCCTCGCTCATCCGGGGTAGGTGCCTCCGTTGACGTGCAGCGTCGTACCGGTGACATAGGAGGACGCGTCGGAGACGAGGTAGGCGATCGCCTCGGCCACCTCCTCGGGGCGGCCCACCCGGCGCATCGGAATCTTCGAGGCGCGGTTGGCGCGCACCTCCGGGGTGTCCCCCGCGAGAATCGCGGTGTCGATCGCCCCCGGCGCGACCAGGTTCACCCGGACCCGAGGTGCCAGCTCCAACGCGAGAGAATGGGCCAGGCCCACCACCCCGGCCTTCGCCGCGGCGTAGTGGGCTCCGTGGGTCGAACCGGTGAACGCGAGCACGGAGGTCACGAACACGATCCGACCCTGCTCGGCGCGCTCGAGCAGCGGCAGCAGTCGGCGGGCGAGCCGAGCCGGCCCGAGGAGGTTCGTGGCCAGGCATCGGGTCAGTTCCGCGTCGGTCATCTCCCGGAACTGGACCCGGGGGTAGCTACCCGCGTTGAGCACGAGGGCCTCGAGGCCGTCCCACCGCGCCTCGATGGCCCCGGCGAGACGATCGATCTCGGCGGGTTCGGAAAGGTCGGCGCGCACGAGGAACGTGGCGCGACACCGGGGCTCGAGCTCACGGCGGAGCTCGGCGGCGTCGTGCTCGTGCTGCCAGTAGTGGAGGGCGAGCTCGCTGGTAGGCTCCGCCAGGCGGCGTGCGGTGGCTCGGCCGATCCCGAGGGAGGCGCCGGTGATGAGCACGCGCACGCCCCGGACGATGGGCGCCCGCGGATTACCCCTCCGTGCACGGTCCGGCTCCTCCTCTTATCGGCCGGCGGTTCGGTTTGGGGCGTGACCGCTGGCTCCGACCCGCCCGCACCGGTCCGCCTCGAAAAGCGCGGGCCGGTCGCCCTGCTCTGGCTCGATAAGCCCCCGGTGAACGTGCTCGGTGCGAAGATGCTCGACGCGCTGGTCGAACGCCTCGATGAGGTGGAGCGCGATCCCGAGTATCGGGTCGTTGTCCTCGCGAGCGCCCAGGAACGTGCGTTCGCCGCGGGAGCCAATATCCGCGAGATGGCACCCCTGGACATCGCCGGCGCCCGCGTCCATGGGGGCCGAGGGCAGGGGGTGACGGTCCGGCTCGAACGACTCCCGCTCCCGGTCATCGCGGCCGTCCATGGCACGTGCGTGGGCGGAGGGTGCGAGGTCGCCCTCGCCTGCGACCTCATCGTCGCCAGCGACGACGCGGTGTTTGGCCAACCCGAGATCAATCTCGGGGTCATGCCCGGCTGGGGCGGCACACAGCGACTTCCGCACCGTGTCGGGGAGGCCCGAGCCCGATGGTGGATCTACTCGGGCGAGAGCGTACCCGCCGCCGAAGCGGCAGCCCAAGGGCTGGTCCTGAAGGTCGTTCCACGCGCCGAGCTGCTTTCGACCGCGCTGGGCATGGCCGAAACCCTCGCTACGAAACCACCGATCGCGCTGGCCGCAGCGAAGTACGCGATCCACCGGGCGGCCGCTCCCGGGCTGGAGTCGGGCCTCCTCTACGAACTCGAGCTGTGGAGTCGGCTCTTCGGCACGCTGGACCAGAAGGAGGGGATGCAGGCGTTCCTCGAGAAGCGACTGGCCCGTTATCGCGGTCGGTCGGATTGGGCCATGGAAACGGCTGGTTTTCCCTGGGAAGATCGCGGGGCGGAGTAGACCGCCGGGCTCCGTAGTCCACCTCCTTCCGTCCCGTCGGAAAGGGGAAAAGGGGAGGCGCTACCCCGAGCGGGCGCGCGCCGCGGTGGCTCAGTAGGTAGAGCGGCTCCTTGGTAAGGAGCAGGTCGAGGGTTCGATTCCCTCCCGCGGCTGACCCTCCTCGCTCCGTTCTCGTCCGGGTCGCGCGACGCGGATCAACTCGCAGGGGCGTTTGTGGCCACGGCTTACTTTCAAAGTAAGTCTTAAGCTCCGTCGCCCGAAGCTTCCTACATGCCGGAACTCGGAGACGGGCTGCTGGGATGCTACCGGTGCGGCTACGTTTGGCGGCTTCGGAAGTCCCCCGTGCGTCTCTGTCCGCGATGCAAGTCCAGGGCCTGGGATCGGCCAGAGTGACCGCGCTCCGTCCCCCGACCGCGTCGAAGCGGCGAGGGAATGGGCGAGATAATCGCCCCCAAGCGGTCCGCCCTCCTGAGTCTGGCAGCCGAGTATGCCGCCACCGAGCTCCGCGTGTTCGGCTCGGTGGCACGGGGCACCGCTCGGCACGGTAGTGACGTGGACCTTCTGGTGCGCTTTCGGCGTCCGATTGGTCTGATGGCCCGGTCCGAGTTCAAGGAGCGCGCGTCCCGACTCCTGGCTCGCCCCGTGGATCTCGCCACGGTGGAAAGTCTTCACTGGTTGATCCGACCAACCGTCCTGGCCGCGGCAATCCCCGTATGAGAGACGATCGCCTTCGCTTGGCCGGCATGCTCGAGGCCTTGGAGAGAATCCGGAATTTTAGTATCGGCGGTCGCGCCGCCTTCCTCTCTGACTCCAAGACCCAGGAGGCCGTGGCGTATGAGATACTGAAGCTCGGCGAGGCAGCGAACCGCGTATCCAAAACATTCCGCCATCGTCATGCCGGATTCCCTTGGGCCCGGCTGATCGACCTGCGGAACGAGATTGTTCACGAGCACTTCCGAGTCGATTCCGACAGCCCCTGGGAGTTCGTGGAACGCGAGCTGGACGGCATCGAGCGGGAGCTTCGAGGTCTGACGGCATAGTCAAACTGTGCGGGGCGTTCCGGCCTTTGAAGGGCACGGGGAATCGAACAAATCCGTGATTCTCTTCCACGGCTGGTCCCCCCCCGAAGCCCGAGCCACCGGGTCGTCGATTCGCCGGGCCATCTCGGTCACTTCCCGAAGTCCCGTCGAAGTCCCCACACCTCGGCTCGGCGTTGTAGAAGTGAGAGGGCCGTCCGCGCCACCCATGGAGTGTCCACTACCCGACGGGGGGCGGGGACCCGGTCCAACGGTACGAAGCTCTGGAATCTTGAGCGCACCGCGACTCGGCTCACCCGCCGTCTGGATCGAGCACCCTCGGACGAGAGACCGGCGGTCGCTCGCCCGCGCTGTGCCCCGGGCCGGTCGGATGTTCGTGGAATGCGTTCGTGAGGCGCATATCGTCGGGAATGCCGCACGTTCCCCCCCGCGACCTCCGAAGACCCTGGCCGAGAGCTAGCACTGCCCAAACCTTCAACCTCGGGGCGACATTCCATTACTAGAGGTCCGGTGGGTGGTGGCCGGGGTTGCTCGACCATCTGTCGTACGGGCACGTAGAACGCGGCTCAAGATGCACCGTGGATGGCTGTACGTCGCCGCGTTGGTGGCGATCGTCGCGCTCGTGGTGGGAATCGGCGCGGGGGCGTTCAATCTGGTCTGGCAACAGCAGCGCGCGACGGGCAATGAGACCAGCTACAGCGGGACCGTAACCGGGTTGAGTTATACTTCGACGGTAGCCGGCATCTTGGTCGCCCCCGTCCCCGCCGCCTCGACCGGATCGACCTTGGCCCCCCAATCGCTCGCCCCAGGGGCGAACGTGTTCTGCGCGACCACGTGTACCGCGGCGCACCGCGCTCTCAACGTGACATATTCGTTCTCCACCTCGATGGCCGGCTCGATCTCGGTCACTGTCAAGGTCACGACCTCCGGGAGCAGCGGAACGACGACCATCTACCTGCGTCAGTCCCTGTTCCCGACGAGCGGGAGTATCGAGGTCGTCTGGGACGTCGGCGCCGCGGCCAGCCCGTTGAGCCTGGTGACTGTCACGGTCCACCAGTGCACCGGCCTCTTGGGCACCTGCCCCTAGCACCACGACCACGCTCGGTCGGATTCGGGTGCATCTGCGGACCGGCGCGACGCCCCGCGGAACGTGCGGTGCACCACGCTCCGCAGGTTTATCTATCGGTTCCCGGCAAAACTCTCCGGTGCCCGAAGGGGTACGTACATGAGACGAGTTAGCGGCAGATTGATCTATGGAGTCACAGGAGCAGCGATTCTGGCATTGATTGCAGGTTTCGCGATTGCGGCGATCAGCTTGACCAACTCCTCGCAGAACGGGGAGGGCAACTTCGTGAGCGCGAGCGGCGCGGTGACCGGGCTGACCTACACCTCGACCGTACTGGGAGTCACCGGCAGCCCCGCACCGTCCAGTTCGAGCGGTACGGCAGGGGCCCCGCAGGCGGTCGCCGCGGGAGCGAATGACTTCTGCGCCAACACCTGTACTGCCGGTGATTTCGCCCAGGTCGTCACTTACACCTTCACGACCTCGATGTCGGGATCGATCCAGATCACCATCCAGGTCACCGCAACCACCGGCGGCGGGGCGGCCACGATCTACCTCAAGCAGGCTGCCGCAGCGGTCGGCGGAACGATCGTTCTCACCTGGGACCTCGGTACCGCGACGAACTCGATCACCTCGGTGACGCTGACCGCCCAGCAGTGCAGCGGAGCCACGTGTCCCTAGGCGGACGGTTCAGCGCTGCGCGACGAGACGGGGGCGGCGCGAGCCGCCCCCGGAACTCTTTCCCAAACCCTTCCGGACTCAACGCACAATGCACGACGATCGTGGAACTGCGGTCCGTCGGTCCCCCGACCGATCCGGCTCGGAGGAGACCGCCGATGACTTGCGAGTAGAGTCCCGCCGCGAGCGTCCTTCTCGAGCCGTCACCTTCCCCACGCTGGACGCGAACCCGTTCGATCCCCCTTCATGAATCAACCTGATCCGGACTCCGTCGACGTCCCCCGGCCCTTACCCGATGACAGCCACAGCCAGTTCCGCAACGGCTTCCCGCTCTTCCTGTTCGGCGCGACGTGCGTACTGCTCGCCGTGTTTCTCGAGCTCGACAGCTCGGTTCTCGCTAAGATCCGCGCACCCATCTGGTTGCTCTTCCTCTCCATCGGCATCATCGCACTCGCAGGAGGGGCGGTCGCCATTGTGGCCGGGCGATTCGACGATCGGACCACGAACCCCAGCACGAAGGCGACGGGCGACCCGCGCGGAACCCCGCCGCCGTCGTCGACGCCGCTTCGGCCTCCCAGCGAATCGGACGAGCAGGTGGCGGCGCTTCGAAGCAACGGGTATCGTGGAACTTGATCGGCGCGCTTCTCCGAAATCTCCGCAGTGGGAGTCCCCGCGGTCGACGAGGCGGCGGGGACCGGGGCGCCCACCCGCTCTGGATACTTGCTGTGCTGCGCCCGACCGACGCCGGGCTCGTTCGGGCCACGGCGCCGCCCCGCGTCTTCCGTCCGCTTGATAAGCCGCGCTCGAGTCCCGAACCCAGCGCCCTGGCCGACCGCGCGCAGTTCGAATGAACCTACGAACTCGCTCGATCCCCCGATCCACCACCGCCGGCGAGGAGATCGATGCGATCATCGAGGGCGAGATCGGCTGGAAGCGCGCGATGCTTCTGCGGCTCCGCGCCGTCGTCCGGCACGCCGATCCCGACATGATCGAGGAGGTCAAGTGGAAGAAACCGTCGAACCCGGCGGGGGTTCCGGTCTGGTCGCGCGGGGGGATTGTGTGCGTCGGGGGCGTGCTGAAAAACGCGGTGCGACTCACGTTCCCGACCGGTGCGCGGCTGAAGGACCCGAAGCATCTGTTCAACGCCTGTCTCAGCGCTAACTGGATGTGGGCCATCGACTTCGCCGAGGGCGATCCGATCGACACGAAGGGCGTCACTTCGCTCGTCCGCGAAGCGGTGAAGTACAATTCCCGGGCGAACGCGAAGTAGCCTCCCGGCGGGTCCCGTCACCGGGATCGGCGCACCCCGCTCCTCGGTCGGTCCGACTCAGACGACCGCCGTCGGCCGGCCACGGGGGGATGCGCGGCGCGCCGCTTCAGGCCCGTCGGCCGCGCCGGGCGAGGAGTATCGCGCCCACGACGGCGACGGCCGCCAGGACGCCGAGCCCCGCCCAGAACCAGTCCGGGGCGGTCGACCCGGCCGCGCTGTTCGACGGAGCGTTCGGGGTCGATCCCGCGCCGACGGTGACGGTGGCCGTGGCATGGGCCCCACCCCCGACGGAGTCGTTCGCCCAGACTTGGAGCGTGTACGTACCCGCGGCGAACCGGTGGGTCGGCGAGGGGAGCACGCTCGTCGTGCCGTCTCCGAAGGACCAGGCGAACCGGTACGGACCGGTCCCACCCGCCACCGTCGCACGTACCGGAACCGGCGACGAGGAGTTGGGGGCGCTCGAGCCCACGATGATCGAGACGGTGGGCAGAGCGACGACCGTCACCGAGAGCGGGTAGGAGGCCGTGCCACCGGCCGTGTCGGTGAGGTTCGCGTACGCCGCGTACACCCCGGGGGCGCCGTACCCGTGGATCGCGCTCGCGCCAGTACCGGTCGCACCGTCGCCGAACCACCACGCGAAGGTGAACGGTGGGGATCCGGCGTCGGAGGCGTTCGCCGCGAAGTGGACCGGAAGGCCGGCGTCGACCTGGGCGGGATCCGCCGTAGCGGTCAGCGATGGCCCCGCCTGGACGGTGATCGCCGGGGCGAGCGCGGCGGAGGTGACCCCGGCCGAATCGGTCAGATTCACCCCGGGCACGTACTGACCGGTCACGGCGTAGGTGGCGTTCACCTCGAACGACGGGCCGTGGCCCGCGAGGAACGAACCGGCGCCGTTGCCGAACGTGATGGCCAGTCCGAACGAGCCGGATCCGCCGGTCACCGCGGCGGTCAGCGGCACCGCGGCACCCGATTCGTGCGGCGGGGAGGCCGCGCCCAGGGTGACGCGTGGGGTGACCTCGAACGCCCAGGTGTCGTTGGACGAGGCCGAAGGGCCGTTCCCTCCGACAAGGAGAGGGACCTCTCCGGAGGGGTCGAGGGCCAGGCCGAAGGCGGACCGCGGAGCGGGGGCCGCTGCGGGGTTGAGCAGTTGCCAGGCACCGCCGGAGAACGACCAGGTGTCGCTCAGCGACACGAACGATGCGTTCAGCCCGCCGAACAGCAGTACCGCCTCGATCGCCGGGTCGAAGACCATCGCGACGCTCGAGCGGGCCGGAGGGCTCGTCGCCGGGGCGAGCTGCCACCACTGGCCGGAATAGAACACCCAGGTCTGATTGTAGGATCCGAGACAGAGGAACCCGGCGCAGCCGCCGAACAGCACAACCTCGCTATCCACCGGATCGTAGGTCATCGCGCCGAACCCGACGGCCGGTGGATCGGCGGAGGGCAGGAAACTCACCCATCCCGCCCAACCTTGCCACACCCAGGTGTCGTTCGAGCAGGTCACACCGAACCCCGACGCGACACAGCCGCCGAAGAGGACCGATCCGTTCTCCTCCGGGGCGGAATCGAATGCCATCATCGCCCCGTACCGGGGGGAAGGTCCGCCGCCGACGTAGGTGAGGTTGGTCCAGCGCCCCGCGGCGAACAGCCACGTGTCGTTGAGGGGAACGCTTCCGGCCCCGAGGCCTCCGAAGAGCAAGAGACCGGCCATGTTGGCGTCGAAGTCGATGGCCGCGTTCTCTCGGGCGGGTGGGGCGTCCGAGGGCCGAGTGACGTTCGTCCACGTGCCGTTGGCAAAGATCCAGGTCTGCTCGCTCGGACACTGGTTGGCCAGACATCCGCCGAACAGGACCGTCGTCCGGTCCACCGGGTCGTAGGCTACACTGGCGCTGGCGAGAGCGGGCGGGGAGGCCCCCGGGGCCGTTCGAGTGACGTTGCTCCAGGTGGGCGGTCGGACGACGAGGGGTTCGGCCACTGCGGGGGCGCCCGAGGTGGCCCCGTCGGGGTGGGCGGCCATCGCACGCGCCACCGGAATGGACCCGGAGGAGGCCGGCGCGATCGCGACGCCCGGTACAGCGAGGAGTCCCGTAAGGAGCAGTGCGGAGGCGACGACCAGCGTCGAGACCGCCGTCCGAAATCGGTTCGTCCCCGCGCGCATGCTAACCCGGGGGCTGGCCCGACCCCCCCTCGGTGGCCGGGGGGCTCGTCGGGGTCTGGGCTCCCACCGGGGCACCCCCCGACCCCGCAGCAGGGGGCCGACGGCGGGTCACCACGGCGACGACCGCGAGGAGGACCGCCACCCCGACCGCGGCCAGAGACAGGTAGAGCGCGTAGTCCACGGTCGACCCACTGCTGCCGGAGGAGATCGGGGAGCTCTTCGCGGCCGGCGACGGGAGGGGCGCCAAGGTGGCGCCGACCTCCGCGAGGTCCAGCGCGACGGTGGATCCCGTGGACTGCCGGTCGGACGTGACCAGGTAGGCGACGACGATGCCGGCCCCATCCTGTCCGATCGCGTAGCCGGTCACGCCCGAGGCGGGGATCGTCGTGAGGTTCTCGAAGGTCCCGCCGGACTCCGTCCAGCCGTCGATCCCGTGGGGTCCCCGAACGAACACGTACAGCGAGTTCCCTCCTGCGATCGCCTCCGGCTGGTTGACGTTCTCCCCGAGGGGGAGGGCCGCGACCGTCTGCTGGGTGCCGAGGTCGTAGAGCGCGAGGACCGACCGGTTCCCGGCGCGGTCGAGGAGGACCGCCGTCGAGGGCGTCCCCGCGACCAGGTCGGCCGAGACGATGCTCCCGCCGATGGCGTTCGAGTACCCGATCGGGGAGGAAGCCCCCGTGGCGAGTCCTACCGTGGAATAGTTCCCTTCGGCGTCCCGCGCGAGCGCGAGTCCGAGGGCCCCGCGCACCGCGACCAGGCTGCCGAGACCCGTGACCGAAGAATTGTGGAGCACGCTCCCGCTGCCGAGATCCAGCTCGAGCAATCGCTCGGGGGCGGTCGGGCCGAGCAGCCAGGAGGGACTGACGAGCGCCGCGACGCTACCCGTACCGCTCGGGTCCACGGCATAGGACTGGGCGATCCCCCAATCCGTGAAGGTTCGAACGGCGCCCCAACTCCGGTCGGCGGGGAAGTACTCGGCGCCGTGCAGCGCCACGGTCGTCAGGGCTGTCGGGCCGGCCACCGAGGTCTCGGCCGTCGGGATCGCGTCCCACAGCACGAAGAGGTTCCCGTCCGGCAGCGTGCTGGCCTGCGGATCGGCGATGACGAAGTTCGGGTCGGCGGGGGCGGGGAGGCCGGTCAACGCGTTCGAGGTCCCGTCCAAGTGGAGTCCCGAGACCGTCAGCCCGGTCGATACCGAACGGCTGGCGTTGTCGTCCGTGAAGAAGAGGTAGGAGCCGTCGGCCGAGGCGGCCACCGAGATCTTGGCGTGCGGGTAGATGTCGGAGATGGCGGTGCCCAACGACTCGGCGGGCAGCCAGACGTTCTGGTCGTAGGCCGGTCCGACGTAGGACCGGTTCGAGGCGCTCCAGCTGGTGGTACTGCCGTTGTCGTACCCCGCGGCGGTGGCGCTCGAGCCGCGGACGAACGGGTCCTGCCCGAACGGCAACGACGGCGGTGGATTGGTCCAATTGTAGATCGTGCCCGAGGCGAGGTTCCACTGGTCCGACCACCACAGGAAGCTCGCCTCGATGAAGATCGTGCCGTTGATCCAGCCGCCGGTGATGTAGATCACCGAGGAGGTGACGCGGGTGACTGCGAAGCCGACCGCCACCGACAGCGAGCCCCCGATGCCGATCGAGGCGATCCCGATCCCGAAATTGACCGCGAGCTGCAGCTGCAGGCTCAACGAGGCGAAGAACTCGGAGACCTTGACCGCGATCCCCGGGATGAACTCCTCGAACCCGGGTGTCGTGGGGGCGAGCATCACGCCCAGGGTCAGGCCGGCGTCGACCTCCACCTCGAGGGTGAAGCCGACCTTGATCCCGAGGACGTTGAACCCGTAGATCGGGACGCTCGCTCCGAACTTCCCGGCGATGGTGATCGACGCCGAGGCCGACACCCAGGTCAGGCCGTCGATCTGGCCGCCCTGCGTGTCCAGGGTGAACGTCCCCTTGAGCGTCGCGGTGACGGTGATCCCGATCGTCGCCGGGCCGAGGTTGATCTCCGGTGGCGTCAGCCCGAGGCTGCCCACCATGGTGACGTTGCCGGTCGACGTCGCGGTGAGCGAGACCTGCAGCGACGGAATGAGCGAGACGTTCCCTTTGACGAACGGGAGCTGGATGTTGAAGCCCAGCGCCTTGTCGAGCGACCACTGGAACGCCTCGGTGATCGAATAGTTCTCGTTGTACGGCCCGGGGCCCTTGGTCGAATTCGTCTGGGTGACCTGCGGGAAATCGATGATGCTCGTCAGCCAATCCGGCGTCTCGATCACGTTCACCGTGTACGAGGCGTTGAGCACCCATCCGCCGGCGAACGTCGCGGTCGCCCGGAGCACCTGCGGGCCGTAGCCGAGGTTCTGCATGTTCACCCAGGCGTCCCACAGCGGGCCGGACCCGCCCCGATGGCTGAACAACAGGCTGGCGCCGCCGAGGGTCACGGCGAGCGAGCTCGCATCCCCACCGGCGGCCTTGGCGTCGACGGTGAACCGGTTCGTGAAGCTGACGCCGGAGTAGAAGTAGCCGGCGAACTGCGAATCGATCACCATCGTTTCCGGTGGATCGACGCGGAACGTCCAGTTCGCCCACGCGACGTCGGCGGCGTCGAGGACGTCGAAGACGCGCAAGGTGAGCCGGTAGACGTTGTAGCTCTGGGCGGTCGGGTCGCACGCGATCGTGGCGATCCCGTCGTACGGGAGAGGCCCGAACGTCTTGGTGGGCTGCGTCAGGTTGACGCAGGCCGTGCCCCCGCCGTCGACGAGCGAGTTGGTGGTGAGCTCGCCGTTCAGAGTGAGCTGGTAGTCGAGCTGACCGGTTCCGCCGTATCCGACGACCGTAAACGGGACCCCGAAGCTGGTGTGGCTCGTGTTCGTGTCGATGTCGCTCGGGCCGGTGAGAGCCGCGTGGACGAGCGCGAAGAAGCGGTAGGTGGAATTGTACGGCTGCGCGGCGCCCACACCGCCGAAGACGAGGAAATAGTTGTCCGTCAGGTCGGCGGCATAGGCCATGCCGTAGCGATACGACGGGTCGCCCGCGTCGCTCACGTTCCGCCAGAAGAACGCTCCACCGAGCGGATTCTCGTAGGTCCAGGTGTCGTTGAGGAACTGGTCGGGCCCACTGCACGTGGCCGAGCTGTTGAACTGCGGACCGAACCCGCCGTAGAGGACGAAGTGCAGGTTCTTGGGGCTCCAGCCGAGCGCGGCGTACTCCCGCCCGCACGGCGGAGGATTGGTGTACACTCCGGTGCCTCCGGGGGGCCTCGTTCGTGGACCGATGATGCACGGGGTCAGGTACACCATCGGGCTCCAGCGGTCCTGATAGAACCACCAGCTGACGACCGGGAACGGGAGGCAGCCGCTCGGCGGGTACTCCCACAGGACCGCCCCCTGCGCCTCGCCGCCGTACATCAGGAGGTAGCCCGAGGGCGAGTCGGCGATGGCCATGGCGGCCCGCGCGGACGGAACGGTGTTGTTGCTCCGGGTGTAGACCAACGACGTCAGGTTGTGCCAGGTACCGTCGAACGCCCAGGTGTCACCGACGACGTTGCCGTTGGCGAGCGCCCCGCCGAACAGGAGCACCTGGTTGTCGAGCGCGTCCCAGGTCATCGCGGAGCCGAACCGCGGCGAGGGTGCATGCCCCGCCGTGGCGGTCACGTTGTGCCAGCGGTCGGCGTAGAACAGCCAGGTGTCGTTGTAGGCCGACGTGAATCCGAGGAACGAGATCTCCCCCCCGAAGAGCAGGACCGCCTGGAGCGGCGCGTAGTAGGCCAGCATGACGTCGGCCCGGCCCGACGGGCAGGTACTGGCCGTGCAGCTCGTGTTCGAGACGAGCTCGGTCCACGCGCCGTCGGCGAACGACCAGGTGTCGTTGGCGTAGAACGGGTAGATGTTGGTCGCGCCGCCGAACAGCACAACGTCGTGGCCGGCGGGATCGTAGGTCATGCTCGCGAGCGCCCGGGCCGAGGGATTGACGGCCCCCGCGGGGGGGGTGATGTTCGTCCAGGACGACGGAGTGCTGGGGGCAAGCAGATCCGGCGGAGGGACCGGGACCGCGTCGCGTGCGGAGCACGCGCGAAGGACCTGCAACAGACACAACGAATCGTGTCCGGGACCGGAGGCGGGATTCGCCAGCCGCGTCGAGATCGCCGACGAGATCCCGGAGGGAGCTACGACTCGGGCGAACGAGACGACCACCGGCGCCCCCGAGGGGGCGCGGGCGAGCGACTGCTGGGGGATCCCCGAGATCAGGAACAGCCCGACCAGCAGGACCGGGATGCCGAAGCGTCGGGCGGCGACCGCCCAATCGTGGCGTCGACGCCGCGTCCGGTGCCGGTCCGGCTGGGTCGCGCCGTCCACAGTGTTCGCCGGGTGGGAACGTCGTTCAGTGGATAGACCTGCGTTCAGCCCGGATGAACGAAAGGGCCACGGAGCGGAACGATCAGGCGGCCTCGATCAGTTTCGAGGGAGGACGGGGTTGGGCGAGCACCACATCGAGGTGCGAGCGCAGCTTCTCGAATCGGTCGATGAGGCCATCGACGAACTCCAGCCGGGCGAAGCGGACGCCCTCGATCCGACCCACCTCTTCCGCGAGCTCGGAGGCGATCGTGACGTTCGGGAGGATGAGCCGGAAGATGTCGAACTCCTCCCAGACCCCGGCGAAGATGCTCCAGTCGTCGAGCCGTTCCCGCACGGTCCGCTCCGCGCTCGGGCGGGTGTCGGGTGAAGCGAAGGACAGGAGCAGCTCGGCGGTGACCCCGCCCTCCAGCGCCCGGTAGTCGATCCGGGGGTACGAGAGCACCGCCCCCGACCGAGCGAGCCGGGCCGCCCGACGCTTGAGCGTGCGGACGGAGATCCGCAGTTCGCGCGCAAGCTGCGGGTAGGTCTGGAAATCGCCGGACATCAGGCGGGAGATCAGCGCCCACTCCGGGCGGGTGAGGACGATCGCGAGCGGGGGGTGCTGCACCCGACTGAACACTCCGCGTTCCGACCGCGCGATCTGATCGACCCGGTCCAGCAGCACGGCGAGGCTCGCCTCGTCACGGTAGGTCACCCCGAGCCCGAGGAGATTACCCCGGAAGTTCTCGAAGAAGACGACCCCGTCCAACTCCCCAAGCGCCTCGATGACGTCGCGCTTGCGAAGGGCCGGCGAGACTTCGATGGCGTAGGAACCGGACAGCAACCCCAGGAGCTTGGGGTTCACGTAGACCGCGTGTCCCTGTAGGAACCCGGAGCGGATCCAGCGTTGGATCCGATTGCGAACGGTGCCCGGCGAGGCACCGAGCGATCGCGCCACCTGCCGATACGACGCGAGGAGGCCGGGTCGCGCGGGCCAGATCGTTTGGCCCTGGAAGAGTTCCCTGAGGATGCGAATATCGAGCCGATCCATCGTTCGGTCCCCTCCGAACGTCGGAGACCAGGAGGAGGTAGGAGGTCATGGAAGTTGCCCCCCGAATCCGACGGCACGTCGGTCGTGTTATCCGTCGTGACGAGGGATCCTGCGGTCCCTGCGCAGGAAAGGGCGCGCGGTCGCGGATCTCCACGCGGACCGTCGCCCCCGGCGCGATCGGGACAATGAGCCGCTTCGAACAGCGCCAGTTCTACCCGACGAGTAAGCGAGCGCGTGCTTCCCGGGGCCACGCCGGCTCGCACCAGGGGGCCTGAGGTCATCCCGCACCGACCGAGCATCGTTTCATTTATTGGGCGGAACGCGTCCCCCCGATCGAGGGGTTTCCGACCTGAAGATGAACGGTAAGTGGATCGCCGGCTCGCTCCTGATGCTCGTCGCCGGAGTCATTCTCCTGGTGTCGATCTTCGTCTCGTGGTACGCCATCAACGTGTCGAGCCCCCAGGGCTCCGCCGCGATCAACCTCCTGCCCGACAACCAGGTGACCGCCGCCTCGCCCCAGTACTCGCTCACCGAAACCTACTCGGCATCCCACCTCAACCACACCGGGACGCTCTACACCAGCGTCGCGGCGCTGGCAGGCCTGGGAGGCGCGATCGGCATCGCGGGTGGGGCTCTCGGATTCGCCCTGGTCGCTCGACCGCAGTGGCGCAATGCGGTGCTGGCGCTCGGGATCGTCGCGCTGATCGTCGCCGTCGTCGCCCCGGTGGTCCTCTTGGCCTCCCAGCCCGGAGCCTTGAGCACCGATACCGGACACTCCAGCGGGTTCTTCGGCGGCTCCGGCATGGGCCCCCAGAGCTCGTTCTTCGGGAGCACCACCATCGGCGGAGCCACGGAAACTTGGGGTCCGGCGATCGGTTGGTACCTCGCGTTCGTCGCCGGGGTGCTCGCGCTCGTCGGAGCGCTGCTGGCCCGTAGCTCGGCGGCGTCGCCCGAGACGGAAGAGTCGATGGCCCCTGCGGACGGGACCGAGGAGGGCAGCGCGGAAACGACCCCCAGCGGCGGTTTCGGTCCGCCGCAGCTGACCTGTGCGGTCTGTCAGGCCCGGTTCTGGACCACGACGCAGCTGGACGCGCACATGCAGAACAGCCATCCGAGGGAGCCGTACCAGCCCCAGGGCTGACCGGCCGCGACGAAGGTTGGTCTCCCTCCGGAGCAGCCGGTGCACTGCCGGACTCGAACGCAACGAGCGCGTTCTCCCCGGCGGTCGGGCCCGCCCGAGGTCAGTCTCAAATAGCCCGGCGCCTCAGAGCGCCCCGAAGCGGGGTAGGGTAGTCAGGAAAACGAACGGAGCTTCCGTTCGTCCTGAAATCCCGACGGGCTCATAACCCGTAGATCCATGGTTCAAATCCATGCCCCGCTACTCTCACGGCGGGCGCTAGCGTTCCCGCCGATCGGACAGCCGCCCACCGTACCGGCGATTCTCGAGTGGCCTCCGGGTCGGCGATCCCAACGGCCGATTCCGGTCACCGCGCGAGCTTGACCAGATCGTCCGCGAGCTGCTCGGGTTTCGTGACCATCGGCCAATGGCCGGAATCGATGATCGTGTGCGGCCCGTCGAGCTTGCCCCACTTCCCGGCCACGATCTCGTCCACCGGATCGCCGCTCTGACGGCAGAAGATGTAGGCCTCCTTCACGTGGTCGTAGTTCTTCGTCAGGGTGATCGGATCGATGGCCAGCTGGATCGGCCAGGGAGTACCGAGCTCCAACATCCACCGAAGGTCGGCACCCTGGACGTCCGGCCCGATCCGCCCGACGATCTCCTTGGTCAGTGGGATGGCATGGGTGCCGGCCGGCGCCGGCCCGAACTCCTTCTGGGGGTCAAAGCCGCCCTGCGGTTCGGTGACCCGCTCGGGGCGGAACGCGTCGACGTAGACAACCCGGTGGACCTTGTCGTGCGCTCGATCCGCCACGGCCGCCGCCACCTTGCCCGCGAAGCTGTGGCCGACCAGCACGGGTCGGTCGATCGCATTAAACCGGAGAACATTCAGGACGTCCTGGACCGCGGTTTCCATGCCGAAGCCGTGGCCCGCGAGATGGACCCGTTCGCCCATGCCGGTCAACGTGACGGGGTAGGCCCGGTGGCCCTTCTTCTCCAACTCCGGCGCCACGCGATCCCACACCCAAGAGCCCAGCCAAGCTCCCGGGACCAGCACGAAACTCGCCATGCTGCACGCGAGTGGGTTCGGGTATAACTCGTGGCCCGAAGCATCGTGGAACGGGTCGTCGGGGGACCCGTTCGTTGCGGGCGTCCTCGGTTCCAAGTGGGGGCAGGGTTCGGGGCTCGGGCATCCGCGCACCAACCGTTCAGCCGGGGGGCCAATCCTCATGTTTTCGGCCCGGTCGGGTGACCTGGCGTAGTCGACGAGTGGATCCCGCCACGCGTTGAGGGCGCGGATCGCTCCGCGCCGAGCGCGTCGTCATCCGCCGCCCCCATACCGTGCGATGAGCGAGCTACCCACCCCCGGTCCGACCGAGGCGCCGCGGGCTCCGGCGGGGACCGAGCCCGGCTCCACCCCTGCCATGCAGCGGCCGCTCGCGTTCCACGAGCTAGGGGACTTCACGACCGTGGACCGCCGCACGCTCTACCTCGTGGCGGTCGCCCTCGGGATCGGCGTCGTCGGGGCGCTCGTGGCCGTGCTGCTGCTCGGGCTGATCGGCGTGTTCACGAACCTGTTCTACTACCACCGGCTCGCCTGGAGCTTCGTCTCGCCGGCGGGCAACCAGCTCGGGTTCCTCGCGATCCTGGTCCCGGTCGCCGGGGGGCTCATCGTCGGGGTGATGGCCCGGTTCGGCTCCGAGCGGATCCGCGGCCACGGGATTCCCGAGGCGATCGAATCGATCCTGACCAACAAGAGCCGGATCCAGCCCCGGATGACCGTCCTCAAGCCGGTGTCGTCGGCGGTCGCCATCGGCACGGGCGGACCGTTCGGCGCCGAAGGACCGATCATCATGACCGGCGGTTCGCTGGGCTCGCTCGTCGCCCAGCACCTGCACCTCTCGGCCGCCGAGCGCAAGATGCTGCTCGTCGCCGGCGCCGCCGCGGGCATGGCGGCAACGTTCAACACACCCCTCGCCGCCGTCCTCCTCGCCGTCGAGCTGCTGTTGTTCGAGTGGCGGCCCCGTAGTCTGATCCCGGTCGGAGCGGCCTCGCTGATGGCGACGGTCGTGCGGTGGTGGATCCTGGGCAACGCGCCGCTCTTCCCGCTCGCATCGAGCCCGCTGCCCTCGGTACCTTTGGCCGCGGGTGCGCTGATCATCGGGGCCAGCGTCGGTCTCGTCGCGACCGTGCTCACCTACACCGTCTACGCGTTCGAGGATCTGTTCCGTAGACTCCCGGTCCACTGGATGTGGTGGCCCGCGATCGCGGGGGTCGGCGTCGGGATCGGGGGTCTGATCGTGCCGCGCGCCCTCGGCGTCGGATACGACACGATCGGCCTCCTCCTTGCCGGGGGCCTCGGCGCGAGCGCGATGCTGGCGCTCGTGCTGGTGAAGGGGGCGATCTGGTCGTCCTCGCTCGGCTCGGGGACCTCGGGAGGGGTCCTCGCCCCGCTCTTGATGATGGGCGCGGCATCGGGCTCGCTCATCGGACTGTGGATGCCGACGGGCTCCGTCGCGTTCTGGGCGCTCATCGGGATGGGAGCGATCCTGGGCGGGACGATGCGCGTACCGTTCACCGGCGTCGTTTTCGTGCTCGAGCTCACCCACGACCTCAACGCATTGCTCCCGGTGTTCGTTGGCTGCCTGGCGGCCGAGGCGGTGACGATCTTCACGCTCCGGCGCTCGATCCTTACCGAAAAGGTCGCGCGGCGCCGGGTGCACGCCGCCCGCGAGTACGCTGTCGACCCTCTGGAGATCACCCCGATCCGGTCGGTCATGCACACCGAGATCGTCCCGACCTCCGACGAGTACACCGTCGGCGACGTCGCGGTGCTCGCCTCCGAGCGTTCGAGCAAGTTCGCCGGCTACCCGCTCCTCGACGCCCGGGGCCGCGTCTCGGGCTTCGTGACCAAGGGGCAGGTGGCCGACTATCTCGTCGAGGGGGGCGATCCCCGTCGGTCGATCCGGACCATCGCCCACCGGCCGCCCGGCACGCTCGACCCGGACCAACCCGTGCGCGTCGGCGTCGCGTTGCTGGCCCAGTACGACTGCGAGTCGCTGCCCGTCGTCGACCCGGAGGACCCCTCCCAGTTCCTCGGAGTGTTCGCCCGGGAGGACCTGTTCCAGGCGCGGGTGCTCGCGCTGGAAGAGGAACAGGAGCGCGACCGGGTCCTGAGGATCACGCTACCGACGCTGTCGCTCGCCGGTCGGCCGCGCTGGTGGGCCGGACCCTCGGCCGACGCCCCGCCTCCCAACGTCGACGAGATCCCCCAAGGCGAGGGGACGAAATCCGCCGACGGCGCCCGGAGCCGACCTCGGACGCCCTGAGGGGGCGACGTGCGGAGCGGGTTACGCCGGGCTCGCGCAACCGATAATCTTCCGGCCGCATGAAGGGGCCATGCTCGCGCTCGCGGACGTGGCTGTCGTCGTCTCGGACCGGAAGCGATCGGCCGACTGGTGGGTGAGGAACCTCGGGTTCCGGTCCTACACGATCGGTGGGGGAGGCCACGCGACCCTCGTCGCCCCGCCGGGGGATCGCTTCGTGCTGCACCTGTGCGAGGGGTTCGCACCGCTCGAGCCCGGCAACTCGGGGATCGCGTTCGTCACCGACGCCATGGACGACCTCGTCGAGCGCATGCGGCGAGGCGGGGTGCAGTTCGCCGAAGCCCCACGGAAGGAATCTTGGGGGCAGATGGCGAAATTCGCCGACCCCGACGGGAACATCTTCTGGCTGCTGGAGGCCCCGACCTCGATGGTCCGGGAGACGCTGCGCGGACGCGCGCCGCCGGAGCGACGCGCCTCGGCTCGGCGATCACGCCCGAGGGCGCCGAGGCGTCGTGCGAGCCCCAAGCCGAGCGCCCGCGGCCGGCGACCCAAGAAGGGACGGTCTCGAGCGCGGTAGGCCCCACCGCCGGCGCCACTGCCCGGCGGAGTCCCCTTGGGGGATGAGGGAGAACCCAGAGCTCTACTTGCTCAGCCGGTACCCGTGGGGGCCTCGGTCGCCGGCTCGGCGCTCTTGCGGGACCTCGAGCTCCGCCGGCGGCTGGCGGGCTTGTGTGCGGGTGCTTCCGTCGTGGGTTCGGAGGCCGGGGCGGACGGAGCCGCTTCCGCCGGCGCGGGCTCGGGCGGCGGACGGGATTCGGCGGCCGTTGCCGGTTCGGGCTCGCTGACGACCGGCGGCTCCGGGGCGGGCGGGGGAAGGGACGGTGACGGCGCGATCGGGGTCGGTTCGGTCGGAGTCGACGGCGATTCGGGGGCGTGGGGATGGCCCGCGGTGTGCGCCTTGGCCGGCGCCGGACTCGAGATCGGAACGAACTCGCCCGGACGCCAGTGGTGCGGGGCGTTGAGGATCTTCACATCGCGCAGGAAGAGGTCGGCGTGCCCACAGGACCGGCAGATGCGCGTGCCGAGCGGGAGCTCGCCGCCCCCCCGCAACGACAGCGGCCCTTGGCCGAACCGGCCACCGGTCTTGAGTTCGCCCGCCCAGAGAAATTCCGTTCCGCCGCAGTTCGAGCAGGTCGGTGCCACCAGCAATCCCCTTGACGTTCAGAGGTCGCTCCGCCCATAGACTTTGCGACGGACCCGGCCCGCCTTCGTCGAAAACATCGCGCGGTCGAACCCGCCCTGGGAATCGGCTTACTACCTTTCCCGCGATGCCCGCGCTCGATGCCGGCCGTAGGATTCGAGCGCATCGCCGTGGCCATCGATGGTTCGACGTACGCCGACCGCGCTCTCGAGGTGGCGAGCGACCTGGCGAAGCGCTACGGTGCGAAGGTGACCGTCCTGACCGTCGCGCCCCTGACGGCGTACGCGGTTTCGGCCGAACCGTGGGTACCGACCGAGGTCCTCGAAGGCGAGGTCCGCCACTACAAGGAGGTCCTCGCCGCGGCGGTCGCCAAGGCCGAGGGCACCGGGCTATCGACGGTGACCGGGGTCTGCCTGGAGGGCCATATCGCCGAGGAGCTCGTGGCCTTCCTCGAGAAGAATCCGGCCGATCTGCTGGTGATGGGTTCGCGCGGACTGTCCGCGACGCGCCGATTGTTGCTCGGCAGCACCTCTGACGAGGTGCTCCACCACGTGACGTGCCCGGTGCTGATCGTGCGTCCGCCGGCGGCTACGCCGCCTGCGCCGCCTGCGGACCCGCGGCCGTGATCACGAGCCGCGTAGGGACCGGGAGCTTGTGGGAGGCCTTGCGGAGCGCCTCCTTGGCGGCCGCCGAGTTGATCTCGGTCGTGTAGACGGTCAGGATCGGTGAGCCGATCTGGGCCCGGACCGCGTGTCCGACCGCCTTGCCGAAGGCGCGCCGCATCCCATCGGAGATACGGTCGGCGCCGGCACCGGTCGCCATCTTGTGCTCCCGGAGGATCTGGTGCGGGAAGCGTCGGACCTTCAGGTGGAACTGGTTGGGCGCGCGGGCCTCCAGCACACGCACGGCGCTGATACGGGCCGCCTCGAGCGCGATGTCGCGCACCTGCGCGGCCTCTTCCACGTGCAGCGTGAACGACAGGGGGAAGGATTGCTTGAGGTTCCCGACATCGAACTGGGCGATGCGGCACTGCGGGACGCCGCCCATGTACTCGCGCCGGGTGTAGACCTGGCCCTCGATCTCCCGGTACATCCGGGCGGGCTTGCGCGTCATGGGAGGTCGCGCGAGACCGGACCCCCTTCAAAAGCCTTGCCGCCTCGCACCCCGAGGATCCCGACACGCTCGGGCCGGGATAGGCCGTTCGGCTGAGGTCCGTGTTCTCCCCCCTCGGTTAGCGAAGGGACAACCCCCCGGACCCGGTCTTTCCTGCGGAGGTGTCCCACGATGGCGACCACGACCCGACTGTCCGTCACCCATCCCTACTGGGGGGCCGGCCTGATCATTGTGATCCTCGCGATCATCCTGATCGGGTTCGACCTGGGCGTCCTGGCCCGATGCGGAGGCGGCGAAGGGGTCTGCTTCGACCCCGCCACCCACAGGACCAGCGATGGCGCGCTTGTCGCGTTCTTCGTCCTGTTCGTGATCGGGGTCGTGCTGATCGTCTATACGGGCGGGGAATCGGTGACCACCCAGTCGCCGCCGAACAATCCGCCCGTGACGATCGTGCAGCCCGCCCCGATCGCCGCCGCTCCCGTCGCGAGCCCGGCCGGCCAGACGAACATCAACGTCAACCCGCCGCGCTAGGCTAGGTGGCATCGCCGGCGAACCGACCGTGGCGATGCGCCGACAGCTCGCGCCGCAACCCCTTCGGTCCCCTTTCCGACGAAGGTCGATCATGCACCACCCCGGCGCCCACGTGGCCGCCGCGGACCCGGATCACCGTCCGCGGTACGCGGCCCAGCTTCGTGATCAGGCGGCGCTCCGCTTCCGGGGTGAACGCAACGGCGAACAAGCTTCGGCCGAGCATCGCCTGCGCGACCCGGGTCTCAGCCCCGCGCAGCCGACGCACGATGCGACCCCAGCTCGGGGGGGCCAGCCCAAGCCGGTCGGTGAACGCCTCCGCCTCTTCGAACAGACGCTCCGCGGACCATCCTCGGCGGAGGGCGCGCAGACCGTCGTGTCCGGATCGCCCGACCCGGTCCAGGAACTCCGGATCGTGCAGGAGCGTCGGAGACGGGATCGGCGCGCCCATCACCACCAGGAAGATCCGACCGGACCACGGGCGGTGGGAGATGCGGCCCCAGGGAGGGATCCCGGGGCGATCGCGCCGTTCGAGTCCGGGGCGAAGTATGGCCGCCACTCCACCCTGTCCTCCCCCGCCGAAGAGCTCGGCCAGATGCGCGGTCTCGATCGCCCGCTGCGCGGGCACTCCGAGGGCGCCGGCGACGGCCAATCCGGTCGCGAGCGCGCCCGCCGCGCTCATTCCGAACCCCTGGCCGATCGGAAGCTCGTGGCGCAGGTCGACGCGAAGCGTTCCGCGGCGGTCGGCGACCAACCGCTCGGCCACATCGCGCGAGATCGGCCAGGGCGCGCCGAGGTCCCCTCCCACGGACACGCGACGGCTGCGGCCGGGCGTCCAGCGCGCCTGCGCCCACGCACCCACTTCGAGCGCGACGCCGGCGCCCAACGAGCCGCGTGCGCGCGGATCGGCCGCCTCGATCGCCGGTTCGAACACTCCGGTCAGATGGCCCGGCGCGAACGCGGTGACGCTCCGGCCACCGACTTTCTCGTCGGTGGAGCGCATCGTCAACGTTCATTCCAGCTACTTCTTATAAGGAGCGGCGACTACTTACTCCTCGAAGACCGCCGCCGGGTGGTTGGGGAGACCTCGTCAGCATAACATGTCGGACCCCGAGGCCGCTGCACCCCCCAGCGAGAGCTTCGAGCGGGTCAACTTCCTGGAGCTGCGCAACAGCCAGCTCACGGAGGCGATCAAGCGCGTCGAGAGCGAACGCCACTACATGGAGGCCGAGATCCTCCGGCTCCAGCGCGAGGTCAAGCGGCTCAAGACCGAGCTCGACCGGCTCCGCTACCCCCCGCTCATCGTCGGCAGCGTCCGGGACATCCTGACCGACGGCCGCGTGGTCGTCAAGTCCTCGACCGGCCCGGACTTCGTGGTCAACTCCGCCGAGACCGTCGACCACGAGAAGATCACCATCGGATCGCGCGTTGCGCTCAACAAGCAGACCCTCGCGGTGATGGGGGTGCTGCCCGCTTCGCTGGACCCTCTGGTGGCCGCGAGCGAGGTGCTCGAAAAGCCGGGGGTGGCCTACAACGACATCGGCGGGCTGGGCGACCAGATCCGCGAGATCCGCGAGGCCGTCGAGTACCCGCTGCTGCGTTCCGAGCTCTACCGCAAGGTCGGCGTCGAGCCGCCCAAGGGCGTGCTCCTCATCGGGCCCCCCGGCACGGGCAAGACGCTGATCGCCAAGGCGGTGGCACACCACACCCACGCCACCTTCGTCCGTCTCGTCGGCAGCGAGCTCGTCCAGAAGTACATCGGCGAGGGTGCGCGCCTGGTCCGCGAGCTCTTCCAGCTGGCGCGCGAGAAGGCGCCCACGATCATCTTCATCGACGAGGTCGACTCCATCGGAGCCAAGCGTCTCGAGGTGGCCACGAGCGGCGACCGAGAGGTGCAGCGCACCCTGATGCAGTTGCTCGCGGAGATGGACGGCTTTGAGCCGCTGAGCAATGTCAAGATCGTCGCGGCCACCAACCGGCCCGACATCCTGGACGAGGCGCTGTTGCGTCCCGGTCGGTTCGACCGGATCATCGAGATCCCCGTGCCGAGCGATCAGGGCCGAGCGGACATCTTCAAGATCCACACGCGCGGCATGGCGATCCGCGAGACGATCGACTTCGAGGCGCTCGCCGCTCGTTGCGAGGGCGCCACCGGTGCCGACATCAAGTCGATCTGCACCGAGGCCGGAATGTGGGCGATCCGCGAGGAGCGCGACCATGTCACGCTGGCCGATTTCGAGCGGGCGATCGAGAAGGTCGTCGGCGAGGAAGAGCTCCGCAAGGAATCCGTCACGATGTTCGCCTGACCGTTCCGGTCAGATCGTCCATCGACCCACGCTGCGGGGACCGACCGGGGCCGACAGGTCCGCCAGGATCATCGTGGCGCCCGGCGCCGCCACGACCGGCCGGTCGGTTTCCACCGTGATCGTCTCGCCGGAGAAGGCGGTCACCGCCGCGGGCACGAACTGCAAACCCACCAGGGCATGCAGGTGGGCGCCGACCCCGAGATCGCCCCGGTAGTAGGGGCACTTCCTCCCGGAACCGCCGGAGAGGCGGGTCGCGACCGGGAGCGCGGGCTCCGCCGCCAGTACCTGTCCGCGGGAGAGCTCGTCGACCTCGATCCCCTTGAGCGCGACCCCCACCCGCTCACCGGCCGAGGCCGAGGGGACGTCGACGTCGTGGACCTGGACCGAACGGACCTCGACGCTCTTGGCCGTCGGGAGCAGCTTGAGGGTGGCGTGGGCGGTGAGCGTGCCCTGCTGGACGAAGCCGAGGGCGACGGTGCCCACGCCCTTGACCGGGAAGTAGTGGTCGAGGACGACGCGCACCGGTCCCACCGACGGGCGCTCGGGCGCGGTGGCGAGCTCCTCGCGGAGCCGCATCAGGTCGAGCGGTGCGGTGGGCGCGTCGACGAGCCGGAGCCCTTTGAACGCCTTGCGGAGCTCTTCGGCTCCGACCGCGGGGCCGTGCCGGAGCTCGACCGGGAGGTCGAACAGGTCGACGGTGGCGGCGGTCTCGGCGATGCTGCGGTTGAGCCCGTCGACGATGAAGATCGCGCGCTCGCTGAGGGCGAGCGCGAAGAGCAGGGAGGCGAATTTCTCCGGATACTGGGACGGCTCGACCAGCGTCAGCGCACGGTCGCCGTGGACGTCGTGGTAGAGCGTGATGTCGCTCTGGGTGCTCTTCTTGCCGAGCTCCTTGGCCGTTCCCGGCGCGCCGACGAAGGCGAGAGTGAGCGCGCCGCTCAACGAACGCTCCTCACGCCGCCTCGACCGGTTCCGCCGCGCGACCGGTCGACAGCTCGAGCGCCCCGTTCTTGACGCCCACGCGCACGGTCTGCCCGTCCTGGATCTCGCCCGCGAGTAGCTTGGCCGACAGCGGGTCGATCACGAGCCTCTGGATGGTGCGCTTGAGCGGGCGCGCGCCGAAGGCGAGGTCGAAGCCCTGGATCCCCAGCAGCGCACGGGCCTGTGGGCTGACCTGCAGCCGGATGCGCCGCTCCTTGAGACGGCCGCCCAGTTGGGCGACCTGGAGGTCGACGATCTGCTCGACATCGGCCTCGGTCAGCGAGTGGAAGATGACGACTTCGTCGAGCCGGTTGAGGAACTCGGGTCGGAAGTAGGCGCGGAGCGCCTCCTCGACGACCTTGCGGCGCTCCTCCTCGCTCTTGGCCGAGGCCAGAAGTTCGGTGCCCAGGTTGCTCGTCATGATCACCAGGGTATTGCGGAAATCGACGGTGCGGCCCTGCCCATCGGTCAGCCGCCCCTCGTCCAGGAGCTGGAGGAGGACGTTGACGACCTCCGGATGGGCCTTCTCGACCTCGTCGAGCAGGATGACGGTGTACGGATGCGTCCGCACCGCCTCGGTCAGCTGGCCGCCCTCCTCGTAGCCGACGTACCCCGGGGGCGCACCGATCAGACGCGCGACGGTGTGCTTCTCCATGTACTCGCTCATGTCGATGCGGACCAGCGCGCGCTCGTTGTGGAACAGGAAGCTCGCGAGCGCCTTGGCGAGCTCGGTCTTGCCCACGCCGGTCGGCCCGATGAACAGGAAGGCGCCCATGGGCCGGTTCGGGTCGCCCAGCCCCGAGCGGGAACGCAGGACCGCCTTGGCCACGGCGGCGATCGCCTCGGGCTGGCCGATGACGCGCTTGCGGAGCTCCTCCTCGATCCCGAGGAGCCGCCGGGTCTCCCCCTCCAGCAGCCGCGACACGGGGATGCCGCTCCACTTGCCGACGACGCGGGCGATGTCCTCCTCCCCAACCTCCTCCCGGAGCAGTCCCCCGCCCTCGACCTTGGGGAGCTCGCGGGTCTTCGTCGCGAGCTCCCTCTGGAGCTCGGGAACCGTCCCGTAGCGCAGTCGCGCCGCCGCCTCGAGGTCGCCGGTGCGCTCGGCCTCCTCGGCATCGGTACGGGCCGCCTCGAGCTTACGCCGGACGGCCCGGATGCCTTCGACCGCCGCCTTCTCCTGCTGCCAGCGGCTCTGGAGGCTCGACTCCGACTCCTTGAGGTTCGCGAGCTCGCGCTCGAGTCGCTTGAGCCGCTCCTTGGAGGCGGGGTCGCTCTCGCGCTTGAGCGCGGTGCGTTCGATCTCGAGCTGACGGATGCGCCGGGTCAACTGGTCGAGCTCGGGCGGCCGTGAATCGAGCGCGAGCCGCACCATCGAGGCGGCCTCGTCCACGGCGTCGATCGCCTTGTCCGGGAGGTGCCGGTCGGGTAGGTAGCGCGAGGTGAGATGGGCCGCCGCGACGAGCGCGGCGTCGTGGATGCGGACGCCGTGGTGGAGCTCGTAGCGCTCCTTCAGCCCGCGGAGGATCGAGATGGTGTCCTCGACGGTCGGTTCGCTGACCATCACCGGCTGGAACCGGCGCTCGAGCGCGGCGTCCTTCTCGATGTACTTGCGGTACTCCTGGATCGTCGTGGCGCCGATCGCGTGCAGCGAGCCCCGGGCGAGCGCCGGCTTGAGCAGGTTGGAGGCGTCGAGCGCGCCGCCCTCGGTCGCGCCGGCGTGGACGAGCGTGTGCAGTTCGTCGATGAACAGCACGATGCGGCCGTCGGAGCCCTCGACCTCCTTCAGGACCGACTTGAGCCGCTCTTCGAACTCCCCGCGGAACTTGGCCCCGGCGAGGAGCGAGCCGAGGTCGAGGGCGACGACCCTGCGGTCCTGCAACGACTCCGGCACGTCCTTGTTCGCGATGCGGAGCGCCAGTCCTTCGACGATCGCGGTCTTGCCGACCCCCGGATCGCCGACGAGGACGGGGTTGTTCTTCGTCCGGCGCGAGAGGATCTGGATGACGCGCCGGATCTCCTCGTCGCGGCCGATCACCGGATCGAGCTTGTGCTGGCGCGCCAGCACCGTCAGGTCCCGGGCGTACTTCTCCAGCGCCTGGCTCGTCGACTCGTCGCTGCGCGAATCGACCTTGTGATCGGCGCCCCGGGCCTCCTTCAGGTGGGCCTCGAGACCCTTGCGCGTGATCCCTGCGTCTTCCAGGATCGTGCGCGCCGGGGTATCGGTCGCCAGGAGGCCGAGCAGGAGGTGGTCGACCGCCGTGTACCGGTCCTTCCGGGCCTTCGCGGCGGACTCGGCGGCATCGATCGCGGCGGTCAGCGAGCGGGAGAGGTACTCATCGCTCGGCGCGACGTGGTCGGCGGTGGGACGTGCCCGGAGGTTCTCGTCGACCCGTCGCCGGATCTCCTCGGGCCTGGCCCCCATGCCGGCGATCCATCCCGCGGCGGTCCCCGCCTCGTCCTCGAGTAGCGCGAGGAGCAGGTGCTCGGGCTCGACCGAGGGGTGGCGCATCTCGAGGGCCCTTTGGAACGCCCGCTCGAGCGCGGCGCGCGAGGCGTCGGTGAGCCGCTCGAGCTTCATCGAGGGCGTTCGACTCCCAACCGATATATTGCGACTTCTCGTCGAACGCGTCGTGGTGGACACCTCGGCGCGCGTCGGCGCGCTGTCGTTCCGGAATCCGTTCCTTCTCGCCTCGGGGATCTGGGGGGAGAGCGGGGAATCCCTGGCCGGTGCCTGGCGGGCCGGCGCCGGGGGCGTCGTCACCAAATCGATCGGCTCCGAGGCTCGACCGGGCTACCCGAACCCCACCGTCGAACAGTACGAACGGTGGGGCTTCCTCAACGCGATGGGACTGCCGAACCCGGGGATCGGAGAGTATCCAAAGGAGATCGCCCTCGCTCGGGACGCCGGGGTCGCCATCGTCGGGAGCGTCTTCGGCCACGACGCCGAGGAGTTCGGGCGGCTGGCCGCGCAGATCGCCGAGACCGGTGTCCTCGCGGTCGAGCTGAACCTCAGCTGCCCTCACGCCGAGGGGCTCGGCTCGGAGATCGGGCAGGACCCCGAGCTCGTCTCCGAGGTCACCCGGGCGGTCCGCCGGAGCGTGAAGATCCCCGTCTGGGTCAAGATCACCCCGAATGTGGCCGCCCCCGAGGAGATCGCGGCCGCCGCCGAGCGGGCCGGTGCCGACGCGATCACCGCGATCAACACCGTACGGGGCCTCGCCATCGACGCGGCCCTTCAGCGGCCGGTGCTCGCCCACGGGCTCGGGGGGCTCAGCGGCCCGGCGATCAAGCCCGTGGGTCTCGCCTGCGTCTGGAAGGTCTTCGAGCGCGTGAAGATCCCGATCGTGGGCGTGGGAGGGATCTCGAGCGGGACCGACGCGGTCGAGTACCTGCTCGCCGGAGCCTCCGCCGTCCAGGTCGGGACGGCGGTGAGCTTCGAACGGGTCTCCGTTTTCGGGCGTCTGGTCGAGGAGCTCACCGAACGAATGCGCGTGCTGGGTGTCTCCCAAATCTCCGATTTGGTCGGCGCGGCCCATCGAGCCGCGCGGGTCGGCGGGTAGGCCTCGACCACCCATGATGCGGCAAGCCTGCGCGGTCACCGAGTCGACCCGCGAGACCCCCTCGACCGTGACGCTCCGGTTCGAGTACCCTCTTCCGGCGAACCCCGGTCAGTTCGTGATGGTCTGGGTCCCGGGGGACGACGAGCTCCCGATGTCGCTGTCCTACACCGGTCCGTCGAAGGGGGTGACCGTGAAGCGGATGGGCGCGACCAGCGGGCGCATCCTGGGCATCGAACCCGGAACCGTCCTTGGCATCCGGGGCCCCTATGGCAACACCTTCGACCTGCGACCGAAGCGCATCCTGGTGGTGGGGGGCGGCTCCGGCACGGCGGTCCTCGCTCCGGCCGCGGAGGCGGCCGCGACGCGGGGGAGCCGGGTGACCTGCGCGCTCGGGGCGACCACGGCGGCCGAGCTCCTGTTCGTCGAGCGCCTTCGACCGATCTCGAACGAGGTCCACGTCGCGACCGACGACGGTAGTTCGGGCTTCCACGGGTATGTGACCGAAGTCGCGGGGCGACTGCTCGCGACCGAACCGTTCGATGCCGTGTGGACCTGTGGTCCGGAGGTGATGATGCGCAAGGTGATCGAGGCGGCGCACCGTCCGAAAGTTCCCGTCTTCTGCTCGGTCGAGCGGCACATGAAGTGCGCCGTGGGCCTGTGCGACGCCTGTGCGCTCGGGCCGCTTCACCCGTGCATCGACGGACCCGTGTTCCCCGCGCCGGAACTGACGGGGCTGCCGGAGTTCGGTAGGGCGCACCGGGACCCCTCGGGACGGCGCGTTCCGCTCTGAGCCGGGCCGTGAAGGGCCCGGTTCGGCGTCCGAAGCCTTTTTCGGCGTGGGTCGGTGGCGGGGGCGATGCGCCGCGCGGTTTTCGTCGTTGGAGTTCTGCTTGTCATCGTCGGGGTCATTCTTCTCGGGCTCGGGTACTACGCGATCTCCGCGACCCAATCCACGAGCGTCCAGGCCGGCTCCGCGCTCGAGCCTCCTACGGCGAGCTTCGTCGGAGGGGTGACCGTCTCCATCAGCTGGAGCGGCGGCTCGAGCTCGACGCAGGTATTCCTCACCTCGTCGAACGGGGTATGTCCGGGTAACCCCGGCTCGACGGCGCACGGAAGCGGTGCCAGCGGGTCGTTCACCGCCTCGTTGGCCAGCGGGACGACCTACTACCTCTACGCGTGCTCGAGCAGCAACCCGGCGACGTCGGTCCCCGAGACGATCTCGGTGACCTACTCGGACTCGGGGCTGTCGTATCTGATGCTCATCGGTATCATCGTCGCGGTTCTCGGAGCCGTGGTCGCGATTCTCGGGCTCCGGATGAAGCCCGCCGTCAAGGCGGCGGAGTCGCCGGAGGACGTCACTCCCCCCGAGGAGGCGCCGTACGAGATGCCGGCCCCGATCACCTCGTCCGGACCGACCCCGCAGCCGACGGCCGGTCGGCCGCCCCCGGTGGGGGTCCGCTCCGAGCCCCCCGAACCCCAGCGATTCATGCCCGCCTCCGAGCCGGAGACCAACGCGGCCCCGTCGGCGCCCCCCCAGGGAGGCGCCCGGCCGCCTCGGATCTGCAGCTTCTGCGGCACCTCCAACGAGCCGTGGGTGACCAACTGCCGCAAGTGCAAGCGGCCGCTCGCATCGACGGCCTCACAGTAGACGAACTGCCCTGCAGGACGCGGGAAACGCCCGCACGCCGGTGCGTTTCCCGTTCGTTTCGCCGGCGTCTTTAAGGGGTCAGTCCGTTACCCGCGCGGAGGTTGGTTCGTGAAGGTCGTTGTCGTCAGCGGAGGCGTGATTTCCGGCCTCGGCAAGGGCATCACCACCTCGTCGCTCGGGCGCCTGCTGAAGGCGCGCAACATCGGCGTCACGATCGTCAAGATCGACCCCTACCTCAACGTCGACGCGGGGACGATGAACCCCTACCAGCACGGCGAGGTGTTCGTGCTGGACGACGGGACCGAGGCCGACCTCGACCTCGGCAACTACGAGCGGTTCCTCGCCCAGAGCCTCAACGGCAGCCACAACCTGACGACCGGCAAGATCTACCGCGCGGTCATCGAGCGGGAGCGGCGCGGCGAATACCTCGGCAACACCGTCCAGATCATCCCCCACGTCACCGGCGAGATCAAGCGGATCATCCGCGAGGTCGCCCAGGCCTCGGGGGCCGAGGTCGTCCTCGTCGAGGTCGGAGGGACCGTCGGTGACATCGAGTCGATGCCCTTTTTGGAGGCA
The DNA here is from genome assembly GCA_035933635.1 of Thermoplasmata archaeon. Taxonomy (GTDB): domain Archaea; phylum Thermoplasmatota; class Thermoplasmata; order Lutacidiplasmatales; family UBA184; genus JAKIVR01. The sequence goes on along the minus strand of DASYYY010000031.1, from coordinate 8,836 downwards.
CTGCGCGAGCTCTCCTACGAGCTCGGCGAGGGCCACATGGCCTTCGTGCACACGACCCTCGTCCCGACGGTCGGACCGGTCGGCGAGGCGAAGACCAAGCCGACGCAGCACTCGGTCCGCGAGCTCCGCGCCATCGGTATCCGGCCCAACCTGATCGTCGCGCGGGGGCCCGCCCCGCTCGCCCCCGACATCAAGGCCAAGATCTCGCTCTTCTGCGACGTCCCGCCCGAGGCGGTGATCTCGGTGCCGGACCAGTCGGTGATCTACGAGGTGCCCCTCGTGCTCGAGGCCCAGGGCGTCGGCTCGTTCCTGTCCAAGCTGCTCGGGCTCCCGGAGCGCGAGCCGGACTTCACCGCCTGGAAGGAGTTCCTCGCCACCTACCGTTCCGAGACCGGCAACGTCGAGGTCGCGGTGGTCGGCAAGTACACCGATCTCCACGACGCCTACCTCTCGCACATCGAGGCGTTCCACCATGTCCAGGGACGGCTCGGCTGCGGCATCACGCTGCAATGGTACGACGCCGAGGACCTGCACCGCAACCCCGCCGCGCTGGCCCGCTTGAAGCGCTCCGACGCGCTGTTGGTCCCGGGCGGCTTCGGCGCGCGTGGCGTCGAGGGCAAGATGCTCGCCATCGAGCTCGCCCGCACCCAGGCGATCCCCTACCTCGGCGTCTGCTATGGGTTCCAGATGGCGGCCGTCGAGTTCGCCCGCCACGAGCTCGGGCTGACGCACGCGAACTCCAGCGAGGTCGACCCGCACTCCCCGGACCCGGTGGTCTGCCTGCTCGAGGACCAGAAGGCCGTGCAGTCGATGGGCGGCACGATGCGGCTCGGCGCCCAGCGTGTCGTTCTCGAGGCGGGCTCCCGCATCTCCGAGATCTACGGACGCACCGAGATCTGGGAGCGCCACCGCCACCGATTCGAGATCAACCCGGCCTATCTGGACCGGTTCGCCGCCCGCGGCCTAAAGGTCGCCGGCCGCACCGTCGACGGCCGGGTCGAAGCGTTCGAGCTGACCGACCATCCGTTCTTCGTCGGGGTGCAGTACCACCCCGAGTTCCTCTCCCGCCCGGAGGCTCCCCACCCGCTCTACCTCGCGCTCGTTCGGGCGGCGCTCGCGCGCAAGGAGGTGCCGACCTCTGTCGCCGCCGCGCCGGCTCGCGCGTGAGCTGAAGGAACGCGACGGAGAGACCGTCCGCGTTGGGGGCTTTCTCCAGGACTACCGGGCGCTTGGCGGCGTCGCCTTCGCCCTCGTCCGGGACCGATCGGGGGTCTCCCAGGTCACGCTCAAGAAAGGGGTGACGGCGCCCGAGCTGTTCGACCGCCTCGCCGCGCTACCGCGCGAGTCGTTCGTGGAGGTGGAGGGGACCGTGCGCGCCTCGCCCAAGGCGCAGCTCGGGTTCGAGATCGCCCCCTCCTCCTTCGAGGTCGTGACGACCGCAGAGGTCCCGCTTCCCCTGGGCGTCGTAGACAAGGTCCACGTCGAGCTCGACACCCGGCTCAACCACCGGGTCCTCGACCTGCGCAAGCCCGAGGTTCGGCGCATCTTCGAGCTGCGGGCCGCGCTCCTCGAGGGGTTCCGCGCGGCATTCACCGAGCGTCGGTTCCTCGAGGTCGAGACGCCGAAGCTCCTGCGCCAAGGGGCCGAAGGGGGCGCGACGCTCTTCCCGGTGACCTACTTCGAGACCCGTGCGTTCCTCGCCCAGAGCCCGCAGCTCTACAAGCAGATGCTCATGGCGGCGGGCTTCGAGCGCGTGTTCGAGATCGCCCCGGCGTTCCGGGCCGAGCCGTCGGACACGGTCCGGCACATCACGGAGTTCTCCAGCCTCGACGCCGAGATGTCGTTCGTCGACGAGCCCGACGAGCTCCGCGTCGCTCTCGAGGACATCGTCCGCGATGCCGTGGCGTTCGCCAAGCACCGGCTCGAGCGGGAGGGCCACGCCGCCGCGGTGGAGCTCCCGGCGATCCGGACCCCCTTCCCCCGCGTTCCGTTCCGTGAGTGTGCCCGGTTGCTCGGGCGCGCCGGCAACGACGAGGACCTGTCGACCGAGGAGGAGAAGAAGCTCGGCGAGCTCCTCGTCGCCCAGCACGGCAACCCGTTCTACTACATCACCGACTTTCCGTCGGAGGCGAAGAAGACGACCTTCTACGCCCGCCGCCAGGAATCGGACCCGTCGCTCACGGGATATTTCGACCTCGGCTGCGAGGGGTTGGAGATCACGAGCGGCGGCCCGCGGGAGCATCGGCTCGAGCGGCTCGAGGCGAACATGCTCTCCGCCGGGCTCGACACCGGTCAGTTCTCCGGCTACCTCGAGGCGTTCCGTTACGGGATGCCCACGCACGGCGGCTGGGGGTTCGGAGTGGACCGGTTCGTGCAATCCATCGCCCACCTCCCCAATATCCGTGAGTCCCGTCTCTTCCCCCGGGACCGGTACCGGCTGGATCCGTAGGGGGAAACACACATGGCCGTCGCACAACGGGCTCTGCCCTCGCCGGCCGAGCTCCAGGGTCGATGGGTGCAGGCACTGGAGGAGGCCGAGCTCCGCCCCAAGATCCTCGAGGTGGCCGACCGTTTCCCCGAGGAGCGCTCGGTCACGATCGCGTTCCCCGTCCTCGAGTCGGTGGACGCGGGGCTCGCCGACCTGTTGCTCGAGCGGCCCGACGAGGTGCTCGAGGCGGGCCGCCGCGCGATGCGCGAGCTCCTACCCGTCGCGGGCGCCGCGGCCGAAGAGCTGCGGCTGCGGGTCACTGAGCCGCCGCCGACGGCGCGCCGCCCCATCCGCGAGATCCGGGAGACCGACCTCGGGAAGTTCATCGCCCTCGACGCCATCGTGCGCAAGACCACCGAGGTGCGCCCGCAGATCCGCGACGCCGTCTTCCTGTGCCTGGCGTGCAAGAATGAGGTCCACGAGCTCCAGGAGGACTGGAGCCCGGTCTTCCGCGAGCCGCTCGAGTGCCCCCACTGCGGCAAGCCTGCGGGCCGCACCCGCTTCCGACTCTCCCCCGAACGGTCGAGCTACCTCGATTCGCAGCGGATCGAGGTCCAGGAGAACCCTGAGAAGCTCAAGGGCGGAGCCCACCCGCAGGGGCTCACCGTCCTCCTGACCGAGGACCTCGCCGGTCAGGTGATCCCGGGTACCCGTCTGATCGTCAGCGGGGTGCTCAAGGGGCTCCAGCGCGCCTCCGCCGCGAAGGGCGGCGTGCTGCGCAGTACCACCTTCGACCTGTTGCTGCTGGGGAACTCGATCGAGTTCCAGCAGCGGGAGTACGATGAGATCCCTATCTCCGAGGAGGAGGAGAAGCTCATCCTCTCCTTCCGGCAGGACCCGAACGTCCTCGCGCGGATCGTGCTGTCCCTCGCCCCGACGATCAAGGGGATGGAGGAGGAGAAGGAGGCCATCGCCCTCCAACTGTTCGGGGGGGTCGAGAAGCGGCACCCCGACGGCGTCCGGGTCCGGGGGGACATCCACACGCTCCTCGTGGGCGACCCGGGTTGCCTCATCGGGGACGAGCGGATCACCCTGGGGGACGGGACGCTCGTCAAGATCGAGCAGATGGGAACCGCGCACCTTCAGCCGATCGCGACCCCCGTCCGGCTCGGGACGGGAAGCGGTCAAGTGGCGAACGCCACCCGTTTTCACCGCTACCACGATCAGCCGGTGGTCGAAGTGGTCACCGATTCGGGAAAGTGCATCGTAGGGACCCCGAACCACCCGTTGTACCGCTGGAACGCTGCGCGCCGTCGGGGGGAGTGGGCTCGGATCGACAGTTTGTCGCCCGGAGATCGGCTGGTCGTCGCCCGAGGCATGCGGTGCGACAAACAGGCCCTGGTCCCGACGAATTGGAAGGAGCCCACCTACTATCACAAGAGCTGGCACGTCCAGGTCCCGGAATTCGTCGACGAAGACCTGGCGGCGATCCTGGGCTACGTCCTGGGCGACGGCCACGTGGGCCCGCGGAGGGTCCTGCTGTGCCCGGCCGCGAGCGAGCTCGAAGTGATCGAGGGGATGTCTCGCCGTTTCGAGCGAGTGTTCGGGGTGAGGCCGAGCCCCCAGAAGCAACGGCGGAAGATGCGGTACCTACAGGTGGATCGGACTCCTATCGCGTCGTGGTTGGGATCGCTCCGGGACCATCGCGTGCCCGATGCGATCTTTGCCTCCCCGAACCGCGTGGTGGTCTCCTTCCTACAGTGGCTCTACGAGGCGGATGGCCGCAGCTTCGCTGGGGGTCGCGGACGCACCAGCGTCTCCCTTCGGTCGGCAAACCTCGAACTGCTCCGCGACGTGCAGACCCTTCTGCTCCGGTGGGGGATCCACTCCCACATCGTCTGGAGCAAGGCTCCACGACCGCACCCCAAGAACGGTGGCTGGGTCCGGGGCGGTCCTTCCGGTTCGCTGATGATACGCCGCGCCAACTCGATACTGCGCTTCGCCAAAGAGATCGGTTTTGTCAGCGCCCGCAAGCGGGCCCACCTCGCGCGCGCGGCCGCGTACGCCGCAAGCCGTGAGCGGCGATGGCACGACCACAACTCGGAGCGCGTGGTATCGGTCCGACCGGCCGGCCGCGCGACCGTCTACGACATCGAGGTCCCTGCCGGGCACCGATTCCTCGCGAACGGAGTCGTCAGTCACAACACGGCCAAGAGCCAGTTGCTGCGATACATCGCCGATGTCGCGCCGCGCGGCGTCTACACGAGCGGCAAGGGCGCGACCGCCGCCGGTCTGACCGCCGCCGCGGTCAAGGACGACTTCGGCGGCGGCCGGTGGGTGCTCGAGGCGGGGATGCTCGTCCTCGCGGACGGTGGGATCGCGGTCGTGGACGAGCTCGACAAGATGAGCCCCGAGGACCGGTCCGCGATGCACGAGGCCCTCGAGCAGCAGACGGTCTCGGTCGCCAAGGCCGGGATCACCGCGACGCTGAATGCGCGGTGTCCCGTGCTCGCCGCCGCGAACCCGAAGTGGGGCCGATTCACTCCGGATCGCACGATCTCCGAGCAGATCGATCTGCCCCCGACGCTCCTGTCGCGGTTCGATGTCATCTACTCGATCCAGGACCGCCCCGATTCGGACCGGGACCGGTCGCTGGCGAACCGGATCCTCCTGTCGCACCAGGAGGGAGAGGCACGGAACTCGCCGGTCCTGACCGAACTCCCTTCGGCCGGTTCGGCGGTGCCGTTTCCGCCGGACTTCCTCCGCAAGTACATCTCGTGGGCCAAGCGGAACATCCGACCGGTCCTCTCCGACGATGCCCTCGGCGTCATCGAGGACTACTACGTGCAGGTCCGCAAGCAGGGCGAGAGCCCGGGGGCGCCCGTGCCGATCACCGCCCGGCAGCTCGAGGCGTTGGTCCGGCTGAGCGAAGCGTCCGCACGCGCCCGCCTCTCTCCGGTCGTCGAGGTCGTCGACGCCGAGCGCGCCACCCGCATCGTCGAGAGCTTCCTCAAGCGCGTCGCGACCCAGGAGGGCCAGCTGGACATCGACACGGTCACCACCGGCGTCACCCACAGCCAGCGGGAGCGGGCCGAGGTCTTCCTGGACATCATGCGCCGACTCCAGGACCGATCGGGGAGTTTCACGATGGAGGAGCTCAAGGCGGAGGCGGAACGGCAGGGGATCACCCCCGCCCGGGCCGATGCCCTGCTCTACACGTTCCGCAATCAGGGCGAGCTGCTCGAGCCGCGGCCCGGACTATTTCAGCTCGTCCGGTTCCACTGAGCGTCGGCTCCAAGCGCGAACCGTGATAAGCCGCGGCCGGGGTACTCTCCCATGGCCGCGCCGGGCCGGTCCTCGGGGATCGTGATGCGGGTCCACCGGGTCCGAACCGAGGTCGTCCTCGCCGCGTGCGACGAGGAGCTCCTGGACCGCGACCTTCCTGTCGGTGCCAATGGGCGGACCGTCAAGGTTTCCCCGCAGTTCTACGGCGAGCGGCGGGTGGCGCGCGAGGAGCTCGTCTGGGCACTCCAGCGGGCGACGATCGTGAATCTTCTCGGCGAGCGCGTCTGCGGGGTCGCCTCCGAGGAAGGGTTCCTCACGGGGGCCACGGGCCGCCTGGGCGGCGTTCCCCACGCGCAGATCATCGGAATCCCCGAAGGCTAGGTCGGCGGCCGTGGAGGGCGATTTCTGTGTGGTCTGCGGGCGGACGGGCCTGCCGATCGAGGAGGGGGTCTGTGCGGACTGCTTTGCCAAGACCCATCCGTTGATCACAGTCGACTCGCACGCGAAGGTCGTGCTCTGCCCGACGTGCGGCTCCCGCATGGTCGGCAGCCACTGGGAACGATCGGGCTCGTCGACCTTGCTCGTCCCCGAAGACCTGAGCCCGCTCCTGCGCACGCACCCGGAGGTCGGGATCCGGCGGGTCGCATGGGAGGAGACCGGCCTCAATCCCCTCGTCCGCGAGCTGCGGGCCGTGGCCGACGTTCGGTTCCGGGACGCCGAGCGCAAGGTCGCCGTCGAGTTCCAGGTCCGGATCGAGCATCGGACCTGCCCGGATTGCAGCCGCAAGACCGGCCACTTCTTCACCGCGATCATCCAGCTCCGCGGTCCCGAGGGCCGCCACGTCGGAGCCCACCGGGAGGACCGCGAGCGGCTCCACCGCCTATGGGACCGGGAGCTCCCCGAGGCGCGCGCCGAGTGGCGCAAGGCGCTCTCGTGGGAGGAGCGGTTGCCCGAGGGCTGGGACTTCTACCTCGTCGACACGGTCAGCGCCCGGGCGCTGGCGCGATGGCTGAAGCGCCGTCTGGGAGCGACCCTCACCGAGTCCCCGACCCTCTACGGCCGCAAGGACGGCCGGGACATCTTTCGGGTGACCTTCTGCCTGCGAGTCCCCGAGGCGCCGGGGGAGGGGACGCTGTGGGCGGGTGCGGGGGCTCGCAAGCCGCGGCGGGCCGCATTCGACGCCGGAGTCGTGCCAGTAAAACGGCAGTCTTAAGAAGGGAATTCAACTCCTTTCGCTGACGAGAGGCACCCCTCCATCATGTTGAGCAAGCGAGGCATTCTCCGGCGGCACCACGGCGATGAGACCCTGGAGGAAGGGACCTTCCTCGACCTCGGCACGATGGGCTACGAGGAGGAAGCCGGGCTCGCCGGCGCGCGCACGGTCGTGCGGCTGGCCGAGATCCTGCGCTTCGAGGACCTCCACGAGGCCACCAAGCACATCTACCAGGGCGACGCGGTCTTCGTCGACTATACCTCGATCGCCAACGATCAGACGGCCGTCCGCCGTATGAGCGTGGACTTGAAGAACGTCGCCAAGGATGTGGGCGGCGATGTGGCCGGCGTCGCCAAGAACCTGCTGTTGGTCACGCCGACGGGGATCCGGATCGACCGCCAGAAGATCCGGTCCGACCTCTCTCGTTAGACCTCCGGTCGGCCGGCCATGAAGGTCGCCCTCGACCGCCGAGAGGCGACCGCCGGTTCGTTCGACGCCAGCGTCAGCGGGGTCTTCGAGCGCTCCGACAAGGACGACGCCCTGCCCCGCACGCTCGGTCGCGAGGACGGCGTCCTGACCGGGACCCTCCGACGGGCCTGGGACGGCCGAGAGGTCCGGGGCAAGCTCAAGGAGATCCACACGCTCTTCCGGCCCGACGGTCGGGGGCGCGTCGTCCTGGTCGGGCTCGGTCGTCGACCGCTTCGGGCCGACACCGTCCGCGAGGTGGCCGCCACCGCGGTCCAGAAGCTCAAGGGCCACGGGGTCCGGACGGTGGCGTTCCGGCTGGCGAGCTTCGTCGGCGAGGGCGTGACCAGCGACGAAGCGCTGCGCGCGCTCGCGAGCGGTGCGTTGCTCGGCGGCTACGAGTTCCTGCGCTACAAGTCCTCCGGCGAGGGCGCCGTCGAGGAGGTCACCATCGCCCTCGGCGAGGAGCACGCCCGCGAGGAGGGTTCGCTCAAGCGGAGCCTCGAGCAGGAGCTCGTCCTCGCCGATAGTGCGCTGTTCACCCGAGATCTCGCCAACACCCCGCCCAACCACGCCACCCCCGAATGGCTCGCCGAGCAGGCCCGGCACCTGGGCAAGGAGCTCGGGCTGAAGGTCGCCGTCTTCGACGAGAAGAAGCTCGAGGAGATGCAGTGCGGCGGGATCCTTGCCGTCGGGTCGGGCAGCGCGCACCCGCCCCGCATGATCGTCGTGGAGTACTCGGGCGGGGCCCGGTCGGGCAAGACCGTGGCCGTCGTCGGCAAGGGCATCACCTTCGACTCGGGCGGGATCTCGATCAAGCCCTCGCTGGGCATGGCGGAGATGAAGTTCGATAAATCCGGCGCGTGCGCGGTGCTGGGCATCGTGCGCGCGGCCTCGCTTCTCAAGGTCCCCCCCCGCGTCGTCGGCGTGATGGCCTGCGCCGAGAACCTCCCGAGCGGCTCGGCGTACCGACCCTCCGACGTGGTCCGGACCTACAACGGCAAGACCATCGAGGTCACCGACACCGACGCAGAGGGCCGGGTGGTCCTCGCCGATGCGCTGGCCTACGCGGTGGACAAGTACCACCCGGATGAGGTGATCGACCTGGCGACGCTGACGGGGGCCCAGGTCGTGGCGCTCGGCGAGAACATCGGGGCCGTCGTTGGCAACCGCGACCCGCTCGCGCAAGCGCTGGAGCAGGCCGGGCAGGCCGTGGGCGAACCGCTCTGGCAGCTCCCGCTCACCGACCCGCACCGCGACATGGTCAAGAGCGATGTCGCCGATGTTCGCAACGCGCTCGAGCCGAAGTACGCGGGCTGCCTGCTCGGCGCGGCCTTCCTGGAGAACTTCGTCGGCGACACGGCGTGGGCGCATCTCGATATCGCCGGCCCGGCCTGGGCGCGCAAGGCGACGCTGAAGTGGGTGCCGGCCTACCACCCGCTCGG
>DASYYY010000014.1:0-1838 GCA_035933635.1 Thermoplasmata archaeon | reverse complement strand
GCAACGGCCGCGTCGGGCCCAACCTCGAGGCGAATGAGGACCACCCGGGGGTCGCGGCGGGAGCGGCCCACGATTCGGAGAAACCGGTCGACTTCGCGGCGAGTTAACAACTCACCCGGGTCAGTGAGGAGATTGAATCCGCGGGTCACGATGATCTTGGCGTGAAGGGCCAGGATCTCGACTTCGATTGGCCAGTCGTGCGCCAGGTGCTCGCCGTGGGCGTCGCTGGGGTGGAAGCTCCCGGCAGCGTCGGCATCGAGCACATAGAACCGGTACGCAGGTACCCGCGCTAGCGATCGGAGGAGGGTCGACTTACCCGCCCCCATCGCTCCGCGGATGATTACGACAAGAGGTTTGGGCGCCACGGGTTTGGGCGGGCCGTCCACGCCTAAGTTGATTGCGCGCGTCGATTTCGCCGAGCCAAAACTCCATCCGGGGACACGGCTCGAGCCGCTAAGCGCGCTCCCTTTGAAGCGTGATGTCATCGACTGCCGCTCGTGTATGGTCCGGCCGTCCCTTCCGACACCCGTCCTCGAGATTTCCGTTCCTGCGTACCGAGTCGACCGTGAACCGGACTTCACCTCGATCGGCCTCACGGTGGATCGGGCGATCGAGGGGCTGTTTCCTGACGGCAGGTACATCCTTCGAGCGATTGGGCTCGACGACCACCCCGGGCAGTCGCTCGAAACCCTGACGCAGATCGTGCTCAGCGCCGGAACGGACAAGTACGACCCCAGCCGGCGGGCCGTTGGGCACGACGAGTTTTCCGGCTACGACTATGACGTCCAAGCGGGCCCCATCGAGATCCGGGATTCTCGACTCGTGCTCGACTCCGAGGACAAGGAGCTGGGGACGCTCTTCGGGAGCATCGCCCGCCACTTCTACCATGGTGCCCGGATCGATCGGGGGCACCCCGTACGGATCGACTTGCTGATGCTGTACGATCCTCAGCTCGCGGTCCGGGCGCGTAGGACCCACCCGGGCGCGAAGAGAGTGCGACCGAGCTTGAGTCGCCACCTCTACAAGTTCAAGGAGCCCATGGACAAACGCGTGGCACTTCGGGGCCTCGTCAGGATTCTTCGGTAGCCACCCCTGAAACGGCACACCGAACGCGATCTGCGGAATCTGACTCCAGGGAGCTCGCCCGTAACTATTCGTGGCGCGTGATGGATCGCACGGGAGAAGGGGCGACGTGACGTGGACGGGCAAGCTCCCGGAAACGACGCTCACCCCGCTCTCGAGGGCCGAACTGGATGAGTTTCGGGCAACCCTCGAGGACGTCCCGCTGAACTCGGAGGCGCTAGCGGCGCTCGCTTCGGGCCGCTCGCGAACCTTCATCGCGGGGAATCCGCACGCCCCGCGCGCGGCCGTCATCGACAATTGTTGGGATCAGAACGAGCCCACGGCGATCGGGACGGACGCAGAATCGATATGGAGTCTCCTGAGTCGATACAGCGGCTGGACCTGCGTGGGTGGCCTCCAGCGCCCCACCGCGGAGGCACTCGCGGAGATCTTTAGACGAGAATTGGGGTTAGAGCCGAGCTTCAAGGCTGCCGTCCTGTTCGTTCTCAAGCGCCCCGTCATACCCCACGAATCCAAGCTGGTCCGGCTCTTGGACGCCCGCGATACCGCGATGGTCGATCGAGCGCCCCCGGAGATGCTTGGCATGTACCGCGGAGGCGCGGAACTGCTCGCTCGTGCCAAAGTCGCTGCTGGAATCTGCGACGGCGAGATCGTCGGCTGGATGACCTCCGGGGAGTGGTCGCCACGGCACGCCGGAGTCGGCGGGCACGTACTGGAGGCCTGGCGGAACCAAGGCATCGGTTCGGCTGCCGCGT
>DASYYY010000040.1:0-11267 GCA_035933635.1 Thermoplasmata archaeon | reverse complement strand
GGAACGCGATGCGCCCGCGCCCGCGAACGGCCGAATGATAACCTCCGAGCGCCGCGACAGGTGTCCCGGTATTTCTACCGGAGGTTCGGCCGGGCGCGACAGCGCTCCGTCCGTGCGCCGCTCGCGTGACTCGGGAACGCCGGAGCCGTTCCGGCGCCCGCCGGGTTCATCCTCTGCGGCGCCTCCGTCCCGGTCGGATGACGTGCCGCTTCGACGCCTCCGACGACCCGCGCAAGTGCGACCGCTGCGGGGCGTTCCTGTGGGTCGTCGATGAGGGACTGTTCTGCGGGGAGTGCGGGGTCGCGATGCCGTGCTCGATGCGGGTGCTGCCGCCCCCGCTCCCGAAGTGAACCGGCGTCCCGGGGCGTCGGCCCGCCTCGAGCGCTCGGAAAAAAGGGGGGAACCCCGCCCGAGGGCGGGGTTCGGGGGGAAAACGGGGAAACCGTTCAGGCGTTCTTCATCTTGGCGCGGGCGATGTACCCCTTCTTGTCGAGGAAGTACATGTAACCGTCCGCGCGGCTGATCTTCTCGGAACCGACCTTAGCCTTACGGCCGCTCTTGTTGAGCTTGGTCGGGGTCTTCCACAGGTACCCGTCCTTGCCGAGGTAATACAGGTAGCCCTTCTCTCGGGTGACTTGCTCTTTGCCGACGCGCTCCGCCATGTTTGGCGACCTCACCGACGAGAACCTCGACGGTCCTATTTGAATTCTCGGTTGGAATTCACCTCGAGAAAACGAGTTTTCCTCGTCGGTAAACCCGCGCCGGAAGCGTGCCGAAGCGGTACGGCACCTCGACGGCGTGCTCGACCGGGAAGACCGAAAAGTCGGCCGGACGGCCCGGTGCGAGCTGGCCGGCGCGCTCCTCCTCGGCGATCGCGTAGGCCGCGTTCACCGTCGAGGCGGTGATCGCCTCCGACGGCGAGAGGCGCGCATCGTAGACGGCGTGGGCGAGCACGAGCGGCATCGCCTCGACCCAGGAGTTGGGCGAGAGGTCGGTTCCCAGCGCGACCGGCACGCCGGCGTCGACGAGCTCGCGGCCGGGGCTGCGCAGTGCCGAGAGCGCCGCGAACGGCGTGACGGGGGCGAGCACCGCGACGACCCCCGCGCTCGCGAGCTGGGGGTACTCCGAGGACGGGGTGGTCAGGAGATGCTCGGCCGAGCGGGCTTCGACCCGCGCGGCGAGCGCGGCGCCGCCGAGGGCATGGAACTCGTCGGCGTGGACCTTCAGCCCGAAGCCGAGCCGCGCCGCCGCGAACAGCAGCTTCTCGGATTGGGCGACGTCGAAGAAGCCCGGTTCGCAGAACACATCGCAGAAGCGTGCGAGCCCGGCGCGGGCGACCCGAGGGAGCCACCGCTCGACGAGCTGGTCGATGTAGACGTCGGCCCGGTCGGCATACTCCGGCGGGACGGCGTGGGCGCCGAGGAAGGTCGGAACGAGGTTCACCCCCGAGGCCCGGGCGAGTCGCGGGACGAGCCGAAGGAGCCGGAGCTCGCCCTCCAGCGTGAGCGCGTAGCCGCTCTTGACCTCGGCCGTAGTGGTGCCCCAGCTGTGCATCCGGCGCAGCCGGTCGAGGGCGGAACGTACGAGCTCGGCGTCGCTCGCGCGACGCGTGGCGGTGACCGTCGAATAGATCCCGCCTCCTTGACGCGCGATCTCCGAGTAGCTCAGCCCTTCCAGCTTCCAGGTGATCTCACGATGGCGGTCGCCCGCGAACAACAGGTGGGTGTGCGCGTCGACGAATCCGGGGAGGACCGCTCGCCCCCCCAGGTCGACGGGCCTACGTCCCCCGGCGAGGCGGACCTGACGGCGGAGTTGGCGCTCGGCGCCGGTCCAGACGATCCGACCCTGACGGATCGCCAGGGCCGCGTTCGGGACGATCCCGAGCTCGCCCATGGCCGGGCCACGGCGAGGAACGGGGCCGACGGCCAGGGTGGCGAGCTCGGAGATGCCGACGAACACTCCGTCGGCGGCGATCATGGCTGACGGATCAGGTGATCGAGCAGGTCCCGCGCGGCATGGCTCCCGGGGAACAGGGTCCGTGCTTCCGCCTCCAGCGGCTCGACCTCCGGGTAGCGCGAGGAGAAGTGGGTGAGGAACAGCTCGCCGACCTCGGCCTCCCGGGCGATGGCGGCGGCCTGCCGCGCCGACGAATGGCCCCAGGCGTTGGACTCCTGCTCGAGGTCCTGGGCTGTCGTCGCCTCGTGGATGAGGACGGTCGAGCCGCGCGCCAGCGCGGCGATCTTCTCGGAGGGCGCGCTGTCCCCCGAATAGGTCACCGAACGCCCGGCCCGAGGGGGTCCCATCACCTCCTCCGGAGCGATCGTCCGGCCGGCGACGGTGACGCTCTCGCCCGCCTCCAGCCGACCGAAGTCGGGACCCCGTATCCCGAGCGACCGCGCCCGGGCCGCGTCGAACCGGCCGCGCTTGGGGCCCTCCTCGACCCGGTAGGCCAGTGACGGCACCGGGTGCGAGGCCTCCGCGCTCCGCACCGTGTACCCGTCGAGCTCGACCGTCGCGCCGGGCTGGAGCGCGTGGATGGTCACCGGGAAACGCAGCGTGAAGTAACCGAGGGTCAGCACCCGCTCCAGGACTTCCCGGGCGTCGGGCGGGCCATAGAGGTCGAGGGGTTCCTGCCGGTTGTTCAGGCACATCGACTGGATCAGTCCGGGCAGGCCGAGGAAGTGGTCGCCGTGGAAGTGGGTCAGGAAGATCCGGCGGACCTTCATGAACGACTTCGTGGACGCGAACAACTGGCGCTGGGTGCCCTCGCCGCAGTCCAACAGGATCAGCTCGCGCTCGGTGTCGAGCGCGATCGCGCTCGCATTCCGCTCCTTGGTCGGCCAGGATCCGGCCGTTCCCAGGAACGTCAGCTCCATCGTCGACGAGGGGAGCGCCGACCGCTCTTAGCGGGCGCCGTGTGAGCAACATCCTCTTGCCCCAGGGCCGCTCGGGAGGGGGCACCGATGGTCGACTGGGGGTGGATCGACCGGCGCCGTTCGGAGGGAGCGAGCTGGGAGGAGATCGCCGACGATTCCCGCAGCGGGTTCTCACCGGAACCGGACGGGACCTCCGCCGGCCGACAGCTCCGCCGCCTCTCCCGGGAGCGGGCCGATGCGCCCACGCCGGCACCGGAGCCCCCGGACGAGCACGCGAGCTGGCTCGCCCGCAAGGGGTGGCCATTGGCCCGCATCGCCTGGTTCCTGTGCCCTTGGCTCGGAGTCTGGGCGTTCCTCGCCCTCGTGCTCCCCTCGCCGATCGGGACCTACTTCCCGACCATCCCGGTGCTCGGGTTCATCGCGGCCTCCGCCGCCGCCCTCCTCGCGATCGCGCTCCTGCGCTCGAAGGTCCGGTGGAACGCGGCCTTCCAGCGGACCGCGGTCGTGGGCGCCTCGGTCGGACTGGCCTCCGCGGGGATCTTCGGCGCGGTCGCCTTCGTCCAGGGCTGCCCGGTGCTGTCGCCGTTCCTGACGGGCGAGCCCGCCGGCTGGGAGCGCGTACCGAACGGCGCCTGGTCGGAGGCCGGCGCGCCGGTGTTCTTCTTCTACGGCTCGGTCGCCTGCCCGTTCTGTTCGGCCTCCAGCTGGGCGGTCCTCGGCGCCTTCGAACGGCTCGGCAACGTCAGCGGAGTGCAGTACGACCACTCCTCGCTCAGCGACGTCTACCCGAACACGCCCTCGGTCGTGCTGGCCAACCTGTCGCTGGCGAGCCCCTACCTCGCGCTCGAGATCCGCGAATCGACGAACGACCAACAGATCACCTCGCCCGGGACCGGCCGCTGCATCGAGCAGGCCTTCCTCAGCGCCTACGACCCTTTCGGCGGGATCCCGTTCGTGGCGATCGGCGGGACGTTCGTCCACACCGGGACGCTCGTCGATCCGGCGGTGCTTTCCGGGGCGACGGCGAGCCAGATCGCCCAGCAGCTCGCGGCGCACAACGGCACTGTGTACTCCGCGCTCGAGGGTACGATCGACGTCCTGTTGGCCTACGTCGTCTGGTTGAACAACGGTACCCCGGTCGCACTGGCGCAGGACCCGGGGGTCCGGGCGGTCCTCGACGGGATCAAGTAGGCCCCCGCTGGGGGCCCCTGTACCCGGTTGGGTGCAGTGGCTCGGCGCTACGCCGCGGACGAGCGGACGGGCGGGGCCGGTCGATAGGGATGGGCGGCGAGATCCCGCCGCCACTCGTCCTCCTGACGGACCGACTCGTTGGCCGCCCGAACTCGGCGAAGGTCGTTGAGGAAGGTATCCAAGTGGTCGCCGCGGATCCCGACGATCATCCGGTCGTCGCCGATCCGGGCGTAGGTGCGCGAGCCGATACACCCGGCCGAGAGCGCGATCGGGGTTCCCCCGACGAGCGTCGGCATCACCGAGCACATCGGCCGGCCCATCACCGGGGTCTGGAATCCGGCGCTCTCCAGGGCGAGCATGACGGACTTCGGCCGGGCGAACAGGAGGATCCCGGTCGGGGGAAGGTCGAGCGTCCCGAGCCGCCCGTAGGCGACGAACGCCGGTGCCTCCGAGTTGTGCGGGATCTTGGCCTCGTCACCGGGCGCGAGGTACCCTTCCTTCTGCATCTTACCGACCGTCGAGGCCAGCCGGTCGCCAAGCTCCCCCTTGGGAGGGATCCCGAGAACGAACGCGCCGATCTCGCACGCCTCGTGGTCGCCGACGGGCGCGTAGAAGCTGCGGTCCTTGGCCTCGGCGAAGAACGTGCACACCGACGGCACGCCACCGGGGTGGCGGTCGATTCCTTCGGGGGCGGCGTCCAGGTAGGAGACCTGTACCGGCGGCAGGTCGAGCTCGAGATTGCGGGACAGCTCCGAGGCGGCCTCCGCGAGGGTGTGCTTCATGCGTGCCCCGCCGACAGCGCACGTGGGTAACTCGATTGCGGGAGCCGTGCCCCGCCGAGACACGACGCTCCTCGTGATGCGCCCCACCTGGCACGCACGTTGCGGGGGACGTAGCTACCCGAACCGGGGTCGAGTCCGGACCGACGACGGTTGACCCGCGCCCGAGATACCGCTCCAGGGGCTCGTGCCCCGAGGTTGGGGAGTTCATCATGAGCGACGAAACGGCCGTCAGCTGGTGGGCGCGGCATGCGGCCCCGCTCGGGACGACGCTACGGATCTTGCTCGGCGTCGTCTGGCTCATCGACGGGGTGCTGAAATTCACGGGAGGATTCGTCGACAGCTTTCCGTCGGCGGTTCAAGGGGCCGCGGCCAATTCCCCCGGATGGTTGTCGGGGTGGTTCTCGTTCTGGGAGACCCAGGCGAGCGGTCACTCGGCCGTCATCGTGTACACCGTCGGCACTCTCGAGCTCGCGCTCGGGTTGGCGCTCCTGTTCGGGTTCGCCCGCCGGCTCGCCTACATCGGCGGCGTGTTCCTCAGCCTGCTGATCTGGGCCGTGCCCGAGGGGTTCGGCGGCCCATACTCCTCGGGAGCGGGGGGGACCGATGTCGGTACCGGCGTGATCTACGCGATCGCCTTTCTCGGGCTCATCATCATCAACGCGACCTCGGGACCCAGCCGGCTGAGCCTCGACTACTACCTCGAGCGTCGATTCCCCGCCTGGCGGGTGGTCGCCGAGTTCTCCCAGCCGTTGACGGTGCACCCCCCGTCGGGGCCGCCGGCGACCTAAGGGGCCGCTGACTCCGGGCGGAACCGGTCCCTCCGGCCGACCGCGTGTCCGGCTCGAACCCGGCGGGATTGTAGGCGGCGGCCGCGTGCCAAGAATTCGTCGGTAAAGGGGGTCGACCGGAGTCGGCGTCTTGGCGTTATATAGGCCACCTTTCTGCGCGCCGCCGAGGATACCCAGATGACGGACGTACCCAGCGCGATTCTCGCCGTGGCCGCAGGCATCGCCATTGCCGGCGGGCTCATCGGAACCGGCATGGCCCAGTCGGGGATCGGGGCCGCGGGGATGGGGATCTACGCCGAGAAGCCCGAGCTGTTCGGGCGGGTGCTCGTGTTCTTCGTCATTCCCGAGACGCTGTGGATCATCGGGTTCGTGCTCGGTCTGATCCTGCTGCTCGGGATCCTGTAGACGGGCCGATGAGCCTCGAGCGTCTCCTCGCCGAGATCCAAGAGCGCGGCGAGCGCGACCTGGCCGAGGCGACCGCCAAGTTCGAGGCGGACAAGGGACGCATCCTGGCCGACCGGGACGACCGGATCGGCTCGACCCGGATGCGACTCGCCCAGCAGGCCGAGGCCGAGGCGCGCCGCGAGAAGACCCAGCGGATCGCCGGCGCCCGGATGCAGGCCCGAAAGCTCGAGTACGAGGCGCAGGAACGCGCGCTGGAGTCCTCCCTGGGCGCCGTCCGCGACCTGCTCCGCGAGTTCACGAATTCCGACGAGTACGACCAGGTCCTCGGCCGCATGTACGCCTACGCCGTCGACCAGCTCGGCAAGGACGTCCGGATCTCCGGCCGGTCGGAGGACGCGGCGGCGCTGAAAGGGGCCGCCGGCAAGTCCTTCGACGCGACGCCCCGCGCGATCCTGGGGGGCCTCGTCGCCGAGACCGCCGACGGGGAGCGACGGCTCAACCTGAGCCTCGACGAGCTCCTGCGGCTGCGCGAGGACAAGGTCCGCGAACTCCTCGCCTGAAAGGTCCGTCCGTGGCGAGCTCTCCGTACGCCGCGGCGCTCGGGCGGTTCAAGTCGCTGCAGCCGTCGCTGCTGCCCAAGGAGAGCTACACACCGCTCGCGAACGCTCGCGACCTGCCCGAGGTGCTCAAGCTGCTCGAGCCGACGCCATACGGGCCCGAGCTCGCCCAGGCCGGCGCCACCTACAAGGGATCCTACCTGCCCGAGGTCGCGATCAATCGGCTGTTCGTGCGCCGACAGAAGTACCTCGTCGAGTCGGCCTCGTTCGCCGGCAAGCCGCTCCTGCTCGCCTACCTCCGGCGCTGGGACATTGAGAACATCGGCCTGGTCCTCTCGGCCAAGGCCCAGGGGAGACCGATCGCCGAGACCGAGGCGTTCCTCGTCTCGAGCCGCGAGGTGCCCGCGGGGCTCGTCGCCGGGGCGATGTCGCTCGACGACTTCCGCTCGCTGCTGGCGCTGGGCAGCGTCGACGCCATCGCCACCCAGTTGGTGAAGTTCGGCTACGGCGGGGTGCTGCTGCCGCTGCTGGAGACCTACCAGCGCACGCGCGACATCTTCCCGCTGCTCACGGCGCTGCAGCGCGACTACTACCGCGAGCTCCTCAGCCAGAGCAAGTTCTTCCAGGGCGACGAGTGGGTCATCCGGGAGTTCCTGCGGACCGAGATCGACGTCCGCAACGTGCTCCTGGTGCTCAAGGGCAAGGACGGCGACCTGCCGGTCGAGGCCGTCCTGGAGCGGTTCATCGATGGGGGCACACTCGGCCGCGAGCGCACCGCGGACCTGTACAACTCCCGGGGGGTCCCCGAGGTCGTCGCCCAGCTCGAGGGACCTTACCCGGGGCTCGCCGAGGGGCTCGCCCCGTACGCCCAGCAGCGGAGCCTGGTTCCGTTCGAGCTGGCGCTGACCAAGGAGCGGACCGTCCGCGAGCTCAAGCGGCTGCGCAGTTTTCCGCTGTCGATCGCCATCCTGTTCACCTTCCTCCTGCTCGCCGAGCTCGAGCGCAGCGACCTCCGCAAGGTGGTCTACGGCAAGCTCTACGGCGTCGCGGCGCCGGAATTGCTCAACAGCCTGATCGTGCCCAAGGTCTGAGCGGGCCCGCGCCCCGGCGCCTCACGCCGACGGAGCGGAGACGGGGGAGGGCGCCGGTCCGGCTCCGACCGGGGCCGCCGGGTCGTGCGGGGCCGGGCGCGTGAAGCGGCGCTCGGAGCGGAACGGCTGGTAGGGCCGTCCGTTGCCTTCGAAGTACTTCGAGAAGTGCTCGACGAAGATCAGCCGCAGCCCCTGGATCCCCGGCTCGAAGACGCCGAGGACGAGGTTGAACGTCTGGCCGACGAACAGGATCACCACCCCGCCGATGATGAGCGCGATGTGGACGCCCACCGAGCTCGTCGGGTTGTGCAGCGCGCCCCAGAAGATCGTGTTGATCACGAAGGCGAGGATCACGCTCGCAAGCAGGATCCCGACGAGCCGCGTGTAGGACAGAATGTGGCTGACGACCTCACTGAAGGCGAGCGCGCCCATCGCCCCCTCGCCCACCACGATGAGCACCGCGCCGAGCGCGAGGAGGACGATCCCGATGATCGCCGCGGGGGAGGCGAGCACGAGGCTCTTGTGGATGACCAGCAGCCCGACGTCGGCGATCCCCCAGGCGAAGAGGATCCCGCCGATGCGGAAGCGCAGGTCGCGCGGGTGGTGCAGATAGTAGGCCTTGACCGCGCCCAGCGCGAACCCGAGCGTGACCATGGCGAGGCCGATGTACCCGGCGGCGAGCAACAGCTTGCCCACGCCGGTGACGGGGTCGAAGATCGGTGCGTAGAACGGCAGGCGGAAGCCGAAGTACTCGTTGTAGACGATCCCGAGGCCGATCGCCAACAGACACCCCGGGACGAGCGTGCGGGCGAGCTTCTGCATCCCCGCCGGCCCCATGATCAGCGTGAGGAATCCGCGGAGCCCCTTGGGGAGCTTGCCGCCGCCGGGGAACCCGGCGATCATCCACAGCGAGATCGCGAGGATGGTGACGCCGTAACCGACGTCGCCGAGCATGAAGCCGTAGAAGATCGGGAAGGCGATGGCGAAGATCCAGGTGGGGTCGAACTCGGTCGACTTCGGCAACGAGTAGAACCGGATGAAGAACTCGAACCACCGGACCCCCGGCGGGTTGTCCATGAGCGTCGGGGGTTCCTCGTTCGTTGCGATGCGGTAGAGGTGGGTCCGGTCCCCGGTCCGGGCGTGCAGCCCGGATTCGAGCGCGGGGAGGTTGCGCTCGGGGATCCAGCCCTCGACCGTGAACGATGCGCGTCCGGCGCCCATCCGGCCCCAGGCCTCGAGCTTGCGGTTCTCGATGGCGAGCGCCTCTTCGAGCTGGGCGACGGTCGGGTACCACTGCCGGGCGAGCTCGCCCAGGCGCGCGCGGATCTCGCCGAGCCGGGCGTCGGCCCGGGCGACCCGGTCGCGGAGCCGCGGGATCTCCTCGTCGATGGTTCCCGCGAGATCGGGCACGGCGGCCATGCGCACACCGGCCTGCTGGGCGAGCCGTCCGATCGCGTCGGCCGCCTCGCGCGGGACGGCGAGCAGGAAACGGACCCGCTTGGGCTCGGGCGAGGCGACGAACGCGGTCTCGGCGATCCTGCGGACCTCGACCTCGAGCTGGCCGAAAGCGTCCGGGGTGGCCTCGCCGAAGAAGGCGAGCAGCCGGCGGGACTGTAGCAGACCGAGCGGGTCCCGATAGTAGCGGTGATCGGACAGGAGCGTGGCGACCCCCTCGAGCTCGCGGCGCTCGGTGACGAGGGCGTCCTCCTCGCGCTTGAGGTCGGTGACCTCCCGGTCGATCGAGACCCCCCGGGCCGCGGTGAGCACCTCCTCCAGGTTCGAGAACGCACGCGCCTCGCGCACTTCGGTCGCGGGCAAGGCGTTCTTGAGCGTGCGGAAGCGCAGCAGCTCCTCGGCGACCTTGCGCTGGGTCTCGCCCGTCGCCTCGGTCTCGAGGAGCGCGGAGGCCTCCTTGCGGAGCGGCTCGACCTGGACGACGGCGAGGTCGTGGAGCAGCCCGACGACCGTCTCGCGGTCGTCCTTGAGTCCGACGAGCCCGACCTTGGCCATCGGGACGGGGCGCAGGAATCCCACGACTAGGCTCCGGTGCGTTTGCCGCCGGTGCGGAACTCGCCGAGGACCGCGTCGACGATCTCCCCGGTGAGGGGGGAGAGCTCGGCGGCGCTCTTGCCCCGGATCTTGCCCGCGCGCGTCTTGCCGTCGGCCAAGATCCGCTCGGCCTCGCGGTTGGCGTCGGTGCGGGCGGACTCGAGCGCCCCGTCGCGAGCCCGCTCGGCGTCGGCACGGGCGCGACCGACGAGCTCCTCGGCCTCCTTGCCGAGGTGGTCGAGCTCGGACTTGGCCTTCACGGCCCAGATCGCGAGCTTCTCCTGGGTCTCGCCCTCGGCGGCCTTGACGCGCTTGATCGGCTCGAGGCCGTCGTTGGTGGGGGAGGGGGACGCTTCGTTCATACTCGCAGTAGGTGCGCCGCGTAGAGCAGCAACAGGACCGAACCGATGGCGCCGAGCCGGACCGCCCAGGCGATCCGCTGGAAGGTGAGGAACCGCATCACCCGGTCCGGGTGCGCGAGCACCGAGGCCGGTGGGGGGGGCGTCGGCACGCCGTAAGCGCCGGTGAGGTTAGGCCGCCGCAACGGGGGCACCCTCCTGCTCCTCCATCTTGCGCTTGACCGTCTTCAGCATGCTGAAGGCGTCGCGCTCCATCTCGTCGAAACGGAACTTGATGAACCGCACCGTGGCCTGGAGCCGCGGGATGAGCACGTTCTCGATGGCGCTCGCGCGGCGCTTGGTCTTCTCGATCTCCTGCAGCAGGCGCCGGAGCGCGTTCTCCTTCTCGGCGATGTCGAGGATGACGCGGTAGATCCCCTGGAAGTGCCGGACCGATTCGTCGATGCTCGGCGGCAGGTCGAGCAGCGCCGTCGCCGGAACGGGCCGGTAGTCGCCGGCGTTGACGCGCGGGGTCTTGACGCCCATGACGTTCTTCGTGCCGACCTCGACGCGGGCGAGCTGGGGCAACAGCATCGAGACGTTCTCGAGGCGGGTGGGCCCCTCGAACATCTCGGCCATCCGGATGGAGGTGTACCCCCGCGCGATCTTCGCCTGCAGGTCGCCCCGCAGCTCGAGGGCCTCGCGGGAGAGCTGGAAGAACTCGGCGATCAGCGCCGAGCGCTTGAGCTTCAGGAGATTGAGGCCCTTCTTCGCGAGCACGATCCTGCGGCGCGTGCGCAGCAGTTCCAGCCGGGTCGGCCGGACCTGCTCGCCCACCATCGCCCGCTCCCCGCTCCCGAGCCGGCTCAGCTCGCCGTGGTCTTCGGCCGGTAGTACTGCTGGATGAACTCCGGCTTGATCCGCTTGAGCTCGGCCTCGGGCAGCTCCGAGAGGATGTCCCAGGCCAGTGCGAGCGACTCGTCGATCGAACGGTCCTCGTCGGGGCGCTGGTTGACGAACTCGTTCTCGAACCGCTCGGCCACCTTCAGGTAGATCCGGTCGGTGGCGGTGAGCGCCTCCTCCCCGACGATCGCGCTCAGCGCGCGCTGGTCCTTGCCCGTGGCGTAGGAGGCGTAGAGCTGGTCGGCGACGCCGCGGTGGTCGTCGCGGGTGCGGCCCTTGCCGATCCC
>DASYYY010000018.1:0-22694 GCA_035933635.1 Thermoplasmata archaeon | reverse complement strand
GATGACGGAGCCACTGGAGGGACTTGAACCCCCGACCTGCTGATTACGAATCAGCCGCTCTGCCGAACTGAGCTACAGTGGCGTTCGGGAGGGCGAGAATCGCGGCCTTGTAATCCTTCCCCTGAGCGGGTCGGCTCCGGTCGGCGGTTGGGAGCGAATCCGACCGCAGGGCGGCGGTTACCGTGAGGGCGGGGAGTGGGGCGCCGACCCGGACTACAGCGCGGCACCGCAGCTCGGACAATGGCCCAACACCTCGTCGCCGAGCTTGCCGCAGTATCGGCACCGGACCTTCACCACTTGCCGCTCGATCGTCTGGCTCGGGGCCGAGGGGGCGACATTCACCACGACCCCGTGCGGGAGGGGAACTGCGGCCGGCCCGGTAGGAGGAGGTGGTGGCGGCGGCAGATACCCGAATCGGGATTTCATCTGTGCGATATGGTCGACGAGCCGCTCGGCCTCCTCGGTCTTCCACATCGATCGCGAGTTGGTCGTTTCGATCTGGAGGAACGGCCGGCCGATCATCTTGCGGATCGCCGGCGCGTTCCTCACGTGGACCCATGCCGCATTGACCTGGACCTCGGCGGGCCGCGCTCCCAGTAGTCCGCCGCGGCCCGCCAGCTCCACGGCGAGACGCTGATCGGTGAGGTAGAGCGTCGCGACGCTTCCGTCGGACTCCGAGTAGACCTGCGCCGTGTGGTAGATGCTTTCCCCGGGGTTGAACAGCATCCTGCGACGGGAGGGGTCCCAACTATAACTTGGACGCGGCGCTCGCCGAGGAGCCGTGGAGGGCTTGAGCGAGGTCGCGCACCAGATCCTCCGACTCCTCGATGCCGACCGAGAGCCGGATCATACCCTCGGCTATCCCGCGACGCTGCCGTTCCTCGGGTGAGAGCAACGCGTGGGAGGTCTCTCGTGGGAGGCTCGCCAGCGATTCGACGCCCCCCAGGCTCGAGGCGGCTTGGATGAGGCGGAAGCGACCGAGGACTTCGCGGGCGGCGCCGAGCCCTCCGCGGACCACGAACGACAACATCCCTCCTCGACCGCGCATCTGGCGGGCAACGATCGCGGCTTCCGCCTCCGAACCGATCCCCGGATAGCAGACGCGCTCGACCGCGGGAATTCGTTGAAGCTCCTCGACCAAGCGGGCGGCGGTCTCGGTCTGCCGCTGCACGCGGAGCGGGAGGGTCCGCATCCCGCGCGCGAGGAGAAAGGCGGCGAACGGGTCGAGGACACTGCCGACCACGATGTGGGTGGCGCGGATGCGGTCGATCAGGATCCGGGGTCCGGCGACGGCACCCGCGATCAGATCGCTGTGCCCGCCGAGATACTTCGTTCCACTGTGGATCACCAGGTCCATCCCCATCGCGAGCGGGGATTGGAGCACGGGTGTGGCGAAGGTGTTGTCGACGACCGAGATCGCACCGACCCGGTCGGCGGCCCGTGCCCAGGCGGCCAGGTCGTGGACACGGAGCGTCGGGTTCGTGGGGGATTCGACGTAGACGACCTTGGTGGACTCGGTCACGCACCGCTCGGGGTCGGCCGCCTCGTCGTCGGTGACGAGGCGCACGTTCACCCCCATCCTCGGCAGGAGATCGGTCAGCAGTCCGACCGTACCGCCGTAGAGGCTCTCGAGCGCCACGACCTCATCGCCCGAGCGCAGCAGGGCGAGCAGGGTGGTCGTGATCGCGCCCATGCCGCTTCCGAAGACGCGCGCGCTTTCGGCCCCCTCGAGCGAACGCAGGATCTCCGCCGCGACCTCCTGCGTCGGATTGTCGTGCCGCGTGTACAGGTAGACCCCACCGCCGTCGCGGGACTCGGAGTTCTCGGCCGGGAAATGGAAGGTGCTCGTCTGGACGATCGGCGGGGCGATCGCTCCGGCGTTGAGATCGGGTCGTCGGCCCGCGTGGACGGCGCGCGTCGCCGTACCGGCCCACTCGGGGATCGGGCCGAACTTCGCGGCCGGACGAGCTTCGGAGGGCGCGGCATGCCCCCTCACGGGGCGTCGCCCACCGGCGGGGACCGCGGAGCGTCCTGGAGGAGCGCGAGCCGGGCCGGCGCCTGGATCTCCTCGAGATACCGACGGACCGACGGAGCGACCCGGTCCACCCACGCTCCCTGTACGGCCAGCTCCCGACGGATCCGGCGACCCTCCAGGGTGGCCCGTTCGTGCCAGGGTACCTCCACCACCGTGAACCCTTGCTTGACGAACAGCTCGCGGGTCAGCGGGTTGCTCGTGTAGACCGTTCGGAACTCCGGGAGCAGCGAGACGAGGTAGGCCACCCACAGCGCGTGCCGGTCGATGTCGAGGAGCGGCACGGGCAGGAGGCCCTCGAGATGTTCCTCGGCGGCCGCGCGCACGATCATCTCGAGGCGCTCGCCGGCGGTGAACGGGTTCTCCGGTGTGTAGGAGAGCTGCGCGCTGCCCACGCCGACGATCAGTTCCTCGTCCGGATGCTGGCGCCGCAGGTCGCGGACGACGGCGAGGTGACCGAGGTGGAACGGCTGGAACCGGCCGACGAACAGCCCGCGGGGTCGCCCCACGCGCCCCTCACTCCGGCGCGAGGTCCTCGACGTCCTCGAGGAATTCGTCGATGTGCGGGCAGCGGCTGGTCAGGTAGTGCCGGCAATGCGTGCAGTGCTTGTCGTCGAAGGACCGAGGGAGCCGGGGGTTGAACACGTAGCAGGGACGGTCGACGAACTTCTCCTCCTCGGCCGCGGGGGCGCCGTAGCCGGGCGAACCCGGCAGGGGCCGGTGGACGGGGATGCGGGTCGACGGCCTCACGAGCCCGCCGGACGCGCCGGTTGTCGGGGCGGGCTCGGACCCGCGGAGACCTCCGTGCGGTTCGTGGCGTAGACCATCGCGGCGAGCCGCTCCAGGAGCGACTCCTTCGCCGGTCCCTGCTCGACGAGGGCGTGCTTGAGGACATCGCGCAACGTGCGGACCGGGATGACCTCGACCTGCCCGACGTAGCGCGACTCGAGCACGAGGTCCTCCATGTTGTCCTCGGGAATGAGCACCTTCTTGATCCCCGAATCGGAGGCCGCCTCGACCTTGGCCGTCACGCCCCCGACGGGCAGCACCTGGCCGCGGACCGACAGCGAGCCGGTCATCGCGATCGATTGCAGGACCGGCACGCCCTCGAGCGCGCTGATCACCGCGGTGGCGATCGAGACCGAGGCGGAGTCGCCCTCGACCCCGTCCGAGGTCCCGACGAACTGGATGTGGATGTCGTAGCGCGAGATGTCCTCGCCGGTGTATTTCTTGATCAGCGCGCTGACGTTCTGCACCGCCTCCTTGGCGATGTCCCCGAGCTTGCCGGTGGCGACGA
Source organism: Thermoplasmata archaeon (assembly GCA_035933635.1). GTDB lineage: Archaea > Thermoplasmatota > Thermoplasmata > Lutacidiplasmatales > UBA184 > JAKIVR01. The sequence continues at coordinate 19,365 of DASYYY010000018.1, read as the reverse complement.
CGACCCCGCCGTTCTTGGTCTGGGCGGGGGTGACCTCGGCGACGATCGGGAGCACGATGCCGGAGAACTCCGCCATCCCGCTCTGGGCGTTGATGGCGGCGAGACCATTGACCATGCCGATGGCGGCCCCCTCCACGCTGAACATGCGGTACTCGCGTCGGCGCTCGATGTAGCGGTCGGCGATCTGCTGCTCGAGCGAGCGGCTCGCGCGCTTGGCCCGCACCACGTGGTCGGCCGAGGTGACCGAAGCCTTCTCGGCGTTGGCGACGTCGCCGGCGACGCGCACGAGGCCCCCGAGCTCCCGCAGACGGAGCGTCAACTGGCCGGAACGTCCCGAGCGCCGCTGGGCCTCCCGGACGATCTCGGTGACCGCGCCCATATCGAAGTGCGGGATCTTCTTGTCCTTGAGGACCTCCTGCGCGACGAACCGGACGAGCTTCATCCGGTTCTCCGCGTTGTCGATCATCGTGGACTTGACGTAGAGCTCGTAGCCGTACCCGCGGATCCGCGAGCGCAGCGCCGGGTGCATGGTCTGGACGCTGTCGATGTTGCCCGCCGCGACGAGAACGAAGTCGCAGGGGACGGGCTCGGTCTTGACCATCGCGCCCGCCGAGCGTTCCGACTGGCCGACGATGGGGAACTTGCGCTCCTGCAGGGCCGTCAGCAGTGAGTGCTGGCTCTCGATCTTCAGGAGGTTGATCTCGTCGATGAAGAGCACGCCGCCGTTGGCCTTGTGGATCGCGCCGACCTCGACGCGCTCGTGGGGGGGCGTCTCGAGCCCGCCGGACTGGAACGGGTCGTGCTTGACGTCCCCGAGGAGCGCTCCGGCGTGGGCGCCGGTGGCGTCGATGAACGGAGGCTTCTCCTCGGAGGTGTGCGAAACGAGCAGCTTGGCGACGTTCGGGCCGTTCTCGCTGCGGCCAGAGCCGAAGCGGACCAGCGCCAGGAGGAAGACGAAGACCAGCAGGCCGATGAGGATGGCCAGGAGGTCCTTTTCGACGATGACGATCCAGCCGACGAGCACGATGAGCAGCACCGTGGCGATGACCAGGATGATGGTGCGCTGCTCCTTGCGCTGGGCGGCCTCGAGCTTCTGGGCTGCGACGATCTCCTTGCCCTTGCCGGAGGGGACGACCCTGATCTTGGGCTCGTTGGGGTCCTCGCTGTTGGAGTAGGCGAGCACGTCCTGGAGCTGCTCGCGCGGCAGGAAATCGACCATCGCCCGGGCGAGCATGCTCTTGCCCGTCCCGGGCTCGCCGATCAGGATCATGTGCCGCTTCTGCGTGGCGGCCTTCTGGGCGACCTCGACCGCCTCGTCCTGGCCGATCACCTGGTCGAGGAGCCGGGGGGGTACCTCGACATTGGCCGTGGTCGCGTAGGGCAGTGCACGCCCCCACTCATCGAGGTCCTGGACGGCCGGCGCCTCGGCCGTCTCGGACGAATCGTTCGCCGTATGCGCTCCTGCACCGGTCCGCACGGGCGCCGTCGCGGACCTTACCTCTCGAGAGAGGGGACCTCCCCATTTATCCTTTTGGTAAACCCTCGAGGAGAAACCTACCTTCGCGCCACTTCTCGTCGACGCAAACGGGGGTCGGCGGCATTATCCGAGCCGGTCGCGTTCGAGCCATCGGAGGGTCGTGACCGAGCGGTTGGACGGGGCTCCGGTCGCGGAGCGGGTGCTCCAGAAATGCCGCGAAACGGTCGCGGCCGGTCGCGCCCAGGGGCTCCCGGTACCGGTGCTCGCCAGCGTGCACCTGGGCGCCTCCACGCCCTTCCAGTTCTACCTGAAGCGGCAGGGGAAGGCGGCGGCGACCGCTGGGATCGAGTTCCGGTCGACCCCCCTGCAGCCGGGATCGGGCCCGAAGGACCTCGACACACTCCTGAGCCTCATCGACTCCGACACCGCGATCCATGGGGCGATTGTGGAGCACCCGTTGCCGGCCCCATTCGACTTCGAGGCCTCGGTCAGCCGGCTCCGGCCGGAGAAGGACACCGATGGCGTCGGATGGTCGAATCTCGGCCACCTGCTCTCCGGCCGCCCGCGCCAGGTTCCGGCGGTGGCGCTGGCGGCGTTGGCCATCCTCGAGCACTACGCGATCCCGCTTGCCGGCCATCGGATCACCGTGCTCGGTCGTTCCCCCACGGTGGGCCTCCCGCTGGCCGTGCGCCTTTTGGCGCGGGGGCCCGGTGGCGACGCCACGGTCACCGTGGCCCACTCCCGAACCCCCGACCTTGCCGCCACGCTCTCCGGAAGTGAGGTCGTGATCAGCTGCGTAGGTCAACCCGGGTTGCTCACCCGCAAGCTGATCCCCAAGGGCGCCACGGTTATCGATGTCGGACTGAGCTCCGTGCCCGATCCGTCGAAACCGGGCGGGATGCGCGCGGTCGGAGACGCCGACCTCGTCGACCTGGACGGCTGGGCGGGCGCGCTGACGCCGACGCCAGGGGGGGTCGGACCGGTGACCGTCTCCGAGCTGATGGCCAATGCGGTCCACGGCTGGGAGCTCCTCCACGCCGGGGGCTCCGGATGACCCCCCGCGGGGCGGCCGACCCCGCTCGGAAGACCGTACGCCACCGCTCGCGACCGATGGGGTCGGACCTCCACTGCCTCGACTGCCCGATGTGGTATGGCGCCGAGGACGATGGCTGGGGCCCCTGCTCGATCAAGCACCAGCGCGGGGACGTGCGGTTCCTCACCTTCGGTGGGCACGCCTGCGACGAGGGTTACGTCCCGCCCCCGCGCAGCTACCCCGGGAACGCCGCCGTGTTGAGCGGTTCGCGCTCAACCTCGAGCGCGTCGGCGGTCGGATACTCCTCGATCTCGAAGGCGGGCGAGCGGAGGTCGTCGGCGAAGCGGCGGAGGCGGTCGGCCCCGAGCTCGACGCGTCGCCGGACCCGATCCACTCGGTAGTCCTCCGGTCGGAGGTGCTGTCGGCGCGCAATGCCGCGAGCGAACCGATCCAGGTCGATCTTCACCGGCGCTTCGATGATGCCGAATCGGACCGTGCCGTCGTCGGTCCGGAATGCGAACGCCGGCGCCGTTCGCTCCGCGCGGCGCAACAGTCGGCGCTTCAGCTGCACCCCATCTTTGAACCGGGACGAGCAGTAGTGCACGGGGACCTTCAGCTTCGACTCGCGGACGAGCTGTTGGGCGACCCCGCGGCTGCCGCGCACTCCCCAGCCGGCCCTCGGGTCGAGCGCGTAGCCGCGGTCGTGGAGTTTCTCCTCGTTGGTCTCGGAGAACTCGAGCTCGTTGAGGTTGACGAAGTCGACCCCGATGCCGTCCAGCGCACGGAGCAGCGACCGAAGCTCGCGCTTCTTCTCCGGTAGGACCGGGATCTCCACCCCCCGGCGGATGCCCCAGGAGGGGGCCTGCTCGAGCACCGCGCGATACGCCCCCCCGTCGGCGGTGAGGGGTCCCCAGAGGTAGTGGGGGATGTGGAGGCGGAACTCATCGAGCCCGGCGCGGGCGAGCCGCTCGAGCTTGTCGGCGTTGGGCTCGTGGGTGTAGAGATGGATGTTGTGCTCGGGCCCGAAGGTGGACTTCAGGAGTCGGACGTAGTGCTCGACACGGTCGAAGACACCGAGGGGGTCGCCGCCGGTGATGCCCGTGCCCGTGGCTCCCATCGCGCGCGCTTCGTCGAGCACGTCCTGGTCGGAACGGACCAGCCGCTCGTTCGCGTAGGTCACGTCGATCTGGTTGCGGCGCTCGGAGACCGGGCAATAGAAGCAGCGGAACCGGCACTTGCCGGTGACGAACAGGACCATCTTCTGGCCCTGGGCGCACTGCACGCAGGCCGGCGAGAGCTCGCCCCGGAAGCTCGAGGCCATCGGCAGGAGTTGGACGAGCCCCGAGGCCATGGCCCGGGCATCCGGCCGGCTCCAAAACGGCTTCGACCGGGGTCGTCCCGAGCCCCGGGCGTTACGCGGGTGCCACCGAGTGCGCTCCGGTGACCGCCCGGCGAGGGTTCAAATCCCCCCCGATGTTCGGCGCGCCCGTTCGAGGAACTCACGGATGGAGATGCAACCGGGCCAGATGGCTTACGACCGGGCCAGTACCGTCTTCTCGCCCGACGGCCGGCTCTTCCAGGTCGAGTACGCCCTGCAGGCGATCCAGATGGGCGGGACCGCCGTCGCCCTGTCCTACAACGACGGGATCGTCTTCGTCGCCTACCGCAACCTCCCGGTGAGCCAGCTCGCCGAGTCCGGGTCGATCGAGAAGAGCTTCGCATTGGACCGCGGCCTGGGCTGCGTGACCGCCGGTCTCATCGCGGACTCCCGCGTGCTGGTCGATTTCCTGCGCCTGGAGGCGCAGCGATACAAGATCACCTTCGGTGAAACGATCCCGCTGCCGCTGCTCGCCGGCGCCCTCGGCACGCACTTGCAGCAGTTCACCCAGTTCGGCGGGACACGACCGTTCGCCGTGTCGCTCCTGCTCGGTGGGTTCAACTCGCACAAGCCCGAGCTCATCGAGCTCGACCCGAGCGGCGCGACGATCGGCTGGAAGGCCTACGCCATCGGCCGCAACCGCCGCCAGGTCGCGGACTTCCTCGAGGAGAAGCTGCCCGAATCGCGCAACGAGGAGACCGCGTTCAAGCTCGCCGTCCAGGCGGTCGCCGAGGGTTCTCCGACACCGTTCCCGGCCGAGGCGCTCGACATCGCCATCCTCGAGGCCGACGCCGAGCTCCGCCGGATGACCAGCGCCGAGGTCGCGCGCCGCGTCAGCGGCATGCCGTTCATCGGCCAACCCGAACGCGGCGCGGCCAAGCGCAGCTGAGCCCGCTGCCCGGGGATCTCGTTCACCGCGCTCGCGTCGGTCAGCGCATCAGACCCGACGACGCCGGTCCGGTGGCGCCTCCGCCGAAGCCGGAGGCGAAGCTCGACGCGCCGTGAACACCACGGGTTTCCGCCGCCTCGAGCGTTCGGTCCTTGCGGATGAAGTCCGACCGGGACGGTCTCGTCAGGAGCGCGACCCACGGAGCGAGCACGTCGACGAGGGCCCCGACGACGCCCCAGACGACGAATCGGACCCCGCCGACCCGTCCGGGGAGATATCGACGGTGGAGCCGGAGCCCCTCGACGTATCCCAGGACCATGGAGACCCAGACGAACCCCGTGAAGAAGCCGGTGATCTCGAGCACGGGACCGTAATGGAGAACCGCGCTCGCGAGGAGGACCGCGATCGAGGGGAGCGCCGAGAACCACGAGAGCGCGCAATACCCGACGCTCAATCTCCGACGCCAGCCGGCCGAGGTCGTGCGACCCAGCGAGTGGAGCACGCCGTGGGCCCAGCGCCGGCGTTGCCGCAGCTGGTCGTGCATCGAGAACGCGGCCTTCTCGTAGGCGAACCCCTTGAGCACACCGAAGACCGCTCCGAATCGGGCGCGCAACCGCATCTCGAACAGCAAATCCTCGGCGGGGGCATACCCCGCCGCATCCCAGCCGACCGCATCCTCCGCATCGGCGCGCACGACGAAATGGGACCCGTGGAAGCCCGTCGTGGGATTGCCGGGCTCGGTCATCGAATCCAGGACCCGCAGGTCGTCGAAGGATCGGACCAGCTCCTGGACGTGGCTGGGCCCCCCGGCCCAGTCGAGCGGATAGAGGATGATGCCGGTACCGACGAGATGCTCGCCACGGTCGACGAACTCCGACAGGCCGGCGAGGGTATCCTGGCCCACCGAGGTCTCCTCGTCCTGGTGGTACACCCAGACCGTCGGGGCCGAGAGCCCGAGACGGCGGCGCCGTTCCGAAGCGAACGTGAGCGCTCGAGCCTTGCCGACCGCCCCACATCGGGTTCGGTACTCGCGGGGGACCACCAGCACTTCGACCCCGTCGGCCCGGAGCGCCGCGTAGCTCGCGGGGGCGCTCTCGTACCCCTCGGGCTCGATGACTACCCAGATCCGGTACCGGTACGAGAGCCGCGGAGTGTTCCTGGTCCAGTAGAGCACCGACCGGACCGATTCATCGAGGGCCCTCGGATTCCGACCGACCGCGGTGAGTTGGAAAAGCACGGTGGGGACGGTCACGGGGCGGGCTCCAACTCGAGGTGATTGCGTCGGAGAATCCGGCGGGTCCCTCGGAACGCGAGGGCAAAGAAGGGAACCGGGATCGCCCAGACCGCCGGCAGGACGGCGACCCAGACCGGCGGCTCGGGCGCGTGGGAGAGGAAGGCGATCGCCACGAGGATCGCGCTGATGACGGCCCCGACCACGACCGCGAGCACGGCCACCGTGGGCCAGCGGCGCTTCAGCCCCCCGATGCTTCGATTGTACTCCGCGACCGTGAAGCGCCGATACCGATCCGCGCCGGGCGCTTCCTCCTCGACCTCCGCAGGCGCGGCGGAACTCGCCACCGCCCATGATCCGCCCGTGCGACCCGAATCGGTGCCCGCGCGAACGTGGCGTGTCCCGAATGGCGGATCCGCGGTCCCACCGCCGTCCCCGATCAGGCCACGCTCCCGTGCGTACGCGAGCTCATCGACCGCGCGGCCGAGCTCGGTGGCCATGGAATCGGAGAGCACACCGACGACCTGGACCCAGCCAGCGAGCTCCCGTGCGCCCGCTTGCAGCCGAGCGGCATCGCGCCGAGCGCGCGCAAGACGCTCCTCGAGGTACGGCGACACCCTCGCGCCCGCGGTCGGTTCCGGGAGGATCTCGGCCGGCGGGGGCGGGATCTCCGGTGGCGCCCCGTCGCTCGGGCCAGGACCGGCCCTTCCGTGCCTCCAGCCGATGAGCGCCCGTTCCAGCTCGTCGAGGAGGGGAAGGACCACCTCGTCGGGGACATCGGCGACCCCAGGTCGCGCCACGCGTGCTGCCATCGTTCCGGTCCGAGCGACCGCTCCCCGGCGGCTCCTCCAGCACGGTGGCCCGGCACGGTCGAGTGACGGGACCGGCGTGCGCCGGGGCAGGTCAAGACGGGGGTCGACGCACGCGCTCCGAAACGGCTCCCACCCGGAGGGAGGAGTTCAAAGCGGTCACTTTCGGCGAGGTTTTGGTGCTCGACCCCCCGACAACGTGCGTGGAACGGCTCTTAAACGCCGGTGTTGGAGCCGAAAACTCGACACTTGCGCCCGTTGCATCGTACGCGCCGTAACCGACGCTCAACCGGCGCGGGTCGAGGCCCGGACGGCCCGCTCGACCTCGCTGCGGAGCCGCATCGAGCGCCGCTTGCGGTGGTAGGTCACGGCGAACCGATGGGCTTCGTCGCGTACCGCCCGCAGCAGCAACAGCGGCGCCGAGTTCGGGTTCGCCTTCAGCGGCTCGGCGCGGTCCGGGAAGTAGACCTCCTCCTCCCGCTTGGCCAGCCCGATGGCCGGGACCCGGTCGGCCAGTCCGAGGTCGTTCAGCGCCCGTTCGGCCGACGCGAGCTGCCCGGCGCCGCCGTCGACGAGCAACAGGTCCGGAAGGATCTCGGCGTCGGCGAGCCGGCGCGTGTAGCGGCGTCGTACGACCTCCTCGATCATCGCGAAGTCGTTGGTCCCCTCGACGCCCCGGATGCGGAACCGGCGGTACTCGTCCTTGTTCGGCTTGCCGCCCTCGAAGACGACGAGCGAGCCGACCGCCTCGCTGCCCTGGAAGATCGAGATGTCGGTCCCTTCGATGCGGCGCGGCAGGGTCGGGAGCTTCAGCAGCGACTGGAGCGCCACGAGGACCTCGCGCGGCGGCGCGCCCGGGATGTGGGCGTCGAGATGCGCGCGGGCGAGACGCTCGGCGAGATGGCTCAGCGCCCGGAACCGGCCTGTCGGTCGGAACTTGACCGGGATGCCCTGCTCGCGTTCGAGCCAGTCGATCGCCTCGTCCGCGCCGGCGGGGCGGGGTCCGGCGATCACGAGCCGGGAGGGCCGGTCGGTCCGGTGACCGTAGTACTGCACGAGGAACTGTCGCAGCAGCTCGCCCGCCTCGGGCGGGTCGGAGGCGGGGATGCCCAGGAGGTGCGGCTCGGTCCGGCGGACCTCGCCCTCTTCGACCCGCAGCAGCCCCACCGCGACGCGCAGCACCGAGGGATCCCGCGGAAAGACCAGCGCGAGGACGTCGACGGCCCGGCTCCCCGGACCGACGACGTGTTGGCGCTCGGAGAGCGCGTCGAGGCCGCGGAGCGCATCGCGCAGGAGCGCGGCGCGCTCGAACTCCTGGGCCCGGACGGCCCGCGCCATGTCCGCCTCGACGGTGGGACGGACCGCGGCGGAGTCGCCCCGGAGCACCTCGATGGCGCGACGGACGCTACGGTCGTAGTCCTCGCGCCCCACCGCTCCGATGCAGGGCGCGCTGCACGTCTTCAGATGGTAGTACAGGCAGGCCCGGGGCGGCAGCGTGACGCACCGCCGGATCTGGAACGTCTCGGCGAGCAGCTGGGCGACGCCGCGCGCCTCCGCCGCGCTGGTGTAGGGGCCGAACAGGACGTTCTTGCGTCCGCGCCGGGGGCGGCGGACGAACAGGATCCGCGGCCACTCTTCCCCCACGGTGACGGCGAGGTAGGGGTAGCTGCGGTCGTCCTTGAGCAGCGTGTTGTAGGTCGGCTGGTACTGCTTGATGAGGTTCGCCTCGAGCAGGAGCGCCTCGCGCTCGCTGACCGTCGGGACGAACTCGACCGAGGAGCTCTGCCCGACGATCGACCCGTCCTTCTCGACCCGGACGTGGAGATGGTCGAGCACGCGGCGTCGCAGGCTTCGGGCCTTGCCGACGTAGAGGACCTCGCCGCGGCCGTCGCGGAACAGGTAGACCCCCGGCCCGCGCGGGCCCCCGCCGAGCGGCGTCCCCAACAGCGCGGCGAGGCGGCTGGCGGGCAGGAATCCGGGGAGTTCCGGCGCGCTCATCGACGGGCGGTCCGGGCGGGGACCTCCCGGGGGGCGAGGAGCGGGGCGAGGAACTTGCCCGTGTGCGAGCGCGCGCGCCCGGCGACCTCCTCGGGCGGCCCGGCCACGACCACGTGTCCGCCGGCGGGGCCCCCCTCGGGGCCCAGGTCGATGACCCAGTCGGCGCACTTGAGCACGTCGAGGTTGTGCTCGATGACGACGACGGTGTTGCCCCCTTCGCGGAGCCGGTAGAGCACCTGCAGCAGCCGGTCGACGTCGGCGAAGTGGAGTCCGGTCGTCGGCTCATCGAGCAGGTAGAGCGTGCGACCGGTCGGGCTCTTGCCGAGCTCGAAGGCGATCTTGATCCGCTGGGCCTCGCCACCGGAGAGCGTCGTCGCGCTCTGGCCGAGCTGGATGTAGCCGAGCCCGACGTCGCTCAGCAGCTGGAGGCGCGATTGGAGGCGGCGGTGGTGCTCGAAGAAGCCGAGCGCCTCGTCGACGGTCATCGCGAGCACGTCGGCGATCGACTTGCCCTTGAACGTGACCTCGAGGGTCTCCTTGTTGAACCGCTTGCCGTGGCATTCCTCGCAGACCACGTGGACGTCGGGCAGGAAGTGCATCTCGTAGGAGAGCACGCCGTCGCCCTCGCAGGCCTCGCAGCGGCCCCCGGCGACATTGAAGCTGAACCGGCCGGGCGAGAACCCGCGGGCCTTGGCCTCGGGCAGGCTGGAGAACAGCTCGCGGAACGGAGTCATCAGCCCGGTGTAGGTCGCCGGGTTGCTGCGGGGGGTCCGGCCGATCGGGGCCTGGTCGATGAGGAGGACCCGGTCGATCTGGTCGATCCCCTCGATGAACTCGTGCTTGCCCGGGATCTCCCGTCCGAGCCCCAAGTGGCGCCGTATGGCACGGTAGAGGATCTCCTGGACCAGCGTCGACTTTCCGCTACCGGAGACGCCGGAGACGACGGTGAGGGTGCCGAGCGGAACGCGCACCTTCTCGCCCTTGAGGTTGTTCTCGCGGGGACCGTGGATGACGAGCCACCGGTCGCCCGGACGCCCGCGCTCGGCGGGGACCGGGATCATGCGCCGTCCGGAGAGGAAGTCCCCCGTGATCGACCGGGGGGCGCGCGTGACCTCGTTCGCGGGGCCGTTGAACAACACCTCGCCGCCGTGAACTCCCGCGCCCGGCCCGAGATCGATCAACCAGTCGGCGGCGCGCATCGTCGCCTCGTCGTGCTCGACGACGAGCAGCGTGTTGCCCAGGTCCCTCAGCTTCTCGAGCGTCGCCAGTAGACGGGAATGGTCACGGGGGTGGAGCCCGATCGAGGGCTCGTCCAGGATGTACAGCACCCCGACCAGCCCACTGCCGATCTGCGTGGCGAGGGCGATACGTTCGGACTCGCCTCCCGAGAGGGTCGCCGCCGCACGGTCCAGGGTCAGGTAGGTCAGGCCCACGCTCGACAGGAACCCCAGCCGCGACCGAATCTCCTTGACCACCTGTCCGACGATGACCTCGTCCTTGGGGCTGAGGGTCAGCTCCTGGAACAGCTCGAGCGCGTCGGCCACGGCCATCGCCGCGATGTCGGCGATGGAGCGCCCGAGCACCGTGACGGCCAGGCACTCCGGCTTGAGCCGCCGGCCTTTGCACGAGCGGCACGGGGTGAAGGTCATGAAACCGAGGTAGTACTCCTTGGTGCTCTCGCCCTTGGTCTGCTTCCAGCGGCGCTCGACGGCGTAGACCAGGCCCTCGGTCGCCCAACCGCCCATCCACCAATCGGCCGGAGAGCGCGGGCCTCGGGTGCGCGGGCGCTGATTGCCGAACATCAGCGCCTTCCAGCCCTCCTCGGAGAGCTCGGAGATGGGAGCGTCCGGGTCGTAGCCGAAGGCGTCACCGAACCGCTGGAGCGAGGCGTGCCCCGGCGTCAGCCCCCAGACCTCGATCGCCTTGCCGATCGGCTTGGATCGGTCGGGGATGATCAGGTCCGGGTCGGCGTGTAACGTCGCCCCGATGCCCGAGCACTCGGTGCAGGCGCCGAACGGGCTGTTGAACGAGAACATCCTGGGCTCCAGCTCGGCCATGGAGAACCCGCACTTCGGGCAGGCGCGACTGCTCGAGAACAGCTCGCGGGAGCCGTCGGGGCGGCGGAACGACACGAGCCCATCGGCGAGCTGCCGGGCGAGCGTCGCCGCCTCGGCGAGCCGCGCCCCCTCGCTCTCGGCCGCGGTGATCGTATCGACGACGACGTCGATGGTGTGCTTCTTGTTCTTCTCGAGACGGACCTCGGTGCCGGGTATCCGGACCTCGACCCCGTCGACGACGTACCGGCGGTACCCTTGGCGGCGGAACCCCTCGAGGAGCTCGCGATGTTCCCCCTTCTTGCCGCGCACCACGGGCGCGAGGACGTCGACCCGCTCGCCGGGGGCGCGGGTCTGTACCCACTCGACGATCCGATCGACCGACTGCGGTGCGATCTCGCTCCCGTCGTTGGGACAATGCGGGACGCCGATCCGCGCGAACAGCAGCCGCAGGAAATCGTAGATCTCGGTGACCGTACCGACCGTCGAGCGCGGGTTGCGGCTCCCGGCACGCTGCTCGATGGCGATCGCCGGCGAGAGCCCCTCGATCGAATCGACGTCGGGCTTGTCCATCTGCCCGAGGAACTGGCGAGCGTAGGCGCTCAGGCTCTCGATGTACCGGCGCTGGCCCTCGGCGTAGAGCGTGTCGAAGGCGAGCGAGGACTTGCCCGAGCCCGAGACGCCGGTGATGACGATGAACCGGTTCCGGGGCAGGTCGATCGAAACGTTCCGGAGATTGTGCTGACGGGCCCCGCGGATCCGGATCGCTGCGTCGGGTGCGGGCACGGTCCTCCTTCAGGCGGGGGGCAGGAGCGAGGCGACCGTCTCCTCCAGCCGGGAGAGGACGTGCGCTTGGATCCGGCGTCCCAGTTCGGCGCTCGCCGGGCCGGTATCGCCGACGACGCTCTCGCTCCACTCCTCGGGGGTCGGGTCTCCCGACCGGAACGGTCGGCGGCGGTCGACGACGTGGGGTCGGTCGGTGCCCACGAGCGACGGGGCGAGCGCCATCACGCGAGAACTTTCAAGCAATCCCCCGTGGCCGTCGGTCGGCGGGGACTCCTTGCCCCGCAGCTCGTAGACGAAGTCGTAGTCGGAGAGGACCACGAGGCCCGCCTCGGGGTGCGCGCGTTGCACGGCGTCGGCGGCCTCGCGCAGCGCGGCCATATGCCGGGCCTCCGCGTGGCCGGACAAGACCAGGATCCGGCGCCCGCCCATCCGGACGATCTCCTCGAGCAGCTCGTGCACGAGCGCGCTCAGGGTGGTCATCGACAGCGAGACCGTTCCGGGGAATCGGCGCGCCCCCGCGCAGACGCCGAACGGGAGCGCCGGAACGACCAGCCCCCCGATCCGCTCGGCCAGTGCCTGGGCGGTGGCCTCGGCCTGGATCTGGTCGGCGCCGAGGGGCAGATGCGGCCCGTGCGCCTCCATCGCGCCGATCGGAACGATCACGACGGGATTCCGGGAGAGCTCACGCTCGGCGGAGCGCGAGTCCATCTCCAAGAGAGAACCTGGCCGGCGGGCCATCGTCGGAAGAGCGGGACACCGTATTTAACGCGGGGCGGAAGCGGACGAAACGCCCGCTCCGACGGACGATTTCAGCGTCCCGACGACGCGTCCGCGCCGCTCAGGGGGTCGTGGCCGGCGAGCTCTCCGCCGGTACGACCTCCGGAGTCCGGGAGGCGCGCGGGCGTCGCTTGGTCGAACGCTTCTTGGCCGGTGCGGTCGGCGCCTCGGCCGACGCCGCGACCGGCGTCGAAACCTCCGGACCGACCGGGGGTGAACTTCCTTCCGCGGGGACGGCGGCCTTCTTGGTGCGACGTCGGACGGGCGCGCCCGGCTTGGCCCGCGCCGCCGCCTTCTCGGCCCGGGTTGGGCAGCTCGGGTTGATGCACAACGTCCACGGAGGGCGCCCCGCCTCGATCGCGGTGACCACGGGGGCGTGGCAGACCGGGCAGGGCGGATGGCTCTTGTCGAGCTTGCCGCGCTGCGGGAGCGGATAGGTCACCCGGCAGTTCGGGTACCCCGAACAACCGACGAACCGCTTGCCGAGGAACGAGTAGCGGATCTGCAGCGGCGAGTGGCAGGACGGACACTCGCCGATCCGGAAGGCCTTGTGCTGCTCCGGACACTCCGGGTTGACACAGTACAGGTCCGGGCGCTGGCCGCGGAAGGTGATCTTCAGACGCGGCGTCTTGCACGACGGGCACAGGAACTCCGGCGCCGGTTCGATGAACCCCGCCGCGGGCAGCGCATAGCTCACCGGGCACGACGCCGGATTGTTCACGCACTGGACCCAGCGGGCGCCGCGCGGGCTGCGCTGGAGCCGGAGCGCGCCACCGCACCGCGGGCAGGGGCCGACGAAGTGCTGCCGGTCGAGCGCGCCCTGGAGCGTCTCGCGCACGCCGGTGGCGTTGCGGGAGAGCAGGTCGTGGGCCTCGCGGAGCATCTCCCGCGATTCCTCCACCACGTCGGCACGGGACTTGGTCGCGACGGCGACCTTCTCCATGTCCTCCTCGAGCCGGTGGGTCATCTCCGGTTGGGTGATCACCGGGGCGTGCGCCTTCAGCGCCTCGGTGACCGCGACGCCGGTGCCGGTCGGCTCGAGCTGGCGCGCGGTGATGTAGTGACGGTCGAGCAGCTTTTGGACGACGTCGTGTCGGGTCGACTTCGTACCGAGCCCGAGCCGCTCCATCTCTTGGATCAGCGAGCCCTGGGTGTACCGGCGCGGCGGCTTGGTCAGCTCCTCGTTGAGCCGGACCCCGGACAGCGCGACCGTCTCCCCCGCCTTCAGCGGCGGTACCGCGACTTCCTCGGGGCGGGAGTAGGGGTAGACCTTGTACCATCCCAAGTCGAGCACCTCGTGGCCCTTGCCGACGAAGGGTTCGCCCCGGATCACCGCGTCGACCTTCCGGCTCCGTCCGACGGAGTCGGGCGCCAGGGTGGCGAGGAAGCGGCGGACGACGAGCTCGTAGATCTTCGCGGCGTCCGGTCGTAGTTTCTTGGGGTCGACCACTCCGGTCGGGTAGATCGGCGGGTGGTCGGTCGTCTCCGACCGCCCCCGGGTCGCGCGGAACGTCGGTTGGGCGAGGACGTACTCGGCCTCCGCCTTGAAGGGGCTCTCGAGGAACTTCTGGGCGATCGTCTTCAGACCGGTTCCGCGCGGGTAGACGGTGTTGTCCGTCCTCGGGTAGCTGATCAGACCCTTGGTGTAGAGGTCCTCGGCGATCCGCATCGCCATCGCGGCGCCGATCCCGAGACGGGTCGCCTCCGCGACGAAGAGCGTCGTGCTGAACGGCACGGGCGGACGGCGTCGTGTCTCCTCCTCGACGAAACCCGTGACCTGGGCGTCCCGCGCGTGCTCGACCTTGGCGAACGTCGCCTGGGCGAGCGCGCGGTCCTCCTCCGCGAAAAGCCCGTGGGCGTGCTCGAGCTTGAACTCGACGCCGGCGTGGGTGGCGTCGGCGACGATCGTCCAGTACGGCCGGGGGTCGAACTCCTTGATCTCCTGGTCGCGGTCGACGAGCAGGGCGAGGGTGGGGGTCTGGACGCGGCCCGCCGACAGATAGCCGTGACCGCGCTGCTCGGAGCTCAACGTCAGGAACCGGGTCAGGAGCGCGCCCCAGACGAGGTCGATCTCCTGGCGCGCCTGGCCGGCCTCGGCGAGCGGGCGGTCCAGCTCGAGCAGGTTGGCGAAGCTCTGCTCGATCTCCTCCCGCGTCAGAGCGCTGTAGCGGGCGCGCTTGACCTCGATACCGGGATGGACCTTCTGCAGCAGCTCGAGCGCCTCGAGGCCGATCAGCTCACCCTCTCGGTCGAAGTCGGTCGCGATGATCACGCGGTCGAACTCCCGGACCATCGACTGCATCGCCTCGACGATCTTCGGCTCGGTCACCCGCTTGAGCGGGGTCTCCTCGAGCAACTTCGGCAGCCCGGCGAGGCTCCAGCTCGCATGCTCCTCGGGGTAGTCGAGCTCGACGATGTGGCCCCGCAGCCCGAACACCGCGTAGGGGCCGTCGGGGCGCTCGAACCGGAAGACGTTGACCCCCTCGACCCGGCTCCGCTGCATGCGGCCGTCCGACAGGACGATCGCGATCCGCAGTGCGGTGTTGAACTTCTCGGCGACGACGAGGGTGCGCATGGTCCGTTCCCCGTTCAAAGGCCGCGCCGGCTAGATAAATCCGAGGGGCACGTTCACCTCGAAAAACGCACCGAACGCGAGCGCGCGCGTTCGGTGGATCGATCCCATGCCATCGGGGCGCACGGAGCGCCGACCCCCCCGCTCTAGGGGTGGCCGGGGCCGCCCGAGCTCGGCTCGGACGGCGCGCCGTTCGCGGCTCCCGGGGGCGGGCCGGCCGAGGGAGCACCCGCGGCGTACGGCGCGATAGGGCCTGGAGTGCCCTGCCGGGGCTTGCGCATGTAGAAGATCCATCCGAGCGCCGCGATCAGGGCCACGACCACGAGCCCGGCCAGGAGGCCGAGGTCGAGGCCGCTGAGGCCCGCCACCCCTCCGGAGCCGCCGCTGGTCGAGGTCCCCTGCCCGGCCACCGCCAGGTAGACGGTGGCGCCGTGGGTCGCGTTGATCGTCGCCATCGACGGAGTGGCGGTGTAGCCGCTCGGCAGCGTGATCGTGTAGGTGTAGTAGCCCGCGGGGACAGAGACCGAGAACGAGAGCGCGGTGGACTGCATCGGCGCCGCCCCGTTCAGCGCGACCGACCAGCTGCCGCCGCCGACCGCGGCGTCGAGCACGAAGGTGATCGTCACCATCGGGGGGGTCAGCGTCAGCCCGACGGTCCGGTCCGCTCCCGCCACGGAGACCGTGCCGGAAGGCGGGCTGGCGGTGAACCCGGCCGGCGGGGTGACCGTGTAGCCGTAGCTCCCGTTCGTCGCGGTGAACACGAGCGAGTCGGTCTCGGTGCTCTCGGTGACGCCATTGAAGGTCACCGACCAGTTCACCAGGTGGGCCGGTTCGGTCCAATTGAACGTCACGCTGTAGGTGACCGCCGCGAACGCGACGGTGATGTGCTGGTTCGCCCCGGTCATCGTGCCGGTCCCGGAGGTCCCGCGGTAGCTCGACGACGGCGGGGTGGCGGTGTAGGAGAAGGCGGTCGAGGCGCCGTTGACCTGCGCGAAGCTGATCGAGCCGCCGGAGACGCCGGCCTCGGTCAGCCCGTTGAAGGTCACCGACCAGGTCGCTCCCGAAGGCAGTCCCGTCTCGGTAAAGGTGACCGCGGCCGAGACCCACGGGCCCATCAGCGGATAGGCGTCGGTCGCGCCGTCGAGCGTGTAGGCGGTGTCGCCGATCCCGTCGGCGCCGGCGAGGTTCTGCTCCGGCCCGGAGTGGGTGTCGGTCCCGGCGTAGCCGGTCCAGTAGTTCCCACCGATGGGGTAAGCCGCGTTCCAGGTCCCGGTAGCGACGAGGTCGCCGGCATCGCGGAACGCCCCCGAGGGGAGGTCGTTGTGGTAGAACCCGCCGATGGTATCGTAGGTGAAATTCGCGTAGCCGTCCCCAAGGAGGTTGTTCGCGGCGAAGCTCTCGACGAGGGAGTCGCTCACATTGACGACGACCGAACGGGAGAGGTCGTTGCCGTTGATCGTCACCGGGAAGGTGGAGAAGAAGGTGACGTTCAGCGCGTCGAACGAACCGGTGTCGTTGTTGTTCGAGATGGTGGCCCCACCCAGATCGTTCGAGTAGTCGTAGATCGCCCAGTGCTGGGCGAAACGGACCGAGTTGCCCGTGACGAGGTCCGGCGCGTAGTCGTAGATGAGGTAGATGCCGTAGTCCCGCGAGTGGTCGATGTTGTTGCCCGAGACCGTCACCGAGTTCCCGTCGTAGGCCTCGTAGACCTCGACCCCGATGAAGTTCCCGGTGACGACGTTGGCCGTGATGTTGATGGTGCCGGTGTTGTACTCGGTGTAGACACCGAACGTGCAGTTGGCGAGGTCGTTGCCGGTCACGGTCAGGGCGCCGGTGCCGGAATACTCGTAGACGCCGAACGTGCTCCGTGCCAGGTCATTGCCGGAGACGATCGTTGGCGTGTCGGCTACCGGGGCCGAGCCCCCCGACGTGCCGGAGTAGTACAGGTCGATCGCGGTACCGCTGTGGGTGATGTTGTTCCCGGAGATGCTCAGCGGTCCACCGTACAGGTAATCCGTGTACACCCCGGTGCTGGTGTTCCAAAGGTCGTTGTTCACGATGGTCGTCGCGCCCTCGGTCTCGTAGAGGTCGACGGCCTCGCCGCTGGAGTTGTCGATCACGTTGTGCGCGACGGTCACCCCGGCTCCGCCGGAGTCGTAGCCGAGGTCCTCGACCCCGGCCGTGATGAACCCCGACATCCGGTTGTTGACCAGATCGAGCATCCCCGAGTACTGGTAACTGTCCTCGACGCCGATCTGGACCGCGGTGAAGCGGTTGCCCTCGACCGAAGCGGTCGCTGAGAGGTAGGCGAGGTCGACCCCGAAAACGGACCCGTAGAACGTGTTGTCGCCGATGGAGATCGGCACGCTGGCGTAGTCGACGTAGACGCCCTGGCTCTGGTTGGCGAAGTTGTTGCCCCAGACCGAGAGGTCGGCGTAGACGTCGAGGGCATCCACTCCGTAGGAACCGATCGCGGTCCCGTTCGCAATGTTGTTGCCGGTGATGTTGACCGGCCCGTACGGATCGTAGACGTAGACGCCGGCGTTCGAAGGGTTGTAGATGTCGTTGTTCGCGAGGGTGATCGAGCCGGGATAATAGAGGAGGGCCCCGAAGTTCCCTGCGTCGGCGATGTCGTTGCCGAGGAAGAGCGAGTGGCTGCTGAAGTAGCTGTAGATCGCCTCCGCCGCGATGGGGTAGAGCGGGGTTGCACCGGAGTGGGGCGCGTAGTTGTCGATGGCGGAGAAGTCGGTGTCCTCGTAGTCGTAGATCGGAATGTAGCTGTGCGCGGCGGAGTTGTTCGCTATCGTGACATTGGCGCTGTAGTCCGACCAGAGCGAGTAGGCCGTGTCGAACGCGTTGTTGTGGTCGATCAGGACGTTGGTGACGCCATCGACGCCGAAGCCGCCGTTGGGAGAATACGAGGCGTTGTTCCCGTCCATCTCCGCGTTGATCGTATCGTCGAGCTCGAAGCCGTAGTAGGTGCCCTCCCCGACGTTGTTGGTCACGACCACGTCGCTGAGGTAGTACCCGTAGAGCGCATGGCTGTGGAACCGGGCGGCCGAGGAGTTGTCCAGGACGTTGCCGCTCACCGTCACGCCACGGTCCTGGTAGAGGTCGATGCCGTCGGAGCTGGCGTTGTCGATGGTGTTGGAACGCACGATGGTGTTGGTGGAGTCCTCCACGTAGACCCCCACGTGCTCGATCCCGCCGGTGATGTTCGTCAGGTCGTTGCCGGAGACCGTCACGTCGGTCGATGCGTTGACCTCGATCCCGGTGGTCGCGTTCGCGACGAGGAAGTTCTCGACGAGGTCGCCGTAGGCGCCCTGCACCGTGACCGCGGCGTTGTCGCCGCCGGATTCGCCGCGGGTGTAGTTGACCTGGAAGCCCTGGCCGTCGATGGTGACGTTGCTCGCCAGAACGACGAGGGAACCGTCGAGGTTCCCGGTGAGCAGGTAGCTCGAACCGGATTGGCTGATCGGCGCCGAGGGGTTGCTGATGGCGCCGTTCGTGCCGATGGTCACGACCCCGAAGGACACGATCGCCGGATGCGTCGACGCCGGAAGGGCCGCGCCGGCGAGCCCGGCGGAGACGCCGAGCAGGACGACTAGGGCGATCGCCGGTAGTGCGCTTCGGAACCGATAGGTCGACATCGAGGCGGCCTCTTCGGTCGGCTTTGACGCTAGGAGGGGTCTCTTAAACGCGTCGGCCCCGCGGGCCTTTGCGCGTCAGCCTTTCACACGGCCGCCCCAAATCCGCCGTGGGGCCCCCGGCGGCGGCCCTCCCGGGCCCTTTTATCCGCCGGTCGGTCGGCGGTGCGTCTCCCGGATGCCGCGGTAACTCAGTTTGGGAGAGTGCAAGACTGAAGATCTTGAAGCCGCCGGTTCAAGCCCGGCCCGCGGCACTCCCCGGCGGTTCGGAGCGATAGAGACGCGTTGTGCTCGGGGCACGGGCCGCCCGAGCCTGGAGATGCGTTCGGCGAGATCCGCCGTCAAGTTCGCTCAGGACCCGCCTTGATCGGCCGCTTCGGGAACCGGCGGACGCGGGGTCGCCGGTAGACGTAGGATCGTCCCACCCGATCTCGGAGGGCGGTCAGGGCGATCCGACGCACTTGAGCGGCCGACAGGTCATCCGTTTCGATGACGACCTCGCCCGAGACGGGCGCAGCGTGCCACCCGAGGTTGCTCGCCCGGACGTACTTGGCACTGTACTTGGTCTTCCTTGCAACGGCCGCGTCGGGCCCAACCTCGAGGCGAATGAGGACCACCCGGGGGTCGCGGCGGGAGCGGCCCACGATTCGGAGAAACCGGTCGACTTCGCGGCGAGTTAACAACTCACCCGGGTCAGTGAGGAGATTGAATCCG
>DASYYY010000003.1:0-63930 GCA_035933635.1 Thermoplasmata archaeon | reverse complement strand
GAAGTACGCGGGCTGCCTGCTCGGCGCGGCCTTCCTGGAGAACTTCGTCGGCGACACGGCGTGGGCGCATCTCGATATCGCCGGCCCGGCCTGGGCGCGCAAGGCGACGCTGAAGTGGGTGCCGGCCTACCACCCGCTCGGCGCGACGGGCTTTGGCGTGCGGCTGGTCACGCGCTATCTCCTCGACTCGCCCCGGTAGGAGCTCGCACGCGCCGGTCCAGCATCGGCTTTGCTAGGCTGTTGCCGCATCACAAAGGTAGATGTCCTCTGCGGACGACTCCGCGCCCAACCCAGGCCCGGGCGAGCTGGCCGAGATGACGGCGATTTTACACGTCTCACCCCGCCAAAGGCTGAGTGCGTCCACCGGAGCGGCAGTGTCGATCGCACTCTTGCTGGCAGGGCTTGCCTGCGCGGGGCCCGCCGCTGCCGGCTCAGGAGTTACGCTGGCGGCGCCATACCACCGAAGCGTCGCCGTGACCGCTGACCAGGTCGCCCCTTCGGGTGGCCCGAAGTGCTCGGTGGGAACGTTCGGGCATCGCATCGCGTGGCATCCGACGAGCGGGAAGCTTGACTGGAATGGGTCCGGTTTCGGTCGAGATTCACCGACCTGCGCCGCCCGTTCCGGAGGGTCGGCCCATGGAGATTCGTGGGTAGACTTGGGCATCCCCTTCGCCCCGCCCGCAGGTACCCTCCCGCGGTCGGTCAATGCAACCTGGGCTATTCGGGCCTCCGCGACTTGGGGAATCTCTCACGCAGCCTGCCCCAAGATCCCCCCCACGGCCATTCGCGAGTCGTGCACCGTTCAAGCCCAAGTCTGGGTCAGTGCTTCGAGCGCCTCGCTGGTTGATCTCACGACGGGTTCGAGCTCCGGTGTGAGCCCTGGCTTCCACTACTCGAACTGGTCCAACTGGAGCCGCGACACACGGTGCTTGGGTGGGGGATGCACTGTGATCAGCTCGTCGAATGGACCTGCCACGGGCCACGCTTTGGTCCATTTCGTGTGGAGGTTCCTGTGGCCGCAAGTGACTTTGAACTCGAGCCACCGCTACGCGCTTGAGTTCAACCTGAGTTGCGGGTTCGAGTCCATCGCCAGCGCGTATTCCGTCCCAGCCACGTCGCAGACCTGGTACGCCAGTGCGTATGCAGCCCTCGATCTGTTCACCGGAACCGACGGAATGGTCCTAACCTCGGTGACGATCCGGTGAAGCAAGGGATACGCCCCTCCGGGAGGAATCGCACTCGGCCCAACCACGTCTTGGGACGAATCGCTCGTGGTATCCCCGTACAAGTTCCCTCTCAACCTGCCCAGGGTGTGCGCACGCGACGGCGCAACGGTCGGATCGGCAGGGCCTCGGGGGCCTCGCCCCTATTGGTCGGGGCCATCATCCTCGTATTGCTTTCTTCGACCTCTTCTGGTCAGCCCGCCGCGAGCGTATCGATGCGGGCGCCGTATCACGGTAGCACATTCTCTGCTTTCGACGTGACCTCCCCGCTCGTCGGCCTCTCGTGCGCGAAGGCGCGGATAGTGCACCCCAGTTCCTGGGACCAGGCCAACGGAGTCATCCGCTGGGGAGGCGCCGCCTCGGTTCATAACTTGCTCAACTGCTCCCCCCAAGGACCGGGATACTTGATCCGGGCCAGCTCCGGGTCCGGGATTGATCTGGCCGTCCCGCTCCGGTCGACTGGGCAGTCAGGAACATACACGGTCAACGCCAGCTGGACATTGGATGCGACGTTCCTCTGGTCGGTTCGGCACGCGACGTGTCCGAAACCCATCCTCCACAATGGTGCCGGATCCGAGACGTGCGGCGCCGACGCCCGGGTTGGGATTGGCTACTCCTCCCTCTCGTCCCTGCTCATCGACGTAAGCACCGGAAACCTTGTCGCGCGGGGCTCCAGCGGCGGCGGCTCGAGTTACGGACTGAGCTGGAGCCGCAGCACCCAGTGCTCCAACAACACCTGCACGACGTCCAACTACTCGCAAGGCATGGCGAGAGGTAACGTCTCCACCGCGCTCGGGCTCTACATGATCTGGGGCTCGGTGAATTTGAACTCGAGCCACCACTATGAAATTGTGGTCTCTTGGAGCGCCAACGTAACCGTGGACGTTGCGTCGTATCCCAACCTCTGGTCGGCGAGCGCGACGGCCAGCTTGGACCTGGCCACGAGCGGTCGGGGTCTATTTCTCTCATCCGTGACGATCAACTGACCGGGGCCCCGCGAAGAAACTCCCCCGGGAGCGAGTCGCATCTTGGGCCGGGTCGCCGGCCTTCAACCTTCGACGATCTTGACGCTCTCGCCGCCGTGCCGCGTCGCGCGGGGGCGAACTTCACAGAAGAGCGGGTAGTGGTAGCCTCCCCCGGTGACGAGGGCGACACCGACCGGGAGCGATTGGATCATCTCGGTCATGCCGTCGGTCAGTCCCTCGATCGACTGGGCGATGGCCCTCAGGTCGAGCGGGTTGGTCACCTGCAGGATGAGCTGGGTTGTACATTGCGAGAGCACGCTCTTGTCGATCCGTGCGGCCCGCTGGGTGACCACGCACAGCCCGAGCCCGAACTTGCGGCCCTCGCTCGCGATGTTCTTCAGGATGCGCGAGCAGGCCACGATCCCCTGCTGGGGCGCGAAGTTGTGGGCCTCCTCCACGACGAGGAACATCGGGGGGATCTTGCCCTTCTTGCGATTCTCGAACAGCGTGGAGGCGATGCGGGCGACAACGATCTCCTGGACGTCGGGGGCGACCCCCCGGAGATTGATCAGCGAGATGTCGCCCTTCTGCACGATCTCGTGCAGGCTGGTGCCCGAGGGGGCGAGCAGCTTGGTCTCGTCGACGTAGGAGAGCCGCTCCTGGAGCAGGTCACGCGCCGGACCCTCCATCCGGCCGGCGGCGTTGACGAGGTCCTTGACGGTGTAGTCGCGGTTGGTGGCCGCGACCTCCTCGAGGAGCTTCTTCAGCGGCGCGAGATACATCTTCACGTTCGACAGGCCCATGAACACGAGCAGGTCGCGCGGGTCGAGGTTGTGGAGCGTGAAGGTCAGCGGCTTGGCACCCTGGTTGAGCAGGACGTCGGGGGAGAACTCGTGGATGCGGCTGCTGAAACCCTGGCTCTCGACGCCGAACCTGGCGTGACCGGCGGTCTTCTCGGCGGCAAAGCGGAGCGAGCCATACTCGCCGTGCGGGTCGATGATGACGCAGGTGACCTTGTGCCGCAGCAGCTCCTCGATGATCACGCCCAACAGGTAGCTCTTGCCACCGCCGGTCTTGGCGAGCACGCTCAGGTGGCGCTGGACGAGCTGGTTGATGTCGAGCTCGATCCGCAGCTCATGGTTGCGCAACAGGCCGACGTAGGCCCCCGTCGCGCTGTGGTGGCCGAGGCCGAGGACGTCGGCGATGAGCGGCTCCTCGGCACGGAACACCGCCGCTCCCGGGCGGAACGGGAGGGTCGGGACCTTGACGAGCCCCTGCCGGTCGCGGTAGCCGACAATCCGCGCGAGTCCGAGCAGGTTCTCGTGGATGGGGGTCGTGGCGCCGTGGCTCATCTGGTCGGCGCGGTCCAGGTCGAGGTCGCTCTTGCGCCGCAGGTCATCGAGCTGGCAGAGCACCTGGCCGTGCTGCTCGTCGACGACAGCGAGGTAATCGCCGCGCTCGACGGGCTGCGAGAGGGTGAGATGGAACTGGCCGAGGCCGACGTCGCCGTAGATGCGGCCGACGGGTGGAACGCCCCCCACCGCTTGGTCGCGGACCAGTGCGACGGGCTCCACGAACCCAACCGGCCGGCCGCACCTTATTACAGTTCTTCGGGAAAGGAAACCGGCGCGCGCCCGTCGAGGGCGCTACCACGATTTCTCCCCGAGAGGTTATATGGGGCACCCCTCTCGAAGCGCGGCCGTTCGGCGAAGAAGTGCCGGACGGTCCGCATTTGCCCGACGCCATCGAAGAACTAGAACGCAAGCGCGCGGAATCGAACGTACGCGCCGACGACCATCGCGCCCAGCGCGACCGGTTGAACTCCGAGGCGCGCCAGCTCGCCGAGAAACGGGCGATGGTGCTCGACGAGCTCCACGCCAAGAGCGCGGAGGCCCAGGACCACCGCCACCATCGGGATGAGCTCAACGAGAACGTCCGCGACGCCAAGCGACTGCGCGAAGAGTGGAACCGAAAGCTCCAGGAGAGCTCCGACCGGGTCCAGGAGCTCAAGCGCACGCGCGGTCCGAGGCCCGGAGCGGTGCCGGTCTGGCGGCTCCGCAAGGAGCTCAAGGAGCTCGAGTTCCGTCACATGACGAGCGCGCTCACTCCGGATCAGGAGAAGCGGCTCGTCGCCGAGATGCAGCGGCTCGAGCTCGCGATCCGCGACCAGGACGAGCAGTTCCGCAAGGACCCGGAGATCGACTCGGCGATCACCGCGATGAACGAGGCCCGGGTCGAGGCCGAGAAGCACCACGCCGCCGTCGGCCAGCTCGCCGAGGAGGCGCAGCGCGCCCACGAGGCGATGGTCGGACTCTACGTCGCCGTCGACGAGCTCCGCCGCCAGGCCGACGAGGTCCAAGCCAAGCTCATCGAGGTCAAGGGCAACGCCGACGAGCAGCACCGCGCGCACATCGCCGCCATCGAGGAGGTTCGCGACATCGAGAAGATGCTGTACGCCGCCCGCGGCGGCCGCGCACCCCCCTCCTTCGGCGAGGCCGAGCCTCCCAAGGAGGAGGACTTCCTCGCGCGGCTCAAGAAGGGCGAAAAGGTCTCCACCGAGGACCTGCTCGAGCTCCAGAAGTCGGGCCGGGCCTGAACCCGATCGGCGATTCCCCGGATCCGGCCGTGCGCGCGATGATCTTCAATGTCGAGGAGACGATCGTCCCCTTCCATACCGCCGACCGCTGGCAATGGGCATGGAAGCCCCAGGGACCCGTCCTCGCCGCGCGCCACCTGCAGGCCGCGCTCAAGCGGGGGATCCGTGCCTGGGACCGCCGGCGATGGGCGGGGCTCACCGGCGCGGAACCACCGGTCGGCGAACCCGAGTATCGCCAGTACCTGAGGGAGGTGCTCTGGGCCATCGCGGACCGCCGGCTCTCCGACGCAGAGACCGAAGCGGTCGTCGACCGTTTTCTGAAGGCGCCGGTCGCCCGCGACCCTCCGCCGGATCTCGCGCCCACGCTCCAGCGCCTCCGCCGGGAGGGGATGCGGGTCGCCGTCCTCGGCGAACGCCCCGGCCCGCTGGCGACGGAGGAGCTCCGGCGCAGCGGGAGCCTCGCGAACTTCGACCACGTCGCCGGCGCGAAGTCCGACGCCCCGTGGCCCCCCAGGAAGGAGGCGTTCCGTGGGGCGTGCGCGGAGTTGGGCCTTCACCCGAAGGAGGTGGTCTTCGTCGGGCATCTCTTCTGGAGCGAGGTGCGCGCGGCCCACCGGGCCGGTCTATCGGCCTACCTGCTCGACCGCAACGACTGGTGGCCGAAGGTCAGTGAGCGCCGCGTGCGCGCGTTGACCGACCTTCCCGCGTCCTTCGAGGCACCGCCCGATCCCGCGGTCCCTCCCGAGGTCGGCGGGCCGGGCGAGGATCGGTCAGGCTAGGCCACCCGGGTCCCCTGGGCCGGCTCCGGCGCACCCCGGTCGTTTCCGACGAGAAATCGACCGCCGGTTCGAAGAAACTCATATATACGGTGCTCCCCGCTCCTCGCCTCGGACATGCGGTACGTCAAGATCAGCCAGGCCGAGGTCCACAAGATCCGCGACCTGTACGAGGGCGTGATGTCCCATGCCTGCCACGGTCTGTTCTTCAAGGAAGGCTCGGTCGTCGGCTCGGACATGGTCGAGCAGGCGCTCGAGGACCGCGCCCACTTCTACCAGAAGGCGGGCGAGATTCTCAAGGAGCGCGGCTGGCTGGAGGAGATCACCTTCCGCGACGGCGAGGTCCTCGTCAAGGGGTCGATCGAGGTCGCCCCGAGCGACAGCCCGAGCTGCCACCGGCTGAGGGGAATCCTCCGCGAGTTCTACGAACGTTTTAAGGGCACGAGAGTTAAATGTACCGAGGAAGCATGCGCCAGCGTTGGCCAGCCGGAGTGCCGATTCCGTATTGAGGAGATGTAGGAGCTCGCGACCATGATGGCCACCGGGAACGTCGGAACCGTGATCAAGGACCTCAAGCAGCGGATCGGGGGCATCGCCACCGCCCTCGTCTCGCGCGATGGTCTCGTCCTCTACGCGGACGTGCCGGCCGGGGTGTACACTGAGACGTTCGCGATCATGTGCGCGACGATCTTGGGGGCAGCGGCCACCGCCAACACCGAGCTTAACCGCGCACCACCCGAGCGCATCGTCATCGAAGGGCACGACTCCAAGACGATCATCGTCGGGAGCGGCAAGAAGGCCCTCCTCGTTGCCGTCGTCGACCAGAGCGCCGACGCGACCAAGGTGCTCGCCGAGGCGACCAAGGTCGCCGAGCTCCTGAAGACCGGTTAGTCCGGCCCGGAAGCGGCGGTCGGTGGAGACCCCTCCGGCCCCCTCCGTTGGCACCGAGCGTCGCCGCGGTCTCCGTACCCTCGCCGAGGGCAAGCGCTTCGAGGCCTACGTCGAGCAGCAGACGCCGGACATGCGCGTCTGCGCGTTCTGCGACCGGGTCTTCTATCGCAAGAAGCCGATCAAGGCCGTCGGCAAGCGCTGGGTGTGCATCGACTGCCTGAAGTCGCTCAAGGAGAGCCTCGACACGCTCGACCGGTGGGAGGAAATGAGCGTCCTCCACGAGGAGATCGAGCGCGACGTCCACGGGGGTCTCAAGAGGTAGCCCGACCTCTCCTCGGAGATGGCCGCAGGGCCGGCGCGATGGACCGATCGGCTCCGCGCCCGCCCCGAGCTGATCGCGATCCCGACCGCCGTCGCCTTTCTCGTCTTCACCGTACTCTATGACTGGGCGACCGAGCCGGGTCTCAGCACTCCGTTTACCTTCCTCGGGGCGCTGCTCGTCGCGCTGGTACTCGGACCACCCGGGGAGAATCTCGGCCCGATCTTCCCCATCACCTGGGTGTCGGCGTGGGTGACCTTCTTCGTCGTGCTGTGGCTCCTCCGCACCCGGACCGAGCTCGGGACCGTACGGGCGGTTCTCGTGGCGGCCACGGTCCCGTTCGGTGCGACCGGGGTCTTCGAGATCAGCTACCAACTGATGGGTTCGGTGCTCCAGCCGTGGGCCTTCCACGCGGTCTACGCGTGGTGGGTCCTCTGGACGGCGATCGGGTTCACCGGCATCGGTTACTTCCGATTCGGCCGGGCGGTCTGGGTCCTCCTGACCGGGTACCTGGGGGGCTTCCTCGCTTGGGGAGCCACGGGCTTCGACCAGGTCGAGTGGGGGCCCCCGGCGACGCATCCGCTCGCCTACGGTTTCAACATCCCGCTCAAGATCGCCGCCTTCGTACTCTTCGGGCTGGTCGTTCACTACGGCACGGCCGTCACCGGGTCCACCCGCGGCCATCGAGCCACCGGTTCGCTGCCGCTCGTACCGTGGACGGCGAGCTCGTCTCCCGTCGATCCAGCGGAGTGAGGGGTCGGGGCGATCCGACTATTCGGAGACGGACGTCCCGGAACCCTCCGGTTCGGTCCCAGCAAGCCCACCCGGAGGTGGCGTGGGCGTCAGGCGCTGGCCGCCCCCGATCAATACTCGGGTGAAGTACCCCGCGAACGCGGTCGCCAGACGGCTCCAGGCGATCAGCGAACGCTGACCGCTGAAGAGCCGTCGGTAGCGGTAGTTCGCCCACAAGGAGCCCTGCTTCTCGGTGAGCTGCTTACGGCCGTAGCCGTTCCAGAACGCCTGGACGAGGAACCGCATCCACGTCGAACGGACCTGGTGGTAGACCCGGGCCTCCGGGACGTAGACGATCTTGGCGCCGCTCCGCACGGCGCGCAGGTTGAGGTCGATGTCCTCGGCGGTGATGAACCGGGGGTCGAAACCCCCGAGCGACTCGAAGAGGCGCCGTCGGTAGGCGAGGTTGCACGAGGGGAAGGTCACATCGCTCTCCTCCTGGTAGAGCTCGACGCGTTCGAGGTTCCGATAGGCGGTGCGGCCGACCGTCGTGGTCTGCCCGGCGACCACGTCCGATCGCTGCAAGCCGCTGCGGAGCGCGTGCAGCCAGGAGGCGTCGGCAAGGCAGTCGCCGTCGATGAACGCCACGAACTCGCCGCGGGACTTGTGCACCCCGAAGTTGCGGCCGATGCCCCGGGAGCCGAACCGCTCGTAGACCTGGAGCACACCGGGATGCTCGCGTGCGAACCCCTGGGCGATCGACGGGGTCGCGTCATGCGACAACGCGTCGACGAGGACGATCTCGAAAGGGGGCTCCTGCGTCAGCAGGCTGTCGAGGAGGGCCCCGAGGTGGGCCTCCTCGTTCTTGACGGTGATGACGATCGAGACGAAGGGGGGTGAGGCGGGGCTACTTCCCAATTTCCATCACGACGACGTCCTTGACCGCGCGCATGCTCTTGAAAGGGAGCACGAGGCGGCCGGAGCCGTCGGTCTGGAAGAGGCGGGACTCGATGTCCTCGCTCGGCGTGACGAGCACGTGGGCGATGGCGCCGGAGCCGGTGTCGACGACGAAGTTCTCGATGAGCCCCAAGATCTGGCCGTCGTTGGTCATTACGGTCTTGCCGCGGAGCTCCGTCAGGAACTTTCGCATGGTGTCCTCGACGGCCGATGGCCGGGTGCGCTACTTAAACGTTGACTGCGAGTGGAAGTCCGTACGCGCCGACGCGTGGTACCCGGCCGCTCCGGTTCGAACTCGCCGGGCGGCCCCGGCACGGTCCGGACCGGGCCACCATCCCGTATCGCTCGGAACCCGATTCCTCGACGGAAAAACGGCGGCAACTGTTATATCGGGTGCCCGGGTCGAGGGCCCTCCGCGCCATGCTACGCACCATTCGCAAGGGCGACCCGGAGCTCGCCCGGATGCTCGTCGCGCTTCGCAAGGCCGCGAAGCTGCACAACGCCCCCGTCTGGGGGTCCGTCGCCGAGCAGCTCGCCCGGCCGCGGCACCAGGTCCACCCGGTCAATGTCGGGCATCTCGCCCGGCTCGTTGCCGCCTCCGCCACCGTGATCGTACCGGGCAAGGTCCTCGCCAAGGGCGACATCCAAACCCCGCTCACGGTCGCGGCGTTCCACTTCTCGGAGGCGGCTCGGAGCAAGATCCAAGCGGCGGGCGGAACCGCGCTCACCATCAACGATCTGCTCAAGAGTCACCCGGACGGGACGGGGGTTCGGATCTTTGCCTGAACCCGAGCCCTCAAAGCCCGCCCCCTCGGCGGACGCACCGGCGAAGCCGTCCCCCCGGCCGAGGAAGACCCCGCCTGCCGAGCCCAAGTCGGAGCCCAAGGCCGAGACGACGCCGGTAACCAAGTCCGAGTCCAAGGTCGAACCCAAGGCGCAGGCCAAGGCTTCTCCTCCGAAGCCGACGCGTCCCCCCGCGACCGCCAAGCCCACGGAATCCGCGGCCCCCTCGACGCCGGGCGCCCCCGTGGTCGATGCCAGCGGGCTCGTGCTGGGTCGGGCGGCGAGCGTCATCGCCAAGCGTCTCCTCAGCGGCGAGTCCATCATCGTGGTCAATGCCGAGCAGAGCGTGATCACCGGTGACCGGGCGATGGTCCTCGAGACCTACCGCGCCCACCGTGCCCGCGGCTCGAAGCGTACCGGACCTCACTTCCCGAGGTACCCGGACCGCATCTTCCGCCGGACCGTCCGTGGGATGCTCCCGCATCTCAAGACGCGGGGCAAGGAGGCGCTCGACCGCCTCCAGGTGCACATCGGCGTTCCCCCCGAGCTCCAAGGTCGCCAGCGGGTCTCGCTGGACACCGCGCGGGCCCGGCCGGCACTGCGCCGACCGCTCACGTTGGCCGAGATCTCCCGTCTGTTGGGGGCGCGTCTGTGAGCAAAGCGCCAGTGATCGTGCAGGCCAGCGGCAAGCGCAAGCGGGCCGTCGCGCGATGCACCATCCGCAAGGGCGCCGGCCTGGTCCGGATCAACCGCCAGCCGCTCGAGATCTACGAGCCCATCCTCGCCCGCCAGAAGATCCAGGAGCCGCTGTTCATGGTCGGCGAGAAGTGGAAGGCGCTCAACATCGACGTCCACGTCGAGGGTGGGGGCATCATGGGTCAGGCCTCCGCGGCCCGCACCGCCGTGGCCCGGGGTCTGTTGACCTGGTTGAAGGACCAACAGCTCGCGGACATGTTCAAGCACTACGACCGCTCGTTGCTCGTCAACGACCCCCGGCGCAAGCTGCCCAAGCGCCCCGGCGGTCGCGGAGCGCGCAAGCGCCGACAGAAGTCCTACCGTTAGGCCGGAGAGGTACGATTCATGACGATGATGGTGCCGGTACGTTGCTTCACCTGCGGAGCCGTGATCGGCCAGCACTGGGACACGTTCCGGGAGCGCACCGCGAGCGGTGAGCCCGTCGGCAAGGTGTTGACCGACCTGGGACTCTCGCGCTACTGCTGCCGCCGGATGATCCTCTCGCACGTCGACCTCCTGGACGAGGTCGGCCCGTACGGGTAGTCGGCGCGTTCTACCGGCTTCGGTCGGGGGTAGGGCTACCGCCGTCAGAGCGGTTCACCGCCCGCTTGGGACGATTGGCACCGAGACGGGTGCATCGCCGGTGTTCGGGTCCGGTCGGGCACAAGACACCTGGACCGCGCCCGCCATCCTGAGGGGGGAATCCAGCACCCGAACCGGCGGGCGCAGGTGAACCGGATCCGTTCCGGCGAGAGGAGGGTCGACTCCACTCTGGGAGCCGACCCGAGAAGGGGTTCGGGCCGAGCCGCGAACTAGCTCGAGTCCTCGTCCTCGTCGTCCTCATCGTCGGCGGGCTTCTTGCCGCCGCGCTCGAGGCCGGACTTGCTCGTCGAGCTGCTGCCGCCCTTGCCCGCCGGGGGCTTGGCGCGCCGCCAGCGCGAGTAGAAGATCACGGCCACGATCAGGCCGATGACCACCGCCGCGATGATCCCGTACAGGATGTAGGTCGACACCGGGTTGGCGTTCAGCGTCACCGGCTGGCTCGCGACGTTGGGTCCGGGGCTGCCGAACTGGTTCGTCGCCGAGGCGTTCATGTACAGGATGTAGGAGCCCGTCTTCGACGGCGACCACGTGATCTCGGCGCGGACCGTGACGTTGTAGCCCAGCGTCGACAGCGTGCCCGTCGCCAACGGCGTCGTGCCGACCACGCCGGTGCTCGAGTAGCTGTAGAACTTCACGGCCGAGGACGCGACGATGTAGTCGCGCGAGCCGGTCCCTCCCGGGTTGAGCAGGTAGAAGGCGACGGTCACGCCGGAGGCGGTGGAGTTCTTGCCGACGGTGTTGGTGATGTTGCCCCAGATCGTGTAGCTCGAGCCGTCGGTCATCGTCGACGGGGCCGACAGGTTGCCTACCGACAGGACCGGC
Source organism: Thermoplasmata archaeon (assembly GCA_035933635.1). Lineage (GTDB taxonomy): Archaea > Thermoplasmatota > Thermoplasmata > Lutacidiplasmatales > UBA184 > JAKIVR01. Next base: position 52,528 of record DASYYY010000003.1, on the reverse strand, counting down.
CGCGTCGAGGCGTTGACGCTGACCGTCAGGCTCGTGGTGGAGTACTGGTGGTTGCCCGCGCGGTCGAACACCGTCAGGTTGACGGTGTAGGCCTTGGTCTGGGGGGGCAGCCAGTAGGTCCACTTCGTCGAGGTCGTGTTGTGGTAGAGCGGGAAGCCGCTCGAGGCCGCGGTGTTGGAGACGTTCCAGTCGTAGCGCACGACCGAGCCGTTGTGCGGGTCGGTCGAGTACTGCCCGTCGAAGATGACCTCGGCGGTGTGGTTGGAGGCCTCTACGATCCCGGACGAGGAGATGTTCTGGCTGGCGGAGTTCCGCAGGGTGACGACCGGGACCGGCTTCTCGACGTCGTTGACCAGCACCGGGAGCGTCGCGGAGGCCTTGTGGCCCTGGCCGTCCCAGACGGTCAGCGAGATGTTGTACCACCAGCCGTAGAACGCGACGCGCGCGCCGCCGATCGTGACGTTGTGGAAGTAGAGCCCCGCGCCGAGGAACGAGACGGTGAAGTTCGAGTTCACCTGGCCGTTCGCGGTGTAGTTGCCCGTGTAGTTGTACTTCGTGGCCTTGGCCGACCAGATCGCGTCGGAGAGCACGCCCTTGCCGGTGAGGTTACCGGCGAGCGGGGAGCTGGAGGCCGTGACGTTGAAGTGGAGCACCGTCGACCAGTTCACGAGCAGGTAGGTCACTCCGCCCGAGCTCTTGGTCTGGTTCGCCGAGGCGTTGTCGGTGATCGCGGCCGTCGGCGCGGAGCTTCCGACGAGGATGGTGAAGTTCGCCTGGCTGGTGTTGCCGCCGGAACTGGTGACCACGACGTTGCCCTTGTAGTCGCCGGCCGCCCCGTAGGTGTGGTAGGCGACGTCCTGGTCGGTGGTCTGTACGTAGCCGCCGAAGTCCCAGTGGAACAGCGTCCCGTTGGTCCCGTCAGGGTAGGTCGAGTTCTCCGCCGAGAACGTCGTGTTCTGACCGACGCCCACGACCGCGGTGTAGTTCGACCGCGTGGAGTTCAACACGTTCAGCTTGGAGAACGCGAAGTTGTTCACCGAGACGTTGACGATCGCGGTGAAGCCGGAGTACTTGACGACCGTGAAGTTCGCCGAGCCCATCAGCGGGGTGCCGGCGGGAACGTCCTTGGCCGAGAGCGTGAAGCTCGTGTAGGTCCGGCCCGGACCGGCCGGCAGGATCAGCGCGTTGGACGGCTTGGGGGTGTTCGCCGCCAGCGTGTAGCCCGTCGGAAGGTGGATCGTGTAGTTGATCGCCTCGGGCCCGTTGGGGTGCTGGAAGTTGAACGCGACGTTGTAGACCTGGCCGCTCCCGCCGCCGATGACCGAGCTCGTCTCGTTGTAGTTCTGGGTCCAGTTCATCCAGATCGGGGTGCTGTCGCCGAGGCTGAGCAGCCGGCTCGGGATGTTGGGCGCCGTGAACGTGTAGTTCGTCGGCTGGCCGAAGGTGGTGCCGTTGACCTGGAGCGCGGACTCCCCGGCGCCGAAGAACGGTCCGCTCGAGTTCACCCAGTTGGTGAAGGCGGAGACCTCGCCGGCGTTGGTGCCGTCAAAGGAGAGCGACCCGCCGTTGAAGTCCAGTCCGAGCTGGGCCCAGAGCTGGCCGACGGTGGCGTTGGCCAGGTCCTGGAACACCGAGTCGTTGCCCAGGTAGGCGTGGCTGACGACGCTCAACTTGCCGAACGTCGGCGAGAAGGTCAGGTCCGTCGAGTACTGCGCGGGGGGCGCCTCCGCCGGAGCGAAGACGTTGCGGACGACCGTCCGCGACGACGGCGAAACGCTCGCCAGATAGCTCGTGGTGCCATACCCGTCGGGATTGACGATGACCCGGAACGTCTCGGTCCCGGGGCCGGTGAACCCGGCCGGGTAGGTCCCGATCGAATAGAATCCGGGGACCGTCGGCTCGCTCATGATCGCGCCGGTCGCGGTGTCGTAGAGGGTGACGTTCCCTCCGCCCGCCACGCGCGCCGACGAGCCCGCCCGGTAGATGTAGCCCTGGGCGAGGTAGGTCTGGATGTTCGGATTGACCGTCGTCTTGCCGAGCCCGACGACGACCTGGGTGGTGTTGTAGGTGGTCTGGGGGCCGTACTCGGTCGTCTGGAGGATCCAGGTGCCCGCGGGCGCGCGGAAGCTGAACGCGCCGGTCGCGTTGGAGGTGGTGTTGTTGAGGTCGAATCCGGGGACGTAGGGGTCGAGGATGTCGAGGGCCGCTCCGGCGACGGGGCTGCCCCCCTGCGAGACGGTCCCGGCGACGGTGCCGGTCAGCTGGAAGAGCGCCGCGCTCGTGGTGACCTGGAACGTCTTGGAGGTCAGGTTCGACGCACTGAGGAACTGGTACTGCGGTCCCGGGAGCGTCGGCACGACGCTCCACTCGGTGTCACCGCCGAGGTGCAGGTGCGCCTGGGCCGGGACCCAGAGGCCCCACCAGCCCGGTACGAGGGCGCCGCTCGTCGACGACGTCGTGAACTGAAAGAACCCGCCGGCGCCGGTGGTGGTCGTCAGCGTCTGGTGGGTGGAGCCCGAGATGAGCTCGACCGTTACGCCCGCCGCCATCGGGGAGATCAGGTTCGGCTGATCGACATACCCCGAAAGGGTGTAGGTTGGCGTGGCGGCTTGGGCGGTGGCGATGGTCGCGAGCGGACTCGCGAGCAACACCGCCACGAGCGCCCAAAGGGCGTAGCGCAGCGTCGGGCTTTCCATCGTGTGTCACGGCTCCTTTTACTCAACTTTCCTTGCGGAAAGCTCGTGCGCGAACCTAGGCCCCCTACTTATAGCTTGCCTGAAAAAAAATCGTCTCCGACGACGTTTTCTATCGTCGGCGGCGACGGGTGCGCGCCGGCTATCGGTAAATCGCCTGGACCATCTCTTCCTTCTTGCGACCGACGTGGTCCTTGAGGAGCCGGCGGCCGAACTCCTCGTAGAACTTCAGCGACTCCGGGTCGCACGAGGGGTGCGAGAGCTTCAGCGCGCGGTCGAAGTGCGCCATCGTCACCTTCTTCGCGCTCAGCGACTCGCGGATGGCCATCAGGCCGGCCTCGCGGCAGAGCGCGGCGAGGTCGCTGCCGACGTACCCGTCGGTCCGCTGCGCGATCTCCGGCAGCGAGACGTCGTCGGCGAGCGGCATCGAGCGGGAGTGGACCTTGAGGATGGCGAGCCGGCCCTCGAGCGAGGGCGGACCGACGTAGAGGAGCCGGTCGAACCGGCCGGTCCGAAGCAGCGCCTCGTCCAGGATGTCGGGGCGGTTGGTCGCGGCGAGCACGAGCACGCGCTCGAGCGACTCGAGCCCGTCGATGGAGGTCAACAGCTGGTTGACGATCCGCTCGGTCACTCCGCTCGAGGTTTGCATCCCCCGCCGCGGGGCGATGGAATCGATCTCATCGATGAAGACGATCGCCGGCGACGCCTGCCGGGCCTTCTTGAAGATCACCCGGATCGCCTTCTCGCTCTCCCCGACCCACTTGCTCATGATCTCGGGGCCCTTGACGGAGATGAAGTTCGCTTGGCTCTCCGTCGCGGCCGCCTTGGCGAGGAGCGTCTTGCCCACCCCCGGCGGTCCGTAGAGGAGGATCCCGCGGGGCGGCTCGATCCCGATGTGCCGGTAGACCCCGGGGTTGCGGAACGGCAGCTCGACCGATTCGATCAGCTCCTGCTTGATCGGGTCCAGGCCACCGACCTCCTCCCAGCGGGTGGAGGGGATCTCGATGGCGACGTCGCGGAGCGAGGAGGGCTCGATCTGCTTGAGCGCCTCCTTGAAGTCGCGCTCGGTGACCTTCATCTTCTCGAGCAGGGTGATCGGGATGGGCTTGTCGAAGTCGATCTCGGGCAGGTAGCGGCGCAGCGCCCGCATGGCGGCCTCCCGCGCCAGCGCCGAGAGGTCGGCCCCGACGAACCCGTGGCTGGCATTGGCCAGCTCGACCAGGATCCGGTCGCGCTCCTTCTCGGAGCCCTCGATGGGCATGCCCCGGGTGTGGATCTGGAGGATCTCGAGCCGTCCCTGCTGGGTCGGCACCCCGATCTCGATCTCCCGGTCGAACCGCCCCGGGCGCCGTAGCGCCGGGTCGATCGCCTCCTCGCGGTTGGTCGCCGCGATGACGATGACGTTGCCGCGGCCGGAGAGGCCGTCCATCAGGGTGAGCAGCTGGGCGACGACGCGGCGCTCGACCTCGCCGACGACCTCGTCGCGCCGTGGGGCGATGGAATCGAGCTCGTCGATGAAGATCACCGAGGGAGCGTTCTTCTCGGCCTCCTCGAACTTCTCGCGGAGCTCCTTTTCGCTCTCCCCGTAGTACTTGGAGATGATCTCGGGGCCCTGGATCCCGATGAAGTGGGCGCCGGCCTCGTTGGCGACCGCCTTGGCGATGAGCGTCTTGCCCGTGCCGGGGGGGCCGTAGAGCAGCACCCCCTTGGGTGGGGAGATGGCGAGCCGGTCGAACAGCTCCGGATGCTTGAGCGGGAGCTCGATCATCTCGCGGACCCGTCCGAGCTTCTCGGTCAGGCCGCCGATGTCCTCGTAGGAGACGCGGGGCGCCGCGACCTCGGTTTCGGTGACCGTCTCATCCTGGATGTGGATGAGCGTGGTCGGACCGACCTGTACGATCCCCTTCGGGGCCGTGGTCAGGACCATGAACGGCAGCGAGCCGCCCATGAGGAACACCCCGGGGATGACGAAGACGTCCCCGCGGACGAACGGCCGCCGGTTGAGCGCCTTGGAGACGAACTGCTCGAGCCCGGGTCCCAGGTCCATCTTGGCCGAGCCGGAGTAGATCGGGGCGATCGTGATCGTCTCGGCGATCGGGCAGTCGACGCGGCTGACGAGCACCCGGTCGCCGATGGAGACGCCGGCGTTGCGCCGAACGACCGCCTCGACCCGGATGAGCCCCTTGCCCTCGTCGTCCTGCTGCGCACGGTTGACGACGGCGGCGGTGTTCTTGCGCCCCTTGATCTCGACGATGTCGCCGACGCCGACCTTGAGCCGCTGGCGGGTCGAGACGTCGAGACGGGCGGTCCCCAGCCCGATGTCCTGCTGGAACGCCTCCGCGACCCGGAGCGTGACCGCCTCGGCCATGCCTATGCAGTTCGTATCGTCCTTCGAGATAAAACGAAGTGCTCGACCGGCGGTACGCTGATGGCCGGGGGACCACCCGTTCCAATCGGAACGTAGGGCCTTATCTGCCGAACCGCTCGAATTCACGCGATGGCCGAATCCGACGACCGGGAACCGCAACTCCGCCGCCTGTTGGTGGCGGCGCGGTACCGGGTCGAGGACGCCACCGTCGGTCTCCTCGCCTACCGTCCGGTCGACCGGCGCAGCTTGGTCATCGTCGCCGGCTCGGCCTCTCCCCTCGAGGTGGAGAAGGTGATCCCCGAGGAGTCGGTCCATCGGACGTTGGTCTACCCCGAGGAGCCCGGTCCGGCCGCACGGGGGGCCGCCGCCGAGCATGGTCTCGAGATCCTCGTACCCGAGACCCTGGGGCCCGCGCTGGGCGAGATCCTGCTCCTCCCGGAGCTCTCCCTCGGCCCGATCGAGCGCTCCGGAGCGGAGGAACCTCCGGGCCCTCTCGAGACGCCCCTCGGCAGCTTCCCTCCCGGCGAGCGGATCGTACGGCCGCGGCTCGGCCGCTCCGAGGCCGAGCTCATCGCCGGCGTGGAGGGGTTCCGCTACACGATGCGATTGGTCCCGTACTATGTCGCCCCCTATCGCGTCCGCGAGAAGGCCCCCCACGGGCGCACCGGGGCCACCCGGGAGTACCTAGTGGCGGTACAGGGGCTGAACGGGCGGGTCGAGGTCTGGGAGGCCGGGGACCGCGAGCTCGCCGGCGACCTGATCGAACCTCACGAACGGCTCGAGCCGTTGGTGCCGGACGACCGGGCGCGCGAGATCGCCGAGCGGCGGCTCAAGGAACGCCACACGGTGCTGGTCGATCACACCGAGCAGCACGGGGGCGCGCTCGTCATCGAGCGCCGGCGGGTGCCTCCTGGGGCCGAGGACCTGAAGGTCGGCGCCTTCGCCCTCGTGCACGTCCCGTTCTGGTACGTCGAAGGTGCGGACGGCCGCGTCGTGATCGACGCGGTTTCGGGGGCCCGCTCCGAGCCCGAGAACGCCGCCGCCGTGGGCATCTAACCGATCTAACCGGCCCCGCTCTTATACCGAACCCGGCTCGCGCCGACGTGTTTCTCGCCCAGCATCGGGTGGGGCCGCTGCAGAACTTCACCTACATCGTCGCCGAGCGCGAGGGCGGCCAGGGGGTCGTGATCGATCCGTCCTACGGGGTCGAACCCGTGCTCGAGGACATCGACGCGCACCATCTGAAGATCGCCTACATCCTGAACACGCACAGCCACCGCGATCACTACGCCGGAAACCAGGACGTTCGGGACCGCACCGGGGCCAAGGTCGTCGCCCACCGCAACGCGCGGCTCGACCAGGACCTCTCCGTCGACGAGGGCGACACGGTCGCCACCGGTGGTCTCCAGGTCCGGGTGCTCTTCACCCCCGGGCACACCCGCGACAGCGTGCTGTACCTGTTCGACGGACATGTGGCCACGGGGGACACGCTCTTCGTCGGCGAGTGCGGCCGGGTCGACCTCCCCGAGAGCGACCCCTCGGCGATGTGGGACAGTCTCCTGCACCGGGTGGTGAAGCTCGAGGACGCGCTCGTGGTCTTGCCCGGCCACGACTACGGATCGACGCCGACCTCGACGATCGGGCGCGAGAGGGCCGAGAACTATACCCTGCAGCCGCGCACGAAGGAGGAATTCCTCCGCTTCATCGGGAGCGACGCGTGACGCCCCCGCCGGTGCCGGCCCCCCACGAGCGGACGCTCCAGGCCGCCGGTGCGCGCCGCAAGTCCGCCGGCGTTCCCTCGACCGCCCAGTTCGTCGAGCGGCTCCGCGGCCTGAACCGGGACGCCGAGGGGTTCATCGCGGTCTTCGACGCGCGCGCCATCGCCGGCGAGCGCCATCTGCTGTCGGCATGGGCCCATCTCGGCCGATCCCGCAATCGCGGGGAGGCCCGACTGCGCGACCGTAGCGCGGAGTTCGCGCTCTACGTGGCCGGCGACGACCAGCTTCCCCGCGCGCTCCGCAAGGTCGGTGTGGCCGAGGACTCTGAGGAGTTCGTCGTGGTCGCCGAGCGACCCCGCACCGTCGACGACGCGTTGGCCGCCTTCGACCTGGCAGCCGCGCCGGAGATCTACCCTCGGGCCGTGACGGCGGCGACGTTGGACCGGCTGGGGATCACGGCCGAGGACCGGACGGTGGTGCCAGAAGCCGGATGGGAGGGCCTCGTCCTCGAGCGGGTGGCGTTCGTCGACCTCTCGGCGGCCCCCAAGGGCGGCGCCGCGCCCGCCAAAACCTCATAGGCCGGTCGCTCGCTCGCTTCGACGAGTCCGGCGGATTGCAGGTGTAATCTAGTGGTAGGATATCAGCCTTCCAAGCTGATCGCCCGGGTTCGAAGCGCGCGCGGGACCGACCGCGCCGCGAAACTCCCGGCACCTGCATCCGGGGTTGGAATCCCGCCGCCGGTCTCCCCGCGGAGCGTGCGCCGAAATCGGTTTGTCCGAGTTCGAGGCTCCGCGCCGGACGTGCTGAGGTAGCCTAGCCCGGTAAGGCGCCAGCCTTGAAAGCTGGTGGCGCTCGCGCCTCGGGAGTTCAAATCTCCCCCTCAGCGCTCACCCCGCGCTCGGCCGACCCGCACTCTTTAGCGGGCCGCGGTCTGCCCGGGTTCCGCGATGGCCGATCCGAGCGCCACGACGCCTCTCATGGAGCAGTACGGCGCCGTCAAGGCGCAGTACCCCGGCCACCTCGTCCTGTTCCGCGTCGGGGATTTCTACGAGACGTTCGGCGACGACGCCAAGCTCCTGTCCCGGGAGCTCGAGGTCGTCCTGACGGCGCGGTCGGGCGACCGCACCGGCGAACGCGTGCCGATGGCCGGCGTGCCGCACCACGCGGTGGAGAACTACTTGGGTCGTCTCGTGCGCCGGGGCTACAAGGTCGCGCTCTGCGACCAGGTCGAGGACGCCCGGTTCGCCAAGGGATTGGTTCGGCGCGAGGTTACCCGGGTCGTTACCCCGGGGACGGTCATCGAGGACCGCATCCTCGCCGGGCCCGAGCACAACTTCCTGGCGGCGATCTCCTCGCTCGCAGGTGGGACCGGCTGGGTGGCCGTCGTGGACGTGACCACCGGGGAGCTGTTCAGCGGCCGCGCGGAGATCCCGGGCGCGACCGGTCTCCTCCTCGCGCTCGCCCCGTTCAGTCCCCGAGAGGTCCTGGTGCCGACGGAGGCCGACGGCCGGATCAGCCCGAGCCTCGCCGGACCGCTACGGGCCGAGTTCCCCTCGGCTCGATTGGAGCTCGCACCCCCCGCGATCGGTTCGGAGGCTCTCCCCGAACGGTTGCGCGCGGCCGTCTCGGGTCTCGACCCGTCCGAGGTAGAATTGATCGGTCGGCTGTCGGCCTACGTGCGCGCCACCCAACCCCGGCTTCTCGCCTACCTGGAGCGGCTTCCACGCGCCGCGGGTGGTCGCCGCCTCCGCCTCGACGGCAAGACCCTGCGCCACCTCGAGGTCACCCGGCCCATGAACCCGGACGAGACCGGATCGCCGACGTTGCTGTCCACTTGGGATGAGACGGTCACGGCCCCGGGTCGGCGCACCTTCGGGTTCTGGCTGCGGAACCCCCTCGCCGACGTCGGCGCGATCCGTGCCCGTCAAGATCTCGTGCAGGCACTCCTCGACACGGGCCCCGGTTTGGCGGTGCTGCGCGAACGACTGCGCCACGTCGCCGACCTCTCGCGGATCGCCACCCGGCTGGCCGGCCGGCGACTTCGACCTCCCGAGCTCGGAGCGCTGCGCTCGAGCTTGCACGCGATCGACGAGATCCGGGGCCGGCTCGGCTCTCTGGTCGAGGGGAGTGCTCTCCGCGAGCTGGGCCGCCAGCTCGACGGTCTGCCCGAACTCGCGACCCGCCTGACCGCGGCGTTGCCCGACACGCTGCCCGCGACCGTCGAGGCCGGCGGGCTGTTCCGACCGGGTTACCGGAGCGAGGTGGACGCCTGTCAAACGACGTCGCGCACCGCCCTGGAGGCCATCGAGGCGCTGGAGCGCCGGGAGGCCGGGTCGTCGGGGATCCGCAGCCTGAAGATCGGCTACAACCAGGTCTTCGGCTACTACTTCGAGGTCACCAAACCCCATCTCGCCCGGGTCCCACCCCACTTCCGCCGCAAGCAGACGCTGGCGGGGGCGGAACGGTTCACCACCGACGAGCTCGACGTCCTGCAGCGCCAGGTGCTCGAGGCGAAGGAACGGGCCGGTGAGCTCGAGCTGGCCGCCTGGGAGACGCTGCTCACCGAGGTCGAAGCCGAGGTCCCCCGGATCCATCGCACGTGCCGCCAGGTCGGAGAGCTCGACGCCCTCGTCGCACTGGCCCACCTGGCGCGCGAGCATGCCCTGGTCCGACCCACCGTCGACGACGGACCGACGATCCAGATCCGGGAGGGTCGGCACCCCGTGCTCGACCGCACCCTCGAGGAGCGGTTCGTCCCGAACGACACCGAGCTCGATCTCGAGCACGGCCGGCTCCTGGTGCTCACCGGCCCGAACATGTCCGGCAAGTCGACCTACATGCGGCAGGTCGGCCTGCTCGTGGTCCTCGCCCAGGTCGGCGCGTTCCTTCCGGCCAAGTACGCCCGGATCGGGGTCGTGAGCGCCCTGTTCACCCGGATGGGCTTCACCGACGAGATCACCCGCGGCAAGTCGAGCTTCATGGTCGAGATGACGGAGGTCGCCGACATCCTCCGCGGTGCCGACGAGCGGAGCCTGGTCCTCATGGACGAGGTCGGGCGTGGGACGAGCACGTTCGACGGGCTCGCGCTCGCCTGGGCGACGCTCAAGGAGCTGCACGACCGGCTCAGGTGCCGCACGATCCTGGCCACGCACTACCACCAGCTCACCGAGCTCGTCCAGAGCCTGGACGGGGCCCGCAACGCCCACCTCGCCGTGCGCGACGACGCCGACGACGTCGTCTTCCTGCACCGCCTCGTTCCCGGAAGCACCGACCGAAGCTACGGGCTCCATGTGGCCAAGCTCGCGGGCCTTCCGCCGACGTTGCTCAAGGAGGCCGACCGACTGCTCAAGCGGCTCGAGGGCGGGGGCATCCCACTGTCCGGTCCGTCGCGGGCGCGCGCGGCACCGGTACGCTACACCCAAGGGATCCTCCTCGCCGCCGAGGCCCGCGGGGAGAGCCCGCCCAACCGGGTCGAGGAAGAGCTCGCCAAGATCGAACCGGATCGATTGACCCCGATCGAGGCCCTCCAGCTCATCAACTCCTGGCGGCGGAGCCTCGCGCGGCCGCCGCAGCCGCCGACCCCATGATGGAGACGTTCCTGCCTCGCATCCGCCGGCTCGACCCCGAGCTCATCGGCCGGATCGCCGCCGGCGAGGTCGTCGAGCGGCCCGCGTCGGCGGTCAAGGAGCTCGTGGAGAACGCCATCGACGCCGGTGCCACCCGGGTGACCGTGCGTCTCGAAGGGGGCGGTCTGTCCGAGATCACCGTCGCCGACGACGGCGGCGGCATCGCCGCCGACGAGCTGCCCTTGGCGCTCGAACGGTACGCGACGAGCAAGCTTCCCGCGGGGACCTCGCTCGAGGGGATCGCGACGCTGGGCTTCCGGGGCGAGGCGCTCGCCGCGATCGCCGCGGTCTCGAAGCTCACCGTCCTCACGCGTGCGAGGGGCTCGTCCGAGGCGCACGGCATCACCTCGGAGGGGGGATCCCCTGGGGCGACCTTCCTCGCGCCGCGCAGCGAGGGCACCACCGTCACGGTGCGCGAGCTCTTCTACAACGTGCCGGCCCGCCGGAAGTTCCTCAAGGGGGCCGCCTCCGAACAGCTCGAGGTCACGGCCGTGCTGGACCGCACGCACCTCGCCCAGCCCGGGGTCGCCCTCGCGCTCGAGGCCAACGGTCAGTCGGTGCTCCGCTACGCCGCGACGATCGATCCGCTGGAGGCCGCCCAGTCGGTCTTCGGCACGGAGTTCGCCGACCACGCGTTCCGCGTCGACCTTCACGGCGACGGCTTCGCCGGTAGCGGATGGTTCTCCCGACCGCCGCTGTCGCGGAGCACTTCCGCCGGCATCTTCGTCAGCGTCAACGGCCGCAGCGTCGGCTCACGCGCGCTCCAGCAGGCGGTCCGGGTCGCGTTCCTGGATTACCTTCCGCGGACGCGCCACCCGTTCGGGGTGCTGAACCTGAAGATCTCCCCGGGCGGGGTCGACGTCAACGTCCACCCGACCAAGCACGAGGTCCGGCTCGCGCGGGAGAGCCTGATCGCCGACGTCGTCCGGCGCGCCGTCGCCCAGGCGCTCGTCGGCAACCCGCAGCCGGCCGAGACCCCCTACGGCGCGGCCACCGCGTTCGCCCGTCCGCCGCCGGAGATGATCTCGCTCGAGGTCCCCGCGCAGGTCTCCACGGCGTTCGCCCCGGGGGTGCGGCAGACCTTCCTCGACGTCCCCGGCTCCGGGCGCGTCGTCGCGGCCGGCCCCCGGCATCCGGAGGTCGTCCTCCTCGGTTGCGTCGGAGCGCTGTACTGGGTGGCCTCGAGCGGCGACGACCTGGTGCTCATCGACCAGCATGCCGCCGCCGAACGGGTGGTCTACGCCGAGCTGCGCGAGAAGGGGCACCTCGCCCGGCAGGAGCTCGTCACGCCCGTGCGCGTCGAACTGTCTGCCCGTCAGTCGGAAGCGCTCCGCGCCCACGCCGACGCGGTCGCCTCGTCGGGCTTCCAGGTCGAGGAGTGGGGCGGGAACGCCTGGCGCGTCCACGCCGTGCCCACCTACCGCGGCCGGCGCGCCCGCGCGACCGAGCTGCCCCCGCTGCTCGACGAGCTCGCCGATGGCGGGCGGCTCACCGTCGGGGATGCGATGGAGGACCGGATCGCCGCGTCGATCGCCTGCCACGCCGCGATCCGCGCGGGCGACCCCGTCGAGAGCGAGGAGATGGGCCGCGTCCTCGAGGCGCTCTACGCGTTGGCCGGACCGGCCGCGACGTGTCCGCACGGGCGACCGATCATGCTCCGGCTCGATCGGCCCAAGCTCGACCGCTGGTTCGGTCGCAGCGGGGCATGAGCCGGCGGCGGGTCGAGCGGCCCCGACGGGAGTCGGACCTCGCTCCCGCCGTCCGCGCCCACCTCGAGTCGCAGGGGTTCCGGGTGTGGGTCGATCCCGATGGAGCGGACTTCTTCGACGTCGTCGCTCGGCGCGGCGAGGAGGTCGGGCTCGTCGAGCTCAAGCTCGCCGACTGGAAGACGCTGCTGCGCCAGGCGGTGGTACGCCGAACCTACGGCGACTGGGTCGCGGTGGCCCTGTCGCGCCGATCGCTCGCGGTGAAACTGCTCGAGCGGGCGGGCACGCCGAACACGCGGCCGATCGGGATCTGGAGCGTCGAAGGACCCGCTCCGGAAGTCCTCCGGGCCGCCGAGCCCTGGCCGGAATCGACCCGCTCGCTCTTCGTCGAGCACCGCGACGCGCTTCGGCTCCTGCTCGATACCCTCGAGGCGGGCGGGGTTCCGGAGGGCGCGCGGTGGACCGGCTTCGCCGCACGGAGCGGTCGGGGCGCGGGAACCCGGAGCTCGCGGGAGTGGCGGCTCGACGAGTTTCCCGACGAGGGTTCCACCCGATCCGAATGATTCCGTCGCAAAGCCCGCCCCGGTCCGCTGGTCGCACCTAGGCGTCCGGCAAGAACGGGCGGAAGACCGCCTCGAACTTCTCGGCCATGACCTCGGGCCCGAACCGCTCGGAGTAGGCGCGGCCGCGCTCCGCGAGCGTCCGGCGGAGCGCAGGGTCGGCGAGCAGTTCGGCGAGCTCCGAGGCGTAGGCTCCGGCGTCGTCCTCCTTGACGATCCGCGCGACCTCGACGCCGTCGTTGCCATCGAGCGGGACGTGCCGGCTGAGGATCGTCGCGACGCCCGCCCGCATGGCCTCGCGCGGGGCCAGCCCGAAGCCCTCGTACCGCGCCGGGAACAGGAAGAGGTCGGAGGCCCGGAGGACCTGGGCCTTGGTCACCTCGTCGACGATCCCGAGCGCGGCGACCCCCGGCTCGGACGGCGCCGGTCCGCCCACGACCAGAAACCGCGCTCCGGGGAAGAAGACGCGCACGCGTCGGAACGCCTCGAGTGCGAGAGGCAACCCCTGACGGTCGGGCGTGCGGCCGATGAAGGAGACGACCGGAACATCGAGAGGGATCCGGAGCGCTTCCCGGCTGGCGGCGCGGTCTCCGGAGTCGGCCAGCGGGGGGATCGAGGGCGGGATGACGTGGATCTTCTCCGCGGGCACCGGGTAGTACTTGCGCAGGAGCTCCTTGTTGGCCTCGGAGCCGACGACGACCGCGCTCGCCCGGCGAAACGCGGTGGACTCCAGCTTCTGGATCGCCCGGCGGTCGAGCCAGGTCCCGATCCGCTGCCGGAACGTCGGGTTCGGCTGGGTCGCCGCCCGCATCGTCATCAGGTGGTGCTGCTGGACGTCGTGGGCGAACATCCCGAAGATCGGCCGTCCGGCCCGCGGGCCCCGGGGGAGCTCGATGGCTCCGCCCTTCTCGTCGTTCGCGACGATGAGGTCGGCCATCGGGGAGAGCAGGTCGGAGGCGGCGCGGGCGATGGCACGCTCGCGGGCGTACGTCTCACGCTTGAGACCGACGACCGGTAGCGGCACGCGCTCGACTCCGGCGTGGGGTGGAGCCGTCGCGAACGGCTCGCTCGGGTACAGCACGCGGACCCGGTGACCGCGCTGGACCAGCCGCGCGCCGAGGTCCCAGACGACGCGGCTCAGTCCCGACCGGGTCTCCTCCGGTGGAGCCGTGGCGAGGAAATCGATCGACCACCCCGGCATCGCTCGCAGGCTAGCCCGCTCCGTGGCCGAGCGCCGGGGCGAACGAGGAGCCGGCCATCCCGCGGGGGATCGGGAGGCTCATGCCCTCGAGTACCGTCGGTGCGATGTCGAGCAGCGAGTAGGGCCGCGCCGCCCGGCCCGAGGCCGGGACCCCCTCGCCCGAGGCGATGAGGATGCCGTCCATCCGGTGGACCCCGGTGCCGTAGAAGTAACCGGGTCGGTGGTGCAGCATCGCCTCGGGGTAGCTGAAGTCCATCCGCGATTCGGTCTCCAACGCGTTGATCCGCAACAGGAGCGCCGGCGCGCGCGTCCCTGCCACGGACCGGTAGAGGTCCTTCGGCTCAAAGACCTCGATGTCCGCCTCGCGATAGGCCTCCAGGGCGGTTCGGATCTCCCGGCCGAGGCGGACCTGCCGCTCGGGCGTCAGGGTCGGATTGTAGGGGTTGAAGTAGATCGCCTCGGGGACGGGGTACGAGTACGCCACCGTGCTCTCCCAATCGATCTGCTTGGCCATGGTCTCGAAACTCGCGTCCCCGGTGACGAACCGGGCGAACTGCTCGCGGCGGGGCCCCCCTTGGAGCCGGTCGGCGATGGGGGCGAGCAGCTTGCGCGCCGGGCCGAACTTGTCGAGGGTGACCAGCACCCTCGAGGCGAGCCTCCGTCGCCGGCTCGATCGTGCGGTCTTGAACTTCAGGTAGCCACGGTCGAGGAGCCAGCGGTTCGTGAAGAAGTCCGTCCCGGCCGCGCCGTGGCCGTGGTCGGAGATGACCAGCGTGACGGCGGGGCCGCCGCGGCCGCGGAAGGACGCATCCACCGCCGCGCAGGCGCGGTCGACCTCGAGCCAGAAGTCGAGCAGGTCCGGGGGGATCTCGCCGGGCGAGCGGGCGAGCTCGGCCCAATGTTGGTGCTCGATCCGGTCCGTCTCCCGGAAGAGCACGAACAGGAACTCCGGGTCGAACCTCTCGATAAGCGCCTCGCTCATGCGGGCGCGCTGGCGTACGGCGCGGTTGGCGAGCTCCATCCACGCGCTTCGGCCGTTGGCCCGGTACGGCGGGAGCTCCGGAAGGTACCGCTCCCCGACCAGCTTGTTCAGGCTTCCCGCCAGTTCGGCCGGGAACGTGGCCGGCTGGTCGGCGAACATCCCCGGCACGAAGAATCCGTTCACCGGGTAGGGGTTCCGGATCGGGAAGTTCACCACGCCGACCCGGCGTCCCTGACGGGAGAGCGCGTCCCAGATCGCTTCGGCCGGGCGATAAGTCTGTACCAGCCGGCTCCGACCGGGCCCGCCATCGGGCTCGGTGAAGCCGTAGATCCCGAGCGTGCCCGGGTCGAGGCCGGTGGCGAAAGAGTACCAGGCGGGGATCGTCTTGGGCGGGTAGACGGAGGTCAGCCGGGCGGAGAGGCCCCCCTGGACCAGACGGGCGAGGAAGGGGAGCTTCCCGGCCGCCATCAGCGGGTCGAGGAGGTCGAACGTCCCCCCATCGAGCCCGAGGACAAGGTACCGAGTGGATGGGGGGGTCATGGAATCGACAGGCCCGGAAACGAGAGCCCGGCTACGAGCCGACGCGGGTATATCTCCTACAGAGGCCTGGGGGCCGCGTGCTAGGCTCCGACGGACCCGACGGCGGGGGCGTCACCCTTCGGTTCCGACCGGCCGGCCGAACGGGTTACAGAACGCGTACCGCTTCCAGGTTGTAGGGGGCCCGGGTCTCGATATTGAACCGCTTGTGGAGACTGGTCGCCAGGTCGACCGCCTTGGACTCTTCGCCGTGGTTGACCACGATCTGCCGGGGACGCGGGTCGAGCGTCGCGACGTAGTTCATCAACTGGACCCGGTCGGAATGGCCGGAGAATCCCTCGATCGTCGAGATCTCCAGGCGGACATTGACGTTGATCTGGCGGCCCCCGTCCATGAAGCTCGCCTCGCTCAGACCCCTCTGGAGTCGCCGTCCGAAGGTCCCCTCCGCCTGGTAGCCGACGAAGAGCAGGCCGTTCTTCTCCTCCGGGGCCCACGCCCGGAAGTACTCCATGACCGGCCCCCCGCTCATCATCCCGCTGGTGGCGAGGACGACGCAGGGGTCCTTGTCGTCGAGCAGGCTGTAGCGCATCTGGGTCGAGTCGACCCGGTGGAAGATGTCCGAGAGGAACGGGTTGTCGCCCTGCTGGAAGATCTGGGTCCGCAATTGGCTGTTGAGGTACTCCGGGTAGGCGGTGTGGATCGCGGTGGCCTCGAAGATCATCCCGTCGAGGTAGACCGGGACCTTGGGGAGCTTGCCCTCCCGCATCTTCTCCTCCAGCACGAGCATGACCTCCTGGGAACGGCCGACGGCGAAGACCGGCACGACGAGCTTGCCCCCGCGGGAGAGCACCTTGCTGACGAGCTGGGTGAACTCCTCGGTCGCCTGCTGGCGGCTCGGCTGGACGTCGCGGAAGCCGCCGTAGGTCGACTCGAGGATGAGCGTCTCGAGCCGGGGGAACCGGTTCGTGGCCGGGTTGAACAGCCAGCTCCGTTCGAACTTGATGTCCCCGGAATACGCGAGGTTGTAGTCGCCCTCGCCGATGTGGAAGTGGCAGATCGACGAACCAAGGATGTGGCCGGCGTTGTGGAGCGTCAGTCGCAGGTCGGGGGCGATGTCGGTGGTCTCGCCCCAGCGGAGCGGGATCGTCCGCGCGACGAGGTCGCGCACGTGCGAGGAGTCGTACAGCCCCTTGCGCGCCTCCTGGCTCGTGACCTTGATCGCGTCCAGGAGCATCAGGGCCATCAGGTCGCGGCTCGGCGCCGTGCAGTAGATCGGCCCCTTGTACCCGTACTTCAGCAGCGTCGGGACCAGACCGCAGTGGTCGAGGTGCGCGTGGGTGATGACCACGGCATCGAGGCTGTCGAGCGGCAGCAGCTCCGGGGCGTTGAAGTAGGGCGTCCGGTCCGACCCCGGGTCGATCCCGGTGTCGATGAGGACCTTGGAGTTCTGGGTGGAGAGCAGATGCGCGCTCCGTCCGACCTCGCGGTAGCCACCGAGCGCGGTGCTGCGCGCCCAGATCTTCTCCGGCAGCCGGTCGCGGGCGATCCGGATCCCGACCTTCTTGAGGAACGCACGGCGCTCCTCGAAGACGTTCCTCAGGTGGATGCGTACCTCCTCGACGGTCTTGGAGGGGATCGGCGGGGTGCGCACGACCGTCGGGATCCATCCGATCTTGCGCTTGAGCTCGTTCAGCGTCGACCCCTGCCGGCCGATCGCCGCGCCGGGGTTGGCCGCCTCGATGGCGACCTCGCCGGTCTCGGGCTCGAAGAACAGGCCGGAGATCTCGGCCTCGGGTGGGATCGTCTCGCGGATGGCCTTCTCGGCCTCCTTCGGGTCGATCAGCGAGGCCGGGTCGCTGCGGACCAGGACCCGCCGGCGGAGCCTCTGGGCGATCTGGCGGAGGTGGTCGCCCCCCGAGAGGAACGAATCGAGCTGTTTCGTGTACAGGACGATGTGCGGTCCCTCGAGCTCGATGTCGGTGACCTCGATGGTCTCGGGCAAGACCTCCTTCAAGGCATCCCGCGTTTGCTCGAGTAAGCTGTCGAAACTCATCCGGTGTCGGAAGCGGTTGGCGGAAAGGGGTTGGGTGTAGGGATTAGATCGAACCCGGTGGAGCCTTCCGCCTCACGGAAGCGGGGGAGGCAACGGAATCTTCAAGGCCTTCAACCGCTTATTAATTTCGTCCTCGCTGAATTCGCGGTATTCCTTCGCGGTGATGGTGTGGATCAGGTAGCCGTCGCCGCTCGCGGAGTCGCGCTTCATGGCCGTGGTCAGCCCCCGCAGCGCAAGGTCGACACCGTCGCTGACGCTCATGTCGCGGCTGTAGTTCTCCTCGATCAGCCCGTAGACGAAGGTCGAGCCCGATCCGGTCGAGACGAACTTGTCCTCGATCGAGCCGCCGGCCGGGTCGACGGAGAAGACGTGGCCGCCCTTGGCGTCCACACCGCCCAGGATCAGCCAGGCGTAGTACGGGTAGTAGCGATTGCCGTTGAGGATGTTCGCGAGCAGCGTCGCCGCCCCCTCGACGCTGAGGGGGGCGCTGCGGCGCAGCCGGTAGAGCGTCACCTCGGCCTTGAGGTAGCGCGCGAGCATCTGCGCATCCCCCACGAGCCCGGCGACGGTGATCCCGATGTTGTTGTCGATGCGGAAGAGCTTCTGGGTGGTCTTGTTGGCGATGAACGAGCCCGCGGTCGCGCGGCGCTCGGTCGCGAGCACGGTCCCGTCCTTGCACACGAGACCGATCGTCGTCGTCCCCTTGAGCAGCCGGTCCTCGTCGACCACCATCTGGTTCGCCTGCATCATGCTCTTCACCGTCAGTGAAAACGGTCGGGGGACTTTCGGTCGCTATATAAGTGCTCAGAGAACGGTTAACCGTCCGCCACTTCGTGGCGCCGTTTCGCCGTCGGGAAATGCGAGCGGAAGCGCTCCTCGGTGATTACTGTTTAATTCCATCCGCGTTCGGTGGCGTCGATTTCTCGCATGAAACGGCACGACGTTCTCGTGGTCGGCGCGGGGCTCGCCGGCCAACGGGCGGCGCTCGCGGCGGCCGAGGCCGGACGCGACGTCGCGATCCTGACCAAGCTCCATCCGCTGCGGTCGCACTCGGGCGCGGCCCAGGGCGGCATCAATGCCGCCGTCGGCGCCGAGGATTCCGTCGACACCCACATCTACGACACGGTCAAGGGCTCCGACTACCTCGGCGACCAGGACGCGATCGAGTTCTTCTGTACGGAGGCGCCGAAGATCGTCGTCGAGATGGAGCATTTCGGCACGATCTTCAGCCGCGCGCCGGACGGAGGTCTGGCCGCGCGGCCGTTCGGCGGCGCCGGGTTTCCCCGGACGATCTACGCCGCGGACCGGACCGGGCTCGCGCTCCTCCAGGCGATCTACGAGCACCTCAGCGGCGTCAGCGTCACGGTCTACGAGGAGTGGGACGTCGTCGACCTGATCGTCCGGGACGGCCGCGCCCAGGGGGTCGTCGCCTACCACCGGCGGACCGGCGAGTTCGAGGCCTTCGCGGCGAAGGCGACGATCTTCGCCACCGGACCGGCGGGCCGGCTCTACAACCGCACGACCAACTCGCACAGTTCCACCGGTGACGGGGTCGCCGTGGCCTACCGCGCCGGCGCCTGGCTCAAGGACATGGAGTTCGTCCAGTTCCACCCGACGGCGTTGCTCGAGAGCAGCATTCTGATCACCGAGGGCGCGCGCGGCGAGGGCGGGATTCTCAAGAACGCCGCCGGGGAGCGTTTCATGTCCCGGTACGCCCCGCACGTGCTCGAGCTCGCGAGCCGGGATGTCGTCTCCCGCGCGATCACTACCGAGATCGCCGAGGGCCGGGGGTTCCCCGGCGGCTACGTCCACCTCGAGCTCATGCACCTCGGCAAGGAGCGGATCGAGTCGCGCCTGCAGGAGATCTGCGATTTCTGCCGGAACTTTGCGGGGATCGATCCGGTCACCCAACCGATCCCGGTCCTGCCCGCCCAGCACTACATGATGGGCGGGATCTCGACGAACATCAAGGGGGAGACGAACATCGCCGGCCTCTACGCCGCCGGCGAGGCCGCGTGCGTGTCGATCCACGGGGCGAACCGGCTCGGGGGCAACTCGCTGCTCGAGACGTTGGTCTTCGGAAAGCAGGCCGGCGGGGCCGCCGCCGCTTTCGCGGCCGCGACGCCGGGCGCGATGCTCCGCGACGAAGATGTCGCGCGATCGGAGAGCCGCATCCGCGATTGGATGGCGCGGGAGGATGGGCCTGAGCCGTTGCCGTTCCGCGCGGAGATCCAGAAGGTCATGGACACGTGGGTCGGGATCTACCGCAACGCTTCCGACCTCGCCACCGCCTCCGAGGAGCTCGCCAAACTGCGCCAACGGTCCGCGAAGCTTCGGATCCCCGACCGCTCGAAGGTGTTCAACCTCTCGGTCACCGATGCGCTCGAGACGATGGCGATCCTCGACCTCTCCGAGGTCGTCGTCGCCGGGGCGATCGCCCGGACCGAGAGCCGCGGCGCGCACTCGCGCACGGACTTCCCCAAGCGGGACGATGCGAACTGGATGAAGCACACGATCGCGAGCTATCGACCCGAGGGTCCGCTGCTCTCGTATGCTCCCGTCGCCTACACGCGATGGGAACCCAAGGAGCGGGTGTACTGATGGGCGCAACGGCGACGATCGACGTACCTCTCGAAGTCTACCGCTACGACCCCGCGCAACGCGCGGGTCCCCACTACACGAAGTACAGCCTCAAGCTCACGCCGCATACGCCCGTCCTGAGCGCCCTCTTGCAGGTGCGCTCCGAGATCGACCCCAGCCTGTCGCTGCGGTACTCCTGCCGCAGCGCGATCTGCGGCTCGTGCGCGATGGTGATCAATTCGAAGAGCCGACTGGCCTGCCAGACGCAGGTCGGTCCGGAGATCGCCGAGCACGGCCGGATCGTCATCGATCCGATGCGCAACCAGCCGATCGTGCGCGACCTGGTCGTCGACCAGCAGCCGTTCTGGCGCGAATACGAGCGGATCGTCCCGCACCTGATCCCCAACCCGGACCGTCCGCTCCCCGAAGGCAAGCCGAGCCCGATGACCCCCGAGCAGGTCGCCCGCTTCTACGAGACCCCGCGGTGCATCGCCTGCGGGGCGTGCTACTCGGCCTGCCCGGCGGTCGAGGCCGACCCGAGCTTCCCGGGCCCGATGGCGCTCGCCAAGCTCTATCGGTTCGCCGTCGACCCGCGCGACGGGGCCTACCGCGAGCGGCTCATGCGGATCCAGCCGGGCGGGCTATGGACCTGTCTGAGGTGCCACCTCTGCACCGCCGCCTGTCCCAAGGACGTTCGGCCGTCGGAGCGGATCCGCGACCTCAAGGAGATGTCCATCCAGCTACAGGGCGCGACCGAGGCCGGTTCCCGCCACGCGGTCGGCTTCAAGGAGAACATCGGCGAGCGCGGGATCCTCAATGAGATGAAGCTGGTCCGCCAGACCGGGGGCCTCGTCGGTCTCGCCGCCCAGCTCCCGCAGGGGCTGCGTATGCTGCGCAAGAAACCCGAGGTCATCCGCTCCCCCCACCGCATCGAGGGGCAGGATGAGGTCGAGAAGATCTACGAGGTCCTGGAAGACGCCGGGGAGAACGGAACGTGAAGCTCGCCTACTACCCCGGCTGCGTCGCCCAGGAGTCGGGCCGCGAGCTCGACATGGCCACCCGCTGGGTGTGCCGCAAGCTCGGCATCGAGCTCGTGGAGTTCCCCAAGTTCTCCTGCTGCGGCTCGGGGTTCGTCGACGAGGCCAACATGGTCCTCAACGTCGCGCTCAACGCACGCAATCTCGCACTCGCCGAGAAGGCCGGGCTCGACCTGCTGACGATCTGCTCGACCTGCCAGGGGATGCTCACGCTGGCCAACGTCAAGCTCAAGGAGCCGCCGATCCGCGAGAAGGTCGACGGCGCCCTCAAGCCCCTCGGCATCACCTACAGCGGGTCGACCCGGGTCAAGCACCTGCTCCAGGTCCTCCACGAGCAGTTCCCCGCCGACAAGCTGCGGCCGCTGGTGGTGCGACCGCTCTCCGGTCTGAAGGTCGGTGCGTTCTACGGATGCCACCTGCTCCGGCCCGCCGACGAGATGGGCTCCGAGAGCGCCGAGGAGCCCCACTCGTTCGAGGACCTGATCCGCGCGCTCGGGGCGACGCCCGTGATGTACCGGGGCCGGGTCATGTGCTGCGGATTCCCGATCCTGTTCGTCAAGCCGCAGGTCGCCAA
This sequence comes from Thermoplasmata archaeon, assembly GCA_035933635.1. Classification (GTDB taxonomy): domain Archaea; phylum Thermoplasmatota; class Thermoplasmata; order Lutacidiplasmatales; family UBA184; genus JAKIVR01. Next base: position 30,893 of record DASYYY010000003.1, on the reverse strand, counting down.
CCATATCGCCGGTCGCCAGATCGAGGACGCGAAGGCGCACGGAGCCGATGCGATGGCGACGCCCTGCCCGCTGTGCCACATCTCCCTCGACAGCTACCAGAACAAGGCCGCCGCCGAGGTCGGCAGCGACCTCGACATGCCGATCTTCCATCTGCCGCAGCTGGTAGGGCTCGCACTCGGGGCGACCCCCGAGGAGCTCGGCCTGCCGCGCCACCTGGTGGCCACCGACGCGGCGCTCGCGAAGATCGGCCGGGTCGCCGTTCCGGCCTGATCCGGTTCGCGACGGGCGCTCCTACGGATCGAGGGAGAGCGCCATCAACACCTCATCGACGGGGGCACCCTCCAGGATCACCTCGCCCCGCAGTCGCCCTTCCTCGACGAAGCCGAGCTTGCGATAGAGCGAGAGCGCCGGGCCATTGGTCGCGAACACCGATAGACGAACGCGCCGGATCCCCAGCTCGCGTGCCCACGCGAGGCCCGCCCGGATCACCCCCTCTCCGAGACCGAGGCCGCGATACTCCCGCACGAGGGCAATGCCGAGGGCCGCCACGTGCGCGTTCTTCGACTGGGACCCACGGTGGAAATCGGCCCCCCCCACGATCCGGCCGTCCACCTCGGCGATCAACCAGAGGTCCTGCGTCGGGTCGGCCCCCGCGAACTGGATGCGGACCTCCTCGACGCTCCGTCGAAACACCTCGGTCATGAGGTAGACCCTCTCCGAGGCGACGCGGCTCACGTTCGCGACCCACGCCTCCGCGTCGTTGGGCTCGGCCCGCCGAACGACCGCCCAACGCCCGTCCTTCAGTCGCACGTTGCCGGGCAGGCCCATCCTCTCGAGGTTCGGGAGCCCCTATCTATCGATGGCGGTCGGTCGGCGGACACCGGCTCGACCCCCGCATCCCTCGACTTTGAGGGCGCCCTCCTCGCGCCGGCGCGCGGCCCCGGAGAGCGGTAAATCGGGGGACCTCTACGACGGGTCGGATGGTCGAGCCCCGCCACCTGCTGGAACGGTACCTGCCGGAGCTCCCGATCCGATCGCTCCGCACCATCGAGGCGGGGTGGTCCTCGAGGGTCCTCGACGTCAACGGGGAGTGGATCTTCCGAATCCCGCGGACGCCCCGAGACCGGCGGGCCATGGAACGCGCCGCCTCCTTCTATCCCTACTTGGGGACGGTCGTTCCCGTCCCCATTCCCTACTACGCCTACCAACCTCGGACCCCGTCCGGCCGGTTGCGGTTCGTGGTCTATCGCAAGCTTCGGGGGCGTTCGCTCCCCGAATCCGGGCTCGGGCGCCCGGCCGCCCGGCGCTGGAGCGAAGGGCTCGCGAACGTCCTTCGCACGCTGCACGCGACGCCCACGCGGCGAGCGCAGGTCCACGGTCTGCGAAGGTACGACCCGGCCGCGGCGCGACGCGGACGCGAGAGGCAGTATCGCAGCATCCGCCGCCTCGTCTGGCCCCTCCTATCGGCCGCCGTTCGCCGTCAGGACGAGAGCGTTTGGGAGGCGTTCCTCGGCGACCCGGGCTCGTTCCGGGTGGACCCGTCGGTCGTCCACGGCGACCTCTACCCCAGCCACGTTCTCACCGGCCCCGGCGACTCCGGGCTCCGCGGGATCCTGGACTGGGAAGATGCTTCGGTGGGCGACCCCGCCGGCGATCTGGCCCTCCTCCCGACCGCGGACGGTTTTGCCCACGAAGTGTGGGCTCGTTGCCCGGCGCTGGATGAAGCGTGCTGGCACCGTTCCCGATTCAAACGACACGCTGCGTTCGGCTCGAACACCGAGTATTGGATCCAACGGCACTATCCGGCGAAGGTCCGTGGTTGGATCCGGCGATACACCGAATCGATCCCCTGAGAGCGACCGGCGACTCGACTTCGAGTTCTGGGGCCTCGGGCGAACCGGGCCGGAGGATTGATCTCCCTCGCTGGATCGCTCACGCTGTTCTACCAAGAAGGACCTCACCTGAACCTTCACCCCGTCCACGCCGAGCCTCGGTTGGGGCGGGCGATCATGAACGTCACTCGGGGATCCAAGTGGTCGTGGGGCATCGCGGGTCCGGTGGGGCCGATCGCGCTGCGGGCGCGGGACCTCCTGAGTCGGACCGTCCGGGGGACCAGTCGCGAGCTCCGGCTCACGCTGGTGTTTGTGACCATCACGGTGACGCTGGCGATTCTCCGGTTCGTCCTGATGGCGGTCCAGTCGTAGGCGGTCGGAGGCATCCCCCACGCGACCACGAACGGGTCGGCGTCGGGGGCGCCCCACGCGTGCGCTCCCTGACAACTTATGCCCCGTAAGCGCTCACCCCCCGTAAGTCGAGCCTCGAACGCAAGGGACCCTCGCCCGGGTTCTGGGCCCGCGCGCGGCTCAGCGGTCCGTGTTGCCCGCCGGCCCGGGACGCGCGGTGAGAACCCGAGCGCCCTCGCCCTTCGCCACGTAGAGGTGGAGGCGGTCGCACATCCCGCGGAAATACCCGCTCTGGCGCTCGCGGGTGAAGTGGTCGCGCAGGTAGAGCCCGAGCTTCGCCTCGTCGAGCGCCGGGTCGACTTCCGGGGTGAACATGCACGCGAAGGTGAGGAAACGATGGCCGTCGAGGTCGATCCGGTCGGTCTCGGCGGCGTCGCAGAAGGGGCAGCGCTGCACCGATCCCATCCTCCCGACTAGTCAATGTACCCGAGAGAACGGAGCCGCTCTCGAAGCTTGGTCTCGTCCTCGGCACTGAACGGCTCGGTGGACGGGGTTTCCACCAGTCGGGCGAGGACAAAGGCGACGAACGCATCGACGCTGGAGAATCCGGTCCCCGCGATCCGCCGTTCGATCTGACCGACGAGCTCGTGCGGCAGGATGATCGAACGCCCCGACGGGGCCGACGTGTTCGTCACGGCCGCCCGTCCCCGAGGGCGCGGGCGCCGCATACGGTCATCGCCCTCATTCCCACTCGATCGTCGCCGGCGGCTTGTCCGTCACGTCGTAGAGCACGCGGGTGATCTTTCCGGGCAGGGTTCGTGTGATCCGTTCGGCGATGGTCCGCAACAGCTCGTGCGGCAGGGCGGCGGCCGTAGCGGTCATCGCATCGATCGATTCGACGATCCGTACGCTGACGGCCTGCCCGTAGATCCGGTTGTCCCCGGTGACGCCGACGGTGTGGACCGGGAGGAGGACCGCGAAGTACTGCCACGGGAGCCGGATCGTTCCCGCCGCGACGGCCTTCTCGACCTCCTCTTCGACGATGGCGTTGGCGACGCGGCACAGGGCGACGTTGTCCCGGGTCAGCGGGCCGTTCACCCGCACCGCCAGGCCCGGGCCGGGGAACGGCTGCCGGTCGGGCGCGGTGATGCCGAGGTGTCGGGCGACGGCCCGTACTTCGTCCTTGTAGAGGTCGCGCAGCGGTTCGACGATCCGGAGCCGCACGTCGGCGGGAATCCCACCGACGTTGTGGTGGGTCTTGATCGTGTCCCGAAGCTGGCCGCCGCTCTCGATCCAATCGGGGGCGATCGTACCCTGGATGAGGACGTCGGCCCCCCGCTTGGTCCCCTCCTCCTCGAACAGCCGGATGAAGGCGTGGCCGATCCGACGTCGCTTCTCTTCGGGATCGGCGACGCCCTCGAGCGCGCCGAGGAAACGGTCCGCCGCGGGGACGACCTCGGAGCGCAACCCCGCGGAGCGGAAGAACCCCTGGACCCGCTCGACCTCGCCGGCGCGCAACAGGCCGGTGTCCACGAAGAGCGCGGTGCTGCGGTCGGCCAGCGCGCGTTGCGCGAGGACCGCGGCGATGGAGCTGTCGATTCCGCCGCTCGCCGCGACGATCGCCTTGCCCGGGATCGCCGCTCGGAGTTGGGCGGTCGCTTCCTGCTCGAACTTGGCCGGATCCTTCACGCGCGGGCCCCTCCCGCCGCGGCGGGAGGCTCTTCGCGCCATTTGGCGCGATACCGGGTCAGCTTCTCGTTGAGCTCCGGGTACTTCAGGGCGAGAATGTGGGTGGCGAGCAGCGCGGCGTTCTCGGTGTTGTCGAGACCGACCGAGGCGACGGGTACACCGGGCGGCATCTGGACGACCGAGAGCAGGCTGTCGAGGCCCAGCCCCTTGCCGAGGAGGGGGACCCCGATGACGGGCCGGAGCGTCCGGGCGGCGACGGTTCCCGGAAGCGCGGCGGACAGGCCGGCCATCGCGACGAACACGTCGACCTCCGGGTCGGCCGCGAGCCGATCGACCTTCTCCGGGGTGCGATGGGCGGAGGCCACGTGGACCTCACAGTTCACCCCGAATTCGACGAGGCGGGCGCGAACTTTCTCCGCCTGCTCCAGGTCGGAGCGGCTCCCGATGAGCACCGAGACCTTCACGGCCGTAGGGACCGAGCGGCTCGCATAACTTTTCACCGTGGGCACGGGGGACGGACGTTCGCCCCCGGGCCACCTTCATAGGGGCCGGGCCATCCTCGGCCACGCGCGCCCCCGGGAGGCTCGAACGCGTACTCGCGCTCGCCCGAGCCCGGCCCGAGCTCGTCGTCGCGCCGGCCTGGGTCCTCTGGATCGTGGTCCAGTCACTTCCCCTCGTGAACGGCGGGCCGTTCCTGGCGAGCATCGTGCAGACGGCGTTCTTCCAGGGGAACGCCGGCCAGGCGTTCCCGGTGACCTATGTGATGGCGGTCGTGCTGTTCGGTTTCGCGCTCGCCGTGCTGAACGGGCTTCGTTGGCCCCGGCGCATCGTGGTGGCGGCGGCCTTTCCGTTCGCCTTCACCCATCTGTACGAGATCCCCTACGACCTCCTCGGTCGGATCGTCTGGCCCCAGTACTACGCGTGGGCGGTCTGGCCGGTCGTCCTGGTCCTCAACGCGACCTGGCTCGTACTGGGCCTCTCGACCGCGATCTATTGGAAGGTTGGCCGCTGGGGCGCTGCCGCGCTCGCGCTGACGCTCGTCACCTTCGTCCTCTGGTGGACGCTCTTCTGGCCGGGGCTCGGAGCCTCCCAGCCACCCCTCAATCCCCGCGGCAGTGGGTACATCCTCTCCAAGGTCCTCCTCGGGATCACCCTCGCGCTCGTGCTCTGGGAGGGGTCGCGCGCCCCAGGCGCGCGACGGACCGTGCCTCCCGCGGCCGAGCCGGCCCGGACGACCGAAACAATCATACCGCCGAGCACGGCCGGGACCCCGTGAGTCCCCGGCTCCACCGAGGTGGGCGCTTCCGCCTCTGGTTGGGCACGCACTTCGGCGGGGGATACGAGCTCGGCGATCGCCTGTGGCGCCGGGTGCTCCATGGCCTCGGGGCGCTCGTGGTGGTGTACTACCTGCTCCCGGATCGGTTCTTCGTCGTCGTCTCGACCGAGCAGGCGTTGCTGATCGCGCTCGGCGTGATGCTGGTGCTCGAAGGCCTGCGTCACCTCGTCCGGCTCGAACTTCCCACCGTACGAGCGATCGAGAAGGACCGGGTGGCGAGCTTCGCCTATTTCGCGACGGCGCTCGTGATCGTGGTGGTCCTCTTCCCCGTGTCGATCGCGGTGGTCGCGGCCGTGGGCAGCTCTCTGGTCGACCCGCTCATCGGGGAGCTCCGACTCTCCTCCCGGTATCGGCGCCTGTACCCGGCGTTCCCCCTAGCGCTCTACGCCGGCATTGCGATGGTGGCCCTCGGGCTCCTCGCCGACTGGTCGCTCGTGGAGGTCGTGGTCTTGGGGGTCGGCGCCGCGGTCATCGCCGTGGCGGTCGAGTGGCCCAAGCATCGGTGGCTCGACGACGACCTCACGATGACGCTGGCTCCGGCGCTCTTCCTCCTCGCCGCCCGCTTTGTCTGGCCGGCCTGATTCCGCGCCCGGGGCGGTCCACCGACACCGAACGGCGGCGCCGGTGGAAGCGGGATAGGAGTCCGCCCGTCGAGGTACGCTCCCCCACTGGGAGGTAAGTAAGGATTCCAGAGGATTATCGTCGGGCGCTCGATGGACGACCGCCGGAGTTCGCCGATACTGATCGTGCGGGTCGCAGTAACGCTGGGGGGAGCTCTCCGGAACGAACCGATGTCAGAGTCCCGATCCGATTCGGCCGACCCACCCGGCGGGGCGGCGAGCCAGCTGTGGATGGGCCGCCCCGCGTTCAAAGTGGGGCGGATGGTCCTCCTAGCCTTCGCCGTGCTGCTCCTGTTGGTCTCGCTGCCGGGGATTGGGGTCACGGGACGGGCCGTGCCCGGGGAGCCCTCGGCGCTCGCCCTCTCCGGAGATTCGGCGCTGAACGCCGCGCGCGCCATGCTCGGTGCGACGGGCGGTCCGGCCCCCGCACCACCGGCGCGTGCCTACTGGAACCTCTCGGTCCCCAGCTTCTCGGGCGCACAGGGACTCATGGTCTGGGATGCGAGCGACGGCTACGTCGTGCTGTTCCAGGGGTTTCATTCGAACGTTTCAAACCCCACGTGGACCTTCTCGCGCGGCACCTGGAGCCAAGCCGTCTCCCCCAACGCGCCGTCCGGGCGGATCGGCGCGGTCATGGCCTACGACCCGGGGATCCGCAAAGTCGTCCTCTTCGGCGGCGCCACCGACCTCGGAGCCGGCGGCGGAGACTACCTCAACGATACCTGGACCTTCCATGCCGGGGTCTGGACGAACGTGTCGGCCCGGTCCCCCGCTGCTCCGGCGCCCCGTGCGTTTCCAGCGATGGCCTTCGACCCCACGGGAAATCGGCTGATCGTCTTCGGCGGCACCACCCACGTGTTCTGTCCGACCGCCGGCTGCCCTGGGACGACCTATCAGGATACGTGGGCGTTCTCGAACAACGTCTGGACGGCCTTGAGCACCCGCGGCGCGCCCTCCCCCCGCTACGGGGCCGCCCTCGCGCCGGACCCGTCGGCGAAGGCGATGCTACTCTTCGGAGGGGCGATCTGCGTTTGCCGACCGACCTACACCAACGCGACGATCGATTACAATGACTCCTGGACCTTTGCCGCCGGGCGCTGGACCGCGTTGAGCGTCGGCCATGCCCCGTCGCCTCGGTGGGGTTCCACGTTGATCTACGATCCGGCGATCCCGGCGGTGCTCCTCATCGGGGGGATGAGCCGGAGCGTCTACGCCTCTCCGCGCCCGGCGGATGCCTGGGCGTTGACCTCGACCGGCTGGGCGCCCCTGACGGTGCCGCAGCTGCCGGCGTCCCGGACCCTTCCGCCCTCCGCCCCGCTGGTGCCGTGCCCCTTGGCGCTCAGCTATGATCCCGCGACCTCGAGCGTCCTGCTCCTGGGCATCCCGCTCTGGTCGTTCAACGGGACGAACTGGTCCTCGATCGGGACGAGCCCGACTCCGGCGGCGACCGGCTACCCCGACTATCCCCTGATGACCTACGACGCGGCCGACCGGTATGTGGTGCTCCTGGAGCTCAACCATACCTGGAAGTTCCAGTCCGATCGATGGTCACGGTTGGCGCCCGGCCCGACCTGGAGCGGCTGGCCGTACTGGGCCAGCGACACCGACGCGGCCATGACCTACGACGCGCACGACGGCTACGTGCTGTTCTTCGGTGGGTACTACACGAACTCCACCTGGAGCTTCGTCGGTGGAGTCTGGACCCAGCTGAGTCCGAGCCATCCCCCGCCGAGCCGGTTCGGTGCGAGCCTCACCTACGATCCGGTCGACGGGTACGTCCTGCTCTATGGAGGGCGAACGTGCTCCCCCGGCCTGTGGAGCCCCTCCATCTGCCGCGACCTGAGCGACACCTGGACCTACAGCGGGGGCCATTGGTCGCTGCTCGCGCCCACGGCGGGGGTCAGTCCCGGCGGCCGCGAAGGCGCGGGATTTGTATGGGACGGCCGCGACGGGTACGCGGTCCTGTACGGGGGCGCCCGCTGGCCCAACTCCCAGGGGAGCTGGTCGGTCCTGAACGACACCTGGAACTTTTCGAACGGCCGATGGACGAACATCACCCGCGCCCCATCCCCCGGGCACCGGGTGTACGGCAACCTCGCCTACGATCCCGTCCGGCGCGCGGTGGTGTTGTTCGGAGGCGAAGGCGCGTACGCGTGGCCGAACTCCACCTGGGTCTTCCGCGGAGGCCACTGGAGCGTACTCGTTCCCGCCAACCGCTCGATCCCCCACGGGTGGGGCCTCTGCGGGTGGGTGTTCGTCCCGGCGCTCCGACAGGTGCTGTTGTTCGACCCGGAGGGGGAGGTCTGGCTCCTCCGGGTCGGTTGAGCCCGCACCGTTCCTCCTAGCGGGTTGCCGCACCCGTCGCTCGGCCGTCGCGGCGTAAGGGGCGTACGTCGCCCCGCGCCGCCCCGTTCAGACGATCGGGGTAAGCCGCGTGTGGGGCTGGCCCTTGTCCGGGTCGACGCTCATCGCGTAGATGCGCGTGCGCGGCCGGATCCCGTAGACGCAGGGGGCGTTGTCGATGTTGATGATCCGGAAGTAGGTGTCCATCATGTTCAGGATCTCGCTCGACATCAGCAGCCCGGGCTTGAGCAGCCCGATGCCGAGGTTGCCGACGAGCTTGGCCCGCTGGACGCCGTGGAAGTACATCCGGATCGCCGCCTGGTCGCCCATGAGGCTCTCCAGCGTGTCGAAGGCGGTGTACTCCAGGATCGGCTTCTGCTCCGGACCGCGGGCGGCCTTCTCGGCGGTGACCATCGCGCGGAGCGCGTCGTCGCGCCCGAAGCGGGCCATCGGCACGATGTAGGTCTCCTCGGTCTCGCTCGCGGTGTAGTCCGCGATCCGGACCCGGGTGTCGAACAGGTGCGGCGGCGAGTTGTGGGTGATCGACTCGCGCAGCTTCTCGTGGGACTCGCCCGCGGCCAGGATGGCGATGATCCCGCGGCCCTGCGTCAGGAAGTTGAGGAACGTCGGCAGGAAGAGCATGTAGTAGTCGTCGATGCCGACGTTGACGTCGATCTCGAAGGCGTTGAAGCTGCCCTTCTTGTAGCCGCCCCCCAGTAGCGCGTCGAAGTCGGGGATGCCGGTCGAGTAGTACCGCTCCGAGTCGCCGACGGTGTGCCAGCTCTGGGCCTCGGTCGGCGAGGGTTCCGCCGGCTGCACACCGAGCGCCTCGAACCGGCCGCCGGCCAGCGTGACCGCGTAGCGGGGACGGCCGATGGCGGTGGCGCGGAGCTTCTCGAGCCGCATGTGGCGCACGCGGCGCTCGTCGAGCTCCTCGCGCACGAACGACAACAGCCCGTCGACGAGGTACTCGATCCCGCCCGCCTCGGGCTTCTCCAGGATCATGACCACATTGGTGTTCGAGTTCTCCACCAGGTCCTTCTGCAGGGTCATGACGAACTCTTCCATCTCGAGTCCGTACTTGTGGGTCACACCCTCGAGGGAGTCGATGACGAGCAGCGACTTCTCCGGCAGCGCGTGCTCGATGCGCGTGTAGATGTTCTCGACCTCGGGCATCGGGTTGCGCCGCAGGAGCGCGGTCAGGTGCGTGCGGTCGACCCGCGTGGGCGGCCCGCGCTCCTCGCTGAAGGAACGCATGACCTCGCGGGCGGCGGCGATCTTGCGCTGCTCGCTCTCGGGGAGCTCGGCGGGGGCCGAGGCGCCCGCGGGGCCGCGGACGGTCTCGAGGAACAGCTTGCCCGCGTCCAGGATCCGGGCGCGGAGCTCGGTGGCCTTCAGCCAGGGGAACTGGCGGTAGAGCGCCTCGTCGCCGACCCGGGTGGAGAGATAGTAGGACTGGTTCGGCCGGCCGATCCGCTCGAGCAGCTCGAGCCCGAAGGTCGACTTGCCGGTACCGGCCCCGCCCTTGACGATCATCGAGCGCCCGCCCTTGCCGGAGAGGAACTCGATCACCTCGGGGGGGACCCCGCCCATACGGGCGCCGTCCTCCGCCGTCATCAAACTGCACCCGTCGCGGCGTGTCCGGAGCGAATCTCGCGAGCCATGAACTAGGCCAACCGGATGAAAGAGCGACGATGGGAAGGTAAATCTTTCGCGTCGAGCCGTCAGGAAACCGGGGCGCCGCCGGCCAGGGCGAGCGCTTTGGCCCGACCGGCGCTCACGGCGCGGCCCAGCGCCGTTCCGGGCTCACCGGAGGCGGTGGCGACCGAGGGGTTGCCCCCGCCCTTGCCCCCGAACTCGGGATTCATCGCCGCGAGCACCTCGTTCGCAGGCACCGTCGGAGCGTTCGAGCCGACGATGACGCGCCCGACCCCTTCGGACTCGGTGGAGAGCACCGCGACCGTCCCGGGCTCGGAGCTGAGGCGTCGGGCCAGTTCCTGCATCGCCTTGGGGTCCAGCGCCACCTGCCGCACCGAGACGCGGACGGGGCCCGCCACCGTCGTCGACTGGGGGTCGGCGACGATCTCGGCCGAGAGCTCTTTCAGGTCCGTGGTTCGGCCCGACCGACGGGCCCGCCGGGCGTCCTCGACCTCCGCCAGCACGCGGTCGATCCCCTCCGGCAGCTTCTCGGCGGGCACGGCCAGCTTCCGGGCGGACTCGCGCAGCACGGTCTCGTGCTGTTCGCGCACCTCGAGCGCCCGCTCGCCCGCCGCGTACATCAGCCGAACCACACCATCCTGGATCCGCTCGGTGCCGAGCACCTGGACGAACCCGACCTCGCTGGTGTGGGTGCAGTGGGTGCCTCCGCACGCTTCGACGTCGAACCCCTCGATCTCGACGATCCGCAGCTCCCGACCCGGGACGGCTCCCCCCTGGTAGAGCGTGAAACCGAACCGCTTCTCGGCTTCCGAGCGGAGCTCGAAGTAGCTCTTGACCGGCCGATTCTCGCGGATCACCTCGTGCACGAGCCGGTCGACCTCGCGGAGTTCGGCCGGCTCGAGCGCCCGGTAGTGGGTGATGTCGATCCGGGCGAGGTCGGTGCCCTTGTAGGCGCCGGCCTGCCAGACGTGCGGCCCGAGCACCTGGCGCAACGCCCCGTTGAGCAGGTGGGTGGCGGTGTGGTGCTGCATCAGTTGCCGGCGGCGTGGGGCATCGATCCGGCCGTGCACCTCCTCCCCTGCCGCCGGGGAGGTCGTGCCCTCGAGACGATGGAGCACCCATCCCCCCTGGCGGAGGACGTCGACGACGGCCGCCTCGCCGAGATGACCGGTGTCGGTGATCTGCCCGCCACCGGTCGGATAGAAGTAGGTCCGGTCGAGGACCACCCAGGGGCCGGAGCTCCAGAGCACGTGGGCCCGGAACGAGACGGTGTACGGGTCGGTGTAGTAGAGGACCTCCGTCGGCGCCACGGCGGAGGGCACCTCCGGCGCGGGGGAGCGTTCCTCGGCGGAGGAGGCCCGGGCCTCGGCCTGCTCGTGCCGCCGCGCCACCAGCGCGTAGAAGTTCTCCGGGATCGCGGGCGGATCGCGGATCTCCTGCGCGGCGACATCCGGCGTGATCCCCAGCGAATCGTACCACTCGACGAACTGGTCGAGACCGACCGAGCCGCCGCTCTTGCCCAGCCGCTCGACCTGCCGCCGGATCTGGACCCGGGCGCGGGCGGTCGAATCCTCGAACCGCTCGATCTCGGCCCGCACGACCTTGTGCAGGTCGTCCCGGTGCTGCCCGAGCTCGGGGAAGTCCTTGCCCTGGTCCCGGGCGACCCGGTCGAGCACCGTCAGCAGCTCCGGCCCCTCGGGACCCGACGCGAGGGTCCGGAGCATCCGACGGATCAGCAGACGGACGTAGTACCCCTCCTGGGTGTTCGACGGCACCACCCCGTCGGTGATCAGGAAGTTGAGCGCCCGGGCGTGGTCGAGCAACATCGAGCTCGTGGCCAGGGGGAAGCGGTCGCCCAGCTCCGTCAATAGCGGGCCGAACGCCGCCTCGTAGGCGGTGCGCGTACCCTGGCCCATCCAGGTGAACCGCTCCAGGCCGTAGCCGGTATCGACGACGGTCAGCGGCATCGGCTTGAGCCGGTCGCCGTCACGGGTGTACTCCATGAACACGAGCGTGGCGACCTCCAGTCCGAGCAGCCCGACACTGAGCGACGGGCCGAGGTTGCCCCCGCCCTCCCACTCCTCCTCCTTGTAGGTGATCTTGCGCGCGTCCGCGCCCAGCTCATCGACCAGGAGCTCGTGACAGAGCTCGGTGCATCGGTCCTTGAAGTAGACGCTGTGGTCGGGTCGGTTGAAGGCGTGGTGGGCCATCATCTCGAACTCCGTGAAGTGGCGGCCGCTGTGGCCGACCTCTTCGAGGTCGATGAACCGGATACAGGGCTGGCTGATGGTCAGCGGGTTGGCCGGCGGGGGGATCTGCCCGCTCGTCACCCACGGCTGGAAGTCGTAGATGCTGGCCTGGACGAAGAAGACGTCGCCCCGCCACCGGGCCACGACCGGGTACCGTCGGATCCGGGCATGACCACGCTTCTCGAAGAAGCCGAGATACGCCTCCCTCATCGCCGAGAGACCGAGGGGTCGGGCGAAACCGGGAGCTCCGATGAACGCATAGGGGGTGCACGGCGCCTCCTGGCAGCGATCATGGTCGCCGAGGGTCCAGAACGCCGAGCCGCAGCTCCGACAGGTCCGGCGCTGGAACCCGTTGCGGTGGAAGAACTCGAGGTCGTACTCGCTCGGATCCATGCGCGCTCGCGCGAGCGAGCCTCGGTTAAAGAGGCGTTCGATGGATGACGCCCACGCCGTGGAGGCTCAGTCCGGCTAGCGGCCCGACCTACGAAGGCCCCGCGTCCGGGGTCCCGCCGTGCGCCGGGCCGTCGGCCGCTTCCGCCTCGGGTCGCTAGGCCCGTCCCCTCGGGGCGCTCGTTCGTTCCGTCGGCGGCTCGGGCGCAAACGATCCTCCGGCCGCGGGGTGGCGCGCCCGTCCCGCCGTGCGAGACCGGTCGGACAGAATTCGAGGATCGGGCAGCCGGGACAGAGGGGGTTGAGCGGGCGGCAGAGATTCTGGCCGTGCTGGACCAGCAGGGGGTTCAGCGGGTTCCAGTACTGCTCGGGTACGTAGGCGCGGAGCTTCTCCTCCGTCGCGTCCGGATCCTCGGTCCGGACCAGACCGAGCCGGTTCGAGATCCGGTGGACGTGGGTGTCGACCGGGATCGCGGGGATCCCGTAACCGAAGACAAGGACGCAGTTCGCGGTCTTGTGGCCGACGCCCGGCAGCGAGAGCAACGGCTCGAGCTCATGGGGGACCACCCCCCCGAACCGGTCGAGGATCTCGGCGGCGCAGGCCCGGATGTTCCTCGACTTGGTGCGGTAGAACCCGACCGGCCGGAGCAGTCGCTCGAGCCGGCTCAGCGGAGCCTGGGACAGGGAGGCCGCATCGGGGAACTCGGCGAACAGCGCCGCGCTCGCGCGGTCGGTGTTCTCGTCGCGCGTGCGCTGCGAGAGGATCGTGCCGATGAGCACCTGGAAGGGGTTCTCGGCGTGGTCGCGGAGGTAGGGCACGCGCCAATCGCCGGCATGATAGAACGCGGTGAGCCGGTCGAGGACCGCCTCCCACGGGAACGTCTCCGCCCGTTTCGTCATTTCGCCCGCCTCCGGGAGGCAGTCGCTCTCTCATCCTGGCCGGGCGTCCGGAGCAGCGGATCGGAGAGGTCCGGCTCGCCGGTCGGTCCGCCTTCGAGCGCGTTCAGGATCTCGCCCACGAGGTAGTCGCTCCCCGTCGCCACCGTCAGCCCGGTCGGCGAGGTCGCTGCGCGGGCGAGCTTGAGCCCCTGCTCGGCGTCCGGTGCGACGATGATCCGCGGGAACCGGCCGAGCGCCGCCCGCTTGAGCTCCCGCACCGACTCGGACCGATCCGACCGGATCGGCACGAGCACCAGCGTGCGCGCCAGCGTCGACAGTGGCTCGAGCATCGCATCGACCCGCTTGCCGTGCAGGCACCCGAAGAGGAGCGCATTCTCCTCCGGGTCGAGGAACGGCGCGATCTCGCCCAACCCCTCGGCCAGCGCCCGCGCGCTCTCGGGGGTGTGCGCGGCATCGAGATAGAGCGCGGGTTTGCCGGCGATCCGCTCGAGGCGGCCGCGCCAGCGCACCGCCCCGAGCCCCCGACGCAGCGCCGCGTCGGAGACCTTGAACCCTACCGCCTCGGTGAACAGGTCGATGGCCGCCACAGCGAGCGCCGCATTGCGCGCCTGGAACGCCCCCAGCAACGGGATCGAGAGGCGGGGGTGCTCGGCGTGCGGGGTGACGACCGTGAATCGCTGGCCGTCCTCGTCGAGTTCCCGCTCCGCGATCTGGACCTCGCGCCCGAGGTGCCAGAGCGGAACGCCGAGGTGGGCGGCCCGCCGTTCGATCTCCGCTAGCGGCTCTCCTTTGGCCTCAGCGGTGACGGCCCGCATCCCCGGGTGCAGGATCCCGGCCTTGGCCCGCGCGACATCGGTGAGCGTCGGTCCCAGGACGTCCGTGTGCTCAAGCTCGATCGTGCTGATCACCGCGACAGGTGCCCGTAGGACGTTGGTCGCGTCGAACTCGCCGCCGAGGCCCACCTCGATCGCCGCGTGACGGACCTTGCGGCCGGCGAAGTGCGCGAAGGCGAGGGCCGTGGTCAGCTCGAAGAAGGTCGGTTCGTGCAGGTCGGCTCGGGCGATGGCGACCTTGGCGGCGGCCTCTTCGACGCGCATCAGGCCGGTGGTGACGTCCTCGGCGGAGATCGGCACCCCGTCGACCCGGATCCGCTCGCGGTAGCTCTGGAGGTGGGGGCTCGTGTACATCCCCGTCGGCCCCCCGGCCGCAACGAGCACCTCGGCGACGAGCGCGGTGACCGAGCCCTTGCCCTTGCTCCCGGCGATGTGTACCGAAGGATAGGCGCTCTCGGGGTTTCCCAGCTCGGCCAGGAGCGCCTCGATGACCTCCAGGCCCGGGCGCATCCCGAACCGCCGCCGTCGGAACAATCGCTCCAGTGCTTCCGTGTAGGAGCGGTCCGGCGCGGCCTCCCGTCGCGGCGTCCGTCGCGCGGTGGAGGGCATGAGCGCGTGCGAGAACCCTGGTCTCCGGCTAGTACATCGACCGTTCGCGGTAGGCGCCGAACACGTCCTGGAACGCGCGCACGATCTCGCCGAGGGTGGCGTCGGCCCGCAGTGCCCCGAGCACCGCGGGCATGGTGTTCGTCGTCTCGGATCCGGCCGCCTTGCGCAACGCGTCGAGCGCGGCGCTGTGGCGCCGCGCATCCCGCCGGCTCCGTATCGCACGGAGCCGCTGGCTCTGCTTCCGACGCGCCGTCTCGGAGATCTTCAGACGCGGGACCTTGACCGAGCCTTCGACGGTGTAGGCGTTCACGCCGACGATCTTGCGCGAACCGCCGTCGACCTCGCGCTGGTAGCGGAAGGAGGATTCCTGGATCTCGCGCTGGAAGAACCCGCGCTCGATGCCGGCGACGACACCGCCCATCTCGTCGATGCGGTCGAAGTACTTGCGGGCCTCCTCGCACATGCGATCGGTGAGCCACTCAACGTAGTAGCTGCCGCCGAACGGGTCGATGGTCTCGGCGACGCCGCTCTCGTGCGCGAGGAGCTGTTGGGTGCGCAGCGCGATCCGCACGGCGTCCTCGCTCGGGAGCTGGAGCGCCTCGTCGTAGGAATTGGTGTGCAGCGACTGCGTCCCTCCGAGCACCCCGGCGAGCGCCTGGATCGTCGTACGGACGATGTTGAGCTCGGGCTGCTGCGCGGTGCACGAGCAGCCGGCGGTCTGCGTGTGGAAGCGCATCCACCACGACCGGGGTTTCTTCGCATGGAAGCGATCGCGCATCGTCTCGGCCCAGAGCCGGCGCGCCGCGCGGAACTTGGCGATCTCCTCGAAGAGGTCGTTGTGCGAATTGAAGAAGAACGACAGCCGGGGGGCGAACTCGTCGACGTCGAGCCCACGGCGGATGCTCTCCTCGACGTAGGTCATCCCGTCGGCCAAGGTGAAGGCGAGCTCCTGGGCGGCGGTCGAACCGGCCTCCCGGATATGGTAGCCGGAGATCGACACCGGGTTCCACCGGGGCAGGTGTTCGGACCCGTAGGCGATGGTGTCGATGACCAGGCGCAGCGCCGCCTGCGGCGGGTAGACGAACTCCTTCTGGGCGATGTACTCCTTGAGGATGTCGTTCTGCGTCGTGCCCCCGAGCGAGGCGAGGGGTGCGCCGTGGGCCTCGCCCGTCAGGAGGTACATCCCCCAGACGATGTTCGCCGGGGCGTTGATCGTCATGCTCGTGGTGACCTTCTCGAGCGGGATCCCCTTCAGCAACCGCTGCATGTCGGTGAGCGAGGAGACGTTCACCCCGCACTTTCCGACCTCGCCGGCCGCTTCGCGGTCGTCGGCATCGATCCCGTAGAGCGTCGGATCGTCGAAGGCGATCGACAGGCCGGACTCGCCGTGGGCGAGCAGGTAGTGGAACCGGCGATTGGTGTCCTCGGGGGTGCCGAACCCCGAGAACATCCGCATCGACCAGACCCGGCCACGGTACATCGTCGGATGGATCCCTCGGGTGTAGGGGAACTGCCCGGGGTAGCCGATCCGGTCGAAGTCGTCGGGCGAGGAGAGCGGCGTGTAGAGCCGGTCGACCGGGATCCCACCCAACGTGGCGAACGATTCGGCCCTCTCGGGGGACTTCTCCAGCGCCGGGCGGAGCGTCTCCTCGTCCCACCGATGGAGCACCTCGGCGTAGGCGCCGCGGGTATCGGGGGAGCCGGTGGGGTCGGGTCGGCGGGCGCTGCGGGAGG
This sequence comes from Thermoplasmata archaeon, assembly GCA_035933635.1. Classification (GTDB taxonomy): domain Archaea; phylum Thermoplasmatota; class Thermoplasmata; order Lutacidiplasmatales; family UBA184; genus JAKIVR01. The sequence continues at coordinate 14,347 of DASYYY010000003.1, read as the reverse complement.
CGCCTCCACTGGCCGACATGCCTTTGCCAAGGACGGCCAGTCCATAACCGCGCGGGGTGGTCGACCCCCCGGGGCTCCCTCGCCGGCACCGCCGAGTCCGGGCACACCCCCCAAGGTGGATCGTTGGACGCGTTCGATGTCGGGGTGGTCGGGGCGGGAGTCATCGGTCTCGCGGTCGCCCGAGAGCTCTCCGCCCGAGGACACCGCGTGGTGGTGTTGGAGAAGAACCGCCGTCCGGGCCTCGAGCAGACCACGCACAACAGCGGGGTCGTCCACGCGGGGTTCACGCCCCGGCCGGGCACCCTGAGGGCGCGGCTCGCGGTCGCAGGGAACTCCCTACTCTACCGGGAGGCTCGGCGATGGGGCGTGCCCATCGAAGCGAGCGGAACCCTGGTCGTGGCGCAGACCGCCGGCGAGATGGCACGTCTGGAGTCGCTGTATCGGCAAGGTCGGGAGAACGGTGTGCCGGGGTTGCGGCTGATCGAGCCCAGCGAGGCCCGAACGATCGAGCCGCATCTGGGGGCGTGCGCAGCGGCGATCTTGGCACCCTCCGGTGGCCGTGTCTCTGCGGTACGGTTGGTCGAGGCGTTGCAGGCGGAACTCCTGCGGCGCGGCGCCCGGATCGATCTCGGGACGCCCCTGAGCGAAGTTCGTCCTCGTCCCTCGGGAGGTTGGTCGCTCGTCTCCCCGAACGGGACCGAGTACTCGGTGAGGTACGCGGTGAACAGCTGCGGTGTGGCGAGCGGGCGGGTCGCCGGCTGGTTCGGGGCGCAAGGATTGCGTGTCTATCCGTGCGCGGGGGAATACGCCGTGGTCCGGAACGAGAAGGCGAAGTGGGTACGGTCCATGATCTACGGGCTTCCCCGGCCCGGCTACCCCGGGATCGGGGTCCACTTGACGCGTTCCCTCGACGGCCCGCTCCTCCTCGGGCCGACGGCCCGTTACCAGGACGACGAAACGGCGTCGGCCTCTCCGACCACCCCGCTCGAGGAGTTCGCCGCCGAGGTTGCCCCGATCCTTCCCGGCCTGGACGCTTCGGATCTGGTTCGGGGTGCGACCGGAGTCCGCGCCAAGCTCGCCCCGCCGGGCAGTTCGGAGGCGTTCGAGGACTACGTGATCCGCGAGGAGCCGGCCGGCTCGGGCGCCATCCAGCTCGTCGGCATCGAGTCCCCCGGCCTGACGGCCTCGCTCGCGGTCGGGGAGTACGTCGCCCGGCTCATCGACGCGTCGGAGCGGCGCGGCGCCTAGTCGGTGCGGGAGGCTCCGGTACGCGGAGCCCGACCAGGTCCGTACCTCGTTTGGTGTGGACGGTCGCACCCAGGGACTTTGCAAACTCCGGGAACGACGTGCCGGTCCACTCCGTGTTGTCGGCCAGGACGATCGACCCCGGTCGAAGCCTCGGACGCAGCGTTCCGAGCTCCCAGGCCAGATGCTCGGGGGTATGCAGGTCGTCGTGGAGGAACAGGTCCACCCGAGGCAGCCCGTCGAGCAGGTGGGGTAGCATCGTCTGGCTCGGGCCGAGGCGGAGCTCCCAGCCGGCGCGGAGCGTCTCGGGCACGGCCCATCCCGAGCTGCGCCCGGGCGGTAGGGCCACCGGCGACTCGTCCGAGGCGAGCTCCTGGGCCCGTTGGGGCGTGGGGAGGTCGATGGAGTGGAGCGTCCCGGTGCCGTTCTCCCGCAGACCCAGTAGGAAGTGCGTCGAGGAGATCCCGGACGAGACCCCGATCTCGACGATGTGCGCCGGCCGAGCCAACCGCACGAGCGAGTAGAGCTCGAAGGGTGCGTTGATCGCGGCGTAGAAATCGCGTCCTCCGCCCCGCAGGGTGCGCCGGATCTCCGCCTCCATCTCCGCATGCGCGGGCAGCTCCTCGAGGACTCTCACGACCGCGTCGGCGCTGGCGCCCGTCAGGTGTCGGACCCACGCGACATCCGGGACCGCCCGTTCGTCGCCCAACGTCCGCGCGAGCTCCGCGAGTCCGGCCAAGACCGGTTCCCTCGCCGTCATGGAGGGCCGAACGGCGTTCCCGATTTGGGGGTTGGGGTCCCGACACCGCTCTTGGGGACCAGATGCGCGGAGATCGGTCGCCAGCGGACCGCGCCTCCGTCGACGGTCGTCTCCGCGCCCTCCCAGGCGATCCGGGACCGGAAGAACGGGGCGTCGACGACGAGCGTCTCGAATTCGCCGCCCTCGCCGGCGAGATGGAGGGTGCGTACCGTTCGACTCCGCCGGTCCAGCTCGGCGAGCAGCTCGAGGTCGAGCCGCCGCCCCGCGAGCTCGGGCGTCAGCGGCTCGGCGGCGAGGTGGGCGAGGCGAATGTCGAGACCGGCGGCGATCTCCTCGCGGACCACGCGTTCGCCGGTCTTGCCCCACAACGGCGTAAAGAGCGGCCGGCCGAGCCGGTAGCAGACCCGGTGCAGCCGCGACCACTGGTAGTTGGAGGCGATGGCCCCGGCGACGACCCAGCCGGAGGTCGCAGAGAGCGCGTGTTCGAGGGCCGCCCCCTCCGCCTCCTCGCCCTGTCCGGGGATGGACACCGTGCGGTGGGGTTTGCCCCAGGCGCGGGCCTGAAGCTCGACGAGGTCCAGATTCGGCGTGTGGTAGAGCATGGAGGCCGGATCGCTCGGCCGCAGGGTGAGCAGTTCGTCGATGGGCCACGCTTGGGTCTCGGCCAGGTAGGCCGAGTAGAGGGAGTCCTTGCCGCCCGAGACCAGGGCCGTGACGGTCACGGGCGAGGCTCACCCTCCGAGGACATCCCGACCCGCCAGCGCGCGTAGGCGTGCTCGCGGGCCAAGGAGGCCACGGTACGATCCCGCGAACGGAACCCCAAGTAACCCTCGGTCACGGTTCCGAGCCGGACGAGCGGCTCGTCCCGGAACCCCCGGCGGACCGAGCTTTCGGCCTCCGGCGGGACCTCCAGGACGAATCGGGAGGCACCCTCGACCGCGAGCGCACGGCCGGGCGAGTCCAGGCCGAGGGAGTCGAGGTCGACCTCGAATCCCAGACCCCCGCCGAACGCCATCTCCGGCAGCGCGACGGCCAGCCCACCGTCGGAGACGTCGTGCGCGGCGGCGATCTTCCCGTCGGCGATCAACCGCAGGAGCCGTGAGCCCCGGCGCGCGAGGGCCTTGGGGTCAACGGGAGGGATCGCTCGAGAGTTGACCTGTCGACCCCGGGCATAGAGCGAACCGCCGAGCTCCGGCGAGCTCGCGCCAAGGAGGTAGAGCGCGTCGTCCGGGCGCTTGAGATCGGAGGTGACCGCGTGGCGGACGTCGTCGACGATACCCACGGCCATCAGCACCGGCGTCGGCGGAATGCCCCGACCCATCCCGCCGTTGTAGAAGCTGACGTTCCCGGAGGGGACCGCCATGCCGAGCGCGCGCGCGCCGTCGGCGAGGCCGTGCACGGCGGCGTCGAAGTCACCGTAGACCTTCGGGTCGGTGGGGTTGCCGAAGTTCAGGCAGTCGGTGAACGCGTCGGGCCGTGCGCCGACCGCGTAGAGGTTACGGGCCGCCTCCTCCACCGTCGCGATCGCTCCGGCGTAGGGGTCGATGCGACAGCTCCACGGCTGCGTCGCCACCGTCACCGCCAGCCCGCGGGGACTCTGGATTCTCGGCCGGATCACCGCCGCGTCGCCGTGCGAGGGACTCTCGACCCGGCCGTGGAGCGGCTTGACGACGGTGCGGCCCTGCACCTCATGGTCGTAAACTCGGATCACCGGCTCGCGCGAGACCGATTCCGGAGCGAAGAGGAGCTCCTCGAGGATCGCCTGGGGGGGGTCGTGCGGGGCCGGTACGGTCGCCCTCCCCGCGGACGGCCGGCGCCGACCGCGCCGCCGGGCCGGGGGAGGATCGATCCGGAACGAGAGCCGCAGGTGGGCGACGGTTTCCCCGTGGAAGGTGATCGTCTCGTCGCGGCCGGAGACCACCGAGCCGAGGTCGGTCGCCGGGACATCGTACTTCCGGAAGACGGCGAGCAACCGGGGAACCAGGTCGGGACGCACATCGAAGATCATCCGCTCCTGCGATTCGCTGATCCAGATCTCCCAGGGTTTCAACCCCGATTCCCGCAAGGGGACGCGGTCCAGCTCGATGCGCGAACCGAACCCGCCGGCGTGGACGAGCTCACCGGAGGCCGTCGCGAGGCCCCCGCCGCCGAGGTCCTTGACGCCCCGGACGAGGCCGGCGTCGTAGGCCTCGATGCACGCACGGATGAGCGGCTCCTTGGTGATCGGGTTGCCGAGCTGCACGGCACCCCGCATCTCCTCCTCGCTGCGCTCGTCGAGCTCCTGCGAGGCGAAGGCGACACCACCGATGCCATCGCGGCCCGTCAGCCCACCGGCAAGGACCAGCCGGTCGCCGATGGCTTGGGCCCGGTTGGGGCGGAGTCGCTTGGCCGGAAGGAACCCGAGGCAGCCGACGTTCACGAGCGGATTGACGATGTAGGCGGGGTCGAAGTAGACGCCGCCCGAAACGGTGGGGACACCGACGCGATTGCCGTAATCGCGGATTCCCGCGACGACGCCGCCCATGAGGTAGCGCGGGCTCTTCACCCCCGGCGGAACCGCGTCGTCGGGCGTGTCCTGGGCTCCGAAGAAGATCGGGTCGGCGAGCGCGATCGGCTTGGCGCCCACGGCCAGCACGTCGCGCAGGATCCCGCCGATGCCGGTGGCGGCGCCGCCGTAGGGCTCGACGGCCGATGGATGGTTGTGCGATTCGATCCTCAGCGCGTAGGCCTGCCCCGGCTCGTAGAGGAGGACGCCGGCGTCGCCCGTTCCGAGGACCCGCCGCGACTTGGGGAGCCGGCCGAAACGCGCCCGCAACACCGGCTTGGAACTCTTGTAGCTGCAATGTTCGCTCCAGCTCTGGGCCAAGCCGGCCAGCTCCACGTCGGTGGGTTCGCGGCCGGCGGCTCGAAAGTACTGTTGGATCCGGCGGAGCTCCCCCGCGTCGAAGCCCCAGCGCCGAGCCGCCGAGAGTCGCACCAGTGAGGCGAGGGAGTGACGCAGGAGGGGAACGCTGGGGGCCGCCTCGGACCATCTCGTCCGCTCCCGTTCGACCATGAGGTCAGGTGGTGAGCGTGGCGATCTCGACCCGATGGATCACTGGATTCGCAAGGAGTTGCTCGACGGCCCTCTGCGCGGCCGACCGGGCTTGCTCGGTGGAGATCCCGGTAAAAGTCAGTGAGAACACTCGCGCCGTGTGAACTTCCGAAAGTCCTTCGAGTCCGAGGAGCCGCAATGACTTCTCGATGCTCTCGGCTTCCGCATCCTGGACCCCTCGCTTGAGCTGGACCCGGACCTCGATCGTGACGGGACCGTCGACCATCCCCGAAACCGTAGCACCGACGAGTCCGACGGGAAGGCGCTCATAACTGTGGCGTGCCGCCGACGTATCGGCGCGTGGGAGCTAGTTCAACCATACGCCGATCTGACCGGACATCGGCGGGGTCGCCACGAGGACCAGCGATGCCGGGGGGAGCGGGCCGGAGACCTGGAGCACGAGCTTGTCACCCGCCACGAGGGGGACCGATCCCCCGGTGGTCCAGCTGTCGGTCGAGTAGCTGTAGTTCGCGACCTGGGCGGACGTCGTTCCGAGCACCTCGAGGTCCACGGCCAAGGCGGCGGGATTCGATGGGCCACCGACCCATAGCCCCACGGGCGGGAGGGCCGAGAAGACCCTCGGTTGGAACGACGAGGGTGTTACCGCGCCCCCCGCCGCGGTCACCGAGAGGAGGTACTGCCACTGTCCATCGGTCGACTCCTGGCTAACCGGGGAGAGCGTCAGGTTCGCACCGAGGGTGCCGGGAAGTTCACACTGGCCGAACCCCCAACTGAATCTGTCGAGGAGGACTGCGTGACCGGTCGCATTGACAGCCCCCAGGTACCCGGGGTCGCCCGGCTCGACCAAGGCGAAGGGGTCGACCGGGGAGGCGCACGGCTCCGCCCCCAACAGCCAGAACGCGGTCCCCGAGACCCGGCCGGTCGCCCCGGGTTCGTCGCTGAGGTCGAGCTCGATGGTCGCATTGGGATAGGAGAACAGGAACGGTGTGAGGTTCTGGAGGGTCGTTACGAGCGCGGCCGAGTCCATGACCTCCGACGACGGAGGGAGGGTACCGATCGGTCCCCGGCCCAGGCAGTTCGCGCTGGCCAGGAACGAACTCGCGATCGCGGCCTTCCCTCCGATGACCGAGATGTCCAGGAAATTGTTCCCCGAGGCGTCCTCGAAGGTGAATCCCCAGAACGTCGCGCGGCCCTGATCGCGATCGCTCATCGGGGTGCCCGGGACCTGGATGGGCGAGGCAAGGTGGCAGGCCGGACTGCTCGACGAGTTGGCGACGGGGAGCGTTGCGTTCGCCGGCATGGCGAGCCCGGTGGCGCTGACGAGTCCCCACGGCCCGCTGCCCCCGGATTGCGCCGAGGCGTTGGCCGCGGCGTAGGCGTCTTGGAAGCTGGCGCCGGGGACGGGTGGCGGTCCGTGGGAGGGCGGAGCTTTGCCCGCGGTCGAGGGCGAGCTGTGGATTCCGAGGTAGAAGAGTGCGGCGACGACGATCGCGACGATCACGAGGGCGGCGACGACCATCGGCCAACGGCGGGGCGAAGCGGCGGGAACGCCGTCCGGGGGCGGGCTCGGTGCGGACCCATGTTCCGCAGTTTCCGAGGGTTCGCCCACGGGCGCCCGGTCGAGGATATCCGCCGAGGGGTCCTCGATCTCCCCCGGCATCGAACGTGTCAGCGAACGAGGGCGTTATACGCATTGCCGGAGCGGACGACTCTCGATGGGCCCGCGCGGGAACCACCCGTCGGCCCATCCGGTTCGGGTCCTGAGCGATGAATCATCGGGCAGGTGTGGGGTTGGCCACGACTCGGGCAAAGGATGGTCGCGGGATCGAGCCAGCGCGCAGCCCGGCTCGGGAGCCGTCGCGTACGGCGCCAGTCCCGAGCGCGGCCCGGTGGGATAGGATCTACACGGCGCACGGAGAGTCCGAGCTGAGCTGGCATCAGGACGATCCGGTCGTCTCGCTCGAGCTCATCCGCAAGCGTGTGGGCCCGGAGGGGCGCATCATCGACGCGGGTGCGGGCAGCTCGATCCTCTGCGGCAAGCTCGCCGCCGAGGGTTACCGACACCTCACGGCGGTCGACCTGTCCTCCGGGGCGCTCGCTCGCGCCCGACTGCGGATGGCGGGACCTCCGGGGTCGATCCGGCGGATCGTGGGAGACGTGAGCCGCGTCCCCCTGCCCGGGAGGGTCGACCTTTGGCACGACCGCGCGCTGTTCCATTTCCTGACGCACCGGGCCCAGCGGGAGCGTTATGTGGCCGCCGTTCGCCGCTCCCTCGTTCCGGGGGGATGGCTCGTGCTCGCCGAGTTCGCGCGGGACGGTCCCCCGCGCTGCAGCGGACAGGGGGTCCGGCGCTACGAGGGCGACGAACTCGCCCCGATGTTCGGACCGGAGTTCACTCTCCGTGAGGAACAGCGTGAGATGCACCGGACCCCGTGGGGTGCCGAACAGGCGTTCCTCTACTCCGTGCTGCGCCGCGGAAATCCCGGGGTGGGGAGCGGGGCGGGGCGCCGCCGCCGGAATGACCCCCCATTGGGTAGTTTCGCTCGCCAAAAACGTAAATAGGTGACCATTTTCGGTCCGACGGCGCGCAGGGGGTGCGAGCCGTCATGGAGGAGCTCATCTGCAGTGTAGAGTTTCTCAAAGGCGGCCGCGAGCTCTTCGCGCGCGTCTCGAGCGAGGCGGGCGGCGTACGCGAGTACCGCTCGCCCACGTCCGACGGCGTCATCGACCAAGTGATCAACGACCTCCAAGAGGAGTTCGAATCCGCGCCGGCGGCCTAGGCTCGGCACGCGGCATCGGGCGGACTGCGACGCAGTAGGCTTCCGGCCAACATCTTCCAGGGGATCCATCAATGGAACGTACCACAGGCGCGGGCAAATCACCGGTCAGCCAGACGGTCGAAACGGCGTTCACCAAGGTCTGGGGGGATGAGCACGTCACCGCGCTCATCGCGCTCAAGGTCGAGACCTCCGAGGCGGACACCGTCGCCGGAGAGGTCGCCCGGTTCCCCGAGGTCGAGGACGTTTTCCTCGTGACCGGCGACACCGACATCTTCCTCAAGGTCCGATTCCCCCACTACGACGAGCTCAAGGAGTTCGTCCTGCGCCGGCTCCCCGGGGTCAAGGGGATCCGCGAGACCAAGACGCTCCTCGTTGTCACCGCTTACAAGGAAGGGGGGGAGGCGCGCCGGGCGTAGGCCGCCCGTCGCACCGAACGACCGTGGCCGCCCCCGAAACCGGCGCCCAGCCCGCCGACGGCGGGACCCCGTCCAAGACGTTGGAGTTCGCGCGCATCATCGCCTCGCTCGACCAGCTCGCCGAGGACAACTCGGTGCCCCGGAACATCCGCCGCGGCGCCGTCTCGGCGCGCGACGAGCTGTCCAAGGCGCGGACCGCCCTCGACCTCCGGGTGGCGAGCGCGGTCTACGTGCTCGACGACCTGGCCAACGACCCGAACCTGCCGACCCATGGCCGGACGGCGATCTGGTCGATCATCTCCAGCCTCGAAAGCTTCCAGTGAGACCGGTGGGACATAACGTGAAATACCGAGCCCCGGTCGCCGTCGACGGAAGCTGGGGCGGGCCCGTAGCTCAGGTAGGTTGGCCGACGGTGGCACGCCGCGGTCCTACAGAGAGCATCTGGCTTTTAACCAGATGGTCGGGGGTTCGAACGAGCGGTCCCCCGCATCGCGCGGACCGCTCCGAAATTCCCCCCGGGCCCGTACCCGTCCCGGTTCACGCTCCATGACGCCCTCACCCCCCCGCCCCAGGTCCAAGCGCGCCGCCGCGGCGAAGGCCGCTGCGCCGCCGGCGCCGGAGAAGCCGTTCGTCGCCCACCTCCTCGTGCCGCCCCACGAGCTCCTGAGCGCCGACGAGAGCGAGACCGTCCTCAAGACCCTCGGTGCGCCGCGCGAACGCCTGCCCAAGATCCTGGCGAGCGACCCCGGGCTGAAGACCGACCCGAAGTATCGGGCCGCGCGAGAGGCGCGCGAGCCGCTCGCCGGTCGCCTCGTCCGCGTCCGCCGCCCCTCCCCGACCGCCGGTGAGGCCGTCGCCTACCGGATCATCATCGCCGCCATCGGGGACTGAGGGGATCACGTTCCATGCGCGAGATCGTTGACGCCTTCTTCCGGGAGAGGTCCATCGTCAACCACCATCTGGCCAGCTTCAACGACTTCCTGCCGACCAACGACAACCCCAACTCGCGCATGCAGCGCATCGTCGACGACTCGCGCGTGAGCGAGGACTCGACCGAGCGCGGGATCATTCGGCTCGACGTCCAGAAGACCAAGAGCTCGATCTATGTCCGCGTCGGGCGCCGCCGCGACCCGAGGACCGGCCAGGTCTCGCCCAACGCCGAGCCGACGATCTTCGTCGGCCAGCCGTTCGTCAAGGAGCCGGTCGGCTCCAAGCCGACGCTGACGCCGATGGAGGCGCGGCTGCGCAATCTGACCTACCAGGCCCCGATCTACCTCCGGGTGACGGTCGTCGAGAACGGCGTCGAGCGCGCCCCCGAGGACGTCCACATCGGCGACCTGCCGATCATGGTCAAGACCCGCCCGTGCAACCTGCACCGCTCCAACATCGAGCGCGACAGCGGCTTCCCCCTCAGCGAGGACGAGTACCGCGCCAAGCTCGTCGAGTACGGCGAGGACCCGCTCGACCCGGGTGGGTACTCGATCATCGGCGGGACCGAACGCGTCATCATGAGCCTCGAGGACCTCGCGCCGAACCGGATCTTCGCCGAGTTCAACGAGCGCTACGGCACGCCCATCGAGAGCGCGAAGGTCTTCAGCCAGCGCGGCGGCTACCGCTCGCTCACCGTCGTCGAGAAGAAGAAGGACGGGATCCTGCAGGTCTCGGTCCCGACCGCCTCCGGCCAGATCCCGCTGGCGATCCTGATGAAGGCGCTCGGGATGAAGAACGACGAGGAGATCTACCAGGCGGTCCTGGGCGAGCTCCTCCCGCTGGACGAGCCGTTCGTCCAGACGATGAAGCACCTGCTCAACGTCAACCTGGAAGAGTGCGTCTCCAAGCGGCTCTACCCGCCCGAGGGGATCCTCACCACCGAGGACGCGCTGCTCTACCTCGAGAAGAAGTTCGCGACCGGCCAGGCCAAGGAGTACCGCCAGCGCAAGGTCGACGGCATCCTCGACCGCTCGCTGCTGCCGCATCTCGGCGACACGCGCGCCGACCGGCTGAAGAAGGCGCTCTACCTCGGCCGCATGGCCCGTACCGTCCTCGAGCTCTACCTCAAGGAGCGCGGCGAGGACGACAAGGACCACTACGCGAACAAGCGGCTCAAGCTCGCCGGCGACCTGATGGAGGACCTCTTCCGGGTCGCGTTCACGCTGTTGCTGAAGGACCTGAAGTACCAGCTCGAGCGCTCCTTCGCCCGCAAGAAGGACCTCAGGATCGCGTCGGCGATCCGGCCCGATCTGTTGACCCAGCGGCTCGTCCACGCGCTCGCGACCGGCAACTGGGTCGGCGGCCGCGCGGGGGTCAGCCAGGTGCTGGACCGGACCAGCCACATGTCGACGATCTCGCACCTGCGGCGGGTCACGAGCCCGCTGACCCGCAGCCAGCCGCACTTCGAGGCGCGCGATCTACACCCGACGCAGTTCGGCCGGCTCTGCCCGAACGAGACACCCGAGGGCCAGAACTGCGGCCTCGTCAAGAACTACGCGCTCTGCGTCGATGTCAGCGAGGGGGCCGACGAGGAGGAGGTCACCCTGCTCCTGCGCGACCTGAACACGCGCGAGATCGGTCCGGAGGTCTTCCAGGACTCCGCCGCGCCCAAGGGGCGCCGCGCCTCGCGCGTCTACGTCAACGGCAACCTCGTCGGCCTGCACTCGGCGCCCATCGAGCTCGTCCGCGAGATCCGCGAGCGGCGGCGCTCGGGGATGCTCTCGCCGGCGCTGGGCGAGAAGACCTACGAGATCAACGTCCGCTACGACGAGGAGATGAACGAGGTCATCGTCCACTGCGACAGCGGCCGGCTGCGCCGCCCGCTCATCGTCGCGCGCAACGGCGTGGCCAAGGTCACGCGCGCCGACCTCGACGATCTGGCCCACGGCACGCTGTCGTTCACCGACCTGATCCACCAGGGCCGGGTCGAGTGGATCGACGCCGAGGAGGAGGAGGACACCCTCATCGCCGTCGACGCCTACACCCCGCCCGAGCACTGCCCGCACTGCGACCGGGAGCTCTCCCGCGGCGACACCCGCTGGCTGACCGCCGGCGAGAAGGTCGACAAGGCCATGGTCGAGTGCCAGCACTGCCACGGCCAGATCGCCACCGAGAACCTGCTCACCGAGCAGCACACCCACCTCGAGATCGACCCGAACCTGATGCTCGGGGTGTGCACCGGGCTCATCCCCTACTGCGAGCACAACGCGACGCCCCGCAACACCATGGGCGCCGCGATGGCCAAGCAGGCGCTCGGCGTCGAGAGCGTCAACTACCGCCGCCGGCCCGATACCCGCGGGCATCTCTTGCACTACCCGCAGGCGCCGCTGTTGCGCACCCAGACGATGCGCTACGTCCACTTCACTGAGCGCCCGGCGGGCCAGAACTTCGTCGTGGCCGTGCTCTCCTACGAGGGCTACAACATGCAGGACGCGCTCGTGTTCTCCCGCGCCTCGATCGAGCGTGGGCTGGGCCGCTCGTCGTTCTTCAGGACCTACCGCGGCGAGGAGCGCAAGTACCCCGGCGGCCAGGAGGACCGCTTCGAGATCCCCCGGCCGGACGTGGCCGGCGCCCGCGTCGACACTTCCTACCGCAACCTCGGCGAGGACGGGCTGATCTTCCCCGAGCTCGAGGTCAGCGAAGGCGACGTGCTCATCGGCAAGACCTCCCCGCCGCGCTTCCTGGAGGAGAAGACCGACCTGCTCACCCCTCAGAAGCGACGCGAGACCTCCGTCACCGTACGCGCCGGCGAGAACGGCTGGGTCGACAACGTGATCCTGACCGAGGGCGAGAACATCTCCAAGCTCGTCAAGGTCAAGGTCCGTAACCAGCGGGTCCCCGAGCTGGGTGACAAGTTCGCCTCGCGCCACGGCCAGAAGGGCGTCATCGGCCTGATCGTCCCGCAGGAGAACCTGCCCTACACGCGCGACGGCGTCACGCCGGATCTGATCATCAATCCGCACGCCATCCCCTCGCGGATGACGGTCGCCCACGTGCTCGAGATGCTGGGCGGCAAGGTCGGCGCGCTCGAGGGCCGGTTCATCGACGGGACCGCCTTCTCCGGCGAGCGGGAAGAGGCGCTGCGCGAGTCGCTCCAGCGGCTCGGCTTCCAGCCCTCCGGCCGCGAGACGCTCTACGACGGGATCACCGGCCGGCGCCTCGACGCCGAGATCTTCGTCGGCGTGATCTACTACCAGAAGCTCCACCACATGGTCGCGGGCAAGATGCACATGCGCTCGCGCGGGCCCGTCCAGATCCTGACGCGCCAGCCGACCGAGGGGCGCTCGCGCCAGGGCGGTCTGCGGTTCGGAGAGATGGAGCGCGACTGCCTGATCGGCCACGGCGTCGCGATGGTCATCAAGGACCGCCTTCTGGACGAGTCCGACGGCACGATCCAGTACGTCTGCGGCAACACCGAGTGCGGCCACATCGCCATCCCCGACACCCGGGCCGGCTCGCTGCGCTGCCCGAGCTGCGGGAACACCTCGTCGATCTATCCGGTCGAGATGAGCTACTCGTTCAAGCTGCTCCTGGAGGAGCTGATCAGCCTCGGCGTGATCATGCGGCTCCAGCTCGAGGACATGCGGTAGGAGGGTCGGTCGATGGCGCAAGGACTGTCCAAGCGGATCAAGAGCCTCCAGTTCGCCTTCCTCTCGCCCGACGAGATCCGGCGCATGAGCGCGGTGAAGGTGATCACCGCCGATACCTACGACGACGACGGCTACCCGATCGAGATGGGCCTGATGGACCTCCACCTGGGGGTCATCGAGCCCAACCTGCGCTGCCGGACCTGCGGCGGGCGGGTCAACGAGTGCCCCGGCCACTTCGGCATCATCGAGCTCGCCATGCCCGTGGTCCACGTGGGCTACTCCAAGGAGATCAAGCGTCTGTTGCAGGCCACCTGCCGCGCGTGCGGCCGGATGCTCCCGGACGCCCCGACCGGGCGCAGCGAGCTCTCCGGCGACGACGACGGCACGAGCACGCCGACGCGCGAGCCGAAGGAGGAGCGCGTCTGCCCGCACTGCCACGAGGTCCAGCAGCGGATCGTGCTCGACAAGCCCACCACCTTCCGCGAGAACGGCCACAAGATCACCCCCAAGGAGGTCCGCGCCCGGCTCGAGCGGATCCCCGACGACGACGTTCGCGCCCTCGACCTCAACCCGAGGTTCGGCCGGCCGGAGTGGATGATCCTGACGGTGCTGCCGGTGCCGCCGGTGCAGGTCCGCCCGTCGATCACGCTGGACAGCGGCGAACGCAGCGAGGACGATCTGACGCACAAGCTCGTCGACGTGCTTCGGATCAACCAGCGGCTCCGCGAGAACCGCGACATGGGCGCCCCTCAGCTCGTCGTCGAGGACCTCTGGGAGCTGCTCCAGTACCACGTCACGACCTACTTCGACAACCAGACGAGCGGCATCCCGCCGGCGCGGCACCGCTCGGGCCGGCCGCTGAAGACCCTCGCGCAGCGTCTCAAGGGCAAGGACGGCCGGTTCCGGTCGAACCTCTCCGGTAAGCGGGTCAACTTCTCCGCCCGGACGGTCATCTCGCCGGACCCGCTCCTCTCGATCAACGAGGTCGGCATCCCGGTCGAGGTGGCGCGGGCGCTCACCGTGCCGCTCGAGGTCACGCCCTTCAACCAGGAGACCGCGAAAGAGCTGGTGAAGCGGGGCCCGAGCCCGCCCCACGTGAACGGCGCCTACCAGTGCGGCGTCAACTACCTCGTCCGCGAGGACGGCCAGCGGATCAAGGTGATGGAGAAGAACGCCGAGGCCTGCGCCGAGCTGGTCCAGCCCTCCTGCATCGTCGAGCGGCAGCTGCTCGACGGGGACATCGTGCTGTTCAACCGGCAGCCGTCGCTCCACCGGATGAGCATGATGGCGCACTTCGTGCGCATCCTGCCCCACAAGACCTTCCGGTTCAACCTCTGCGACTGCAACCCGTACAACGCCGACTTCGATGGGGACGAGATGAACCTGCACGTCCTCCAGAGCCAGGAAGCACGGGCCGAGGCGAAGGTCCTGATGAAGGTCGAGGAGCACATCCTCTCCCCGCGGTACGGGGGCCCGATCATCGGGATGCTGCACGACCCCATCACCAGCGC
>DASYYY010000001.1:0-4736 GCA_035933635.1 Thermoplasmata archaeon | reverse complement strand
GGTATGCTGGTTCCACCGGGTACGGGACGGATTGACTCTGGCCGGTCGCATGACACAAGAGCAGGCGGGGCCCGCATCGGTGATCGATGGGGCCCCATGGGATCGGGGCCGATCAGTTCGGGGCCGCTCGACTACAGCTATGGGCCATGAGCCCGCTGTCGTAACTGAGCACCCCACGGCCCACCCGGTTGGGCTTTGAGCCCGTAGAGGTAATGGCCGATCTGGGCCTATCGTTTCCGATCGCCCGCGTGGCCGGGCGCGGGATCATCGAAGCGTGTGCTTCGAGTCCCAGCGGCCGCGGGTCCCGATCCTTACCGCCTGCCGATGGGAGTATACCATGACTCAGGACAATGCCAGCCGGGGCGAGGCGTGCGGGGCGGTCGCGCCGCCGCTCTTGGGACGGCCGGGTGCGGCCGGGCGGGAGGGGCAAGGCGCGGGCGAGGGCGCAACGCATGGGGAGCCATCCAATGGGGTGGGCGTCCTGGCCGGGGCGCCGGCGGCGGCGATGGCCCACTTCACCCGCTTCATCGGCCTGGACGTTCACAAGAAGATGGTCGAGGCGTGCGTGCTGGACGGCTCGGGCCGGAAGGTCCACGGCGAGCAGTTCGCCTGCACGCCGGCGGAGCTGGGGCGGTTCGCCCGCCAATACATGGGCCCCGATGTTGCCGCGGCCCTGGAGGCCACCACCAACACCTGGGCGGTGTGCAACGTGCTGCGCCCCTACTGCGGGCACTTGAAGGTGAGCAATCCGCTGAAGACCAAGGCGATCGCCGAGGCCAACATCAAGACCGACAAGGTGGACGCCAACGTGATCGGGCAGCTCCTGCGCTGCGACTACCTTCCGGGCGTGTGGGCGCCGGACGAGCCGACCCGGCAGTTGCGGCAGGTGGTGGCCCGCCGCACCGCGCTGGTGCAGGACCGCACGGCGGTCAAGAACCGCATCCACTCCACCCTGGCCGGGCGGATGATCGCCGTGCCCGCCACCAGGCTCTATGACAAGAACGGGCTGGGCTGGCTCAAGACGGTGGAACTGCCCGAGCAGGCCCGCGGCTTTGTCGACAGCGACCTGCGCATCCTGGAACTGCTGGAAAGCCAGATCGCGCTGCTGGACGAGGAATTGGCCAAAGCGGCGCATCGCCACGATCAGGCCAAGCTGCTGATGACGCTGCCGGGCGTGGACTTTACCGTGGCGATGACGCTGCTGGCGGCATTGGGCGACATCAGCCGCTTCAAGGACGGCGACCACGCCGCGGCCTACCTGGGCCTGAACCCCTCGACCAAGCAGTCGGCAAACCACTGCCATCACGGCCCGATCACCAAGCACGGCAACAGCCACGCGCGGTGGATGCTGGTCGAGGCCGCCCAGCACCTGGACAAACATCCCGGCCCGCTGGGGGTGTTCTTCCGAAGATTGTCCAAGAAGAAGAACCGCAACGTGGCGGTGGTGGCAACCGCCCGCAAGCTGGTGACGATCGCGCTGCTGATGCTCAAGCACAACGAGCCTTACCGCTACGCCCAGCCGGCGACCGTGGCGGCCAAGCTGGCGCGGCTGCGCATCCGGGCAGGCGGCAAGAAGCGCAAGGGCGGCAATCCCAGGGGATCGGGCCGACACCCCAACTACGGGACCGGCAAGAACCAGCGGCGGACGCCCGGCCTGGCCGAGGTCTGCCAAAGCGAAGGCCTGCCGCCCCCGCTGTCTTTGGACCGGCTCCCGCCCGGCGAGAAGCGGATGCTGCAAGAGACCGGCACGCTGCAAGTGATCGAGGCGTTCTCACGGCCGCAGACGCGCCCCCGCTCGGGGCCGTCCGACCGCCAGCCGATCGAATCCGGCGACTCCTTTGCGACCGCCTCGGGGGCGGGCCATCCGGCCCCAAGTCCCGCCCCCGAACCCCCACCCCTTCCCCTCCATTCCCTGGGGCAGGGAACACCGTGCCGGTGAGCGAACCGGAAAAAGTAAGGATATTTTCACGGAAATGAGGTGGACAAGGACAGAGGTAGGCGGTGGCGTTGTCGCCCGAGCTGCTGCTGTTTGCGTGGTACAGCTCCGAGTCGGCCGAGTGGACCATGTTGTTCTTGTACAGCACGTTCGAGTTCTGGTCGTAGCCGTACTCGAACTGATCGGTGGTGGTGCCCAGCGTATCGCCGCCGGTGCCGCTGCTGACGGTGTCGGCATTGACCCAGAGCTGATCGACCACCCGGCCGAAGCGATCGAGTCCCGTGTACATGTCACCGGCATCGCCGTTGGAGGTGCCGCTGGCCTTGACGTAGGTGAGGACCGAGCCGGGCCGGATCTCCCGCACGATCGTGGAGAGGCCCAGGTAGCTGTAGCTCTCGATAGTCCCGCCGGAGTCGCTCATGCTGCTCAACCGGCTGATGTCGCTGTCGATCCCGGTGTTGTAATTGTAATCCACCACCCGCGCGTTGGGGTAGGTTAAAGTGGAAAGGCGGCTGTAATTTGTTCCCGAAGGCTGGCTGAAGCCGTATTGCACGGGAGGCGTGGAGGAGGTGTTAACGACTGCGGGGCGGCGGTGCCAGCGGGATGGGCAAAAGCGGCGGGAGGGACGGCGAGGCGGGAAGCGGGACGTTTGACGGATTGTTGCTAAAAAGATTGCAAAAGGCGAGACAAAGCGAGCCAAAGCGAGACATGGAGGGAGAGTGGGGGCGCTTGCCCTTTTGGCGGGGGGGCCGCATTATCGGGGGAGTTGGAGCTTGGGAGTCGTGCCGGGCGGATTTGGTCTGGCGGTTCGGAGGAGTCAATGCGAGGCATTCGTGCGGGCGGCGGGCGCGGGGGTCGAGTGGGAGTGCGGGTAAATGAGGCACGGGCGCGGGCCGAGAGGTTGGAGCCGCGGTCGTATTTGAGCGTCTCGTTTGGGAGTCCGACATTCGTCGTGAACATTCGCGGGGTCGCGGCGATGGCGTCGGCGGACCTGAACGGGGACGGCAGGGCGGACATGGTCGTGACCGGGCTGTCGCCCTCGTCCAACACCTCGGCGATCGTGGGGGTTTATCCGAACCAGGGGGGCAGCTTCATCACGCCGACGGCCTATACCGTCGGCTCGCAAGCCGGGCCGGTCGTGGTGGGGAATTTTGAGGGCACTGGCAAACGGGACATCGCGACGGTGGATCCGTCTAACAATCAACTGTTTGCGCTTCTCAACGACGGCAGCGGGAATTTCTCGCCGGGGCCGGGCGCGATGCTCGGGGGATCGGGCGGGGACAGTGCGATCGTGGCGGCCGACTTCAATGGGGATGGGAAGGATGATGTGGCGGTTGCCGACCCGAATGACAATCAGGTGGTGATCGCGTTTAGCAATGGGGATGGATCATTCTTGGTGCAAAGCCCGATGGGCGTGACGGACCCGGTGAAGGTTGTCGCCGGGGATTTCAACGGCGACGGACACGCCGATCTGGCGATCCTCAGCGGCCAGTCGTCCAGCTCCGTGTACATCGCATTGAACAACGGCGATGGCACGTTCGCGACTCCGGTCGCGTACAGCTTTGGGCCCGGCGCGGCATCGCTCGACGACCTTGCGGCGGCCGATTTCAATGGGGATGGAAGGCCCGATCTGGTGGCGGTCGGCAGCTCCACATCGGGGGCGGGCATCGCGGAGGTGCTGCTGACCCAGTCGGACGGGACGCTCGGGTCGGCCAGTGAGATCGCGCTGCCCGAGCCCGGGCGGGCGGTCGTGACCGGGAATTTCAGCAACTCGGGGCATGCGGACATTGCGGCCCTTGGCCAGAGCGGATCGTTGGACGTGCTGCCGGGCAACGGCGACGGGACGTTCGGCGCGGATCAGTCGGTGTTCACCAGCGAGCTCGCCACGCCGGGAAACCAGGCGATCGCCGCCGACTTCGATGGGAATGGCGCGCCGGACATCGCGTTTCTCTCGCGATCGCAAGGGGGCATTGCGACGCTGTTGAACGGGGTGGCGACCTCTGCGGTCACGCCCGAACTGACCGGCAAGCTGCCCGGCAAGCCGCTGGTTGCCGGGGGGAGGATCGCGCCGCTTTCGCAGGTGCTGTCGTTCACCGCATCATCCGCCTTCAGCGGCAAGGCGACGGTGAACCTTCAATTGGTTCCGGTCAATGGCTTTTCTTCCGCCGGTTCGACGATTGACACGGTGACCAGGGCGATGAGCCTCAAGGCAGGCCGGGGCCTGAAGATGTTAGTCGCGATCCGGTCGCTTCCCGCGGGGCTGGACGGGTCGTACTACCTGATCGCGAACCTGACCGACTCGACGGGCGCGGTGTCGACCGCTGCCGCGGAACAGCCGGTCACCGTTGTTCCTCCTACAATCGACCTGTCGGGAGCGTTCGTGACTGTCCCGCGGGCGGGCAGAGTAGGTCGAAGGGCGATCGTCTCCTTCAAGATCACCAACTCCGGTTCCATCACGGCCAGCGGGACCCTACCGGTGGAAATCTTTGCCTCAACTACCGGGTCTTTGGACGCTTCGGCGGTGAGCGTCGCGAATTTCACCCGCCGCATCGCGATCGGAGCCGGCAAAACGATTAGAATGCAGGCGGTGACAACGCTCCCCAGTTCGGCGGCAGCGTACTACCTGGTGGGGGAGTTGGATCCCCAGAACACGCTCAATGACGTGAACCTGTCAAACAATATTTTTGCGAGTGCGACAACGATTTCGCTCTCGTAGTCTAGTTCCTGATTAGGCTCTGTCTGAAAACCCAGCGGCCTCACGATGGGCCGGAAAGGGCGTGGATGCGAGGCCGAGCGACGA
>DASYYY010000010.1:0-41682 GCA_035933635.1 Thermoplasmata archaeon | reverse complement strand
TGGTCGCGTTCGGGCTCACGACCGGGTACAACTACCTCAAGGTCCCCACGTCGACGATCCAGATCTTCGTCTTCTCGCTGATTGGGGTGGCGCTCGCCGCCGGATTCCCGGTCCACTGGGAGAATCTAGGGCGCCTGGTCGCGATCTGGGTCGCGGCCCCGATCGCGGCGCTGGGGGTGGGTTTCGCCCTGACCGGCCTCCTCGCCCGCCCGACAGTAGCGGAGTCATCGACGGGCCCGGTTCCGCCCCGTTGGGCGCTCACGGCCGCGCCGCTCCTGGTCGTGATGGGGCTCGCCGCCTCCTTCGCCATGGGGGCCAACGATGTGGCGAACGCCACCGCCGTGTTCGTCTCCACGGGGCTCACGGACGTCCTCGTGGCCGGGGTCGTCGGGGGAATTGCCCTCGCGATCGGCGTCGTCACCTGGGGCGGCCGCCTGCTCTCCACCGTCGCGTTCGACATCGTGCACTTGGACGCGCGAATGGCCGTGGCCGCGCAGGCCGCCCAAGCCGCCGTGATCCTGACCGCGGTGGTCTTCTTCGGCGCCTTCACGTCGATGAACCAGGCGCTCATCGGCGGCATGGCGGGGGCCGGCCTTGCCCGAGGCGAGCAACGGATCCACTGGCCCGCGCTGCGTGGCATCCTGATCGGGTGGGCGGTCGGGCCGGTCTCGGGGCTCCTCGCCGGGCTCGCGGCAGTCGCCCTCGTGAGCGAGCTGGGATTTCACCTCTGAAAAAGCCCGTCCGCCCACGGCGGTGCTAGGCCAGCAGGATTGCCGCCCGGGTGGGCTTCACGGAGACCCCACACACCCCTCGGTCCCGTGGACCCGCCAGCGTCTACGAGTCACGGTAAGGCTGCTCCCGTCAGGACCTGACCCGGTGCCCGTGATGGCTACCCGCTAGGACGCCCCTCCGGGCGTTCGTCGCGGGACCCGCGGCCCGGTGGAACGGAACTTCGACGGCCCCACGCAGGACGATTCCCTCTCTCGAACGTCGCTCCTGCCTGTCACCCCCGCTGAGGACGGTTTCGGTGTAAAAGGGGACGCCCAACCCCCCGGTCAAGCCTAGCGACCGGGAAGACGGGCGACCCGTATTTATGCCCGATGGCGGGGAGGGCATTCGTGCGCGGCCGGCGGCCCACCGCCGTGACCGCGGCCATCCCCCGTCGGCCGGCATCCCATATGTGGGGCGGGTAGTCTACGGAGTCGTGCGCCGTTCCCTGGTCCTGCTGGTCATCCTGGCGGCTCTCCTCGTCGTCCCGGTCGCTCAGGGGCGCGCCCCCGGCCACGTCCCCGCCCTCGCTCCACATGCGGGCTCGGTGACCCCTGCCGCCAGTTCCCCGCTCGGCGGGACCTGGCCCACCTTCCGCGGGACGGACGGCCGGGACGGCTACACCACATCCAGCGGCCCCTCCACGGCTCGCTTGGCGTGGAACCGGATCCTCTCGAGCAGTGTCGGGCTCCACCTCCGCAGCGGCCCGGTCGTCAATGGGAGCATGATCGTGGTCGCCGACGACCTGGGGGACCTCTACGCCCTCAACCTCACCCAGAACGGCTCGACGATCTGGGAGACGCAGGTCGGTCCCATTCCGACCACACCGACCCTGGCCGACGGGTTGGTCGTGGTCGGGGACAGTTACGGTGGGCTCCACGCGATCCGGTCGAGCGACGGACGGACGGTGTGGAACCGCAGCCTCGGGAGCCCGATCCTGCAGTCGGTGCTCGTGGTCGGGGCGACCGGGTACGCCGTCACGCTCTCCGGCGCGGTCGTGGCGGTGGACCTCCGCACCGGCCTGACCGACTGGGCCGCCAACGTCGGGTCGGCGCCGTCGGGGGCACCGGCCGACGACGGAAGCCAACTGTACATCGGCACCGACAACGGGACGCTCGTCGCGCTCGACCTCCTGACGGGCTCGACGAACTGGACGGTGCACACCGCCGCCCTCCTCCGGGTCGGCCCGGTCGTGGCCGACGGGCGAATCTTGCTGGCCGGGTTCAACGGGCGCGTCGTGGCCGTCAGCACGGGAGGAGTCCGCCGCTGGAACTGGTCCGAAGCCGCTTACGGCGAGGCCGGAGCGTTCGAAGCCCCCCCCGCCGTCGACGACTCCACGGCCTACCTGGTCAACGACCAGGGCGGGGTCTACGGTGTCTGGGTCGCCAACGGAACGCTCCGGTGGAACACGTCGACGCCCTGGCCCCACTACCTGGGCTACAACGTCACTGCCGCTCCCGTGATCGCGGCGAACGGACTCTACGCCGTCGACGCGCTCGAGGAGCTGGATCGGATCGACCCTGCGACGGGCGCGTTCCTGTGGACCGCGCCGCTGGCGACCACGGTTTACTCCGCACCGGCGGTGTTCTCGAACTCGCTGATCTTCGGGGACGACTTCGACACCCTGACCTGCTACTCGACGCCGGCCGGCACCGGCGGCTATCCGGTGACCGGTACGGTCACCGACCTCGCCGGCGACCCCATCTCCAACGCGACGATCGTCGTGCACTTCGTCACGACCCTGACCACGGCCGCCAACGGGAGCTACCTGGTCGCCCTCTCGAACGGCTCCTACGACCTCACGGCCGAGGCCAGCGGCTACCAATCGGTCACCCGCACGATCCTCGTCGCCGGGCCGACGCCGGGGGTGGACTTCCAGCTCCGACCGGTCACCCTCTACGCCATCGGCGGGGTGGTGGAGGACGGCGCGTCCCTCCGGCCGCTCGCCGACGTGACCGTACGGGTCACCACGAGCGACGGTCGGGTCCTGCTCTATACGGCCGACGCGTCCGGGCGGTTCACCGCCTACGGCCCGAACGGTACCAACACGATCTCGGCCGACCCGCCCGGCGGTTACGTCGGCGCCTCGGTCAAGGTGATCGTCACCGGCGGGCCGGTCACCGGCACCGCCTTGCTCCTCGCGCCCCTCGCGCTGATGCCCGCGCAGCCGGTCTGGACCGGCAACCTCCTCGTCTCCCTCCTCCCGCTGGCCGCCCTCGGGCTCGGCGGGATGGTCGCCGGGTTCTGGGGGGTGTCGTACGCCCGCCGATCGGCCGGGCTCTCCGGCGCGGTGCTCTCCCGGTTCGGTCGCGTCGTGGTGATGCGCAGCATCCTGGTCGTCGTCCAGGCGCTCGCGCTGCTCGCGCTGTTGTTCTTCGTCGGTGGGTTCCTCCACGCGCTGCTCCTGACCCCCACCACGCCCTGCAGCGCCTCGGCGGGGTGGTGCACGAACTGCCCGTGGTCGAGCCCGTGGTGCACCACCGTCGCCTTCGCCGGCGGCTGGCTGCATTTCGCGTGGAACATCTTCTCGCTGAACTGGGGGACCGCCCAGTTCGGCCGGCTCGTCGAGCCGTCGGTGCAGTTCATCCAGTGGTGGATCGGGCCGTCCATCGAGCTCGGCGTCGTGGCGCTGACGATCTCCGCCGCCCTCGCCTACGTCGTCGGTCTCCAGGCCGGTTGGCGCCCGGACCGGCCCTTCGACGTCGGCGCGCGCATGCTCAGCCTCGTCGGACTATTGGTGCCGTCGTTCCTGGTCATCCTCCTGCTCCTGCTGGCGCTGTACACCCCCTTCTCCCAGGCGATCGGCGACACCCCCTACGGCATCCTGCCCAACCAGCAATGGTACGACACCCACGGGGGGTTCCCCGGCTGGATCGGTCTCGGTTCGAACACGGGACCGACCGGCTTTCCCCTGGTCGACGGTCTGATCCATCGCGACTGGTCGTTCGAGTTCGTCGTGGCGATGAAGACGCTGTTCCAGGCGTCGATCATCGCGCTCGTCTACACCGCCATCTTCCTGCGGTACGCGCGCCACGCCGTCGCCGAGCTCTCCAGTTCGCTGCCGATCGTCGCGGCCCGGTCCCGGGGCGTTCCGGAGGGCACGCTGCTGTGGCGGCACGCCGGTCGCGAGGCCGTGCCGCTGTACATCCTGATCTTCGGGATCACGCTGCCGATCTACATCGGCACGCAGGCGGTCGCCGAGGCGCTGTTCAACGACGTCGGGATCGGACGGGTCATCATCGCCGAGATGACCCAGGTCGCCTCGACCGGCTTCGGGTTCCACAGCGCCCTCGGCGGAACGGCCGGGAACCTCTACCAAGTCACGATCTTCCTGCTGCTGCTCGTGCTGCTCGTCAGCAGCCTGTGCTCGGACATCCTGCACCAGTACCTCGACCCGCGGCTGTACCGCTCGGAGCGGTGAGGGGCCGATGTTCGGGTCGTCCGCCAAAGGCGCCGCGCTTCCCGTCGGCAAGGACCCGGCGGAATGGACCGACGAGGAGCTCTACGCCTACGCCAACCAACGCGGGCGGCTCTCGAGGTTCTTGCGCGAGTTCCGGCACAACCCGCAGCTCGTCGTCGGACTGGCGCTCCTCGCCGGGTTCGGGATCATCGGGCTGGCCGAGCTCCTCGCCCGCGGCCCGTCGGTGGCGAGCTTGGACCTGAAGTTCATCTGGGCGCAGGCCCCGGTACCGCCCGGCCCGTCGCTCGCCCATCCGTTCGGGGTGTTCAACGGCTACGGCTTCGACGGGCTCGCCGCGATCCTGGAGGCGACGCCCTGGGACCTCGCCATTGTCGGTGCGATCCTCCTCGGTGCGGTCAGCGTCGGAGTCCTCCTCGGCTCCTACGCCGGGTTCAACGGCGGCGCGACCGACTGGGTGGTGCTGACGCTGACCGACCTCCTGCTCGCGGTCCCCCCGTTCTTCCTCGTCGTCGTGCTCTACATCGGCGTCGTCGGGCTGCTCCCCGGGCCGCTGTGGAACATCCCGACGTTCATCGCGCTGTTCGCCCTCGTGCTCTGGCCGTACTACGCGCGCCCGGTCCGGGCGCGGGCCGAGCGGGTCGCCAAGGAGCCGTACGTCGAGGCCTCCCGCGCCGCCGGCGCCTCGCGGGCGCGGCTGTTGCTGCGCCACGTGATGCCGAACAGCCTGTACCCGGTCTTCGCGCAGATCCCCATCGACCTCTACAACATCTTCTTCGTCCTCACCGTCTTCCCCTACCTCGGCTGCGTCTCGCTGCGCATCGGGACGAGCTTCGGCTACAGCTGGCTGACCCCGTTCCCGACGATCCCCTTCCCGGAATGGGGGACGATCCTCGCCGTCGGGGCCTGCTACGGCTGGCAGCCGATCGCGAGCCTGAACTTCTGGTGGATGTACACGTTCCCGGCCGCCGTGATCGTGCTCTTCGGGGCGGCGATGGCCCTCACCTGCGACGGGATGGAGAAGCTCCTCCACGGCCGCGTGAGCGGCACGTGAGCCGGGCCGGTCGGAGCGACGCCTCAGCTCCGGTCAGCGGGTCGCTCCCGACGCGGACCGGGTCGGCCGCGGGCCGCCCATCACGATGAACCACGCGAGGAGCGCGACGAAATACACGACGGCTCCCGCCCAGATGTACCGTTGCAGGAAACCGGGGCCCACCCACAGGAGCACTGCGACGCCCACAAGACCCGCGGGGGCCAGCCAGAGCTCAGGATTGCGCAACGGTGGAGGAAGCGTCATGGCCCCGACGCTAGCAGGGCCGATGGGGGGTTGAAGCTCCCGAATCCGAACGGGTAGGCCGGAACCGTTCGGTGGCGAACCTCCGGGACCCGACGCCGGCGGGGCCCCGGCGCGCCCGTCCTACCGGATGTGGTCGAGGGAGAACGAGCCCAGCGTGAACGCCTTCTTCGAGAAGTTGTAGCCGACCCACGCGCGGCTCTGGACGTCGGTGATCCCGCGCACCGACAGGAACGTCTTGAGCTGGTCGACCTTGAGGTGGATCGAGCCGTCCATCATGTGCTCCAGGGTCTGCAAATCCGACTCCGAGTGCATGCCGGTCTCGAGCTCGTAGTAGGCGCAGGCGCCGTCGAGCTTGCGGCGGCCGATGAGCGGCTGCAGGAACCGGAACGTGGCGGTGGAATCGAGGTAGGCGGTCACCGTGGAGACCGATTCGAAGACCATCCGATAGCTCGGCGCGCGCTCCTTGAGCTCGCCGGCGAAGCTGTTGACCGCCGCGGTGAGCTGCTCGAGGAGCGCCTTGTCGTTGCTCGCGAGGAGCTTGACCCCGCGCTCGGCCTCGGTGACGCCCAGGCTGCGGGAGTAGAGGTCGACGTAGCGGATCAGGCCGCGCTTCTCGAGGTCGGCGTAGGGCGGATAGAGCTGGACCATCTCCTCGCGCACCGTCGTGTAGGTGCGGTCGGTGATCACCCAGAGCGCACCCTGGCCGGTCTTGAGCGCCTCCACGACGAACAGTCGGGCGAGGATGTCCTTGCCCGTGTGCGCCGGTCCGTTGATCAGGACCTGGCTGCCGGGCGGGACCCCGCCGAACAGCAGGTCGTCCAGCCGGCGGACCCCGGTCCGGAGCCGGTCGCTCCGGGCCTCGGCGACCGCCTCGGTCCGCAGGCGCTCGGCCTCGATCTCGACGGCCTTGCCCTGGAGCTCTTGGGCCTCGGCGAGCTTCTGCTTGAGGAACGCCTCGCGCTCCATCAGCTCCTTCTCCCGATTCTGGAGCGCCTCCTCGATCGAGTCGAGCCGGTTCTGCTGGGCCTGGGCGACCGGGTTGCCGGCGAGGGCGGCCGCGGGGATCGACTTCTTGGCCTCCTCGATCCGGCGGGTCTCGACCTCGAGGGCGCGCTGGCGGAGCTCGATGTCCTGTTCGCGACCGGAGAACTCCCGCTCCTTGAACTGGATGGCGTCGCGCTTGCGCTCGATCTCCTCCGCGCGGATCCGGATCTCCTCGAACCGGGTGCGGAGCTCGTTCTCGCGTCGGATGAGCTCGTGCTCGCGGTCGTCCTGCGCCTTGACGCTGGCTTCGGGTCGGTCCGGACCCGTGGCCGCAGAGGCCTTCGCGGCGTCGGCCTGCATGCGGAGCGTCCGCGACTCGCCCTCGAGCTCGACGATGCGGCGCCGGAGCTCCCCCTCGCGTTCGGCGAACTGCGCCTCGCGTCCGGAGAGCTCGCCCTTGAGCCGGGTCTCGAACTCGGCCCGTGCGTTCTCCACCTCGGCACCGGAGGGCGCGAGGGTGCCCTCCTGCGAGGCGGTGACCCGGGCGACCAGCTGGTCGAGCCGGTTCTTCAGCTCGTTGATCTCGCCGTCCTTCTCCTCGAGGAGGTCTTCGCGGGCCTTCGCCTCGCGCGAGCGGACGTACTTGATCACGGCGACCGAGCCGCGCTTGACCTGCTCGAGCTGCTCTTCGAGCTGTCGGCGCCGCTCCCGCTCGTCGTAGAGGCTCCGCTGGTGCTCCTGCAGCTCCTGGAGCACCGAGGTCGGGTCGAACTGCTCGGTCTTGACGCGGTCCAAGAGCTCGGTCAGCCACCGGACCACCGTCTCCTCCCGCTCGACCAGGTTCGCGGGAAGGAGCCCGGGAGCGGGGGTCGGTACCGGGGCGGGCGCGCCCGCGCCGGGGGTCTCCCCGTCCGTAGGAGGCGTCGCGGGGGGCGCACGGGAAGAGGGGGTCGACGGCAGGCTGCGGGCCACCTCCGAGGATTGGATCCACGTCTCCATGGCCCGGTCGTCCCCGTCGACCCACTTGCGGAGCACCTCGGTCGACCCGTGGGCGTTGCCGGGGATCCGGGGCCGACGTCGGGGCCGCTCGGACTGTCGGACCGAGCGCATCCACTTCTCGACGATGACCGTGCTCGGACCGGAGCCGCCGCCGTTGACCGGCGCGGGAGACTCCGCCGGGGGTGGGGCGCGGATCTTCTCGACCTCCGCCCCCGAAAGGCCCGCGGCCCGCAGCTCGTCGTCCGTGGCCCCGCGGACCGACTCGGGGGTCGCCCAGCCGGCGGCCACGAGGGAGCGAGCGGATTCGATCTCGATCCCCAGCGCCGCCGCGAGCGGTTCGGCTTCCGCCCCGTTCGCAGGCTCGCTCGGGGGCGGGGCGGCCTCCGCCGGTTCCTGCATCGGTCTATAGTATAGACCTCGGGGCGGGGGATAAGTTGTCGCTTGGAAGGGGGGGGTCTCCGCCGACGGTGGACCCCCCGCTGCGGGGCGGTGGCAGGGGGTTATCTTCCCCTCCCCGTCCGGGGTACCGATGGACCTCGAGCACCGGGTCGACCTCATCGCCCGGGGGACCGAGGAGGTCCTGACCCGGGACGAGCTCCACGCGCTGCTGGAGCGGGAAAGCCATCCTCGCGCCTACATCGGGTTCGAACCGTCCGGGCTGCTCACGGTCGGCCACATGGTCTGCGCCCGCAAGATGCGCGACCTGATCGAGGCGGGCTGCGAGCTCACGGTCTTCCTGGCCGACTGGCACGCCTGGATCAACGACAAGCTGGGGGGCTCGCTCGAACGGATCGGGGCCGCGGGCGAGTACATGCGCGAGGCGTTCACGGCGCTCGGTGTGGACGCCGACCGGGCGAAGTACCGTTGGGCCCACGAGCTCACCGGTAGCTCCGGGTACTGGAGCCGCGTGGTCCGCATTGGCCAGTCGACCAGCCTCGCCCGGACCAAGCGGGCGATGACCATCCTGGGCCGCAGCGAGGAGGAGGCGCAGCTCGACACGGCCAAGCTGTTCTACCCGTCGATGCAGGCGGCCGACATCTTCGAGCTCCCCGTCGAGATCGCCTACGCCGGGCTCGACCAACGGCGGGCCCACGTCCTCGCCCGGGAGGTCGCCCACCAGCACCACTGGCCGGTCCCTGTGGCGGTCCATACCCCGCTGATCTCCTCGCTCAAGGGCGGCGGCCGGATGGACCCGGCCGGCGACGGCGTGGAACGCAAGATGTCCAAGTCCGACCCGACGAGTTCGATCGTCCTGCCCTCCCCCCCGCAGCTCGTCCGGGAGCGGATCGCGGCGGCGTTCTGTCCGGCGAAGGTCGAGGAGGCCAACCCCATCGTCGAGATCGCCCGCCACATCATCTTCCCCCAGCTCGGCGAGCTCGAGATCGCCCGGCCGGCGAAGTTCGGCGGGCCCCTCCACTTCTCCGACGTCGAGGCGTTCCGCACGGCGTGGGCCGAGGGCGGAGTGCATCCGCAGGACCTCAAGTCCGGTGTGGCCGAGGCGCTCGTACGGCTCGTGCAACCGGTCGCCGATCACTTCGCCCACCACCCCGAGCGGCTCGAGGCCCTCCGACGCGGGGCTCCCCACCCCGCGGTCGGAGGCGCGGCGTAGGCACGGGCCGTGGTCCCGACCCCCCGCGTCGCGTTCGTCACGATGGCGGCGATGCCCGACGGCGCGCCGGACGACCGGCTCAGCTTCGGCGCGTTCGAGGCTCGGGGCCTGGCCCCGGTGCCGGCCGTCTGGGAGGGCGCGGAGGTCGACTGGGCCGGCTTCGACCTCGCGATCCTGCGGTCGACCTGGGACTACCACCGTCGGCG
Source organism: Thermoplasmata archaeon (assembly GCA_035933635.1). GTDB lineage: Archaea > Thermoplasmatota > Thermoplasmata > Lutacidiplasmatales > UBA184 > JAKIVR01. The sequence goes on along the minus strand of DASYYY010000010.1, from coordinate 32,401 downwards.
GGAGGAGTTCCTCCGGTGGCTGGACCGGGTCGAGAGCCTCACGACCGTGCTCAACCCCCCCACCCTGGTCCGGTGGAACAGCCACAAGGGCTACCTCCTCGAGCTCGCCCGGCAGGGACATGCAGTCGTGCCGACCGAGCTCGTGCGCCAGGATTCGGCGGCCACGCTCCGCCAGGTGGTTCGCGCTCGAGGCTGGACGAACGTCGTGGTCAAGCCGGCGGTGAGCGCGAGCAGTGAGGGTCTGTTCCGCGCGGGCGATCCCCCGTCCGGGGAAGAGGAGGCGCGGTTCGCCGCTCTACGCGCCTCCTCCGATCTCCTGGTGCAGCCCGAACTCGCGGCCGTCCGTGACCTCGGGGAGCGTTCGTTGGTCTTCTTCCGAGGGACGTTCAGCCATTCGGCGGAGTACCCGTATCTCCTCGCCGAAGGGATCCGGAGCGAGCGGTACCCGACGCCGCGACAGCCCTCCGCGGACGAGCTGAACCGCTGCGGTCGCATCCTCCGCTCGTTGCCGCAGGTTCCGCTCTACGCGCGTCTCGACTTCATGCCCCGAGGCCCGAACGACTGGTTGCTCGGGGAGCTCGAGCTCATCGAGCCCGAGCTGCTGTTCCGTGCCGACCCGACGGCGGGCGACCGATTCGCGGCCGCGACACGAGAACTTCTGGTGAGTTCCTCCTAAACGTTCCGCCGCCGATTCCCCCCCGGTGACGACGTTCGACGGCCGGGGCCTGCTCACTCTCCTTCGCGCGGTCGGAGCGGGGGCGGCCGCCACCGAGATCCGGGCGACGCTCGAGCACCCGGACCTGGTGGCGGCCGCAGTCGGGCTCGGGCTGACCCCGGAGGACTTGCTCCAAGGGTTTACGCACGACCTCGACTCGCCCGTCCCGAACGCGACCGTCCGGCCAATCGCGGCCTACTGTGGGGAACTCCTGCGCCACCGGTCCGAGATCGAGTCGCTCGCCGAAGTCCTGGAACACTCCGGCCCCGGGATGGTCCGGGAGAGCCTCGTGCGGACGACGCGTTGGCTGCCGACCGGGGTGGAACCGGGGGAGATCCGGCTCGTGCTGGTTCCCTTGGGGTTCGACTTCCGGACCGACCGAGGAACGGTCTACCTCGACCCGCTCAGCGCTCTCGAGTACGGTACGGAAGGTATTCGGGACACGCTGTCCCACGAATTGCATCACGTCGCCCGGTACCGTCTGACAGGCGAGGAGCTGACCCTCATGCGACCCGACGCGGTCTCCGTTCCCGACGACCTCGCCGGCACCCTGCGCGAATGGGCGAGCTGGCTCGAGGCGGAGGGGATCGCCGACTGCGTCTGGAGCATGACGCAGCTCGAGACGACTGCCCTGCGGGAGGCGGCCCGTGTTCGCCGAGACCAGGAGGAACGGTTCGGCTCGATCCTGCGGGGGGTGTTCGACGGTTTACGCTCGCACCCGGCCGACGCGGACCGTTCGGCCCTTCCGGAGCTTCGCGCGAACCTACGACAACTGGCCCATCCGGTCGGTCACGCGATGGCGATGACCATCGAGCGAGAGCTCGGCCATGACACGCTCATCGGGTGCGTGGGACGGCCCCGACGGTTCGTCGAAGAGTACAACCACGCGGCGTCGCGAACCTCCCGGGTGCGGTTCGAGGTGGATCGGTTCGGCTGGGACGGGCCAATGCGGGCCGGATGATCGAGCGGCCGGACGGAACCGGGCACCCGCCTTTTCCCCATCGCCACTCGCGAGATCTTCGCACCTCGGCGCGGGGCGGCCCCTACGAAGCTCTAAATACCGGTCCATCTACCGCGGTCCACCCGTGAGCCGAGGACCCCTCTTCGGGGGGGCTCCGCTGACGCGAGGCAACCATGGCACGACCCATCTACGTACGGTTCGAGACTCCCGCCGAACTTTCCGACAAAGTGCTCCAGCTCGTCCAGATCGCCCACGAGACCGGCAAGATCCGGGTCGGGACGAACGAGGTCACCAAGTCCAGCGAGCGGAGCGAAGCGAAGCTCGTGGTCATGGCCGAGGACGTCGATCCGGCCGAGATCCTCGTCCACGTCCCGATGCTTTGCGAGGAGAAGCGGATCCCCTACGTCTACGTCCCCAAGAAGCAGCGGCTCGGCGCCTCCGCCGGGCTGACCAAGTCCTCCGCCTCCGTCGCGATCGTCGAGCCCGGTGAGGCCAAGGCGCTCCTGGAAGAGATCGCCCAGTCGGTCCCGGCCCTCAAGCAGTAGGGCGGCGCCGAACCGGAGTAGAGCGCGATGGCCGAGGAGAAGGGCTCGCCGGCCGAGGTCGTTGAGCTCATCGGACGCACCGGCATGGCCGGGGAGGCGACCCAGGTCAAGGTCCGCGTGCTCGCCGGTCGGGACCGCGGCAAGATCATCACCCGCAACGTCACCGGCCCGATCCGGATCGGCGATGTGCTGGTCCTCCGCGAGACCGCCCGCGAGGCGCGCAAGCTGTCGGTGCGGTAGGGGAGAGCCCGATGGTCCTCAAGCGTCAGTGCTCGTTCTGCTCGGGGGAGATCGAGCCCGGTACCGGGCTGATGTTCGTCAAGCGCGACGGCACCATCTTCCACTTCTGCTCGGGCTCGTGCCGCAAGCAACAGTTGCATCTGGGCCGCGTCGGCCACCGGGTCCGCTGGACCCGCGCCCACGCCCTCAAGCGCGAACAGGCGACCGCGCAGGCCTCCGGCGGCGCCCCCCGACCGGCGGTGAAACCGGCGAAGTCGCCCGCGGCGGGCCGGTCCCCGGTCCCGAAGGCGAGCGCGCCGGCCGTGGCCGTGGCCGCAGCAGGCGCCGCCGAGACCGCGGATGCCGAACCGACGGCCAGCGGCCCGACTCCGGACAAGCCCGCCGACAAGAAGCCCCGCGCTCGGCGCGAGAAGGCCTCCGCGCCCAAGAGCCCGAAGCCGGGCGACTGAACTCTCCGGCGTTCCGCCCACCGTTCGCGTGGAACACCACCGCTTAGTGGGCGGACGCGCCGTCGGCCTTCGTGCCCCGTCGCGCCGTTGGAAGCTCGTCCGGACCTTGGGTGTCGGCCCGGGAACTCGCCGAGTACGTGTACTGCCCGCGCGCCCACTGGTATTCGCGCCATCGCCCCGACGTGCCAGTGGCCCCGTCGGTCCGTCGTAGCCTGGACGACGGACTCGAGTACCATGCGGAATACCTCGGCGGCGTCGCCGCACGCGCCGAGCACCCGGGCCGGGCATGGGCCTGGCTCGTGCTCGGGATCTCGCTCGTCGCGCTGGCCGCGCTCCTGGTGGTCCGATGAACGAGCAGCTCCTTCTCGCGCTCGTGATCGCACTGGTCGGGACCGTCGTACTCGTGGCCGCCGCGGTGTCGATCGCCCGCCGCCGGGAGGACCTGCGATTCGGGGATCGCCCGGTCGTCGACCTGCCCTCGCGCCCGTCCCCGGTCCTACGGTCCGAGCGATGGCGCCTCGCCGGGCGGCCCGACGAGATCGTACAGCGACCGGACGGGAGGTGGGTGCCCATCGAGGTCAAGTCCCGGGCATCGCCTTCGGGCGAGCCTCCGCTGTCGCACCGCGCCCAAGTCGCGGCCTACTGCCTGCTCTTGGAGGAGACCACCGGGCGATCCCCGCCGTACGGCATCCTCCGGTACTCCGACGGTCGGACCTTCGAGGTGCCGTGGGACGCCGGGACCCGAGATTGGCTGTGGCGGATACGCTGCGAGCTCGACCGCGTCTACGATGGTCGGGCGAACCCGAGCCGCGGACGTTGCTACGCGTGCCGCTGGCGCGAGATCTGCGATCGCCGTGCGTCGTGACGTTGGGGGCCGTCGTTCAGAGTCGACGGGCCCAATGGACCTCGGTCCGATACGGGATGGTGAAGGTCGGCTCCTCTCCGTCCCCGACGTGGTCCGGCTGGGCGACGGCGAGCACCTCTCGCAGAAGCGACTCGCGGGCCGGGGGGTCGAGGTTCGCGACGAAGCTGATGGAGGAGACCCGTGCACGGAGCTCGTCGACCGTGCACCGTTGGGTCCAACCCTCCGAGGACGAGGCGACCTCGGAGAATCGGCCGTCGCGAGCGATCGCCTCCTTCCAGCCGGTGTTGCGATGGGTCGGAAGGCCCGCCGGTCGATGCCGCTCGATCCCGTCGCTCATCTGCCGCTGCCAGGCGACGGTCTCATCGCGGACGTTCCAGACGATCCCGAGGCCGCCTCCGGGGCGTAGCACACGGGCCAGCTCCTCCAACGTCCGGTTCAGCTCGAACCAGTGGAAGGCCTGGGCGGCGCAGACCGCGTCGAGCCGACCGGCTCGGAACGGAAGTCGCTCGGCGAGGCCGGCGATGAGGGGGACCTCGGGCAGGCCCTGGTGCAGCACGCTGCGCATCGCCCCGAGCGGTTCGACCGCGATCGGCGCGAGCCCGGCGCCCTGCAGTGCCCGGGTGAACTTGCCGGTTCCGGCGCCGAGCTCCGCGACCCGCGAGTCGGGCCCGAGGTCCAACTGTTGGCGAAGTCGGAGTACCGCGGAGGGGGGGTACTCGGGGCGACCGCGATCGTACTCGGCGCTCGAACGGGAGAAGCCGAGCCGGGCCGCTTCGTGGATGGACATCGGCCGCTCCGACCCGTTTTCGCTATTTGGGCCGTCGGGCGGGGCGACCGCATCGCACGACAGCGGAACGCTAAAGACGGCTCGGCGGTCGGCGCCCCGATGGCCGAGGGCTCCGTCGAGCGGACGCTCGTGCTCGTCAAGCCCGACGGGGTGCGTCGGGGGTTGATGGGTCCGATCCTTGCGCGTTTCGAGGGGAAGGGATTCAAGGTCGTGGCGGCGAAGTTCCTCCTCCTGACCCCGGAGTTCGCGGCGCGCCACTACGCCGAGCATCAGGGCAAGCCGTTCTATCCCGGACTGGTCCAGCACATCACCTCCGGCCCGGTGCTCGCCCTCGCCCTCGAGGGCCGGGCCGCCATCGCTGTGGTCCGGCTCATGACCGGCGCCACGAATCCGCAGACCGCCGCCCCCGGGACGATCCGGGGCGACTATGGCCTCGCGATGACGGCGAACCTGATCCACGCTTCCGACTCGCCGGCCTCGGCCGAGCGGGAGCTCGGGTTGTTCTTCCACGCCGAAGATTACGTGGCCTACACTCGGTCCGACGAAACCTTCGTCTAGCCCCGCATGACCGACCCGATCGAGGCGGCCGCCCGGTCGATCGCCCGGGGCGAGCTCGTCGTCTACCCCACCGATACGCTCTACGGGCTCGGGGCGCGCGCCACCGAACGCGCCGCAGTGGAGCGCCTCTACCGCGCCAAACAACGCCCGACGGACCTGCCGGTGTCGATCGCGGTCTCCTCGCTGGAGGAGGTCGAGCCGTGGGTGGCGCTGACCCGCCCGATGCGGGCGTACCTCCGACGGGCGTTGCCCGGCCCGTTCACCCTCCTCCTGCCACCGAGCCGCCTGGCGCGACGCCGGCTCGCGCCGGAACTGGTCGGGGCCGCCGGCACCGTCGCGGTCCGTGTCCCGGACCACCCGGTCGCCCGCGAGCTCGCGCGTCGGGCCGGCCCGATCACGTGCACGTCGGCCAATCGCCACGGCGAGCCGAACCCGACCGGCCTCCGCGACGTCCGGAGAGCACTCGGCACGGCGGTCTCCACCTATCTCGGAGGCCACCCTCGTCCGTCGGGCCGGGGCTCGCGCATCATCGACCTGACCACCTCCGTTCCGTCCGTCCTCCGGAGCTGAGGGGGTTGGCCGGACCGTCCGACCTCGGGCCCTGGCGGGAAGCGGCCCGGATCGCGGCCGATGCGCGGGAGTTGGGAGCGCGGCTCGCCACGCCGGGCACCTCGCGCCGCGAGATCGCCGAGCGCGTCGAGCGGTTCATTCGGGAGGCGGGTGCGCAGCCGGCGTTCCCGGCGAACCTCTCCAGGAACGTCGAGGCGGCCCACTTCACCCCGCCCCCGGACGAGGACGACGCGCTCGCCGAGGGCGACCTCCTGAAGGTGGACGTCGGAGCGCACCTGGACGGTGCGATCGCCGACACCGCCACCACCGTCGAGGTCGGCGGCGGCCACCGCCACGAGAACCTAATCCGCGCCGTCCACGACGCCGTCGAGGCCGGGATCGCCGAGGTCCGCGCCGGGGTCCGCGTCGACCGGCTGTCGCGTGCGATCGAGGCGGCGATCCACCGTCGGGGACTGAAGCCGGTCCGGAACCTGACCGGGCACACCATCGAGCGCTACCTGCTCCACGCCGGCAAGTCGATCCCGAACGCCGGCGGGATGAGCGGCGAGCTCCTCGAGGAAGGGGAGATCGTTGCCATCGAACCGTTCGCCACGAACGGACGGGGGGAGATCGAGAACGGGCCGTTCGGCAACATACTGCGCTTCCGTTCGGACCCCGGGGGGAACGACGAGGTCCTGCAGGCACAATACCGGCGGTTCCGCACCTTGCCGTTCACACTGCGATGGGTGGACGATCCGTCGACGCGGAGGGCGGTGCGCGCGGCCCGCCGATACCTTCAGACCTACCCGGTGTTCGTCGAGTCCGGCGGCGGTCTCGTTGCCCAGGCCGAGCACACGGTGCGCGTCGGGGCCGACCGGGCCGAAGTGCTGACGCGTGCTCCGGGAAACGGGACGGACTGAGGCCGTCGCGGCCCACAGCTCGGTGACTCGAAGGTGATGCCGGTCGAACACCCTATGACCCCATAGGCGGCTTCGGCCCCTCCATGGCCGAAGCACCGGCGGCGAACTGGAACGGGGGCCAGCGCCTCGACCCCAAGCAGGCCACCGCGGTGCTGCTCGTGCTGGCCGCGATCGCCCTGATGGTACAGTACGTCGAAACGATGGTCATCCCGGCCATCCCGACGTTCCAGCGGTTCTTCGGACAGCCCATCCCGACGGTCACTTGGATCCTGACCGCGTACCTGCTCGTCGGGACCGTGGCGACGCCGATCTTCTCCAAGCTCGGGGACATCCTCGGCAAGAAGCGGATGCTCGTCGTCGTGATGGCGATTTACGTGGTCGCCGTCAGCGTCGCCGGGTTCACCCCGAACCTCGCCGACGCCCTCGGGCTTTCGCGGGCCAACGCGATCTATCTCCTGATCGGGGTCCGCGGACTCCAGGGGATCGGCATCGCGATGTTCCCGCTCGCCTTCGCGATGATCGGCGAGCAGTTCCCGCCCAACCGGATCGGGATGGCGCAGGGCATCGTCGCCTCGATGTTCGCCGCCGGCGCGGCGATCGGCCTGTTCGGCGGCGCCTGGATCACCGACAACTACGGCTGGCAGACCACCTACCACTCGATCACGCCGTTCGCCATCCTGGCGCTGATCCTGACGCTCGCCCTTCTGCCGGAATCGAAGGTGCGCTCGAACGTGCGGCTCGACGTTCCGGGTGCCGCCGCCTTGGGAGCGGCGCTGGGCGCGTTCCTGGTCGCGCTGAGCGAGGGGCCCTCGTGGGGCTGGTCGAACTTCTCCTACGTCTCGGTCGGGCCCGTGGGGCTGGGGGTACCGCAGTTCCTCGTCGTGGGGGTCGTCGCCCTCGCGGCCTTCCTCCTGTGGGAGCCGCGCGCGAAGAATCCGATCGTCAACTTCAGCCGCCTGAAGGAGCGGAACATCTGGATCTCCAACGTCGTCGGCACGACAACGGCGGCGTCGATGTTCATCATCTTCGTGACGATGGTCGAGGTCGTGCAAGTGCCGACGTGGGCCAACGGCCTCGGCCAGTCGGTGTTCGTCTCCGGTCTGCTGTCCGTGCCCAGCGCGCTGGCGATGCTCGTGCTCGGTCCGTTCATCGGCAAGGCCGTGAGCCGGTTCGGCCCGCGCCCCGTGATGATCCTCGGCGGCGCCCTCGTGATGGTCGGCGGGAGCTCGCTGTTCTTCTTCAATCGCACCGAGATCCAGTTCGTGCTCGGACCGATGCCCGCGCTCGTCGGGATGGTCATGTGCTTCATCGCCATGACCAACGTCGTCGTGCTGGCCTCGCGGCCGACCGAAATGGGCATCCAGACGGGGATGAACCAGACGTTCCGCAATCTCGGGATGGCGGTCGGGCCGGCGATCGCGGCGACGATCCTGACCAGCTTCACCGCGATCTATCTGATCCCGGGGACCTTCGGCACCCGAGCGCTCGTCCTCCCCACCCTGTCGGGCTACCAGGACGCCTTCCTCGTGACCGCGATCCTAGGGGCGGTCGGGATGGTCCTGTCGGCATTCCTCCGCAACTACCGGTACCTCGCCGATGGGACCCGGGTCGAGGGCCCCTCGGGACGACCGGTCGACGTCCGGGCCCCGGCCGAGGGCGGCCCGGCCGTGGCGGCGCCGGCGAAGTAGAGAGTCACGCCACGCGCCCGCGCAGTGCCGGCCGGGCCGCGGCTGTTGGCACTACGGGCCCTACGAATGGGTCGGACCTCGTTCGGCCCCAGGTTACGTGAGCGCAATAGGGCGGAGTGGTCTGAGAGTTCGGCAGCCCATGGCGAGTTCCGATGGGAAGGACGCGGGGCGGCGTCGGTCCGACGGGCGGCGCACTTCGGGACCCGCGGCCGAGCCTCAGGTCGAGGCGATCGACCGTTGGGAGGACGAGGGGGGCGCGCCCCCACCCGCGCGAGGATCCGATCCCCACGAACGACCGCCGGAGCCCCGGGACATTCGTCGGGCCGGGCGGCGGGAATCCCCGACCTCGGCTTCCCTATGACGCCGCGGAGGCGCGGCCGGGGCGCGTCGGCGGCACCACGACCTGCCCCGCGCCCCCGCTCCGTCCCTCGAAGTGGGCGCGCGCCCGCCGCGCCCCTTCCACCATGTTGGTGAGCTTGGCCCAGGCGACGTCCAGGCTCCGCGTGCGGAGTCCGCAGTCCGGATTGATCCAGAGCCTCGCCGGGTCGCCGAGGATCTTGGCCGCCCGCAGGATGCGCTGCTCGACGAGCTCGGGGGTCTCGAGGGTGTCGCGGTGGACATCGAGCACGCCGAGGCCGATGTCGCGGGTGTCGCCGTACTCGTTGAACATCTCGAGGATGGCGTAGCCGTCGGACTCGGGCGTGTCGCGGTTGGCGAACTCCCAGGTCCACTGCTTGCAGCGCTTGGCCTCGAGCAGCGCCGGGAACAGCGAGCGGTAATCCGAGAAGCAGATGTGCATGGTGAACTCCGCGTCCAGCCCCTCGGTCGCGGCGTTGAACCCCTCGGCCAGCAGGTCGGCCTGGTCGGGGTGGGTCCCGCCCGCCGGCTCGTCGATCTGGATGACCTTGCAGCCGCGGGCGATGAGCGCCTGCAGCGTCGGCCGGATCGCGTTCCGGGCGACCTCCACGACGAGCTCGCGCTGGGCCGAGCGGCGCGCCGCGTGGCTCTTCCAGCCCTTCTGACGACCGAGGTAGTACTCGTTGTAGGACCAGTCGGCGATCGTGTACGGCCCGGTGATCGGCAGCTTCGGCTCCGCACGGGCGTGGGCCTTGACGAAGTCGAACTCCTCCAGGTGGTAGGGGTGCTCGAGCCGGACCTCGCCGGTCACGGCGGCCTTGAGGTAGTACTTGTTGTCGAAGGAGCGCACGTGTCCTTCGAACTGGAAACCGCGCATCTGGCGGACGGCGGCCTCGTACATCTCGACACGGCGCGCCTCGCCGTCGTAGACCCGGTCGAGACCGGCGGCCTCGAAATAGCGCAGCGCGAAGAGCGCCGACCAGTCGCGGAGATCCGAGCCGGAGGCCTTGCGGCCGGCCCCGGACAGGAACGAACGCACCGCCGGTAGCGCCGGATCGACGAAGTGGAGCCGGTCGTTCCACTGGGCGAACTCCGCGCGTGCGGCCTCGTCGAGCGGCGCGCCGCGCTGGCCGAGCAGCTGCCAGCGGGGGCGCGCGATCGAGCCGATCTCCTGGCACGGGAACAGCGGCCGCGTCATCCCGCCCTCCCGGCGCCCGTGATCGCCTGCCGGGCGGCCGGCAGGAGGTGGAGCTTGCGCGTCGCCGGCTCGTAGGGCAGGAGGTCGAGCGGGGCGCCCGGCCCGAGCCAGAGGACGGGCGGACGCAATCGGTCGCGGAGCTCTCGGGCGATCGTGGCCAGTTCGCCCGCGTCCTCGAGCAGCGTGGTCCGGGGGTCGACGCAACCGAGTCCGAGCCCGACGCGGTGGTCAGCGGCCGCGAGCTGCTTGGGGTCGGTCTCCGAGAGGTCAATGCCCACGACCGTGACCGGCAGTCGGGTTAGCAGCGGGTACACCGGTGCCGCATCGGCGAAGTAGGTCCAGACGAGCGTCGTCGCGTTCCCGGCGGCGGTGCCGATCGCCCGGTAGGCGGCCACCACGCTCTCGGCCATCGGCCCCTTGGGCGGACGGACCACGAGCAGCGGCTCCTGGAACTGGAAGGTCGAGTAGCCCGCGCCCTTGAGCTCGGTCAGCTCGTCGGCGAAAAGGCGGCCGAGCCGGTGCACGAGCGCCTCGTCGGTCTCGCCCGAGCGATTGTCCAGGATGCCCGAGAGCGTGTAGGGCCCGGGGAGGATCACGAGCGATCGCGCGGACGGGGCGACCCCGAGCGCTCCGGGCAGTTGGGCGAGCAACGCACCCGCCGTGCGCTCCGGAGGGTGGCTCAGGATGGGTTGCCGGAAGAAGGTGTTCGTTTCGAAGAACCGGGTGAGCGGTCCGACGGAGAACCCACCCCAGCGCTCGGCGATGGGGCGGTAGAGGTCCTGCCAGCCGAGGTAGCCTCCCGTGGCGGGCGTCAGGCCGAGCCGCTCCTCGATCCGTGCGATCTCCTCGGCGGTGGAGCGGCGCAGCCGGTCGACCGACTCGACGTCGGTGCGGCCGCGGTCGAGGTCGCGCGTCGCGGCGACCAGCGCCTCCGGCCGGGGGAACGGGCCGGTCAGGCTCGTGCGTACGTCCATGGAGCCGCGGCGAGCGGGGTTCGACCTTTAACGGTGGCGTCGCCGGCGGGGAAAGAAAGCCGGTTGCGCGGCGGACAAGCCCCGCTCAGCCCGAGAGGTTCGCCGCAACGATGCGGTCGAAGTCGGCCGGTTTCGGTGGCCAGCCCTCGGTCATGTACTTCAGGAACGCCTCGCGCGAGCCCTGCGTGAGCGCCTCGTTGCTCGCGCGCTCGAAGCCGACGCTCGAGACGTACCGCTCGGGCAGGGCATGGCGCGCCCCGTAGTGCGCCGGGAACACCTCGGTCTCCGCCGGCAGGCTCAGGATCTTGTCCGTCAGGCTCTCCCACAGTTGGTTCGGGTCGCCGTCGCCGAGGTCGGTCCGGCCGCACGAACCGAGGAGCAGGGTGTCGCCGGTGAACGCTTTGCCGGCCACGCGGAGGGTCAGGTGATCGCGGGTGTGGCCGGGCGTCTCCCACACGAGGAGCTCCTCCGACCCGAACCCGAGCCCTTCGCCGTCGGCGAGCGTGCGGTGCGGGTAGTTGGCGGGGGAGCGGCGCGAGAGGAAGATCGGCGCACCGGTGCGCGCGCTCAGCGCGGCGTGCCCGGCCAGATGATCGGCGTGGGTGTGGGTCTCGACGATCGCCCGGAGCTTCCAGTCCCCCCGGCGGAGCTCGGCCAGGTACGGCTCGACCTCGTGCCCAGGGTCGAGCAGGACCGCGGCGTGGTCGACGGGATCGGCGAGCAGGTAGGACAGACAACCGGACTCCCGCCGCGGGAACTGACGGAGGAACAGCCGATCTCCGGTCCTCTCCTGATAGCGCGGGATCGACGGGTCGACCAGGCGAGCGTACTCGTCGAGCCCGCCCTCGAGCGCGGCGACCTGCTCCCATCCCTGCGCTTCGAGGAAGGCGGCAGCGCGCCGGGCCTGCGAGCCGAATTGGCAGTAGACGACGACCGTCCGGTCACGGGGGATCTCGCCGAGGCGACCCGGGAGTTCGGCGAGCGGGATCGGGTGATCCCCGGCCAGATGCGCGAGTTCCCGCTCGCGGGGCGGACGGACGTCGAGCAGGTAGGGTGGCTCGCCGCCCGCGAGCTCGGTCGCCAGCGACGCCGGAGCGACCAACGAGACGGCTCCCTGGCGCTGGGGCCGGAAGTAGGGGTGGGGGAGCGCGGCGGCGGACACCGTCCTCCATCAGCCCGCCTCGTGTAATAATGCGTCCACTGCCCGGGCGTCGCGCTCCCGGCGGCGTCCGGGCCGGCCCGCCGGCAGTGTCACCCACGGCGCGCAGTTCCAGGGAGCCTAACCAACCCATCTCGGACGGCGTCGCGCCGGCTCGTCAAGTGTCGAACGTTGGGTTCGTCCCCTCGAAAATCTTTAAGGAGCACGTGCCCGGTCGAGAGCTGGGGATGGTGCAGGCGGAGGAGCCGACGGCCGTCGGTGGCCACGGGCGGACGCGCCGCCGCCCGCCCCCGGGCCGAGGCACCGACGACGAATCGCGACAGACGGAGGAGATGGGCGAGCGGGCGGTCGACCTCGCGCGCCATTTCCAGGGGAAGATCGAGACGGTACCCAAGGTACCGGTCCGGTCGCTCTCGGACTTCAACTATTGGTACACGCCGGGCATCGCCGCGGTCTCGCAAGCGATCCACGAGGACCCGGCGCGTGCGTTCGAGCTCACCGGGCGATGGAACACCATCGCCATCGTCACCGATGGGAGCCGCGTGCTCGGTCTCGGGGACATGGGTCCCGAGGCCGCCCTGCCGGTAATGGAGGGCAAGGCGCTGTTGTTCAAGTATCTCGGGGGGGTCGAAGCGATCCCGCTCCCGGTGAAGGTCGCCTCCCCCGAGGAGCTCATCGCCACCGTCGAGCGGATCGCGCCTGCGGTCGGTGGTGTCAACCTCGAGGACATCGCCTCGCCGAAGTGCTTCCGGGTCCTCGAGGAGCTGCAGAAGCGGTTGCCGATCCCGGTCTGGCACGACGATCAGCTGGGCACCGCCGCCGCGACCATGGCCGGCGTGCTCAACGCCCTCGAGCTCACCCAACGCCGCATGAACCAGGTACGGACCGTGCTGCTCGGCTCGGGGGCCGCGAACCTGGTGACCGCTCGGCTACTGATCGCGCTCGGCCACGACCCGCACCGGCTGACGCTGGTGGACTCCAAGGGGGTGCTCGATGCGGAACGTGAGGACATGGACGGCCTCGCGTTCAGCAATCCGTGGAAGTATCGGTTGGCGCTCCAGACCGATGGCGGTGGCCGCCGCGGCGGGCCGGCGGACGCGCTCGCCGAGGCCGACATGCTCCTCGCGGCGTCGACGCCGGGCCCGACGACGGTGAAACCCGAGTGGATCCGTTCGATGCACCCGGAATCGATCGTCTTCGCGCTCGCGAACCCGGTGCCCGAGATCTGGCCGGCGGCGGCGCATGCGGCCGGCGCCGCCGTCGTGGCGACCGGGCGCGGCGACTTCCCGAACCAGGTCAACAATTCGCTGGTCTTCCCGTCCGTGTTCCGCGGGGTGCTCGACGCCCGGGCCCGGTCCATTCCCGACGCGATCGTCCTCGAGGCCGCTCAGGAGCTCGCCCGCTGGACGCGGGAGCGCAACCTCGCCCCGGACCATCTGTTGCCGACGATGGAGGAGCGCGAGGTGTTCCCCCACGTCGCGGCGGCCGTTGCGATGAAGGCCGTCGAGCTCGGGATCGCCCGCCGCCGTCACAGCCACGAGGAGTTCCTCGAACGTGCGCGCGAGAGGATGGAGCGTCCCCGGGCGCTCATCGCCGCGCTCACCGCCGCCGGACTGGCTTTCCCGATGCCGGGCGAATCGCGCCGACCGGAGCACGCATGACGAACCCCCACCACCGAGCCGAAGCGCACGAGAGCACGCCGAACGACCCCGAGGGGCAGGTCCGCCTCCGTCTCGCCACGGAGAAGGACCTTCCGACGCTGATCCCGGTGCTGTTGCGTCTCAAGCGCCTCAACGAGGAGTTCGACCCGTTGCTCAAGGTCCGGGCCGACGCCGACGAGCGCGCCCGCGAGATCCTCAAGGCCGACCTGCACAACCCGAAGTCGGTCCTCCTCGTCGCCGAGGGCGCGCGTCAGGATGCGGGCAAGATCGTCGGTGTGGTGCGCGCGACCGTCCGCGAGCGGCCCTTCTACATCCCCGAGTACGAGGGCGTGATCCAGGACATCTACCTGCTTCCGCTCTACCGTCGGCACGGCGTGGGGGAGTACCTCCTCAAGGAGACGGTACGGTACCTCAAGGAACGTGGAGCGGGGTTGGTCACCGCCGAGTTCCCCACCCAGAACGAGATCGCGAGCAAGTTCTACACCAAGCGCGGATTCCGGCCGATCACCGCGTTGCACGCCAAGATGCTCTAGCCGTTCCGCGCGGCGCTACGCCCGCGCCGGGCCGACCCACAGACGGGAACCGGGCACGTCGAAGGTGACGTCGAACCGCCGCAGGAACTGGTCGCCGACCAGTCCATCGTAGATGATCTCCTGGAACATCACCGGCGGGTCGCGCTGCACGGCGGTGCCGAGGGACACCGTGCCGCCGAGCGTCCCGAAACGCCGGACGTACTCGTGCCCGGTCTCGTCCTTTCCGTGGTGCACCTCGGTCGAGGGGCCCCCGGGGTCGAACCCCAGCCTACCCATGAACCGGTCGTGCAGGATCAACCGGTCCGAGCCGAGGTCGACCTCGACGCGAGCGGTCGATCCGTCGGGCAGCGCCAGGTCGGCGAACGCGGACAACGACGGCCCGTCCCGCAGCAGGTGGAGCGGGACCTCGCTGACACCGCCGGTCCGTTCGGGGATCGTCGCGTCGATCGTGACGGTCCCGGCCGAATAGTCGATACGGAGTCGGCTGGTCTCCGCCTGGCCGAGCGAGAGGAACCCCCCCACGTAGGCCATGCTGGGCGGGAGCAACGCCCGCAGGTCCGCCAGGCCGACGGTGACCTCGCTCCAGCGACGGTCGCCCAACCGGAGCTCGGGCACCACGGCCAGTGGGACCTCGAGCTCCTGACCGGACATCCTGCGTCCGCGATGGATCCGGCCGTCGGCGTGGATCCCCAGTCGCTCGGCGAGCCGTAGGTCCACGACCGGCATCCCGATCCCCGTGTCGAAGACGAACCGCGAGGCGGCACCGGCCCCGAGGGTGACCGGGAGCACGAGCACGTGGGCGACCCGCTCGAACGGTACGCTCGAAGGCATCGGACGGATCGACCCGACCTGAGGGTAAAGCACTCGCTCACGGCGGGTGAGGCCGAGACCGGGTCCACGTTCCGCGTGGAGCTGCGCCCGGTCTCCGAACCCCGAGGTGCGCGACCGCGAAGAGTGCCTCGCAGCTGGCGGGGTGCGAGGACGCGGCACCTACGGAGACCAAACTTTACAAGGGGACCCGGAGTCGGCGCGCCATGTCCAAAGGGGACGCCGGGCGCCCGGGGGCTCCGGGCACTCCGCAGTACCTGCGCCGAGGGAAGGTCAAGGAGGTCTGGGAGGTCTCTCCCAGCGAGCTCGAGTTCCGGTTCACGAACGACATCTCGGTGTTCGACAAGCACATCCCGACCGCGATCCCGCACAAGGGCGAGACGCTCGCCCGGACCGCCGCCCACTGGTTCGAGGTCTGCAGCAAGCTCGGGGTGCGCCACCACTTCCTCGGACTCTCCGGCCCGATGGCGATGCGCGTGCGCCGGGTCCGGGTCGAGCCCCACCCGAAGACCCTCGGTCCCCACCCGAAGAACTACCTGCTCCCGCTCGAGTTCATCGTCCGCTACTACGTTGCCGGATCGATGTGGGACCGCCTCAAGGGCGGCAAGGTCCGCGCCGACGAGCTCGGCTTCCCCGCCGGTAAGGACGTCAAGTACGGCGACCCCCTTCCGCAGCCGCATTTCGAGGTCACCACCAAGCTCGAGCCGGTCGACCGACCGCTGGACTGGCCCGAAGCGCTCGACCTGGCCGTGATCGACCGGGCCCAAATGGACCAGCTCCGCGAAATCATCCTCAAGGTCGACGCGGCGATGGCGAAGGAGATCGACCCGCGGGGCCTGATCCACGTCGACGGCAAGAAGGAGTTCGCGATCGACGACACCGGCGCGATCAGCCTCGTGGACACCTTCGGGACCGCCGACGAGGACCGGTTCTGGGACAAGGGCGCCTACGAGCGCGGCCGGACGGTGGACTTCTCCAAGGAGTTCGTCCGGCAGCACTACCGTTCGACCGGCTACTACGACCAGCTCGCCAAGGCCCGCGAGCAGGGGGACAACGAGCCGCCCATCCCGCCACTGCCGCCGCTCCTGGTCGATGAGGTCAGCCGGCTCTACACCACGGTCTTCCAGCGGCTCACGGGCGAGCCGTTCCGGGCGATGCCGACGCCGCCGGCCCGTTAGGGCGCCGGCGCAACGGACGACGAGGGACCGTTTCCCATCGCCCCCTCTAGGTTTAAGGCCGATTTCCCCGTCGGAAGATCGTGGCGAAGAGTGCGGCCCGGCCGGTCGAGGCCGAGGAGGACGACAAGCGCGCGGTGGCGCTGGAGGACCTCCCGGGCGTCGGTCCGACCACCGCCGAAAAGCTGCGGGAAGCCGGGTACACGGACCTGATGGAGCTCGCCGTCGCCTCACCCGGCGACGTGGCCGAGGCCGCCGAGATCGGCACCCAGGTGGCGCTCCATATCATCTCCGAGGCGCGCCGGCAGGCCGATGTCGGGAGCTTCGAGAGCGGCACGCAGCTGCTCGAACGGCGCAAGAAGCTCGGTCGAGTGACCACGAATTCCAAGGCGCTGGACGAGCTCCTCGGCGGCGGAGTCGAGACCCAGGCGATCACCGAGTTCGCCGGTGAATTCGGCAGCGGCAAGACCCAGCTCGCCCACCAGATCGCCGTCGATATCCAGCTCGCCGCCGACCAGGGCGGCCTCTCGGGCGAGGTCGTCTACATCGACACCGAGAGCACCTTCCGACCGGAACGGATCGTGGACATGGCCAAGTCCGTCGGCCTCGACCCTACGACGGTACTGTCGAAGATCCACATCGCCCGGGCGTTCAATTCCAATCACCAGATGCTCCTGGTGACCAAGGCGCAGGAGCTCGCCAGGAACCTCCCGATCCGGCTCATCGTCGTCGATTCGCTCACCGCCCACTTCCGGGCGGAGTACGCCGGCCGCGGCGAGCTCGCGCCGCGTCAGCAACTGCTCAACAAGCACCTCCACGAGCTGTTGCGGTTCGCGGACACCTACAACGCCGCGGTCGTGGTGACCAACCAGGTCTCCTCCCGGCCGGACATCCTCTTCGGCGACCCCACCCGCCCCATCGGCGGCAACATCGTCGCCCACGCGGCGACCTACCGGGTATACCTGCGCAAGTCCAAGCCCCCCAAGCGGATCGCGCGGTTGATCGACTCGCCGAACCTGCCCGAGGGCGAGGCCGTCTTCTCGGTCACCGGTGAGGGCGTCCGCGATTAGGCGGGCGCGCCCCCGGGCCGCAGCGCCGTCGCCTTGACGTACAGGTAGACGCGCGCGCGCGGCCGGAGCCCGAGCTCCTCGATGGAGCGCGGGGTGACCGCGGCCTGGATCCGCAGCGGTCCGACGCAGACGACCACGAGCCGGCTCCGCGCGTCGCGGGGGCGGATCTCGGCGACGCGTCCGAGCAGCACGTTGCGCGCGCTCGTGGCGAACCGTTCCCGGGCGACGAGCACCGACTCTGGGTCGAGGATCAGCCGCACCGATTCGCCGTCCCGGGCGTCGAATCCCACGGCGAGCGTGACCCCGCCCGCGATCCGTACGTGCGGCCCGCCGCGCGAGGAGAACGTCCCGCGGAACCCGGGCTCGGCGCGTCCTCCCTGGCCGATCGGGCCGGTCGGCATCCGTCGCAGCCGCTCCCCCGTCGGGGTCAACCGGCTGGTCCCCCCCGAGGCGCCGCCGCGTCGGGCTTCGACGACCGAGTGGCCGGTGATCTCGCGCAGCCGCCGGAGCCGGTAGACCCCGCGGTCCCGTCCGATACCGAGCGCCTCGCAGGCGTCGACGAGGCTCCCGGCGCGGGCGAGCTCGTCGAGCAGTTGGCGGTCGAGCGGGGTGAGCCATCGCTCGCGCGTCATCGGCCGCCGTCCGTGCGGTCCAACGCTCGCGCGGTCGAAGCGTCCAGCTCGACGAGCATCTCGGGGTGGCGTCGGAGCTCCGGCACTCCCGGCGCCACGACGCGCACTCCGAGCGACCCGGAGCGTCCCCAGACGATGGTCCGCTCCGGGTTCGGTTGCCAACGTTCCGGGCGAAAGGGAAAGCTCCCGGGCATCGGCCCGAAGGCGAGAGTGAGTCCGCGCGCGGGGACCGCCACTCCTCCCGGTCCGGCGAGCCCGAGCAGCGCCCGCGCGAGGGGGGCCTCGGACGCCGAGCGCTCGAGCTCGGACCGGCTCCAGATGTTCTCGTAGCCGAGGAACCGGGCGTGGAAGGGGTCGGTCGGGCGCGCCAGGTACTCCTCGGTCGTGCCCTCGAAGAGCACGCTCCCATGGGCGACCTGCAGGTATCGGTCCGCGAGCGAGAACGCGGTCGACGGATCGTGGGTGACGAGCACGAGCGGGATCGCCTCCTCGGCCAAGACGGCCCGCAGGAGAAGGAGCAGCTCGTCGCGCCGCTCGACGTCGAGCGCGCTGAGCGGCTCGTCCCACAGCAGCAGCCTTGGGCCGGCGGCGAGCGCTCGGGCGAGGGCGACGCGCTGACGCTCTCCGGAGCTGAGCTGGCCCGGGTAGCGGTGGGCGAGCTCGGTCAGGTCGAACCGCCCTAGCCACTCGCGCGCCCGGGCGCGCCAGTCGGAGATGCCCGCCAGCTCGAGCGGGTAGCCCACGTTCGCCTCCACGCGACGGTGCGGGAAGAGGCCGAGCCCCGGGGGGACGAATCCGAACCGTCGGCGTTCGGCGGGCCGGTTCGTGACTTCCTCGCCGTCCAGGAGCACCCGACCCTCCGCGGCCGGGAGGAAGCCGGCCAGCGTGCGTAGCAGCGTCGTCTTGCCGCTGCCCGAGGGTCCGAGCACCACGCTCGCAGTGGCGCGCGGGGTGACGAACGACACGGGGCCGAGACGGAAGCCACCGCGCGCGGTCGCCAGTGCCTGGACCTCGAGCCCGTTCACGTCGGTGCCCCGGCTCCGCTCCAAGGGAGGATCCCCACCCGGGCGATGGCGCGGACCGCGACGAAGACGGCCAGCGCGATCAGCACGAGCAGGCACGCCGCCGCGGCGGCGCCCGGCAGGTTGCCGAGGTCGTAGAGGTTGTAGACGTAGATGGAGACCGGGTTCGTGACAGGCCCGCCATAGCCGGGGGACGGATAGACCGTATAGGCGAGCACGAGGAAGCCCCCGATCTCACTGACGGCACGGGCCCAACTCAGCAGCAGCCCCGAGAGGATCCCTCGGGCGGCGAGCGGGAGCGTCACGTCGGCGAACGCATCGGCGGGGGTCGCCCCGAGCGACCGCGCCGCCTCGACGAGCTCGCCGTCGACGGCCCGGAACGCGATCTCGCTCGAGAGCACCGTGTACGAGGCGCTGACGTAGACCATCACCGCGACGACCCCCCAGATCGAGTCCACCACGGGGATCCCGGCCGAGCGGAGCGCCCCGCCGATGGGCTCCTCCGGCGAGAGCAGGAAGAGCAGCGCCAGGCCGACGACGAGGTGCGGGACGAGGACGGGGAGCGTGACGACCGCCTCGACGACCGGCTTACCGGGGAACTCCCGCCGCGCGAGCAGGTAGCCGAAGGGGACCCCGAGGACGAGGACGATGGCGAGGGCGATCCCCGAGGCGAGAAGGGTGAACCCGAGCGCGGCCCGGAACGCCGGGTCGTTCGCGACGTTCAGGACCGAGCTGAACCCCGTCGAGCGCGCGAGGGCGACCAGCGGCAGGAGGAAGAGGGCGACGAGCGAGGCCGCCAGGATCGCCGCGGCAATGTCTCCGACCCCCCACCCCCGCCGGGCCGCCGCTCTCATCCGAGCTGCGCGGCCAGCACCGATGGTAAGGGCGCGACCGCCCCGATGAGCGGGGCGGGCAGCGCCGACGGATTGTCGACGTAGGCCGGGACCAACGGAACGAAGCCGCCGGAGGACAGGGTCGTCCCCTCACGGGCGAGGAGGAAGGCGACGAACTCCACCGCCACCGTCGGGTCCGGGGCGTTCGAAGGGACCGTGATGGCGAACAGTACCGGCGCCCCGCGGATGACGAGCGGGCCGTTCGTGGTGGTGATCGTAGTGCTCGACTGGTTGTAGAGCGCGAGCGACGCCGAATCGGTCGCGCCGAGGTCCACCGTGGTCGGCAGGAGGACGTAGTTCAGGTTCGAGCTGTGGGCGTAGGACTGGTAGACGAAGAACGCCCCGACGGTGTGCGCCTTGAGGAGGGCCGCAGCCTGCGTCTCGGGTTCGACCCGGGTGGTCGAGGGGTTGGCCACGGCGAGCGCGCCCGGCGCCCCGGAGTAGAAGTGGCCGTAGATGCTCGACAGACCGGTCCCCTCCCGGAGCCCTTCGAGCTGCAGGGCGAAGATCGCGTTGTACCCCATCGGGTCGGCCGAGGCGTTGGCGACGCCCAGCATCGTCCCGCTCGACTCGAGTTCCGACGCCCAGTTCGTGGAGTTGATGTTGTGGAACGCGGAGACCGACGGATCGTAGGCCAGGACGACCGGGTTGCCGGCGAAGACGACCTCCCAGGTGGCGTAGCCCGGTTCGAGCATCCGGGGGATCAGGTGGTAGTCGGCGACCGCGGCGATGTCGTACTTGTCGTGGAGGCCGGAAATCGCCGACAGCGCGGCGATACTGCCCTGGAACTGCTGCGCGGCGGCGGGAGCGGTCACGGCCGGCGTGGCGTTCGCGAACGCGCTCGCGAGCGCGGGAAAGTTCACCGCCAGGCTACCGGCGGCGGTGACCGAGAGGGTCACGGAGGCGGGCGGGGAGTTCGAGCCACCGCTCGAGCTCGGGGCGTGACCGTACCACCCGGCACCGAAGCCGGCGACGAAGGCGATCACGGCGGCCACGGCGGCAATCAGGGCCATGAGACGCGGACTCATCGATGTGTCGAATAGCCACATCGCTTAACGACATCGGGCGGCCGCCCCGGACGCGGTCAGAGACGTGCGCGTCGCTGCGGAGGGGCGTACCGTAACCAGGCCCGGCCGCGCACCGAACGTAGAGCGACGGGTCCGAAGTGCCGACTGTCGCGGCTCCGGTCCCGAGCGTCCCCCACGAGCCAGACCGCGCCCGGGGGGAGCGGAAGGGGAGAATCACCGACCCGCTTGATCAGTAATTCCCGAGGTGCCTCGGGATCGGTGACGACCACGATCTCTCCCGGCGCGGGCGAACGGTCGCGGTACTCTCCCGGATCGTACAGCAGCCGATCGCCCGGGAGCAGGGCCGGCGTCATGCTTTCCTCATCGACGACCACGCGGCGGCTGCGAAGCCACCTCACGAACCCACCGGCCGGCCGCTGGGAACCTCGAGAATCCTCGCGAGAACCCATCGCCGGGACGCCGTCTCCGGTAAGGTTATCCCGCCCCCGCAATATGCGCGCGCATGTCGGCCAGAACGTCGATTCTCGGATGGGCTACGTCGCTCCGCGACGTGCTCGCTCCCCCCCGAACGGTCCGCGCCCACTGCGACATCCCCTGCGGCATCTACGACCCCCACGAGGCGCAGATCGCCGCGCTGACCGTGCTGCGGATGGACCAGCTCATCGGCGAACTGGCCCACCCGGGCGCCGACGCCAAGCCCGAGGAGCGCGCGGCGTACGGTTCGAAGCTCGCGCGGTACACCGCGGTCAAGGAGATCCATGCCGAACGGGTCAAGTCCGAGGTCCGCGTGATCTGGGGCGACTACTTCACTCCCGATCACGCCAAGCAATTCCCCCAGGTCCACGAGATCGCCTGGAAGATCCTGAAGCAGGCGTCCAAGGCGCGCCAGGGGACGACGCTGGCCGACGCCCAGGAACTGGTCAACCAGGTCCAGCAGTTCGCCGAACTGTTCTGGCAGTCCAAGGGCGCGAAGACGCGCAAGGCGCCCTCGATGCAGAAGTCCGGCGGCGAGATCGTTTACCCGGCCGCGTAGGGCGGCGCTCCCGCCGCCCGCACCCCGCCGACCCCTTCACGGAGCGCTCGCAGGACGGCCGGCGGGGAGCGGAAACATCGATGACCGAGACCCTCCCGCTGGACGGCAGCTCCCTGACCCTCGACCAGTTCCTCGCCGTCGTTCGGGGACGCTGCGGCGTGGCGCTCGTCCCGGCCGCGCGTGAGGCCATCCGTGGTGCCCGTGGTGTCGTCGAGCGGGCGGTCGCCTCCGAACGGCCGATCTACGGAGTGACCACCGGGTTCGGCCGGCTCGCGGACGTACGCGTCCAGGCACCGGCCACCGAGGCGCTCCAACTCAACCTGATCCGCAGCCACGCGAGCGGCGCGGGATCGCCCCTGCCCGAGGAGCTCGTCCGGGGCATGATGCTGCTACGCGTCAACACCTTCGCGCGGGGGCTTTCGGGCGTCCGTCCCGAGCTCGTGGACGTGCTCATCGAGTGCCTCAACCGTGGGATCTACCCCTTCGTCCCCGAGCAGGGCTCGGTGGGGGCTTCGGGGGACCTCGCCCCGCTCGCGCATCTCGCGCTCGCCCTGATCGGCGAGGGGGAATGTATCGACCCCCACGGCGTCCGGAGGGTCTCGGCGGAGATCCTCGTTGCGAACGGGATCCGTCCCGCCGTACTCGTCGCCAAGGAAGGGGTGGCGTTGATCAACGGCACCTCGCTCATGACGAGCTACCTCGCGCTCGCCGTCGCCGACGCCCGCAATCTGCTCGCCGCGGCGGAGGATGCCATCGCGCTGGCATGGGACGCGCTACGCGGCTCGATGGAGCCGCTCGACGACCGCCTCGGCGTCGCGCGGAACCTTCCCGAGCAGCGGGCCGTGGCCGAACGCTTGCGCCGCCGCTTGAACGGGAGCGAGCTCGCCTTCCGGGCATCGACCGGACAGCCCCAGGACCCCTACACCCTGCGGTGCGCCCCGCAGGTGCTCGCGGCGACCGAGCTCGCCGTCGGCTTCGCCGAACGTGTGGCCGCGACCGAGCTCAACGCAGTGAGCGACAATCCCCTGGTCTTCCCGGGCGACGAGTTTGTCAGCGGGGGCAATTTCCACGGCCAACCGCTCGCCCTCGCGCTCGACACGCTGGCGCTCGGGGTCCAGTACCTCGCCGGTTACTCGGAGCGCCGCGTCGCTCGCCTGTTGAATCCCGCCACCAACCGCGGGCTTCCCGCGTTCCTGGCCAGCGACCCCGGCCTGACCTCGGGGTTCATGATCGCCCAGTACCTCCAAGCCGCGATCGTCGCCGAGAACGTGGTCCTGGCCCACCCGGCCAGCGCGATGAGCCTGCCGACGTCGGCCGACCAGGAGGACTTCAACAGCCAGGGGGCCGCGGCGGGGGCCAAGCTGCGGCGACTGATCACGAATGTCGAACGCGTGATCGCGGTCGAGTGGCTCGTGGCCGGACAGGCGCTCGAGGCGCGCCGACCCACGGCAGGGGGGGCGGGGAGCGAGCGGGCGCTGCGCGCGTTACGCGGGCTCGTTCCGCCGCTCTCGACCGACCGGCCGCTGGCGGGCGACATCGACCGGGTGGCCGCGGCTCTCCACGACGGATCGCTCGTGCGTCAGAGCGCTCTGAACGGCTGAGGCCGCAGGCTTGGGCACCTCGGTGCCGACCCCGTGTCCGCACGAAGCGCAGACGAACGCGCCCGGACCGAGCCGGCGCAGTCGGGACTTGCACTTCGGGCAGGCCACGGACTGGCCGAGCATCCACGCCGCCAGCAGCTCCTGCTGACGGCGGTCGGGCGCGCTGGCGGTGGTATCCGGTCGGACCGCGGTGGCGGCACCAGCAGGAATCGTGTTCCCCGGCGCGTGGCGACCACAGTGAGGACAGCCCCAGCGGTCGGCGGTGCCTGCGGGAAGGTACGGGACGTGGCAGTTCGGGCAACTCCCGTGGGCGGGTTCGTCCGCCCCCGCCCGCGCGGAGGTCCGTCCCGTCGGGGTGACCCGCGTCGCCGGGTGCGCGACCTCGCCCGGGGGCGTGGGGGCGGCGATCGGGGGGGAGGGCTCGGGGCTCGTGGCGCGCGCCGGACGAACGTGAACCTGACGCGGGCTGGGGCGCCGGCGACCCCATCGGGCGAACAGCGTCTGGAAGAAACCCTCCGATGAGGTGGTCCGGGAGGCGTTGCCCACGATCGAATCGTCGCGGTCTCCCGACAAAAGGCTTCGGTTCCTAGGGAAAAGTCGGCCCGGCGGTCCGTCGCGGGGCCTTCGGGACGTGCCCGTCCCGCCCGAGCCGCCGGGGCCCGAGGCCAGTACGTACATTGCAGAGCTAACTATATAGTTTCCCTAACCCCTGGGCGATGCTCCGCGTGCTCGCTCGTCGAGCCGCCCGCCCCGGGGGCGCGTATACAGCGGAATCCTCATCTCGCGGGTCGCCCTCAGCTTCCGGCGGTGCCGAACGCTGCCGTCGTCGGGTCCGACCCGGACACCCGCGCGCTCCTGCGTAGCCTGCTGCACCTGCGCCACCACACGGTGGTCGCCGAAGGGGAGGGGACCGGCGCGCTCCGGGACGTCCCGGCCAACGAAGGGCTCGACCTCCTCGTTCTCGACTCCGATGTGCCGGGCGGGGGCTGGACGGAGGTCGTCACCGAGGCGATCCGCGGACGGCCGAGCCTCCGCGTGATCCTCGTCACGGAACGCACGACCCGGGAGATCGTGCGCAAGGCCGAGCGCGTCGGGGTCAGCGCGGTGCTCCCTCGCCCCTTCCTCCTCCATGAGTTCACCGAGGCGCTGGACAAACCCCTCCCGCCCCCCGGCCACTACAGCCGCAGTGGAGCGCGCCGGTCCCCGAGGTAACCGACCCCGACCACGTCGCTCAACCCGCCGGCGTTCGAATCGTCCCGCGCCGACTGGGCGGAGCTCGCGCGCAGCGTCCGGGCCCCCCTGCGTCAGGACGTGGAATCGCTGCATGCCGTATCCGGGGATGCCTCGTACCTCCGCGGCACGCCCGGCGGCGTCCTCGCCCCCGGGTCCGTCGACGAGGTAGCAACGGCGATCCGGTGGGCACGCAAGCACCGGGTCCCTGTCGTGGCCCGCGGCGCCGGGAGCTCCCTCGACGGTGAATCGGTCCCCGCGGCCGGCGCGCTCGTGCTCGAGCTGGCCGGGTGGGACCGGGTCGTCGAAGTCGACCCCGAGAACCGGCTCTGTCGCGTCCAGCCCGGGGTCGTCAATCGTACGCTCCAGCGCGAGCTCGCGAGCTACGGTCTGTTCTTCCCTCCGAACCCGGGATCGTGGAGGACCTCGACGGTCGGGGGCAATGCGAGCACGAACGCCTCCGGCCCGCGGTCGCTCCGGTATGGCCCGACGCGCCGGTGGGTCCGTGGCTGGGAGGCGGTGCTGGGGACCGGCACGCCACTGCGCCTGGAGCGCGGGGCGAGCAAGCAGTCCGCCGGTCCGGACCTGCTCGGCCTGTTCATCGGGAGCGAGGGGACCCTCGGCATCTTCACCGAGCTGCTCGTCGAGCTCGCTCCGCTGCCGGAGCGCCGGCAGGCGGTCGTCGTCCCGCTCGTGCCGGATCTCTCGCTGCGGGCGCTGGCCGGGGCGCTGTCCGGGCGGGCGGGCCGCAGCTGCGGGGTGAGCGCGGCCGAGTACCTCGACGCGGGGACCGCCGAGGAGCTCCACCGGACGGCGTCGAGCCGGATTCCGGGTGGCCGGCCGGTGGTCCTCCTGGAGGTCGAGAGCGACGCCTTGGAGGCGGACCGTTGTCTCGGGCAGCTGTTCGGTCTGTTGCGCGAGTTCCGGCTCGAGGCCGAAGCGACCGTCTTCCCGGAAGCGGACGAGCTGTGGACGCTGCGCGGCGAGGCCGGCAATCTGCTCGACCGTCGCTTCGGGCATCGGGTGCGGGAGGACGTGGCGGTACCCATCTCCCGTCTCGACGAGCTCCTCCGCGGGATCGAGGTGCTGGCCGTCGGCTCGGGGATCCCCGTCTATCTGTACGGGCACCTGGGTGAGGCCAACCTTCACCCGAACTTCGTGGTCGATCCGTCCTCGGCCGCCGCCTCCGAACTGCGGATCCGCCTGCTCGCGCTGGCGCGTTCGCTGGGGGGAACGATCAGCGCCGAGCACGGGATCGGAGCGCTGAAGGCCCCGTTCCTCGAGCACGAGCTCGGCGCGGCCGGGGTGGAGCTCCTGCGCGGGATCAAACGGCTCTGTGATCCCGACGGCATCCTCAACCCGGGGAAGCTGCTTCCGCCGGTGCCGGTCGCGCCTGGGGGGTGAGGAGGTCGATCACCTTCTCGGTGGCCTTCGGGAGCGGAAGTCGCGCGAGCTGCTCGGGCGTCACCCACTTGCGCGCGCGCCCGAGCGGGACGGGGCCATGGGTGGGGCCCAGCCGTCCGCCGAAGACCGCGAGCTCGACGGTGAAATGGCTGTAGCCGTGCCGCACGGTTCCCACGGGGCGGAGCGCGATACGGTCGAGACCGGTCTCCTCGCGTAGCTCCCGTTGGGCGGCCTCCTCGGCCGCTTCCCCCTCTCGGATCTTGCCCCCGGGGAACTCCCAGAGGCCGCCGAGAAAACCGGAGTCGGGCCGGCGTTGTACGAGCCACCGACCGCGATGCTCGATGATCGCGAGCGCCGCTCGCACGTGGGGACGCGGCGGACGGGCCCGCGGGACCGGGATCGCACCCGGATCGGCCAGTTCCTGCCGTGCGCGGCACCATCGAGCTACCGGGCATTCCGGACATCGAGGGGCTCTCGGGGTGCACACCCGCTCGCCGAGCTCCATCAGCGCCTCGTTGAAGGCGGCGGCGGAGGCGGGCGGCAGGTCGGTGAGGGCCCGCCGATCGAGATCCCGATGCACCGAGCTCCGCCGGGGATCCGTGGGGACCAGGTGCCAGCGGGCGAGCACCCGGAGACCGTTCGCTTCCAGAGCAGGGACCGGAGCGCCATACGCGAGGCTGGCGACCGCGGCCGAGATGTACGGGCCGAACCCGGGGAGCTCGCGCAGCGCTTCCGGCGTGCGGGGCAACTGGCCGCCATACCGCTGGCGGAGGATCCGCGCCGCCGCGTGCAACCGCCGCGCGCGTCCGTAATACCCCGCACCCTGCCAGATCTTGAGCACCGCCGACATCCGAGCACGGGCGAGCGAGTCGACATCCGGGAACCGTCGGACGAAACGTTCGAAGTAGGGGATCGCCTGGTCGACGCGGGTCTGCTGGAGGAGCACCTCCGAGACCCAGACGCGGTACGGAGTTCGCCCCACGCGCCAGGGCAGCGCGCGCCGGTGCCGCTGGAACCACCGCAGCAGGGCCCGAGCCCGAGGCGTTACGGACCGGCGACCGGCTAACCGTCCGTGCGTGCGTCGGTCCCGCATGGTGTCGAGAGGAAGGACATGGTTTAAGGGGAGGGTCCCCTCTGAAATTTTGCGAGGTGAGCCGATGGGCGAGAACGGATCGCTGCTCTACGTGACCGACGAGACCTTCGACGCCGAGGTCATCCGCTCGGCGCTCCCGGTCGTGGTCGACTTCTACGCGGATTGGTGCGCCCCGTGCAAGGTCGCCGAACCGGTCCTCGAGCAGCTCTCGATGAACTTCCAGGGGCGGGTCAAGTTCACCAAGGTGAACGTGGACGAGTCCAACGTCGTCTCCCGCGAGTTCGGTATCCACTCCATTCCCACCTACCTGTTCGTGGACCGCGGGCGCGAGAAGGGCCGCGAGCTGGGGATCGTCGCCCCCACCGAGTTCCGCACAGTCCTCAAGCGCTACTTCGACTTCCTGTAGGTCGTGCAGGGGCCCTCTTCGGGCCGATTCCGGGAGAAGGGCGCGGTCGTCACCGGCGCCTCGCGAGGCATCGGCCGGGCGATCGCTCACGCCCTGGCCGCCGAAGGATTCCATCTCCTCCTCGTCGCGCGCGACCGGGAGGCGCTCGAGCGGGTGCGCGGTGAGATCCACGGACACCACGGGTCGGTCGAGACGCTCGAGCTCGACCTCACCGCCCCGGCCGCGGCGTCGATCGTCGCCCGCGTGGCCGGCGAGGCCCTCAAGGAGCCCTACCTGCTGGTCAACAACGCCGGCAGTCTTCGGTCCCAGCCGTTCGACCAGCGGCCGATCGAGGAGATCGACCACGAGCTGACCCTCGACCTCGTCGCCCCGATCCGGCTGACCCATGCGCTCCTTCCCGCGCTGCGCGCCCGGCGGGCCGGGCACGTGGTCCACCTCGGCAGCGCGATCGTCGACGTGCCCCTGCTCCACAACGCCGTCTACGTGTCGGCGAAGACCGGGCTGCAGGCGTTCTCGACCTCCCTTGACCGGGAGCTCCAGCCGCACGGCATCCGTTCCACCGTGCTCGAGCCGATCTTCGTACGGACCGATCTCGGCTGCCCTCCGGGCGAGACGGAGGGCCCGATCCGGGCCATCGCCCGTCGCCACCCCCGATGGGTCATCGAACCGGAGGCGGTGGCGGCCGCGTGCGTCCGTGCGCTCTACCGCCCCCGCCCGATCGTGCGCGTGCCCGCCGCGTGGGCGGTCGGCCGCCCGCTCGTACGGGCCGGGGCACGCCTCGGTCGCGTGCCTGCGGCCCGTCTCGACGCGCCGCCCCGATAGGACCGGTCCGCGGTCCCGGGCTAGTGGCGGAACACCCGCCAACCGGTCCGATACATGGCGATCCCGGCGCGCTCGGCCGCCGCGATCACCTCGACATCGCGCACGCTCCCGCCGGGCTGGATGATGGCGGCGACCCCGGCCGCCCCGGCGGCCTCGACCCCATCGGCGAACGGGAAGAACGCGTCCGAGGCGAGGACGGAGCCCTTCGCTCGGTCGCCCGCGACCTCGCACGCCAGCTCGACGGCCTTGACGCGGGTGGGCTGGCCGGATCCGATGCCGACGGTCGTCGACCCCTGGGCGAGCACCACGGCGTTCGACTTGGCGTGACGGACCACGCGCCAGGCAAAGTCGAGCGCGCACAGCTGCTCGGCGGTGGCGCCCTTCGAGGTGGCCAGCCCGAAGTCGCCGGGCACGAGCTCGCGCCGGTCGGTCTCCTGCACGAGGAGTCGGCCCAGCGCGCTCTTGACCTCCCACCGGGGCGTCGCGAGCGTCGGCGGTTGCAGTCGCACGAGCTTGAGCTTCTTGCGATGGGCGAGCGCCTCGCGCTCCGAGGCGTCCACCGCCGGAGCGGCGAGGAGGTCGACGAACACCCCGTGGAGCGCCTCGGTGTCGTGGAGCGTCAGCGCCCGGTTGACGGCGAGCACGCAGCCGTACCGCGCGACCGGGTCGGTCGCCAGCGCGCGCTCGATCGCCTCGCGGAGGTTCGCCCCGCTCGCCACGCCGCAGGGGGTGGCGTGTTTGACCACCGCCGCGCTGGGGGAGGGGAACTCCGCGACCAGGCCGACGGCGGTGTCCAGGTCGAGCAGGTTGGTGAACGAGAGCGCCTCTCCCTGGAGCCGCTCGATGGGCACCGGGTCCAACGGTACTCCGGGGGGCTCGTGCAGGACGTAGGGTTGGGCCCGCTGGTGCGGGTTCTCGCCGTAGCGGAGAGGCGTCGGGTCGCGCGAGAACGACACCCCCGGTGGGAAGACGACCTCGCCGTGGGGTGGTGGGGACCCGAGGGCGAGAGCGATCACCCGGTCGTAGGCCTGAACACGCGCGAAGGCTGCCCCGGCGAGCGTGCGTCGGAAGGCTGCCGTGGTCCCCCCGGCACAGGCTTCCAGCTCGCCGATCGCCGTCGCGTACTGGTCCGGGCTCGTGAGGATCGCCACCGATTCGTAGTTCTTCGCCGCCGCGCGCGCCAGCGTAACCCCACCGATGTCGATCGATTCGACGACCTCGGGGGCGGTCGGGTTCGCCGCGAACCGGCGCTCGAACGGGTAGAAGTTGGTCGCGACGAGGTCGATGGGCTTGAGGTGGTGCTCGTCGAGCTCTCGGAGGCCGGCGGCGTCCCGGGGCGCGAGGAGGCCGCCGAGGATCCCCGGGTGGAGGGTCTTGATCCGGCCCCCGAACCAGGACCCGATCCCGGTCAGCTCCTCGGCCGGATGGACCGACACCCCCGCGTCGAGGAGGGACCGCCGGGTGCCTTCGGTCGCCCAGAGCTCGACCCCGTACCGCGCGAGCGCGGCCGCGAGTCGGTCGAGCCCGGAAGGATCGAAGGTGGAGAAGAGGGCGCGTCGGATCGGGACGGTGCCGGTGTCCACCGGGGACAATCTCTTACCCAGAACGGGGAGCCTGCCTCCGAGATAAGGGTGTCCGCGCGTTCGGACGCTCTAGACGGAGCGAAGCTCGTCGCGGTAGGTCCGCCATCGTGCGAGCACCACGATCGCGACCGCGACGACGACCGGCAACGCGCCCAGGATGGGCACCAGCACGGCGGTGGCGCGGTCGGCGGGAACCACGCCGGCGCTCGCCAGAAGCACGAGGTCGCCGCTCGTGGGAAGCGAGACCAGGATCAACGACCCGAAGACGAGCGCGAGCGGATTGACCGTGAACCGCCCGAGCTGGGCCTCGAGCGCGTCGTCGTCGCCGATGAACGCGGTCAAGCCGATGAACAGGAGACCGAGGATTCCGATCGCCCCCAGGGTGAACTGGGCGAGGAACCCGGGTGTCGCAGGGGAGAGGTGGAAGCCGGCGGTGATCAGCGAGGCGGGGATCGTCGCCGGGAGTCGTGGTTCCAACGCCAGGTAGACGAGCCCGAACTCCAGCGCACCGGCGGCCGTGATCGCGATCCCCCCGACGAGGCGACGCGGGGTCGGGTCGGGGTGAGCCTCGAGATCGTCGGTCGGAGCCGGATAGAGCTGGCCGGACATGGGCGCGTGCTGCAGCTCGCTCGGGTCGCCTTCGCTTGGCGCGCTCATCGCGTTCGTGCCCAGGATCGGACGCACCGGGCGACCGGTTGTCTCGCCGCCCGGCCGGCTACCGCGCCAATGTCCGTGGGTCTCGTGGAGTTGGTGGTCGGGAGCGGAGCCAGGCCTTCGCCTTGACGAGCGTTCCCCAGGTCCGTCGCGTGGTCACCCCGACCGAACCCCCCGAGGTGCCGCCCAACTGCCCGTTCCAGGCCGTCCGCGCCGTCAGGAGCGCGGTGTGCGGCACTTCGACGATCGCTCGGGGCCCCGCCACCCGGATGACGCGGAGGGCGGGAACCCGGGGCAGTCGCTGCGCCAACGATTGACGCAGGAGGTCGTGCAGGCGCTGCGGCGAGGGATAGGGTTCCCCCGCCACCTCGAGTCCGAGGTAGCGGGGGCGGGAAGGAGGGGGTTTAGCGGATGAGGTCGATGACTTCCTCGGACTCACCGGCGGCAAAGCCTCCCTTCTGTCCGAGGAGGCTCATCGCACGCACGCCCGTGATGATCAGGAGCACCTTGATCGTGTTCTCCATCTCCGGGGAGTTCTCCACCGAGCAGCCCCAGATGATCCGGGCGCGCTTGGAGATCTTCGCCCCGACGAGCGCGGCGGCCTTCTCGGCCTCCGAGACCGTCATGGTCGGACCGCCGATGACCCGGACGAGGGCCCCCGTCGCGTCCTTGAGCTCGACGCTGCCCAGCAGCGGGGAGGTCAGCGCCTCGGTGACCGCCTCGGTCACCCGGTCGGTGGCGCTCTCGCTCTCGCCGAGTCCGATGAGCGCGACGCCGCCGTCCTTCATGACCGTCATGATGTCGGCGTAGTCGAGGTTGACCAGGCCGGGCTTGGTCACGATCTCGGTGATCCCCTTGATCGCGGTCATCAGGACCGCGTCGGCGAGCTTGAAGGCGGAGTCCAGCGGCATCCGCGGAACGAGCTCGAGGAGCTTGTCGTTCTGGATGACGATGGTCGTGTCACAGACACGGCGCAGCCGCTCGAGGCCGTCCTTGGCCTGCTCGAGCCGGACCGCGCCTTCGGCGGAGAACGGAATGGTGACGACGCCCATGGTGAGCGCGCCGCCCTCCTTGGCGAGGCGCGCGACGAGGTGCGCGGAACCGGTGCCGGTCCCTCCGCCCATCCCCGCCGTAATGAAGACGATGTGCCCGCCGTTGAGGAACGCGCGGAGCTCCTCCTCGTTCTCGCGGGCCGCCTCCTCGCCGATCTCCGGGCGGGCGCCGGCGCCCAGCCCCTTGGTCGCGCGGCGGCCGATGAGGATCTTGCGCGGAGCGTGTACGGTCAGCAGGTGCTTGGCGTCGGTATTGATCGCACACATCTCCGCGCCTTGGATCCCTTCCTCGACGCATCGGTTGATGGTGTTCGAGCCGCCGCCCCCGCAGCCCACGATCCGGATGTTGACCTTCAGCGCCTCGGCCAGCTTCGCGAGCTCCGCGTCGTCGGCGCTCGCGTAGGCCGGGGTTTCGGGCTTCTTCTCCTCGACCAGGGCCTGGTTCTCCTGGTGCTTTGCAATGGCCTCCTGGATGATGGACTTCATCGGTTGGACTCCTACCTGTTTGTCAGACGAGCGTCATACGCTCTGGGCCATCCATCCCGGAATCTGCTACTTGAACGTTTGGTTTGAAAGGCTCTGTCACTTTATCGGGTCTTTATGACCCCCGGAATTCGGCTTCCCGGTCGACGTAACAAGTCGGGACCTGCCTATTGCCGAGTTGCCCCGCGACGGCCCTACATCGCACCACAGGGCGGATTCCTGGGGTGCCCGAT
>DASYYY010000046.1:0-8608 GCA_035933635.1 Thermoplasmata archaeon | reverse complement strand
CCGGCCGAGACGCTCGAGTACGTCGCACCGCCGCTGCGGAGCGTGCCGTTCGCCGTGGAACTGTCCGAGGGGCGGCGCGACGGGATCGTCCGCGCGGACGACACGATCCGCCGGCTCCGGCTCGGCCCCGTCCTCCTCGAGGGACCGGAGCGCGAGCTGCTGGTCGAGCTCGGGCGCGAGCTCGCCCGGCAGGACCCGGACGTGCTCCTCACCGACGGGGGCGACGCCTTCGACCTGCCGTGGCTCTACCGGCGGGCCGCGGCGTGCGGCCTCGGCGAGGGGGAGTTCTACCTCGGCCGGATGCCGGCGTCGTTCCGCCCCGGCCGCAAGGCGAACTCGTTCATGACCTACGGACGGGTCGTCCACACCGACGCGACCTACCCGCTCGTCGGCCGCTTCCACCTCGACCGGGCGAACTCGATGCTCTACGACGACGCCCACCTGGAAGGATTGGTGGACGCCGCCCGGCTCAGCCGGCTGCCGCTGCAGACGGTGATCCGCCAGTCGCCGGGGACGTGCTTCACCGCGATGGAGATGGCGCACGCGCGCGCCGAGGGCGTCCACGTGCCGTGGAAGAAGAACCGGCCGGAGGAGTTCAAGAGCGCCCGGACGCTGCTCGCCGGCGACCGCGGCGGCGTGATCTTCCTGCCGCCGGTCGGCGTCCACGACCACGTCGAGGAGTTCGACTTCGCCAGCCTCTACCCGCACATCATGGTGCGCAAGAACCTCTCGACCGAGACGCTCGACTGCCGGTGCTGTCCGCACTCCCCGGTCGTCGCCCCCGGGCTCGGCTACCGCTCGTGCACCCGCACCACCGGGCTCATCCCGCGCACGCTCGCGCCGCTGTTGGCCCGTCGCCTCGCCTACAAGGCGATCGCCAAGGACCCGAGCCGTCCCGAGGCCGAGCGCAAGCGGTTCGCGCGCCGGGTCAAGATGCTCAAGTGGATCCTCGTCACCGCCTTCGGCTACCAGGGCTACCGCAACGCCCGGTTCGGCCGGATCGAGTGCCACGAGGCGATCAACGCCTACGCGCGCGAGCTCCTCGCCCACCTGCTGCCCGAGGCCGAGGCCGCCGGCTACCGGGTCGTCCACGGGATCGTCGACTCGCTCTGGCTCGTCCCCCTCGACCGGGACCGGGGCCCCGACCCCGAGGCGTTCGCCCGCCGGATGAGCGAGCGGTTCGACCTGCCGCTCGGCTTCGAGGGACGGTACCGCTGGATCGTCTTCCTGCCGGCGGTGACCCACGGTCTCGGCGTGCCCAACCGCTACTACGGCCGCTACGAGACCGGCGAGTTCAAGCTCCGCGGCATCGGCTCGCGCCGTCACGACACGCCGGTGTTCCTGCGCCGGTACGAAGGCGAGATCCTCGACCTGTTCGCCCGGGCGCCGGACGCCCCCTCGGTCGAGCGCGCGCTCCCGGTCGCGCTCGCGCGGACCCGGCTCTTCGCCGATCGGATCGCGGCCCGGGAGTGGCCGGTCCTCGAGCTCCAAATCGCCCACCGGGTCAGCCAGGGGCTCTCGGAGTACTCGGTGTTCAACGAGGCGGTCGCCGCGCTGCGGCAGTTGAAGCACCACGGCGTCGAACGCCAGCCGGGCGAGACGATCCGCTACGTCATCGTCGACCGCGCGGCCCGCTCGTGGGAGGACCGGGTACGGGTCTCCGAGCTCGTGGACGAGCGCACGCCGTACGACCCGGTCGCCTACCTCGAGCTCCTGGCCCGGTCGGCCGAGACGCTGCTCGCGCCGATGGGCGTCCGGCGCGCCCAGCTGCTCCGCGACTGGGAGGTCGGACCGGACCGCGCAACGAAGCGGTACCGCTCCGCCGAGGAGCTCGGGCAGCGCCGGCTCCTCGCCCCCACCGTCGTATAGCCGGAGCGACGGGAACGATTGCAAAGGAAATTAACCACCGAGCGACTCCGACCGATGTGCCCGCCGAGCCGTCCGGGGCGGGGTCGGCCCCGGGACCCCCCGCGGACGTGACCTTCGACGGGCGGATCGCCGAGCTCAAGCGGCTCGCCGAGCAGGGGCCGCCCGGCGACCCCGAGCCGTTCCTCAAGGCGCTCTCCGACGCCGACCCGATCCTGCGCTGCGTCGCGGCCTGGGGGCTCGGCCGGCTGAGGGAGCCGCGCGCGCGCCGCGCCCTCGAGGCCGGATTCATCGACCCCGACCCGCGCGTCCGCGCGCTGTGCGCCGACGCGCTGGCGGCCATCGCGCATCCGGGGAGCTTCCGCGTGCTCGTCGTCGCGCTCGAGGACGGGGCCGGCATCGTCCGGGCGCACGCCGCGAGCGGGCTGTGGGCGCTCGCCGACGCCCGCGCGACCCGGCCGCTCGTCAACCACGTGCACGACCCGGTGCCCGAGGTCCGCTGGAACGTCGCCGCCGCGCTGGGACGGATCCCCTCGCCCGAGGCGACGGCGGGTCTGTCCCAGATGCTCTCGGACCCGCACGAGCGCGTCCGACGCGAGGCGGTGCTCGGGCTCCGCCACGCCGTCGGCCAGGGCGTCGTCGACCTGGTCCGTCCGTTGTTGGAGGACCCGTCCGGACGCGTCCGCGTGGCCGCCGCGATCGTGCTCGGCGAGCGCCGCGATCTGGCCAGCGTGCCGCATCTCCTCATCGCCGTGACCGAGGACAAGACCTTCGTCCAGCCGGCGGCGCTCGTAGCCCTGGGCCGCATCGGCGACCCGGTCGCGGTGCCGACGCTGGTGGTGCGGGCCCGCGGAGGTCCGAGCTGGACCCGGGTCTGCGCCGTGCGCGCGCTCGGGGAGTTCAACGACGAGCACGCGCTCAGCGCGGTCCGCTCCTCCCTCGCCGACCCGGCGTGGTCGGTGCGGGGCGCCGCGGCCGAGGCGATCGGCCGGATCGGCAGCGGCGAGGACCTGCCAAGACTGATGGAACGGATCGAGGACGCGCACCCGTGGCCGCGCCGCAGCGCCATCTACGCCCTCGGGCGCCTCGAGCTCAGCGAGGCCGCTCCGCGCATCCGCGAGGAGCTCAAGCATCCCTCGGCCGAGGTCCGTCTCGCCGCCATCTGGACGCTGGGCCGGCTCCGTGACGACGGCGCGCGCGAGCTCCTCATCGCCTACCTGCGTTCGCTGCCGAGCCGCCACAAGCCGAGGACGCCGGTCGCCCCCGACGCCGCGCCCGGTGCGCCCGGCCTGACCAGCGACGCCGAGGACCGGCAGTTCGACGCGCTCGTCCAGTCGCTCGGCCGGCTGAGCGAGCACAACTCCGACCCGATGGTGCTGCGCGCGCTGCTCGATGCGCGGGCGCGCATCCGGGAGGAGGAGTGGGAGCGGCCGGCCCGGTTGCCGCCCCCCGAGGCCGAGCGCGACGAGATCATCCCCACCCTCCGCATGCTCTTCGAGGCCGCGTTGCCGGGCCTCGCGGAGGAGGAGGGGGAGATCTGAGACTCCGACGGTTCCGGCCGTCCGACCTCCCCGAGTTCCTCCAGCTCCTGCACGGACAGTTCGAGACCGAGGAGCGCGTCCGCGGCTCCAACGAGCCGGCGCTCCGTTCGCTCGTCGCGCGGACCTACCGCCTGGACGTGCGGATCGTCACCACCCTCGCCCGGTGGATCCGACGACCCGTCTTCGATTTCTGGGTCGCCGAGGAGGACCGCCGGCTGGTGGGCACCACGCTCGTGACCTACGCCGCGCGCGCGGGCTGGATCTCCTCCGTCGCCGTCCATCCCGAGTACCGCCGCCGGGGGTACGCCCGAAGCCTGGTCGAGCAGGCCCACGCGAGCATTCGGCACGGCCGGCGCGGCTACGCCCTCCTCGAGGTCCTGGCCGACAACGGCGCAGCTCGCGCACTCTACGAGGGGATGGGTTACCGCCCGCTACGCTCGAGCACCGTGCTCGTCCGGGAACCCGGACCGCTGACGGTTCCGCCGCGCGCCACGGAAGGGCTTCGCCCGTTTCGAAAAACGGACGCTCCCACGCTCGCCCAGGTCGCCGACGGGCACTTGACCCAGAGGGAGCGCGAGCGACAACCGGCCTCGCGCGAGCAGTTCGTCCTGCCGCCCCTGATCGCGCAATCCACCGACAGCCTCGCCGACGCCTGGGTGATCGACCGGCGCAACGGTCCGATGGCGTTCGTGCGCGCGACGGTCGGCGGGATCACCCGCACCGCCAACCTGACGCAGCCGATCGTCTCGCACGAGCTCGCTCCTGAGGATGCCTACGCTCTGGTCGCGAGCGCGGTCGAGTGGGTCGAGTCGGTCCGTCCGCTGCGCATGGTCACCGAGCTGCCGGACGGTCGCGAGCTGGCGGCCGGTGCGCTCGCGCGGGCCGGGTTCCAGCCCGCCTACCGCATCGATGCGCTCGCCTGCGACCTGGCGCCGTGAGCGAGCGCCGCTCCCCGCGAGCTTCGGGCCTGGACGTCTACCTGTTCCCGGCGGTCGTCGGCGGCGGCCTCGGAGACATCGAGGAGGTGCTCCTCGCCGGGCGCCGACTGGAGCGGGCCGGATTCCTACCGATCCTCTTTCGCCGACCGGGAACTCCCCTCCCTCGCTCGGTGCCGGGCCCGTGGGGCTGGCCGAGGGTCCGTCGCGTCGATCGCGTCGCGCCGCGGTCCCCGCGTGCGCTGACGCTCTCGGCCTGGTGGGGCGTGTGCGCGGCCCCTCCCTCCGACCGTCCGTTCGGGCGGCCGGGGCCGTGGGCCGAGGAGGCCGCGGAGATCGAACGCGTCTACGGTCCCGACCGGGTCCTCCACGTGAGCTTCGAGGAGTTCGCCCGGACCCTGACCAGCCGCGAGCAGACCGGCGAGCGATGGAGGGAGGGTGGCGTCGCGGTCCGGGAGATCCGCCGAAGGTTGCGCGACGGCCGGCACGAGGCGGAGATTCAGGAGTTCCGCGCGGCGTTCGAGCGGTTCCGTGGATTCGACCGGCCGGACGTGCTGCATCTCTACCCGACGTTCGCCCGGTCGCGTACCTTCGCACGGGAGTTCCCCCGGGCCGTGCAGACCGGGCCGTTCTGGCCCGAGCCACCTCCCTCGCGACGAACGTCGGACCCCCGCCGCTGGATCTGGTATGCGAGTCCCTCGAGCTCCCCCCTGCTCGCCTCGCAGATCGCGCGGGCGTGGTCCCCTCGCCGACCGTCCGTGACGATCGAGGTACGGGCCCCGACCCGATTCCCACTGCCGAGCGCGCCCGGGCTCCGATGGCGGTGGATTCCCCCGCTCTCCTACCCGGCCTGGCACCGACGATTCGCGACCGCGGGGGTGCGGATCGTGACGGGGAGCCGGACGTTGCTCGAAGCGCTCGTGGTCGGGGGGCCCTTCCTCTACTTCAACGGAGTGACCGGCACCGGCCGGGGTGCGCGGCGCCACCGACCGGAGAAGATCGACAACCTGCTTCGGGCCTGGAAGCGCGCGAGGGTATCGCCCCGTCTCCGGACCGATTTGGCGGATTTTTCCCGCCTGCGGGCGGTCCGGCGGGTAGTCGACCGCGCACGGTCCGACCCGGCGTGGTCCCGGGCGTTTCCGCAGCGTCACCCGCCGCGCGGATTCCGGCCGCCGTTCGACGACGCGGGGGCCCTCGTGGAAGGTGTTGCGCGCACCTTCGCCGAAGGTACGATGGGGGCCAGCGAACTCGTCGCTCGCGTGCGGGCGGGTCGGCTCTCGCCGCTCCGTCGGCCGGCGTGATTTATCCTACGGGACCCTTCTCGAGACGATGGCGCCCGAAGAGAGCGCCCCGGTTTCGCTCGCCCACCGGCTGCTCGGCCCGGTTCTCTCCGTCCGCGCGGGTGAGAATGTGACGATCGAGACCTGGAACCACACCCTCCCCTACGCCGGCGCCTGCGTCGCCGAAGCGCGGGAGCGGGGGGCCCGGCCGCTCCTGCTCCTCGAGGACGAGGCCGCGTTCTGGCGGGGGATCGATGCCGCCGCGCGTACCAAGCGGCCTCCGGCGCTCGGGCGGCATGAGCTCGCCGCGCTCGCGGCCACCGACGCCTACGTCTACTTCTCCGGCCCGGCCGACCGGCCCCGGTGGCGCGGCGTGGGGGAATCGACCCGACTCGCATTGGAGCGCGAGAACCTCGATTGGCATCGGACCGCCCGGCGCGCCGGCGTGCGCGGGGTCCACTGCTTGCTGGGGGATGCCTCGGACGCGCAGGCCGCGTTCTGGGGGGTTTCCGCGACCACGTGGCGCGGGCAACTGCTGCGCGGTACGCTGGAGGCCGACCTCCGACAGATCGGCCGGGACGGCCGACGGGCGCGGGAGCTGCTCCACCGGGGAAAACTGCTCCGGCTGACGGCGGCGAACGGGACCGACGTGACGTTCCGGCTCCGCGGACACGCCCCCGTGCTCGACGACGGGGTCATCGGCCCGGACGACCGTTCGGTCGGCCGATTCCTCACCGATTCCCCGCCGGGGCGGATCGTCGTGGCGGTCGACGAATCGAGCGCCGAAGGCGTGGCCATCGGTAACCGACCGAGCTTCTTGCCCTGGGGCCGGGCCGATGGGGGCCAGTGGGAGTTCCACCGCGGACGGCTCGTGAACGTTTGGTTCAACGACGGGCACTCGGAGTTCGAGGCGCGCTTCTCCGCGGCCCCCAAGGGCCACGATGTCGCGAGCCTGTTCGCCATCGGTCTCAACGGAGCGCTCCCGGCGGCGACGCCGCAGGCCGAGGATCAGGAGGCCGGGGCGGTGACCTTGGGCGTAGGAGGGTCGAGCGGCTTCGGTGGGTCGATCCGGTGCCCGTTCCTCGCGTGGCTGGTCGTTGGCGAGGCCACGGTCGCGGTCGATGGCCGCCCGCTCGTCGACCGCGGCAAGCTCCTGTGAGGAGACCGCCCGAGCGTCCGGCCACGGGGTCCGACGGATCCGCCGCGGACTGGCCGGCCCGGTTCCGCCGACCGTTGCCGCGCGCGTGGTTCGACCGCCCGACGCGCACCGTCGCGAGGGAACTGCTCGGTGCGGTCCTCGCCCGACGATCGCATGGCGGCATTCGCGCCGCACGGATCGTGGAGACCGAAGCCTACCTCCGGGGGGATCCGGCGAGCCACGCGTTCCGAGGTCCCACGCCACGGAATCGGTCGATGTTCGAAGCGGCCGGGACCCTCTACGTCTTCCGGATCCACCAGGTCCACTGCGCCAATGTCGTGACCCGTCCGGGCGAAGCGGTGCTGCTGCGCGCCGGCGAACCCCTGACCGGGGGCCTGGGGTCCACGCGCGGGCCCGGCCGTCTCGCCCGGGAGCTCGGCGTCACCCTGCGGGACGACGGCTCCGACCTGGCACGGTCGCGGGTCCGTCTGCTGCCCGGCCCTCCCGCCCGGGAAGGAGTGAGCATCGGCCCCCGCATTGGGATCAGCAAGGCGCGGGAGCTGCCGCTGCGATACTATCTGACCGGCAATCGGTTCGTCTCCGGCCCGCGCGGCCGGAAGCTCACTTGAGCTTGGCCCAGTCGAACCCGCGCCACCGGGCCGAGGCCCCGAAGCCGCAGGACGAGCACACCTGGTGCTGCCGATGGTAGGAGTGGCGACCGCACCGCCGGCAGCGGATGTGGACGATCTTACCGCCGCGCCGGGCGGCCGTGCCCTTCCCCATGGTTCGGACCTCGGCCGACCTCTACGGGGATATGAAGACGACGCTGTCGCCCCTGACGAGGGTGACCCCCGGGCGGGGCGTCACCTCCTCCCCCACGACCTCCTCGGCCGCGGAGAGGACGAGGTTGAGGTGCTGGTCGTAGGCATCGAGCACGCCCCGGAAGGAGCGGCCGCCCTTGAGCTCGACCAGGACGCGCTTGTGCAGGCTCTGCTGGAGCATCTCGAGGGGTCGCATCGGCTGCGGAGTTCGGACCGAGGGCCGTTCGGTCATAACCGTTTGCGCCGAGAGCTGCCCGGGGGCTTCGGCCCGGAACGTCGGATGGCCCGGTCCAGTTCGGATGCGGCGGCCGTTTGAACGAACCGCCTCACCGCTCGGAGCACCCGGGCCCCACCGGGACGGCGGCGGGTCGACCGGACCTGCTCGAGCTGACCGCGCAGCCGCCGGACCAGAGCGGCGGTGGAGGCCCGGCCGTCCAGGACCCGGACCCGGCCCGGAAGGAGTGCCGGTAGCCACCCAAGCCAGAAGGTCCGTTCGATCGCCCCCGCCTGCGCATGACGTTCCCGCCACCGCGCGGGATGGCTCCCCGACGACTTGCGCACACGAGAGTTCGCGATCCGCGGCGGCGTATCGAGATAGACGTAGAGGTCGGCCACGCCCCATCGCACCTGGCGGCGCGCAGCCTCGGTGCGACGGACGATCTCGAGCGCGACCGGTACGAGCGAAGGGTCGGCTCGGGCGAGGGCCGCCGTGTACAATGCCGGTCCGAGAAAATCGGTATCGCAGAGCACATCACAACCCGTCGACGCCGCCGCGATGGCCTCCTTCCACCGACGCCGGTCCTCCTCCAGGAGGCGGAGCTCCAGGCCGAGGAGCGCCCGCGGGGAACCGAAGGACAGCGAGGGGCGCGGCCGAAGCCGGTCCCACGCCTCCTCGACGATCCGGATCTGGGGGCGCTCGCCCAGGGCGCGGAGGAGCGAGCTCTTGCCCGCTCCGCTCACCCCTTCGACGGCCACGACGAGGCCACGAGCGGCTCGACGCGCCACGCTCTCCTCCCCCGATGGGGTG
>DASYYY010000038.1:0-82896 GCA_035933635.1 Thermoplasmata archaeon | reverse complement strand
GAGGCCCCCCAAGGGCCGATGAGGGCAGGACTCGGGGGTCTCGTGCTTGACCCCGACGCCATGGCCGATGATGCGATGATCCTCCTCTACCCGCCGGGTCACGCCGACGGGCACGGGGTGAGCGGAAGGTCACGGAGGATCGATGTCGCTTCAGCAACACGCTGAGCAATTTCGATTCAAAGCCTTCCCGGACGTATCCCAGACTACCAGCCGGGTGGCCAGGGGGCAGGGCGCCCCCTAATGAGGTCCCCACGGGTTTCGACGACGGAACAATGACGAACTCATGTCCCGGCTGCGGCGCCAAGCTCGACTACGATGTGACTCCCGGCCGGCTGTTGGCCGGCGAGTGCGAGTCCTGCGGCGGGGACTTCACGGTCTTCGAGCCCGGTGAGGCCACGCCGACCACCGGCGCCACCGAGGGGGCAGCGGGAGCCGAAGAGGGTGCAGGCCCCGGTACGCCCTCGGCCTCTCCGTTGGGGAGCGTGATCCCCTCCTCGTCGTGCCCGGATTGCGGGGGGAGCTTGGAGCTCCAGTCGGCGGAGGGCGCGTCCCTCCGTCTCGTGTGCACCGAGTGCGAGGTGCCGTTCACGTTCGTGCCGCAGCGGGTGGTGGAGGTCGAGTCCTCCGGCCCGCCTCGCGATTCGCGCCTTGGTCGTGACGGCGCCCGTCCGGCGCGCCCTTGCCGGGAGTGCGGTGGCCAACTCAAGTTCACCACCGGCCCCGACGGGATGGTCTCGGCCGAGTGTGCCTCGTGTGGGAACCGGTTCACACTGCCGCCCCGACGCTTCGATGGCGGGGACCGGCGGGGCCGGTTCGGACCACGGCAAGGGGGCGGGGGGTACCGTGACCGAGGATCCGGGGGAGACCGGCGATGGTCCGGCGGTGGGGATCGGCGACGGAGCGCTCCCCCGAGTTCGTGGGGCGGTGACGACCGCCGCCGTACCGGTGACGCGCGCAAGCGCCGCCGGGTCCCCCGGGACTAGCCGGGTCCCCCGGTCGCTCGAGCGCACAGACGCCGCGGCGCCCACCGGATCGTCCCGCAGCCGTGACACGGAGTACGGGATATCCCTCGAGAGCTCCTGGAATCGAGGTCCTCCATGGCCCGTTTGATCCGACACGACGCGCGCGGCCCAGCGATCATCGACGTGAACGGTACACTCATCGAGGTCTGCCAGTGCGGCCTCAGCAAGAACAAGCCGTTCTGTGACGGCAGTCACAAGCGGACGCACACCGAAGAGCCCGGGAAGATGTACGCCTACCCGCACGACGGTGAGCGGGTGGAACTGGTGGACATGTTCCCTCCCCCGACCAAGAAGTACAAGCCCGAGGACGCCGAGTAGACCCGAGAGGGTGGGGGCGAGCCCGGTCCGCTACTTGCTTCGCCGCGGCGGCCCCGAACCCCGTGGCTGCCACGTGCCGGCGATCACCCAGGGGGGTTCCGGCCCGATCGGCTCCATCGCCTCGGAGCGGGCGCGTTCCACCGCCGGCTCGTCCACTTGGACGCCGAGGCCCGGTCCGGTCGGAACCTCGAAGTGGCCGTCGTGGATCTCGTAGCCGCGCACGAGCTTTCGCTTCCACTCCGGCCAGCTCGACTCGAAGCTCTCCTGGATGAGGAACGTGGGCAGGACCGCGTCCATCTGGAGCGTCGCGGCGGTCTGGATCGGACCGAAGGCGTTGTGGTAGGCCACGGGCGCGCCGTGCGCGGCCGCCACCGATCCGATCTGCAGCCCGAGCGTGAAGCCGCCGGAGTTGGTGATGTCCGGCTGCAGGATGTCGACGAGCCCACGGGAGAGGAAGCTCTCGAAGTCCGAGGGGGTGAGCAGCCGTTCGCCGAGGGCGACCGGCGTCCGCACCTTGGCCCGGAAGCCGGCGAGGGCGTCGCAGAGTTCGGGCTTGACCGGCTCCTCCATCAACATCGGCCGATAGCGATCGAGCTCCACGCCCGCGCGTACGGCGGCCTCGGGAACGAACCGGCCGTGGTACTCCATCAGGAGGTCGACGTCCGGACCGACCGCCTCGCGCACGGCTTCGACGCGCTCCGAGGCGCTCCGAAGTCCCGGCCCGCTGAGCGTGCCGAACTGGTCGCCGAACGGGTCGAACTTCAGCGCCGTCATGCCCGCTTTGACCATGGCCTTCGCCTTCGCCGCGAACTGCCCGGGCTCGATGCAGTCCGAATACCAGCCGTTCGCGTACGCACGCAGTCGCGTTCTCCGGGCCCCCCCGAAGAGTTGGTGGATCGGAACACCGACCTCCTTGCCGAGGAGGTCGTAGCAGGCGATGTCCACCCCGCTGAGCGCGGAGGTCGCCTCCATCGACCGGGAGCGGTAGAAGGAGTACCGGCAGAACTCCTCGAAGCAGGCGTTCATCTCGTGGAGGTCGTGGCCCTCGTAGAAGCGCGCGATCTCGCGCACGCTCTCGCGCACCGGGACGGTCATGAGCGTCGTGGGCGATTCGCCCCAGCCGACCTCGCCGCGGTCGGTGGTGACCTTCACGAAGACGACCGTCGAGCTCCACGGCGAGGAGAGCTCGTCCCCCGGGGCGGCCAGTTCGATCGGTTCGACGGAGCGGATGCGCATGGGCCGGACACCGCGACCGGCGGGATATCCTCGCGCTCCCGGCCCTACCTGCGGTTCCGGTGGGGTTTACCTATCGGTCGCGATGCGGGGACGGGGTCTCCCCATGGTCCAGAAGGTCACCGAAGTCGTGGGCACGTCGCCGAAGAGCTTCGCGAAGGCCGCCGAAGACGCCGTCGCCACCGCCGCGAAGACCGTGCGCAAGCTGCGCTGGTTCCGCGTCACGGAGCTGGAAGGGTCGGTCGACGGGGAGGAGATCACCGAGTATCGCGCGACGGTGAAGATCTACTTCGACTTCGAGGAGTAGGAGCCGCGGCACCGACGCGTTCAGGCCCAGATCTGCGGCGGGCTTCCCGGCCGGCACACGCTCCCAGATCGGTTCGTGGGACCACGTATGGATGCGCGTCCGCTCCACGAGCGTTTCGCGAAGTATAACTAGCGGGAGTTCGTGGGAGGCGTTCCGGGGGCGCTCGGGCGCCCGCGGGACGACGGGGGAGAGTGAACCGGGTGATGGCCGCGAAGGGGGCGGGGCGAGGGTCGGGCGTTCGACGGATGTCGGCGGCCGCCGCGGGGGCCGGGGCGGCGTTGATCGCGGTCCTCGTGCTCCTGCCGAGCGGTGTCGGCGCGGTCACTCCGACGGTCTTCCACGCACCATACACCGGATCGCCGGACATCAACGCCTTTCTAGTGTCCAACGGATGCGCGGTGAAGCTCACCACTTCGCACGCCGCCGCGTTCGGCGTGGCCACCGGTCGGGCCTCGG
The DNA here is from genome assembly GCA_035933635.1 of Thermoplasmata archaeon. GTDB lineage: Archaea > Thermoplasmatota > Thermoplasmata > Lutacidiplasmatales > UBA184 > JAKIVR01. The sequence goes on along the minus strand of DASYYY010000038.1, from coordinate 79,560 downwards.
TCTCGCAGAAGGTCACCGGCAAGCCGTGCGGGATCGGACCGGGCGGCATGGATTCGATCCGATCGATCTCCACCGTTGGCTACGCGGGCTCGCCGTTCTCGGTCGCCACCTCGGGGAAGCACACGGCGACGGTGAAGTGGACGCTCAGTTTCTCGGACAATCTGACACTGACCCAGGGCAATTTCAGCCAGCAGGTGCTGCTGGACGCCTCGGTCGCGCCGCTCGCCGAGATCATGGACCTGACCAACGGTACGGCCTTCACGAGCAACAGCCCCTGGCTGATCTCGAACATCAGTACCCATGGCACTTCGGCCTACCACGCGATCGGCCTGCACCTTGTGTTCACCGTGAACGCGACGTTGAGCTCGTCCCACAAGTACGAGTTCGTCGTCGGGATCTCGGTCATCGAGTTCGTCCAGCTGACCGATACCGGATCGAGCTTCGGCTCGGTGTCGGTCAACATGGCAACGCTCGGTAACGGGGCGAAGCTCACCTCGCTCAGCATTGCGTAGAGCGGTCCGCTGTCCCCCGGGACACCGGGTGGGCTAGCCCGGGCCGGGGATCGAGGGCAGTTCCGGCCGGGCGTCCCCGGACCTCGCGGTGATCCTTCCGCGTTCCGCCTCGGTCAGCGGCGGCGCTCCCATCGACCCGAGGAACTCCTCGAGGACGGGTGCGCTGTCCGGGGAGATCAGGACCGAAGCGACCCCGGGGGTCACGGCGGCGAACTGGATGGCCGCCTGAGCCAAGGTCCGCCGACCGTCCACGGTCAGGAAGCCGAGCGCGAGCACCGGAGCGTAGCGGGACTCCATCTCGCGGAAGGACACGGGGGGCGCGGGCCGGTCCGCGGGACTGGACCGGAACAAGCTTCCGTCCAGCAGGCCGGTGGCGTGCACGTTGGTCACGAGGCCTGCGGCGCCGGCGCGCTCGCACGCGGCGAGGATGGATTCCCCGGGGCTCGGCTCGAGCAGATTGTAGCCCAACTTCACCGCGCTCGCCCCGGTATCGAGCGCGCGCTGTGCGAGCTCGGGCGCCTCCGGTCCAGCGGGCAGCCGGATCCCCCAGCCTTCCATCTCGCACCTGCGTGCGAGGTCGGCCGCCGCACGAAGCTTTGCCGGATCTCGGACGGTCGCGCCGTCGAAATAGATCAGGTCGGGGGAGCGACCACCCAGGCGGTGTCGGACCGCGTCGAGCGCGCGGTGCCCGAGCGGTTCGCTCATCTCCGAGAAGTTCGCGGGTGCGGCCGTGGCCACCACGACGTCCTTTTCGGGCTCGGGGAAGACCGTGCCGATCCATCGTTCGGCCCTCGCTGAGGCGGCCCCGGCCTCGGTGTCGAACAGGGTGACTCCCGCCGCACGGGCCCGGCGAAGCAACTCGACCGTGACGCGTGGCTCCGGGCTGCTCCCCAGTCGGAGCACCATGGGTCCCACCTCCACGCCGAGGACGGAGAGGGACCGCGGGAGGCTCGCCACGGTACGCGCTTCCACGACCCGCCGGAGTCGCTCGCCCCGATAAACGCTCGCGATGATTCCGCTCGCGAGAATCCAGACTGGGCCGAAGCGGACGTTATGCAAACCGCGTCGCTGGACTGACGATGCCTTCGACCGCGAGTACGCTCCCGCTCTCCGAACGCTGGAGACCGACGAAGCTCGATGAGATCGTCGGCAACGCCGAAGCGGTCCGTGAGCTCCGACGCTGGGCCGACGGGTGGGGTCCTGAACGGTCAGCTCCCGCGCAGCGGGCGGCCTTGCTCGAGGGGCCGCCGGGGGTCGGCAAGACCACCGCGGCCGGCGCCCTGGCCCGGGAACGGGGGTGGAATCTCGTCGAGATGAACGCCTCCGACGCGCGCAATAGGACCTCCATCGAGCGCGTCGCGGGGCGGGCGGCCATCACGCATGCCCTCGGCGCGGAGGAGGAGTTTCGCACCGCCCGCTCGGGCGGACGGACGCTCATCCTGCTCGACGAGGCCGACTGCTTGACGGGGCGCGCGACCGAGGAGGTCGCGCAGGTGCACCAGAGCCAGCCGCTGCGAGAGTTTCTGCGCGGGCGGTATGGTTCGGTCGACGCTCTGAATCGCGCGTGGGGGCTGGGGAGCGCCGGTGCGCCCGCGGCGTTCGCCCGCTGGGATGAGCTGCCGGCCTCGGCCGGACGTGCCGGCTGGACACGACTCCGCTCGGCGCAACAGGACATCCAGGACTGGCGGGGGGCGGCCGAGCGGCCCGACCTCTCCGATCGCGGGGGCCTCGGCGCGATCGCGGCCCTCGTTCGCACGACGCTCCAGCCGGTGGTCCTGACGGTCAATGACGCGCAGACGCTGACGCGCTACTCGCCGGTCTTCAAACAGAAGGTCGCCCGGATCCGATTCGGCCCGGTCGGCCAGGAGGAGATTCGGCGACTGCTCCGGTCGATCATCCTCCGGGAGCGGTTCGCGATCGACTCCGACGCCCTCGAGCTCATCGTGCGACGTAGCCAAGGCGACGTGCGCGCGGCCCTTTCGGACCTGGACGCCATCCAGCCGCTCCCGGCCGGTCCTGACCAGCTCAAGGTGCTCGGAGGACGCGACCGGGCCACCGACTTCGAGATGTTCGCTGCGGAAGCGCTCGGCACACGGCGGTACATGCGTGGGGTGGAGATCCGGTCCCGTCTGGACGCGCCCCCCGACGAGATGTTCCCCTGGATCGAGGAGAACCTTCCCCGTGCCGCCCCCGACGCGGCCCACCGGTACGCCGCGCTCCAGGTCCTGGCCCGCGCCGACCTCTACCTCCAGAGGGCCCGGCGCTATCGGCATTTCGGGCTGTGGAGCTACGCCAGCGAGTTGATGGTCGGGGGCGTGGGCGTTGCCCTCGAGCGCCCGGAAACGGGGCCGCCGGCGGACGTCTACTTCCCCACCTACCTTGCGGGGATGGGTCGGACCAAGTTCACCCGGGCGCAAAGACGCGGCGTGCTCCTCGGAGTCGGACGAGCCCTGCACCTTTCAGTCCGCAAGGGCAACGAGGAGTTCCTGCCCGCCCTGTTCCGGTACTTCGACCCACGGCGCCCCCAATTCACGGCACCGGGGGCGGCCGCCGTTCGCGCTTGGGTCGTGCGGCGCGGGCGACTGGGCCGGGAGGAGATCGCCTTTCTCCTCGGGGTGGAACCGGATGCGACGGAAGTGACCCGCGAGCTCGAGGCTGCCGAGGTCGATCCCGACACGATCAGTGCCCCGGGCGGGCCCGGAGCGCGTCGGTCCCCTCCCGTTCGGGCCGCCCGAAGGCGGACCGGGCCGACGACCGGACCTCTGGAGAAATCCGCCGAGGCCGCCAAGGCACGCTCCAAGCGACCCCCGAGCCAGAAACGTCTGGCCGAGTTCTGACCGCGCGGACTGTCGGGTCAGTTCGGACCGAAGTCGACCCGGCGCGGTCCGAGCCGGAACGCCGAGACCCCGCGTTCGGTGGACGGCGGCGCGAGGTCGTGGACCCGGCCGAGGGCGTAGACGAGGAGATTGCGGGCCGCCTCGCTCAGCGCTTCGGTCGGCGGATACGGCTCGGTGTAGACACGCAGGACCCCGGTTCGATACCCGAGGAGGACCTGACCGGGCCCGTCGGTCCGAGACCATGCGAGGAGCGGCTCGGTCGAGGAATCGTAGACCCCGACCCAGCGCAGGTTGCCCGCCCAGCGGCCGGCGAGCATGCCGAGGATCTGACCCTCCGACAGCCCCGGGGCCATCTGGACCTCGGCCACCGAGGTGCGGGGCAGCTCGACCCCCTCGGGCTCGGGGCCGGTTTCGTCAGGGGCCGGCGTGGCCGAAAGTCGATACCCCGTCGCCTCGCGCGCGACGACACCGTAGCGCTCCAGCCGTTTCAGCGCCCGGGTCAGAGACTCGGGGTGGACCCGAAGCGTCCGCCGGATCCCGTTGAAGGCGAGGGCACCGGGGTGCTGCTCGAGCAGCTCGACGATACGGTCCTCCACGCGTGGGTCGCGGGGGGCACCGGTCCCTTCGGAGGAAACGTCCGCCATCGGAGGATAGACCGGTGTCCCCGCTTAAACAGGTTCAGCGGCGCGAGGGTAACCTTGTGGCCGGGGGACTAGAGCCCACCCGGGCCGCCCGGGTAGGGGGCGGGCATCGGGATGCTCGGCTCCGGCCCGGGACCGATCGGATCCATCGTTACGCTCCCCGGCTCAGGCCTCGTTGAAGAGCTGGTCGAGCTTCTCGAGGATCTCGCGCTCCTGCGCCTCGCCCTTCCGACCGCCTTCCCAGCGCGCGTTGACCAGCTGGACGAGCTGGTCGGCGACCTTGTCCATCCAGGGACCCTCCTGGGCCTCGAACTTCTTCTTGATCTTCTCGCGGAGGAGCTCGTTGTAGGCCCGGTAGGCCGTCCACGCGAGAAAGCCGTGCCGTCGTCCGTGTCCACCGCACTCCGATTCGTCGTCGCCCATCTTCGTGTTCCTGCCTCTTCGGCAACGGACCTACCGGACGGAGGACCATGATGACCGGACCGGGTCGCACCCGGTCACGCCGCGGGGAGTTCCCGATCAGAGGTAACCGAACTGGCGCTTCGCGAAATCGCTCATCCGGTCCGGACTCCACGGCGGCTCCCAGACCATGTCGACCGTCGCGGCGTGGACGCCGCCGACCTTCTCCACGGCGCTCTTGACCTCGTCGGCGAGGATCCCGGCCACCGGACAGCCCGGCGCCGTGAGCGTCATCCGGACGGTGACGTCCTCACCCTTCCACTCGACGGCGTAGATCAATCCGAGGTCGACGATGTTCATCGGGATCTCGGGGTCGTAGATTTTCTTCAGGTTCTCCCGGATCTGCTGGACCTGGCCCTCGTGCGCCGGGTCGGTGGCGAACGGGTTGGGCCCGGGAGGCGATGCGCTCGGGGCAGGGGCGGTCGGACCGGCGGCGGGGGCGGCTTCCGACATGGACGACGAACGAGCCGCGCGCGTCCTATAACGTCGGCGTGCCCGTCGCGCTCGCGCGGTGGCGGGGCCGCGCAACCTCAAGAACCGGGCCCGGGTGCATCGCGACGTGAAGGACGTCCACGCGATGGCGCCCCCGGCCGGGCGCCTGACGCTGCGCCGCGTCGGCGTCAGCGGGGTGCGCAAGCCGCTCGCGGTCCAGCGCCCCGACCGGGTCGTGACGCTCAGCGTCGATTTCGCCGTCCACGTCGACCTCCCCTCCAGCCGCAAGGGCTCGGACCTCTCGCGCAACGCCCAGCTCCTCACCGAGGTCGTCGACGCCACGGCGACCCGACCCGTCGAGAGCCTGGAGGGAGCGTGCGTACAGATCGCCCGGGAGCTCCTCGAGCGCCATGCCTACGCCCAGGACGCGGAGGTGTCGGCCCGGGCCGAGTACTTCCTGCCCCGTGGGGTGAGCCCCGAGCGCCGGAGTCTGGAGGACTACATCCTCCTCGCCGACGCCCGCGCCGCCCGCAACGGTTCGAGCCCGACGCCGACCGTCGTGTGGTCCGTGGGAGCCGAAGCGGTGGGCATGACCGCGTGCCCCTGCGCGATGGAGTCCTGCCGAACGCTCCTCGAGGAGGAATTCCCGCTCCTGAAGGATCCCTCGCTCGCAGCGCTGCCGATCGTCAGCCACAATCAGCGCAATCGGACCCGCCTCGTCTTCGAGTTCCTCGAGCCGGCTCGCATCGAGGCCGACTCCATCGTCGATGCGATCGAGTCCGCCCAATCGAGCCCGACCTTCGCGATCCTCAAGCGGGGCGACGAAGCCCGCGTCGTTCTCAACGCCCATCGGAACCCCAAGTTCGTCGAGGACGTCCTCCGCGACGTCCTGGCCGGGGTCCCATCGCGGTTCCCCGAGCTGCCCGCGGGCACCGTGGTCTACGCCGAGACCCGCAGCGAGGAATCCATCCACAAGTACGACGTGACCGCCTCCCACCGCGCGAGCCTCGATGAGCTCCGACGCGCGACGGGGAGCTAGCGGGCTCGACGGAGCGGTCGTGCGGTACGCCTGGGACGGGATCCGCCGGCGCCGGGGTCGCAGTGCGCTGACGGCGCTCGGCATCGGGCTCGCCACCGCGCTCGTCATCGTGCTGCTCGCGCTCTCGGCCGGTATCGACTCGAGCGCGAGCGAACTCGCCCAGTCGAGCGGCGTCTACCTCCTGGCCACCAGCGCGAACACCTCGCTCACCCAATCGAACTTCCCACCGGTAGCCTCGGCGCACGCCCTCGCTGCCGAGATCCCCCGCGTGGACCCCAACGTGGCGACCGCGAGCCCCTGGCTGGTGGCGGATCTCGTCTTTGCCAACTCCTCGCTCTACGCCCGCACCAACGACTCCCCGGACGGCTCGGGCGTCCCGGCCGGTTGGGCGCCCACCGGCAGCGGCATCGTGGGGTGGATCCCGGGCGACAACTCCGGCATCACCGTCCCGCCGATCTTCAACGGAACCGGGTTCACCGCGCCGGGGGACCCCCACTTCGCGAACGGCACCTTCACCGGCCCCTCGACCCATGAGATCGTCCTCGACCAAGCGCTCGCCGGCGTGCTGAGGGTCTCGGTCGGTGGGGAGCTGTGGGCGTCAGCCGCCACCCCGAGCCGTCCCGCCGAGCTGGCCGGATGGTTCGCGAATGCGACGATCTTCCGCGTGGTCGGTATCTCCGGTCCGTTCTGGCTGATCCCCTCCGCGCTCCTCGCCTTCGGGTACCTGTCCGAGGTGCAGTCGGTGTTGGGACCCGGCTCGGGCGTCGCCGATCCGGCATCGCTGGTTCTGATCCACCTTCACGCGCCGGGGTCGGCCACCGACGACCAGTCGGACCTCGGTGGAGCGTTCCCCGGCCTGACCTTCTTTACCCTCTCGGACATCCTCAAGGCGGTCCAGAATGTCGTCGACGTGTACCGGACGTTCGGCACCCTGGTCGGGGGGATCGGCGTGGTGGTGGCCCTGCTGTTCACCTCGACCGTGCTCGTCATGTCGGTCGACGACCGCAGCCGCGAGATCGCGCTGCTCCGGGCGATCGGATTCCGTCCCACGTGGATCGCCCAGGAGATCGCCTCCGAGGGGTTGCTCCTCGCCGCGCTCGGGCTCGCCGTCGGCGCTCCGCTCGGTCTCGCCGGCGCCGAGGCGATCAACCTGTTCCTCGGTCGGCTGGTGGCCGGGCTGCCCGCCGCCTTCTCGTTCGTGACGTTCGACCCGACGGTGGTCGCCTCGTCGGTCCTCCTCGTCGTAGCGATCGGCCTGGCCGCATCGGTCCTGCCGATCGCCCGGGCGCTTCGCCTCCCGATCGCCGAGGAGCTGCGCGCGCCATGAGCTCCGGTCTCGGGAGCGGGTGGCGGCTCCGGAACTGGCGTACCCAGACCGTGATGGCGTGCATCGCGCTCGCCGTCGCCGTCTCCCTTCCCGTGGTGCTCCTCTCCGTCGGGGGGGGCGTCTCGGACCACGTGCTCAACGACCTCCAGTCCTCGGGGTTCCAGATCTCCCTGACCGCCCCCGGGACGCATGGGATCAGCCGGACGCACGACCTCGTGGCCGCCATCGGCCATCTCGCCCATGTCGGAGAGGTCTCCCCGGTACTCTCGGTGTCACTGGATCTCTTCCGGTCGACCGGCGGGCCCCTCCCGGTCCTGTGCGAGGGCGTGCTCCCCGGCCCCTTCGTGCAAAGTCTTCCGCCGGACCAACGGGCGCTGTTCCCCTCGCCGCTCCCCTTTTCGGACGGGGCGGACTCCGAGCAGTGGGACAACGGCAGCTATTCCGGGCCGGCCGCGACGGAGCTGATGGTGTCGAGCCCGATCGCGAACGCCTACCAGATCCGCGTCGGGGACACCGTGCGACTGGCCCCGACCTCGACGTCGACGAACTCGACCGCGCTACGCGTCGTGGGGACCTTCGGGGTACCCCCGGCACTCCTTGGCCCGACCGGTGCGTTCGCCGTGATCGTGCCCCTCGCCGAGCTCCAGGTGCTCACCGGCAATGCGCGGAACTCCCTGGGAGGTCCGATCGACGCGGCCGACTCGGTCGATGTCGGTCTCGCGGGTTCGGCCGCCCGGGATCCCGGAACCGTCGCCGAAGTCGCGCGCCAGATCCAGTCGCTCTACCCGTTCTACTCGGTGACCACGCAGAGCCAGACCGTTGACCAGGAGCGGAGCTCGGCGGCGATCCTCATGGGATTCTACTTGGCCCTCTCCTCGGCGTCGGTTGCGGTCGGGCTGTTCTTCCTCGCGCTGGTCCTGGTGCGGAGAGTGGAGGCGATGCGTTCGACCATCGCGATCCGGCGCGCCATCGGGGAGCCGGCCCGGTTCCTGGGGGCCGACCTGGCCGGTCAGGGGTTGATGCTCGGGGGGTTCGGGGCGCTCGGGGGACTCGCGCTCGGCTACGTGACCGTTCGCGCGATCGCGGCCTGGGGGACCGCCGGTGCTCAGGACGCGGCGCAGCTCGCGGTCTTCGATCCCGTCGTGCTCGCAGCGCTCCTCGGAGCGGTCGTCGCTCTGGGAGTGGCTTCCAGCCTCCTCGCCACTCGCGCGGCCCTACGCGTGCCCATCACGGAGGCGCTACGTTGAGTCCGCTCGCCACCGAGGAACACCCGCGCACGGAGGTCGTCCTCTCGGGCGTGGAGCGGGTCTTCCACGCTGGCACTCCCGAGGAAGTGCGCGCGCTGCGGGGAATAAGGCTGCGGATCGAGCCCGGCACGTTCCTCTCCATCGAGGGGCCATCCGGAGGGGGCAAGACCACGCTCCTCAACATCCTCGGTCTTCTCGACCGTCCCACCGTCGGTACTGTGAAGTGGAACGGCGGTGACGTCGCGGCGCTCTCCGAGCGCGAACGCGCCCATCGACGCCTCGACGGAGTGGGCTTCATCTTTCAGCGCTTCTTCTTGGTACCCACCTTGACCGCCCGCGAGAACGTCGAACTACCGCTGCGCGCCGCCGGGCGCCCCGCCGCCGAGCGGCGCGCCCGGGCCGACGACCTGCTCGGCCAGGTCGGGGTCGCCGCGCGGGCCAAGGCCTACCCCCACCAGCTCTCCGGCGGGGAAGAGCAGCGCGTCGCCATCGCCCGGGCGCTCGCCAACCGACCGGGGCTGGTGCTGGCCGACGAACCGACGGGAGAGCTCGACCGTGCCAATACCGAGATCGTCGTCGACCTCCTCTCCGAGATCCATCAACGCACCGGCGCCACCGTCGTGCTCGTTACGCACAACCCGATCGTCGCCCAGCGCGCCCGACGACATCTGACCCTGCAGGACGGTTCGGTCGTTCGAGACTCGGCCGCGGAGTAGACCGTGGCCCGCATCGCCATCCTCCTCAGCGACCGTTGTCACCCGAAGGACTGCCAGTGGGAGTGCCAGGCCTACTGCCCGCCGGTCCGGATGGGTCAGGAGTGCATCGTCGAGGGCCCGACCGGCAAGCCGATCATCTCTGAAACGCTCTGCATCGGCTGCGGCATCTGTGTCCACAAGTGTCCGTTCGACGCGATCAAGATCCTGAACACCCCCGAGGCCGACGAGTCCGAGATCGTCCACCGCTACGGGTACAACGGGTTCCGCCTCTACCGCCTGCCGATCCCCGCGCCGGCAGGCGTGACCGGCATCCTCGGCCCGAACGGCACCGGCAAGTCGACGGCGTTGCGCGTGCTGGCCGGGACGGAGGTGCCGAACCTCGGCCAGTATGACGAACCGGGGACCTGGGCCAAGGTCCTGGAGCACTACCGCGGCACGCAGCTCCACGAGCACTTCCGCAAGATCGAGCGGGGTGAGCTGCGGTCCGTGGTCAAGCCGCAGTACGTCGACCGGATCGCCGAGGAACCGGTCACGGCGGAGGAGTACGTGGCGGCCGGGGGCGGCTCCCCCGCGGTCGGCCTCGAGCGGGTCGGACTGGCGCACAAGCATGACCGCAAGCTCGCCGAGCTGTCGGGCGGGGAGCTCCAGCTCGTCGCGATCGCGCGTACGCTCACCAGCGAGGCGGACCTCTACCTGTTCGATGAGCCGTCGAGCTATCTCGACATCGTCCACCGGCTGTCGATCGCGCGGGAGTTGCGGCGGCTGGGGGAATCCAAGAGCGTCGTCGTCGTCGAACACGACCTCGCGCTCCTCGACTATCTCGCCGACCAGGCGCACTTGGTCTACGGCGAGGAGGCCGCGTTCGGCGTGATCTCCCATCCGCTGCCGATGCGGTCGGCGATCAACACCTACCTCACCGGCTACCTGCGCGACGAGAACGTGCGGTTCCGGACCGAGCCGGTCCGGTTCATCGCGCATCCGCCCAAGCCGCCGGCGGGCCGGTCCCGTCGCGTCGATTTCCCGGCGCTGACCAAGGAGTACCCGCACTTCCGTCTGCGCGTCACCGGCGGTGAGCTCGCCAAGGGCGAGACCGTCGGCATCGTCGGCCCGAACGCGACCGGGAAGACGACGTTCGTCAAGATGCTCGCCGGCGTCGAACCGCCGACCGAGGGGACCGCCCCCGCCGGCGTGACGGTGAGCTACAAGCCGCAGTACCTGAAGGCGAGCCAGTCCGCGAGCCTCAGGGACCGGATGAGCGCGCTGTCGGGGGACCCGACCTTCGACCTGAAGGTATTCGAACGCGAACTGGTCCCCGGGCTCCGGCTCGAGGGAGTGCTCGACGTGGCCCTGACCGACCTCTCCGGAGGGGAGCTCCAGCGGGCGGCCTGCGCGTTGGCGCTCGCCCGCCCGGCGACGCTCTACCTCCTGGACGAACCCTCGGCCTACCTTGACGCGGATGAGCGCATGGCCATGGCGAAGCTGATCCGGCGCCAGGTGGAGCGCCAGGCGTGCACCGCCCTCGTCGTGGACCATGACGTCTACTTCATCGACCTCGCGTGCGACGGGCTGATGGTCTTCCGGCCCGAGCACGACGGTGCCGGGGGCGTGGGGGAGGGACCGTTCGCGATGCGGGATGGGATGAACCGGCTCCTCGAGCAGGTCGAAGTGACCTTCCGCCGCGACGCCGAAACGATGCGCCCGCGGATCAACCGGGAGGGTTCGGCACTCGACCGCGAGCAACGGGCGGCGGGCGAGTACTACTACGAGGCCGCCGCCTGATCCGAGGATCGACCCTTCCACGAACGCCCGCCCGGACGATTCCATTCCCCTACGGGAACACCACGGTTCGTCCTGCCCGCACCAAGTTCAGCGACCTAGAGGCTCCGAACCGAACCTCGGCGGTCGATGTCCACTCTCCATTCCCTCGGCCACCGAAGAGGATGCGCATCCATCTGTTTGCATACAGGAGATTTAAGAACCGGGGGGAATCTCCGCGCGCCATGCGCCATCCAAGAGCTGTGCTGGCCGGGTTGGCCTTCGCGGGAGTGTTGATCCTGCTGGTCCCAGGGTTGACCGGCTCGGCTCCGGATGTTCCCTCCAGCCTGCCCGTTACTGCTCATGCCCCCGTCGCTGCAGTTGCGACCGCAGCCTATCCAATGGCCGCCTCGGGCCTTTCGAACGGGGGGATCTTGATCCGGGGAAACTGGACGAACATCACCAACAGCTCCGGACCCGGACCTTCGTTCCGCAAGGCCCCCGCGATGGCCTACGACGCCGCCGACGACTACGTCGTGCTCTTCGGGGGGTACGCGAGCGCGTCGATGTTCTACTCCGACACGTGGACCTTCCATGCGGGGAAGTGGACCCAGCTGTTCCCCGCGAGTCACCCCCCGGCGCGGGCGTACGCCTCGATGGTCTACGACGCGAAGGACGGCTACATCCTGCTCTTCGGTGGGTTCAACCACTCCGGGAAATTCGGGGATACCTGGACGTTCCGGGGCGGCGTCTGGACCCAATGGTTCCTGAGCGTTTCGCCGGCGCCACGGTATGGCGCGTCCATGGCCTTCGACCCCCACGACAACTATACCGTCCTCTTCGGGGGACAGTCGCAGACGGCGATCCTCAACGACACTTGGACGTTCCTGAACGGGAACTGGACCCAGCTCACGATCGCCTCGCCCGCCCGCCGCCTGGGGGCCGAGATGGTCTACGACTACACCGACGGCTACGTGTTCCTCTGGGGGGGCTTCTCCCACGCCTTCCGTCCTTCGTGCACGACGTCGATGCGCGACGTCTGGGGATTCGTCTCAGGACGCTGGTCGCTGGTGATCAACTACTGCAGCGTCTCCGGTCACTTCCCTCGGGCCGTGTACGGCGCCGGGGTGGCCTCCGACTCGAGCAAGATCATGATTCTCGGGGGGATCGGGAATTTCAACCACCACGCCACCCGGTTCTTCCTCAGCGGTAGGTTCGCCTCGAAACTGACCTTCGCCACTCTGATGACGATCGTGTTCCCGGGACTGGCCCACGACCCGGCCGACCACGAGTTCGTTGCCTTCTTCTACGGGTACACCTGGGTGTTCCACTAGCGGCCGGGCCCGAGCGGCGATGGCGCGCGCGTCCCCCGCGCGGGGCGTTATGAGGAGTAGGGCGCTCCCAACTCCGTGCCTACCGGGGCGAGCGCCACCACCGCTTCGCCCGTGCGCGTGTTCGTGCGGCCCGCGACCCAGTCGCTCGGGGTCGTAGGGCTCTACAGTCTGCTCATCGTCCTGATGCTCTATGTGTACTACAGAGGCGACGAGGGGCTGGTCTCGGACCTTCTGGCGCCCTTCCTCGTCGTGGTCCTGCTGGTGTACCTGGCCCGCTATTCGACCACACGATACCGCATCGACGATCGGAGCCTGAGGGCTCAGCGGTTGTTCGGTTCGCGTACGCTCCAGCTCGACCAGGTCCGTCGGATCCAACGCGCCAACCTGCGGACGCTGGGAGCCGTCGGCTTCCTCGGTACGTGGGGCTGGCGAGGGCGGGTCTGGAGCCCGATGGTGGGGAATTTCGACACCGTCCACACGGTAAGCGATGGCCTCCTCATCGCCGCCGACGGCGTCCCCGTCTTCATCTCCCCCATCGACCCGGACGGCTTCCAGCAAGAGCTCTCGCGCCGGGTCCGGTCGGTCAACGGCGGCGATGCCCCGGAAATGGAGCCGGTCGCTTGACTGGGCCCGGGCGCGGCGTCAGTAGGTCGGCATCGCAGGGTCGACCTCTCGAGCCCACGCGTCGATGCCCCCACGGAGATTGCGTACGCGAGTGAATCCCATGTCGAGCAGGAGCTGCGTGGCCCGGCTGGACCGCCCGCCGGACTTGCAATAGACGACGACGTCGCGGGCCCGGGCGACCTCGCCGACCCGTTCGGCCAGCTCGTCCTGCGGGATCAGCGTGGCGCCGGGGAGGTGGGCGATCTCCCATTCGTCGGGCTCCCGGACATCGAGCAGGAAGGGGGCGTCGGAGCCGCGGAGCTCGGCGGCCAGCGCCGTCGGTTCGACGGTCGGGAGGTCCCGCTCGGCGTCGTCGGCGGCCCCCACTCCACAGAACGCAGGGTAGTCGATGAGCTCCTTCTGCGTCGCCTTGGGGCCGCAGAGAACGCAGTCGGGGTTCTTGCGGAGCTTGACCTCGCGGAACCGCATCGCCAGCGCGTCGAACAGCAGCAGACGCCCGACGAGCGGGTCGCCCTGCCCCACGACGAGCTTGACCGTCTCGATCGCCTGGATAACGCCGATGATGCCAGGCAGCGCGCCGAGCACGCCGCCCTCGGCGCACGACGGTACCATCCCCGGCGGAGGCGGCTCCGGATACAGGCAACGGTAGCACGGACCCCGCCGCGCGTCGAAGACCGTCGCCTGGCCCTCGAACCGGTAGATCGAGCCGTAGACGTTGGGCTTGCCGAGCAGTACACTCGCGTCATTGACCAGGTAGCGCGTCGGGAAATTGTCCGTCCCATCCACGACCACGTCGAAGCGCTCCAGGATCCGCATCGCGTTGTCGCGGGTCAGGTGCTCCTCGAACGGCGTGACGGTCACGTTCGGGTTTAGGTCGTGGAGTCTTCGCTGGGCCGCTGCCAACTTCGGGCGACCCACGTCGGAGGAGCCGTACAGCACCTGCCGCTGGAGATTGGAAGGGTCGACCACGTCGAAATCGACGAGACCGAGCTCCCCGACCCCGGCGGCCGCGAGGTAGAGCGCGGTGGGCGAGCCGAGCCCGCCCGCCCCGACGAGGAGGACTTTGGAATCCCGAAGTTTCCGTTGCCCCGCGATCCCGACCTCCGGCAGGATCAGGTGGCGGCTGTACCGGCGAAGCTCCTCGGGGCTGAACGCCCGGGCATCGGAGCCATCAGGAGGGTCCGCGGAGCTGCCGAAGCGCTTGGGCGGGACCTGACCGATCTCCATGCTCCCTCGCTGGGAGGTACCCCCTAGGCGCGGGCGGGGCAATACGGTTGACTCGACCGTTGGGCGACCGGTAGCACTACCGGAGCTGCACGAGGTGCGTGCACCGCATGCCACCGCGGGTGATCGAATCCTTCAGGTCGACATCGAGGTCGGAGCTGCCCAGCAGCTGCTCGGTCAGATGCTTGTCGAACACCTCGCACAGCAGGTAGGCGTGGGAGAGCGCGCTGTGACGGAACACGCAATTGTTCCGAACGATCTTGAGCCCGCCGTCGGCGGTGGTCTCGACGGTGGCCCGGAATCCGAGCTTATTGAGCGCGTCGGCGAGCGCCCGGGCCCGCTGCAGCCGGGGGGCCTTCTTCGGGACCTCGCCGACGATCGTCTGGGCCATCTGCTTGGCCGCCCCGACGAAGAGCGCCGAGACGTAGCCCTCGCCCTCCCGCTGGACGATCTGCTCGATGACGGAGTCGAGGAGGAACTCGTACTTCTTGGGGAAGAGCTCCTGGCCCGCTCCGGTCAACTGGTAGCGCTTGCGAGGACGCCCGACCCCCTCCCGACGGAAGGTCGGGGTAACCAGGCCCCGCTCTTCGAGCCGCTCGAGATGCCCGCGCGCGGCGCTCTCCTGGATGTGGAACCGTTCGGCCAGGTCCTTGGCGGTCCGTGGCGCCACGGCGAGCTCCTCCATGATCCGGCCCCGGGTCCCCTCCCCGGGTCGAACGTCGACGAGCTCCATCCGCACCTCGACTCCGAGACGGGTTTGCCGCTATTTGTGGTTTCGGGGTTTACACACTGGGCAATGCGTAAATAGCGGGCGCCGCTCGTCCGGACCGTAGACGATGGCGAACGCAGCGAGCCCCACGCACACCCTCAAGGTGCGGGACCTCCGCGTCGAGGTCGCGGGCAAGGAGATCCTCAAGGGCGTCAACCTCGAGCTGAGGAGCGGGGAGCTGACCGCGATGATGGGTCCGAACGGCTCGGGCAAGAGCACGTTGGCCTACGCGCTCATGGGCCACCCGAAGTACAAGGTCACCGGCGGGGCTGTGCTCCTGGACGGCAAGGACCTGCTCGCGATGAGCGTCGACCAGCGTGCCCGCGCCGGGCTGTTCCTCGGGTTCCAGTACCCCCAGGAAGTCTCCGGGCTATCGTTGTCGAAGTTCCTCTGGACCTCCTACATGCAGCGCCATACGGCGGAGACCGCCGACGCCGAGAAGTTCGGCGTGGACCTCAACACCCACCTCGGCTATCTCGGGATGGAGGACTCGTTCCTCAAGCGCTCGCTCAACGAGGGGTTCTCCGGCGGGGAGAAGAAGCGGACCGAGGTGCTGCAGATGGCGACGCTGAACCCGGTGTTCGCCATCCTCGACGAGCCGGACTCGGGGCTGGACATCGACGCCGTCAAGGCGGTCGGCGAGACCGTCGCCAAGCTCCAGCACCCCGGTGTGGGCATCCTGGTCATCACGCACTACCAACGGATCCTGAAGTTCGTCCAACCGCAGCGCGTGTTCGTCATGGTCGACGGCGCCGTCGCCCTCTCGGGCGGTCGTGAGCTCGCCGAGGAGCTCGAGGCGAAGGGGTACGACTGGGTGAAAGTGGGGGTCGTCGCGGGCAACTGACGCCCGCGCCCTCGCTCGCCGAGCACGCCGATGGATGTACCTCGGATCCGGCAGGACTTCCCGACCCTTCAGAGGGTCTTTCACGGTCACCCGCTTGCCTACCTGGACTCCGCCGCGACCTCCCAGAAGCCGCAGGCGGTCATCGACGCGGTCTCGGAGTTCTATCGCGAGCGCAACGCGAACGTCCACCGGGGTGTCTACGCGCTGAGCGAGGAGGCGACCGACGCTTTCGAGCAGGCCCGCGAGCGGGTCGCCCGGTTCCTTCACGCCGAGGACCCCTCCGAGATCATCTTCACGCGGGGGACGACCGAATCGATCAACCTCGCCGCCTCGTGCCTGGGGCGCTCGGTGCTGGGTCCGGGCACGCGCGTGGTCTCCACCCTGCTCGAGCACCACTCCAACATCGTGCCCTGGCTGATGCTCCGCGACGCCGGACGGTGCGCCGTCGACTACGTGGATGTCGACGCGAACGGACGCCTCGTCCAAACCGAGTACGACCAACTCCTTGGAGCCCACCCGAAGGTCGTCACGCTCGCCCATGTCTCCAACGTGCTCGGGACGGTGAACCCGGTGAAGGAGATGGCCGAGCGCGCCCACGCGGTGGGTGCGACGGTCATCGTCGACGCCGCCCAGTCGGCCCCCCACCGTCCAGTGGACGTGCGCGACCTCGGCGCGGACCTGCTCGCCTTCTCCGGCCACAAGCTCCTCGGGCCCACCGGGATCGGAGTGCTCTGGGGTCGCGCGGAGCTGCTGCGCCGCCTGCCCCCCTACATGGGCGGCGGAGAGATGATCCGCGAAGTGCACAAGGACCGCGTCAGCTATCGCGACCCACCCCAGCGTTTCGAGGCCGGCACGCCGGACGTGGGAGGAGCCATCGGGCTCGGAGCGGCCATCGATTACCTGCAGCGGGTGGGGTTGGACGAGATCCAGGCCCACGAAAGCTCGCTCACCGAGCACGCGCACCGCGAAGCCCTCGAGCGGTTCGAGGGCCGGCTCCGCGTCTACGGACCGCCCCCGGGTGAGGATCGGGACGCCATCTTCTCCTTCGCACTGGACGGCGTGCACCCGCACGACATCGCGAGCCTCCTCGACGCGGAAGGGATCGCCATCCGCAGCGGGCACCACTGCGCCCAGCCGCTCATGGAGCGGCTCGGCGTGCCCGCCCTCGCCCGCGCGAGTTGTTACCTCTACACACTGCCCGAGGAGCTCGATCGGATGTTCGACGCCCTGGGCCACGTCGAAGAACTGTTCGCCCGGGGCAAGACCACCGCCGCCACCTGACGTAGTCTGTCGCCGACGACCCCACCGTCAATTTAAATACCAACGGGTGCTGAATTTTCCCGAGGTCGACCATGGCGCAAACCGCGGAGTTCCAGCCGCTCGACTACACCCGCTACGACTTCAAGGACCCCGAGACCTACAAGGTCCGGACCCCCCGGGGGCTCTCGCGCGAGATCGTCGAGAAGATCTCCGACCTCAAGAACGAGCCCGACTGGATGCGCGAGTACCGGCTCCGCGCGTTCGAGCACTTCCTCCAGCGCCCGATGCCCGACTGGGGCCCGAGCCTGGAGGAGATCGACTTCGACGCCTACACCTACTACGCCAACCCGCTCGCCGAAGGCGAGACCAAGCGCCGGTGGGAGGACCTCCCGGCGGACATCAAGAACACCTTCGACAAGCTCGGCATCCCGAAGGCCGAGCGGGACTTCTTCGGGGGGGTGGGCGCGCAGTACGACAGCGGCACCGTCTACCACAAGATCCGTGAGGACCTCACACAGAAGGGCGTCCTCTTCACCGACACCGACACGGCGGTGCGGGAGCACTCCGACATCGTCCGCAAGTACTTCGGCAAGATCGTCCCCTACAACGACAACAAGTTCTCCGCGCTGAACAGCGCGGTCTGGTCGGGCGGCAGCTTCGTCTACGTCCCGCCCGGCGTGGACGCCGGCATCCCCCTCCAGGCGTACTTCCGCATCAACGCGAAGTCGGTCGGACAGTTCGAGCGGACGCTCATCATCGCCGACAAGGGGGCTAAGGTCCACTACGTCGAGGGCTGTACGGCACCGGTCTACTCGACCGACTCGCTCCACGCGGCCGTCGTCGAAGTGATGGCGGAACCGAGCGCCAAGGTCCGCTACACCACGATCCAGAACTGGTCGAAGAACGTCTACAACCTCGTCACCAAGCGTGCCGTGGCGCAGGAGGATGCCCTCGTCGAGTGGGTCGACGGCAACCTCGGCAGCAAGATCACGATGAAGTACCCGTCGGTCTACCTCCGCGGGCGCCGGGCCCGGGCCGACATCCTCTCGGTCGCCTTCGCCTCCGGCGGCCAGATCATCGACAGCGGCGCCAAGGCCGTCCACTCCGCCCCGGACACCTCGAGCAAGATCGTCTCGAAGTCCATCGCGATCCGCGGGGGCCAGACGAGCTACCGCGGCCTGTTGCACGTGGCCAAGGGCGCGACGGGCGTCAAGGCGGCGGTCCGTTGCGACGCGTTGCTGCCGGACGACGAGAGCCGCTCGGACACCTACCCCTACAACGAGATCCACGAGGAGGACGCGACCATCACCCACGAGGCCGTGGTGGGGAAGATCGGCGAGGAGCAGATCTTCTACCTGATGAGCCGCGGGCTCAACGAGTCCGACGCCATCCACCTGATCCTGATGGGGTTCCTCGCGGAGTTCTCCAAGGAGCTCCCGATCGACTACGCCCTCGAGCTCAACCGGCTCATCCAGCTCGAGATGACCGGAGCCGTCGGTTAGCCCGGCACCGCGATCCGCGCGGGCGCGGCCCTCGCGAGCCGCCCCTCGCGGCTCGGACTAGAGCCCGCCGGATTCAGGGTCGCTCACGGAACGGAGGCGGTCGACGTACCGGTGTATCCGGCAGCTGCCGCGACGAGCCTGTCGCCCAGCCCGGCGAGATTGGCCGAGGAGACCACGACCACGGTCTGGGCGGCCGAGATCGCGGTCGCTCCGCTCCCGGCCGGCCCGGGATTCCAACCGGATTCAACCGACCCGTTGGAGTAGCAGATCACGGTGCCCATCAGGGAGTAGACGGCGTAGGAGGTCACGCCCGTGGCGACGGCGCCGTTGGTGCCCTGGATCAGGAGTGTGACGGCGCTCCAGGTCAAACCCCCGCCGGCCGAATTGATCGTGAAGTTGTAGTAGAACTTCGCACCGGCCTGCGCCTCCGCGACCGCCCCGAAGCTGAGCACCGAACCGAGGGGGGTTCCACCGCCGCTCGAACCGGTGAAGTTACCGCCCGACGAGCAGACCTGGGAGGTCGTGCTGGAGGAGATGAGCTGGCCGGTGGCGGCGTTGATCGTCGCATTGAACGTGGGCACGGGCGTGGCCGACGGGGTCGCCGAGGGCGTGCAGGCCTGCCAGGCGATCTCCCACTTGGCGGGTTCGGTCACGCCGAAGGCGCTCACCCCGCTCGTGATGGCGTAGGAGACCGAGGCGTTGGGGTGGGCCGCGACGAAGGCGGAGGCCCCGGCCTTCCACGCGGCGGAGGCCGCGGTGCTCGAGTCGACGATCCCGCTGTTCAGGCCGGAAAGGAACCCGAACGAGCCGGCGATCGGGCAGGAAGCACTGCCGGCGATGTAGGCGACCAGCGTGACCGACCCCTCGAGGTCGATGGCCACGAGGGCCCCGGAGGAGTTCGCGAGGATGAAGATCCAGCCCGTCCCCTGACCGGAGGCGAGCGACCCGTTGTAGCCGGCCACCGTGAAGGACGTCCCGTTCGAGATGAGCAGCGAGGCGCTGCAGCCTCCGGCGCTGAGGAACCCGGTGGGCAGCGAGCTCGTGCCCGAACTGATCGAGGCCCTCGGTGCGAGGCCGATGGCCACGATCTGCTTCCACCCGCCGCCCTTGTAGTTGTTCGTCGCGGAGCTGACCGATGAGGACGCCTGGCTGAACGTCTGGGGGCCGCTCGAGCCGTTCCCGCTCTTGTTGACCACGCCGGCGAGCAGGAGGACGGAGAGTGCGAGGACCACGACGACGACCACCGCCACCACGGCGATCAATACCATCCCGCGGCGCCGGGGCGGCGCGGGGGGGTACGGATACTGGCCGTATGCCGGCCCGGGGTAGCCCGGGCCGCCGGGGGGAGCGCCCGGGCCGGCGGCCGCCGGCGGCGGGGACGCGGGCGCGGGCGGTCCGGGAAGTGGCTCTGGGCCAGGGGCGGGAGTGGCCGGCATCGTGCCCGATGCAAGTTCGGCCGAAGATAGGGATTTCTGACCGCGCCGTGCAGGCCCGATAGGGGTTCCGGCAGGGGTCAAGGCCGCCGCCGAGGCACGGCCGCCGGTCCGCCCTGACGCTGGATCATGGCGATCGGCGAACGGCGGGGCTGTCCTGGAACTTCACCCGGGTTCCGGGACAACACTGGGTCGACGCTTCTACCGACGGACAACGGTCGACGGGTTAATTACCACCGACCCGGCGTCAATGCGTTTGAATGACACCTCGACGCGCGAGCCGGGTGCCGGCCGGTGGGATGGTGGCTATATTTTTCTTGACGGTGTTGCTCGTCGCTCCCGGCGGCTCCTGGGCGCGCCCGATGTGGGGGGAGCCCGGCGCTCCGCGCGCCGCCCTTTCCGCATCCGTGTCTCCCCACCTCGTTGCCCTCCCGACGGTGCGCGGTGAGGCGGGAACCGTGGTCCACCTCGGGGGTCACGCGTTCGCTCAGACCGTCACGGAGCCCAACGGGGGCAATTCATTGGCCGACCAGATTGCGGTCGACCACGCGGCGGGTCTTCTGTTCACGTCCAATCCGTATCAGGGAGTGGTGTCGGTGTCCATTGCGACAGGAGAGACCGTCGCCGCTCAGTCGTTCACCACCGTGAACAGTCCCGGTGGAAACTATGCCGAGGGGGTCGCGGTCGACCCTTCGACCCATCGGGTCTTCGCGAGCGCCTACAATTATACCCCTGGCGGATCGACCGTCGTCGTCCTCAACGAATCCGACCTCTCGCTCGATCAGCGCGTCGGCTTTCCCGGGGTCCGCGGCCAGACCTTCTTGCCCCGGTTCGAGACCTTTGACCCGGTCACGCACCGGCTCTTCGTCCAGAACACGACGCCGACCTCGATCGCGGTGTTCGCCGGCGATCCCCTCGCCTTCGTCGCCTACATCACCCTGCCGGCGGGCCTTCCGTCGCTCCATGCGGCGAGTTCGATGGATACCCCCTACCCGCAGCTCCTCGTTCCCGCGGGTAACGCAACCCTGTACGAGGTGAACGAGACCTCGCTGGTCGTCCAGCCGTTCCCCACCCTCACCACTTACCCTGACCAGTCGCTCGTCGCCGCGGCCTACGACTCTCACAACCAGCTCGTCTGGGCGGAGAACTACTCCGCGGGAACGATGGGCATCCTGTGGACGTTCAACGCGACCACCACCGCGTTCGCCGGTGGTTGGATCGGTGGCGGGATGCCCTGGTACGGGAACTCGCTGGCCTACAATCCGGCGATGGAGGCGCTGGTCTTCACGAACGCCACGGTAGCCCACGGGCTCGGCGCTCTCAACGTGACCTCCGGCTCGGCCCCGTTCTTCGAGACCGCCTACGCCGCTGCCGGGGGGAGTTACGCATTCGACGAAGTGATCTCCGACCCGGTCGCGAACGCCGTGTTCGCGGCGAGCGGGGGGCCGGAGCGGACGGCGATCTCCGAGTTCTCCGTCAGCCCGATCTCCCTGGTACGCAACTACACCAGTTTCCCCCTCTTTTCCGGAGCGCTCGCCATCGACCCTTCGAACGGGTTCGCCTACGCCGGCGGGTACGACCCGTCGGTCGTCACCGCGTTCCACGAATCCGATGGATCGGTCGCCTGGACGATTGCCGCGCCGCTCGTCGACGGCTTCTTCCACTCGGTGGCGGTCGACCCGACGGTAGGGACCCTCTTCGCGGCCGGTGCGGGGCAGTTGAACGTCACGGAGTTCAACGCCACCACCGGCGCCTGGGTGCACTCGATCCCGATGGCCGGGAGGGGTCCCGTGGATCAGCTCGCCGTCGACCCGGTCCACCACTATCTCTACGTCCAGAACTCCTCCCAAGTGTACGTCTTCTCGACCCGGACCTACGCGTTGCTCGCCAACGTCTCGGTCGGTGCGTTGGACCCCCAGCCCAATCTGCTCACCGACCCGACCCGCGACCGCGCGTGGGTATTCGATTACGGGGGCGGTCCGAGGTGCGGTAATCTGACCGAGATCGACCCATTGAACGGCACCGCGACCGTCGCCGTGGGGTTGGTCACTTGTCCCGAGGGCATCGCCGTCGACGCCTCCGGCGACCTCTGGGTCGACGACGGTACGAACACCTCGGTGGTCGACCCGAGCACGGGTCGGTACGTGGCGAACGTCTCCTCGCCGGCGCTCGCCCCCTGGGGGGTCGGCTACGACGGCCGGGCGAACTTGATCGTCGTCGGCTCGATCAACAGCTCCTACATTGGATTCATCAACGCGTCGACGCACACGTTCGTCGGATCGCTCTACGTGCCGACCCCGACGCTGGTGTTCTCCTACGACGGCTCCGATGGGACGCTCGCGATGGCCACCGACACGAGCGCCCAACTGATCCTCCTCCGTGAGGTCTTCGCGCCGAGCGCCCCCCAGGCGGTCACCCTCGTCGCCGGCAACGGGACGTTGGCCGCCAGCTGGAGCGCACCGGCGAACTTGGGCGGAGGGCCGGTCACCGGCTATAACGTATCGTTGGGCGCGAGCGCCAATGGTCCGTGGACTCGGAGCGCAACGGTCTCTACGCTCTCCTACACGTTCGGGGGCCTGGCGCTCGGCACGGTCTACTACGTGATCGTCACGGCCATCAATGCGGCCGGGGTGAGCGCCGCCAGCTCGCCGGTGAGCGGTACACCGGTCTCGGTACCCTACCCACCGACCGGCGTCGCGCTCACGGCGATCTCCTCGAGCAGCCTCGGGGTCCGCTGGACCAGCCCCTCGATTTCGGGGGGCACGCCGGTGGTCAATTACACGGTCGAGTACGCGACGACCGCCGCGGGTCCCTGGACCGACCTGTCCGCCGGCGCGGACCTGAACGCGACGGTGAAGGGGCTCGCGGCCTCCACCACCTACGTCGTCCGGGTCGTCGCCTGGAACGCGGTCGGGGCCAGCGCTCCGAGCGCGACCAGCTCGGCCGGAACGAATCACGGCGGCTCCGGCGGAGCCGGGTCGCTGTCCAGCTTGGACTGGGCGATCATCGCGGTCGTGCTCCTCGTCGCCATCGGTGGCATCGGCGCCGTCGTCCTCATGCGTCGACGAAAGGGAGGCACTGCGGCCTACTCCCCGCCGCCCGCGATGGACGGTAGTTCAATGCCCTCCTCGACCTCGGGCCCCGTCCCGCCAGGCGCCCCGGGCGCCCCCCCCAATGGGCCGCCACCGGGCGCGATGTGAGGCACCGATCCGCGGGCGCCTCGGTTCGTTCGACACTGGCCCGAACCGCTATGCCGTCGCCGCCCTCCGCTGGACCGTGGACCGTCGAACCGATCGGGAAGTCGCGGTCGCCCTTCAACGATCGGACCCCCGGCTCGGCTCGCTGATCGACCGATCGGGGCCGCTTCGCCCCCCGCTGCAGCCCGAAGGTTTCCCGGCGCTGGTGCGCGCGATCATCTTCCAGCAGATCAGTGGAGCGGCGGGCGCGGCGATCTGCCGCAAGGTGGTGGCGGCCGGCGGGGGAACCGAGCTTCCCCGCCCGGAGTGGTTTCGTGACGCGACCGACGCCACGCTCCGCGGCGCCGGCCTCTCGCCGCAGAAGATCGGCTACCTCCGAGACCTGGCGGGCAAGGTGCTGGACGGGACCGTCGCGTTCGCTGGGCTGCGCGAACTGCCGGATGAGGAGGTGATTGCCGAGCTCACCCGGGTCCGCGGGATCGGCCGGTGGACCGCCCAGATGTACCTGATCTTTCACCTGGGTCGGGACGATGTGCTGCCCACGGGCGACCTCGGGCTGCGCAAGGCGGTGCAGCGGCTGGTCTCCATGAGGGGCCTTCCGGCGGAGTCGACCGTGGAGCGATTGGGGCGGCGCTGGGCGCCGTACCGTTCGCACGCAACCTACTACCTCTGGCAGAGCCTGGCGCCGACCGTCCAACCCCCCGCGATCGTGGCGGAACCGGTCCGCAGAGATTCGGCCGCTAACGGAGCTTCGCGTCGAAGCGCCACTCTTCGCCGGCGCGGGCGTCGCTCACCTGGAGCGGCGGGAGGGAGGGCGGTTTCGCGGCGTCCCAGAGCACCGGGTGCCCGTCCCAGCGCGCGGCGAGGATCGGGTAGAGCAGATCGCGGAGCGAGACGATCGGGGCGCGGTCGAGGACGTTCGAGAGGAACCCCTCGCCGATCATCCGCACTGCGTCGGTCGAATTGATGCCGCGCGATTCCAGGTAGAAGATCTTCTCCGGGTCGACGGGGGCGACCGACGACGAGTGCGTGGCCTTGACGTCGCGGCAGAGGATCTCGAGGTCGGGCATGGCGTCGGAGCGTGCGCCCTTCGACAGCAGCATGGAATACTCGGCGAGGTAGCTCAGCGTCTTGCGCGCGTCCTTCTCGATCCGCACCAGGCCGCGGCTGACGCCCTGCGCCTTGTCCTTGAACAGGCTGCGCGTGATCGATTGGCCGTGGGTATCGGTCCCGATGTGCGTGATCTGAACGCCGCTGTCGTAAGCCTGCTCGTGGCTGCCGTAGATCGCTTGGAGGTCGTCGAGGGCGCTGCCGTTGCCGGCCAACTCCGAGAGGTTCTTGGAACGGGTGCGGAAGCCACCGAGTCCCGCCCAGACCCAGGCGAGGTAGGAGCCGGCGCCGGTGCGGGCGTGCCGTTGATAGAGCGAGACCGCCCGCGCATCCGGCGCGTGCAGCGTGAGGTAGTGCAGCGACGACCGCTCCCCGAGATCGAGGTCGACGGTGGAGGCGTAGAGCCTCTGGCCGGTGGTCTCCGCGTCGGCGGTCGAGAAGAGCTCCTCGCTGTAGAGCAGCTTGGACTGAGAGCCCGAATGGAGCTCCCGCCAGACCGAGATGCCTTCGTTCGGGCGGGAGAGGACGGTCAGGTCGTGCACCCGCACGGGCACCGTGCACCGATCCGGGACCGTGAGCCGGACCGCCCGGTTGACCGTCGCCAGCGCGTAGGACGTCATCTTGTCCGGCGCGACCACGGAGTGCGGGGGTGGGGAGGCCGCACGGCCGTTCGCGGTCCACAGATCGGGCAGCGTTTCGACCGTGACCCCCGCCTCGCGTAGGGCATCGGGCAGCTCGACCCGCGTCCCGGAGGCATCGTGCACGATCCGCAGGGTCGATGCGTCGGCCCGCGGGAGCCCGACCGGTGGGCCCCGGGTCGTCAGGTCGATATCCTTGAGTTCGGCCCCGGCGATGTTCGAGTAGCCCCGAAAGAGCGCGTTCGGTTCGAGAGGGAGTTCGCGGAACGCTCGGAGGGCTTCCGCTCGCGCGGCCGCGACCGGCGTCGAATCTCCAACCGCGCGCCCGAGCGATTCGACCTGGCCGTCGGTCAGCCAATTCGAGTAGAGCGCGCCCGCCGACGCCATCGTCCGGACGACGGGGCGTGTCATAATAAGAGTAGCGTCAGGTGTGTAAATCCCAAGCGCGAAGAAGGGGGTCGGCGCGCGAGATCTCGTCCCCGTGGTGGCCATCGTACCTGCCGAGGGGCCCGTCGGAGGGGTGGGGTCCGTCCGAGTCGAACCGCTTAAGTTGGAACCGTCGGTATTAGGGGCCGGTTCACGGAGAATTTCGATGGCCTACGACATGTACCAGGAGGTCATCCTCCAGCATTACCGGGCGCCCCGGAACTTCGGATCGCTCGCCGAGGCGACGCTCGCCGGCGAGGAGAGCAACCCGCTCTGCGGCGATCACATCCGGATGGAGCTCAAGCTCGACGCGGGACGTACCACGGTCGAGGAGATCATGTTCTCCGGGGACGGTTGCGCGATCAGCGTGGCCAGCGCATCGCTCCTGACACAGAAGGTCAAGGGCCGGCCCCTCGCGGAGGTCGAGAAGCTCACCCGGGAGGACATCTACAAGTTGCTCGGAATCCCCCTTTCACCCGTGCGGGTGAAGTGTGCCCTCACCGGCTTCGTCGCGTTGGGCCGGGCGCTGCACGGCGAGGAGGCCGGGGCCGAGCCCGCCGCGGTCAGCGAGGGCGCCGGATCGACGTGACGGCGGTCACCGTCAACCCGGACATCTGCGTGCTCTGCGGGCTTTGCACCGGGGTCTGTCCCCCCAACGCCCTAGAGCTCGAACCGAACGTTCTCCGTGTCCTCGATCACTGCACCGGCTGCGGATGGTGCATCCCGTACTGCCCCGTCGGGGCGATCTCGGGTGGACGGCCGGTCCCGCGCGGCCGGCGGGGCTAACATGCCCACCGCAGCCCCTCCGGGTCCCTCGCCCGAGGACCGACCGGCCCGCCTGCTCCTCGTCGACCCCTACGTCGCCCGCGAAGACCCGATGGAACGAAAGTTCGTCGAGCTCTATCCGTCGCTCAGTCTGCTCACCCTGGCCGCCTACCTCCGCCGGTCGGGGACCGTGGTCCGGATCTGCGACCTCACCTTCGCCCGCGATGCCCGTCCCGTCGACGACGCGATCCGCCAGTTCCACCCCGACGTCGTCGGCGTCCACACCAAGTCGCTCACCCTTCCCCGTGCCCTCGAGGTCGCCCAAGGCGCGCGCGCCGCCGGCGTCGTCACCGTGGCCGGGGGCCCGGATTCGGCGACGCGTCCGGAGGTCTACCTCGACGGCGGCTTCGACGCAGTGGTCGTCGCCGAGGGGGAATTGACGCTCGAGGAGTTGCTGTCGTGCGTCCTGGGAGACCGGCCGCTCGCCGGCCTCGCCGGGGTGGTCGCGCGTTCGGGGGACCGGACCGTCCGGGGACCGCACCGACCGTACCTCGCCGACCTCGACGCGTTGCCACTCCCGGCGTGGGAGCTGATCGACATGGAGGCCTACCTTGGACACTGGCAGCGGCGGACGGGGGAGCGGAGAGCCGCGCTGCTGACCAGCCGCGGTTGCCCGTTCGACTGTTCGTGGTGTTCGAAGCCGACGTTCGGGCGCACCTTCCGTCAGCAGTCACCCGAGCGGGTACTCGCAGAGCTGGAGGCCCTGCGCACGCGCTACCGGGTCGACTACGTCCGCTTCTGCGACGACGTCTTCGGCATCCAGCGCCGCTGGCTCGAGACCCTCCTCGATGGGATGATCTCCCGCGACCTCCGGCTCCAGTTCGAGTGCCTGGCCCGGGTCGACCTGCTCAAGACCGACCTGCTCGACCAGATGCGCCGCGCCGGGCTCGCCCGGGTCTACCTCGGGGTCGAATCGGGCAGTCAGAAGATGCTCGATCTGATGAACCGTGGCACCAAGCTCGCCCAGATCTCCCGAGTCGCCGCCGAGCTCAAAGCCCACCACGTCCGGCAGTTCTGGTTCCTGATGCTCGGTTACCCGGGGGAGACCGTCGAGGACGTCGAGGCGACGCTCAAGCTGTTCCGTAAGTTCAGTCCGGAGGAGTACTCGGTTTCGATCGCGGTGCCGGTTCCCGGCACACGCTTGTACGACCTCGTCAAAGAGCGCCTGACCGGCCGCGTCCGGGGTCGTCCGAAGCGGGGGGGCGAATCGCTGCTGTTCGAGGCGGCCTATCCGGAGAGCCTGTACCGATGGGAGCAGGCCCGTTTCGCCTGGGAGGCCCAGCTCCAGAAGCTCCGGGGGCGGATCTCCGACCGGGTGCTGGAAGAGTTGACCCATACCGGGGACCGATTCCACGAGAGGATCGCCGCGCCGCTCCTGCTCGGCCAGGCGTCCAAGGCCACCCCCGATCCCCGACGACGGGACCGCAAATTCTCGCTCCTGCCGGGAAGCCGCCCGCCGAGCCGCCCCGCGCCCTGACGCTTCGCCGGCATTCATCGCGGCGGCCGCCGCGATCGATCGAACGCTAGGTCGCCCGTCGGCCGTGGATCGGGCAGGGTCGCTTGAGCCGGCAGAAACGGCACTTCTCGGGGGTCACCGGCGGGATCGGTTTCCGCAGCCGTCCGTACTTACGTCGAGGCACAGGTCCACCCCCGGGCGTCGACGGGGAGTGATGCCCGCTCATGAGTTCGCGCGGGCGGGTCGGACCTAGAGCTCAAGTGGCCCCGAGGGAGCCCCGAACGTGGGCCTCGTCAAGGGTCGGGCGGAGCCAACGGCAACCGCATCGTTCGCGTCACGTGCGATCGAGCGCCACCATTTCCCCGCCGGCCACTTCCGGATCGCGCCGGGCGGGCTGACGGTGAGCTCTCTCGGGGTCGGCACCTACCTGGGCGCCGTGGACGCGCCCACCGACCGCGCGGTCGAGGAGGCGGTGGGACTGTGCTTGCGTTCGGGGCGGGTGAACGTCGTCGACACGGCGATCAACTATCGGTTCCAGCGCGCCGAGCGGAGCGTCGGTCGTGCACTCACTCGCGCCGTCGAGGCCGGCGCCGTCCAACGTCAAGAGGTCTTCGTCGCGACCAAAGGAGGGTACCTCGCTCCCGACGCGGAGTCGGGGCTTTCGGGGACGGACTGGATCGATCGCGAACTGATCCGACCCGGCATCCTCGCCCGGCGCGATATCGTCGACGACTCCCACGCGATGGCCGTGGGCTATCTCGAGGACCAGTACGAGCGGAGTCGGGCGAACCTCGGGCTCGAGCAACTCGACCTGCTCTACCTTCACAACGCGCCCGATGCCCAGCTCCCCATCGTGGGGCGTCGGACCTTCCTCGAACGCCTGACCGAGGCCTTCGGCCTGTACGAAAGGCTACGCAAGGACGGGGGCATCGGAGCCTACGGCCTCGCGACGTGGGACAGCCTTCGGGCACCCCGCACCGACCCGTCGTACCTTTCGCTCGAGGAGGCGGTCACCGTCGCGCGTGAGGTCGGCGGCACGGACCACGGGTTCCGCTTCATCCAGTTCCCGTTCAGCCTCGGCATGTCCGAGGCCGCCGAGCTCCGTAACCAAGCGGTCCAAGGAGAGCGCCGGACGCTCTTCGAGGCCGCGGCCCAGCTGGGGCTGGGCTGCTTCACCAGCGTGCCCCTGCTTCAGGGACAGTATGCCCGGTCCGGACCGGAGTTCGAGGGGCTGACGCGCGCCCAGACCGCAATCCAGTTCGCGCGATCCGCTCCCGGGACACTGGCGCCCCTGGTCGGCCAGAAGCAGCCGGCGCACCTCAGCGAGAACCTGAGGCTGGCGGAGCTTCCGCCGTGGGGTCCGGAGGAGTTCCGCCGTCATCTGGCGTGAGCTGGGGCGGGCGACGGACCCGACGCCGTACCGCCGGTCCGACAGGCGACGAAGGTCCGCTCGGATCCCCCGGAGCGGACGCACTCGCCTCCCGGTCGCCCGGACCGTAGGACAGTTGGGAAGCACCACCGGTCTTGCTCACCCGAACCACATGGTCGGCGATCCCGGCCAGAGCGGCCTCGTGCGAGACAATCAGTACCTGAGGGATACGAAGCTCCTCGAGGAGCTCACCCATCCGGAGCACCTGCTCGGGGGAGAAGCCGTCGGTCGGCTCGTCCAGGATCAGCGTCTCCAGTCGGAGCCGCCCCGCGCCCCGCACGACCCGTCCCATCGCGAGTCGGAACGCCAAGGCCAGTGCCGTACGTTCCCCGCCGCTCAGCGCTTCGGCCGGCGTAGGGTCGCCGTCGATCTCCACGAGCGGGGAGAAGGCGAGGTCGCAGCGCGCCACGAGGTTCGGGTCCTCGACGAGGGTCTGGAAGTATCGGGCGAAGGCGCGATTGAACTCGGTCTGGGCCTGCGCGAGACGGCGATGCTCGAGGTCGAGCAGCCCCTCGCGGAACTCGCGGGCGAGCCACGCCGACAGCGCCCGTGACTGGTTGGCCTCCGCGATCCGCTCTGCCCGGATACGCACCGACCGGTCGGACTCGATGATGCGTCGGTCCGCCTCCTCGAGGCCCGCCTGCGTGGCCGCCACGCGTGCGACGACGCGCTCGACCTCCGCCCGTGCCGCTTCGGCCACCTCCCGGGCGGGGGCGATCGCCGACGCGGGGTCCGGCCGACCGGCCCACTCCGTGCGACGACGGTCCGCTCGTTCGGCCAGGGCGCGAGCCTCCCGTTCCAGTCGTCCGCCCTCGGCGGCATCCCGGGCGGCCTGCTCATCGACGAGTTCGGCGCGGCCCGAGAGCCGGCGAGCCTCCTCCAAGCGGTCGGCGGCACGCCGCGCGGCCTCCTCGGACCGGCCGAGGAGGGCTTCCACCTCCTTCAACGCGGACAGTTCGGCGGATCGCCGTTCTGCCGCTGGACCGAGAACGCCTGAGCGCTGCTCCAAGGAAGCAACCTCGCGAATTCGTTCCGCGCGGTCGGTCCGGATCCTAGCCCGATCCGCGCTGACCGTCTCCAGACGACCCCGTGCCGAAGTACGGCGCTTGTCCACCTCGACGAATCGGTCCCGGGCGCGCTCGAAGCGTTCGCGGGCGCCCCGCTCGTCCTCCACGCGCCGCAACACGGCCTTCGCCTCGGTGGCGGCGGACTGGGCCTGTGCGGCCTCGGTCTTTGCCTGTTCGAGGTGGCTGGCGAACTCCTGCGGACGGACCGCCTGATGGCAGCGGGGACAGACGCCGGCCTGGACGAGCCCCCGGAGATCCTCGGCGACATGTTCGAGGCGGAGCTGCTGGGATTCGGCAGTTCGGAACTCCGTCTCCCGCTGTGCTCGATCGGCCTCGATCTCCTCGAGGCTACGGGGCGTCGGGGCCGTGGGTTCCAAGGGCGGACCGGCCGCTTCCGCCTCCCGGACCGCCGTGCGAGTCGCCTGTTCCTCCGTGTCGAGTCGGCCGTCGCGTTCGTCGAGTTGGGTCACGGCTTCTCGGGTCGCGCGGAGCATCGCCTCGATCTGGGCGAGCTCGACCGCGACCTGCTCGGACTCTCTGGTGCGGGCCCGCAGATCGGACAATCGGCTGCGCAGCGGTGCGGAATCGCCGCCCTCCCGGGCCAGTTGAGCCGATTCATGCTCGGCCGCGGCCGCTCCGGTACGGAGCCGCTCGGCCTCGGTGCGGGCCGCCCGTTCTCGGGTCTGCAGTTCGACGGACTTCGCATGACGCTCGGCCGAGTCCGCCACCCACCGTTCCAGCTCGGCGGCGAGCGACTGTCGCTCGGCGAAGGTCGCCTCGGCCCGACGACGGGCCTCGTCGGCCGCGGTGGCCGTCTCCCGTCGACGCCGTTCCTCCCCCTCCAGCTCGGCGAGCTCGCGGCTACGGGTCACCCGGATCGCGCTCCAGCGGGGAAGCTCGTCCGTCCATGGGCGGAGCTGCTCGGCGGCCGCCTCGTGGACCTCGGCGATCCGACGCAACTCGGCCCCCAGCTCCTGGGCGTTCTCCGCAGCCGTCTGGTACTGCTCAAGGCCGAGCGCCTTGCGGACCGTCCCCAGCCGCTCGGGCGGACGCTGGACGAGCACCTCGCGCATGCGCTCCTGGGGGATGTAGACCGCCCATCTCCAGACGTCGGAGTGGGCGTGGGGATTCGGATTGTCCGGGAACCCGAGCAGATCGATCGCCCGCTGCCGGAGCTCCGTGGCGGAGTACTTGGTTCGGTGTCCATCGGCGGCGAAGGAGCTCTCCTCGATCTCGAACGACTCCTTGCCCCGGACCGTGCGGCGGCGGAACCGGCGCCGGAGCTCGTAGGTGTGCTCGGCCTCGCCCAGGGTGAGGTTGACCTCGGCGTCGCGGGCCCGGTGTCGGACGAGGAAGGCGGGCTCGACCTCGGCGAAGCCGAACAGCGCCATCTCGATGGCGTGGAGGAGCGAGGTCTTCCCGGAACCCACGTCGCCCGTCAGGAGGGTGATCCCCTCCCCCAACCTCAGCGTCGCCGAGGTGTACGAACGGACGTTGCGGACCGCGACGCTTCGAACGAGCATGGTCCGCTACGGGGTGATCGGCCGGCCACGCACGTTCAGGATCCGCAGTCCGGCATCGACGCGCGCGTGGACGTAATCGAGCCGGGCCTCCCCCTCGCCGCGGGGCACCCCGAGCGCGCGCAGGAGCTCGCCGAGTCTCGCCTGGCCCTCCGGCCCGTGAAGGTCGGCAAGCCCCTCGGGGGCACGTTCGGCGAGCTGGCGGAGCACATCGGCCTCGATCTCCGATTCCGGGCGACCCGCATCCGGATTGGCCGCCTCGGCATGGACGACCTCGTGCAGGTCCCAATGGACCCCGGCGGCGCCGGTGGCCTCGAGCCCCTCGGTCGCCTCCTTGAGGCCGAGCGTCCGGGGGCCCCCCTCGGCCAATGTCCCCCGGAGCTTGGGGAACAGGAGCGCACCGGGTGCCGATGCCGCACGGACCTCCTCGGCAAGGAGCTCTCGCGCCTGCTCGGGAGTCCGCCCGTCGACGTTGACCTCGACGACGCGCACGAGCTCGCGGGGCGCGGTCGGGACGTGCTCGACGCTCGGACGCCCGTCGCGGACCGTGACGATCGCGAGCCCGGCCCGGTGGTCGGGCACCGAGGCCCACGCGACGTCGGTGACGCTGGTTCCGAAGACGGCCCCGGGGTTGACCAGCAGCCCGCCGTCCGGTCCCTCGCCGACGTAGCTCTGATGGATGTGGCCCCCCGCGTAGTAGTCGCAGCCCCCGGGGAGGTCGTCGCGCGAGATGCCGGCGATATGGGGTCGCAGCACCTCGGGGAGGTACTCGCGCACCGCGGCGTGGAATTGGAAGATGTGGAAGCCCGGCTCGGCCCGGAATCGCTCGGAGTCGATCCCGCGGAAGACGCCGGCGTCGAGGCCGTGGGAGCGCCCGGAGATCCCCGCGATGACCGCCCCCGTCGGCGGGTCGACGTGGTAGCCCAAGGTGAATCGGGCGCCTTCCTCGTGGACCGGTTCGGGCGCGGCGCGCAGGAAGATGCCGGTCTCGGCCAGCACGTCGAGCCAGCTCGTCCGGTGCGCGATGTAGTCGTGCGAGCCGTAGATCACGTAGACGCGTCGTCCGGAGTCGACGAGCCGTCGGAGCGCCGAGGCGATCGGGGCGACCTCCGCCGGTTCGGGAACCGGGGTGTGGAACAGGTCGCCCGAGATCAACAGGAACTCGCACCCTCGCTCCTCGACCACGTCGAGGGCCCGCAACACGCTCTTGCGGAGCGCCTCACGGACGGCCGGGTCCCTCGGCCAGGCTCCGACGTGGGCGTCGGCGAGATGGCCGAAGACGAACGATGCCCGAGCCATCCCGGCTCCTACCGCGAGGCAGGCGGGGGCGAGCCGCGGCCCGACGCCGGGCGTGCCGACGACGGCGGGGCATCGCCCGAGCCGGATTGAGCCCGTTTCAGCAGCGCGGCGAAAATGCCCAACGCTCCGGCGAGCGCGGGAAGGGACTCCCACAGGGCATCTTCCGAGACCACGAGGTTCGACGCGCCGGGGGCCGGGGTGCCGGTCGCAGAAGCCGGTCGCGGGGGTGCCGGGCCGGACGGTGCCGGTGAGGCCACGGCGATCGCCGCCATACGCGCCCGGAGGACCATCTGTTGCTGCAGCTCGAACAGTTCGGTGGCCTCTTCCATCGTGATCTGGCGGCCGCGCAACCGGCCCACCAGGTAGGCGTACCGAGCGGGCGAGGGGGCGGTCCCCGGCGAAGGAGCGGTCGCCGGGCTCGGAGCGATCTGGGGGGGCGGCGGAGGTGGTGCCGTGGCGTCCGAACCGTCGTACACGGATCAGCTCCCCGACGGCCATCGGCCTCTTCAAACCTCGGGGGTGGGCAAGGCATGGCGACCACGGAGGCGGCCGGTGGTAGCCGGGCGCGAGATCGGCCGTCGAAGGATGCGGTCGCCGCCCGTCCTGCCGCGAGCCGTTATGAACCGACCGCGGCATCGGTCCTCGTGTCCACGTCCACTCCCGAGACCGACGCCAAGGAGACCGACCACAAGCACCTCCACGTCCGGCTCGCGGACCACCACGGCTCCGTCCTCGACCTCATCACGGAATACCTCCAGGCCGCCGGCAAGGCGCCGGACTGGTACTGGCGGCTCGCCGGTCGGCTTGAGGGGACCGAGCCGGACAACGTCGACGACCTGGTCAGTTCCGCCTTCGAGGCGGGGGCGTTCATCGCCCACGACCACCCAGAGGACCTGAAGTTCGAGTGGGTTTCTGAAGAGGAGTGCGAGCGGGAGCGCAAGGCCTCCGAGCGCGGCCAGTCCAAGGATGACTCAAAGAAGGACCGCTCGACCATGAGCCACTACGCCTGAGACGGGCGCGAGCCTCCGCCCGGGTTCACCGGGTGCGTCATCGGGCGACGAGCGCCGAGCGTAGAACGGGTTGCGCTGCGCTGCCGAGGACTTCCCCGGGCTCCGCCCGGCCCGATCCGGGCGCTTGTCGAATCAGGGGTGAGTACCACGCTAGAACGGGATCAATGTGTGCGCGACGATCAGCGCCACGAACAGGATCGAGATCGTGTTCACGACCTTGATCAGCGGGTTGATCGCCGGCCCGGCCGTATCCTTGGTCGCGTCCCCGACCGTGTCACCCACGACCGCGGCCTTGTGTGCGTCGGAGTGCTTGCCGCCGAAGTGGCCCATCTCGATGTACTTCTTGCCGTTGTCCCAAGCGCCCCCGCCCGTGGTCATCGTCAGTGCGAGCGGGAAGCCCGTCAAGATGACCCCCAATAGGACGCCGGCCAGGGCGATGGGGCCGAGGAGGAAACCGACCGCCACCGGGGTGATGACGGCGATCGCCGCCGGGACCGCCAACTGGCGGAGCGCGGTGACCGTGACGATGTCGACGCACTTGCCGTACTCGGGCTTCCCCGTGCCCGCGAGAATGCCCGGGATCTCCTTGAACTGACGCCGGACCTCGAAGACGATCGACTGCGCGGCGACGCCGACGGCGTTCATCAGGAACGAGGTGAAGAAGAACGGCAGGATGCCGCCGATGACCAGCCCTGCGACGACGAGGGGGTTGGAGATGGCGAGCTTCGAGGTGAGCGAGGCCGCGGAGGTTCCGACCTGGCTCTGGACCGCGAAGGTGTAGGCCGCGAACAGGGCGAGCGCAGCGAGGACGGCCGAGCCGATCGCGTAGCCCTTGGTGACCGCCTTCGTCGTGTTCCCGACCGCGTCCAGTGGGTCGGTCACGGCGCGGGCCTCGGGAGGCAGCTGGGCCATCTCGGCGATGCCGCCGGCGTTGTCGGTGATCGGCCCAAAGGAGTCGATAGCGATGATCATGCCGGTCACCGCGAGCATGCTCGCGGCGGCCAACCCGATCCCGTACAGGCCGAGGCCGGCGTCGGGGTGCATCCAACCCCCGGTGCCCATCGCCCCGACCGCTTCGTAGGAGCCGAGGGCGGCGGCGACCAGGACCAGCCCGGGGAGGAAGACCGACTCGAGCCCCACGCTCAGGCCCGTGATGACCGTCGGGCCGGCCCCGGCCTCCGAGGAGGCAGCGATGCGCCGGACAGGCGAATAGCTCGAGCTGGTGTAGTAATCGGTGATGAGCACGATGAGGACCATGACGACGAGCCCGAGCACCGTCGCGACGAAGATCCCGGTGCTGCCGCCCATGAGATAGTAATCGATCAGGTAGAGACCGACGATCCCGACCGCGGTAGTCACGGCGAGCCCCTGGTAGAGGGCGCCCATGATCGAACCGCCCGGCCGCATCCGGACCGCCATGATCCCGAGCAGCGTGGCGAAGATCGCCCAGCCGCAGACCACGAGCGGGTAGAGGACCGGGATCTCGGCCCCGACGCTGAAGGTGCCGGCGACGCCGGGGATGAAGTGGGCGAGCAGCATCGCGCTCATCGCGGTGACGACGTAGGTCTCGAACAGGTCGGCCGCCATGCCGGCGCAATCGCCGACGTTGTCTCCCACGTTGTCGGCGATGACCGCGGGGTTGCGCGGGTCGTCCTCGGGAATCCCGGCCTCGACCTTGCCGACGAGGTCGGCGCCCACGTCGGCGCCCTTGGTGTAGATGCCCCCGCCGACGCGGGCGAACAGGCTCATGAGCGAGGCGCCGAACAGCAGCCCCACCATCGCTAGGACGTTCCCACCGAACCAGACGTACACTCCGACGAGCTCGAGCAGCGCCAGGCCCGCGACCGACAGGCCGGTGACCGACCCACCGAGGAAGGCGTACCGCATCGTCGCGGCCAGATTGCCGCCCCGGGCGTGGGCGGCGGTCCGCACGTTGGCCCGGACCGAGACCAGCATCCCGGCGGCCCCCGCGAGGGCGCTCCCGGCGGCGCCGAGGATGAACCCAATCGAGAGCTGCCAGCTCGCAACGCCCGAGGCGCTCCCGGCGTTGTAGAACGCCACGAAGATCACGATCGCGAGCGCGATGCCGACGGCCAGGACGGCGGTATACTCTCGGCGTAGGAAGGCCACCGCGCCCTCCCGGATGGCGAGGGAGATCTCCTTCATCCGGTCCGTCCCTTCGTCCTCGCGGAGGAGGAAGATGGTCTGGAGACCGGCGTAGACGAGTCCGACCAGGGCAGAGACGACCACCAGGATCTCGAGCTCGAGCGGTAGGGAGACCATGCGCGAACGCCCTCTGCGAATCGGCTCCGCGTCCAAGGACCGCTCTTAAGTTCTTCGGGGGCGCGAACTCCCCGCTCTCGTCGGGGCGCGGCCGGCGGGTCGTTTGGACCGTCGGTGTCTATAAGGGAGCGGACCCGGTTGATACCTCGGGCACGATGCAGTCGCTATCGCCGCGCGAGCGCGAGGGCGTTCCCCGCCGGCGCGCCCGGAGCGGCTGCGCCCTCTGCGGTCGGTTCATCGACCTCAACCGGCTCCGTTCCCACCTGCGCGATGTTCACCATCTGGATTCCGCCCAGCTGGACCAGATCCTCGCGGACGCTCGGCGGATCGCGCTGCGGGGAAGGTCCCGCGGCTCGTCCTACTCGACCGGATAGCCGGCTACGGCTCGTAGGCGCGCGAGGCGATCCGGTCCTTCACGAGCGTGACCAGGTCGGCCGGCGCGAGCTTGCGCGGCTGCTTGTCCCCGTGGACCCGGACCGTGACCGTGTGCGAATCGAGCTCGGCGTCGCCGATGACCGCGAGGTAGGGTATCTTCTCGAGCTCCCCGGCCCGGATACGCTTGGAGATGGTCTCCTCGGCCCCGCGCGCGTCGGCGCGGAGGCCGGCCGCCTTGAGTTCGCCCACCAGGCGATCCACCTCGGCCTGGTGCCGGTCCGCGATGGGGAGGACCCGCACCTGGATCGGGGCCAGCCACGGCGGCAGCCGTCCGTTGGTATGTTCGAGGAGGATCCCCAGGAACCGCTCGAAGCTCCCCAGGATGGTCCGGTGGACCACGATCGGGGTGTGCATCGTGCCGTCCGCGCCCTGATACTGTAGCCCGAACCGCTCGGGCTGCTGGTAGTCGACCTGGATCGTCCCGGTCTGCCAGGAGCGGCCGAGGCTGTCGCGGATGTGGAGGTCGATCTTCGGCCCGTAGAACGCGCCTTCGCCGAGGGAGACCCGGTAGGCGACGCCCGAGGCGTCGAGCACCGACCGCAACGTCGCTTCGGCGCGGTCCCAGTCCTCGATCCGTCCGAGGAACTTCTCCGGGCGGGTGGAGAGCTCGTAGCTCCAGGTCAGGTGGAAGGTCGAGAACGCCCGGTCGATCCAGGCGAGCAGGGTTCGGACCTCGGCGCCGATCTGCTCCTCGGTCAGGAAGATGTGGGCGTCGTCCTGGATGAACTCGCGGACCCGGGTCATGCCGTGGATCGTCCCGCTCGCCTCGAGGCGGTGGAGCGGCGCCCACTCGGCCAGACGCAGGGGCAGCTCTCGGTAGCTGCGCGAGCGCGAGCGGAACACCAGCATCGCCCCAGGGCAGTTCATCGGCTTGATCCCGTACGGGCGGTCGTCGATCGAGGTGAGGAACATGTCCTCCCGGTAGTGTTCCCAGTGGCCGCTGGTCTGGAAGACCGAGGCGGCGAACATGAGCGGGGTCCGGATCTCCTCGTAGGAGGCCTCGTGCAGGTGTTCGGAGACGAACGCCTCGAGCTCCCGGAGCACGATCATGCCTTTGGGAAGCCAGAACGGAAATCCGGGCGCCTCGTCGACGAAGGTGAACAGCTCGAGCCGGGGACCCAGCACGCGGTGGTCGCGGTGCTCGGCCTCCCGCCGGAGCTTCAGGTACTGCTCGAGCTCCGGAGCGGTGGGGAAGGCGACGCCCCGGATGCGCTGCAACGGGAGCCCGTCCGGCGCGCCCCCCTGGGTGACGCCGGAGAATCCCAGCAGGTGGATACCGCGGAGCCAACGGGTGCTGGGCACGTGGGGTCCCCGGCAGAGGTCCGGCCAGTCCCCCGTTCGATAGACCGAGATCTCCTCGGTCGCGGGTGCGGCCGCGATGTACTGCTGCTTGTGCGGATTGTCGCGGAACAGTTCGAGCGCGCGGTCCCGTGAGAGAACCTCCCGACGGAACGGCTCGTCCGCCTCTACGATCGCGCGCACCTTCGCGCGGATCCGATCGAGGTCGTCGGGGACCAACGGTCGCATGTCGAAGTCGTAGTGGAATCCCTCCTCCGTGCCGGGCCCGACGGTCGGTCGGGCCTCGGGTACGACGGCCATCACGGCCTTGGCCACGATGTGTGCGGCGGAGTGATGCAGCACCTCTTTGCCCGCCCGGTCGTCGAAGGTCAACGGCGCGAGCGAGCCGTCGGCGGTGATGGGTCGCGACAGGTCGATGGGGTGTCCGTCGAGCCGCGCAGCGAGAGTCCCGGTCGCCTCGGAGCGCCACCGGGAGAGGATCGCACCGGCATCGAGGTCGGCGGGAAACTCCGCCGAGGAGGAATCCGGGAACCGAACGTGGACCGACGCGCTCCCCACAGTGACCTCGACGTCGCGAGCCGGACGGGCGCCGACACTAAACCTTTCGGTCGGTAGCTTCGCCCTGAGCCCGTGGGCAACGCACTCGCCCCGCAATCCGGCGGAATCCGCTGCGCCGAAACTGGCCGAGTGCCCTCAGCGAGGGCAGCTTGCCCGGAACTGACCCGCGTCGAGTGCGCCGCCCTTGTTCCCACGCTGCGCCGCACTGCCGGGGGAGGAAACGTCCCCCGTCATCGTGGGCGGTTCAGTTGGCCACGCCCGATCGCTTGGGGCGTTGCCTCGCGCAGCTACCCACCCCGCGGCGTCCGACACGGATGAATTCTGGGCCGCGATCGAGACGTCTAGACTTTCCCCGTCCGGGAGACGAAAGGGGGGCGGAGGGTCGTTAGGGAACTACTGGCAGAGCACGCGACCGCACCCCCGACTCCCCGGAACGAAGCCGTAGCGGGATGGCGCTCGCCGGGCTCGTCCAACCCCGATCGGGACGGGTCCCTTATAATGGCGTGCGGCAGGGCCGCCCATCGTGGCGCGAGGGACGCGAACGCCCGAATCCCCTCGCCGGGCCCCGTTCGGCCGGGTCGATGGGGGACCGTCTAGCTCCCGCGGCTCACGGCGGACTCCCCTGCTCGTCTTGGCGATCGTGGTCGTCCTCGGAGCGTCCGCACTCGTCGCTGGCGGCACCCATGCCCTCGCGCAGACGCCGACGTTGGGGCGCATCGTCCCGCTCTCCACCGGCACCGCCGGGGGTGGCGTTTGGGCACAGGAGTGGCCGGTCGCTACGGTGTCACCGTCGGCGGGAGGACCCGGTGGTCTGAACGCCACCGTCGAGGGCGTGGTGAGCCCATCGAGCGCCAACGTACAGTTGGATGGCCAGTTCCTCCATCCCAGCGGCGCCGGGTCTTTTTCGAGTCAGGTGCAACCCGGTCCGCACCTCATCCAGGCAAATGCGATCAATTACCGGCCGCAGCAACGGATGTTCAACGCCCAGCCCGGGCAGACCATCTGGGAGAACTTCACCCTCGTACTCGAGGACGGCTGGATCACGGGAACGGTCTCCCCCCAGGACGCTGCCGTCACCATCAACGGCGTCCCGGTCCACGTCTCGAACACGGGGGCCTACAATCAGTCCGAGAAGCCCGGCTACTACTACATCAACGCAACTTTGGGTGGATACGTTCCGTTCTATGACCAGGAGATCGTCTTGGGCGGAGCTCCGACCTGGGTGAACATCTCGCTCGCCCCGCCCTCCTCACCCGGATTCTTCACGCTCCCTGTGATCGCGGCGATCGCGCTCGTGGCCGCGGCGGCAGCCGTAGGGGCCGCCCTGTACTGGCGACGGCGGTCGCCCCCCGCGACTACCGAGGCGGTCGAAGAGCCGCCGAAGCGGCGCAAGGGTCAGGGCTCAAGCTCCGGCCCTCGAAGTCAGCGCAGCTCGGACCCATCCCGCCGAGTCTAGACCGGTCGTTACAACCGCCACTCGGACCCGAGGGTTCGGGCGATTGCGCCAGGCGTCCCTCGGTCTGGCCGGGCGACGACGGCGTGAGGCCTCGTCCGGGTGCGTTCAGGCGGACGTCTGGCCTTGCCCGCTGCGAAGACACTCCGCTCGGCGCGGTAGGGGGCCAAGCCCGATTCGGTCAGCAAGCGACGGTGCAGGTCGAAACGCCTGTCCACCGATCGCATTCCGTGCACGATATGGGTTGACCGAGCCCCGGCTGGTATCCCCCGAGTACCGTCCCCGGAGGGTGCATCGACTCTCCGAGGGTGGCCGCCATTGGGCCGACTGGTGGCCCGCTTCTCCTGGTGAAGGGCGGAGAAAAGGAAGGAAGGGGTTCGCATCGGGGGACGACCCGGAGGCCGCCTGCGTCGACCGCTTGGCCCGATCTAGGTCACTACGATCTTGACCAAGTCCGCGCCGTTCCCGCCGGTCGCCATGTTGAACGACGCACTCGCCAGCGCGTGCCAGGACTCAACGCTCGCGGCCGCCTCGACGTAGATCTCGAAGACCCACGCGTAGTGGTGGGTCCCGATGAACGTCTGGTTCGCGAACATCAAGAAGGTGGCCGAGGTGGTGTTGTTGAAGTTGGTCGGGCCGGTCCAGGTGCTGTAGTACACTCCGTTGAGGTAGGCGTAGGTGTGGAGCGTGGAGTTGTACCCGTAGCAGCCGTGCGTGTAGGTGTAGCCGGTGCCGTTGTAGGTCGTGTAGTTGTAGCACTCCCAGTACGAGTCGTTGTACGAGTCCATGTACGAGTCGAAGGAGTGGTAGCTGTAGTTGTACTCCTGGCCGGTAGAGACGTCCATCAGATAGCCGTAGATCTCACCGTAGATCGACGCGTCCGCCGAGCAGTAGATGCTCGCACCAGTGTAGTTGTCCCAGTAGTAGTAGCTCCCGTAGTGGGAGGTGTAGGTGTCCTTGAAGGGCACAGGGGCCGGGCACGCGCCGAAGGATTCGGAACCCTTCGCCGCAGCGTTCATCGCCCAGTTGGCCGCCACATGGTGGGCCCCGCTCGGGAGGTGGACGTTGACCGCCGCCTCGATCTGGGGCTCGTTGTAGCCGTCGCTGGACTTCCCTACGAATCCGACCGTCTTCGCGCAGGTCTTCGCCGTCGCGGCGGCACTGCCCGAGGCGGCTCCGGTCCCCAGCGAGAAGGTCATGCTACCATGCTGAGTCGCGCATCCATACTGCGAGGAGTAGGCGCCCTTGACGACCACGCCAGTGTAGGGCGCGTGGTAGGTCACCATTCCGAACGCGCTTGGTGCGACCATCATCATGAGCGCCACAGCGCCCAGGGCGCCGCCGCTCGCGATCGACAACAGCCGGCTCGGCCGATAGCCGATTTTTCGTCCCAGTCGCTTTGAGTTCTCTCCCATCTTTGTTGGTTTCCCCCGCTCCCCGCACTCCTCGTCGTTAGAGGCATCGCAGGGAGCGACGGAGCCTGCGACGAGGTGCCCCTACTTATACCTCGACCAAACTCCAAAAAGGTAACATGAAATTGTCATTCATACGCAATAAAACGGGACTCAACGGGGGGGCCTCTGCGTTATCTACGCAATTCTCGTAGGGCATAGGTGCGCACTATACCGTGTCCGTGCGCATATTTCCCTCGGGCTTTGGTGTGGGCTCGCCCGGAGGCACCCGTGGACCGCCCCTCCTCCTGCACCTTTCCTCCCGCGATGAGCGCACTTCGACAGTTTGCCGACCCTCGCATCGGGAGCGGGTCGGGCCCGGACTCGTGGGGGTTGCTCCCGACCGGTCGGGGGCCCGTTGGCGCCCGAACTCTCCGCGGTCGGGTAAAAGGGAGGAAGGGGTTGGTCGGCACGCGACCCGGTGATCGCGCAGACGTCCGGTCGGCCCTTCGTTAGACCACCGTGATCTTGACGAGGTGCGCTCCGTTCCCGAGCGTGGCCATGTTGTAGGACGCGCTCGAGGTCCCGTGCCACGTCTCCAGGTAGGCGCTCGCCTCGAAGTAGATCTCGAAGACCCACGCGTAGTGGTGGGTCCCGATGAAGGTCTGGTTCGCGTACATGGAGAACGCGGCCGAGGTGGTGTTGCTGAAGCTGGTCGGCCCGCTCCAGGCGCTGTAGTAGACGCCGCCCAGGTACGCGTAGGTGTGGACCGTGCCGTTACTGCCGTAGCAACCGGTCGAGTAGTGGTACCCGGTGCCGTTCCAGTAGGTGTCGTTGTAGCAGTCCCAGTACGAGTCGTTGTAGGTGTCCATGTACGAGTCGAAGGTGTGGTAGCTGTAGTTGTACTGCTGGCCGGTGGGGGCGTCCAACAGGTATCCGTAGATCTCACCGTAGATCGCAGCATCCGCGGCGCAGTAGACGCTCGCCCCCGTGGAGTTGTCCCAGTAGTAGTAGACTCCGTAGTGGTACGTGTAGGTGTCCTTGAACGGGATCGGGGCCGGGCAGGCGCCGAAGAGCTCCGAGCCCTTCTCCGCCAGATTGACCGCCCAGTTCGCGCTCACCTTGTGGGCACCGCTCGGGAGGTGGACGTTGACCGCCGCCTCGATATTCGGCTCGTTGTAGGCGCTGCTGTCCTTGCCGATCAATCCGATCGACTTGGCGCAGGTCTTCGCCGTCGCGCTGCCGCTCGCCGTCGCGTTACCGGTGCTCAACGAGAAGGCCATGCTGCCGTGACCCTTGGCACATCCGAACACCGAGTTGTAGTCGCCCTTGACGACCACTCCGGTGTACGGCGCATGGAAGGTCGCGCCCAGAGCACTGGGAGCGAGGACCATGATGAGCGCGATCGCGCCCACGGTGCCGCCGGTCATGAGGGACCACAGCCGTCCCGACCGATAGCCGAACGTTCGTCCCAGTCTCGATCCCTTCGCTTCCATCGCTTTCGTGTTCCCCCATTCCTCTGGAGACCCCGTTCCCGGGGATCTTCCTCGAGGAAAGTTCAGCGATTGACCCGGGAACCCCTTCTTAAACCTCGGTAATCCAAGATTACACCGGCCGACCGGGACGAGCCGGTGCGGAGAGCCGCGAAACCCCGAGCGGGCAGACGACCGCGGTGGGGTCCCACCCGCGCGGCGCGAAGGACCCACGGCTGCTGCCGGGGCCAGAAGCCGGGCCGGGTCTAGCCCTGTCGGTAGGCTCGTTCGCCGCCGATCCATCGGAAGAACGGTGAAAAAGGGGTTGACTCGGTGGGACCGCGGGCTCGCGTGCCTGGAGCACGCCGACTGAACTAGGTCACCACGATCTTGACCAGGCTCGCGCCGTTTCCGGCCCCCGCGATGTTGAACGACGAACTCACCAGCGCATGCCAACGTTCGGTGAACGCGTACGCCTCGATGTAGATCTCGAAGAACAGGATGTAGTGGTGGGTCCCGACAAAGGTCTGGTTCGAATACATCGTGAACACGCTCGAGGTCGTGTTGTTAAAGATCGTCGCGCCGGTCCAGCTGCTGTAGTACACCCCGTTGAGGTAGGCGTAGGTCTTCAGCGTCGAATTGTAGCCGTAGCAGCCGTGCGAGTAGCTGTAGGCGGTACCGTTCCAGATCGTGTCGTTGGTGCACTCCCAGTAGGAATCGTTGTACGACTCCATGTAGGAGTCCGCAATGCTGTGGTAGGTGCCATTGTAGGTCTGCCCGGTGGTCACATCCTGCAGGTACGCATACAGGTCGCCGTAGACCGACGTCTCGGCCGAGCAGTAACCGCTCGCCCCGGTGCTGTTGTCCCAGGAGTAGTAGCTCCCGTAGTGGTAGGTGTAAGTGTCCTTGAAGTGCGTCGGCGGCGGGCAGGCTCCGAACGCCTCCGAACCTTTGATCGCGGCGTTGATCGCCCAGTTCACTGCTACGTGGTGAACCCCCGTCGGGAGCTTGACTTTGACCGAGGCGTCAATGCTGGGCTCGTTGTTGGCGTTGCTGTACGCACCGGTCTGACCCAAGACCTTGGGGCAACTCTTCGCGCTCGCCGATGCGCTCCCCGAGGAGATGCCGGTCGCCAGGGCGAAGCCGAGGGTCCCCCGTTCGGAAGCGCACCCGTAGTGGGACGCATAATCGTTGGCGGTCACGAGGCCCGTATAGGGCGCATGGAACGTTGCGCCCAACGCAGTCGGTGCGATCATCATCATGAGCGCAACGACGCTGAGCGTGGCGCCCGTGACCAACGACAAACGCCGGCCCGACCTATAGCTCGACCATCGATTCGCGTTCGAACCATTCGTCTCCATGATCTTCGTCTTCTCCCACCCCTCGACAGGCACTAGTGTCGGGCCCGTCCCCCGAGGAGATTGGAAGCGAGAACTTTCCGTCACTCATAAACCTCGATGCGAGGGCAGCACGCGCTTATCGCTCAGATTGATGCCTTCAGCAGCCAGACCGAGTCGGCGTGGTTTCCCCGACTTCTGGCGGGAGATCCGTCACCGACTCGTGCGGCTCGTCAAGTCGACGATGTCGCTGCTCGTGAACTTCCATTGTTCGCGCTGCTATAGGGGGAACACTTTTGAAGAAAGTGAAAAGGTTGGAGGGCGCGCGGCCACGAGAGCCGTGCGCCCTAGGGTTACCGGACTCCCTTAGCTGATGACGATGCTCGAGAGCGTCGCTCCGTTCGGCGAGGTCGCCATGTTGAAGTTCGCGGTCGCCAGGCCGTGGGCCCAGCCATCGACGGAGGTGTCGACCTCACCGTAGATCTCCACCACCAGGGCGTAGTGGTGCAGCCGG
Organism: Thermoplasmata archaeon; assembly: GCA_035933635.1. Lineage (GTDB taxonomy): Archaea > Thermoplasmatota > Thermoplasmata > Lutacidiplasmatales > UBA184 > JAKIVR01. The sequence continues at coordinate 34,886 of DASYYY010000038.1, read as the reverse complement.
TTGAAGCCCGCCGCGCTGGTGAACACCAGGTTGCCGCCGCTGAACGAACCGGTCCAGGACGTCGGACAGGTGTTGCCGTAGCAGTACGTTCCGTTGTAGGAGTACTGACCGGTGTAGTTGCTCGAGTACGTCCCGTTGCTGTAGCTGTACCCGCTCGAGGAGGTCCAGGTCGTGTCGTGGTACCACTCAAACCCGTGGTCCGAGTAGTTCTCCGTGTAGAAGGACCCCGTCATCGAGTTGGACGCGTAGAAGTAGGTCCCCGTCGTGATGTCCTCGAGGTAGGAGTATACTCCGCCGTAGGCCGAGGCGTAGGTGGAGCAGTACCCGCTGTACCCCGTGTAGTTGTCCCAGTACGCGTAGGTGGCGGTGCTGTAGTTGTAGGTGTCGTGGAACGGCGTGGTCGGGCAGATGCCCGTGGTCGCCCAGCCGCCCGAGGTCGTCCAGCCAACCTTCCAAGTCGTGTTGACAGTGTGGGACCCCGTGGGCAACGTCAGCTTGATCGCGGACGTGGCCTCGTTGTCGGTGTCCGCATAGCTGTCGAGGTTAACGCCAGCGAGGTTACCCGGGCAGCTCTTGGCCGAGGCCGTCGCCATCGCCGAGCCGACACCGGTGGTCAGGCTAAACTTCGCGGAGCCCTTGAACGCCGCGCATCCATTGATCTCGGTGAAGGCGAACTTGCCGCTCACTCCATGGAACGGAGCAACGACAGTCACCGAGGGAGCGTGCGCGCCGAGGCCCGCCGGCGCCAGTGCCATGATGAACACCAGAGCCGCCGCGGCTCCGCCCACGCCGAGCGGAATGCCGCGCCGCCATCGATACCCGATCTCTCGTCCCATTCCCTTCTTCTTTTCTCCCATGTCTTTCTTTTCCCCCCTTCCCGGCTCCCGGCATCACCGGGCTCCCGTCAGGAGAAGCGAACGGAGCAACGGTTCCGCTTACTTAAACCTCGACGGAGACACTTGAATGACGCCTTAAATTAGAGTTGATACGCAATTTCTGGATTTGGTCCGCCTGAGAGAAAAACGGGTGCGCGCAGTTCTCGTTTTCGGTCTCTGCGCATAATGCCACATGGATGCGCATCCATCCGTCTAGATTCGGGATCTAGCTGGTCGGCGCGGTGGAGGGTCATCGTGTTGTTTGTGCCCGAATCACGGTTTCCGGATGCGAATCATGCAAGTCGAGTCGGAAGTCATGACGACCCAACGGATGCGGCGCGGTCAGCTCGCCCATCATTCCTCATGTTTCAGCTGGTTCTAGTTCTCATCATCCCGCGCCGCTGCTCGATGCTGATTTGAAATGCGTAAGACCGAGGAGACGAGGTCCGCTCACTCCTCGCCCATCGTCCGAGGTTTGGGGATCACCTTCGGTTGCTCCGCCTCGGTAGGCATCCCGGTCTTGCCCGGGATAATCTCACAGTCCCGCCAATTGATTGCGACCGTGACCCGCGGGAACTGAACCTTCAGCGTGTAGTTCGCCACCTTGCCGACGACCAGTCCGCTCGACCCTTCGACCAGGTTGGGGTTCATCACCGATAGATCCTTGTTGAGGATCACTCGGGTCTGGCCGAAGACGACCCGGTCCAGTTCACTGCGGTCCTTCATGCGACCGCAAGCCACGCCGACCGCCGAATATGAGCGTGCGCCGCGGAGGGGAGAGGACGGTGCTCGACCGAGCGCCACGTGCCCGGCCTCAGTACGCACCGCGCCCTGGATATACTGCCCGCGCAGCCTCGGTTCGCCCCGGTCGCCTTCGCGAACGCCCGATCCTCTCGGCGAAGTCCGGTACAAAGCCTTCATTATCCGGCCGCCCGTTAGACGACGGGCACCGGACCGCATGGCGGAACTCGGCCATTCCTCGGATCGGGCCAAGAAGATCGTCCATTTGCGCATCGACCCGAACGACGAGACGATGACGCTCGCCGATGTCCTCGCGAAGATCCCGGAGCTGCAGAAGCGGCACCCGGACCGCGAAGTTTTCTGGGACGGCGACGAGTACGCCATCTGTTCGCTCCCCAAGCGGGTCCGTGCGCCGGCCGCACCGCACTGACCGGGCGCCCCTCGGGCGGCCGGTCTTCGTGCTCAACCTGAAAGCCTACCCCTCGGCGGTGGGCCCGGGAGCGCTCCGGCTCGCCGAGGGGCTCGCGACAAAGACCGCTGAGCTCGGTGTCGCGGCTGCGGTCGCCCCGGCCGCGGCCGACATCGGTAGGCTCGCCGAGTCGCTCTGGATTCCGGTATTGGCCCAACATGCGGACGCGTTCGGACCGGGGGCGAAGACCGGGTACCTCGTTCCATCCGCGCTCCGCGCGGCGGGTGCCGCGGGAAGCTTGGTCAATCACTCGGAGCACCGATTGCCGGGGGCCAACGTGGGGCCGACCCTCGACTCGTTGCGGGGCGCCGGTCTGGTCCCGCTCCTGTGTTCCCGGGACGCAAAGGAATCGGCGAGATTGGCTCGGTTCCGGCCGCCCTATCTGGCCGTCGAGCCTCCGGAACTTATCGGGGGAAAGATCTCGGTCGCCGAAGCCAAGCCCGAGGTCATCGAGGACACCGTCGCGGCCGTGCACCGGGTCAGTCCGAGTACGATCGTCCTCTGCGGCGCGGGTATCCATGATCGGAACGACGTGCGCCGCTCGCTGGAACTGGGGGCCGAGGGGATCCTGGTCGCCAGCGCGGTCGCGGCGTCGGCCCGGCCTCGCGCCGCGATGGACGAACTCCTGGCCGGGTTCTAGACCGGGATCGTGCGAAGCCGCGCCGGGTCACGCCAGACGGTACTCGCGTCGACGGGAATCGACCAACGAGACGCCCTCGCGCACGAGTCCCTGCTTGCGGAGCTCGACGAGCGCGCTCTGGACCGTGCGGCGGGGCAGGCGGGAGAGCCGCACGAGCTCGCTCTGGTCGAGGCCGCGGTAGGTCTCGAGCAGGAAGTACAGGAACTTCGTCGCCGGCGGCCCCTTGACGCTCCGGGAGCTCCGCAGGGCGCCGAACGTGTCGCCCCGCAAACCCAGACGTTGGGAGGCGAGGGGGGCGATGGAGGTCATTGCCACGTTGCCGAGGTTGGTCTCCTGGCCGAGCTCAACGAGCAGCGCGATCTGCTGGCTCTCCTGGGGGGCCTCGAAGATGAGGTCCTCGAGCGGATGGTCGGAGAGGATCGTCCGGACCCAGTCCCACTTGATGCCACCCTCGCCATCGTAGATCCCGACACCGCGCCCCGATTCCCGGGACTCGATGATCACCTTGCGCGGCTTGAGCGACCGAGCGTGCTCGACGCGGTCGAGCGTCTCGCGGAGGGAGAGCTGGTTCTGGGGGTTCTTCTTGCCCACCTCGATGAGGACGTCAAGACCGCGGCGCTCCACGTCGCGGGTCAGCCTTTCGATCTGGGTCCGGGCGAGGTCGATGATCCCATCGGAGATCTCGATCAGGTCGAACCCGAGCTCCCGCGCCTCGTCCATGAACGCCGGGGTGCGGTCGCGGACCACCGAGTACTCGAGGAGCGTCCCGCCGGTCGAGACCTCCGCACCGAGGTCGTGGTAGAAACGGATCCGCTCGCGCAGCTTGTCGCGGGAGAGCAGGAGGGGCAGTCCCCAGCCGATCTTGACGATGTCAATGTAGGGCGCGAGGCTGCGAATCTCTTCGAGACTACCCGGCTGGAGCCGATCGAGTACGTGGGTGACGCCGACCTTGCGGGGTCGGACGAACGTCGGGGCTTCGGCGGGAAAGAAGGCGGGAATTGGCCGCTTGAGCGCAGAACTTGCCATCGGACACCCTGAGCATCCGCAGTTTATGGAAATAGGATGTATATCAACGGATACGTTGCCTGCTAGGGTGTCGCGGCCCCGTCGACGCCTCGACGGAGCTCTTCGGCGGCCATTCCATCACCGTTCGAGCCTCAAACCACCCGTTTTTCTGCCCGAAAGGCTCCACTTCGGGGAGATGCGGCGGAATGAGGTCCGGCGAGCCGCGGTCGTTTGGATCGCACTCGGCTTGACCATCCTCGCCCTCCCCGCGTCAGGGCGAACTACGCTCGCCGGGGCAGCCCTCTCCTTGGGCCTGGATGGACCTTCGGCGGTCTCCCTAGGAACGAACGTGACCTATTGGGGTAACGTCTCAGGCGGAGCTCCGCCGTACAGTTTCGACTGGGAGCTCAACGGGACCCCGATCCGGTCGAACCTGACGAACACCTCTGCCGGGGAGAGGTGGGACTTCCGCCCGATGGGTAACGGCCTGTTCGTTCTCGGACTGAACGTCACCGATTCCGCGCACAACCGGACCGCTCGGCAGACCTACATCGATGTGACCGGTGCGAGTCCCCTGTCGGTGTCGTTGCATACGACCCCGAACTCGTCGGCCCAAGGGGGTGTCACGATCGAGGCAACCCCGAGCGGCGGCTCATCCCCCTACCAGTTCCTCTGGACCGGTCCCGGAGCCCCGCCGAGCTGGACCAGCTCCGGATCGTACACGACGCCTCCCCTCCCCTCTGGATCGTACCACGTTGTCGTCCAGCTCCGCGACGCGCACGGGTACACCGTTTCGGGTTCGCTCGAGCTCCGAGTGGCGGTGACGTCGCCCGGGCCGTCCGTGGCCGGTTACCTTTGGCTCGGAGTCGGGCTGCTGGGCGGGCTCGCCCTCGCGCTTGCCGTCCTGGCGATACGCCGGCGGCAGCGACGTGGCGGCGCGGGTAGCCCGTCTTGAACGCCCTTTACGCGCCGGGCGGGGGCCGAACTCGGCCCCGGGGAGTGTGGGGGGTCACTTCGCTACGCCCACCTCGTACCTCGGCTGCCCGAGTCGGGGTCGGATCAGGGGCGGGTGACCATCGTTCGGAAGGAGTTCGGCATAGGGAAACTCCTTGTTCAGTGGGACGCCGAGGGCCCGGAGCGCTTGCTGGTGGTCGAGCACCTTCCTCCAGAAGCCGTCGTAGTCGTGGTCCCGGCCGTATTGCTCGACCGATCCGGGCAGGCCGCCACCTGCGACGGCGGCGGTACGGTAGTGGGGATTGGCCTGCAACCACTCCTTGGTCAGCATCTTCGAGGTGAACGACTCGGGGAAGAGCCCGTAGTAGTGGTGGATCGGTCGCGGTAGGTAGACCGCCTCCTCGGGCAAGTGAACCGCCACCCGATCCTGGACGACCGCCAGTGCGGTCCGGGCCAGGACGCGACGGAATTCCCGAGGCCGCAGTAACTCCGAAGGTGCCAGGTGGAAGCCCATGGTCCAGCCGTCCCAGAGCACCCGGATCGTGGGCAGGTTGCGAACCAGCCGGAATCGAAACTCCTCATTGAACGCGTATCGCCCCAGGAACTGGCGGTAGGGGAGCGCCAGGAGGTCGCGGTCCGGATGCAGCGTCGGGAGTCGACGAAGCACGGGGACGTCCTCGGCCGGGATCACGTCGTTCGCATCGAACTGGAAGAGCCAGGGCTCGGTCAGCCCGGCTCGAAGCGCGTTCAGCGCTGTCCGGATCGGTGCGCCGCCACCGCCGGCGGCCTCCCACCGAATGCGACAGAGGACGATCCGGGGGTCCGAGCGTTGGAGGGCTTCGAGCGCTTCGTAGGTCCCGTCGTCCGAGAATCCCTCCCCGACGTACACACGGCTGCACACCGGGAGCGCGCTCCGGATCGCCTCGAGGAACGGGTAGCCGTTCCGGATCCCGTTCCGAACGACCGAGAACCCCGCGATGGGAATCTCCGGAAGTTCCGTCACGCGCCCGGCCGCCTGGACCGACCCCAGCCCGCCGGAGTTTCGTTGAGCCGGCGCCCGCCCAGGGATCTTCCCGAGGCCCGTGCTCGCCTCATCGACAGCTCGTATTGACGCGTCGATAAACTACTACCTTGCGGCGGCGACGAGGCCAGGGTCCGCAGTTCGAACCGGATCCTGGCTTCCAGGTTCGGGGTCACCCTCTCGACCTGGCCTCACTCCGAGCGGGTCGCGCTCGGATCTTCTCCGGCGGGTCACGGCGCCCCCAGCGGCGAGCCCCCGGGCGACAGAACGGCTGGCCGGACGGACCGGGCGAATGCACTACGAGCAGGGAGGGCGTATCCGCGTGAGAGGTTTAATTCGGGCACCCGAACTACCGCCGGCAGCCCCGAATGTTCATTCCGAGTACCCGTCCGGCGAAGGGTCGCTCCCCCTGGGTGGGCGGATCTCCCCCACCGACTGTGGGCATCGTGGTGTTGGTCTCGGTCGCGATGCTTCTCGTCGTCATACCTCCCGGGAGGCCGATCCCCGGGGTATCCTCAGTCCGTTCCCCGCCAGTCCTCCCGGCAGGGGCGGTGGGAGGCGCCATGCCCTTGGATCCGACCAGTCACGGCTTGGTCTGGGTCAACGAGTCGGACGTCCACGGACCTCCCGGACTCGCCGGCGCCGGCGTGGCGTACGACCCCGTACTCGGTCGGGTGGTCGTCTTCGGCGGCTGCACTTCCGGCGACTACTGGGCGTTCACGTGTACTCCGGGGAACGGGACATGGGAGTACCACGCTGGGGTCTGGGTCCACATTCGCACGATGCACACGCCCCCATCGCGATTCCGCCCCGGGATGACCTACGACCCCGTCGGAGGAGTCGTCGTACTGTTCGGTGGCTCCACGGCCGGGAACGGCTCGCTCTCCTTCAACGATACTTGGACGTTCAACGGAGACGACTGGACGAACCGGACCAGCACGGTGGCACCTACCCCGCGGCTGGGCCCGGCCATGGCGTCGGACGCGCGAGGGCTCGGAGTGCTTCTGTTCGGCGGGCTGCCGACGACGACCGCCTCGACCACGGACCAGGACACCTGGTGGTACGCCGCGGGGACCTGGACCGAGAAGTTCCCGGCACACTCCCCGACGGGCCGCTACGACGCCGGGATGACCACCGACACCTCGCGGGGCGGTGAGGTCCTGGCCACCGGCTACAATGCGAGCTCGGGGGCCGGGGGCAACGTGGGGGACACCTGGCTCTTCTCGAACGGCGATTGGACCGCGATCAATCCCACCAACCCGCCCCCGGCGCGCAACGGGGCCGGTCTGGCCTACGACCCGATCTGGAACGTCTCGGTGCTCTTTGGGGGTCACGCGGGGGGGCTCTACTATTCCGACACGTGGGTCCTCCGTGGTGCCCAGTGGGCCTCACCCTCGATGCCCGCGGCCCCTTCCGCCCGGTGGGGGGCGGAGTTCATCTTCGATGCGGCCGACAACTACTCGCTGTACTTCGGCGGCTTCCAGCTCGCCGGCGGCTCCGTCAGCCAGTACTTCAACGACACCTGGACCTTTGGCGGCATGCCACTCTCGTTGGTCGGGGTCGCGGAAGAGCCCTCCAACCTGACGCTCTCGGTCGGTGCCTCTTCGACGGTGCAGGCCGCGGCATTCGTGTTCGGCGGATCGTCGCCCGCGTTCCCGGTCAACTACACGTGGGGCCTGCTGCCGGCGGGGCTGGGGACCCTCAACTCCTCGGTGGGAACGGTCATTCGGATCACCGCCGGTTCTACCGCTGGCACCGCGGTGCTCTACGTTCAGGCGACAGGGAACCGGACGACCGTCTACAATGCGTCGGAGGTGACGATCGTCACCTCGACGACCTCCCCTTCGCTGGCGTCGGTGGCCGTGCTCCCGCATACCGCATCGGTCCGATTGGGCTCCTCGGTCGGATTCAGTGCCGTGGCGTTCTCGTCGACCGGGTCGGACCTGACGAACTCCACCGCGTTCGCATGGACGATCTCGGGCGACTCCTCCTCGAGGCTCAACCTCTCGTCCGGCTCGAGCGTGACCTACACGCCCTCGTCGGCGGCGGTCGGCGTGAACGTGGGGATCATGGTTCGGGCGACCTACGGGGGCTTGACCCGGGTCGCCGCCGCCACCGTCCGGGTCGCCAGCGCCCCACCGCCTCCGATTCCGACCCTGAGCGTGGTGGCCCTCCTACCCGCCAACACCACCGTCGTCGTGGGGGGCAACCTCACGCTCAGCGCGTGGGCGGTGGCGAGCGACGGCTCCGACACCACGAGCTCGGTCACCTTCAATTGGACGCTGCTCGGGACTTCGCTGGGAAGCCTGAACCGGAGCGACGGGCCAGTCGTTCAGTTCTACGCCCGAGACCAGCCCGGCACGGTCCACCTCCTCGTGTTCGGGGTGAGCGGGGGGACGACCGTCTCTGCCAGCGCGACGATCGTGATCGTTCCACCGATCGGCGGCTCGGCTTCAGGGGGCGGTTCAACGCCGCCCGAGTGGATACTCCTCGTGATCGGCCTGATCCTTGGGGGCGTCGCCGGGTCGACGCTCGACTACTTCCTCACGCGACCCGCGCGTGCGGAGAACCCCAGCCGCCCCGGGCCCCGTTGAGTCGCGACGCCGGTGTAACGCCGAAGTCGGAATATCTGGGTCGTACCGAAGGAGGGGGTCTATAACCCCCAAAATCGGAACTGGGCCGATGCGCAGGCCTTCCATCGCCAGTGGCCCGGTCGTGATCGCGATCGCCGCCCTACTGCTGTTCACGACGGGTTCGCTCACGCCGGGCACATTCGCAGGACGAGGATCCGCGGCGGGGCCCGCCGCAACGCAGGGACCCTCGAAGAGCGTTCCGTCATGCTCTGCCGAACGTGCCGTCGGCTGCCCGTCCCCGATGGGCGTGGCCCGGCCGGAGGTCTCGCCGAACGCTAGCGCAAACTGGACCGCCGTGAACACGTCGATCTCGCCGGCGGGTCGCAACGGGGCGGCCATGGAGTACGATCCGGCTCTGAAGGAGGTCGTGCTGTTCGGGGGCGTCGATAGTTCGTGGAACCCGTTCGATGACACCTGGACCTACGCCGCGGGAGTCTGGACGAACGTAACCGGTAGCGTGGGGACCGCGCCGGCCGCGCGCTGGGAGCCCCAGATGACCTACGACGGCGCCGACGGCTACCTGGTCCTCTTCGGCGGGCGGAACGACACGACGTTCTTCAACGACACTTGGACGTTCAATGCCTCCGGCTGGCATCCCCTTTCCACGCCGGTCGCCCCCTCTCCCCGCGGGCTCGGGGATTTTGCGTTCGACCCGGCCGACGGCTACGCGGTCCTGTTCAGCGGCGGGTCCGGCAATCTACCGGCGGGCTCCGGTAGCCCCTGGACGACGGTCCAGGACACCTGGAAGTTCGCCGGCGGCTCTTGGACCAACCTCACCGCGACCTCGGGGCCGAGCCCACCCGGAACTCAGGCCGGCGGAATGGTCTACGACGCCGCCGACGGCTACCTCCTCGCCTACGGCGGGGGGAGCGGATCGTCGGCGATGGGGGCGTGCAACCTGCGGTCGCCGGTCATGTTCTCCTTCCATCAGGGGAGCTGGACCAATCGCACCGCCTCCAACGGCACCCCCCAGCCCGGCGGAAACATCGGCTACCAGGACTTCGGAATGGCTTACGACCCGAGCCTGGGGTCGGTCGTCACCTTCGGAGGGGAGACCGCGGTCAACGGCTCGTGTGGGTCGATCGCCGAGACCTGGCTGTTCAGCTCCGGGACCTGGACCAACTGGACGAGCCGATTGAACGCCAGCGCACCCTCGGCCCGGGAGTGGTTCCCCATGACCTACGACGGGTCCGATGGCTACCTCCTGCTCCACGGCGGCAACCCCTACGGGATGCCGGTGCTCTCAGACACCTGGGCGCTGCTGGCCGGTACGAACGGCAGCTCCCCGCTCTTCGCCTCCGCGACGGCTCGGCCGTCCACGGGGGTTGCTCCGCTCGCGGTCAACCTGACCGTCGCGATCTCCGGCGGAACCGGCCCGTACTCGGTCGCGTGGACCTTCGGGGACGGGTCCGCGGCGTCGAACGGTAGCTCCGTCACCCACACCTACCGCACCTCCGGAACCTTCTCCGCCGTGGCCGCGGTCACCGACGCGAACGCCCATCGGGCGTTCAGCTCGGTCTCGATCGTCGTGATCACATCGTTCCAGTACTCCCACTCTTGGAGCGAACTCTCTGCGGCGAGCCCGGCGCCGCCCGCGCGATCGGCCGGGGCCATGGCCTTCGACCCGCTGCTCGGGTACACCGTCCTGTTCGGTGGAGTGAACAGCTCATGGGGGCCGCTCGGGGACACTTGGGACTACTCGAACGGCACCTGGAGCGACGCGACCACCCGGCTCCCGACCGCCCCTCCGGCGCGCTGGGAGGCGTCGTTCACCTACGACGCTGCGGACGGCTACCTGCTCCTGTTCGGCGGGCGCAACGATACGCAGTTCTTCAACGACACGTGGGAGTTCAACCAAAGCGGCTGGCACCCTCTGTCCCCCACCTCCGCGCCATCGGCCCGCGGTCAGGCCCAGATCTCCTACGATGCGGCGGACGGCTACGTGGTGCTCTTCAGCGGTGGCACCGGCAACCTGCCGGCAGGCTCCGGCTCGAACTGGACGCTCGTGCAGGATACCTGGAAGTTCCTCGGCGGCCAGTGGACGCGGCTCGCCGGTGGGGGCTCGGCCTCGCCGCCGGCGATCCAGGTCGCCGGATTCACCTACGATCCCTCGTTGAGCTCGGTCCTGCTCTACGGCGGCGTACCGGCCTCCGGGGCCGACGGCGGCTGTGCCTATCTCGCCCCGGAGACCTGGACGTTTGCCCACGGCGCCTGGACGAATCGCTCGCAAACGAACGGCTCCTCCCCGGGAGCTCCGGGCGGCATCGACGCTCCCGGAATGGTCTACGATCCCCAACTCGGCGGGGTCTTGCTCTTCGCGGGTACGGTCGAGTATGCCTCGGGTTGCCGTTCCAACGCCGAGACCTGGTTCTACCAGAACGGCACGTGGACGAACTGGACCGGCGTGATCACCGGCGGCCCTCCACCCGCGCGCCAGTGGTTCCCGATGGTCTACGACGCGGGCGACGGCTACGTCCTCCTCTTCGGCGGGAACGCCTACGGTGGGAGTTCCCTCGCCGACACGTGGCGGTTCGGCAATGCTTCGGCGCCCATCGCGGTCTCGGTCTCCGAGTCGGGGTCGCTGGGCCACGGACCGCTCGAGATGACCTTCTCGGCTCGGCCGCTTGGGGGATCGGGGCCGTACACCTACCTCTGGGTGTTCGGGGACGGGAGTCCGAGCGCTACCGGGCTCGCCGTCACCCACGTCTACGCTCAGGTGGGCGTATCGGAACCGATGCTCTTGGTGCGTGACGGGCTGGGACACTCCCTCACCGTCCACCTCCCCTCGGTCATCGTCCTCGCGGGTAGCCCCCCGGCCCCGGGTCGAGCCGGGCCCGCGTTCCCGCTGGCGCTCTACTCGGTCGTCGCCGCCATGCTCGGGGTCATCGCCGGAGCCGCCGCCTGGACCGGCTCGCGAGAGCGTCGCCGCCGGACCGACGCGGAGGCGAACGCGCTGCTCGAGGAGCTGAGCGCCGGGACCGAGCCGGAGGACCCAAACCATCCGTCGGACTACGGACCGGCGTGAACCGCGGGCCATTCCGGGCCGACGCCCCGTGCTCGAGCGTACGTTTCCGGGCGATTGGCGGCCGACCTGCGCCCGTCTTCGCCGTGGCCGCGGTGATGGCGATCCTTTCCCTTGCCGCCACGGGGATCGCCGAGGGTCGGTTGCCGGCCACCCCCCCGAGCACCACGTTGATCCCCGGAGCGAGCGCGGCCGGACATCCCGCGGACTCGCTCCAGTCGCCCGCGGGAACTGGTATTCGGTACGACGAGCAGCCGGGTCCGCTCCCCCCTTCGACCCATTTGGGGACGTGCCGGTCGGCCAACCTCTGTCGTTACGCTGCGGACTGGCGGGTGGAGTTCCTCCCGCTGCGGGGTTCGTATTCGCGCTGGGCCGCATCGCAGGCCCTCGGCGCGAGTGTTTCGGCCTCGGGGGAAGTGGGGACGATTCCGTTCTCGGTGGTTTTCGAAGCGACCCCGTTCGGGGGTTCGCAGGTCTACATCCGACTTCTGTGGGACTTCGGCGACGGGAGCTCGGCGCTCGGCGCCGAGGTCGAGCATACCTACCCGACGAGCGGAACGTTCACCGTGGAATTCGTGCTCGTCGATTCCACGGGTGCGATCTATTCGACGAACCTGACCGTGCACGCCGACCCGGTCCCCACGGTGGGCGGGGCGGACGCGATGCCGTGGTTCGACTGGGTCGTTCCCCCGCTCGTCGGCATCGTATCGGGAGCCGCAGTGGTCCTTCTGGGGAGGCGCTGGGGCGACCGTGGCTCGAGTTCCGCCCCACCGCCCCCCGGTGCCTCCACGCCCGGTACCGGGCCATGGAGTCCGGTCCCCCCTCGTGGATGGGAGACTGCCCCAGCGGGCCCGTCTCCCGATGAGGGCCGGCCGGCCGCACCGCAAGTCGGTGCTGAGCTCCGGCCACGGTTGCCCCGCGAGGTCCGCCGACTTTCAGAGGAGCTGATGGTGCGATTGTACACTCTGGGGCGTCTGGGCCCGGGGGACGTTCCAGGATCGGAGTGGACCCAGCAGGGTCTGAGCGCGGCGCTCGGTGTTCGACAGAACGTGACGAGCAAGCTGGTCCGCAGGCTCGAGGCGGCGGGGCTGGTCGTGTCGGAGCTCGGCCATGTTCGGGATCGGCCCCGTCGGGTCCTGGTCTACCGCTTGACTTCCAAAGGTGAGACGATCGCCGGACACCTCTACCGCGGTCGCCCGCCAAGAACCGAGCCCGCGGAATAGCGGCCGACGCGACCCGGGGCCGCACCTTTGGCCCGAGCCTCCGACTTCTCGCCCGTCCCTCCGGTCGCTCGCCGGCCTCGCGCCCATGCGACGTTATACGGTGGGTCGCGTCGGCGGCGCGTGGCCGTCCCGCGGGCCCCGGAGGTCGGTGGCGCAGCGACCCGGTGGTTTGGCTCGCTCGGCCGGTTCTTGGTACGCCACCCGTGGTATCCCATCGTCTTCTGGATCGTGCTGTTGGTCGTCGCGGTGCCCTTTCTTTCGAGGGTCGGTTCGGTCACCACGAACTCGGCGACCAACCTGCCGTCGAGCGCACCGAGCTCGATCGCCAGCGCGCAGATCGCTTCGGAGTTCCCCAACGCGACCGCCCCCACCGACAGCGTGCTGCTCGTCGTCGGCCCCAACGTCACGGGACCGACCGGACAATCGCTCGTGGTGCGGCTGACGGCGGCGATCTCGGACGACAAGAATCTCAGCGACGTCGCGGGCGTGAGCACGCTGTACGGTGCCTACACCGAGTACGTCGAGGGCCAGGGCGAGCTCGGTCTCGGCGCACTCCGTGCCTACCTTCCGGGACCGACCGGTTTGCTCGTTTCCATACGCGCCGCCGTGACGGCGCTGTGGACGCCCCCCATCCTGTTCGTGGACCAGTGGCTCGCCTACGGGGCGAACCACTCCTCGGAGCGCGCCTCCCAGTGGAACGCGCCGGCGTACAACGCCACCCTTCGCGTGATCGGATCCAACAGTTCGGCCGTGGCGGTCCTCGAGGCGTTCTACGGTGGTTGGCCTCCCGGCGATGCCGGGGGATTCAATGGGTCCGCCGATTGCGCGGCGAACATCTCCTCGGTCGACGCCTGTGCGACGGCGGTGGAGCGGGCCAACGAGCTCGATATCCTCCCGAGAACGAATCTCAGCGCGGCGGCCTCGTCGCTTGCCCCGGCGGTCCTCGACGAGCTGTCGATCGGGAACGCGACCAACGGTTCGGCCCAACGGCAGCTGGCCCTCTCGCTGGTCGCCGCCCACGCCGGTCTCCCCATGGGATTTACCGAGGCTCTCGCTGGGGAGTTCCCAACCTACGCTCCGCCGGCGATCGCGGTCCTCCAGTGGGCGCTGAACGTCTCCACCGGGCCGTCGTCGTCGTACCCTTTCCCGATCCCTCCCGCGATCCAGGGCCGGTTCGTCGCCTCCGACGGTGCGGCCGAGATCCTCCTCGTCAGCTATTCGGTCGATTCCGGGTACGTTGACGCGCAGGGCCACGACCCCGTCTACGCCGACGTCGCGGAGATCGGACGGATCGCCCCGTCGATGGCGAGCGAGGCCGGGTTCGCGTTCTACCAGACCGGTGGGGCCCCGCTCGACGACTACGAGAACACCGTCCTCTCGAGCAGCCTGGCGATCGTGTTGCCGCTGACGGTGATCGTGCTCATCGCGATCACGATGCTCTACTTCCGCACCCCGCTCGCGCCGCTGTTGACCTTCGGGGGCCTGGGGATCGCTCTCGGACTGGGGATCGGGAGCGTGGTGCTCATCGGCACGTTCGTCACCCACGTCGACGTCACCGCGATCGAGCTCGAGGAGACGTTCGTCCTCGGGGTTGGGACCGACTATTCGATCTTCCTCGTGGCCCGATTCCGCGAGGAACTCCAGCGTGGCGCCGACCCGAACGAAGCGGTCGTCACTTCGGTGACCTGGACCGGACAGAGCGTGGCGACGAGCGGCGCGACCGCGATCCTCGCGACGTCGGCGCTCGCTTTCTCGGGAGTGGCGCTGCTCAGCCAGTGGGGCATCGTGCTCTCGGTCGCGATCCTCGTCACCGTCCTCATCTCGCTCACCCTCATTCCCGCGTGCCTCACGCTCTTCGGGCGTCGGGTCTTTTGGCCGAGCTCGGGCGCTCGGTTCGACCGTGAGGCCGCCGCGCATCGGGCCCGGTTCGACGCCGAACGCACCTACTTCTTCCGGGCCGGGCGGTTCGCCCAGCGTCGGCCGCGCTCGATCCTCCTGGTCCTGATCGCGGTCTCGATACCGCTGCTGTACGTCGCAGTCAACGTCCCGCTGAACTATGATTTCTACGGCCAGCTCCCCGGCGGCTCGTCCTCGACGAACGGCCTCGGACAGTTAGGAGCCCACTTCGGAGGCGGCGACGCCTTCCCGATCGAGACCCTCGTGCGATTCTCCGCACCGTTACTCGTGGGGAACGGGACGAACGCGACGGAGTTCGGGGCGCTGGCGAACCTGACCTCGCGGTTCGCCAACACCTCCGGAGTCTACTCGGTCGGCTCGCCGATCGGTCCGTCGGGTGCACCGCTGGTCTCTTGGCTCGAGCTCTCGACGCTCTCGCCCTCGCTCCAGCTCGGGCTGCACTCGATCCTCGCGGGCTACCTCGGTCAGGACGGCCGTACCATCCTCCTGACGATCGTGCCCACCTCCAGCGGGCTGTCCTACACCGCCGTCCAGCTCCTGGGCACCCTGGCCGGTGAGTTCCAGAGCTTCCGGGCGGCGCATCCGAGCGCCCAGCAGATCTACTTCGGCGGGGGCGCTCCGACGACGAACGACATCGCCCAGCAGACCTCGGCGGCGACCGACCGGATGATCCTGGTCGTGTCGATCGGCCTGATCATCGTGCTCTTCGCGGTGCTCCGATCCTGGATCATTCCGCTCCTCGCCGTCGCCACCATCGGCCTATCGATCGGATGGTCGTGGGCGACGACCGGCCTGGTCCTTCAGCAGGGCCTGGGGGTGCCGCTGTTCTACTTCGTGCCCACGGTGCTATTCATCATCATCCTTGGGCTCGGCATCGACTACAACATCTTCCTGCTCACCCGCGTCCGCGAGGAACGACTGCATGGGCGGACCGCCTCCGAAGCCGCGGTCCAGGCCGTGGCGGCGACGGGAGGGATCATCACCGCGGCGGCGGTCATTCTCGGGAGCGCCTTCGCGGTCCTGGCCTCGGGCCAGTTCGTGTTGCTACGGGCGATCGGGTTCGCCGTCGCAACGGCCGTGCTGCTGGACGCGATGGTCGTCCGCACCTACCTCGTGCCGGCCGCGCTCCACACGCTGGGGGAGCGCGTATGGCGACCGATCTCGTCGGGGCGCCCCGGATCTTCGAAGCCGCCGTAACGCCCGGCATCGCTTCACGCGGGCCGAGCTCCGATGGTGGCCGCTCGCCGTGGGGCGGACGCGCCCTTAATTCGCAGGCGAGGATGGTCGACCTCGACATGGTCCCCGAGCCGCCGCTGGGCCGCGCCCAGCTCTTCATCGGCGGGGAACGCTCGCCACCCACCTCGGGCGTCTATGCCGCTCTGCGCGATCCATCGACCGGGGCGCCGCTCGGTGAGGTCGCTCAAGGTACGACCGTGGATGTCGATCGTGCGCTCGAGGCGGCCGAGCGTGCGGCGGAGAGCTGGGCAGAGACCCCCGCCTATCGGCGCGCCCGTCTGCTCCGGGACGTGGCGCAGCGTGTGCTGGAGGATCGAGAGGGGTTGGCCCACCTCATCGCCCGAGAGGTGGGTAAGCCGATCCGAGACGCGCGCGCCGAGGCCGAGCGCGCGGCCGAGGTCTTCCGGCTCGCGGCCGAACAGTGCCGGCTCCTGACCGGAGAGAGCTTTCCGGCGGATGCGTACGAGCGGCCTGCGGGCAACGAACACCGGATGCTCTTCACCGTGCGCGACCCGATCGGTGTGGTGGTGGCGATCAGCCCCTTCAACTTCCCCCTGAACCTGCTCGCGCACAAGGTCGCTCCCGCGCTCGCGGCGGGGAACCCGGTCGTGGCCAAACCCACGAGCGCGGCACCGTTCACCGCGCTGCGGCTCATCGACCACCTGGTCGCCGCGGGGCTGCCGTCCGGTGTCCTGAACGTGGTGCTCGGGGCGGGGGGCGCCGTGGGCGATCGACTCGTGGACCACCCGGCGACCCGGCTCGTCACGTTCACCGGCTCGACCGCGGTCGGCCAGCGGATCGCCGAGCGGGCGGGCCGAGGGTTGAAGCGCGTAATCCTCGAGCTGGGCGGCCTCGACCCGTTCATCGTCCTCGAGGACGCCCCGTGGCCGGCGACGTTGGCCGATGCGACCCGCGGTGCGTTCGGGTACTCCGGCCAGGTCTGTACCGCCTCCAAGCGGTTCATCGTCACCGAGGCCGTTGCCGATCGGTTCGCCCGCGAACTCGCCTCCGCCGCCGACCGCCTCCGGGTGGGACCGGCGCTCGAGGAAACGACAGAAGTCGGGCCGGTGATCGACGCGGCCGCGCTCGACCGGCTCGATGCGCTCGTCACGGACGCGTCCGCGCATCACGCCAACGTTCTCGCGGGCGGCGGCCGGGCCGCGGGGATGCCCGGGCATTTCTTCCGCCCCACCGTCCTCGACCATGTCGTGTCCGATGCTCGCGTCGCGCAGGAGGAGCCGTTCGGTCCAGTCGCCCCCATCCTCCGGGTGCGGGACGAGGACGAGGCGATACGGGTCGCGAACGCGACCCCCTATGGCTTGCAGGCGAGCGTGTACACGACCGACATCCGCAAGGCGTTCCGCGTCGCCAAGAGAATCCGGACCGGCGGCGTGCACATCAATGATCCGACCACACTTCGATGGGATGCGCTCCCGTTCGGCGGAGTGAAGTCGAGCGGGCTGGGTCGAGAGGGACTTCGGTACGCGATGGAGGAGATGACCGACCTCAAGCTCATCTCGATCAATTTCGGCGCGGCGAATCCGTAGCCCGGAGTCGGCGGAGCCCCGGTTCTCGATCGCGGCGGAGGTTGAGGTCGTCTGCGGCCGCGCGTGCACCGGACCGGTCCACCTTCGGTCGGGCCGGGGGCGCCTCAGAGGGGCAGGCCGGGCCGGATCGGCTCGGGGGGGCCCACCGTCGGCGTCAGCGGCCCAACGCGTGTCACTCCTGCGCCGGGCCGCAGACCGTGAGGGACCGGTCCCGGGGGGGTCCCGACCGTGGGAACGATCGCCCGGCCGAACGACTCGAGGCCCCGGTCGAGCAGATCGTCCTCGATCGTGAGAGGCGCCATGAACCGGAGCACTTGGTCGAACGGGCCGCACGTGTGCATGAGCACGCCGCCCTGGAGCAGGTGGTGGCGGACCTCGCGGGCCCGCTCGGCGGACGGGACGCGCCCCTTCGGCTCGCGGACGAACTCCACGCCCACCATGAACCCGCGTCCGCGGACCGATCCGATGGTCGGGTCGGTCTCCGCCAACGACCGGAACTGCTCGAGGAGCCTTGACCCCCGGTGGGCGACCCGATCGACCCAGCCGCCCTCGTCGAGCTCCCGCAAGTACTCCGTTCCGGCCGCGAGGGCCAGAGGGTTCGCCCGGAACGTGCCGAGGTGGAACGCCGGCGGGAGGTCGGGGCCGAGATCGTCGGCATAGGCGACCAGGGAGAGTGGGATGCCCCCGCCGATCGACTTCGCGATGCAGACCAGGTCGGGCGTGACCCCGGAATGCTCGACGGCCCAGCGCTTTCCCGTGCGGCCCAGCCCGGTCTGGATCTCGTCGGCGATGAGCAGGAGGTCGTGGTCGTCGCAGAACTCGCGCAGGGCGGGGAGGAAGTCGTCCGGCGGCACCACGTAGCCCCCCTCCCCGAGAATGGGCTCGACCAACACCGAGGACAGCTCGTCGACCCCGGAGTACGGGTCGCGCACCAGGTGCTCGAGATACCGGACGAGCCCGGAGGAAGAGTCCGACTCGCCCAGGACGGGCCGGTAGGGATCCGGGAACGGGACCCGAACGACCCGGGCGCCCCCGAAGGAGCTCGTCCGGTGGTACTTGCGCCCGCTGGTGAGGGCCACCGCGCCCCCGTGGACGCCGTGGTAGGCGCCGGAGAAGACGATGGTCCCCCTCCGTCCCTTGAGATGGTCGGCGATGGACACGGCCGTCTCCACCGCGTCCCCGCCGCTGATCCCGAAGAGCACCCGCGCATGATGGCGCAGTCGCCCCGGAAGCCGCTCGGAGAGCTCCCGGAGGAACGCGATCCGAGCCTCCGTGGGGATCTCCAGGCCGTGCCAGAGCTCGCCCAACTGACGGTCGATGGCCGCGCGCAGCCGAGGGTGACCGTGACCGAGATTCAGCACGCAGACCCCCGCGATCCAGTCGATGAACCGGTTGCCGTCGACATCCTCGATCGCCGAACCTCGGGCGCGGCGGATGGCGATCGGGAAGTGCCGGGGGTACACCACCGAGGGAGACTCGAGTCGGGACTGCTCCTCGAGGAGCGCGCGGGAGTTCGGCCCGGGCGGCGGGACGACGATCCGGGGCGTCTCCGGCAGGCTCAGTCGCTCACTGGAAGTCGCCATCGGAGGACCTCCCCCTGTAAAATAGGCCGCGGACCGATATGAACCGGCCGCCCGGACCCGGGGTCAGACGGATTCCTCGATCTCACCGGTGACCGGCGCCCCGGTCAGTTCACCGGCGATCTCCGAGAGGGTGGACAGGTGCGACTCCACCTCCCGGGGGGTATGGACGACCGAGACCGTCCATTGCTCGTCGGCCCCGGTCCCGGAGGGGATCAACCCCCGATTCAGACACAGGTAGTAGTAGAGGATCGAGCGCTCGCCATCGACGGTCAGGAAGCTCCTCCAGTCGTGGACGGGGTGGTCGGAGAAGTAGACCGTCCCGGACGGGCCATCGGCGGATACATGCCCGACGATGTGGTGGTCGCGGAAGATCTGGCCGTAGCCGTCGGCGAGCTTTTCGCAGAGCGTCGCGGCGCGCGCCATGTTCTCCTCCGTGAGGACGTGGTCCAGGGTCGCCCGGCAGCAGGCGATCGAGAGCGGATTGGCGTTGAACGTCCCCGCGTGGGGGATCTTGCGCGGGCCGATCCCGTCGAGCATCCCCGGTCCGCCGGCGATGGCGGACAGCGGCGCCCCGCAGGCGATGGACTTGCCCATCAACATCAGGTCGGGCCGCACCCCGAAGCGGCCGAACGCGCCGCGCGGGTACTTCGACGCCGTCTTGACCTCGTCGAAGATGAGCATCGCCCCGAGGCGGTCGCACAGCTCGCGGAGGCCCTCGAGGAAGCCGGGCCGGGGGAGAACCAAACCCATGTTCATCGGGACCGGCTCGAGGATGATGGCCGCGAGATCGTCGCCGATCTCCTTCGCGATCCTCTCGGTGGAGTCCAGGTCATTGAACGGCGCCACCCGCGTGCGCTCGGTGAGCTCGGGGAGCACCCCTGGCCCGGCGGGGGCCGATGCCGGCCGATCGGCAGGACCCGCATTCTCCGGCCGGGGCTTCACCCCGACCAACAGCGAATCGTGGGAGCCGTGGTAGCCCCCCTCGAACTTCAGGATGTAGCGGCGGCGGGTGCGCCCGCGTGCGATCCGAACGGCGTGATGGGTCGCCTCGAGACCGGTCGAACTGAACCGGATCTGGGCCATGCTGAATCGACGACACAGGCGCTCGGCGACCGCCGGCGTCTCCCCCCACTCGTAGCCGTAGAGCGCGCCATCGCGCAACTGACGGCCCATCGCCTCCACCAGTTTCGGGTGGGCGTGGCCGCTGGCCAGTCCGCCGAAGCCCATGTTGAAGTCGAGATACTCGTTCCCATCGACATCCCACAGGTGGACGCCCTCGGCCCGGCGAACGTAGAACGGGTAGGGCTCGAGGTACCGATAATTGCTGTGCACCCCGAGCGGGGTGTATTCCGTGGCCCGGCGCCACAGCGCCTCCGAAGCCGGAGTTCGGCGCTCGTACGCCTTCATCGCGGCAGTGAGTCGCGGGTCCACGGAACGCTCCGGTCGCGCGGGAGGGGCACGACCCATGCCTCCTCCTTCGAGACCCGATATTACTCCATCGAGGACCGCCGGTAGGACCCCCCCCACGGGGTCCTCGGCGGATCGGGATGAGTCCCAGGGGTGCGGTTTTCTTCGCGGGTACCTGCCCCCGGCAGATGCGCGCGGTCGTGCTGGGCGGAGGGGGACTGACCGGCCGGTGCGCGGTCCGCGATCTCGCGGTCGGGCGGGTCTTCTCCGAGGTGGTGGCCGCAGACCTGGACGGCTCGCTGGCGCAAGCCGCAGCGGGCGCCGCGGGTCACCGAGCTCGGCCCTTGCAGCTCGATGTTCGAGACGGAAGCGCCCTGCGCGCCGCCCTCCGGGGGGCGGACGTATGCGTCAACGCCGTGCAGTATGCGTTCAACCTGGAGGTGATGGCCGCCTGCCTCGACGCCCGCGTGCCGGTACTGGATTTCGGCGGGCTCTTCCACATGACGCGCCGCCAACTCGAGTGGGACGCCCGGTTCCGGGAGGCGGAGCTTCTGGCGATCCCGGGACTCGGACAGGTACCCGGCGTCTCCAATGTGCTCGCGTGGGCGGCGACTCGGGACCTCGATCAGGTCGACTCCGTCATCTTTCGGGACGGATGGCGGGACCTGACCGTCGGCGGGCCCGAGCTGGTCTTCACGTGGTCTCCCAGCACGTTCCTCGACGAGATGGTCCTTCCCGCCCAAGTCTGGGAGGACGGCGCCTACCACCCGCGCCCGGCGATGAGCGAGGGGGAGGAGTTCGACTTCCCCGCGCCGGTGGGGAAGGTCCGAGTGTATCGGACCCTTCACTCCGAGCCCGCGACCGTTCCCCTCAGCCTGGCGGACAAGCGTCTGGGGCGGTGCGAGTGGAAGGAGGGGGGCCCCGGTATCGACCTCCTGCGGAATCTGGCCCTTCTCGGGCTCGCCGATACCGAGCCGATCCAGGTGGGAGACCACCCGGTCGTTCCACGCTCCGTCCTGCTGGCCCTCCTGCGGAACCGGTCGCTCTTGGGCTATCCCCCCGAGACCCGCATCGACGATTGGGAGGTCCTCGACGTGGAGGTCCGGGGCCGCAAGTCCGGTCTCCCGGTCCTCCGCCACGCCCAGGCGCGATTCCCACCGAAGCCGGAATGGCAGCTCTCCGCTACCGAGTACGCCGTCGGCGTGTGCGGGGCGATCGGCGCGGAATTGATCGCCACGGGCCAGGCGCTCGGGAAGGGGGTCCTACCGCCCGAGCGCGCGGTCCCCGCGGACGTGTTCCGCCGGGCGCTGGCGGACCGGGGGATACGGACCGCGATCGCGCCCCCGGAGCCGGGTCTGGGGACGGACTTTCGGGACCCCGCCCCACCGTAGCGAAACTCGAGGACTTGGGCACAGATAGAGGCGGGTAGAATCGCAAAAGACGCTCCAAATAGCCAGTAGATAAGATTGAAATGGTAGTTATCGAAACTACACAATCGTGAACATGTAGATTCCCCGCCCTACGCAATTATATATAGCCACTTACGGCTCGCAGAACCACTTGGATGTGTAACTCATGGATTCTTCCACCGGGGGTCGCAACGTAGCGAAGCCGCCCCCCGCCACGACCTCTCCGGAGGTCACCAACCCGGTCCGTACCCCCCGCGGAAAGGGCGATCCTCCCGCTCCCGGAGCGCCGGGGAAGCCCAGCCCCCTTCCGACCCGCGATCAGGGTTTCGCGTCGACGGTGTTTCCCGAGGCGGTGGAGGCGGCCGAAGCCGAGACCGCGCCCGCAGAAGCCCCTACCCCGAAGTCCGACGACAAAGCGGTCCCGGCCACCACCGCGGCCAGCGCACCCGCGCCTGCGCTCGTGGCCGAGGAGGCGCCGCTCCCGGTACCGCTCCCGGTCGAGCGGCTCACCCGGAAGTTGACCAAGAGCGCCAAGCTCTTCGCCGAGGGCAAGAAGCTCATCCCGAACTCCACGAGCTCGCTGATCCGCGTCGCATCGTACGATCCGTGCCCGCCGTTCATCACGAAGGGCAAGGGGGCCCTGGTCTGGGACGAGGACGGCAACGAGTACCTCGACTTCAATCTGGCCTACGGCTGCCTGATCAACGGACACGCACCGCCCGAGATCGTCCGGGCCATCACCGAGGCGGCCGAGCTCGGGCTCCACTTCGCGAGCCCCACCGAGTTGGAGATCCAGGTCGCCAAGCAGTTCCGCAAGCTCGTCCCGAGCGCCGAACGGGTCGCGTTCGGCTCCAACGGCTCGGACGCGACTATGAACGCGATCCGGATCGCACGGGCGGCGACCGGGAAGGATGGGCTGCTCAAGTTCGAAGGGCACTACCACGGCCAGCACGACTACGCGCTGATCAGCGCGGAAGCGCCTCCGATCGTGGCGGGGCTCGACGAGTACCCCCGACCGCTGCCCAACTCGGCCGGCATTCCCCCGGGGGTGACGGACTACGTGATGGTGGCGCCGTTCAACTCCATCCCCGCGCTCGAGCGCATGATCCGACGCAACCGCGACCGCCTCGCGGCGGTGATCCTCGAGCCGGTCATGGCCAACGCGGGCGTCATCCCGCCGGCGGCGGACTACCTCAAGCAGGTTCGCGAGCTGACCCAGGCGAACGACCTGCTATTGATCTTCGACGAGGTGTTCACCGGTTTCCGCGTCTCCCCCGGCGGCGCCCAGCAGATGTACAAGGTCGAGCCGGACCTGAGCTGCTGGGCCAAGGCGTTGGGTGGGGGGGTGACGATCTCGGCGGTCTCGGGGAAGGCCGAGTTCATGGACCTCATCGCCCCGGGACGCATCTCCTACGGGGGGACCTACTTCGCGAACAACCTCTCGCTGGCGGCGACGTTGGCGAACTTGAAGATGCTCTCGAGGGCCGGCGACGACTTCTACACGCGCCTGGGCCGGCTGACCGAGAAGATGGAGAAGGGTCTCGAGCAGGCCGCCCGGGACCTGAAGATCCCGCTCATCGCGCAATCGGTCACGGGCATGCTCCAGTTCTGCTTCACGCGGCGCAAGAAGATCACGAACTACCGCGAGTCGCTCCAGATCGACTGGAACGTCTACCTCCGTCACCAGGAGCTGCTGCTCGACCGGGGGATCTACATCCACCCCGACGGGTACGAGCGTCTGACGTTCTCCTCGGCCCACACCGAAAAGGACGTGGAGCGCTTCGTGGCGGTCGCGAACGAGACCCTCGCCGAACTCAAGACCCTCCCTCGGGACACGTTCAGCTAGTCGGGGCCGTGTCGGGCGGTCGGCACGCGGACGAGGCCATCGCCCCCAACACGGGGCGTCCGCCCCGGGTGCCCGGCGGACATTTCGACGTCCACCTCCACCTGACGAAGTACTGGCCGGACCCGCCGAACACCTTCTACCGGCGCGACCTCGACTACTCCGTCGCCGGCCTCCTGCGCGAGATGGACGCCCACGGGATCGGCGGGGGCCTCGTCCTCGAGGAGGAGCATGCTCCCTCGGTCGAGGAGACCCTTCGGGAGGGTCGGGAGACGTTCGAAGCCAGCGGCCGCCGGCTGCTGCGCAGCTCGACGGTCGATCCCACCAAGGGTGCGGAGGAGATCGCCCGCGCGATCCGACTGTGGGAGGCGGACGACGGTCTCGCGGTGATCAAGCTCTATCCCGGCTATCAACGCTTCTACCCGCACGACCCTCGGCTCGATCCGGTCTACGAGTTCTGCGAACGCCGCGGGTTGATCCTCTTCTTGCACCAGGGTGACACCCTCGACCCGAACGGGCTCGTGAAGTACGCCCGGCCGATCGAGGTCGACGAGGTCGCCACCGCGCATCGGGGGCTATCCTTCGTGCTCTGCCACTTCGGCAATCCTTGGATCGACGAGGCCGCCGAGGTGGTCTACAAGAACCCGAACGTCTACGCCGACACCTCGGGCCTGTTTTGGATGCCGCGTTCCCCGCACTACGCCGCGATGCAACGCCGAGCCCGCGACCGGATCCAGATGGCCATCGAGAGCACCGGGGATAGCTCGCGGGTGCTGTACGGCTCCGACTGGCCGTTGGAGTCGCTCCGGGACGCCGTGCACCTCGTCGGGTCGCTCGACCTCCCGGAACGCGAGCGGCGGGAGATCCTCGGGGGCAACGCACGTCGCCTCCTGGCCCAGGCGCTGCGAAGGAACTGACCGGGGAGTCCGGCAGAGCCTCTCCGGGTCTCCTCGGGAGAGGTCCGTGGGCCCCCTCCGCGGGGTATTTCTAGACGGCTCGGTTAGGCGCAGCGTGGAGCCCGGACCTGGCCCGACCCGCCCGTCCAGTTAGGGGCACGGATGGGGCGGGATCCGAGCAACCTCATCCTGTTCATCGGGAAGCGGGCGCTCCAATTGGTCCCGGTCATCATCGGGATCGTCCTCGTCACATTCTACCTCACCCATGTGGCGATCGCGGACCCGTGCTCGCTCTACGTAGGGCCGCATGCCGACGCGAGCGCCCATCGGGCCTGCATCAGCTCGCTCGGGCTGAACCAGCCCCTGCCCTCCCAGTTCGCCCATTACGCGGACACCCTGCTGACCGGGAACTGGGGGACCGATCCCTACACCTCTCAACCGGTGGCCCCCCAGATCGCCCAGGACGTGCCGGCCACCTTCGAACTCGTCCTCACCGCGTTGCTGATGATCATCCTCCTCGGAGTCCCCCTCGGGGTCATCGCGGCGAACAGCTCGGGCCGATGGCCCGACCACCTCGTGCGCATCTTCTACCTCTCGGGCTGGGCGTTGCCCACTTACCTCCTCGGGCTGCTGCTGGCGATCTTCGTCGCGCCGGCGCTCGGTCTCACCCTCGGCCCCTTCTCGACCGACGTTCCTCCGTTCCCGCAGCCGACGCACATGTCCGTCGTCGACGCCGCCCTCGCCGGTAACCCGACCTACGTGGGGGACGCGCTCGCGCACCTGATCCTTCCTGCGTTCGCCCTCGCGCTCCTGAACCTGGGGATCGTGACCCGGATGACGCGCAGCGCGATGCTCGAGGTGCTGCCGCTCGACTACGTCAAGACCGCTCGGATGAAGGGGCTGTCGGAGTTCTTCGTCCTCTACAAACACGCCCTCCGCAATTCGCTGATCACCACGACCACGGTCCTCGGTGTCACCGCCGGCACGCTGCTATCTGGCACGGTGATCATCGAGTCGATCTTCCGCTGGCCGGGGATCGGCCAGTACGCCCTCTCGGCGATCGTGAACGCCAACTTTCCCGGGGTCATCGCCACCGTGGTCGTCTTCGGCATCGGCGTGGTCATCGCCAACCTGATCGCCGACGTCGCCTACGGGATCCTCGATCCGCGCGTCGAGTGGCGGTAGATGGGTCCCGCGGCGCAGGGTTCGGGGGCGCCGCCGTCGTCGCCGAAGGCCCGCTCCGCGCCGCCCTCGTTGCTCCGTGCCGAGCTGCGCTCGGCGTTCCGAATCTTCCGCAGTAACCCGCTGTCCTTCGCCGGGTTCGTCATCGTCGTCATCATCTGCCTCACGGCGCTGCTGGTCGCCGTCGCCCCCGGGCTCGTCCTGCCCTATCCCCCGCTCCAGCCGGGGCCGACGGCGTTCTCCAACCCGTCCTGGCAGCACCCGCTGGGGACCGACGAGCTCGGGGAGGACATGCTCTCCCGGGTGCTGGCGGCGCTTCCCCTCGACCTCGGGCTCGGACTCGGCATCGCAGGGATCTCCCTCGTCCTGGGCGGCGCGCTCGGGCTCATCGCGGGATATTGGGACCGGCCGAGGACACTCGGCGGTGTGGCCTCCGCCATCATCCTGAGGCTCGCGGACATTTTTCTGGCGTTCCCTACGCTCGTGCTGGCGCTCGCCATCTTTGGGGCGCTGGGTGGCGGTCTCAACGCGGCGGTCGTCGCATTACTGGTCACGTGGTGGCCGTACTACACGCGGGTGACGCGGGGCGAGGTGCTGTCGATCAAGGAGCGGCCCTATGTCGTGGCGGCCCGCGCAGCGGGGGTCTCGGAACTTCGGATCCTCACCCGTCATGTGCTCCGCAATCTGCTCGAGCCGCTCGCAGTGTACTACACGCTCGATGTGGGCACGGTGATCGTGACCTTCTCGACGATCGCCTACGCCGGTGGGTCCGGCGGCATCGGGTTCCCGCTCCGCGACCTCGAGTGGGGCAACATGGTCCAGTACTACGCGAGCAACTTCCTCCCGGCCCATCCGTGGCCGGTGTTCGCCCCGGGCCTGATGATCTTCATCACGGTCCTCGGCTTCAGCCTCCTCGGCGACGGCCTGCGTGACGTCCTCGACCCCCGGAGCCGTCGGGTCCTCGGCAGCGTCGGTGAAGAGGCCGCACCGGTCCGGGAGACGGCTCCGGCGACGCCGGGGGGCGCTTGACCGCGACCGAGCCCCTGCTCAGCGTCCGTTCGCTCAGCGTCGACTACTCCGGCGGCCGCGGTGCCGTCCGCGCGCTCCACGACGTATCGTTCGACCTCGCGCCCGGTGAGGTGCTAGGGATCGTAGGGGAGACCGGCTGCGGCAAGAGTACCCTGGCCGGAGCGATCCCGCGTCTGCTCCCGCAGCCCCCAGCCTCGGTTCGCGGCGGGGAGATCGTGTTCCGGGGGCAAGAAGTTCTGAAGATCCCGAACTGGGAGCTCCCGGCCCTTCGGGGGACGGGGATCGGGATGATCCTCCAGGAGCCGCTCAACTCGCTCAATCCCGCCTACCGGATCTTCGACCAGATGGCCGAGGCCCTCCGTGTCCGCCACGCCCGCGAGGCCGGTTCGCCCAGCCGCTCGCGGATCCCCCCCGGTCCGTTCGACTATTCGGCCCCCGTTCGCCCGACCTCCGCCGACGCGCTCGCTCGGAGCGTGGTGCCTTCGCTCCCGAAGATGGAGCGCTCGCCCAGCTCGGGTTCCCCGCGCGAGCGACTACGCGCGGAGGCCCTCGAATACCTGCGGCTCGTGCGGATCTACGATCCCGAACGGATCCTCGGTCTCTACCCCCACGAGCTGTCGGGCGGGATGCGCCAGCGCGTGATGATCGCGATGGTCCTCAGCGAGCGCCCGGCGCTCCTCATCGCCGACGAACCGACGAGCGCGCTGGACGTAACGATCCAGGCCCAGGTCCTGACGTTGATGAAGGAACTCCTCGAGGAAGTTCGGACGAGCATTCTGTTCATCAGCCACGACCTCGGCGTCGTGGCCGAGATCGCCGACCGGGTCGGGGTGATGTACGCCGGCCATTTGGTCGAGCTCGGCGAGGTCGCCGACGTCTTCGAGCACCCCGAGCACCCCTAC
This sequence comes from Thermoplasmata archaeon, assembly GCA_035933635.1. Lineage (GTDB taxonomy): Archaea > Thermoplasmatota > Thermoplasmata > Lutacidiplasmatales > UBA184 > JAKIVR01. The sequence continues at coordinate 7,352 of DASYYY010000038.1, read as the reverse complement.
ACGCTCGGGCTGCTCCGGTCCGTGCCGGCGCGCTACAAGGCCGACGGGGCGCTCTCGGCTCTTCCCGGATCGGTCCCCAATCTCGCCGCGCTTCCGCCCGGTTGCCCGTTCGCGCCACGCTGCGGGCTCGCTCGCCCGGCGTGCTCGGTGCCTCCGGGGCCGTCGCTCCTGCCCGGACCCGCGGCCGCCGGGGCGAAGGCCGGTCATCTCACCGGTTGTCTCTACCCCGAGGAGGTGCCGACCCTCGCATGAACGGCCCGCTGCTGGAGGTGGAGGGCGTCACCAAGCTCTTCCCGATCACCCGATCCGTCGGCAGTTACCTCACCGGTGGCACCCAGGAATCGGTCCACGCCCTCGACGGGGTGTCCTTCCAGGTCGGCCCCGGCGAGACGCTCGGGCTGATCGGGGAATCGGGCTCGGGGAAGACGACGCTCGGATGGATCGCCGTGCGCCTGCTCGAGCCGACCAGCGGGACGGTCCGATTCGACGGGCGCGAGGTCACCGGGCTGCGCGGGGAGGCACTGCGGCGCTGGCGACGGAACGTCCAGATCGTGTTCCAGGACCCGGTCGGATCGCTCGACCCCCGACTGCGGGCCTGGCAGATCGTCAGCGAGCCATTGACGGTCCAGGAGAAGCTCGACAGCGGCGAGCTCCGCGAGCGCGTCACGGCCATCCTCCCCAGCGTCGGCCTACCGGTCGACTGCCTCGACCAGTACCCCCATGAGTTCTCCGGCGGGGGCCGTCAGCGGTTGGCGCTGGCCCGGGCGCTGATCCTCGACCCGAGGCTCGTCGTCCTCGACGAGCCGACGAGCGCGCTCGACGTGGCCGTCCAGGCGCAGGTCCTCAACCGTCTCGTGGCCCTCCAGCGCGAGCGCGGCTATTCCTACCTGCTGATCACCCACAATGTCGCGGCCGTCCGCTACCTCGCCGACCGTGTGATGGTGCTCTACCTCGGACTGGTTGCGGAGACCGGGCCGGTCCGCGACGTCCTCGAGCATCCGGTCCATCCATACACCAAGGCGCTCCTCGCCGCCGCCCCGGTGCCCGACCCGCGTCGCCGTCGGACGTTGTACCGCATCGCCGGCGAGATCCCGACCCTGGTCCATCCGCCGCCGGGATGTCGGTTCGCCGGGCGGTGCCCGTTCGTCATCGACCGCTGCCGGGTCGAATCGCCCGCGCTCCGCGAGGTCAGCGGCTGGCCGGGCCGGAAGGTGGCCTGCCACCGTGCCGAGGAGGTTGGCGACGTCGGGGAATCCGCGCTCCGAAGCGAATCGCCGCCCCCGGGGGCGCCGGCGAGCCCCGGGTCGGCTCCGGAGCCCGGCTAGGTGGCCCACTCGGTGTTGTACATCATCACGTAGGGGAGCGCGCTCCCCATCGGGTTCGAGATGATCCCGTGGACGCCGTTGTTGTAGACGGCAAAACTGGTCGGCACGACCAGCCAGGCGTCGGTGTAGTTCTCGTACATCAGCTGGGTCATCTGGGTGTAATCGCTCGTCAGGTTCGTCGACCGCGACTCGCCCGCGGCCGCGATCACGAGGTTGTCCATCGTCGAGTTCGCGTAGCCGGACATGCACATGTTGGCCGACCCGTAGCTGATCGCGTCGTTCTGCGTCCAGTCGTCGGGGGAGATGTAGTCCGACGTGTAGAACTCCTGGCCGATCGGGAAGGGCCCGCCCTGCGCGGTGTCCTGGGCGATGCACTGGCCGTCGCTTCCGACCGACTGGTCCTGGATGAGCGTATTGAGCGAGATCCCGATGGGGTTGATGTTGATCCCGATGGCGGCCAGGTCCTGCTTGAGGATCGTCGCCACATCGGTCCAGCCGCCGAAATTGAGGTACTCGTAGTTGAGGGTGCTCGGGTAGCCGTGCGGCCAGGGCGACTGGGCCATGAGCGACTTGGCGAGCGGCAGGTCGTACTGGTACGGCGTCAGATTCGCCGGATTGTAGTACGGGTACGACGGTGGCACCGGCCCGACCCACTGGGAGGCGTCCCCCCCGAACGCCCGCGAAATGATCGTCGGATAGTCGATCGCGTGGACGACCGCATCGCGTACGGTCAGGTTGTTGAACGGAGCCTGGCTCTGGTTCATGTAGATCCACCACGAACCGGCCGTGGCCCCGTAGACCGTCGGTAGCGGTTGGGCCACGACGCACGATACACCCGACAGTTCCGAGAGCGTCGACGGCCCGATGTAGGTGAACGACCCGACCCCGACCGAACCGGTCTTGAGGTCCTGCACGACGAGGGAGCTGTCCCCCTGGAGGTCGGTCTGGATCGTCCGGTTCGCCGGCTGGATCATCGAGTTCCACGGCTCCTGCGCGGCGACGCCCCGGCCCCAGTAGTTCGGGTCGGGCACGAGCGTGAAACTGGTCCCGGAGGGATTGTAGGTCGAGGCGAGCTTGTACTGCCCGCTACCGAGCATGTTGACGCCGAGGAAGGAGTTCTTGGTGTTGGGCTGGACGCCTCCGTTGGCGCTTACCACGGCAGGGTCGACCGCCGAGGCCACGGGGGCCACGAGGGTGGGCAGTAGGTAGTGGTACGGGACCGCCCCCAGATACCCGGAGCCCAGGTTGAACTGGATCGTCAGATTGCTGAGGGCGACGAACGACTGGTTCGGAGCCGACATCGTCGCGATCTGGCTCGCGGTGGGCGTGAAGAAGTTCCAGCTGTTCAACTCCGTCGAGACGTTCGCGGCCGTGTCCGGCAGTCCGAAGTTCTCGGCGAGGATGAACGCCGGCCCCTGGTTCACGACGAGGCTGCGGTAGAGGCTGTACCACACCACGTAGGCGTTGATCGGGTCACCGTTCGAGAAGTGGATCCCGGGCCATAGCGTGAAGTTCCAGTGGAACCCGTCGGAGGAGGTGCTCCAGTTCTTGGCGAGCATCCCGACAAAACTCGTGTAACTCGAGCCGTTGTACATCACGAGCGACTGGTAGACCTGTTCGACGGCGGCCCACCCGGGGGTGGTGAAGGTGACGGCCGGGTCCATGGAGTCCGGTGCTTCCGGCTGGTCGAGCACGATCGGATTGGAGGAGCGGAGCGCGCAGGACGTCGGTCGTGTGATGTAGAAATAGAGGCCGACGCCGGCCACGACGACGATGACGATGACCACGATCGCGACGATCGTTCGAGTCTTCGGATTCATCCCGAGAGCGCTCCCTCAGGTGCCCCAATCCGGACGGGAATATACATTCATAAGGTGGGCTCGGGCGGGCCGGTCGTTGCCGCTCGCCGCGGCCGTCTGCGGGGCTATTACCCGTTCCCCGTTCGGGGGAAGGAGGTCGTGAGATGGGATTCGAATTGTTCATCGATGGGACGTGGGGGCCGGCGGCCAGCGGGGCACGACTCGCCGTGGTCAGCCCCTTCACCGGCCAACCCATCGCGGAGGTCCCCCGTGGGGCGCGGGAGGATGCGCGCCGGGCGGTGGACGCAGCCCGCACCGCGTTCGACCGCGGGCCGTGGCCGAACCTGCCGCCGCGGGCCCGGGGTGAGGTCTTCCTGAAGGCTGCCCAGATCCTGCAGTCGCGGGCGGGTTCGATCGCCGAGCTCGAGAGCCGCAATCAGGGCAAGACGATCAAGCAGGCCGCAGACGCCGACGTCCCGTTCGGTATCGACAACCTGATCTTCTACGCCGGGGCGGGGCGCACGCTCGAGGCGCGGAGCCCGAACGAGTTCACCGGCGACGGTACCACGATCTTTCGGCGCGAACCGGTCGGGGTCGTGGCCTCGATCACGCCCTGGAACTACCCGTTCATGATGGCGGTCTGGAAGATCGGCCCGGCGCTCGTCGTGGGCAATACGGTGGTCCTCAAACCGGCGAGCTGGACGCCGCTGACGACCTTGGAGCTCGCCCGGGCCTTCGAGGAGGCCGGGTTGCCCAAGGGCGTTCTCAATGTCGTGACGGGGCCGGGGGGCGAGGTCGGCGACGAACTGACCCGGCACCCGGGCGTCGACATGGTCTCGCTCACCGGCGACACCGAGACGGGAAAGCGGATCATGGAGGCGGCCAGCGGGTCGGTCAAGCGCGTCCAGCTCGAACTGGGCGGCAAAGCGCCGTTCGTCGTGTTCGGCGACGCCGACGTCCCCGCGGCCGTGGAGGGAGCGATCGTGGCGGGGTTCGTCAACGGGGGCCAGGACTGCACCGCCGCGACGCGCCTGATCCTGCACCGCTCGGTCAAGGGCCGGTTCGTGGAGCGACTCTTGGAGCGCCTAGCGACGATCCGCATGGGCGATCCGCTCTCGCGCTCGACCGATCTCGGGCCGCTGGTCCACCGCGAGCACCAGGCGCGCGTGCTTCGAATGGTGCGCGAAGGCCTGGCGGAGGGGGCCAAGCTAGCGGCAGGCGACACCGATGCGCCCAAGGGTCATGATGGGGCCGCGTTCGTCGCGCCAACGGTCCTGTCCGACGTGCGGCCGGACATGGGCGTCGCACAGAAGGAGCTCTTCGGTCCGGTCCTTGACGTCCTCGAGTTCGAGACGTTCGACGAGGCGATCTCCATCGCGAACGGCGTCGATTATGGCCTCGCGGGCAGCGTTTGGACCCAGGACGTACGGACCGCATTGCGGGCCTCGCATGCGCTACGGTTCGGCGACGTCTGGATCAACGACCACCTGCCGCTCGCGTCCGAGACTCCCCACGGCGGTTTCAAGCGCTCGGGCTTTGGGAAGGATCTGGGAATGGATTCGCTCGCCGATTACACGGTGGTCAAGAACATCTACGTCGACCTCACCGGCCAGGCCCGGAAATCCTGGCATTACACCGTCTACGGCGATCCGGGCTGAAGAATCGGCTGGCCGTCGCCGCCATGGCGGGCCGGAGTGGGGATTCCAATGGGCGCCGCGGGCCACGAGCTCCGATGGATCGGTTCCGGCCGCCCACGCTGTTGGCGGATGGGCGGCCGGCGTCCCCGTTGCGAAAGGGACGACCAGTGCGGGAGCGCACTGTGTCAGGCGAGCTTTCCGTCCTGGACGAGTGTCTTGCCGTCCACCTGGACCGTGGCCCCCCGGAGGACGAGGTAGGCAAAGTACGGCACGCTCGACGATCCGCCGTAGGCCTTGTTCCCCCCGAGATACAGGGTGACCGCCCCGGCCTCCTGGTCCTCGAACGTCGGCGCAATCCGGATGTCCGGGTTGAGTCCAATCTCAAACATCCCGGGGCGCTCCTTGCCCTTGGGCGCCTTTCGGTAGGATTCGGAGAACTCTTGGCCGCCCTCCGAGGCGCTCAAGCTCACGAGTCGCCCATCCTTGAACTCCCAGCGGGGCTCGCCCAGTCGCTTGCGCATCTGGTCGAACCGGCTGACCTGGTTGCCGATGATGACCCCGTCGGCGACCGATTCGTCCACCGCGACGACCGCAGAACCCCCGGGGACGTTGACCATGTTCCGCTTGGCCCTCACGTCCGCCGCATCCACTTGGCCGTCATCGACGATCAGCTTCCGCCCCTTCTTCAGGCCCAGCGTCAGGTCCGTGCCGTTCGGGTGCGTGATGCGAAGGCGCTTGCCGCCCTCCAAGCTGGGGCGGAGGCGCGCCCCCGCCCTCTGCATCTGCTTGGGGTCGGCGGTGCTCGCGGCGATCAGCTCGGCCCGCCAGGCGTCGAGGTCGACACCATAGGCGCTGGCGTTCCCGGGCTCAGCGAGTGCGAGCTCGATCCGGGCGCCGCGAATCCCCTTCTTCGCGGCCACGTCGTACCAGCGGCCGTTGTAGGCCGTCAGCTGCTGCTGCGCCTTCGGAGGGAGCGCCCGGACGCGCGTACGGTCCGACGGTCCCCAGAAGTAGACGTAGGCGTCGGCGGCCTCTAGCGCTGCCCACTCCGAGCGTGGAGGCACCCCGAGATCCTTGCCTCGGCCAGCCTCGACGGTTTCCCAGTAGACAGGTTCACTCTCGAAGAGAACGATCGGCTTGGCACCGACCCTTCGGGCTTCACGCTGGAAGGCCTCGGCATACGGGAGCGAGTTTGACCATGCTTCGATGAGGACGGTCTCTCCGCGCTTGAGACCGAGCGTCTTTCCGATGACCGTCCGCGCGAGCTGCTCGACCCCTTCGGGAGACCCAGAAGTGCCCTGCATGTTCGGGTCCAAGATTTCACCCCATATATGGAATGCCAAAAGTACGGAAACAAGTTCGACGTTCGAGCTCTCAGGTTCCTATCCTCGACGTGACCTGAGGTCAATATCCGCTGCCGCCGACGGGTCGAAAGTTCGGTTCACCCCCTTCCAGGGGTGCGGCCACACCGCCCTTGCGGTCGGTTCTGCGCGCCGTAACCCTTTCCCACCGACCTGGGGATTTAACCGCTCATATGAGCATTCATATGTGTGTCATCCCGCAACATCGCCATCCGAAAGGACGTGTACGACGTACTGCGACGTGATCGGCGGCCCGGGGAGAGTTTCACGCGAGTGCTCGCGCGGTTGCTCGCCCAGCGAGGCCCGCTCGACGACGTGCTCGGCGCCTGGGGTCGGCAGCCCTCGGCGGAGGAGCGGCGCCGCTGGGGGCGGCTCCGGTCACCGCCAGGGAGGCGAGCGTGAAAGCACTCGACACGCCTGTCCTACTCGATATCCTTCGCGGGGCGCCCTCGGCACGGACGCTGATCGGCCGGCTGGGCCCCGAGGAGCTGGCGACGACGGAGCTCAACCTCTGGGAGCTCGGGGTCTTGGCGCACCAGGACAGGTCCCGGGGGGTCGAGCGTCGTTTGGCGGCGCTCGAGCGACTTCGTCAGAAGCTGACGGTTCTGCCGTTCGATGCTGCCTCTACTGCGCACGCCCTCCACCGTCTTGGCCAAGCTCGGAACGTGACGAATCTTGGCTCCTCCAGTCGGGCGATGATCTTGGGAATCCTCGAGGCGCACGGTTGCTCCGAGTGGGTGACGACCCGATCGGAGCTCGGCGGAATTGGGGCGAGTAGTGTGAAAGGCGTTGAGTATCCTACACGCGAATCCAAGAAACGTAAGTAATGTATCTAGGCGTTTTATTAACGCAAATAGCCCTTCTAACTCACTTCCCACCGACGAGTCGTCACCCGGAGGGGCCTGGGCTGTTCGGATCCCCCTGAGGCTGTCCCGAGGTCCATCCGAGTGCACCGGGGGGCGGTTTCCACGTGTTAGTGAATTGATAACGTAATTAGCGTAACTATACTATCTTAGTTTAGCTGTCTGACAAATAGGGCCCATTCGTCCGGCCGTGACTGCTGCCGCTCTCCGTCGAGAAGTTGTATAATTCCTGTTATACGCCCGATTTCTGGGGCGCTCAAGGTCGTCCCCACATCCCGTCGGAGGCATCCCGGGATTGGGGTCGCGGGATCGAGCGCCGGGCTCGAGTTTGCTGGGCCGCAAGTCCGGTTCCCTTCAGTCGCCCGAG
>DASYYY010000015.1:0-18564 GCA_035933635.1 Thermoplasmata archaeon | reverse complement strand
CCGGCCGGGCCCATCTTGGCGTAGAACTCCTGCGCCCGCCGGGGGAGCTCGGCCGGGTCGATGTCCTCCTTGTGGCTCGCGATCGACCATTCGTGACCGAACGGGTCGCGGATGCGGGCGTGGCGATCACCCCAGAACATGTCCTCGGGCGCCATCAGCGACTTCGCACCCGCCCCGACCGCCTGACGGTGGAGGGCGTCGACGTCGGCCACGTAGAGCCAGACGCCCCCGGACGAACCTCCCAGCGACTTGGGCGAACGGGATCCCATTCCGGGATTCTCATCCGAGAGCATGAAGATCGAGTCGCCGAGCTGGAACTCGGCATGGCTGATCTTGCCGTCGGGGCCGAGCGAGCGCATCCGCTCCTTGGCCCCGAGTGCCTTGGTGTAGAAGGCGAGCGCTTTGACACCGTCGTCGACGATGAGCACCGGCGTGGCGGTATGGTAGCCCTCGGGTACGGGCTTCACGGCGGGCGACATGGCGGCCCGAGAGGGTAGGGGACGATAGCGTTCACCCCGCCGAACCCGTCCGCCGGGGGCGCACTCCTCCGGCGTCGCCGTTCGGTTCCGGTGCGGTGAATTCGCGTCGCAGCCGCTCGGCAAGCTCCGTCTCGATCTCCACGCCGACGGCGCGGCGCCGCAGTTCGCGCGCGACCCGGAGCGTGGTCCCCGTGCCGGCGAACGGGTCGAGCACCGTGTCCCCCTCGACCGAGAACATCCGGATCAATCGGCGGGGGATCTCCGGAGGGAAGGCCGCGGTGCGGCGACCGGCCTCCCCATCCTGTCGGCTGGCTCGGACCTCCCACACCTGGGAGAACCAGCGGTCCCGCTCCTCCTTGCGGTAGACGCTCTGCCGCCGGGAGGCATCCTTCCGCGGGAACCGCCGCAGCCCCCCCTTGCGGAACAGCAGGATGAATTCGCAATCGACGGTCACATAGGCGTTCGGTGGAAGGAAGCCGGAGCCGAGGAAGGCGTTGGGCCGGTTCATCGGCTTCTTCCAGAGGACGTAGGGCAGTGGTCGGAACCCGATCCCCGCGCAGCGACGGAGCACCTCGGCGTGGTTGGGCCACAGTCGAAATCCATCGTCCGCCCGGGACCTCAGCGCGTCGCCGATGTTGATGGCGAGGAGCCCGCCAGGGAGCAGCGTCCGGTAACATTCCTGCCAGACCGACTCGAGCAGCCCGTGCATCGACCCGAAGTTCTCCGCGCCGAGCCTCGAGAACAGCGCGTCCCACTGGGGGATCATCGGGTACGGGGGCGAGGTCACGACGAGCGCGATGGAGTCCGAGGGGACCTCCGGGATCCGGCGGGAATCCCGGTTCAGGACCACGACGTCCGGCGCCGGCACCGACCGACGACGCGGAGAGCGGTTATTACGCGCCCCACCCGTTCGTCGGACATGCGGCTTGATCGGCCGGTCCTCCAGGTCGCGCTCGACTTCGAGAACCTCTCGCGCGCGCTCACCGCCGCGCGCGAGGCGGTCGAGGGGGGCGCCGACTGGGTCGAGGCCGGGACGCCGCTGATCAAGAGCGAGGGGCTCAACGCCGTCCGCGAGCTGAAGAAGGCGTTCCCGGACCGGCGGATCGTCGCCGACATGAAGATCATGGACACCGGCGCCTTCGAGGTCGAGATCGCGGCGAAGGCGGGTGCCGACCTCGTGACGGTCCTCGGCGCCTCGGACGACGACACGATCGCCGACGCCGTGCGCGGCGGCGAGAAGTACGGCGCCGAGGTGGTCGTCGACCTGCTCGGGGTCGAGGACCCGGCGGCGCGCACGGAGGCCGTCGCACGGCTCGGGGCGAGCGCGGTCTGCCTCCACATCGGGATCGACATGCAGATGACCGGGCGCACCCCCTTCGCCGCGCTCGAGGCGCTCGCCAAGGTCGCCTCGATCCCGGTCGCGGTCGCCGGTGGGCTCAACTCCGAGACGGTCGCGACGGCCACGAAAGCCGGCGCCCGGATCCTGATCGTGGGCGGAGCGATCACCAAGAGTGCCGACATCCGTGCCGCCACCCGGACGATCCGCCAGGCGATGGAGAGCGGCGAGGCCGTTCCCACCGACCTCTTCCGGCGCTACGGCGACGCGGACCTCCGCGCCGCCTTCGATCGGGTCTCCACGCCGAACCTGAGCGACGCCATGCAGCGCAAGGGGGCGCTCCACGGCCTGCTCCCCCATTTCCCCCCGTCCGTCACGAAGCTCGTCGGGCCGGCGGTGACCGTGGTCACGCGGGACGGGGATTGGGCCAAGCCCGTCGAGGCGATCGACCGTGCCGCGGCGGGCGACGTGATCGTCGTCGATGCCGGCGGTCAGACCACCGCCATCTGGGGCGAGCTGGCCTCCTGGAGCGCGCACGTGCGGAAGGTCGCGGGCGTGATCATCGACGGAGCCGTGCGCGACCTCGACGCCATCCTCGAGCTGGGATTCCCGGTCTTTTCCCGCTACGTCTCCCCCAATGCCGGGGAGCCCAAGGGCCACGGAGAGATCGGAACCGGAGTCGTCGTGGGCGGTCAGCTCGTGCGTCCGGGGGATTGGATCGTGGGAGACCTCAGCGGGCTGGTCGTCGTCCCGCGCGAGCGCGCCCAGGAGATCGCCAACCGGGCGCTGGACGTACTCGAGCACGAGAACCGCGTGCGCGAGGAGATCCGGCGTGGGTCGACCCTCGGCGAGGTCCAGAAGCTCGAACACTGGGAACGTGTCGGCTGAGCCCGGACCGGTCCGAAACGGTATGAATTGGGACCCGCCCACCCCGGACGGCGCTCCCGTAGTCTAGTCCGGTCAAGGATCTCTGGCCTTCGACCAGAGGACGTGGGTTCGAATCCCGCCGGGAGCACACGGAAGAACCAGAGGACCCTCATCCTCGTACGAGCCATCGTTGAGGAAGTGCTCATCCTCGCGCGAGCCGACCGTCGACCTGCGTCGCGGTCGGCCCGAACTTCGCTCGGCGGGCGAACGCCTCGTCCGAGTTCATCGGGGGAGCTAGTAGGATTCCACCGTAAGACCCGGAATGCGGGAGAAGTCGGGATCCCGAGTGATCAACACTTGGCCCTGCCGACGGCAGGCCGCTGCAATCAACAGGTCCATGTGCGGGACGGTCTGACCTCGAGAGATGCATTCGGCTCCGATTCGTGCGGCCTGGTCGGCCTCCAACAGCCCGATCTCCAGCACTTCGAAGCGAGCCAGCATTTCGGTGACACGCTCCAAGTACCGTCCGCCCCTACGGTAGCCACCCTCGAGGACCTCCAGCAGCGCCGGGGCGGCGATCGTTAGATGTTCATCGGAGTCGTCGAGCTCCTTCGCTCGGCGGGTCGCCCCGGCCTCGCGCTGCAGCAGGTCGAAACAGAAGGTCGAATCTACCGACCTCATGGTCATTCCGATCGGCGGCGGATTCGCGCAGCCCGGGCGAGGTCGGCCGCGCGGCCGTTCTGACGCTCGCCATCGAACCGGGCTCGATCCTTGGGGTTCACATCCGACCAGGCTCCAGCGAAGTCGGCCAACCGGCGAGCGGGACGGAAGTGACGCTTGACAAGGTCACTGAAGCTCTCATCCCGCTTGCGCTGGGCCTTCAGGAGCGCGTAGGCTTCCGAATCCAATGCGATGGTCTTTGCGCCCATGTGCACATGATATGTGCACACCGAAAATATAGCGATAGTGGTCCACCGCGCATGGAGAATCAGGGCCTCGCGGCAGGCCCCGAATCATGGGATCAGAACTTTCCGGGACTGCTCGCCGGGAGCACTCCCGTTCAACAGGGGGATTGGATCAAGCCGCGTTGGGGCGGTTCCGACGCGAGCGGGGTCACACCATTCTCCTCGGCTCGTCGAACCGACGGCGCTTCTTGAACGGGTCCCCGCGGTGACCCCACCGGGGGGATCACCACCTCGGGACGTCGTCCTCCTCGCCCGGACCGAGGACGGCCCGATCGGAGAGTTCTGCCTGACGCGCTGGAGTTACTGCGCGTTCGGTCTCATTCCGCTGGGACTCCACCGGAGCGGTGCAAAGGACTCAGCGCGGCTTCGGCCACGAGCTCGTCGAAGTGCCATTTCGACGATGCGCACAAACCTGTACTAATACGTGACGTATAACGACACATCTATCTACCCGACGAATGTCGGCCCAACTCCCGGGTGCGACATGGCAAAACAGCCTATCACGAGGACGAGAACTTCCCGAACGAACCTTCCCGCCGATCGGCTCCTGTTCGCGTTGACCGCGAGCTTGGGCGTCGTCGTCGTCCTCAGTGCCTTCGTATTCGGCACGGGCGTCACCGGCCTCGTCGCCGCCAAGGGCGGCGGGAGCGGCGGGTGTCCGTCGTCCAACGCCATCGGGAACTTCGTCGGCGATTCGAACATCACGGTGAACTTCACGCTCGACGGGACCGGATCCGTTGCGACCTACACGATGAGCTCGGTCAATGAGAGCCCCTCGAACGGGATTCCGGGCCTGATCTCGTACTGCGTTTACCCGAGCAGCGGCACGCTCCCGGGCAAGGCGACCGCGATCGCGGTCGGAGCCGACGGAACACCGTTCACCACGAGTACCGGATCAAGCCAGGGGTACTTCGCCTTCCAGCGCGGCAACGGCAACCCGTCGAATCTCCCGTTGAACGGTGCGAGCAACGTCGTCGTGGGCAACGCCTCCTGGACCGGTGGCGTGCCAACGAACGAGACGATCGTGCTCCACATCAACGACCCCGTGGTCTGCAACGCGCTCTACGGTGGAAACCCCGGGACCTGCTTCGTCCTGCCCGGGCTCGTTTCACCGAAGTGCAGCGTACCCAACCTGGCGCCCGACGCGCTCCGCATCCCGCTCCCCGGTCCGTTCCGTGCGCTCAGCGCCGGCAGCACCCTCACGGCGGAGTACGAGTTCGCGGTCGTGAACTACACCTCCGCCGACCTCGGCGCCATCGTCTACGTGCCCGAGGTCGACGTCCACTTCCCGCTCGCGAGCGGGGGCGAGCTCAACCTGACCAATGCGCCCCAGGCGATCGCGGTGGCCGGTTCCGGCTGGTCGAGCGCGGTGGCCCAGACGGTGACGATGAATGCCTCGACCGGTTTCTCGCTCAAGCACGCCTGGATCACGACGGTGAACCTCGCGGTGATGGCCTCCGGCGGTCCCGCGGGGATGACGCTGGAGTTCCGTTGGGGCTGGATCTCGAACAACTCGAGCGTCGTCCACCAGCAGTGGTCGTCTCCGAGCCCGACGGCGAGCCTCCCGTACTACCCCAGCGTGTTCGTCGTGGCCCCGTACGTCGGCGTGATCTCCACGAGCAACACCACCGCCGCGGCCGGTAGCTTCTTCGGCCTCACGCTCGGCGGCGCGGTGTCGAAGACGCAGTTCTGCATCACCGTGGAGACCACGAACGGCAGGGAGCTGCACGGCCAGATCGTCGTGAACAGCGGTTCCAGCTCGACGCTGGCGCTCGGTGTTCCGCTCACCTTCGGCAACTCCGGCCGCCCGCTGACGGCGGGCAGCTACCTCATCCACATCCACGACGCGATGGGAGCGATCATCATCCAGGTCGCGCTCACGGTGAGCTAAGCTCGAGCGTTCGATCACCCGCGGCCGGCGCATGAGGGGGCGCCGGCCGTCCCCCGGACCCCCCACCGGAATCCGCCGGGTGCCGCTATCTCCGCCGACGCCTCTCGGTGCCGAATCGACGGCCCGGGCGTACGGGGGAGGATTGGGGATCGATCCGTGAGCGAGCCGGTGTGTGCGAACTGTGGCTGCGTCGTGCTCCCCAGTGCCCGGACCTGCCCGTTCTGTCGGCGACCCATCGCCCTTGCCCCCGCCCCGGCTCGAGCCCCTTCGCCCCGGACCGCCCCCGAGCCCGCCAAGGTCTGCGCAAATTGCCGAGGTTCCCTCGGAGTCCCCCAGCGCGTGCCGATCCCGCAGCTCGCGGCACGGCCGCTCCAATGGGATGCCTACATCTGCGCCCGCTGCGGTCGGGTCGAGCTTTACGAGGCCCGCGATTGACCCGACTTAACTGCCGCCCGGATCGTCCGGCCGGGAACGCCTCGCACGCACCGTTACCAAAGATGATAACGCCAAATACGGCCAACCGCCTTCCCGGTCGTGTTTAGCCGTACCGAGCGAGAGTTCCTACAGCTGCTCGCGACCGGCCCGACCGGGACCCGCGACGAGCTCGTTCAAGCCCGGTTCCCGAGCGCGGGATATCGACGCAAGTTTGGGGGGGATTCGACGGAAGGCCGGGGCCGCCGCCGCTGATTGGGTGCTCTACACCCGAGCTGCGAAGAAGGAAACCCGGGTGCTCCGGCCCAGGGCCGGGGAGGAGTCGACGAGCGTACCGACGGTCACGGAACCCATCGCGGCCCTGCTCAAGCTGGTCGGCCCGGGCCGAGGTCGGTCTCGGGCGAGCAGTACCCAGAGGTCGAGGTAACCCGCCGTGGTCGGGTTCCTGTTCGTGGTGGTGGCGGCGGCCGTGCTCGTGGTCCTCGCCGCCATGCTCTACTGGATCTCGGCGGTTCGGAACAAGCGTACTGGTGCGCGTGGATTTGTTCAGCGTTCCCGGCTGATCTGCCCGAAGTGCCACCAGACCTTCGACTATGAATGGGTCCCGGGGGTCGCACTGACGGCGGTCCGGCTGGGGAGGGTGCGGTACATGGCCTGCCCGCTGTGCCACCGTTGGTCCAACTTCGATGTCTTCGATGCGCCGGTGCCGCCGCCGACCGCTTGACTCCGGTTCGAAGGGGCCGTGGGCCTCGCCTCGGGGGGCGCCTCCCGCTCCGCCGACCGCGCGCCGATCCTGCGTGTGCAGGGTTATACGAGAACTCACGCTCGCCATGCGAGTTGGCCAGGGCCCCGATTCCGTGGCCCGCGCGGAGGACCGAACGCACCATGTCAGGGAACCGCCTCCGAAACGCGCTCCCCCGCGGGCGGCCGCTCGGAACCGCGGGGCTGGTCGGTCTCGCGGTACTGATCGTGGCGGCCGGCTCCCTGCCTCTCGCGAGCGGGTCTTCGGTGCGCGTCCTCCGTGCCCCCTACCATCGGTCCGTCGCCTCGTTCTCGGCGAGCCCCTACGACTCTGGGTCGTGCCCGACGAAGTCGCGGGGTGACTGGACTGGCTGGAACGCCACGACCGGTGGGCTCTCGAGTCGAGCAGTGGCGACCGCCGGTGGGTGTGCGTCCCCGCTGTTGGGCCCCGGCTGGGGCGAAGCCGTTGCGGAGTCCGACGTCGACGTCGCGGTCCCGGTCCACCTATCGACCACTCAGGCCAACATCTCGGTGTCGATCTCCTACCAGCTCACACTGACCAGCGCTGTTCATGGCTCGTTTTCCTGCCCGCGACCCCACCCGGTCCCGGGCCAGGCCACCTCCCGCAGCTGTTCGTTCGACATCTCCGCGATGGCTTGGGCGGAGTTCGAGCTCCTGGACAGTACGAACCTGTCGGCGATGTCGGGCTCGTACAGCGGAGGCCACCTGCTCTTCTCGGAGCTGTACCAGAACAATGCGACCCAGTGCTCCGCGTCGGGGAACTGTACGACGTCGGGATCCTCCGGGAACTGTAGCGGGAGCTCGCCGTACGCCGGACGATGCGTGCCCTCGGGAGCGCCCGTGAGCGGCACAGTCACCTTCTGGCTCAACGCGTCGCACAACTGCTATGCGGCGCTGTTCAACCGCTGCTACGGGTGGCAGAATTGGACGCTGGTGCCGACGCACCGGTACTGGGTCGTTGTCCAATTCACCGTCTACGCCGGGTCGAACGAGTACTCCTACACGAAGGGAATCGATTGCGTCGCTCGGGCCGAGCCTTCCCTCGCGAACGCGCCAGGATGGAGCCTGACCGCGATCACGATCCGATGAGGCGCCGGATGCTCCCCACCGAATTGGGCGCCCTCGGAATGCTCCCCAACCGCACGGGGGCGGAGCGGAGCTGGGCTCGCCGGTTGCCACTCGCGGTCGGCACCCTGCTGGTCGCCGGTATCCTGCTCGGGTCCAGCTGGCCGGCGAGCGCGATGGGCACCGCCTCCGTCGCTCCGCCCTTCCGGGGAACCCATGTGGTGGTTACGCCCACGACCCTCTCGCAGGGGCCTTGCCGCGCCTCCGAGCGCGTTGGGGGCCCGTTCTGGAACGCGACCTCGGGAGCCGTCGATGGGGTCGCGTTCGCCCGCGTCCATACGTGCGCGCCCCGGCCGATCGGTCCCGCGCAGATCTACGCTTCGGCGGCGGTGGACATCACCGTGGCCATTCCGGTCCGCGTCACCAGCGGGCCCCACAACATCTCCCTCGCCGTCTCCTTCGACCTCACCGTCACGACCGCCACGTCCGGACCGCTGGTCTGCCCGGCGCGCCCGCACCCCCCGGGGCAGTCGAGCCAGCGCAGCTGTTTCCTCGAGGAAGCGGCCACCACCGGCTGGTCGTTCGTGCTCTTCGATGCCACCAACCAGACCCGCCTGGGAGGCTCGCTGACCGGCGCACAAGGGCCGACGACCGACTATGACCAGCAGAACACGACCCGCTGCAGCACCACCGGCCACTGCTCGACGACTGGCGCGAGCCAGAACTGCAGTTCGATCTATTCCGCGTACGGTCACTGTGTGCGGTCCGGGTCCCCGTCCAGTGGGGCGAACACGACCTGGCTCAACACCTCGCGGAACTGCTACAATGCCTACGGGCGGTACTGCTTTGGGTGGGAGAACTGGACGTTGAATGCAAGCCACCACTATTGGATCCTGGTGACCTTCACCTCGTACAGCTGGGTGAACGATTACAACTACGCCCCCGGCTCCGCCCTGGTGGCGAGCATTGCCCCGGGCGGCTCGAGCGTCGGGATGTGGCGGATCACGTCGTTGACGGTTCGCTGAGCCGGCCATTCGCAATTCGGGCGTGCGCCGTGGGCCACCCCAGAATGCTCGACGTCCGCGAGCCCTCACAACGGCGTTTCCCCTGTACGGTGCCCGAGTCGTGCCGGTGACCGACCCGGCCGTGGGTCCGTAGGAGATCGAGGCACGGGGGCGACGCGCCGCTGATCGCCCTGAGCGTCGCCGCCGGCGTTGTCGTCGCGCCGCTACCTCGGCCTACGCCGGATCTTCACCGCTGGACATCCGCTCCCATCAGATCCGCAAGATTGCCCTCGGGGGGAAGCACTAGCGGCACCGCCGCCCTCGGCACTGCCATAGCTCGGGAAGCACCTCTCCGGAGAGCCGGTCGTGGAGGTCGAGAAGGTCTGATGTCGGATTCTAGCGGCACGCCCCCGACGGGACGGGTCCGCTCGGACCCGTCCGTCCGGCGTCTCGGCACCGTCCTGCTGCCGCTCCTCTTCGCCGAGGGGGTCCTCGGGGTCGCCTCCGCTGGCGGTGGTTTCGGAGCCCCCACCGTACTGCTCGTGGTCCACGTGGCCTTGGGGACCGTACTGGTGGGCGTGGCAACCTGGGTGCTTGTCGTCGTCCGGAGCCAACCCGACCCTCGGGCGCGGTGGACCGGGACGCTGACGGTCCTCGGCGTCTACGCCACCGCCGGCACCGGAGCGTTCTTCCTTGCGACCGGTTTCGCCGCAGCCGGGCCAATCGACCGGGGGCTGGCTTTACTCGACCTTCTCGGAGCGGTCTTGATGATTCTGTGGGGCCGGCCCCCCCGGGCGGAAGGCAGGACCCTTCCCCTTACGGACTCACCGGCACGACCGATTTAGGTCCCGTTCCCCCCTGCGGCGCCCTGCCGACCGGGCGCCGGGCGACTTCGTGTCGAGGTGGTCTGGAGCGCGAACTCGTAGAGCGGTCCCATCAGTTCGACGGCGCGACCCGGAAAAACCTCCTGTAACGTACGCGGACGCGCGTCGCGGAAGACCTCCTCCGCGTGATGACGCATCCCGAAGGCGATCAATGCGGTGAGGATAGGAACCGCGTCCCGCCCCTTGTCCGTGAGACGGTAATGCGACCGACGCTCGTCGATACCGTCGGCCACCTTTTCGATCAATCCTTCGCCTCGGAGCTCCCGCAACCGCATCGAAAGGACCCGCGGGGAGAGTCCGGACGTCCTCGCGAGGATCTGCGTGAAGCTCGTATTCGGACGGAACGCGACGTCGCGCAGGACCACGAGGCTCCACTTCTTTCCGAGCGCACCGAGCGAGACCCGGATCGGGCAGGCCTGCGCCTCGGCCGGCCGCTGCGCCCACACCGAGGAGAGCGGCCAGGGCTCCTCGGTCGCCCGGTCGCGCCGCGCGATGGAGCCGCTCATCGGTATTAACTATAGATTCAATACTATTTATCCTGCGTTCGATGCGGTGACCACCGTCGTCCTTTCTCGTGGGCAGGAAGGTATACTTTCGTTCCGACTCCCCTTGAAATACTATTCATTCTATACCAATCATCGCGAGGGGTTCCTCGATGGAAACGACAGCTCCGGTGCCGCCCGCCGGCGGAAGTTCGGCGCACCCCCAGTGGGTGCTCGCGCTGACGGGCTTGGGCATCTTCATGGTCGTCCTCGATGGGCTCGTCGTCGTCACCGCACTCCCGCTCATCCACGCCGAGGTCGGCGGAGACGTCGCCGCGCTCCAGTGGATCCTGAGCGCTTACCTGCTCGCCTTCGGCGCGGGCATCGTCACGGCCTCGTCGCTGGGGGACCGGTTCGGCCGACGGCGGCTCTTCGTGCTCGGGCTCGTCCTCTTCTCCCTCTCTTCGGCGGCATGCGCCCTCGCGCCGACCATCAGCTGGCTCATCGCCGCCCGGACCGTCCAGGGGATCGGTGCGGCGTTCGTCACGCCGCTCAGCCTCTCGCTCCTGATGGCCGCGTTCCCGCCGGCCCGGCGGGGGGCCGTGCTCGGGCTGTGGGGCGGCATCGCCGGCGTCGCCGTCGCGGCCGGTCCCCTCGTCGGGGGCGGCCTGACCCAGGCTCTCAGCTGGCACTGGATCTTCTGGATCAATGTCCCTATCGGCCTCGCCGCGGCGGCCCTCTCCTCCCGGTTCATCGATGAGAGCCTCGGCCCCGACCGTCACGTTGACCTCCCCGGGGCCGCGCTGATCACCAGCTCCAGCGTCGGGCTCCTCTGGGGCCTCACCCGGGGCAACGCCGCGGGCTGGACGAGCGCCGAGACGGTCCTCTCCCTGGGGATTGGAGCGGCCCTCTTCGTTGCCTTCGTCCTCTGGGAGCGGCGTGCCCGGGCGCCGATGGTCCCTCTGGGACTGTTCCGGAACCGGTCCTTCGCCGCGGCGAACGCGATCGGGTTCGTGAGCCTGGGAGCGCTGCTCTCGGCGGCGGTGTTTATGTCCCAGTACTACCAGCTCGTCCTCGGCTACTCTCCGTTCGCCGCCGGACTGCGGTTCCTGCCGTGGACCGCGACGCCCCTCGTCGTGGCCCCGCTTGCGGGTCGGCTGGTCGACCGGATCGGCTCGCGCCCGCTCATGGTGATCGGGCTCGCCCTGCAGGCGCTCGGCTTCTCCCTCGTCGTCGTGCTTGCCACGGCGACAACCTCGTACACGACCCTCGCGGCGCCGCTGACGCTCGCCGGGGTGGGCATCTCGCTCGTCCTCCCCTCGGCGCCGGCCGCGGCCTTCGGCGCGGTCGAGCCACGCTTCATCGGGAAGGCGTCGGGCGTGTTCAATTCGATGCAGCGGTTCGGCGGAGCGTTCGTGCTCGCGATCGCCTCCGCGGCGTTCACCGCGGTCGGACAGCTCGGGCCGCCGTCCGAGTTCCTGGTCGGATTCCGGTGGGCGCTGGGGGTATCGATCGCCTTCTCGATCGTGGGCGCCATCCTCGCGCTTGGCGTGAGTCGGCCCATCCTCCGAGCCGTCACGGTGACGGCGCCGGCGGCCGATTCGGCCCGGAGTGGTACGCTCTAGTAGTTCGCAACGAGTGGGCCACCGGGGGTCGCTGTGCCGCAGATTCCGCCCCGAACCGTGCCGCCCATACCACCCGCCGGGGTCCTCGCGAGCCTGCGCCGATCGGCCTACTTCGGGCTGGGGATGCTGGTCGTGCAGAACGCGCTGGGGATCTACGTCAACCTCTACGTGCCCCTCAACGACACCAACAGCTACGCCGGAGTCTTCCCGACGCTCTTCACCAACGCCTGGGCGGCAGCCCACGTGGTAGTCGGGATCTTACTCTTCCTCGGGGCGCTCGGCATGGTCCTCATCGGATGGAGGACGGGCGTCCGGCTGATCCGGGCCCTGACGCTGCTCAGCCTGGGAGCCATCGTCGTGGCGGCCTACTCCGGCTACCACTTCGTGCTGGAGACGAACAACGCCTACTCCTTCCTCATGGAGATGGGATTCCTCGTCGCGATCCTCTCGACGGTCGGAATGCTCCAGTACCTGTCCGGGCTCGACCAAACCGTCGCCGAGAACATTCGGGGTTCCGGTCCCGGGGCAGCCTCCGCCGCGCCGTGATCCGGCGCCGCGAGGTGACCGGTCAGGAACTCTGGTAGGTCACCACTAAGTCATCG
The DNA here is from genome assembly GCA_035933635.1 of Thermoplasmata archaeon. Lineage (GTDB taxonomy): Archaea > Thermoplasmatota > Thermoplasmata > Lutacidiplasmatales > UBA184 > JAKIVR01. The sequence goes on along the minus strand of DASYYY010000015.1, from coordinate 6,170 downwards.
TTCCACGTCACGGTCGACGGTGACCCGGGTTCATACCAGCCGAGGCACCAGCCCTCGCTCGAGGCGGGGATCGGAACCACGGCGTTGTGGCCACCGCCGGCCAGGCCCGAGAACCAAATGTTGCTGCGAAAGTCGGTCGTGTTGTTGAGGAACCCGGAAGGGTCGACGGAGAACGACCCGAATCCGGTGTACTTCCCCGTCGGAACTACGATACCATCGATCGGCGACGACGCGGTGTAGTTCAGCCATGCGAGCTCGTGCGGGCCGAGGGCCGGGAGGGAATCACAGCCCGAGGTGTTACTGGTCCCGCCTCCGCCCGTCGCGGGCAGGTCGATCGCATTTCCGGGACAGTTGACGCCGAGCGTCTCATTGCACAGGTCCGAGCGCATGCCGTGGGCCGTGGTCGAGCCTTGTCCCGGCTTCCCGAGCTGGGTGAGCTGCGGCAGGAACTGGATGGCGGCGAGGACCGCGACGATCACGACCGCGATCACGACCACAACAGCGACCCAACGGAGACCTGGACCCGGAGAGGAGTCCTTGCCTGACTCCGGCGCGTCGGAACCGTCGTGGGGTTTCTCCGCCGTTGCAGGCGTCCCGTTGGCCGATTCATCGGTCAGCGGGCGGACCGCCTGCGGGCGAGGCAGCGGATTGTCGCACTTCAGGCAGTTCGTGTAACCGGGGGGGTTGACATTCCCACAGAACGGGCACGCGCCCGCGGCCATGGCCAGCGAGGCCGGGACGTGACTTGAACCCACCGACGTGGACCCGGGTACACCGGCCGTTTCGAAGGTCCCAAGGCCACTCGGGGACCCGCCGAGTTCCCGGACTCCGATGGCCCATTGCCTCGGTTCCCCGTAGTCGCCCGGAACCGCCGAGGCGGCCGACGTGATTCGAATCGGCCGTCCATACTACGGGGACGTCTCGTTAGACTGCCGGCAAGTATATATTCTATATTTCTAACGCTTAATACCCCATAGCACGTCGCCCGGTCCGGTGGGGAACTTCATGGAAGGGCGTAAGCTCCAGCTCGCGGGCGGGTCGACGTATCTCGTCTCGCTACCGCGTCGATGGGTGTTGAACGCCGGCCTCAAGCCCGGCGACACGCTGTTCGTCGAGACCGAAGCCGACGGCTCGGTCTCGGTCCGGCGGAACTCGGCGGACAAGCCCGTCACGCGCCGGAAGATCTTCGAGGAACGCGGCGAGGAGTCGCGCGAGCACCTGATCCGCAAACTGATCGGCGCCTACATCTCCGGCTTCGGGCTGATCGAGGTCCGTTTCACTCCGGAGCGCGGACCGTTCGCGCGTCGGGTGGCCCGGGAGTTCTGCCGACTGGTCATCGGCCCGGAGGTAATCGAAGAGAGCCGCAACGCCCTCGTCATTCAAGACCTGTCAGACCCCTCCGAGCTGAGCTCGGAGAAGTGCCTGCGCCGGATGCACCTCGTTGTCCGAGCCATGCTGGAGGACGCCGTGCTCGCCCTAAAGACCTCCGACAGCGGTCTCGCCCACGACGTCGCGCAGCGCGACCAGGACGTCGACCGGCTGTACTGGATGGTCGCCAAGCGCTACCACCTCGCGAACTCGCTCACCACGGGGGCGACCGACGACTCGGCCGCGATGGGGATGCACAGCCACCGTTTGGTGGCGAAGCTCCTTGAGCGGACCGGCGACCACGCGGTCAGGATCGCCAACACGTTCGCCACGATCTCGAACGGCAAAGCGCTGGATCCGAAGCTCGTTAAGGACTTGGAGGAGGCGAACAGCAACGGCGTCGCGATCCTGGATAAGGCGTTCGGCTCGCTCGTTTCGGGCAACATCGACGTGGCCAACGAGGCGATCGACTCGCGCAACCACCACCAGAAGCTGATCGACGCGCTCTCCCACCGCGTCGCCGCGCGCAAGGGCGAGGAGCTGCTCGCGCTCGGAACCGTGGTCGACAGCCTCGGACGGACCGCGAGTTACGCGGCGGACATTGCCGAGCAGGCGATCAACCTCGCCGTGCTCGCCGACGACGCGGCGAAGTAGACGTCGGTCGCGCGCTCAGTCCTTGCTGAGCGCGGTGGTCGGCGGGCTCAGCCGGGCGGCGGCCGGCGCCGGGGCCGGTGCCTCCGCGTGGGCCGCGGGGGCGACGACCGGCGCCGGGGCCTCGGCCATCGTCTTCGGCGCCAGCGCGGCCCGTACCGCCTCGGCGTCGATTCGGTAGGCACGGTGCGTGACACCGTACTCGATCGCCCGGTCGGCGAGCTCGAGCAGCCGCCGTGGATTGCCGTAGGCGGATTCGTTGATCATCGCCACCGCCTCGCGGTCGAACGGGTAGAGCGGGTCGAGGTCCTCGACGAGCCGTTTGGCGAGCAGCTTCTTCGCGAGCAAAAGTCCGGCCTCGTCGACGGTCAGAGTCGGCAGGACGAACGTCCGGTTGATCCGCGAGGCGAGCGCCGGCCGGTTGCGTGTGATCGAGGTCAGGTACACCGGGTAGCAACCGAACATCAATAGCACGCCCGGCTTGATCTGGTCGGCAAGCTCCTGGAGCGTCTTGGTGAAGGCGTCGACCTCGGCCGAGCTGCTCAAGTTGTGGAGGTCGTTGAGCAAGAGGAACGACGGCGCCGTGTCGTTCAACGCCGTGGCGATCGCCTTCGCCGTGGCGGAGGGGTCGTAGGTCGCCCCCTTGACCTTCTGCAGGTTGTGGATGCCGCGCAGCCAGGCGGGGGAGGAGAACAGCTTGGCGTAGCCGCCGGCCTTGGCCGCCTTCTCGAACTCCTCGGCGAGCCCCTTCAGGACCCAGGCGGTCTTGGCGGTGATGTCGAAATAGATCGTGAAGGCATTCCGAGCGCGGGCCTCCTGTGCGGCGAGGAGGAGCCGCTCGGTCTTGCCGGCGCCGTTGCCCCCGACGATGGCAACGATCGCCTTGTTCTCCTTCTCGAACACCTCCTCCTTGATCGTACGGAGCGCGTCGTCGCCCTGGAGGTTGACGTGGAAGACCTCCACGTCGGCGAGCGTCTCACTGGAGAGGTCACGGAAGGGATTGCTCGTGAGGCCGTAGCGCTCGTAGCTCGCAGTGGTCATGGCCCCACGGACTCCTCACAGCACCCGGCGCCGCAAGTCGATCGCGATGCGTTTGCCGTCAAAGTCGTAATAGATGTTGCGGTCAACGAAGCGACCGTCGGCCCACTTCGGGATGCGCAGGTAGCGGAGCAGGCCCTCTGGGCCTTCCTTCGCGTGGAACTGAAACATCCCGTCAGCAAGATGGGTTGCGATCGCCTCCGACCGCCCGTCCGACATCCCGCGGTCGGTCGTGAGCACCACCGTGGTGAGCTTGTCGCGTCCGACCGCGCGGAGCGAACGGAGGAGCTCGGCGAGACGGGCCGGCCCGAGGTCGAGGGTGAGGAAGGAGAACGAATCCACCGCGAGGAGACCGCCCTTCGTGGCGAACTCGTCCAGGCTGTGGACGACGTCGCGTTCCCGGATCTCGACGAGGTCGCCGCCGATGAGACCGTTGCCGCCTTCGGTCGACAGTTGACCCAGAAGCTCCGCCCGGTCTCGCGAGGTGACGAACGTGACGGGCCAGTGCTTGCGAATCGCGGACAGGCAGAGCCCGCGGACGAAGAAGCTCTTCGCCGGATCGGTGGTCCCGTCCACCACCACCAGCTGCCCGTCGCCCAGCTCGGGGATGATGGTGTCAAGTCCCGGGACCTCGACAGGGATGCCCATCCATGCGCAATGGGGAGTTCGACCCTAAAGGGGACTCTCGGTAGAGTTCGAACCCTTCCGGGCGGCTACCCAATCTACGGTGGTGAGCCCTAAGTCCTACCCTGCCGGTGGACGTGCGTGCAGGGGCGCGGACGAGCCCTCCGGGCGCACCGGAGGGGGCTTTCCGAGATCGTCGGCGCGCTGATGCTCGTGCTCATCGTCGTGGTCGCGGCGACCGCGCTCGCCGCGTTCATCGCCTCCTACCAAAAGCAGCTGCAGACCGAGCAGAACTTGACCCAGCAGCGCGCCCTCGAGAACCTGCGCGCCATGACCATCCTGCCGCTCGATTCCGCCTCCACACCGACCCAGTGGGCCGCGCTGAACTTCACCGTCGTGAGCCTCTACGTCAACCCCTCCGTCATCACGAGCGTGAGCGTCAATGGCAATCCCGTGCGGAACTACACCGCCTGGAGCCTGAACCTCTCGACCGGGCAGTTCCAGTCCACGATCGTCGGCGCTGGCGGCGAGCTCCGGATCGGGCCGCACGAGCAGTTCAATCTCAACGTGAGCACCGTTCCGAGCGCGGCCGCCTCGTCGTTCTATGACCCCTCGGTCGTGATCCACACCACCGACTTCGTCAAGGTCGAGATCTTCACCGCGCTGCTCAACGACTTCAAGCAGGTGTTCATCCCGCCCTCCGCCGTACCGTTCATCAACCTGATCGAAGCCGGCTGCGGGAGCACCGGCTGCGTGACGATCCCCGTGCTCGACGGGAGCCACTGCTTCCAAGTGGGGAACGCATCGATCGTTTCCTGGTCGTGGTCGATCTACCCGGACGGCACGATGGCGAGCGGTGAGGAGGCCAACGCCGCCTTCACCGCCCCCACCGGTACGAACCACCTGGTGAACCTCACCGTCACGAACAGCGACGGGCTGGTCGGTTTCGGCACTCTCCACTACAAGTACTGACCCCGGGCGCGTCGCTCCGGGCGCAATTCAGTGGACGAAGAGCGTGAAGGCGATGGCGCTCACGGCGAGGAGGAACAACGAGTGCAGGAGGCCATACTTCGCCTTCCCCTCGGTGAAGGCACCGATGATGACGCCCGTGCCGATCGAGGTGATGAGCATCAGGTCGAAGAACCGTTGCTCGAGCGTCCCGTAGGAAAGCTTTGGCACGCTCGCGACCCCGGAGGAGCCGCCGTTGAGGACGGAGGAACCCGAGCCGCTCCCGATCAGCGAGATGTTGATCGAACCGAGAGACGGAGCGATGCTGAGTAGCGAGAAGAGCACCGCGAGCAGTACGCCGAACGAGACGTAGAGCACCGCGACCGGCATCGCGAGCGAGGTGGCACGCTCCTGCTCGATCTTGATGAAGTCGTCCATGTCCTTCGCCGCACGGTGTACCACGAGTGAAGTCTCGCCGCCGACGGTGGAGGCGTCGGCGATCAGGTCGGCGTACCGCTTGATGAGCGGGCTCTTCATCGGCAACGCCATGTTGCGCAGCGTCGCATCGAACGGCCGACCGATCCGGATCCCGTCGGCGGCGACCCGCAGCGGCGTGCGCAGGATGTTCGTGTGCGTCTTGGAGAGCTCGACGATGGCCTTGCCCGGGTCGATGCCGCCCCGCATCGCATCGGCCATCTCGAAGAGGAACTGGGCGAAGGCGCGCTCGTATGCCCGGATCCGGGCCTTCTCGCGCCGTGCGTCGAGCGAGAAGGCGGTGAGCGCGATGAAAATCGCGATGATGATCACGTACTCGGGCGCAAGCAGCGGCAGCCCCGGTGTGCTGTACACGTAGTCGAGACCGATCAGGACGAAGACGAACGCGGCGACGACCGGCACGTACAGCACCAGGTACTGCTTGTTCACCGGATGGGTCGCGAAGTACTTCCGGAACGTGAAGTTCCGCGTCTGCTTGAGATACAGTATCCAGGCTCCGTAGCCGGCGCCGGCGATCGCCGCGCCCAGGATGACGTACAGGACCAATCGGGAGGCACTCACCCCGCCCAGCGGAGGCGACGGGCTGACCGCGCTCGTGTTGACCACGAAGCCCCACGAGTACTGGGCGGTGTGGCCGGAGGTGTCGCCGATCGTGATGGTGGCGGTGTGGTTGCCGTTGCTGAGCTTGAGGATGTTCGGGACCTGGTAGCTCACCTTCGTCGGGGTGACTTGGACGCCCTGGATCCCGGTGACGTTCTCGGTGTCGATGTAGATCACCAGCGTGGACGGGTCGATCCGGCCCGCCGTGTCCGTGAAGGTCGCGGTGATGTTCGGCGTCTCCGAGTTGATCGTCGCCCCGGGCAGCGGGGCGACCGGGGTGATCGTGATCGGGCTGGTGGCGGGGTGATCGGTCGCGACGCTCGCCGGCAGTACCCCAAGGAGCGCGACGCTGAGCAGCAGCAGAGGAACGAGGAGCTTCCGCACCGGACTCACTCCGCCCGCGCGTAGGCCATCGAGATCAGCGTCGCGGTCATTCCGACGGCGAC
>DASYYY010000041.1:0-27197 GCA_035933635.1 Thermoplasmata archaeon | reverse complement strand
TCGCCATGCCCTTCCTCTGAGTCGGACCGCTGAGACAGTTGTTCGTCGCGGTTCCCGTGCAGACACGGTTGAATACTGCGCTCGGGGGTGGCCCCGCGTCCGGATGGACCGACGCAGGGTGGGCCGAAATTCGAACGGCCGTCGCGGGTACCCCATGTGCAACGTTTAGGGGTACCCCGGCGCTCCGCAGTCCCGAGACGGGGACGACCAACGTCCCGATGAGGACCACAAGAAGAAGCAGCAACGCCGCGAGGCGCGTCGAATCCTGTCCGCCCCGCACGTTCCCACCGGCTCGGCGGGTCGGTGCCAGCGGGTCCGCCCGCCAACACCGAAGGGGGGATTGTCGCGAGTTCTATTTGTCAGCACTGAGGGCGTGGCGGTGTCCCCTCGGACCGTTTCACGAACCGCCGCGCTGGCCTTTTGCGGGGTGCCCGGCGTTCGCTCGAGGACCCGGATCCACGGGGGCACGATGAACGCGATCGAAGCGGCGTATTGGGCAGGAGCTCGCGATGCGGCGGCTGTGATCTTCTCGGACCTGAGCAACTACCCGGGCGTCCGATCGCTCGCGAAGAACCGGGCCCGGGATCTCCTGGATGCTATGGAACGGCTGAGCGGGCGTCAGCTCGGGACCCTGGTGCACGACGAGCTGGAGCGCCAGCACCGGGGCTGATCATCTTCGACGAACGGCCTTGATCGGGTCACCGAGGCCCGCGAGGTCGACGGGCGGGGAATCCCCCCTCTCCTCGCGCTCGATTCGGTCGATTCTGTCCATGCCGGCCTGACGAAGGAAATCGGCGATTGAAGTCGCAGACCCTCTCTTCCGGATCTGCTCCTCGATTCGTTTGGCGAGGACCTCAGGGATCTGAACGTGGACGTTCACTGACGGGACTCTCCCTCTACCCCCTCCAGGCACGGAGACGCATCCCGCCACATATGTTTTAATACGCCCGAGCGCATGCGACCTAATGCCGCCGCATGTCGGCGCATGTGTCAAATGGCAGAGAACGGAGAGACCACACAGACCCTCAAGCGCCGCACTGTCCAGCTCGTTGAGGAGACGAAGGTCCACCCGCGAGAATCATTCGACGAGGCGGTCACTCGCCTTGTCCTTGAACGTAACGCGCTGCTCCGGATTGAGCGAAAGGATCCCGACCGGGTCCAGAGCGCGCGCCGCGCGGCGGCGTCCGCATGAGCCCCGCGGCCGCGGCTGTGCTCCCATCCCACAACGCGCCCGCTGAGCTCCGCGAGCTCGAGCTCGACGACATCCTCGCCGAGGGTAACATCCGCTCCTTCAACACCGACGACGAGCGCTGGAAGGGGCTGCGCGACTCGGTCCGCAGCATGGGCGTGCTGCAGCCCGTCCTGGTGACGCCGATCGCGAAGCCGAAGCTGAACGGTGAGCGGTTCCGCCTGGTGGCGGGCTTCCGCCGCTACGCTGCCGCGTGTGAGTCGGGTGTGTCGAAGATTCCCGCCAGGGTCCTCCGACTCACCGGTCCCCAGCTGATCCTCGCGCAGCTGACCGAGAACGTGCAGCGACTCGATGCGAGTCCGATCGAGGAGGCGAAGGCCATCGCCAGCTATCTTGAGCTCTCAAACTCCAGCCAGGACGCCCTCGCGCTCTCGCTCGGGAAGTCCGGCGCCTGGGTCTCGAACCGCCTCCGACTCCTGCGATTCCCCGACCAGGTCCAGACGTGGATCCACGAAGGCAAGATCTCCGGCTCCGACGCGCTCGTTCTCCTGCGCCTACCAGAATCGGACGCGGCGTTCGTCCTCGACCTCGCAAAGCAGCTGGTCGGTGGACGTCACGGCAAGTTCGGGGTCACTGAGCGCGTTTCCGCTCGCCTCTACAAGCTCGCCGGCGGACGTGGGGACGCTCCGAAGATCTCCTGCGGGGACTCGTGCGGCTGCACCTGCCGCTGCTGCATCGCTCGGAGGAGCTGATGCCGGAACCCGGTCCCGCCCCGCTGTCCATCGTGATCCGTGCCACCGATGGCGCGCTGATCGAGCTCACGTCGGATCCGTCGACACTTCGCTCGTTCATCAGCCTCCTCGAGCGCGGGCTCGCGGTTCGGATCTCAACGCTCTCTGACCCGCACGCCCGCGAGGAGATCTCGAAGTTCATGGTCGAGTCAATCGAGCAGCACCTGCGCAAGAACGGTGTCCGGATCTACGACCCCGGCGCGCCTGACGGGCCGGTCCTCTGCCCAGAATGCGGGCGCCCCTGTGCGAACAAGAAGGGTCTGTCCCTGCACATGAGCCGACGGCACCAGATCCGCCGCGGCGGGCGGAGCCTGGTCGCGACGCGCGTGCTCGCCGACCCTTCCGGAAAGAGGGGCACATGAGCGTCGCTCTCCACCCCGTCATTGAGGCGCCGCGGCCGGGCGCCGAGAACCCTGTCGAGGAGGAACCCCCGAGCGTGGGATGGAGGCTCATCGGGCGATTTGGCGCGAGGGGGACCGGCCGCACCCTCCCGCTCGAGCGCTTGTCAGCTCATCTTCCGGATCTCTCGCGTGATCAGGAGGATCAGGAAAAGCACCAGGACCAGGAAAGCCGCAACCCAGGGGAAGGAGCTCGGCCCCAACACCTGGACCAGAAAGTAGCCGAAGGCGGCCGTAACGCCCACCGCGACACCGACCCCGGCGAAAAAAGCCTCTCGGCCACGGATCTCGCTTACCACTGGAAGAGTATCCTGCTCTGGTCGGGATTCAGTTTCGGATTCCTCCTCGCCGGATTCACCGGGGCGCGTGACATTTTCCTCGTCACCATGGGGATGGAATTCGGGGTGTTCGCCCAGTGGCTCTACACGGTCGCCCGATTTGAGGTCAACAGTCCGCCGCGTGGGCGCAGGGCCGACAGCGGGGTGCCGACTTGAGCGGCCAGAGCGTGCCTCTCGTCGCCTCCCCCCTCGCCCGATTCGTCCTCGCCCTCGCGCTCGCGCTGGACCTCGCGATGGCGCCGCTGCTCGCGATGATCCTGGTCGCGGTCCACGTCGTCAACGGCGTCGGGGCAGTCGCTGCCGCGTTCCTATCGACCCTGCCATACTCGTTCTTCTTCGGACTCTGGATCGTTCGGCGGCTGCTACCGGGCTGGCTCGCTCGCCCGACTACAGCGACACCGGCGCCGACCGTGCAGGCTGCTGACCCTGTTCCTCCTGGCGCGCGAGCGCCAACAGGGGGCCCATGAGCCAGGCGGACGTCCATCTGCTTCTCGGCGAGCTCGGCGGCAGGGCGACCGTTGCCCAGTTGGTCGCACTCGCGATCCAGCGAGGCCAGTTCCGCGACCGTGCCACCGCGCGGGCGACTCTCTATTCGAACCTCCTCAAGCTGCGGTCCAAAGGCGCGGTCCGCTCCGTCCGACTTTCGGGTCGCAACGGGAGCCGCCGCGGCGACTCGTTAGTCGCCTGGGAGATCGCTCCTCCCGCTGACTCTCCCTTGGTGGCCGCCGTCTCCGTCTCACCCCGGCGGCGGAGCGGCTACCCGCAATGGCTCGAGGCCCGGGCAGCTGCGGCGGAGGGGGGCCGATGACCCGCAAGGTCGGAGAGGCCACGCTCGTGTTCGAGACCGAGCGACATGCCGCGGCTGTCGCTCACGGTCGTGAGGTCTCGCTGATCGAGGCCCGCGTGAAGGCGAAGCTCCTCCAGGAGGAGCGGGATCTCGCCTATGCGTTGCTCCGCGAGATCCGCGATCACGAGAGCCTCCAGCGACTCCAAGAGATCCTCGAGACCGGACCGATCCACGAGTGGGTGACCCGGTTCCTCCACGAGCACATGGTGGAGTCGGATCACGAGCTCTACGAGGCGCTGCTCAAGCTCCTCGCAAAGCGCGAAGGAGGCGCCTGAAATGGAGGACGCGCGCGCCTGGTTCGCGATCCTGTTCTCGATCCTGCTTTCCGCCACGGGCGTCCTAGTCGCGGCCGTCGCCTACTCCAACGATCAGATCGGGGGCCCGGCGGGGCCTCCCGGGTCCCAGGGTCTACCGGGGGCAAATGGGACGCCGGGACGGAACGGTCACAATGGCACTCAGGGCCCGGCCGGCCCCCGCGGGGCTCAGGGACCCGCCGGTCTCAATGGTCGAGACGGCCTCAACGGAACCAACGGGATAAACGGATCCCAGGGCCCTTCCGGGCGGAACGGGACGAACGGAAAGCAGGGCCCACCCGGGCAGAACGGTCCCAACTACACCTACGCGAACCTGGTCCTGACCTTCCAGCTCTGCGGGAAACCGTTCGCCTTCTGTGCACCCGTCTACAACGTCACGCTCTACGTCTGGGGGCCTTGTTCGGACCTCGGTCGTGGGATCTGGATCTGCAACGTCTCGCTCAACGTCAGCTACTCGCCGACGATGCACTCGTACTCGTTCCGCTCGGTGGATTGCAACGGCACGACGGCGTTCTACTTCGCCGCTTCTGACCCGTCCCTGCCCTACTCGATCCTGCCGTCTGGCAGTCAGCCGTTCACGCTCTGGTTCCAGGTCGTGCAGACCTCGGGCACGATCTCTGCCACCGTCCAGCTTGACGTGGTGCGCGTGTGAAGCTCTACAGACTAATCCCGCGTCCCTGCCGACACGAGCTCGCCGGTCGCCCCCACGATTCGTCCCGACAACTGTGGGCCTGCCTGGTGCGGTTCGGCGTTCCGGGTTTCGAGATCCGACCTGAGCTACCGGAGCCGGAATGACTCAGAGCAAGATCCGGCTCCGCTGGCTCCTCTTCTTCGGGCTCTTCATGGCCGTATCTCTCGGCTCTTGCATCCGGGCGATCTCGCCCCCGAGCGGGAGTCCGCCCTGGCTCCAGCTGCTTCTCGCTGTCACCGCTGTGAGCACACTCGTTGCGGCGTTGCTCGCCCTCATCGAGGCACTGCCGTACGTCGCGCCGAAGACGAGCTTGCCCACATGACGCTCCCAGCTGCCTGCTGGTCGGCGTACCAGGTCTGGGCAGAAGTCGACGGTCGCCTCGCCCCCCGGACGGTCGACAAGTCGCTTCGCTATCTCCGGTTCTTCGAAAAGCGAGGCCTGGACCTCGACCCTGACCGACTCACGCGCGCCGCGATTCTCGAGTTCCTGGCAGCGGCGAGGTCCGCGGGGCGCGCTCCCCCGGTGCTCAACCTCTGGGTGACCCAGCTAAACCGGTGGATCCGTTTCGCGAGACTCGACTGTGAGCGTATCCCGACGTTCCGACACCACCACGTTGCGGACGTCCCGGCTCCGAGCCGGGAGGAAGCGCAGCGACTCTGGGCGCTCACCTGGCGCGACCCGTCGACGTCCGGGAGAAATCGCGCCGTGCTCGCGGTGCTCCTGGACAAGGGAATCCGCCGCCAGGAGATCATCGACCTGAACCTCACTGACTTCATCCAGACCCGCAAGGGTCCATCTCTGATCATCCGCCGGGGCAAGGGCGAGAAGGAGCGGACCGTACCGCTCCACCCCGAGGCCGCGGCACGCCTCCAGACCTACCTCGATACCTATCGGATCGCGAGCGACGACGTCGCGCTGTTCACGACGCCCCGCGGGCGGATCTCCCACGGCTACATCGGGAAGATCGTCAAGGTCGCCGGCGAGAAAGCCCGCATTCCCTGGATCTCCCCGCACAAGCTCCGGCACTTCGCGACCGACGACATGCTCGACCGCGGCGTCGCGATCGAGTCAGCGGCCTACATCCTGGGCCACGAGAAGGTCGAGACGACCATCGCCTACCGATCAAAGCGCCTGCGCCGCGAGCTCGCAGAGGACGAGGTGAGGACCGCTGACCGCGGAAGGTTTCGGTCCCCTGGGGCCCCGAAAGCTCCGCGCCCGAACCGTTTGGACGACAGGACGACCGGAGCACAAAAAAAGGAAGTGAGAACCATCCAGAAATCGAGAAGGAACAGGGTACAGACTGCGACGGACGTTGGCAGTAGAGTGATGGACTGGTCGGAGTCCTCCACCGCACGACCGGACCGGAAGCGTTCTGAGCCGGGCCTGGCCGAACTGACCTTCGCGCTCGCCGCGGCGGAGGAGTGCCAGTGAGCGACGAGGGCCACTACCTTTGCGAACGGCACCTCGCACCCTACCTCGCCGGACTCCTCACCCAGCTGCCGGGTCGAGAGGCGCGGATCAAGCTCGAAAGTGCGAGCAAGTCCGCCACGCCGAAAATGCCAGAGTTTCTCTGCCGCGTTTGCCAGGGGGACTCGATGTTCTTGGTCCGCCGGACCCTCGCACTGGAGGCCGAATGAGCGCCGCCGCCGCCCGCGGGGGCAGGGTCGTCCTGCCGCGTGTCCACGACCTGGTCGGCATCCCGGAGTCACTGATCGAGGAGTGGGAGTCCAGGGGCAGGGAGCTCGTTCAGCTGATCGTTCTCGTTCGCCGATTCCGAGAGGAGTACCCTCTCGCCGAGGTTCCCCGGTCCATCCACGTCCTCGAGGAGTTCGCGTTCGCATGATCTGCGATGGTTGTGGGTGCACGGAGAGCCGCCCGTGCATCGTCACACTGCCCGACGGATCCGAGGGCCCGTGCTGGTGGGTTGAGCCGGGCGCGTGCTCTGGGTGCATAGACGACCTCGAGCTCGGTTCGCTGCCCCGGGCTCAGGCCGCTGGCGCCCCGGCGTTCCGAAACGCGCCGCTGCCCCGGAGAGTAGCGTGACTACGCCAGATCTGACGGTCCGCGGAACCGACTCGGGCAAGCTCCTGTTCGCCGGCGCGTTCAAGGTCGTCTACAAGGGGCTCACCGACGACGGGAGGATCCAGCTCGTCTGTCACGAGGTGGACGCTGTCAACACCCGCACCGTGCTGCTCCTGATCGAGCCAGCGGTGCTCGCAGAGATTCCCGATCCGGCGCCACCCGACCTGGTCCTCACACTCCGCGCCGCCGAGGAACACGTCCTCGAGCGTCACGCTCTCTGAACCGTGCCGGCGGACACGGTCGCGTCCCTTCGTGAGAAGGGCTACTTTCTCCTACCTCTTCCTGCTCGCCAGAAGGAACCGCCCCCGAAAGGTTGGGTCACGCGCACCCAGCCCTACGAGATTCGAGACGGCGACAACCTGGCGATCGGACTTCGGGGCGACGTCGCCGTCCTGATCACGAACGACGATCAAGCGACCGCGTGGGCGGCAACCAACTTCGGCGATCCGAACGTCCGGTCGGTCCGTGGAGCCCATTGGTACTTCCGCGCGCGCGAGGACCAGGCGAACGAGCGCGACCTGGCGACCCCGGTCGGCAGGATCGAGTTCCACGTGCGGAGCAAGTACGCGGTCGTTCCCCCGAGCGTGCACCCCTCGGGATCCTCCTACACGTGGGTTCGCCCGTTGCCGCCCGTCTCCGAGCTCCCCGAGGCTCCCGACGTCCGCGAGCTCTGGCACCCCAAGGGAGGTCACCACGGGAAGCTGCTCTCAATGAGTTTCGCCGCTGCGAGCTCGGGCCGGGACGCCGCCGAGATTCTGAGTGACCTCAAGAGTTGGCGGGACCGCCACTTACCGGATCCCCACGCCCACCCGGACCGCGAGCTGCTCCAGCTCGCCGAGTCGGCCGCGCGGAAGTTCCGCAGGCCGGGGGCGAGCGGCTCCGACTCGAGCTCCGAAGACGACGGGCCGCAGCTGTTCAAAGATCTCACCGACCGCATCCGGCGACACTACTACTTCGACGAAGAGTGGCACTACACGATCTGCGCGCTGTTCGTGATGCAGGCGTGGGTCGTGCGCGCGGGAGCGCTCCCCGCCGTGTTCTACCTCTGGTTCGGCGGCGCGTTCTCCTCGGGCAAGTCGAACGTCCTATCGCTCGTCTCCTCGCTGACCGACGGGCTCATGCTCGAGAACGTGAGCCCGAGCGCGCTCGCCCGCGTGATGGAGAGCGCGCGCACCGTTCTCCTGGACGAGGTCGACGTCCAGCGTGGCGAGGAGCTCGACGACGTGATGGCCTCGCTGCTGCGGAGCGGCTACCGCAGGAACGGGCCGCCCTACGTTCGTTGGAACGCGAAGGAGAAGGCGCCGGAGATCCTCCCGATCTTCGGGCCCAAGTGCGGGACGTTCCGCTCGGCCCTGGATCCCGCACTCCAGAGTCGCGGCTTCGTGATTCCTACCGCGAAGCCGATCGGCGAAGCTCACTACGAGCTCGTGCTCGCGAACCTGTGGCCGAGCACTGGAGAGATCATCCCTCGGCTTCGGGCGTGGGGAAAGCGAGCGGCGTCTGTGTGGTCCTCCGAGGCGCTAGAGGCGCTCTCCAGGACGGATCCCTTCCAGAAGCGAGTCCGCGTCGTCGCCGGTGAGCTGGGGGCGAACCGTGAGTCCGAACTACTGACGATAGCGCTCCTGGTGGCCCAAATGGTCCCCGTGGACGTCACTGGTTCATTGTCCTCGGCGAAAGAGCTCCGCGCCGTGGAAATCTCCGAGGACCAGGCGGAAGCGATTGACGAGCTCCGCGACGGGGTCCTCGACGTCATGTCGCCAGTGGTGACCTTCTCGGGCGACGGTCGCGAGATCTACCGGGTCGTGCAGAAGACGGTCCGTGACCGTCTGAACCTTCGAAGGAGAGAGCGGCAGGAGAAATCCGTCACAACCAGCCGGCTCGCCCTCCTCCGCCGCGAGCTGGGCGTGAAGGACACCTGGCTCGCGGCGCACGGTCACGCGCTCGTTTGGAATCTCCCCAAGGCCTTCGTCGAGGAACTTAGGGCTCAGTCCGGACGTCCGGCACCTGCCGGACCCCCCGAGCTCACACACACCCCCGGGAATGGCTCCCACTCACCTCCCAACCTCCCATCGTACTCCCAACCTCCCATCGTACTCCCATCCCCCGGGGGGTCCGACCCGAACGTCAGTGGAGACGGTGCAGCAAGGGAGCATGGGAGTACGATGGGAGTACCCCAGGGGGACGCGCAGGATTTCGGGTCGAGTTCGACAGGTGCCGGACAAAGGTTACCCAGGGTAACCGACGGGCTGCGACCCGAGGAATCTAACCTCGGCACCCCGACTCGCGTCGACCGGGCACGGCGGGCCTGGACGTCGGCTCACCCGGGCGACGCCGCCAGCAGCTCCGGATCAGCGGCCGACGGCCGAATCGAATACGCGAACCGGGCTTGCGAGGACTGCCCGGACTGCCGGCCGCCCCACGAGGCCCCTGGCGACTGCACTTGCCAGCGGTGTAGTCCCTGGGGGCAGCAGGCGGGATCTACCTCGGCGACGAAGCCACCCCACCATTGTGGGCCGGTGTCCCGGAGAGTCCGATGGTGACGCGCGTCTGGTTGGGCGCCGATACCTCGACCCAGGAGGACGTGCTCGAGCCGATCGGGCACCTCGCTGTCTTCGGCCAAACGCGGAAGGCGGGGAAGACGACCTCGCTTCGGACGATCGTGGAGCGCGCGGCGTCGTCGGGCGGCGGTGCCGCGGTGCTCGTCTTTCGTACAGGACGCGGCGAGATCCCGTTCGACTACTATCCGTCGACCCCGTTCTTCCGGCCGAGGCTCGACTGGCACGGCGTCGAGGCGATGCTGTGGACCTTCCTCGCGGAGAAGCCGAAGGTCTACCGCCCGATCTTGATGCGGGCGACGCGCGGCGCGCGCACGCTCGAGGAGGTCCGCGACGCGATCGTGGCGGCGGGGAAGAAGTCGAAGAATGGGTGGGTGGTCGACCGCACCTACGAGCTCGAGCGCTACTTCGAGGAGATCCTGCCCTGGCTCGCGGAGCACCCACTCGCCTCGAACGTCGCGCTCGCGGACCGGCTTTCGGTCGTGGACCTGGAGGGCTGGCCGGAGACAACGCAGCAGCTCGTGATCGCGTCCACGCTCGACGCGCTCATGGACGGCGGGAAGCGGGGCCGGCCTCTAATCGTGGTCCTGCCCGAGGCCCGCACGTTCGTCCCCTCGGACCGGGCGACGCCGGTGAAGCTCGCCGCGGACCGCCTGACGCGCATGGGTGCGAAGCTCAACCTGTTCCTGTGGATCGACAGTCAATCGCTCACCGGCGTCGACCAGCTGGTCCTCCGCAATTTCGCGCTGCTGCTCCAGGGCGTGCAAACCTCCGACATTGAGATCCGGCGCGTGTCGAAGGCGCTCGAGGTTCCGCCGAAGATCATCCGCTCGCTCGCGGTCGGCGACTTTGTCCTGCATACGCAGGACGGAGCTCGGACAATTCACGTTCCACTCGTCGAGTCGAGAGTGGAGGTTGAGAACGTGGACGCGAAGAAGGAGCAGGAGTACCTGAATCAGATCGCAGCTCGAGACGAGGAGATCAGACGCCTGGAGGAACGGGTCGCCCGGCTGACTGAGCAGTTTGGGGAGGAACACCGGCGCGCCGAGGCGAATGCACACGTCGCCGCGGCGAACGCGGTGACGCGCATCAAAGGGGCGCCGCCCCTCGCCGGGATGGTTACGGACAAGGACGCGCCGGGGAACGCGGGCCACCGCGCCGACCTGTCGGATCGGGAGCAGAGTGAGCGCACCGACCTCCACGTCACTCGCGAGACGCCGAACCTGACCGTCCACGTTCGCGAGGTGCGGGTCGACGCCGATGGCGAATCGAACCATGGCCGCGCCGCTCTCCTGGTCGCGATCGGCTACTTCGACGAGAGGAAGTCCGTCAACGAGACGATGCGCGAGTTCAAGGAGCGCGGGTGGGGGATTTTCTCTGGCGGGTCCGGGTGGAACAACATGGACCGCCTGTTGAAGAAGCTCGCCGAGCAGGGCTTCCTCCGCAACGTCGACAAGGGCTACGTCCTGGTGCCCGAGGCGAAGGCGCGGATCCGGACCGTTGCCGAGCCGGCAGTCGCATGACGCTCGGACGTCCCCGCAGGTGGGCCCGTGAGGACCTGCTGAGAGTAGCTGTGCTCCGAGCGAGGGGTCAGAGCTGGAGACAGATTGCCCGGCTCCTCGGGACATCGCCCAGTCGGGTCTATGAGCTCTTCGCGAACACCAGCCGGCGTCACGTGCGCCCTCCAGCTCCCCGTGATCTGGAGACGTGGACGCTGCTGCACGGGGACGCGGCTCTGGAACAGGCGTTCCGAAAGTCCGCCAGATCTGGAGGGGATCCCAAGCGAGCTCGACCAGGAGGTCCAGCTGCTGCAGCAGCTGGACCTCGAGCTTGCGGCACGTCGAGAAATCGGCCGATGCGGCGATGGCCTCAATACTTGTCCGCGAAAAGGCGTCAGCTGGCGCCCCGTTCCGAAAGTCCACGGGGGAGGGCGTAGGAGATGGGCTACTGCAGGCCCGAAGTCTCCACGGTCCTCACCAGTCTGGGTACTCCGCCCGCAGCTCAGATACAGCGAAAGCAGGGTTCGTCCGCCACAGGCCTATTGCCCTGGCGCACCTTGCACACGTCGCCACCGTCGCGTCGACGTCGGATGCTCCGATTTTCTCGTCGAGCAGATGGATGTTGTCATCCCGAACAGCCTTGGCAGTCCACGCGTGAATCTGTTCGTGGGAGTAGCGCGCGGTCATCGGGGTAGGGACGACGGGAGGATGGATAACGTGGATTCTACGACTGGGGTCGCGCTCTACCTCCGCGTCTCGACCGAGGACCAGGACCTTGAAGGCCAGGAGCGCGAGCTTCGAGCCTACGCCGCAGTTCAGGGCTGGACGGTGATCGCGGCCTATCGGGAGAAGGCGAGCGCCAGCGGTCGCGTCGAGCGGGAGCAGTTCGACCTGCTGAGGCGCGACTCGTGTCTGCCCGAGACGCGCGGGTTTGATCACGTCCTGGTCTGGGCCCTCGACCGTTGGAGCCGGGACCCGAGCTTCGTGAAGGCGGTCGGGTCGATCGAGGAGCTCGAGATCCTCGGGATCCAGTTCCACAGCTTCAAAGAGCCGCAGTTGGACTCCACTCCGGACGGAGAACCAAACCTCGGTCGAGATCTGCTGCGTGCGATTCTGCCCACGATCGCCGCGTTCGAGGCTCGGCGCCGGTCCGAGCGAACTCGCCTCGCTATGCAGGAGATCAAGGAGGGTCGGCGCACCCCCAAGGGGCCCGTTGGGCGCCCGCGTCGGGTGACCCCCGAACTCGCGGCCCGGGTGCTTGAGTTGCGCGCGCGGGGGTCCAGGACCGGGGGGCCGCTACCTTGGAAGCAGGTCGCGATCCGGGCCGGACTTCCCGAGGCAACGTGCAGGAAGGTGCCAGGCACCCTACGTGGCAAACCTCCCCATGTGGTAAACGGTCCGGGCGAGTTTAGGAACACGACGGCCGCGTCCGAGGCCGTCCCCCCGTCCCGATAAGGAACCCTTTCGGTCAGGCCCCGTAGCTGGCGTGGACCGACCGCTCATGCCGGTCCCGTGCATCGGGACGAGAGAAGTCATCCCCACAGTCCCCCACCCTGCACGGCCACCGGCGTGGCCTAACCGCTGGCGTCCGAGGTGGTGGTGATGGTGGTGGACCCCCTAGGCCGCGTAACGGAACGTCTACGCTGTTACCCGCGCGCCCCGGGGCCGCCCCGCTGCCCGCCGCGGCGTCCCGGACCGGGCAGTTGTGGATTGCGATCTGGTACTTCGAGCCCTTCTTGCCGCAGTCCGGGCAGATCGCGACTCGGCCCTCGGGGTCGAGCTCGTGCTCCCGCAGCCAGTCGTCGATCTTCTTGCGCTTGTGCACCTCGTACTCCTTCCAAAAGGCGGTCCGGCCGAGCCCGGGGAAGCCGATCGGGTTCAGGTCGTCGTACGAGTCGTACCAGAGCTCGCTCGTTCGCTTGTAGTGGGCCCCCCGGTGAGCGCGGTGCAGCTTGCCCCTACCCCTTGCGTAGACGTTGATCCAGAAACGGGCCCGGCCAGCTCGGACGAACGAGTCGAGCATCCAGATGTTCGGCAGGCAGCAGATCAGAGTGATCCGCTTGATCCCGACGATCGAGAGCGCCTGGATCAGCGCCTCGAGCTCCGGATCCCGCTTGCCGGCCCGGCCGAGCAGGCCGAGGGCGGATTCGTCGTTCAGGATCACGCTCCCCTCGGGGAGCTTCCGGTACAGTGCGATCACCTCGGCCGCGGTGTAGGCGATCGAGTTGACCCCGAACCTCGGGTCGATCGCCCGGGCCAGCTGGATCCCGAGAGTCGACTTGCCCTTCCTGGGGAACCCGTCGATCACCACGACGTTGTCGTACTTCCGGCGGATCAGCCTCTGGCACTCCGCGGCGAACTCGGCGAAGTTCTCGACGGGGGTCCGGTGGTCCCCTCCGTCGGGGCGGCCCTCCACCTGGTCGGTGAATCGCTCGAGCGCGGTCCGAGGCCTCGGCGCGAGGTGGACCTCGCGGGCCAACCGGAACGCCGCCGGCTCTGGGCTCACAGGTTCAGCGGTTCCTGGTTCGATCCGCCCAGCTGACGCCAGAGAGCGGCGAAAGCTGGGGCGAGGACCTGCTCGTCGACGTAGTCAAGGAACCAGGCGCACTCCTCCTCGCCGATCGAGCCGGGGTCCAGGAGACGACGGAGGTAGTACGGGTTCCGGAACTCCTGACGGATCCGCCAGTTCACGAGCGGGTTGTGGGTGACCAGTGTGACCTTGCCCTCGCCGTTCACCACGCGAGTCGGGAAGCCCGATGGTCCGAGCATGTGGATGCTCGGCTTGAGCTCGGTCAGGAGATACTGCCGTGCAACCCAGATCCCGTGCTTCTGGGCCTTCTCGCGCGCAGTCTGCAGTGTCTCCTTGAGTTGCGTGTGGGCCGCTCGGTGCTGGAGCGAGACGCCGCGAATGTCGAGCTCGCGGGCGATCGGACCGACGCGCACCCGGTGCTCGCGGAGCTCGTAGACCTCTTCCTCAGCCTCTTCGCGCCGCTCCCGCTCCTCGGAGTCGTTGAGGGTGCGTCCCTTCTTGGCCGCGGGCATTGGTCAGTCCCTCGACTTCCAGATCGCGACCACTGCAAGGATCAGGACCACGTAGACCGCGATCGCTGTCCACGAGAGCAGCGGAGCCCACCAGGCACCGCCCCCAGCGACGGATGCGAACCCGAGGAAGGTGACTGTGAAGACCTCCGTCCCGGCTCCGGAACCAGGGTAGTAGAGCACCGTGACGTTCCCAGAGTTCGACGCCGTGACATTGGCGACGGTGACGAGCTGCCCGCTCGCGGTGTAGGTCTGGACCTGGTAGAGCGCCCCCGCGGCCGCGGCGAAGTCGACCGCCACGAACGGGGCACTCGCCGAGCTCGCGTTGACCCGGGCGTATGTCGGCTCGATCGAGACGTTGTAGGTGTAGCCCTTCCAGGAGATCAGCGGCAGCTGGCCGCCCTCAGCTCCGAGATTGTAGCCGAGGTGGAGAATCCCGCCGATCGGCACGGCGTCCGGGATCACCGCCCAGGACCAGCTCGGCGACAGGTATGGCGTCCCGATGTAGCTCGTGCTCGGCGGAGACGTTGCCATGCCCCAGTGGTGTGGAGTGTCCTGGGCGACGCTCGTGTTGAACACGTACTGACCGTCCGCCTCCTGGTCCACAGTCGAGTTCGCTCCCACTGGGATCTCGAAGGTCATGGTGCTCTGGGAGGGGATCTTCGAGAGCTTCGCGTAGGCGGCCTGGGTCGTCTCGTTGGTGAGGTAGGGACCGTTCGTCGCGACGCTGAGCTGGCCGGGCATGGGGGAGTAGAAGTAGCGGTTCCCGGCCAGGTGCAGGCGAGCGCCGGCGCCCTGGTATTGCATGAGGGCGTTGGATCCGATCGGCGCCGTCTCGTTGTTCAGACGGAGGAACCAGTTCGAAGTGAGGTAGGCGATTCCGGCCGAGGCGTCGACGTCCTCGATGTAGGGCGCGTCGTAGAGCGTCCCCGTGCGGTTCGCCGGGCCGAAGTCGAAGCGCGGGTCGTTCTCGAACAGGTTGTGTGTGACGTTGACCGCGATGTGCGATGTCGGCCCCTGGGCGAGGAGGAGGTCGCTCGTCTGCTGCTGAGCGCCGCTCCCGAGCATCCGCGCCTCGAAAGTGTTCCAGCCGAACGTGACCGGTCCCCACCGGTAGCTTTGCAACGGCCAGGTCCCGGACCCCGTACCGAAGAAGACGTAGCTGAACCCGATCGAGCAGGCGTAGAGGCAGAAGATCGGCTGCGCCAGTGTCAGGTTGAAGTAGACCGCGCCGAAGGTGTCGTTGTAGAAGTACGTCGAGCAGCTCGAGCACCCGACCAGGTTCGTCCCCAGGTTGGAGTTCATGGAGGGCGCGTTCACGAGCTGGGCCGTCTCCCCGAGGTTGATCCACGGCCAGATCGTGTGTGTCACCGAGGAGTTCCAAACGACGCCGATCCAGAAGTCCGTCGCACCGAGATCGGTCACATAGTTCATCGTGAGGTTCGCGGCCTCGATGTTCGTCTGCCCGGCTCGGGGCGGGTTGTTCAGCGCAAGCGCCTGCCAGGTCTGGAGCTGCGAGGTCGTCTGGTTGTCGAGGATATAGTCGTTGAACATCCGGAGATCTCCGACCCTAATCGAAGAGTTCACCGTCGGATACTGGTTGAAGTAGAGCGTCGAGTAGGAGACGTTCGTTCGCCCCTCCAGGTTCCACTGCAGGGGGAGCCCGGTCGTGTAGACGTTCGGGAACGAGTGGTAGTAGCCGACGAAGTTCGACGGCGGCACCCAGGCCGGGGTCACCAGCGAGAGGTTGTCGTGGACCAGCGCCGCGGTCCCCTGGAGAGGAATATGGCCGAGAGTCCCGCTGCCGATCACCTGCAGTCCCCAGGGAAAGGTCGAGGACCAGCTCGAGTTCGACACGTTCAACGAGGAGCCAGGAAGCGAGCTGACCCCGAGGTCTGTCTGGCTCAGGTGGGACTGGATGACACGGATCGCGCCCACCTGGTAGCGGAAGCTCGAGTTGAACGCGAACGTCGTGTTGATTCTCGCCGTACCAACGGCGCCGCCTCCGCCGGTGAACGTAACGTTTGTGAACGCGCAGTTGGTGGCGTTCAGCCAGACCATCGGAACGTTCTCTGCCGCTGTGAGGTTCGCGATCGTGTCGTTTGCGAAGTTGCCCCCGAAAATCGGGGCCTGGCCCCCGACCGCGAGTGACGTCGCCGTGAAGTTCTCGAGGATCGAGCTCGTGATCGCGGCGTGGAGCACGCGCACGCCGTGGACCACACCGGCGGCGTATCCGGCCCCGATCATCACCGAGTGGTCGACCAGGAGCGACGACGGGTTCGGGAACGGCGCCCCCATGATCTGGAAGACGATCGTCGAGTTCACCACGTGGACCAGGTTGCCGCTCAGGTCGACCGCCGAGTTGTTCCAGTATACGACGTCGTTCGAGAGCGTCAGCGAGTCGGGCGCCGCCTGCGCCGTGACCTGGTCGGACACGTAGAGGGTCGACCCGGTGATCACAGTGGGCGCAGTGAGTGTCCAGCTCCCGTAGGCCGGCGGGGACGTCCCAGAGATCGAGCCCCCAATCGATCGGCTGTTCCCGCCGGGACTGTAGGAGATCGAGCCCGAGCTCGAGCCAAGGGCGACACTCGCGTTCGATCCGTAGTAGCGGAGCCCGGTCTGGTAGGTCCACCAGGTCTCGACGAACAGGTTGTACGTGAACGCCGTGTCCAAGTGGGTGAACCCAGCAGTCCCGTTGTTACCGGTCAGCGCCTTTGCGATGATCGCATTTCCCGACGACGCGTTCTCGAGCGAGACGTTCAGTTGAGGCGCCGGTCCGTAGGTCCAGTAGGGCTTGAGCTGCAGCCAGACCGACCCGGTGTCCGCCGCGGCCGGACCGTTGCTCACAGTCA
This sequence comes from Thermoplasmata archaeon, assembly GCA_035933635.1. Classification (GTDB taxonomy): domain Archaea; phylum Thermoplasmatota; class Thermoplasmata; order Lutacidiplasmatales; family UBA184; genus JAKIVR01. The sequence continues at coordinate 10,602 of DASYYY010000041.1, read as the reverse complement.
CCGTCGAGAGCGAGACCGCCGGGAGGTATCGAACCAGGAACAGCGACGCGGAGGAGATCTGCAGCTCCTGAGTGAGGTTCAGGAAGGAGGATCCCGCGGGGCCGATCGACAACTGGAACCAGCCCTCGGTGACGCTGAGGTTCACGAAGCCGGCCGCGTTTGTCAGCCCTGAGGCGACGATTCCGTTCGTGAGGTTCGTGGCGGTCACCCGGGCGTTGCGCGAGGCGACCGCCGACGCCGGGTGCAGAGTCCCATTGAGCGCCTGGATCTCTAGCGTCGAGGCGACCCGGTGGAAGGCGAAGCCGCCCGGGTTCGTGAGGTTCACGGGGCCGAGGTGTCCGACCGGTCCCACGAGTGGGGTTTCCACCGGCCCCAGCGAGGCCAGCGGGACGGTCGCTCCCTGCGTTCCCTGCGCACCGATCGACGCGGGAACGGAGACGTTGCCGTAGACGAACGGGAAGGCGAAGGTGGAGGCCTCCGGTGCGAACCCCGTCGCATGAGCGGGGACGAGAAATACGACGAGCAGCGCCGAGGCCGCGACCACTCTGGCCTTCGAGAGGCGCGGGTCCAAGCCGCGCCGTTTCAGAGCTCGCTCCTGCTTGCGACGTCGAGCTCTGGCGAGCTCGGAGGGTCGGGGCTTCTTCCTCACGGACGCTCCAGGGCGAAGCCGGCGCCGAGCGCAGCGGCGAGGCCGAGTGCGTAGGTGAGCAGGTCGATCTCGCCCGAGACGAGCGTGGCGCCCTCGAACGTAGGGTCGAACCAGAACTCCTTCAGGAGGATCAGTGCGGTGGCGGCGACGGTCACCCCGACGATCGTCCAGCCCGCCCGTGAGCTCGCGCGGGTGTCCTCTTCGAGGACGCGGATGCGGCGAGCTCCAGTGCTGGTCGCGGCGATGTAGGTCGCCAAGCCGAGAGTGAACCCGATCGCGAAATGGACCGCGTCGGTCGCCGAGTTCGGCTGGTTCAGCGCGAGGTTGAGGCTCTGCAGAAGGCTCTGGATATCTCCGACGGCGACGCCCAGCACCCCGAGCCAGACGAGCCCGGCGAGGCCCAGCAGTGCCGCGAACGCGAGCAGGATCACATAGACGACGTCGAGGCTGACCCGCTCCGCCGGTCGGGCCCGACGGCGAGTCACGAGCCGGCTCCGCGCTTCCTCGAGCGCATGTCGGGCGGCGTCGGGTTCGAGGCCTCGTGGAGCATCGCCTCGGTCGTCGGAGGAACGGTTCGCTGCGGCGGGCGCGACGACTCGTCGGCGACCTCTGCTTGGAGGTACTGGTGCCAGTCCGTCTGGTCCAGCAGCTCGGACTCGATTCGGGTCTGGTAATCCTCGAGGGCCTTGAGTGCAACCGGAGACCCGGGCATTTCCTCGGCGTAGCGGAAGATCAGCGCGAGCTTCGCCCCGTGGTCCAGCGACTTGGCCTTGAGTGTGACCTTGAGGTTGGAGTTCTGGACGAGGATCTGCTCGAGCGCGTCCCCGATCTGGGAGACGTGGACAGTGCCCTGGATCCAGTCGCGGACTAGCTGACCGACCTTCGGCCCAACCGCGCGCAGGAAAGCCCGACTCGGAGAAACGTAGAGGAAGAACCCTGGGTGGGTCGGTGGAATGGCCCGTCCCTTGAGCTCCTTGGCATGGAACGCGGCGATCGCCTCGCGAGCTCGAGCTCGCCAGGGGAAGATCCAGAACCTCGGTGGAACGACGTCGAGGACCTTCCGGCCGTCAACCTCGGCCCAGGCGTAGTACTTGGCGAAGATGTGACGCCGGATCGAGGTGAATCCGTTGAATCCGATCTTGTGCGGCGTCGGGGTGAGGACTCGGTCATCGAGGAGGGTCCGCACTCCCAGGAATCGGAGGAACGCCCCGGCGCCCCCGGGGCCGATGTATTCAGGGCCGTCCGGGCCGTCGAAGAGGCGGAACTCCTTCGCGTCGTAGAGGGCGTAGCCCCCACGGACGTCCGCGACAGGGAACTCGACTCGGTAGATCTTCGCCTCGGTAGGGAAGAGCGCGAGCCAGAGGTAGACCCCGGCCAGGACCACGGGCGCGGCGACCGCGGCCTCGGGGGCGGACCCAAGCGGGATCGCCGAGAGAGGGTAGTCCACCAGGAACCAGCTGCCGAACCCGATGGTCGCGAAGACCCCGACCAGGCCGAACGGCCAGAGCCGGTCGATGTGCCGCGCCTTCTTGCGAACGGCCGTCGCAACGCCGATACCGACGACGAAGGCGATGATCACGATGATCTGGAAGCCGAAGTCGTGCAGCAGCAGCTCGGGGTAGTTGGCCGGGATCGGGATGCCGGCGCCCGGAGTGACGATCTGAACGGTCGTGATCGCGCCCAGGATTCCGATCGTGAGGTTCTCCTGGGCCCCGACCGGTGGAACGTTGAGCTCGAACTGGTCGACCTCGCCGGCCTGGGCCCCGATTGTGGCGTTCGAGTAGACGACGTTCGTGTCGACGAGCTTGGTCCCGTTGAACTGTGTCCCGTTCGGTCCCTTCTCGGTGAACGAGACCGTCTGGGTGGTGTACTCCTTGACCTCGATGTTGACGGAGGAGTTCGGGACCGCGTTGGGGGTGTAGAGGAGGACGATGATCTGCGAGCCGACGAGCGTCCCACCAGCCTCGAGCGCGCAGTCCTGCGTCGAGCTGAGTCCTGGCTGGAGGAGCGCGACTAGTGCGCCGAAGTCAGCACGCGAACCTGGAAGTAGGGGGAGACTCGGACAGTCCGCAGAACCGCCCGAAGGCGGTGGGACAGGAGAGATCGAGCTGCCGCTCGTCACTCCGACGAACAGGACCAGCACGATGAACGCGAAGGCCGCGGCGACGGCGATCGCGGGAACCCAACGGTCGACCGACCGTTCCTCACCAACCGTTTCGTTCAGCGTCGGCGGCTTCGGCGAGTGTGTCGGTGGGGATGCATACCGCGGCGGCAGCTCCGATCGCAGCGCCCCGGGTGGTCGCCCCGGGAATGGGGGTGACTGTGCACCACGGCCCAATGCGCCTTGACTCGGAACGTGCGCCCGTTACGGCGCTCGCGGTATCCCCGCACTCGTTCCCGAATTACACCTCCTCGTTTTGCCGCTCGCTCACGGGCGACCTTTCCGACGGTCGCACCGTAAACGTAGTCCCCGCCACGGTGCCGGCGCCCGCCGCGGCTCCCGTATCGCTGCTCGAAAGCGCGGGCCTCACGGCCGCGCGCCCCGTTTCGATACAGGTGGTCGCGTCGACGCCGGGACATGGGGGACCTCTAACCGTATCTCGGCGCGCCGCGGTCGAACCCGATCGCGGCGAGCGCCACGCCGACGGCCGCGATCCCAGCTCCAGTGTAGGTCGTCGTGTTCAGCGGGATCGCGACCGGGTTGCTCGTCCAGATCGCCCAGAGCACGACCGTCACTCCGACGATCGTGATCACGAATCCGGCGACCGCTGCGCCCCAGCCTCTCGCGGGTGCTCTCTCTGACATGCTCTCCGAGTTCCTCCTCTTCGTCCCCGCTGGCTCAGTGCAGGCCGAGGAACCCCCTCAGATCCGTGAGCAGGCCAGCGAGATTGAGTCCGAAGACGGCGTAGAGAACGATGGCCATGAAAACGAAGAACAGGATCCATGCGAGCGCTGTCGAGGCGGCACCCCCAGAGGAATTGCGACGGAGACGGCGCCCGAAGAGTGGGGCAACGGAACCGTTCGAGCTCCGGTGCAGGTGACGTGCGGAGCTCTTGGGTCGCTCGATGATCAGCAGGGCGATCAGCACGACCGCGGCGATCGTGTCGATGACGTCGAACGACCAGATGGGGAGCTGGCCGACCCAGGCGGCCCACCATGGGATCGGAACGCCGTAGAAGTTCGCCCCGAAGTAGGCGCTCTGGAAGAAGAGCAGGATTCCCCAGACGGTGAGGACCCCCGAGAGCACCAGGTAGGTCGTGTGGTGCGAACTGTTCACAGCCTCACCAACCACTCCCGGAGCTCGCGGTATCTGGACGGGAGACGGGTGAACGGGGTCCGGACGTCCTCGTGGAAGAGGAGTCTGCGAGTCCAGCGAGCGTGCCGCAGCAGGTGGTAGACGGGGAATCCGCCGATCCCGACGACCTCCTGCCGGAGCCGTCGGAATTTCCCGCCGCGGTGCTGGAGGCTAGTTGCCTCCACGTCGATCCAGAAGTTGAAGGTCCGTCGGTTGAAACGGTGGAAGTGGCAGGGGTTGTAGGGCCCGGGCTCCTTGTAGGGAACGCGGGCGTAGAGCTCTCCGCCCGGCTGGAGGATGCGATGGATCTCGTCCATCGCCTTCCCCAGCTCGTAACCAGGAAGGTGCTCGAGGACGTGCCAGGCAACGACGCGACTCGCCGACCCGTCCGCGAAGGGCCAGGGATGAGAAGTGAGGTCCACGACCCGATCGACCGCGGGGGAGGGACCCTGGTCGACGCCGATGAATCCGGGTAGCCGAAGGTTACCCGATCCGATGTTGAGAGAGAGTCCTGGGGCCTGGACAGAGACCTGCGAGCTCATGCTCGCACCCCCGACTTTCGGAACGCAGCGTCGACACGCGACATTTTGTGAACGCTGACCGAGTCGTTCGCGCGCTCGGCCGATTTCTCGACGTGCCGCGAGCTCCAGGCCCAGCTGCTCGAGCAGCTGGACGTCCTGGTCGAGCTCGCTTGGGATCCCGTCCAGTTCTGGCGCACTTTCGGAACGCCTCCCGTCATAGGAGGTTGAACATCGTCTTGCCGAGCGCGATGCTGAAGATGATCGCGAAGTAGATCGCCACGAAGCCGAGCAGGAACAGGAGCGCGGTGAGCAGGATCACGACCACGGGCGCGAACGGGCCCGTCTGCTGCGCGACGGCGCTCACCTGGCTCGTGATCGAGGTGACTGCGTTCGAGAACGCACCGGTCACGTAGGAGACGGCCCCAGCCAGCACATTGAGCACGGCGCCGATCGCCGCGTTGACGGCGTTCAGGACCTGGGTGGCGATGTAGACGAGGAACGCCCCGACGTAGCCGACGATCGCATTCCAGATCGTCTGGGCCAATAGCACGACTTCGCACGCCAACCAGTTGGCCCAGTCCGCGGGGTTGAAGTCCGGCAGGGTGAACGCGCAGTGAGTGAGCCCCGCCGTCACGATGCTGCAGGGATCGAGCGAGCCGCCGTTCGGAACTGAACAGCTCGCGACCGGATGGTAGTGCACCGAGCAGTTGCTCGAGGACGTCGGTGCGGCGTGCGAACTCGGCGACCCGACACCGAGCAGAAGGTAGACGAGGACCGATGCGAGCAGCACACCCGCCAACGCGCCGAGGCCAATGGAGATCCAGGTGCGGCGTCGCCACACCTACACCCCTTCCTCGGCCTCTTCGCCGATCTGCTCCGACTGGCTGACCGAGAGTTTGATGATGATCCAGACGAGCCAGGAGGCGATCAGGAACACAATGGCGACGATCACCACGACGATTATTGGTGAGAAAGGACCGTACTGGTTCGCCCAGGTGGAGAGCGTCGCGAACGAGGTGTTGATCGCATTGATCGGGGCGTTGAAGATGGCCGCGATCGCGTTCGCGATCGAGCCGAAGATCGTCCCGAAGAAGGACTGGATCCCCGTCCAGACGGAGCCGAAGAAGTTGATGATCGCCTGGGTGATCTGGGAGGTGACGTCGCCGCGGAGGACCGGGTTGAACGCGAAGGCGAGCGCCAGGGCGAGTGCGCCCGCTATCGCGTGGTGGTCCATCCGGACGGCCTCCCTCCCAGGGTGTGGGGACGGCTCAGCCGTTGTGGTGGTGGCGTCCCCCGTGGCGGTAGCGCATCGTGGCCTCGTAGACCACGAACGCGATCAGGCCAACGATCGCGATCAGGATCAGACCGCCGAAGAACGACGCGATGAGCCCGTTCAGGTCAGCTCCGTTGAGGAACGCCCAGAGCGCGACCAGGCCCGCGCCGATCATCAGGCCCCCGAAGATCAGAGCGAGCATGTGGTGGGTCTTGACGTTCCCACGTCGGTCGTCGTGGAGGCGGCGACGAGCTGCGCTGAACGTGAGATCCAGCGAGCCGCGCGCACGGCCGCGAAGGGCGCGTTGCTGACCGACGACCCAGGCACTCGAGGCGCCCGCGACCGAGAGCAGGATCCCGAGGAAGATGAACCAGTAGTACAGGATCCCGCCCGTCGAGAAGACGCCCGGGGGAGAGGCGAGAGCGTCCCATTGCGGCCCCGTGTAGTAGATGATCCCGACCCAGGACTGGACGGTCGTCGCCGTCACCGTGCCTTGCACCGTGACGAAGTTCCCAATGCCCGTGCACTTCTGCGTCGCGGCGACGCACGGCGTGTAGCCTTGGTAGGCCGCCGAGTAGGACGTGCCACCGAAGGTGACCGACACGTACTGCAGGCCCGCGATGAAGGGCTGGTCGACGAGCTTGAAGTTCGAGTAGGTCAGCGAGGCGGCGGTCGCGAGTCCGAAACTGAACTGGTAGTTCAGCTGCTCCACGTAGCTCGGCCCGCCCGAGGCGTTCGCAACGCTCGCCGTGCCCCAGACGATCGTCACGTTCGCCGCAGGGAGATCCTGCGCGCGTTGGACGACCCCGACGGTGTAGCCACCACCTGCGATCTGGGAGTAGGTGAACGACGGACCGAGGGACGTCAGGTTGTCATTGCCCGCGACGACCTGACGGGTCACCGTCGTCGCGTTCGCGGCGCTCTGCTTCCCGATGTACCAGGTCGTCGGTCCGAGGGTCAGCGCTGTGCTCGTGACGGCCATCCCGGTGACGGTGAACGTGTAGGTCGTCGAGGCGGCCTGCGGCAGCCCCCACCCGTAGTAGAAACCCGCGTACTGCGTCTGCTGGCCGCCGACCCCGTATCCCGTGAGGTTCATCCCGAGGTTCGCGGAGCTGATCTGGGCCATCGACGCCGACCAGAATCCCGCGGGCGCCGCGGCGGAGGCGATCGCGGTTCCGCCGGAGAGGCCGACCGGCTCAATTACACCCGTCTTCGAGGTGTACTGCACCGCCCCGCTGGTGGTCAGCTGGCCCGTGGCGACCTTTGTGGACTCGTTCGCCGCGCCGACGGTAATCGAACAGCCACCGCACGCCGAGCCGGACCAGGCGAAGGTCGTGGTCATGTAATCGAAGGCGGGATTCGTCGACGGAAGAGAGGCGACGGGGATGAAGAAGTAGCAGAACGGATTGGTCGTGCCTGCGGCCGAGGTGTTCACCGCGAACTGGAGGTTCGTCGCCCCGTTTGCCGTGCCGACGGTGAGCGTGGTGACCTCACCCTTCCCGCCGCCCTGGCAGATCCAGCCGGCGCCGCTGGCGTGAGTCGTGGTAGTGTTCCAGACCAGGCCCGCGGCCTTCCCCGTCTGGAGGACGGTGGTCGCGATCACATCGCTCGGGTTGATCAGGAACGGGTTAGGGACCCGGGGATCGGCGACGCCAGTGAGCGTCCCGTTGACGTTGATGTTGTTCGTCGAGTAGGTCAGCGGACCCCAGCCGTTGATGTGCGAGGAGAAGGTGACGTTGCCCTCGATCTCCGGGTTCGGCTCCTGGTTGGGCAGCGGGTTGTAGGCCCGGGCCGAACCGATCGGTCCCAAGAGGAACACGAACAGCGCCACCACGACGAGCAGTGACACGATGAAAATCGCGGAGAGAACCGTCCCCGCTCCGGCCGCAGGTCTAACTCGAGCTCTCTTCTCTCCCGCTCTTCCCCACATCGTTTCGGGGGTTGGCGGGGCAGTGGGTGTTGGCGTCACCGCCCGCCAACACCAATAGGTCCATCCCGGACCTGCTTTAAATCAGCACTGACGTTTGCGACGCGTTGGCGTCACCGCCAAGCCGGGGCTCCGGTTCCTCCGTTCAGCCCCGGTACCCGCGATCATTTCGGCGCTCGCTCGCGATCATCGCGCCCGACCCCCCCATTCCGACGATCCCGACGAAGAACAGGACCTGGGCGAGCGCGGAGCCACTCCCAACCGAGAGGACGGCGCCGGTGTTGCTCGGGGGTGTGAGGTTCGCGAGCACCAGCACCCCCATCGGTGGCACGGTGAAGCTCGAGGGCACAGCACCCTGGGTGTAGACCGTGTATTGTGTGCCGTTCACGGAGTCGTCCGTCCAGGCGGTAGGGTCGAACCCCCAGGGCACGCCGAGCCCGCCGTTCAGCTGGAAGGTGACGCTCGTGTTCGTGTTGACGAGGATGAGGGTCCTCGGGTTGTCACCGGTCTCGACGGCGTAGAGCCCACGCATCGTCGTGGCGAGTCCGACGTTGTAGACCTGCCCGATGTTCAGGTGGCGGAGCACGTTCGAGTAGAGGTAGTACGAGGACCGGATCATCCCCGAGGAGCTGTTCACGAGCGCCAGGACCTGAGCATCGACGAAGTCGAAGAACATGAACTGGCTCGCGTTCTGCTGGATCTCCTGCTCCGCTCCCGCCGCGATCCAGGCGACCTGGGGATAGCCCGTCTGCCACGGGTTGACGTCCGTGGACATCGCGCTGTTGAACTCGTCGTTGAGCTCGAGGATGTTCTTGCACGTCGGGCATGCACCGGTGATGTTCTGACGCTCGTAGATCGCCGCCTTCCCTACCGTCGAGAGATTCGAGAAGAAGCCCGAGACCGGCACGAAGTTGGTCATGTGGCCCTGGGGGTAGAGGTGGTAGGCGACCGCAGAAATGTTCGGCCCGTTGATCGCGACCGTCTGGTTGATCCACGACGGATCGGTGAACGCCCCGCTCCCCGCCTGGATCGCGATGATCGGGAGCGCCGGGTCGACGCTGTGGATCGCCGCCGTGTAGTTCTGGACCATCCGGGCGTACTGCAGCTTCGTCGGCGCGATGTTGTCGTTCGCTGACCAGCTCGCGAACGGCTTGTTGAAGTGGTTCCAGAACGACGGCTCGTTCCCGATCGACATGAATGCGGGACGGAAGTGCTGGACGTTCTCCATGTAGGAGACCTGGTTCGCGGCGTATCCCGCGTTGTTGATCTCACCGCCGACGCAGAAGATGATCCGCGAATGGGTGACGTTGGTGTAGGCCCGCAGCGAGCTCCAGTTGAAGTTGAGCGCGCTCGAGACGCCGCTCGACGAATACTGCAGGTTCGCGGTGTAGTTGTAGACGTCGCAGTTCGCCCCTGTGCGGACGTACGTGAACGGCGACGCGTTCTGGAGGGCCATGATCGTCGAGTTGAAGATCGGATTCTGGACGTGGCGGATCCCCCAGAACAGCGTCGGATCCTGCACGGCAACTCGAGTGATCGTCCCGAACGTGCCGGTTGCTCGAGCTGATGGATCCACGACCAAGCCGAGCCCCGCGATCGTAACGTTGTATCCGTCCGATCCGGTGAAGACGACCGAGACCACTCCGTAGACCCCCGGCCCGGTCGGGGTGCAGGCGAGGACGCTCGCGTTGGACGTCGAGCACCCTGTGGGGAGTGCCGAGTAGACGAACTTGATCGGGCCCACCCCGCCGGTCGTGTTCGAGTAGTACTTCATCGACGAGCCGTTGATGATCTCGCCGAGGTTCTCTGTGACGTATCCCCCGAGAAGGTTCCCGACGGCGTAGCTCACGTTCGACGTCACCAGCGACACCGTCTCGCCCGCGAACCGGTAGGCGTAGGAGTAGGTGGGAATGTCCACCATCGCCGAGTCGTATCCAGGCTTCGGGTTCGGGTTCCCGCTCTGGCCGAAGCCCACTGTCGCCGACACGTTGGACCACGTGGTCGTGGATCCCTTCCAGGACCACACCGCAACCCCACCGCTCGGGTTCGTCGGCGCGGCGAGCGTTCCCGCAGCGCCCTGGAAGAGAAGGACCTGCTGGGTCGCGGTGACGTAAAGCATATTGCCCAACCAGCTCGCGGGCGGCGCCCCAGTCGCCGCGATGCTCGACCAGTTGCCGCCGAAGGTCCCTGAGTTGTGCGTTGGGGTGAACTTCCACGTGTCCGAGAGCGTCGTCGCGCCTCCGACCTGCATCCCTCCGAAGAGGAGGACGTAGCCGTCGGTGGTGTCGTAGGTGCACTGACTGTAGCCGCGCGCGCCAGGAGCGGCTCCGACGTTCGCGGTGATGTTGGTCCACTGCCCCGCGGAGAACTTCCAGGTGTAGCCGTACCAGTTCGACGCAGTGCCGTTCGTCTTCCCGGCTCCACCGAAGAGGAGCACGTAACCTCCGGTCGCGCTCGCGCCGGATCCGACCTGCGGGACGTAGACCATGCACGCCGCGACCGAGGCCTGTGGACGTGTCGTCGGGAAGAGCAGCGTCCAGGTCCCGCCGATGTACTTGAACGTCTGGAGAGTGAACTCGCCCGCGCCGGCGGTGAAACCACCGAACATCACCAGGTAGTTGTCCGCGGCGTCGTAGACGAGCGAGGCGTTCGATCGGAACGAAAGCGTCGACGGCCCGTTCGGGAGAGGGAACCACGCACCCTTCTGCCACTTGAACGAGTCGTTCTTGAGACCCGCGGTCGCGGTCGTGCCGCCGCCGAGGCCCAGGAGGTAGCCGTCTGTCGGATCCCAGGCCATCGCCATGCCCTTCCTCTGAGTCGGACCGCTGAGACAGTTGTTCGTCGCGGTTCCCGTGCAGACACGGTTGAATACTGCGCTCGGGGGTGGCCCCGCGTCCGGATGGACCGACGCAGGGTGGGCCGAAATTCGAACGGCCG
>DASYYY010000034.1:0-4515 GCA_035933635.1 Thermoplasmata archaeon | reverse complement strand
AGGTCCGGGCTCCCGACGTAGGTCGCCTGGGCGACGTAGCGCCGGGCGCCGGTGCGGATCCGGTCGAAGGCGGCGCGCTCCTCGGGGGTGGTGAGGAGCCGGCCGAAGGCGTCCCAGCGCCTCAGCCGCTCCTCGAGCGCCTGCCGGTACGTCGGGGCGGTGCGTCCCATGCCATCACCTCCGCGTCCGTGATCGGGGCGAACTCCTCGAGACCGTGCTGGCCCGGAGGACGGGGCAACAGGAGGCACTCGGCCGCCTCCTTGTAGGCGTTGAGCCGCAGCCGGCCCTCGCCGGGCTGGAACCGTACGACGTCGTTCATCCGTGGACCGCGCTCGGCCAGGCCGGGAAAGCGGGCCGGTCCGCCGGCGAGCGTGATGAGCATCGGGCGCCGGGTCGCTTCCGCCACCCGGCGGAGCTGACCGGCGACGTGCGTGAGCAGCGGCGCGCGCTCCTCGACCGGCACCTCCTCGCTCTCGAACAGGAGCGGGAGCTCGTGGGCGACGAGCAGCGTCGGCCGGTGGCGCCTCAGCTCCTTGGCCCAGCCGTCGACGAGGGCGACGAGCTGGTAGGCGGTGAACGCCCGGGCGAGCCGGATCCGCTCGAGCACGACGCCCGGGTCGACGCCGACGGCGCGGCCGCCCTCGGCGATGCGGTAGGGGTCGAACCGGTTCGCCCCTTCGAGCAGCGAGATCCGGCCGCCGGCGGCGGCGCTCCCGGCGTAGAGGAGCCCGAGGATCCGGTCGACGGCCGAGGACGGGCCCATCCAGAGCGTCGCCTCGCCCGGGGCGAACCGGCGCTCGAGCCAAGGAAAGAGCGTCCCTTCGGTCGGGAGGAGGGGACGGGACGCGGCGGAACGGCTCCGTGGACGGAGAACGATCCGGGGAGCGAGGCGGGGCGGGAGGACGGTCGGCTCGGCCGGGACCGGTACGGCCGGCGGGACCAACGTCAGCTCCGGGACGAGGGGCTCGACCGGTGCGGTGATCGCGCTCGCCATCGACGGGCCTCGGGTCCAGAACCGGCCGGACGGCGCATAAGGAGCGGAGCGGAGCGGGTGAAACACCCCGAGGAGCCGCCGTTGCTCCCGCGTCGACGCGGGCGGGGGCCGCTATCGTTTCCGCGCCGGCCGACGATCCCGGGGGCGCACCTCGAAACCGGCGGCCCGGAAGTCGGCGTCGAAGGTGAAGGCCGCGGCGATGCCGAGTTCCCGCATCACGACGAAGCTGGTGCAATCGGTCAGGCTCCACGCACTCGGTCCCTGGTCGAGGAACATCGTGAGCGCCGACCGGTAGTGCTCGGGCGTGACCCCGATCTCCTGCACGCTGCGCGACGAGGCCAGGCGCTGGGTGAACTCGCGCACGACCTCGCTCCCGGCCCGTTTGCGGATCAAGGTGAGGCTCTCGTCGAGCACGAAATCGGTCGTGACGAGGCGGCCGGCTCTACCGGTCAGCAGCTCGCGGAGGTGCTCCACGGCCGGCGCGTGGTTGCCGTCTTGGACGTTGTAGACGGCCAGCCACGCGCTGGTATCCACGAAGATCATCGCTACCGCGGGTAGAGGAGCTCGTCATGATCGCGCGAGTCCCAGACCTTCCGTCCCCGCTTGCGTTGCAACGGAAAGGCCTGGAAGATGGGGTCCTGCGGGTCGACCGTGTCTGGGACCAGGTGGGCGCGCAGCGCTTCGCGGATGACCGCCTTCATCGGTTTGGCCTCGGCGCGTGCCCGCCGCTTGAGCAGGTCATACTCGGTCTGGGGGACCTGAGCTTGGACCAGAGGCATGTTAGATGAATTATGATAAATGGAATATAAGGAAACGCCCCCGGCCCTCGATCCGGAGTTCCGAGCCCGAAGGTCGGGCCGGCCGCAGCCCTCCCACCACCTCAGTACGTTTCGAGGTGCAGGCCGGGGATCCGGTGAAAGTCCGAGTCGCGGGTGACCAGGACCCCGTGGTGCCTTCGCACGATGGCGGCGATGAGCAGGTCGAGGTTCCCGACCGCGGTTCCCTGACGATCCAACTCTCCACCCATCCGGGCGGCCTCTTCCGCGGATTCGCTGTCGAGCGGGAGCACCTCCAGTCGGCGAGCGAGCTCCAGACTCCGTTCCAGGATCCGGCCGCGCCGGTGGTATCCGGCCCGGAGGAACTCGGCCAGGGCCGGGGCCGCGATCGTGAGTTGCTCGTTCTGCGACTCCCAGTCGGGGACGCGCGCGATCGCCCCGGGATCCCCGCGGAGCAGGTCGAAGCAGAAGGAGGCGTCCAGCGACCTCACTTCGCTCGCCTCGGTCGGCCGAGCCGTTCCATCCTTCGTCGATCGCTCCGATCGTGGGCTTGCCGCTCCCGCGCGATGTCGCGCCATACCTTCGCGTCCACATCGCGGAGCGATCCGGCAAGGTCCAGGATGCGGGCGGGTGGGCGGAGCTCGCGCCGGACGACCTCGCTGAAGGTCTCCCCGGGCCTCTTGCGCTGGCGGAGCAGTGCATACGCCTCCGTGTCGAGGGCGACGGTCTTGCCCGCCATCATTACATTCGATGTGTTCGACCGAGATATTGATTGTGCTATCCCCTCTACGGTCCACGACGGGGGCCGTCCGGACCTCCATGGCGTGCTCCGGGGCTCGAAAGGGTGCCAAGGCGGTGGGAGCTCGTGAAAGTCCGGAGCCGCCGATGTTGGCTCGAAGTCGGACCGAGCGGCGGGTCCGACGTGGAGCGCCCGAGCCGGTTCCTCCGCGACCGGTCATGCCGCCGGTATCTCCCCGCAGGGCCGTTCAGCTCCCGGCACTCACCGCGTCGAGCGCGCTCCACCGCAGACCCCCTACGGCATCAGTTTCCGGGACATCCACGGCGCCGGTGGGAGCTCGAGAAGCTCGGTCAACGTCCGGCAATTCGCCGCCGCGTCGCCGCGGAAGTGATTGTTGAAGAACCCGAGGACCGGCGCGCTCCGCTCGGCCAGCGCGCGGACCTTCGGAACCCAATCGATGATCTCCCCCTCCGAGTATCGGTAGTCGTACCAGATCTTCGTCCCGTGGCCGTGCCAGCGCACGTAGCTGAACGGCGCCGTCACCTCGAGCCGTACGGGGAGCAGTGGTTCGTCCACGACCACGTGGGCGAATCGGAACTCCTTCAGGAGGGCGAACGACGCATCTCCGAGCCACGACTCTTCACGGAACTCGACCGCGACCGGCAGGTCCGGCGGGATCGACTCGTAGAACGCGCGCACCGTCGCCGGCTCGAACGGCAGCGAGGGGGGCAACTGCAGGAGCGCCGCGGAGAACTTTCCCGCCTCCCGGAGCGGACGGATCACGTCGAGGAAGTCCGCGAGCTCCGCTCCGGCGCCGACGAGGCGCCGGTCGTGGGTGATGCTCTGCGGGAACTTCGCGGTGAACCGGAACCCGTTCGGGGTCCGTCGCGCCCACGACGACGCGAACGACGCCGGCGGTAGCCGGTAGAACGTGGTGTTGATCTCGACGATGGGGAAGATCCCGGAGTAGAGGTGGAGCCGATCGACCTGGCCCCGATGCGGGTAGACCGGACCGACCCATTCGGGGTAGTCCCAGCCGCTCGTGCCGAGGAGGATCTGGGCCACGGTGCTCCCCGCCCCACGGAAGGCCGACGTCGGTAAAGGACGTCGGGTGAGGGGTGGAACACCCTCTCCACCGGGCGTTTCCCCGGCGCGGCGCAACCTAAAGAGCCGAAACCCCGGTGGCGTGGTCTCGGTGCGCACTCGATGACCATCCTGGTCGACGTCGAGCTGGCCCGCTGCACGGGCTGCTCGCACTGCAAGGACGTCTGCCCGGTGCAGGTCTTCGACCTCAAGCCGAGGACCCACTTCCCCGACCTTGTCGACGACGCCACCGTCGCCGCGAAGTTCCAGATGCGCGGCGAGAAGTCGATCTCCGTCAACGGCCCGGAGTGCATCGTCTGCGAGGCGTGCCTGTACGAATGCGAGGGCGAGTGCATCCTTATCACCGACGACGAGGGGCACGTCCACCGGTCCGTCTACAAGTAGGGCCGATCGTCCCTCGGCGGGGGGCGCACCCCGGAGGATCGGCGCGGTGCGAGGCCCGGTCGCTTAATCGTTCGACCCGCGTTCCGGATTGCCTCCCGACACGACGATGCCTCCTGCTATCCGGGCCCGGGTCACGGTCTTCCTCGGGATCGTGATCGCCGTCCTCGTGCTTCTCGCGACGGAGGCGGCCGCCACCTCTGCACCCGCGGCGGCACCAACGGTGACCCCACCGTTCGTGGGGGTGCTCAAGTCCACCTCGACGGGGGCCACCACCAGCGGCTGTGGGACCACGACGCCGATCTCCAAGCTCAATTGGTCGGCCCGGACCGGTCACATTTCTTGGGGCGGCCGGGCCGCTGCCCCCCGGTGCTCGACGGTGACGGTCCCCGAGTCGGCGGTCCGGGACGCGTCGTTGACGCTCTACATCCCCTTCCGCGTCGCCACCGGTAACCACACGATCCTGGCGAATTTCACCGTCAGTGCCCTCCTGGGGAATTCCTTCCGGGGCGGAACCTGCG
>DASYYY010000049.1:0-2990 GCA_035933635.1 Thermoplasmata archaeon | reverse complement strand
GATCGGTCGCGACGCTCGCCGGCAGTACCCCAAGGAGCGCGACGCTGAGCAGCAGCAGAGGAACGAGGAGCTTCCGCACCGGACTCACTCCGCCCGCGCGTAGGCCATCGAGATCAGCGTCGCGGTCATTCCGACGGCGACCGGCACGAGACCGAAGGTGAGCAGGAGGAGGAGCTCGTTCGCGTCCAACCCCGCCGCGGTGCTACCGAAGGCGTTGATCAGGAACGCGGCGACCGCGATGAGCAGGACGCCGACCAGCACGAGGCTAATGTACATGTCGACGAAGGTCTGTAGCCGCTCGATGAACTCCTTCTGCACGATCCGCTTGAGCTTGAGGACGTCGTCGGATTTGTTGCGGAGGTACTCGTCGAGGTTCCCGCCCTGGTGGATCATGTTGGCGAGGTCCCAGAGCGATTCGCGTAGGGAGTTCGAGGGCGACTCCTTGGCCGTCTCGGCGAGTGCGCTGATCAAGTCCTTGCCCTGCACGTCGGCCTTGTAGGCGATCTTCCGGAACTCGGAGGTCATCGCGGGGTCGTGGTCGCGCCGGGCCATCCGGCGGATCAGCTCGATCGGTGACATGCCGGTGCTCGCGAGCACGGAGAGCTCGCTCAGGGTGAACGGCAGCTCGCGCTCGAGCTCGGAACGGCGATTGGAGATTCGCATCCCGACGAGGAGGGTGAACACGCCGACGACCGAGCCGCCGACGATACCGGTGACCACGAGGACGTAGAGCGGCCAGGTGGCCACGTTCAATAGGAGGTGGAAGAGCACGAGGGAGAACACGAACGTCGGCACCACGGCGACGACCGTCGTGATCAGGAGCACGGCGCGGTGCATCCCGGGCGTGGCGTTGACCCCGGCCGCCTTCAGGCGCTCGGCAAGTAGCTCCGACTCGATCGCGCGGTCGAACCGCTCGCCGAGGACGCGGTAGCAGAACGCGCGGTAGCGGATCAGGAACACCTCGCTCGCGGTCATCCCCGGCTTGGCGCCCGGCACCGCGACCTTCCGTTCCTCGTCCGGGGTGACCTTGGCCGAGCGGAACATGCTCCCTCAGTGGGCGAGCTGCTTCTCGAGACGGGCCACGGCGTCGTCCGGGTCGACGTAGTAGGCGGCGATCGCTCGCCCGACGTCCTTGAAGTAGGTGACGTTCGCCTGGTCCATCAGCCGGAGGTACTTCTCCTTCCGACGGGTCTCGGTCTCGAACTGGTCGAGCGAGCGACCGGTGGCCTTGCCGATCTTTTCGAAGACGAAGCTCCGCCCCAGGTACTGGAAGGTGTCCGTGCTGGGCTGCCAGCGGTAGGTCTCGTTGGTCAGCAGCTCGTTCGTGGCGGCGTCGACCTCGAGGATCTCGGTCACGGAGGTGACGCGACGGGCCCGGCTCGATCCCACAGCGACCTGGGCGGGGAACGCGACCACGTCCAGCGCCTGGAAGAGCACCCGCGGGATGTTCATCGGCTCGTTCTCGATCCGGTGGAGCAACTCGGGGATCGAGCCGGCGTGGATCGTCGACATCGACGCGTGGCCGACGGAGATCGCCTGGAAGAGCGTGAACGACTCCTGGCCGCGCACCTCCCCGACGATCACATACTCCGGGCGCTGACGGAGCGCCGCGACGAGCAGATCGAAGAGCGTGACGCTGCCGAGCGTCTTCGCGCCACCGGAGATGCCCGAGGCGCCTTGGACCCCGGAAGCGCCGGAAGACATCCCGTAACCGGTCCGGGCGACCGACTGGATCCAGTTCTGGTGGTCGATGTGGATCTCCGGAGTGTCCTCGATCGAAACGATCTTGTCCTCGGGCCGGATGAACATGGAGATCGCGTTGAGCAGCGTCGTCTTGCCGCTCGCCGTGCCACCGGAGATTAGGATCGAACGGTGGTGCTCGACCAAGGTCCAGAAATACGCGAGCACCGACGGGACCATCGACCCGAACCGAAGGAGGTCGATCGGGGAAACCGGGTCCTGCGAGAACTTCCGGACGGAGAACGTCGACCCCTTGCGCGTGACCTCGGTACCGAGCGTGAGGTTGATTCGGCTTCCGTCGCGGAGGGTGGCATCGAGGATGGGCTGGTAGATCGAGATGTGCTTGCCGGAGATCTGCGCGAGCCGGAAGATGTACTTGTTCAGGTCGATCTCGCTATCGTAGGCCACGTTGGTGCGCAGCGAACCGAAGACCCGGTGGAAGACGTACAGTGGCACACCCGGGCCGAGGCAGCTCACATCCTCGAGGAATGGATCGCGGAGGACGGCATCGGTCTTCCCGAGCCCGAGGAAATCCCGCTGCAGGAAGTACAGGATCACCGGCCGGCGCTTCTCGGCGATCTCGATGTCGTAGAGGTCGAGGACGGTGAGGAACCGCTTCTCGAGGTACTCGCGGAGCTCGGCCGAGCCTTCCCAGCCGACCTGTTCCAGGCCCGGGAGTTCCTCTTGGGCCATGATCGATTCCATCTTGACGCGGACGTTACGGATCGTCTCGATCTCGCCCTCCTTCAGCGAGGGCTCGAGCGCGTCGTACTGGTACTCGCCCCTCTCGGCATTGAACGAGATGTGGACGAAAGCGAACGGCGGGTTGACCGGGTAGGTGATGTCGACGTTCCGCTTCTGCGAGATCAACATCCGCCGCATGTAGCCGAGCTCGGCCTGGAGGAGTACCTTGTCCGAGACCGAGGGGCGCTTGAGGAACAGTTGGTCGAGGTCCGTCGAGAGTTTCTTGAGCGTCGCGCGGTCCTTCGGCTTGAACTCGGTCGCCTTGCCGCGCGCGCCCGACGTGCCGGACCGCTCGAACAACCGCGCCCGCAGGGGCTCCGGAGCCTCCCGGGAGCTCATCGGCGCCCGCACCGGGAATCCGAGGTTAAGCGGACCGCACGAAGTCTCCGTAGTTTTCGAAACTTCGGGCGAAGCCGTGTCCGACCGTCCCGCACACGAGGTTGGCCCGAGTTTACTCTCGGCTTCAGTTTCTATTTCGGCCCGGGCTATCTAGGCTGACCCCGTCT
>DASYYY010000026.1:0-4250 GCA_035933635.1 Thermoplasmata archaeon | reverse complement strand
AGGACGACGGTCTTGGACTCGTAGGCGAAGAAGACGTTCTTGGCGAACTGCTCGGGGTCGTCGGAGTACTCCACGACCATGATCTCCTTCTTCAGCATCTCCTTCAGGCGCTCGACGACCGTACCCGCCGGTCCGACGGCCTTGTGGATTTCCCCGGGCTCGACGATGAAGACGAGCTTGTCCTCGGCCTCCAGGCAGTCCTTGACTCGGGCGCCGGTACGCTCCTCGAAGAGCCGGATGTAGCCGATCGTCTCGTTGTCGAGCGCGATCTCGGGCATCGCGGCCGGGGCCGTCCGGCCCGCTACTTGGTCTCGAGGGAGAGGATCGCCGAGCTCCCCGGTTCGAGGATGGCGAGGGCGCTGATCGGGAACGGCTTGCCGCACGCCGCGCCCAGCTCGACGGCGTCCCCCTCGAAGTGGTAGATGGGGATGCGGTCGTAGCGCGGCGCGCCGGTCAGCTTCTTCTCCGGGCAGCTCTTGGCGACGATCAAGAGCTTGGCGGCCTTGCCGTCGGCGGCCTCGACGGTCTCGGAAAGCCCGATACGGACCTTGCCGGTCTGGAGGGCGACCTTGAGCGCGTGCGCGAGGTCCATCCTCAGGCCTCCGTCACGGCGTCCGCGGCCGGCGGCTCCACCGCCGCCGGGGTGGTGATCCGCGGGACGACCTTGGGCTCGACGGTGGGGCGGTAGATCAGATTGACCGCGCCGGTGCCGAGGGTGATCGGCTGGCCGACGATGATGTTCTCGGCGACCCCCTTGAGCTCGTCGACTTCGCCGGTGATCGCCGCGCGCAACAGGTGCGCGGCGGTGATCTCGAAGGCGGCGCGCGCGAGCACGCTGGTCTTCTTGCCGGAGATGCCGTGGCGGCCGATGGCGCGGATGTCGCCCTCGTTGGTCATCACGTCGCTGACGAGCATGAGGTGGCGGATGTCCACCGACAGGCCCTGTTCGGCCAGCGTGCGGTTGGCCTCCTGCACGAGCGCCGCGCGGGCGGCCTCGACGCCGAAGACCTTGTAGATCTCGAAGACCGAGTTCGTGGTCGTGCGGGTGGCGTCGACCCCGCCGATATCGAGGACGCCCTCGAGGTTGGAGCCCTCGCTGTAGATCACGTACTCGTCCTTCTCCTTCTTGATCAGCGCGCGCTTGATCCCCGTGACGCCCTTGATCCGGACGGCGCGGGTCTCCTCGGCGGCGTGGAGCAGCCACTTGAAGGGCATCGGTTCCTCGACCTCGTCCTTCTTGCCCTTGGCCGCGGCGGGGACGGTGGAGGCGCCCTCGGCCAGGTGGACCTCGAAGGTGCGCCGCTCGCCCGAGCCGCTGCCGTTCTGGATCTTGTAGCGCCGTGCGTCCAGTCCCTCGAGCAGCGCACGTTCGATGTCGGCGCGCTTGACCCCGCGCGCCTGGAGCAGCGCGTCCTGGGGAGTGACGACGACCTTGAGCTCCTCGACGACGGTGCCGATGGAGGCGACGTCCGGTACGTTGGTCACCTCGATCTGGAGCGCGATCTTCTCGACCTCGTTGCGGTCCGCGCGGAGCTTCCGGTCGACGAAGATCGTCATCATCGGCGTCGAGGGCACGCGCCGGGCGTCGACGAGCTCGATCAGGCGCGGCAGCCCGAGCGTGACGTTCATCTCGGCGACACCGGCGTAGTGGAACGTCCTCAGCGTCATCTGCGTGCCCGGCTCACCGATCGACTGCGCGGCCAGGATCCCGACCGACTCGTGGGCGTCCACCCGGTTGTGGGCGTAGCGGGCGGCCACCGCCAGCACCGCGCTCTTGAGCTGCGGGCCGGTCAGTGACAGGTTCTGGAGCTTGTGCGCGAGCATCGCGCGGATGGCGGGCGGGAACTCGACGCCCTCGGCGCCGGCGATCTCGTCGATGCGGTGCTCGCGCTCCTTCGGCGTCGCCTTCTCGACGGGCTTTTTGATCTCCGCCATGCTCACTCGCCCCCGAAATCGGGGCCCTCCTCGGGGGGAGCGAACTCCTCGCTCTCCTCCTCCTCGCCTTCCTCCTCGGCCTGCGCCTCGGCGAGCAGGTCCATCTCCTCCTCGGTCACGGGGGGAGCGCCGGCGACGGCGTCGGGGCCCTCTTCCAACAGGAAGCGGCGGCCCAGCGTCGCACCCAGGATCTCGTCCATGGCGACGGCCTCGCCCTGGAACGAGCGCGTCGGATCGACGTCGTCCTCACCGTAGTGGTACTGGATGATCGTGCCGGCGGTGTTGCGCACGGTGCCGTCCTCGGTGACCTTGAGGTCCTCGAGCGCGTTGATCAGACGGCGCTGCATGTACCCCGAGCGGCTGGTGCGGACGGCGGTGTCGACCAGACCCTCCCGCCCGCCCATCGAGTGGAAGAAGTACTCCGTCGGCGACAGCCCGCGCTTGTAGCTCGAGCTGACGAAGCCTCGGGCGTCGGCGCCGAGGTCTCCGCGGCCGAAGTGCGGGAGCGTACGGTCGTAGTAGCCGCGGAGCAGCCGCTCGCCCCGGACCGACTGCTGGCCGACGGCTCCGGCCATCTGCGTGAGGTTGAGCATCGAGCCGCGCGCTCCGGACTTGGCCAGGATCACGGCCGGGTTCTCCAGACCGAGGTAGCGCCCGGCGATGTCACCGGCGAGGTCACGGGCCTTGCCCAGCTCGCGGCGGACCATGACTTCCAGCGTCTCCTCCATCGACCGGCCCGGCATCTGCTCGAGCTTGCCGTCGCGGTACTGCGTGACCAGCTTGGTCACCTCGTCCCGGGCGCTCGAGAGCGCCGTGTCGATCTCCTTGCGGGCGTTCTCGGGGACGTCCTCGTCGTCGATCCCCGTCGAGAGCCCCTTGAGCCCGATGGCGGTGATCGACAGCCGGCTCATCTCGTCGAGGAACTGGCGGGCGCGTCCCATCCCGTAGTTGCGCGCGATGGCGTCGAGGATGGCGCCCTTCTCGTAGGCGATCGCCTTCTTGTCGATCGTCCCGGACTTGAGCTCGCCGTCCTCGATGACGACGTAGCTGTCCTGCTTGGAGTTGACGCCGGGCTCGTCGCCGCGGGCCCAGATGTTGGAGCGGAACTCCAGGTTGAGGTCCTTGGGCAGCGTGAGGCTGAACAGCTGCTTACCCGTCCAGTACGGCCCGGTCTCCTTGGAGACGCCCGCCGGCGGCGGGATCGGGTAGCCGAGCTTGCTGAGGAGGTAGGTGACCTCGCCCTTGTGGAACTTGGGGTTCTGGTGCGTCAGGAGGAAGGCGCTCGTGATGTGGTCGTGGAGCATCCCGATGATCGGGCCGCCGTAGCGGGGGGAGAGGATGTGCTCCTCGACCTTCATCAGGACCTTGGCCTCGGCCCGCGCTTCCTGGCTCTGGAGCACGTGGAGGTTCATCTCGTCGCCGTCGAAATCGGCGTTGTAGGGCGGGCAGTCGCACAGGTTGAACCGGAAGGTCTTGTGCGGCAGGATCCGGACGAAGTGGGCCATCATGCTCATGCGGTGCAGCGAGGGCTGCCGGTTGAACAGCACGATGTCGCCGTCGATCAGCTGCCGCTCGACGATGCAGCCGGGCTGGACGAGCTCGGCGCACGCCTCGGCGTTCTTGTCCATGACCTTGATCCGCTGTCCGTCCTCGCGAACCAGGTAGTTGACCCCGCACTGGTAGTTGCCGTCCTTGGGCGGCGGTGACGGGCCGCGCCGGACGAGCTCCTTGGCGACCTCCTGGTTGTGGGGGGTGACCTCGAGCGGGACGGTGAGCGCGCGGCCGACCTCGACCGGGATGCCGACCTCGTTGATCGAGAGCAGCGGGTCCGGCGAGATGACCGTCCGCGCCGAGAAGTTCACCCGCTTACCGGACAGGTTGGAGCGGAACCGGCCGTCCTTGCCCTTGAGCCGCTGGGCGAGCGTCTTCAACGGGCGGCCCGAGCGGTGCCGGGCCGGCGGGATGCCGCTCGTCTGGTTGTCGAAGTAGGTCGTGACGTGGTACTGCAGGAGCTCCCAGAGATCCTCGACGACCAGCTGCGGGGCGCCCATGTCGCGGTTCTCGCGCAGGCGCTGGTTGATCCGGAGTACGTCGACGAGCTTGTGCGTGAGGTCGTCCTCGCTCCGCTCCCCGCTCTCGAGCGTGATCGACGGGCGCACCTGGACCGGCGGGACGGGAAGGACGGTGAGGACCATCCACTCGGGTCGGCCGAACCGGGGGTTGAGGCCGAGCGCACTGACGTCCTCGTTCGGGATCCGCTCGAGGCGGGCCCGGACCTCCTTCGGCGTGATCTTGTGGGAGTTCTCCCGGAAGGT
>DASYYY010000016.1:0-3234 GCA_035933635.1 Thermoplasmata archaeon | reverse complement strand
GACGAAACCTAGAGCCCCCTACGGGGCCGGTTCCCTAGCTGCCGGGTTAGGGGTGCGGGCCGGTCCCGCTGGGATGGAGGGCCCCGTCGTCTGTCAGGGCGGCGGGGCCCGTTCTAATATCCGGTCAACAATGCGCTGTTGAGAGGACACCTCCGTGGAACTGCCCGACGCCGCCGCCGCGATGTATTCGACGTGGTGGAGCTTTGCCAACTACGCCGCCAACGCCAAGACCGAGGACGGCGGGTGGGCCTTTAGCGTCGCCGACGCCTCGGCCGCCGCCTCGCAGATCTCCAAGACCGTAGGCGGACAGTATGCGAGCTGGAATCCGATCGGCCTGTCTCAGCTATTCAGCAGGGCCCGCACGATCGGCAACGCAACCAACAGCCTGACGGCCGCCGAGGGCGGGGCCGGAATCGATCAGTCCATGGTGGCCGAGGCCCCATGGTCCAGGGCCGCCGCCGATCAGGCAGTGTCGCCGATGTGGCAGGCCAGAGTAGAAATGACCTATGTCGATCCCGCCGGGGTGGAGCAGAAAGGGATATCCGTGGTGAATATCTCGCAGGTCCTACCGTCCAGCGTGGCAAGCCTCCAAGCTCAGATGGAGCTGAGAGTCGCCGACCAACTCACGGCCCCGCCCGGGACAGGGACGCCCCGGACTGGGTCGCTTGTGTCGGTTGACTCGATCACCCTGCTAGCGGTCTAGCGTCATGCTGGACGCTACCGCCCACTACGTGAAGCCGGCCGGGCGGACCTACACCCCGGCGGCCGTGATTTTCCTAGACACAGAGACCCGGGACGACCTGCGGGAGCTGCTAGAGGTTCACACGCTGCGACTCTGGGAGGCCCAGATCGTGAGGCGGCGGGACCGGCGGCGGCCGGGCGAACACTTGACCGAGACAGGCGAATCCGCGGCGGCCCTCGCGTCGAAAATAGATGCGTGGGCGTCCTACGGCGAGGCCACTTGGCTCTACGCCCATAACGTGACCTTTGACCTCACGGTTACCCGCCTCGCCTCGCACCTCGGCGAGCTGGGCTGGGTCCTGTCGTCCAGGTTCGCCGTCGGCGGCGATTCCATGTGGGCCGTGTTCCACAAGGGCCCCGCCGAGACCGAGGTAACCGAGGTCCGCCACGGCCGGAAAGTCACCCGGCGGCGGATCAAGTGGCGGCATACCCTGACGATCGCCGACTCGGCCTCGCTATTCCCCGGGCCGCTCGCCCAGCTCGGCCCGCACGTAGGCGTCCTCAAACCCGACCTGCCCGACGGCGGCGACTCAGACGAAACCTGGGCGGCCCGATGCCACGCCGATGTAGAGATCCTCCGCCTCGCCGTCCTGACGCTAATGGATTGGTGGGACGCCAACGACCTCGGCCACTGGACCGTGACCGGGGCCGGGCAGGCGTGGCAGACCTACAAGCGCACCCTCACCCCGAGGCAACTCGTGATCGATCACGATCCGGGGATCTTGCAAATAGAACGGGACGCGGTCTACGGCGGGCGGCGTGACGTGTTCACGGTCGGGCAGCTCCCGCCCGGCCGCTACTGCGAAGTGGACTTTGAGGCGGCCTACCCGACCGTGGCGGCGTCCTATCCGCTACCGGCTAGGGCCGCCTGCCCGGTAATGGACAAACATCGGGCCGCCGCCCTGCGGGGCCACGTCCCGGCCGGGATGCTCGCCGAGGTGACGATTAACACGACGGTCCCGAGGTGGCCGGTCCGGGTCGGCGGCCGTGTGTTCTACCCGGTCGGCCGGTTTAAGACAGTGCTAGCGGCCCCGGATATCCAGGCGGCGGCCGACGCTCACGCCCTGGAGGCCGTCCACGACGGGTGGCTATTCACCCTCACCAACCACCTGCGGGACTGGGCCCGTCAGGTCCTCGCCTGGGTCCGTGACGCCTCGGGCAGCATCCCGGGCGTAGTGCGGATCTGGGCCAAGCTCGCCAGCAGGGCGGTAATCGGCAAGTTCGCCCAGCGAGGGTGGTCCACGGTCCCGTTTGTCGGACCTCCGTGCGATGGTTGGTCGGTTGAGCAGACCAGCGATCTCTACTCGGGTATGCGGGGCGTGATTACTGGCGTCAACGGCGACTACTGGCTTTCCTGGGCGGATCAGCGTGGCGAGCATGAACGTCCCGCCGTCCTGGCATTTGTGGAGGCTCACGTCCGGGCCCGCCTCGGCCGGATCGTGACTGGCCGGTTCGGACCGGCGATCCCGCAGTGCGACACGGATGGTTTCATGGTCTCGCACACCCGCCTAGAGCAGCTCGCCGCCGACCTCCCGGCCCGCTACGTTCACGGCCGACAGCAGCAGGCCGGGACGCCCGAGGTGATCGCCCTCTGGAACGATCAGAATTGGCCTCTGGTCCTGCGGGAGAAAACCCAGTTCACTAGGGCCACGGTCTACGGGCCGCAACATGTCATCCTTGACGGCCGGCCGAGGTTCGCCGGGGTGCCTAAAGGGGCGTGGCAGACCTCGGATCAGATATGGATGGCCCGATTGTGGCCGGGGATGACGTGGCAGTCTCAGCAGGGTGTGGCCGACGGTTACGCCCGGCCTCTACAGCCCTACCGGGTGGCCGGTCCCTACGCCGCCGGGTGGGCCCTGGAAAACGGGACCGTGACGCCCGCTGAAACGGCCCTAGACGACCCGGGCGGGACGTACCTGCTCCACTTCAAGCAGACCGCCGCCGCCGCCTCTGGGGCCGTCCTGGGCCCTGTCCAGGCCCCGTGGGCCGAGGGCCTCTGGGAAAGGCCGGCCGATGACCACGACTAGGCACGTAGACCTCACCACGGCGAGGCGATCGGCCGCCACGATCAGGGAAGAAATCAAGAGGCACCGGACACTTTGCCGGGACTGCTGGACGCCACTGGACCGGGCCGCCCGCTACTGCGATACCGGGTGGGATCTCGCCGTCCTGCTCGCCGCCGCCGAGGCCGACATACGGCGACTGTCGCCGCCCGACCTCGGGCCGCCGCCTGCTCTGTTCTAGGTCTAGGCGGCCGTGATACCGGCGTCAGTCTTGGCCTGGGCGGCGTCACCGGCAAGCAGCTGGTATGTCTTGCGGGCGTCGTCCAGGGCCGCCGTGTAGCGGTCGTGGGCGGCGGCGATCAGGCGATCGTAGAGGCTCACGGCCGGGTTGACGATCTTCGCCCGGGTTTCGTCAGCATCCTTGAGGTACTTATCCAGGGCGGCGTAACCGGCGGTTTCCAGGGCCCCGGCCGCCTCGGCCGCCATGGCA
>DASYYY010000006.1:0-13053 GCA_035933635.1 Thermoplasmata archaeon | reverse complement strand
TCCAGGCTGCTCGTGGGCTCGTCGAGCAGGTAGATCGAGCGCTCGCGCAGGAAGATGCGGGCGATCGAGACGCGCTTGCGCTGCCCGGCGCTCAGCTGCGCGGGGAACCGGTCGGCCAGTTCGCGGATCTCGAGCTCATCGAGCACCCGTTCGATGTCGGCCGTCCCGGCCCGCTCGACGCGTGCGTAAAAATCGAGCGTCTCGCGGACGCGCAGGCTGTCGGGCAGTCCGTCGAGGTGGGAGAGGTAGTGCATCCGGCCATGCGCACCGGCTCGGTCGATGGACTCCCCACCGACCGTGACCTCCCCGCGGGTGCGGGCCAGGACCCCCGAGAGGGCGCGGAAGAGCGTGGTCTTCCCCGCGCCGTTCGGCCCGAGGACCACGTAGACCGCCGGTTCGTGGATCTCGAACGAGATGTCCCGGAGCACCTCGGTCCCGAAGTACCCGGCGCTCAATCCCCGGCAGGAGAGCCCCGCGCCCGGCGCGGACGGGTGCGACGACGAACCGATCGGGAGGGATGCGACGGACAGACGCGACCACCCCTAGGAGGGAGAAAGGAGCCTCTCCCGGCGCAGGAACTTTCCGGCCAGGGCAAGGAGCGTCCCGACGGTCAGGGCTACGATGGCGAACGCGACCCCGGTGATCTCCAGGAATTCGCTGTTCGAGACCGACCCGTAGGAGACTCCTACCGCCGCGATCACCGCTAAAGTCAGTACGGGGGGCATGACGCCGATCAGGGGAGCGAGGCCCGTGGGGCTCGCCATCCCCTCGCGCGGAGAGGAGAGCGCCGTCCAGTACATCCCGACCGTGTCGGCGAAGGTCGCGGAGGCGAACGCCATCGGGACGGAGTAGACCGCCAGCTCCTGCTCGAACGTAGCCGGGATCGTCACCCCGCGGGCCACCGCGAAGCCGATCGTTCCGACGAGCGCCACGCTCACGATGAGCAGGACGGGGGCGAGGCCGGCCACGAGCACATTGACGAACAGCCGGCGAGGCGAGACGCCGTAGGCCAGCAGGTACTCGAGTACGCCCTTGAGCCGATCGCTGGTGAACACGCCGAGGGCGCCCAGGGATCCCACGACACCGAAGATCGGGAGGATCAACGGATAGGCGGCGGTGAACCCGGCGCCGCCTTTGTAGACGAGCGCGAGGCCGAGCACCAGCGACATGACCGCCCCGTAGCCCAGGTAGAGGCGCCCGCTCACGAACGCCCGGCGCATCGTCGTGCCGAGCAGCGAGCTCCCTAGGACCTGGTCCGCGCCTTCCGCCCGGCCGATGGAGGCGGTGCTCGACGCCACGACCGGATCACTCCTCGAACGAGGGGGCGTGGAGCACGGCGTCGGTGACCAGGTGCGCCGCGACGCTGATGACGCTGACGACCTCGTTCGCACCGGCGCGCTGGAGTTTCGAGACGCTGGCGGGAGCGGTGGCGAGCGCGACGATCCTCAGATGCGGCAGGATCCCGCGGACCGTGATCACCGTCAGCAGGTTCTCGGCGTCGGTCGAGCCCGCCGCGATCAGGGCGCGCGCCCGTTCGACCCCCGCACGGCGGAGCACATCCTCGGCCGAGCTCTCCCCGACCAACGTCCGGAACCCGTCGGCCTCGAGGCGCCGGACCTCGTCGACCTGATCGCCGATGATCACCGAGGCGGTCTGCGCGTCACGGAGCGCCGCGGCGATGGCACGGACCTCGGGGGAGGTGCCGCAGACGATGACGTGGTCGACGAGCTGCTCCATCTGCGCCTGCTCCAGACGACGCGACACGCGTTCAAGTCGCTGTTGCAGGAACGGCACGAAGTAGACGACGACCGCCGACAGGAACGCGCCCACCCCCAAGAGGATCAGGACGACGGTGTACAGCCGGGCCGTGTCGGTGATGGGGAGGTAGTCCGAGCCGTTGGTCGAGATCGTGCTGATCGTGAAGTAGAGCGCCTCGCCCCAACCGTGGATCCCCGGCTTGGGGGAGAACTGGTCGCCGAGGTACTTCGCCCCCACCATCCCGTAGAGGATCGAGAGCAGTGCGCCGAGCAGGACGGAGTACTGGGCGGTCTCCGTCCCCGTGATCGAGCCGCGATAGAATCGCACCCGGGAAGGGTAGAGCAGCGCCAGGAGCAGTCCGGCGACCACGGCCGCCGCGCCGGAGAGGATGTTGAGGCTGAGAAGGGCGATACCGATGGCGAAGAGCGGCGCCACGATCGAGAAGATCCAGGCGACCCGGCTCCGCTCCCGGATCCGCACCGCCACGGCGAGGAGCAGGACCCCCGCCACGGCGTCGACCGGCGGGTCGTAACCGGCGAACGAGGTCAAGTACAACTCGGGTGGGGAGAACCACGCCGCGGCGACCCCGGACGCAAAGAGGAAAGATCCCACGGACACCGTCGCGGCGAACAGAACGTTGGGTCGGTACCCCCGCGGCCGTGCGACCGGCCGGGCCAGCGAGGAGGTGTCGGCCTCGTCCGACCCCATCCAACCGGTGGCGGGCACGTACTTCCCACGCGATCCTTCCGTTAGATAGATTCGCCGTCACACGAAATGACGAGCTAGGTCGCGACGTCGCCGGATGCCCTCGGCCGCGCCGTGCCCTCAGTGCTCGGAGGAGGGGTCGGCGGGGAATTTCGCGAGTAGTAAATAGGGGTGGACCGGTCCCGCGCTGAAGAACCATGACGCGCCATCTCGGAGCGGGAAGCATGGCTATCGTTGCCCTGTTGGTCCTCGGGGTGTTCGGCATCCCCGTCGTCTCCGCGGTCTCCTCGGCGGGGGCGCTCTACCACACCGTGAGCGCCACCTCCAGCACGAACTGGGCCGGGTTCGCCGTCACCGGGGCGAAGGGCTCGGTCAGCGACGTCCAGGGATCGTGGATCGTGCCCTCGATCCAAGGCAGCTGCCCGAGGACCAACCAGTACTCCTCGTTCTGGGTAGGAATCGACGGGTTCAATTCGAGGTCCGTCGAGCAGACCGGTACCGATTCGGATTGCCAGGGTGGCTCGCCGACCTACTACGCGTGGTACGAGTTTTACCCCAAGCCGTCGGTCGGGATCTCCCTCAGCATCTCTCCGGGCGACACGATGTTCGCCGAGGTCAAGCATACGAGTTCGGGGTTCACCGCGACGATCAAGGACGTGACCACCGGCAAGTCGTTCACGAAGTCCGTCCGGGTTTCGGCGGCACGGAGCTCGGCGGAGTGGATCGCCGAGGCGCCCTCGTCGTCCTCCGGGATCCTCCCGCTAGCCGACTTCGGGACGATCAAGTTCGGCACCGATGCGACCGGGGTCGCCTCGACGTGCACGGCGACCGTCTCGGCGAGTACGGGTGCCGTGGGGTCCTTCTCGAACATTCACGCGATCACGATGGTGAACACCGCCGGAACCCAGCACAAGGCCAATCCGACCGCCTTGAGCTCGGACCGGACGAGCTTCAACGTCACCTGGGTGAGCGCCGGTCCCTAATCCCGCGGCTTTCCTCCGGGTGTTCCGAGCTCCCCGGACCTGACGTCCCGGGTCTGATGCCCCTAGTACACAACGCGGCGCTCGGGAACCGCCAGCACCGCTCCGGCGCCGACCGCTGATGTCGCGGCGGTGGGCGCGACCGCCGCTGGTGCCGGGCCGAGCGGCCCCAAGAGTTTCGCGGCGAAGTTGATCAGGACGATCCCCTGGGAGGGCACCGTCAGCCCCAACGAAAGGAGGGGGTGGCTCAGCGCGGGCAAGGGCTGGCCCGGCTTCCAGGAGTACACCGTCGGAAGTGCGCCGACCGGCAGCAGTTTGCCCAGCGCCAGAGGGAGAGCCTGCGCCAGATTCGCGTTCACGATGAGCAAGCTGGCCGTCGACGAATCCACCGAGAGCACCGACCAGACGTTGGAGAGGGTGGTCGCCACCGGGGTCCGCAGGACCGTGCCGATCGCCAGGTGATCGAGGAGGGTCGAATACAGCAACGCCGGCGGCCCCGGGACATCGTTGCCATTGAGCAGCGAGTAGCCGTAGGGGTGGCTCGCGTAGGTCTGGAGATTGAACACCGTGAGCATCGAGATGTTGGCGCGCAGCGCCTGGACCGTCGAAGCCGCCAGGAACACCGCGTTGGCGTAGGTCCCCCCCCAGTTCGAGGGGGCCCAGCCGGGGCCGGCATTGTATTCGGTGACGAAGATCGGCAACGTCGAGCATCGCGCGCACCAGCCACGGATGGAGGAGCGCACGGTGGAGTAGCTCGTGAGCAGGTTCGCCGAGCTGGCGAGTGGATGGTAGAACTGCGGGAGCGTCTCGCGGGTCGCGAGCGCGGTCGAGGGGTAGGTGTGGTAGGCGATCGCGGAGATGTTCGGACCATCGACCTTCACCACCTGCTGGAACCAGGTCGGGGAGCATTCGCAGTCGGCCTGGATCCCGATGAACCGGGCACCCGGGTCCACCGAGCGGACGGCGAGGATGGCACGCTGGACGTCGCGGGCGTACTCGAGCGGGGTGGGGGTCGACCGGTCGGAACTCGTCCACTTCGACCAGGGTATACCGAAATGGGTCCAGAGCATTGGCTCGTTCCCGATCGACCAGTAGTTCGGCTGGAACCCGACCTGGCCGACGATGTACCGCGCCATCACCAGGTCTTCGACGGGATTGTTGTTCTCTCCGGGGAGGTCCACGATCGCCTGGCAGTGCGGTGTGCGCGAGTAGCACCAGGTCTTGAACGCCGAGATGTTGAACCCGCAGGGGCTGATCTTTCCCCCGGAGTCGGTGTAGACCACGTTCGCGCTGATGTTGCACTGGTCGGTCTGCATCGTGTAGCGGAACCAGGTGAACGGCGTGGCGGCGAGGTAGGAATCGAGCTTGGAATCCGTGAGGATCCCGCGACTCGTCGAGGTTTGGGCGACGAGGCCCCAGAACGACGGCGATGTGCGTGCGACGATCGACACGCCGGGCGGATTCCCCACCGATCCAAAGCCGACCCCACCCGGGGCCGCAGGTCCGGAGGAACCGGTCGAGGGGGGTCTGCTCGCGTCGCCATGGCCGGACCCGGCCGAAAACGTCGAAGTCGTCGTCCACGCAATCCCCGCCCAGCCGGCGCTGACGATCAGCCCCAGAACCACGCACAGGAGCGGTACACCCCAAAGCCGCCCGCCGCTCGAACGCGGACGAGCGGGATCAGGGGGGAGACGAGAATCGCGAGGTCCGGCCAGCGCCGGGGCGTCGAAGGGGTGGGCTGGGCTGGCCTCCGGCACGCCCTCGGATAGCTCCGTCGCGCCCGTCGGATTCAGTCGACCACCCGAGATGTGTCCCGGAAAAGTCAGGTAGTAAGCCTTTGGTTAGCGACGACCCCGTTCCGACCAATTGGGTCCACTTTGGGTGAAAATCGTCCCCGGTCACGGGGCTCAACCTCCCGTGACAGGACGAAGATTAGGTGGAGGGGCCCGGGGGGCCACGTCCGACGGCCCGGCCCTTGGTCCTTAGGTCGAACACGGAAGCCGTCCCGCGAAACGCACGGGGCTACCGTTCGAGCACCGCCCACTCCGGGTTGGAGTAGGCGGGGCGGAATCCGAAGGTGCTGACCAGGTAGTTCTGCTGGGTCTGATAGTAGGGGGTGTTCGGCCAGAGCACGAAGCGGATCGAGTGGTTCCCCAGGAACACCGGGGTCGGTAGCGGGCTGGGGAGGGCGGACAGCGGATTGCTGAGCCCGGGAGCGATCACGGAGATACCGAGCGTAAAAGGCCGAGTCCCATTCGGATCGGCGAACGACGCGCCCCACTCGACGGCCGTGGTGTTCGCGAAGGTCGACTGGACGGACGGTGGCTCCGAGAAGGTGAGCGTGCTGTTGACTTCGCCGGGCGACGGGCTTTGTCCGAGGGGCCCCGTCACGTTCCACTCGAGCGCGGAGCCGGTATAGTCGATCCCCCCGACGCGGTCGCGGGAGAGTTCCGGGGCCGACCCCGGGGGGCTGGCGATGCCGAACGAGATCCCGTGGACGGCGACGCCGGCCGCGGGCGCGATCCGGAAGGTGATCCGGGCGAGGCCGGCGGGTCCGACCGCTCCGCCCTCGACGACGACCGCCTGCGGACTCGTGTAGGTGATCGTCGCGGTCGAGCCGTTGCCCGCCGGGACGGCGAGCACCGGCCGGACGGACTGCATCGCCGGGAACTGGCCCGTCCCCGCCGGACCGGAGACGTTGAGGACGATCGACTGGGGGAGGACGCGGAACACCGGGAAGGGGATCCCGTCGAGGTAGCCGCTGTAGAGCGGCGCCTGCTCGAAGAGCGAGGTGTTGAACCCCGAGTAGGACAACACGCTCTGGCCGTCGGTGATCGCGACGTAGCTGTTGAGCGCCCAGTAGGACTCCTCGGTCAGCGCGATCTGGCCCGGATCGAACAACAGCCAGACCGGGCCGACGGTGTAGGCCTCCCGGTCGGTCAACGCTTCGGCCCACCGGGCCGCCGAGGAATCGGTCAGTACATTGCCGGCGGTCGGGTTCGCGTCGAGCCAGCTCATCGCCGCGACGAACGACGGGTCATGCGCCCCCGCGGTGCCGAACGCCTCCTGGCGGTTGGCGACCGGCACCGTGACGGTCAGGAACATCGCGCCCAGCAGGACGACGACCGCAGCGGTCAGCCACCCACCGGCGACCGGCGGACGCGAGCGGGGCAGCGGTGGTGCGGGGCCGGTCACCGTACCCCCGGGACCCAGGGCCCCCCGCGGCGGTGCCGGGATCGTCGCGGGGGGCGCCGAAGTCGAAGCATACCCCCCGGCACCGAGCGCCCCCGGTGGAGGGGTGGGCCGATGCGAGCCGAACCACTGAGGGAGGTACATCGGGAGCATCGTGCGCTCGATGCCGAGCGTGAGGAGCAGCGCCAGGGGCAATGGCAGGAAGTACAGGAACCGTGGATAGTCCGTCTCCACCCGGGCGAGGTAGCCGACCGCCGGCACGGCCGCCACGGCGGACAGCCAGCCGGCGGCGATCACGAGGCGGGTGTCCAACAGACGCGGGCGTAGGTTCCGCAGTACCAGCAGCGTCAGGATGAGCACCAACGGGATCGCCAGCAGCAGGCCGGTGGTAAGGAGGGGCGGCAAGGTGACGGCCGTCCCGGACGGGAACAGGTCCGGCGCGGAGCCCAATGGCCGGAAGATCTCGCCGACCTGGTCCAGCGCGTACGCCGAGCTGTTCGAGTAGAAGTAGCTGGGATGGCTGATGCCGAACTGGGAGGTCACCCAGCCGTACCCCTCGACAAAACCACCGAGGATCGCTGCTCCGACCAGGTTGTGGGGTCGGAGGAGGAACCGGACGGTGAGCTTGCCGAACAGGAGCAGGAAGATCGTCGAAACCACGAGCACCGGAATCAGCACGTAGAACGTGAGGTCGTGGGCGAGGAAGGTCAAGCACGCGCCGACGAGCAGGAGCGCCCCGTCCCGCGTCCTCCGAGTCCGGAGGTACAGCAGGAAGGCGATCATGGTCTCGTTGAACGTGATGAAACCGAGGAAGTTCGGATACGCGCCCCAGAACATCATCTGGAACGTCGTGCCCGAGAACATCGCGAGCCCGACGAGCGTCACCTGCATCCACCCGAGGTGGACGTAGCGCCGAGCGAGGTGCATCACGGTCAGCCCGTAGCCCAGCATCAACGCGAGCGCCAACGCCGTCGCTGCCGCCGGAGGGCTCCCGGTCAGGCGCACCAGCGTGCCGAGGAACGGGAACATCAGCGGCGAGTAGTAGAACGGCTGATTGCCGGGATCGGGCGAGGTCGGGAGGCCGACGTAGGCGTACGATACCGACAGCCAATGTCCCGGGTCCACCCCCGGGGGCAGCGCGGCTTTCGAATACTCGTACGCCAGCAGGGCGACGGCGACGACGACGATCGCCCCCATCGGGAGGAGGTACCACCCGCTCGTGCGAGCGGGAGCCGCCGCTGCCGGTGCGTCTCCGCCCGACCGGTTCGGGGTCGTAGCCGCCCCACTCATCGGTGGTTCATGGCGGTCCCCGCTCGCGAGACGGGACGGCGTGTCCCGCCCGACCCACGGGCGCCGCGGCCCGACCCTGGGGGCCGGGGCCGCCGATGTGGCAAGGCTCGAACCGAGGGACCTGGGTCGCAGGGCGGTTCGTCCAAACGGGCCGTCCTCCCCGGAAAACCACCGGGTCCGCGATGTAATCCCGTTCGTGAGCCCTCGGTAATGGCCTAACTGCGGGCGCACTGACCGGAAGGTACCGTCCGAACACCAGCCCGTTAGAACGACGGACCGATGGGGGGGCCGCGATGATCTCGTGGGCGAGGCTCGGCCGTGGGCTTCGACCGATCGGGGTCGTGGTGGCCGCCCTGCTGGTCCTTACGGTGCCGGGGATCGGTACGCTGTCGCCCACGGCCCGCCCCCCGGTCGGGTCCGAGCCGGCAGCCAGCACCCCTCCTCAGCCGTTCCACGGAAATCTGGCGGTCGCCGACGGCTCACCGCCGGGCACGGCCCAGCTCGGCTCGAGCCTCTCGGTGAGCTACCGAATCTCGCTGAACCGCAGTTCCAGTGCGATCGGCGCAGGTATCGTACGCGTCCCCGGCTCCGTGGCCACCTTCCCCGTGGCGTCGGGCGAGGTGCGGGTCCCCGTTCCTTCCGAGGTCTACAACGTCAGTCCGCTCGGCACCTTCCTCGGAACGGCGAACGTGTCCCTCGTCCTACAATCGACCGAGTCGTTCAACGGCAGTTCCAATGCGACGTTCACCTCGGATGGTCTCGCGGTGATGACGAGCTGGCCCCGGGGGAGCGTGGCCCTCGGGTTCCAATGGCGTTGGTCGTTGCACGCGGTCGGGCGGCCCCCGGCGGACGGTCCTTGGTCGGGCCCGGCCACCCTACTGCCCGACCGGGTGGCATGGCTGGAAGGAGATCCCCCGGGCCGTGTCATTCTGGGCGGCAGTTATCCCGTGTGCCTGTCCGGCCCAATCGCGGGTCGCAGCTTCGCGATTCACGTCGCCTTCGCGAACAGCTCCCCACCGTTCGTAGGGGTAACCGCCGCGGCGCCCGCTACCTCGGCCTCTCCGTTCTGTTGGAACACTACCCTCCCGTCGACGGTTTCTCAGGCGAACGGCCTCGTCCATCTCTGGGAGCTCGGCTCCGTTGCGTATCTCTTGTATCAATACCCGGTGCAATTCGTCAACGGCTCCGGCGGGGATCTCCCTCCGGCCAATGCGAGCGCCGGCCTCGGTTGGACGGCCTGGCTCCTCCCGGCGATCGCAGCGGGCGCCGTGGTGCTGATCGCGGTGGACCTTTCGATCTGGCTCCGGTCCCGGCGGCGGACTGCGTCGGATCCACTGGAGCACAACCCCGGACGGTTACCATCCGACCAGGAGTCCGCCTCCGACGGCTCGCGCGATCCCGCGCTCGCCCGATGACCACATCTTCCACGCGCTGTCTGTTCGGGCCGATCGCCTACGGACCAGGCGCTGTGGTAGCCGAGGCGCTCCCCTCGCGGCCTGAGAGACCCGTGCGCAACCTGAGTCGGGCGTCGGGGCGACCGACGTGGCCGCGAACCGCGGCCCCACTTCGAACCCGCTCGTTCGACGAGCTCAGTACACTCCGTCGAAGTACCGGTCGAGGTCCTCGGCCGGCTCGGTCCCGGTAGGCTCGGGCACCGAGCCGGGGTGTGCCGGCGTGCCCGCGAGAGCGGTCGGCCCGTTCGGCGTCGTAGGTCCGCGGGCGCCCGTGGAGAGCCTAGAGGCGGGAGGCTTCGTGCGCCCTCTCCCGCCGTGCTGGCTCCGGCTGTAAAAGTACAGCATGGCCAAGCCCCCGGCCAGCGCCGCGACGATGAGGACCGCCGCGGGGAGTAGCCAGGCCGAAAACGAACGGCCGAGGGAGTTGTGTCGCGAGGGATTGCTTCCGAACGGCAGACCGCCGCCGTTTCCTCCGCCGGGGTGCCCGGGTGAACTCCCGTTCGTCGAGCTTCCGTTCCCCGTACCGCTGCCATCCCCCCATGTCGAACCGATGGGATGGACGGTCACCCGGATCGAGGCCTGGGCGGAGGTCCCGAACAGGTCCGTGACGGTAGCCACGACCGTGAAGTTCCCGGGAGATCCGTAGGGGTGGGTGACCTCCCGACCGGTGGCCGTAGACCCGTCGCCGAACTTCCAGCCGATCGTGTAGGGAGGTGTGCCTCCCGATGCGTCGGCGGTGAACTGGTCCGCTGCTCCGACCGGTTCCGTGGTCGAGTTCGCACTGGCGCGTACGCTGAGCGGGGACGGGAGGAGCAGGGACGCCGAGTTCGATGGAGACGCGGAGGCCGGGTCGGCCCCGCCGCAGTTCGCGGTACCGTTGCACGTATCCACGGTCTGAATCTGGAAGCGGTATTCCGTGCTGGCGGCCAGGCCGCCGAGCGAGAGCGAACGATCGGCGGGTGTCAGGACGGTCGTCTTCGTGGCATACGCACCGCTCCCCTGCGCCTCCTCGACCTCGTAGGACCGGAACCGTACTCCGCCCGCGTAGGTGGCGTGGTTCGTCCAGGCCAGCGAGGCCCGACCGGAGCCCCCGAGCGCGACGCCGAGGTGGGACGCGTCGGGTTGGCGGGCCGTGGCGACGTTCGACGTGGACTGCACGACCCCGAGGGAGTCCTGCTCAAGGACGCGCCACCAATAGCTCGTGTTCGAGTTCAACCCATCGGCGAAGTAGCTCGTGGCGTTCCGCGCCGTCTGCACCGTGACCGTCGACCAGGGGCCGCCCGCGCCTACGTCGCTGCATTGGAGCACATAGTCGGAGAAGACGAGGTCGGACGAGGCGGTCCACTGCAGGCCGGCGGCCGAGGGCGAGGCACCCGTGATCGAGAGGGTCGGTTCGGTCGCCGCGCGAATGTCGGCCGAAGGCATCGAAGCGACAGGACGCAGCGTGGCCAGGCCGACGGGAACGAGCGATGCGAACGTTCCCAGGACGATCGCGACCGCGCCTAACGCGATCCATGTCGCACCGGCGCGGGCTCCGCGGCGGCGTGGAGCGAGGGCGGGACGGGTTCGCATTTGGGCCATGGGGGACACTCTAGCTGGGCCCGTTCGGAGTTACAAGGCGACCGTCACCGGCACGAGAGGTCGTTACTCGCGAGGAGAGCACCCGATCTCACACCCAATCGCGGGGGTCCCGTTTTCGCTGTCCGGTCGTTCCCCCATCGAGGCGCCACAGGAACGATGGTGCTGTCGGATCGGTACGAGGCCGGCCGGAGACTGCTCGCCCGACTGCGAGGCCGGATCGGGCCAGATTCCGTCGTCTTGGCGCTCCCTCGGGGCGGGGTGGCGGTGGGGTTTCCCATTGCGTGGGGCCTGAAGCTTCCGTTGGATGTGCTCGTAGTGCGGAAGGTCGGTGCGCCGGGGGAGCCGGAGTTCGGAGTCGGCGCGGTATCGGAGGGGGGAGGAGTGACACTGGACGAGCCGACCCTGCTCGAGCTCGGAATCACCAGGGGGTCGATCGAGCCGGCGATCGCCCAGGCCCGACAGGAGGTCGTCCGCCAGGTGGCGTTGTACCGCGGGGACCTCCCGGCCATCCCTATCGAGGGACGGACGGCGGTCGTCGTGGACGACGGGATCGCCACCGGGGGGACGATCCGCGCAGCGGTCGCGGTGCTCCGAGAGCGGGCACCGGAAAGGGTCGTCCTCGCGGTCGGGGTCGCCCCGCGTGCCACCGCGGAGACCCTCCGGCGATTCGCCGACGATGTGGTCTGTGTCGAAGAACCCTCGGAATTGGGAGCCGTGGGAGAGTGGTACGCCGACTTTCGGCCAGTTTCCGATCGGGAGGTTCAGATGTGGCTCACTCAAGCGAGGGGGCGTCGGCCGGTCGATGCCGAACCCGAACGCTGACCGCACCGGGCGACCGAGCGATAAGCGGGCTTGCACCAGCCACCATTTAGGGCACGCGCCCTGCGGGCGCGATGGGCGCGCAGGGTCCGGGGGGACCGAGGGCTCCCCGGTCGGCCGCGACTCGCCCGGGAGGCTGAAGGCCGTGTGACCGCGTTGGAATTGGTGCTCGCCCTCGTCATTGTGGTCCTCTCTGGGCTCGCCTCGGCGGTGCCTGTCGGAGCATGGTCGAGGACACGCGAGCCGAGGTTCCTGCTCGTCGCGGCGGCGTGCCTGTTCCTGCTGGCGGCCGGGATCGTGTGGACCTACGGGGCGCTCCCGATCGACCCGCCGGACTTCGCCCGATCCAGTGCCCCGACCCTCGCCCTCGTCGCCCTCGCCGCGATGTGCCTGCTGGGAACGGGTCTCATCGGACGACGACGCTGATCGATGGCGGACGACCCGCTCGCCCTGGCCTCCCGTCGTCGACTCTACGAGGTGGTCGAGCGTACCCCGGGGCTGAGCGCGCGGGAGATCCAGCGACAGGCGGGGACCGCCTGGGGGGAGACCTCCTACCACCTCGAACGGCTCGAGACTGCTGGCCTGGTGCAACGCGAACGCGGCCCCCATCAGGATTTCTATTTCGGCGCCCGGGTCCCTCTCGGCGATCGCACGCTGCTCCGCCTCGCCCGCTCGGAGGCCGTGCGTCGGATCCTCGTCGAGCTACTCCGCTCGGAGGAAGAACTGCCGCTGGTGGAGATCGCGGAACGTTCGTCCTTGAGCGTCTCCCGGACCTCCATCCATCTCCGTCGGCTGCTCGAGACGGGCATCCTCGTCGCCAGCCGTCAGGGGCCCCTTCGGACGTTCCGCGTCGGCGAGTCGAACCGGATCGCGCGGGTGCTCGTTACCTACCGCGAGGGGTACGCGGACCGTTGGATCGACCAGCTGGTGGACACGTGGTCGGAGCTCTTCTCCCCATGAACGCCCCCGATGGTGGCCCGACGATGTTTCGGGCCCGCACCAACCCTTCTCGGGGTCGCACCAAAAAGGGGGTGACCTGAACGGCGCATCCAATCGCCGGGAGGCGATGACGACGATGGGAACCAACCCCCCCGACCGTCGGCCCAGGGGCCGATCCCTCCTGCCGGCCCTGATCGCGGGTCTGGTGGTCGTCCTGGTCCTGGTCGCCGTCGCGCCTCCCCGTCTGAGCGTCTCGGCCGACCACGGACGCTGGTCGGGTGCCGACCAGTGGACCAACGGGGTCATCGTGGCGAGCTTCGTTCCCGACCGCCCCG
>DASYYY010000039.1:0-25771 GCA_035933635.1 Thermoplasmata archaeon | reverse complement strand
CCCCGCCACAGCCGGCAATCCGGTCGAACCACGCACGGGCCGCACACCGCGAGGTCGCGTTCCTTGGGGCAATCTCCCGACACTCCGGTGTGACAGAGAACGAAATCGTACTTGATGGGGTCGGCGGAGTCGACGGCCCGTAGCGCCGCGGTGACCTCCTCGACGGCCGCCCAGTTCCTCGTTCGGCGCTGGGTCAGCCCGAGGTGGTAGGCGATCCAGTAGACGTGGTGGTCGAGCGGAATCCGCAGCGTCGCCGGGTCGACGCCGGTCCAGACCCCGAGGTCCGGGTAGTTCGACCGGACCATCCAGCGAACGAAGAGCGCCATCCGTTTGCACGGGCTGTGGGTGGGGCCGAGGGGCGTCGGGAAGAGTCGGACGTACCCCCGCGGGGGCCGAGGGGCGCCTCGAGCGTTCGACGGGCCCCGTAGCGCCGTCGCCAACGCGTCGAGACCGCCGGCGAAACCGTCTGGGCCGGCCGCCCCCCGGGCGAACACCGCCTCGAGCGAGCCCTCGGTCGACCCGATCTCGTGCAGCCGGTAGGCGAGGAAGCTCAGATGCTCACCGCGGATCCAGCGGTGGACGAATCCGCCGAACGCCGGGTCCGCGCCCGGGCGCACCATCCGGTCGACGACCGTTGTCAGGTCGCCGCCCGCCCGACGGAGGAGCTCGCTGAAGGCGCGTTGGATCGAGGCGGTGTTGCCCACGGCGAGGGTGGCGGCGAAGATGCCGGCCACCTCCGCGTGGCGGCGGTCGACGGCCACGGGACGGACCCGGGACAGCGGATCCTGCGCGAGGGAGCGGTCGAACGGAAACTTCCGGTAGAGTGCCTCGAGATGGGCAGGGAACTCCGGAGTGGGCCGATGGCTGCGCACGCCGAGAGAGGGCGCCCGCGCTATTGGTCGTTTTTCCCTCGAGACCCGGTCCGCCCGAAAAGGGTCCTGCGCCCGACCAACCCGGTCGAGGTGGGCCGCGCAGGCTCCCTCCCCTCAAGAGGGCCCGAGCCCTTGCGGGTCAGATCGGAGCCATGTCCCCCGCGCGAACTCGCGTCGTGCCCGACATCGATCCCCTGTGGCTCGAGCGTCTGTACGACGCGGACCCGGCGACCCATGCGTTGGCGGTCTGGGATCGGCTCGCCTGGCCCGAGAGCGTGGAGTTCTGGACGTTGCTCGAGGAGAACGTGCCTCGGGCGTACCTGCTGGTCTGGAAGGGGCTCCCCGGGTGTCCGGTCCTTCACTGGGTGGGGTCGACCGATTCACCCGAGCCGATGCTCGAACGGGTCCCCCCGCGTCCGCTGCTGGCCATCATCGACCCGGAGGTCGGAGAGTTGCTGCGCCGGGAGCGCGGGCCCACGATCGAATACACGCTGCGATTCCGACAACGCTGGGGACCGGCTCCCGATCCCGAGCAGGGTCGGCCGGTCCGGCGATTGACCCCCGAAGATCGGGGCGCGCTGCGCGCCCTGGCCGAGGGGGACCATTCCAGCGTGACCGACACCTACCTCTCGATCGACCTCCACCACGAGTGGGTGGTCGGTGGGTTCGATGGCGCCGAGCTCGTGGCCGTGGCGCGGGCCGAGGTGCGACTCCCGAGGGTCTGGCATGTCTCGGGGGTGTTCACCGTGCCGCGGGCGCGCCAGCGGGGTTGGGGTCGGGCGGTGGTGGCCCAATTGCTGCGGGACGCCGACTCGATCGGGGCCGGCTCCGCCCTGTTCGTCCGCGACGACAACACCGCCGCCCGGGCGCTGTACGATGCTCTGGGGTTCGACACCGGGGTGCCCCGGCTATGGGTCGACGCCGGCGCCGAGCGCAGTCCGTAACCCCGGCCGGACCAGTTTTCCGCGCGTCGTCGTTGGGGACGCGACCATGCCGAAGAACGCCGAGCTCCTACGGCTGTTCACCGACACCGCGAACTTCCTCGAGCTCACCGGCGAGGGGGACCGCTTCAAGGTCGAGGCGTATCGCCGCGCGGCGCGGTCGATCGAATCGCTCGACGAGGACGTGCGCAAGGTCGCCGACCGGGGCGAGCTCGGCACCATCCCGGGTGTGGGGGAGGCTCTGGCCGAGAAGATCCGGGAGTACCTCCGGACCGGGAAGATCGAGTACTACGAGCGACTCGCGGCCCAGATACCTCCGGGGCTGCTGCAGATCATGCAGATCCCCGGGGTCGGCCCCAAGACCACGCGTAGGTTCTGGGTCGA
Organism: Thermoplasmata archaeon; assembly: GCA_035933635.1. GTDB lineage: Archaea > Thermoplasmatota > Thermoplasmata > Lutacidiplasmatales > UBA184 > JAKIVR01. The sequence goes on along the minus strand of DASYYY010000039.1, from coordinate 23,574 downwards.
GCTCAAGGTCGAAAGCCCGGCCCAGCTCGCCGAGGCGATCGAGCAAGGTCGTCTGAGCGGGCTCAAGGGGTTCGGTGCGCGGAAGATCCAGGTCCTCCGGGAGGGGGTCCAGCCGCTCATCGGTGCTACCGCCGGTGACGTCCGTCGCCCCATCCTGGTCGTCTGGGAGCTCGCCGAGCGGGTGGTCGCCGAGCTCCGCTCCCGGGTGAGCGTCGATCAGCTGGTGACCGCGGGGAGCCTCCGTAGGGGCCGCGAGACGGTCGGGGACATCGACCTGCTCGCCACCTCGTCCACGCCGGAGGCGGTCTTCGACGCGTTCAGCGCGCTCGAGGGCGTGCGCGAGGTGCGGCTTCGCGGCGAGACGAAGGAGACGGTGATCTTCGCGCCGGGGATCCAGATCGACCTGCGGGTCGTGCCCCCGGAGAGCTTCGGGGCGGCCCTGCAGTACTTCACCGGCTCGAAGGAGCACAACATCCACCTGCGGTCGCTCGCCCGCGACCGCGGGCTCAAGATCAACGAGTACGGGGTCTTCCGCGGGGAGGCGTCGGTCGCCGGCCGCACCGAGGAGGAGGTCTACGCGGCCCTGAACCTCCGCGTCATGCCACCGGAGATCCGCGAGAACCATGGCGAGATCGAGGCCGCGGAAGCCGGCCAGATCCCGAAGCTCGTGGAGGCCCCCGACCTGCGGGGGGACCTTCACGTGCATCTCCCGGACGGTTCCACCGACGGGATCGGGTCCTGGAAGAAGGCCGCACAGGACCTGAAGCTCCGGTACCTGGGCATCATCCTGCACCCCGATGTGCTCGAACACCCGGAGGGTATCCGCCGCTTGCGAGAGTCCTGGGAGTCGGCCCGGGGCGACGACGCGGTGAGGCTGCTCGTGGGGGCGGAGTGGACCCCAGGGTCACCGGAGAAACTGCCGACCGGGGTGGACTACTCCATCGTCAACGGTCGCGCCGGGAATCCGGTTCCCCCCGGCGACCTGCCCGCCCTCGACCCCTTCCCGACGTTCCTCGGTCATCTCCCGTCCCACGATTCCGGTCCGCGCGAGGGGTGGATCGAGTGGGCGCGCGCCCAAGGCCTCGGGCTCGAGGTCACCCCCCAGCCGGGAGACGATGGCCTCGACTCGGGGGCGCTCCGCCGGCTGGCCGAGTCCGGAGTGCCGCTGTTCGTGACCTCAGGATCGCACCGCCCGGAGGAGCTCGGGAGGCTCCATCTCGCCGTGCGCCTGGCGCGTCGGGGGTGGCTCGTCGCGTCGGCCGTGGCGAACACCCGGGAGCCGACGCCTCCGCGACGTGGGACCGCCCAGCGGGCCCGGACCTGAACGGTCCGATGCGAGTGGAGCCGGGACCTCATTTATTCGAAATGCGCCGGCCCGATCGTGCCGGTCGAGTACGCGCCGCGCACCGCTCCGCGCCCGCGCCGACCGCCGGCGTACGCAGGCCCGGAGGAACCTGACTCCGAGGGGCGGGGGCCCGCTCCGCGCTCGCATGCCGCGGCCTACGTGGCGCTCGCACTGGTGTTGGTGGGGTGGGTCCTTGCCACCTGGACGGTATTGATCCCCGGTGCGCTCGCGCTCCTGCTCCTGTCGGCGGGCGTTGCCTTCCTGGGCTCGAGGTTGAACCCGCTGTCGATCGGGTTCTACCTGACCACCAAGCCGTCGTGGACCGCGATCGGACTCGTGTTCTTGTCGGCGGTGGTCCTGCTGGGGGTCGCCTACAGCTACTGGAAGACCGGACGCGGACCGGTCGTCCCCCACCAGCTCATGCCCTGAACGGGGCGCTTCAGGAGTTGACCATGCGCTCGAGGGCGAGGCGGGCGCGCCGGGCCACATCGGGCGCGACGTCGATCACGTACTGATTCTTGGCCAGGGAGTCGCGGACGTCCCCGAGGTCGATCTCCTTCATGAACGGACAGACGGCGCCCTCGGAGAGCGGCAGGAACTGGGTCCCGGGATTGAGCCGGCGCATCCGGTGGAGGATCCCGACCTCGGTGGCCACGAGCACCTCCGGCGCCCGGGTCTCTTCGGCGTAGCGCACCATCCCGTCGGTCGAGAGGATGCGGTCGACGTGCGGTAGCGCCGCGCTGCCGCAGCCGCACTCGGGGTGGGCGATCACTTCGGCGCCCGGGTGCGCCGCGCGGGCCGCGCGCAGGTCCTCCGGTCGCAGCTTGGCGTGGACGGGGCAGTCGCCGACCCACAGGTGCATGTTCTTGCGGCCGGTCCTCTGACGGACCCACTCGCCGAGGAACATGTCCGGGAGGAACAGCACCTCCCGGTCCGCCGGGACATTCCCGACGACCTTGACCGCGTTCGAGCTCGTGCAGCAGTAGTCCGACTCGGCCTTGACCTCGGCGGAGGTGTTGATGTAGGAGACGACCACCGCGCCGGGATGCTCGGATTTCCACTGCCGCAACTGCTCGGCGGTGATGGCGTCGGCGAGGCCGCAACCGGCCTTGGGGTCGGGCAGCAGGACGGTCTTGGAGGGGTTCAGGATCTTCGCCGTCTCGGCCATGAACCGCACCCCCGCGAAGCACAGGACCGGCTCGACGGCCTCCATCGCCTTGCGTGAAAGATAGAGCGAGTCCCCCACGTAGTCGGCGATGTCCTGGACCTCGGGACGCTGGTAGTTGTGCGCGAGCAGGAGCGCCCGGCGCTCCTCCTTGAGCCGACGCACCTCCGCTTCGAGCGACATCGTCCCTCGCCCAGAAAACCCGCGCCGGACACTTAAGGGGGGGGTCTTCCGCCGAGGGCGGTCAGCTTCATGTGAAAGGGTAGCGCGGGCGCCGAATGCGTCAAGCTCCCCAGGCTCGCCGAATCCGCTCCGGTCCGGGCGTATTCGCGCACGTTGCCCACGGTCAGGCCGCCCGAGAGCTCAATCGGGACGTCCTGGCCTTTCGGGAGGCGTCGGATCGCCGAAACGAGACGTCGGGCGCCCCGCGGGGAGAGGTTGTCCAGCAACAGTTCCTCGGCCCCGGCCGCCAGCGCCTGCCGTGCCTGCGTCAGCGTCCGCACCTCGACCTCGATCACCGGCCGCGGGAATGGCAGGCGGCGCAACCTCCGCACCGCCTCGGCCACCGGCAGTGCTTCGAGGTGGTTGTTCTTCACCAGGATGCCGGAGGCCAGGTCCCGGCGGTGCCGCTCGCCGCCACCGTGCTCGATCGCGGCCTTCTCGAGGTCACGCAACCCCGGGAGCGTCTTGCGCGTCCCCCGGATGTGGAGCGTACCCCCCGCGCCGCGGACCGCCTCGACCGCCGTCCGCGTCGCCGTCGCCACGCCCGAGAGGTGCATTAACAGGTTGAGCAGGGTCCGTTCGACGGCCAAGATCCGACGGCCGTCGCCTCGAAGCTCGAGGACGACCGTACCGCGCCGCACCGACCGCCCGTCCGCGACCTTCCGGCGGGCGGTGAGCCCGGCGAGGCGGGCGAGCCGGACGGCGGCGTGCGATCCGCTGAGCACCCCTTGGGCCTGTGCCACCACGTCGCCCCGCGCGGGGAACGGCCCGGCGAACAGCGAGCGGGTGGTGAGGTCGGCCTCGAACCGGTCCTCCTCGAGCGCCCGGCGGAGTAGCGCGACGTCGACCCCTCCGGCGGGGCCGCCGGCCCTACGCCGCGACCGCGCCATCCGTAGCGGGCCCGTTCGACCCCACGTTCCCGATGAGCCGGCGCACGTCCGCCCTCAGGTCCGGCCGCAGCCGCTCGACCTCGCGCCGTCGCAGCTCGTCGGCGCGCGCTCGGGCGAGCGGGACATCGCCCCGCCCGAAGGCCACCTCCGCCAGACGGAGCAGTACCTCGAGCTCGTCCGGCTCGGTACGGAGCTGGCGGACCAGTCGGAAGGCCTCCAGCAACTCGCGCTCGGCGTCGTCGAGCTCCCCGGTGGCGATACCGATCTTGCCGGCGATGATGTGGGTCTGGGCGAGCCCGAACTGGTCGCCGATACGCGTGAGGATCTCGCGCGAGCGGGCGTTCTGGCGACGCGCCACCTCGAGCTCCTGGACCTCCCGCCGGAGGTCGGCGATGTTGAACAGCGCCCATCCCAGCTGGCGCAGGTCGGAGGACTCCTCGGCGAGGACCGCCGCCGACTCGAGCTCCACCAGCCCCTCGGGCGTGCGACCGTTCTGGGCGAGGGTGATGCCGAGGAACAGCTGCGAGTAGGCAGCCTCCGCCGGGTCGCCGAGCCTCAGGAGTTCCGCGGTGGCCTCGCGATAGGCCGGGATCGCCTCGTCGACGCAGTCCGGGATCATCGCGAGCGCATTGGCCCGGCGCACCCGCACGAGCGCGACCTCGCGCAGGTCTCCGAGCTTCTGGGCGGCCTCGAGCGCGAGATTCTGGTAGCGGACCGATTCGGCGTACGAACCCCGATAGTACTCGATCTCCCCTCGGAGGCGGTGGAGCGCGAGACGCGAGGCGGGCGCCGCCATCTCGTCGACGTGGTCGAGCAACTGGTCGGTGAGTCGTCGCGCCTCGTCCCACCGCCCCTGGTCGGTGAGGATCCGGGCGAGATAGACCGGGAGCAATTCGGCCGCGACCCCGGCCGGAGCAGCGGCCGGTGGACCGCGGGCCAGGGCATCCCGCAGCGTCGCCTCGGCCCGCTCGAGCTCGCCCACCCGGTCGAGAGCGAGGGCCAGTTCGAGCACGATCTCGAGCTCTCCGACGCGCTCGACCGGCTCCATACGGCGCAGGCACTCGAGGGCGCGCTCGAGGTGGGTCCGGGCGATCTCGGGGGACGCCACGCGAGCGGCGAACTCGGCCGCGCGTCGGTTGTACTCCAGGGCCACCGGCTCGATCCGCCCGAAGTAGGCATGGTGGGCGAGGGCGAAGACGGTGTCCGGGTCGTGCCGGCCCGTCGCCTCGATCGCCTCGGTCACCCGCTGGTGGAGCAATCGTCGCAAGGTCTCGGTCATGTCGGCGTAGACCAGTTCGCGGAGGTCGTCGCGCGAGAATTCGAGCAGGTCCGGCGGCACTTCTCGCAGCAATCCCCGCTCGACGAGCCGCTCGACGAGCTCGGCGAGGCGCTCCTCCTCGACCCCCGTGGCGCTGAGCAGGAGCGGGAAGGAGAACTCGCGGCCGATCACCGCGCCCAGCGAGAGGACGCGCCGCTCCTCGTCGGGGATCTCGCGCAGCCGGGCGTGGACGAACTCCGTGAACGGTAGGCCGGAGGCGCTCGCCTGCTCCCAGAGCGACGGCGTGCTCCGGCGCGCGGCGCGGACGACCTGCTCGAGGAACAGCGGGTTGCCACCGGTCTCGGTGTACCAGAGATTGAGCTCCTGGGGCCGGGCCGGCCGGCTCGGGTCGACCCAGTGGACGAACTCCCCGAGCTCTCCCGGCGCGAGCGGACGGAGCACGAACCGATCGGTCGAGGCGGCCCGGGGCAGCGTTTCGATAAACTGGCGGGCGGCCTCGTGCAGCCCCCCGGCCGGTGGCGAGGTCAGGATGATCCACAGCCGATGGTCGACCACGCTCGGGGCGAGGTGGGTGAGGAACTCCAGGCTCCCAGGGTCGACGTCATCGAGGTTCTCGAACGCCACGATGGTCGGGGCGCCGCGGGCCAGTCCCAGGAACGCCTCGGTCAACGGCCCGAAGCTGCGGGCACGGCCGGGATCGGTCGAATCGCCCAGGCTCCGGAGCATCTCGGCCAGACGCTCGCCGCTGCTCGCGGAAGGCTCCTCGGCGCCCTCGCCCCCGATCCCTGGTGAAGGGAGGTCGATCCCGAGCGCCTCGCGGATAAGCTGGAACGGCGGCGCCTCGACCCCCGGGCGCGCGTGGCCGGCCAGCACCCGGTCGCCGCGCTTGCGCGACTCTTGCAGGAAGAAGCTCAGGAAGGTGCTCTTGCCGACGCCGGCCTCCCCTTCCAGGATCGTGACCGCGCCGTGGCCGCGTTCCACGGAGTCCCGGCGGTCCCGGAACGCAGCGAGCATCTCGGGCCGGCCGATCACCGGCCGGACGGGCGCGCTCGCCACGACGAAAAGATGCGCGGTTCCCCGATATATCAGGGGCGGGCGGACTTCGCGGGGACGAACGGGAGGGGGGCCACCGCCGCCGGCACCGGACGGCCCCGGATCGTCACCGCGAGCTCGGTGCCGGGCACCGCAAGCGCGGCGGGGAGGTAGGCGAGCGCGATGCCGTAGCCGAGCGTCGGGGACGGTCCACCGCTGCTGATGGCGCCCACGACCTCTTCGCCGTGGAGCACGGCCATCCCGTGCCTAGGGATCGCCCCCGCCTCGCGGACGGTCAGTCCGGCGAGACGCCGGGTCGGCCCCTTGGACTGCTGGGCGGTGATGGCGTCGCGTCCGACGAACGGGTGGTCGACCTCGACGAACCGGTCCTGGCCGGCCTCGATCGGGGTGTGGTCGAGCAGGAACTCGTTGCCGGAGAGGAGGTAGCCCTTCTCCAGCCGGAGCGTGTCGCGGGCGCCGAGCCCGCAGAGCTGGGCTCCGGCGGTGACGAGCTTCTCGGCGATCCCGGGCGCGGCCGCACCGCTGACGATGAGCTCGTAGCCCAGCTCTCCGGTGTATCCGGTCCGGGCCACGAGCGCTTCCCGTTCGAGGTCCGCCGGGATCTGGATGCCGAGCCGACCGGGGGCGGGGGGTGCGGGGGGGAGCGGGAAGGCGAGCGAGGTGTAAAACTTCATGCCGGCCAGCGACCATCCGAACTGGGATTCGAGGATCTCGCGCGAGCGGGGACCCTGGACCGCCAGGATCGCCGCCGCCCCGTTGTGCCGACGGACCGTCGTGTCCGGGAACCGGTGCTGGAGCAACAGGTCGAAGATCCGGTCGGCCCGGCCGGCGTTTGGGACGACCAGGTACCGCAGTGGTCCCTTGCCCCCGGTGTCGAGGCGGGTGATCAGGAGGTCGTCGAGGATCATCCCATCGGAGTTGAGCCAGAACGTGTAGCGGCTCTGGCCGGGAGCGACGCGCGCCACGTTGGCGGTCGTGCGCCGGGCGAGCAGGGCGCCCGCATGCTCACCCTCGACGGTGAAGATGCCCATGTGGGAGACGTCGAAGAGGCCCACCCGCTCCCGGACCGCCGCGTGCTCCTCGAGGGTGCCGGTGTAGTAGACCGGCATCTCCCAGCCCGAGAACGGGATGAAGTGGGCGCCGTGGGCGCGGTGGAACTCGTAGAGCGGCGAGTGCCGGAGCGGTCCCGCCGGAGGTGCCGCGATCGGGGTCGTCATGTCAGGACCTCCCGCAGCCGTCCGTCGGCGATAGCGCGCCGGAGCTCGCGCGCGAGCCGCCGGCCCGAGCTCATCGGCCCGCGCCAGAGGGTGTTGCCGTAGGGATGGCCGAGGCTCATGTGGACGTTCGTACCCCCTCCGATCCGCACCGCCACGTCGAAGATGGTCGCGTGACCCTCGGCGTCGATGCATGTCTGCAGGCAGAACGGGCCGATGATCCCCGGGGGGTACTTTTTCCGGGCGATCTCCACGAACTTCTCCCCGAGCTGGAACGCCTCCTCCAGCAGCGACTCGCGCGCCGTTAGCGTGCCGTGTCCCACCACCGTGTACTCGGGGATCCGGGCCGTCTCGGGTAGCTCCATCTGCTGGGCGGCAGGGAGGCGGACGAGTCCGTCCAGAGAGCTCTCCCGACGCTCATCGATCCCGAGCAGCTCGAGCCCCTCGGAGGCGGGGACCAGCGGGGAGAAGAAGAAGTTGAAGTTGAATACCGGACCGAGCACGTACTGTTCGATCCGCGCGACGCGCAGGTCCTCCCGCGTGATGGTCCCGGCGGCAAGCAGCTGGTCGCTCTTGGACCGGAACTCCGGAGCGCTCGCGACGGTGAAGAACCCCCGCTCGAGACGCCGGCGCGCGTGGGGTAGCTTGACGATGGCGAGGCCGTCGATAGCCTCCGGGGAGGCGATCGCCTTCGGCGTGGGCAGGCCTCCCGCCTCGAGTAGCGTGTAGTAGTTCTCCCGCTCGGACCGCTCCTCCATACGGAGCAGCGCCCGGGAGCCGAGCATCGGAACGGCGAGGTCGTTCTCGATGAGCTCGAGCGGAACGTAGGAGCTCAGTGCGCGGTTCGGGACGAGGATGGCGCTCGACTCCCGCAGTCGAGGTAGTTCCTCGGGAGCGAAGGCGTCGGAGAACTTGGGGTAGGACCGGACCTCGTCGACGCATCCCCGCAGGAGCTCCCCGTTCGGCGCGCGGTGGGAGCGGAAGTATCGGCGGTAGGTCGTGTCTCGGCCCTCCTGACAGAGCAACAGGGTGCGGAACCCCTCCTGCACGGCCCCGTCGGCGATGTCGAGCGCCGAGTGGGAGCCCACCGTGGCGACCACCGGTTTGCCCGGGATCTCCGCCAGCCACCGGTCGACGTCCGCGCGCGAGACCGGCATGGCGCCGGCCGAGTGTCAGACCAGCATAAGTGCTCGCGCGACGCGCTCCGGTGTGAGGGGAAGCTCGGTCACCCGGGCGCCGGTAGCGTCGGCCACCGCGTTCGCCACGGCGGCAGCGACGGGCACCATGGGCGGCTCGCCGATCCCCTTGGCCCCGAACGGGCCGGCCCCGGCGAAACCCTCGATCACATGGACCTCGATCGGGGGGATCTCGGTGAGCGTCGGTACCCGATAGTCGAGCAATCCGGGGTTGCCCAGGCGCCCGTCCGGACCCCAAAGCATCTCCTCGGTCAACGCGGTGCCCAATCCCATCGCCACCCCGCCCTCGACCTGGGCGCGATAGGTCGCGGGATCGACCTCGACCCCGGCGTCGTGGAACGCCGCGTACCTACGCACGGAGACCTGGCCGGTCCCCCGGTCGACGTCGACCGCGGCCAGATGAACGGCGGCGGTGAAATCGGTGTAGGCATAGAAGTCGCCCTCGATCACCCGGTCTTGACGAACGGTCTTGCCACCACCGTAGAGCCTGCCAGGGCGCGATAGCCCGCCCTCGCCGAGTTCTTGCAGGGTCAGCAGCGTGGCGAGCGGCGCGTCCTTACCATCGGCGACGACCCAGACCGACCCATGGTTCATCCTCATACGGACCGTGCCGTGGGTCCCGATCCGTCGGGCGAGCTCGTCGAGTAGTGCCGCGCACGCGTGGGCTACCGCCCCCCCGAGCGCCCCCAACGTCCGGCTCCCGTAGACACCGGAATCGAACGGGGCGACGGACGTGTCGCCGTACTCGAGCTCGATGGCGGTGGCCGGTAGTCCTAGGGCCCGTTCGGCGACGGCGACGAGGCCCCGCACGACACTGCCGCTCCCGATCTCCCGCTCGCCTTCGATGATGCGCGCGCCGGTGGGGCCGACGATGACGCGGGCCTCACCGCCGGCGCCAGTGCTGGTCGACCAGTAGCCGACCCCGAGACCGATCCCGGTCCCGGCGGGAAGCTCGGTCCGCCATCGGTCGCGCAGGTCGCGTGCCATCCGGAGCGCCGGTTCGGCGCCGAAGGGACCGACCGGTTGTCCGAACGGTGTCGTGTCCCCCTCGCGCCAGATGTGGCGCGACCGGAACTCGATCGGGTCCTCGCCCAGGTCGCGCGCGAGCGCGTCGGTGTGACCATCGGTCGCAAAGACGCACTGCGGCACCACCGGTGCACGGTGGGCTCCGAACGGGGGCTTGTTCGTTCGGAGCGCATAACCTTCCACGTCGAAGGTCGGGATCCGGTACGGGCCGAGGAGGAACCCGATGGCGTACCCGGTGGCGAAGTCACGGCCCGGCAGCGAGGCTCCGGTATCGAGGAGCATCCGGACCCGGCGGGCGCGCATCGTCCCCGCCCGGACCGCCGTCTCGATCCAGAACCGCGCCGGTAGGGTCGAGCGTACGAGCTGGAATTCCTCCCGGTAGCTCAGCGCCAGGCGGACGGGTCGGTCGGTGGCCGCCGCGAGCACCAGCGCGTACGGCTCGAGCAGCGCCGCGCCCTTGCCGCCGAACCCACCACCGACCCACGTCGCCGCGACGGCGACCTGCGACTCGGGGATCCCCAGGATGGAGGTGATGTCCTCACGCACGCCGAACGGTGTCTGGGTCGAGCTCTCGACCCGCCAGATCCCCTCGCGGACCTCCGCGATGCAGGCGTGCGGCTCGAGCGCGACCTGCGCGATGCCGCTGGTCCGGAACTCGTCACGCCGCACCCGGTCGGCCCGATCGAACTCCTCCTCGACGGGGCCCCAACGGGCATGCACGTAGGCGTTGACCTGGGGTGACTCCCCCATCGGAGTGGCCGGCCACGTCGGAAAGATCGAGTCGAGGTCGGCGAGGACGGGGAGAGGTTCCACGTCGACCCGGACCTTTCGGGCCGCCTCGCGGGCCGCCTCCAGGGATCGGGCCGCCACGGCGGCGATCGGCTCGTTCAGGTAACGGATCTCCGAGGAGGGGAAGACCGGACGGTCCGCATCGCCTCCGCCGCGCGGGAGCAGCTCCTTCGCCTCGACGGGGCCCACGACCGCTTCGACGCCCGGGACCTTCCGGGCCGGTCCCAGGTCCAACGACCGAATCTTCCCGTGGGCCACCGGCGCGGGGACGAGCACCCCCCAGAGCATCCCCGGCCGGGCAAGGTCCGTACCGTAGCCGGCCCTTCCGGTGACCTTGATCGGTGCATCGGTCCGGATCACGTGCGCGTCTCCAAGGCACGGACCGCGCGGACGATGGAGGCGTAGCCCGTGCAGCGGCACAGATTGCCCTGCAGTCCTTCGAGCAGCTCTTCCGCGGTGGCGCCGGGGCGATCCCGGATCAGGCCGGTCAGCGCGGTGACGAAACCGGGAGTGCAGTATCCGCACTGGAGCGCACCTTCCCGGACGAACGCGGCCTGCACCCGCTGCCCGACCGGGTCGTTCTCCAGCCCCTCGACCGTCGTGACCTCCGCTCCCTCGACCTCCCGGGTGAGGGTCAGGCATGAGAGCGTCGCCTTCCCATCGACGAGCACCGTGCACGCCCCGCAGTCCCCCGTGCGGCACCCCTCCTTCGTCCCCCGGAGCTCCCATCGCCAGCGGAGCGAATCGAGCAAACGCTCCTCGTCCGGGACGCCGTCGAGAGCGCGGGGAGTGCCGTCCACCCGGATCGAGGCGGAGGTCGTGCGGTTCATCCTCCCCCCTGGAGCACGACCGCGTCCACCGCGCGCTCGACGAGCACCGCCACCAGCCGTCGACGGTACGACTCCGTCGCGCGCTTGTCGGTGGAGAAGGGTGCCTCTCGGCTCGCTCGGTCCGCCGCCGCCCGTATCTCGGCGCGGCCCGGCGAGGGCCCGTGAAGGAGCCCGGCGGCCTCGGGGAATCCGCGCGGGCACGGCACGATCCCGCCGACCGCCAGGGTCCAGGCACCATCGGGCCGGCGGGCCGCGGCGACGCCCACCTGGCTGATGTCGTTCGCCGGCCGCACGCGTTGCCAGAGGTAGGCGCACGGTCGTGCCGGGACGGTGACCGACCGGATGAGCTCCGAAGGACCGAGCGCGGTGCGCCGCGAGCCGATCAGGAACTTTCCAAGCTCGAGCTCGCGCGATCCCGCGGGTCCGACGAGTTCGACCGTGCACTCCAGTGCAAGGAGCACCGGTAGGAGGTCGCTGGCCGGGGCGCATCGGGCCAGGTTCCCCCCGAGGGTGGCGCGGTGGCGCAGTGCGTACCCCCCCACCGCGCCGACCGCGGTATGCAACCCCGGGATCCGACGGCGAAGCTCCGGATCGGACTCGAGCGACGCGAGGGGCGCCGTGCTCCCGATACGGACGGAGGACTCGCCCCATTGGACGAAGCGCCACGGTAGCCGGCGCAGGCTGACGAGCCGGGCGGCGTCCACCCGGCCGTACTCGACGTCGAGCAACAGGTCGGTCCCCCCGGCGAGCGCGGCGGCCGGGGGGGCCCCGGCGCCGGCGAGGAACTCGAAGGCCTCCGCCTCGGTCTCCGGGACGGCGAGCTCGAACGCCATCGGGGCGCGAGGCGCCGGGTCGGGTAACGGTTTGGGGTGCGGTTGCGCCGGCGACGCCGGGGGCTATATCCCCGGAGTTCCCTCCCTCGCCCGTACCTCTCGATGACCTTCGAGCTCCCGCTCCGCTACCAGACCCCGCTGACCCCGTTGACCGATCCGGACGAGGTGCTGGTGGAGTTCCTGCGGATGATCGGCTACCTTCCGGCCGGGGACGACGGGCGTACCGGGGAGGGACCGGTCGGCGAGACCCTCGCCTACCGGCTCGTGCGGAACTGCCTGCTGCGCGACCCGAGCCGGGCGTGGTACGGCGAGGAGCTGGCGGCGGTGCTCCAGACGACCAAGCCCACGATCTATCGGCACCTGAACAAGCTCAAGGCGCTCGACCTGCTGGAGGAGGTCGGCAGCTCGGCCGAGGGGAAGGGACGCAAGGGCTACCGGCTGCGCTACGGCAACCTCGCCCGAGCGTGGGACTTCACAGAGGCGAACGCCCAGAACGCGCTCCGCCGGTATCGGGAAACGGTAAACCACCTGCAGGCTCTCATCGAGCGGGCACCCCCGATGGTAACTGCACCCACGACCGGAGCGTCGGCCCGGACGAAAGGAGCCTCGCGATGAACGCGACGGAGACCGCCGTCGCCAAGCGCCCCCTCATCTCGCTCACGCAGGGATCGCGGATCAAGGTCTTCTCGGCCGGTTCGCGCGATGAGCCCTTCGAGTCGACCGGTGTGTTCCGAGGGCTCGTGAGCGTCGGGGGGGACAACTCCCTCGCCCTGGAGCTCGACGAGGGCACCAAGAAGGAGGAGAAGGGCCGGATCCGGCTCATCCCCATGAACGCCGTGATGGCCATCGACATCCTCCACGCCGTGAAGGTCGAAGAGGAGAAGCGCGTCGATCCCGTGACCGCCGCCGGCTACTTCCGGTAGATCGCTCGCGCTCAGTCCTCGGCGACCGCCGATCCGGCCCGGGCCGACGGAGCCGCGCGCGCCGACCGCCGCATTCGGACCAGCCCGAGCGCCACTCCGAAGGCCCCGGCGTCGGAGAGGTAGGCCCCGAGGCAGATCGGGCAGAGGGCATGGATGACCGTGACCTCGAGGATCCCGAGGCCGATGGCCAGCGCGAGGCCGACCGTCGCGAGGACGAGCACGCCGTACAGATACCGCGGATCGTAGCTTCGTATCAGCGGGACATCGAGCGCGAGCATCGCGACGAACCCGCCGAGGCCGATGGCCCAGTCCGGTACGGGCCCGATGGTCGTGTGGCTGCTCTGATCGACCGCCCCGCAGGAGAAGAACGCATTGATCGTGCAACTCGTCCGGAGCGGCGCATAGTAGGTCTCGAACGTCGCGAACGAGCTGAACGCGAGTCCCACGATCAGGCTCAACAGGAGGAGCCGATGGAGCACCCGAGCGTCCACAGCGGATCCGCCTGCGGCTCCTACGGGATCGACTGGAGGTCGCTCTGCACCGAGGGGTTCTGCGTGACGCTCGCCGGCGGGTTGAGCCCGGCGAGCTCGATGACCTTGACGAAGTACGCCTCTATGAGGTAGGTTTCCGGGGCGATCGCCGAGTAGGCCGAACCGCTTTGGTTGGTGATCTGGCCCTGGACCTGCGACGGGGTGTAGGGATTCCCGAGCTGACCATTGACGCACATCGCCGACGGGTCGATGAAGGTCCCCGTGTGCATGTAGGTCGCCCCGAACACCACGAACGGGATGGACTCGCCGTTGTCGTAGGTCAGGACGTAGGAGTTCTCCTGAGCTGAGACGGCCGGGTAGTTGATCTGCTGGTTGTCGGAATCCTCGTGCGGGTCCCACGAGAGATAACTGCTCGCCAGCGAACTCCCGTCGAGCGCCACCTCCGGAGTATTCGGACCGGCGCTATCGGTCGGGCTCGAGGTGCTGTACCCCCAGCCGGTCAGCGTACCGAACGCCTGGAGTGCATCGCGGATCGCCCAGCTCGACGCCGAGCAGTACGGGCACGCCTCCGACCCGAAGAAGAAGATCACCGGCTTGCCCGAGTCGGTCCACTGGGAGTTGGGCGCCTTGCACCAGGCGCCACCATCGTAGCTGAGCGAGCAGGGCTGGAGGTTGAGGTAGCCTTGCGACTGCGCCACGTACCCGGAGAGCCCCACCCCGACCAGCCCGACGACCAAGCCGATGGCCACCGGCTTCATCCAGTGGGCGCGGACATCCGTCGATCCGATGACGAAGGCGCCGGCGAGCAGAGCGCCACCGAGGATGAGTCCGACGATCAGGTCGGGGTAGAACGTGACCAGCGCCCCGAACGGCGACGGGCGCCACAGGGCCACCACCGACCACGCCCCCAGCATCACCGCGACGAAGAGACCGAGAACGAGGAGGCGATTGCTCCAGAGCTTCGAGCCGGCGCTCGTGAAATCGGTCTCCTCGGCCGCCACCGACTGGCCGCGGGAACTGCGCGAGCGTTGCGATTTGCGGTTCAAGTAGAGCGTCTTGAGCGCCCGGCCGGGGTCGCCCGAGCCTTCGGGCGGGCTGAATCCGACCTTGTCCTCCTCGGCGATCGAGGACCAGTCCAAGCCCTTGGAGCGGAGCCGCTCGACCTCCTTCCAATCGACCATGGCCCGCTCGGGACCGGGAACGAGGCGGGCAGTCGTGAAAAGGATAGCCCCCGGGGGCGGCGGACGGGCTTGCCGGGAGATTCGCCCGGCCCCGGCGGGGCGAGGGTTTCGAACCCGGGTCTTTGGCTTCGAAGGCCAAAAGGATAGTCCAGACTACCCTACAAGCCCGCCGCCGGTCGAGGCCGGCCTCTGTATTATGACCTTGTCACCGGACGCGGCGCGCCGAGCGCCCCCGGGGGGCTAGGCGCCTTCCGGTGACTCTTCGATCGGCGTCTGGAACCGATCCAGAACCGTCTGCTCGGAGGTCCCGGGGAACATCGTGGCGAGCGAGGATTCGAGCAGTTGGATCCGCTGCCGCACGTAGGGGGTGACCCCCGGGGTCTCCGCGAGCCGCTGGGAGAGTCCGAGATACTTGCGCACCGCGCCCTCGAAAACGGTGGGGGCGAGCTCCCCCCCGCAGGGCCGCCCGGTACGCATCTCGCCGCAACGGCCGAGGAGGGGCGGGCGGCGATACGACGCGCCGCAGCTCTTGCAGCGGAACCGCTGCGTCGCATACGACTTCAGGTTCCCCATCAGGTCGGGCAAGAAATGGGAGTTCAGCACGAGCGTCACGGCCTCGGAGACGTCCACCGAACGGAGTTGCGCGGTCAGCATGAGCGACTGCTCGACGATCCGGGCCATCGAGCCGGCCTCCCGATACGCCGACCGGACCGGGCCCGCGGCGATGTCCTGCGTATCGTGCGTGAAGGCGTAACCCGAGGTGGCCCCCGGCCCCTCCAGGTGATGGCCGACGAGGTCGATCGTCCTCTCGAGCGCTTTGGCCGGCTCGTGGCGGTCGGCCGCCCGGTAGAGCTCGCCAGGGTAGTCGAGCGCGATATCGACGTTCTGGGCCTCCTTGTCGACCTCGCGCGCATCGAGACGCGTCGTCAGCACGAGCGGCTTGTCCATCAGCGCGCCGCGGCTCTCGGGCAGGAAGGCGCGCGAGAAGTTCAGCAGTGCGTCGAGCAGGAGCGTCACGGAGTCCTCGTCCCCGTCGCAGTTCCGCCGCTTCGCCGCGTGGAACAGCGGATGGGCGAAGCATCCCTCCGCCTCGGTGAACCCGATGATCCGACCGGCGACCCCGCCCGAGGTATGGGGCGCGAGCGCCACGACGATCTGACCGATCAGCCCCTCGGAGCGCTGGACACGGTAGAACGACTCGAGACCGTACAGCCGGACAAGCTCGTCGTCGACGAACTGTGCGAGCTGGGTCAGGTACCGGGCGCAGGACCTCGAGACGATCAGGTCCTGGACGCGGAGCTCGAGGAGCTGGTCGGCGTGGGTGACCGGCTCGCCCAGGACGTCGAGGGCGTAACCGAGCTCGACGGCGCGCGCGGGAGCGAGCCCGACCTCGCCCGGCCGGAAGTGGGTAAGAGGCATGTCGGTCAGATCGAATCGAGCGGTTCCGTCCTGATAGACCGAGATCCCGTGGGCTGCCCGGAGGATCCCCTTCTCCAAACGTTCGGGGACCTTGGCGCGGCTGGTCAACCCCTTGACGCCCTTGACGTGAGGTGGTTCGGCCAACTGCAGCCGGTCCAGGCAGTTGGCCCATAGTGGGGCCACGGGCAGAGATTGGGTACGGACCTCGCCGGTGGGCTCCGTGGTGCCGCCGCAGGCGCATCGCGTCCAGATCGTGAGCTGGCCACACGTGCCGCATTTGCGGGTTCCCAGTGGGGTGGGGACACCTCCGCCCATGGTCTTGCGGGCGGCCTCCTCCACCGAGCGCTGCGGTCCGCCCGCGTCGCCCACCGGAAAGAGCGTGTGGACGTTCGGGTTCATCTTGCGCTGTCGGGCCTTCTCCGGGCGGCCGATCCGCCCCCCCACCCGACTCGGGGCGCGGGCGCGTACTTCGACCCCCGCCAAGCGGCTGACGAGCTCGAGCGGCCCCAGCGGTTCCTCGGCGGCCGGGAGCGGGACCGTGCGCACCAACGTCGACTCGGAAGGTTCCAGCCCGAGCCCGCCGACGAGCGCCCAACCGGCGAGCTCCTCGACCCGCCACAACCCCTCGTGGTCCGGAGCGAACGGGAGACCCAGTCGCACCAGCAGCTCATGCCAATCGGGATCGACCGGGAGCAGAACTCTATCGTCGTGCCAGCGGCCCCGGGCCTCGACGTGGACCGAGAGATTGCGGATCTCCTCGGTGCTGAGATCGTGCCAGAAGAGGTTGTACCTCGGGTGGAGCGGGACGCCGAGCTCACGGCTCGCCCGTACCGCCTCGGCGTAGCTCGGTTGGGCGGAGGACGGATCGAGCTGCCCGCCCTTGGCCCGCAGCGTGGCGAGGTGCGCCTCGAGAGTGTACCCCCCGGGCTCGAGGGCCCGGTTGTTCTCCAAGAACTCACCGAACGGCACGAGCAGCTCGCCCAGGTCGACGAGCCGTCGGACCCGCGGAAGGAGCTCCTCCGCCGTCGCCGCGTCATGTACGGCGACGACGCTGCCGTCGTCGAGCTCGACGATGGGGCCTTCGACGGTGTCGCACAGCGCCATCGCCGTCGCCTTGCCCGGATACTCGAGCTTGACCTGGGTGCCCACCGCGACGAAGTTCCGTAACAGGACCATCGTGGCGGGGTTCACCGCGCACGCGGCGAGCCCGCCGGTGCGAGCGCGGCCGTAGGTGAGCCGGAACCCTCCCGGTCGGCGGGGGTAGCCCAGCACCGGCCGGCCCCCCACCGCCTCGGCGAGGTATTTCGGGCCGTGCCCGGCCTCCTCCTCGCTCGGCCCGTGACGCCCGAGCTGTCCGAGGAACTCCCACCCCGGTAACTGGAGGCGATCGACGACCTTGCGCAGCTTGGCGGCCTTCTGGCACAGCCCTTCGGCGATGACCAGGCAGGCACCGCCCCGCACGCCATTGGTCGCGATGCGGGGAAGGTCGCGGAAGGCGCTGACCTCCGCATCGCCCTCCGTCGCCTCGCCCGAGATACATACGGGGACGTTGCGCGCGACGAGCTCGATCTCCTCGGCCGTAGGGACGTACTGCAGGTGCTGGAGGTGCTTGTACAGGGGAATCTCCTCCATGTACCGGTCGACCTCGGCACGCTGCGGACGGAACGCGCCGAGGCCGGCGTCGCGCCGCACGACGTCAGCGAGGAGCACCGAGAGCGCCTGGGCGGTGCCGCCCGCGGCGCGGATCGGCCCGGCGTAGTACAGCTCGAGGTACGGCGGCTCCCCACCTCCGGAGCGGACGTGGACCTCGGCGAGCCCCTCGAGGGGAGCGACGAGAATCCCCTCCGTCAGGATGGCGAGCCCGACGCGGAGCGCCGCGTCGAGGCGGGGCTCGAGCTCCGGTGCGCGGGCGGTGTCCCGGGCCAGACGGCGCGCCATCTCCACGGCGACCTCCTCGCGCGGAAGCTCGCGGCAGAGCGCCCGGATCTCCTCGGAAATCCCATCGAGGTGAAGGTGTTGGAGGAGCTTCTCCACCCGCATCGCCATGTCCTCCGCCCGTGGGATCTCCGGTACGAGCTGCGGGTCCAGCCCCACGCGCCGTGCCTGTTCGGCGGCGGTGTAGGCCTCGTCAACGGAACGTCGGAGCGATGCGAAGTACTCTTCCAAGATGGCCCCCGACGTGGGGCCCGGAGGATAAACCTGCGCGGAGGACGGGCGCGTCTCGGGCCGTTCAGCTCGCGCAGATGACGGTCACGTTGAAGGAGTAGGTCCCGGCCGACAACGGCGCCTTCAGGGTGAGCACCAGCGTCGTGTCCGACAGCCCGGCCACGGTCGCGGGCAGCGGGCTCGAGGACGAGACCACTGAGAACGGTGAGGCCACCTCGACGGAGCTCACGCTGTGGTTGGCGGTGTCGGTGTTCGCGAGCACGATCGGCACCTGGAAGGTCGCGCCCCCGGAGAGCGAGAGCGGATACCCGGAGCCACTGACATTGCGATGCGGCGGGCTGAACCACCATCCGTGAGGACCCTGGCCCTCCTCGATGGTGACGGTCCCTCCGCTCACCGTCACCTTCGCGAGCGGGCTCGAGAGCAGCAGGTAGCCCAGGATGCCGAGCCCGCCGGCCACGACGACGATCGCGACGATGACGATCCGCCAGAATCGTCCGCGGGACCCGGAATCCGTGTTGATCATGCGGACCCCGACCCGGCCTAGCCGTAGGTGTTGATCGTGAGCTCGACCGAATACTGGCCGGATGCCGTCGGCGTCCCGAGCGTCACGGTCAACAGGAAGTCGTCCAGCCCGCCGACCTGGTAGGGAAGGGGGGGCGACACCGCGAGGACCCGGAACGGCGCGTTGACCCCCACGGAGCTGACGCTGTGGGGGGACCGATCGCCGTTGGCCATCTGAAGGGAATAGTTGAACGAGCTTCCGAGCCCGAAGTTGAACGGGTAGCCATTCTGAGCTCCGGTGTAGTTCAGCTCCGGCGTGCCGAACCAACCGGTCCCCTGCGGGGTCGTCCCTTGCCCGACAATCCGGACCTCAAGGCTGTCGACGGTCCCCTTGGGGGACACGGGGCTGTTGATACCGACGATGAGGATCACGGCGATCGCGACGGCGGTACCTACCCCGACGAGCAGGGTCCCTCGGCGCTCGCGCGATCGTAACAGCGGGGGCATCGACGCGGGCCTCGCACAGCAAAGATGGGCGGCAGGTGGGATATCAGACCTCCGCGCGCAGGCGCGGTTCGAGCCGCCCGGTCGACCCCAGCGAACCTAAGGTCGACGGACGACCGTGCGCCCCGGAATCCCCCACCCCGCGGCCGCCCGCGTAGCAGACGAGCAGCGAAGGGAACTCCCCGCCACGGGGTGACCTGACTGCGCCACATTGCCTAGGGGGCCGGCTCCATCGGTGGGACCGCCCACCTCGTGTCGATCCGGGGGGAGCGACCTCGGGGCCCTCCAAGGGAGTTCCGGCCCCCATCGCGATACCCCGCTGGGGCGAATCACGACCCTACCGCACGGAATCCAACGCCCCCTCCGTCGAAGGAGACGCACTCCGGGGCCGTGAGTCTCCGTCGCATACGACAGTCTATATAGTGCTATGTCGCCACAGAGTACTTCGTCGGACGAGCACGCCGATGCGGGAACTACGATACACACCCGAGCGCATCCTTCGGGGCGCCGGGGCGTTCCTTCTCGCCGATCTGATTCTCGGGATGGTCGCCTTCTCGGTGATCACGCTCGCGGCACTGTGGTACTTTTCCTTCGCCTGGCTCCAGATCGTCGCGAGTACTCCGCGCGGGGCATGACGGTCGCCTCGCCGACGCAGATCGCGCTCGCGTGGACCGGTGAGCTGGCCACGCTGCCCGTACTGGGGCTCGTACTGGTCCTCGCGGTCCGGTCGTTCCGCCTCCCCTGGAACCTCTGGGGGGGCCGCAAGTCCGCCGACCACGACCACGAAGGCGACGACTGGGCGAAGGAACCGGAGGGGCGGTTCCACTGCCCGATGTGCAGCCGGTCCTTCTCGATCATGCGCACCTGGGATTCCCACGTGCGCAACGAGCACGGGGTCAGCCGCGCCGCGTTCGCGTGAAATTCTCCCGGACCCCGCCTACCCCTCGCCCTTCGCCGCCGGCATCGCGGGCTCGGCTTCGGACCTCGAGGCCCCCGACCGACGGACGGAAAGTGCGACCGCCAGCGCGGCCAAGGGTGTGGCCAGGAGATAGACCCAGAGCCCGTCGAAGCTCTGCGAAATCACGGCGGGTGCGATACTTCGAGCCGGGTTGAGCGAACTGCCGGTCCACGGTCCTATCACGAAGGTCGATATGCCCACCACCGCCGGCGGCACCAGCAACCACCAGCGAGACGCTGCCGGGCCCAAGCGTACGATCACGAGCACGGAGAGTACGAGCGCCGCAGTGAAGGCGAATTCGAGCAGGAATGTGTCCACGAGAGATGGGGCCCGGGACAGGGTCGATCCGAGGTGCGCGCCCGTCCCTAGGGCGGCACGGACGAGGAGCGTTCCGGTAAACGCGCCGGCGAATTGGGCGCCAGCGTAGGGGGCGATCTCGCGCGAGGGAAAGCGTCGGTCCACCATCAGACCGAGCGTGACCACGGGGTTGAGGTGAGCTCCGCTGACCGCGGCGAACGCCAGGACGGGGATCGCTACGGCCGCGAACCAGGCGAGGGCGAGCACCCACTGGGCGACCCCGCCGGCGTTGGCGCCGGCCACGATCGCCCCGGTCCCGATACCCACCAAGGCGGCGGTCCCGCCGACCTCCGCGAGGCAGCGGAGCAGGAGCGGGCGGTTCACTTCGGAAGGCTCGACAGTCGCGTCCGGAGTTCGGCCACTCGTCGGCGGATCTCGTCCCGTACACTGCGGAACTCCGGGTCGGCGAGCGCGGCCGGGTCGGGAAGCCCCCAGTCCTCCACCGGGCCCGACTTCAGCCGGGCCGGGCAGCTCGCCTCGTCCAGGCAGCCCATCGTGATCCGGACCTGGGCCGAGTCCGTCATGGACTCGGTCAGCGCCTGAGGACGATGGGGCGGGGGCGCGACCCCCACCTCGGCGAGCATGGGCGCGGTCCGAGGATTCGGCAATCGCGCCGGCTGCGTTCCGGCGGAGACCGCCCGCCACCCCGTGGGCGGATCGGCGTTGAAGAACGCCTCCGCCATCAGCGAGCGGGCGGCGTTCCCCACGCAGACGAACAGGACGGTGCGCTCGTTCGTCAGCAGCACCCGTCGCAACAGCCGGGCGGGCAGGTGGTCGGGTCGCAGGGACAGCACTCGGGATCGCAGCACTTCTCCTCGGGCATCGTCGGACCTCTTGCACTTCAATAACTGAAGCAGTGATAAGGCGACGCTTCGTACGTACGCAGTGTCGCAGTGCTGCGAGGGCGAGCTCGAATGTCCGTGCCCTCCCGTCGGAATGATCGACGTAGTCGGCAAGAAATGGGCGGTTTGCGTCATCTCTCTCCTCGGAAAATATGGAACCGTCCGGTTTGGCCCAATCCAGCGCTGCCTTTCCGGTGTCAGCCCGGCGACGCTCACGACGACGCTCCGTTCGTTGGAGCAGGCCCGCCTGGTCCGGAGGGTTCCTACCGAGGGGCCACGGGGGATGGTGCGAGCGTACTCGTTGACGACACGCGGGCAGATGTTGCACGATTCACTGGCCCCGCTCGCCCGATGGCTCCGGGCCGTACCGACGATCTAGACTTCCGACCACGCTCGGGGATCTATCGAGCTGATCACTCTCCGCGGGCGCGAACTGCCATTGGCACACCCGGATTGCTCGGGAGTCCGCTGCGCAGGCTACTCCCCTGCGCTATGGTGCTCACCGGCTCGACCTGAAGTTCGCGTGTGAATACGGCGGCCGCCCCGTGACTCGGTCCGCCCTGCGGGGTGGCCGGCTCCAGACCACCCTGCCCAACAAAGAGTATGCTCGAGGAACTGCCCGAGTCCCAGACGGCGCCGAACTGTACTTGGCCGCCATAGAAGCTGGCGGGCAGCCGGGAAGTGAGATCCAACATGGTCTGCGAGCTCGGGTCCCAGTAGAGGAGCTCGGGAATGCGCGTGCCCGCAGTAGTGGCGCCTGCTCCGCCGATGTACCAGCCCTCACCGTCCCAAGCCACTGTATCGACCCAGAGGGTGAAGTTGGACGGGAGGACGGGTCCAGACTCGAGGGTGTTTCCACGGAGGCTCTCGACCGATCCGGGGCTTCCCCCTCCCACCAACCATGCCGACCCGTTCCATCCGGCCGCAAACACGCCCCCTTGGCTAAACGCGGACAGCGGCAGGAGATTCGTGTAGCGGGTCCCTTCGAGGGCGCCGAATACTCCGCGGCCCCCGACGAGCCATGTTGTGCCGTTCCAGCCGATGGACTGGATCCAATGATTCGGCCCGTTGTTGGGGATGACCGAGGTCAGATCCCGTACGACGCCGTCTTGCAGCGCCACCAGCTCCGCACCCTGATTCGACTCTCCCCCGAGCAACCATGCGGTGCCGTTCCATGCGTCGAACCACACCCCCCCGTTTCCCTCGAAGTACGGGAGCAGGAGCGGGGTCAAGTTGGTCCACGTCGTTCCCCTGAGCGCCGCGGCCGCGCCGGTAGAGAGGTTGCCCCACCGAGCCTCGCCCGTGATGAGCCACGCCGATCCGTTCCAGCCGATCCCCAGTGTATCTCCACCCGCGAAGAGGGTGGCAACCTCCGAGGAACGGTTCACCGCACCGGAGTCGGTCAGATTGGGATCGACTTGTCCGAGGAGGGGGAAGGGGGTGGTGAGCTTCCCCGGGTCTCCCACCACTCCGGTGACGAGGGCGACGGTTCCGTTCCCCGCGAAGGCCTGGGGGGCACCGTCGACAAACGCAGCCCCCAGAGCACTGGTCGCGTTGTACACCTCGAACGCCACGAGAGTTCCGTTGCACGCGCACGGGGGCACCGTTTTCACACCTCCTGGGGCGTGCGAGAGGTTGGCCCAGTACCACACCGCCGTCGGGGTGATCACCAGCGCGGCACAGGTCAGGGCGACGAGCACGAGACGAAGCCGCGAGACCATAGGAGGCTCTCAACTCTAGGGCCAAAGGCGGCATGAGCTCGCCCTTCGGGTCCGTGGGGCATCCGGGCCGACTACACGACCCCCAACGTTCGCGATGCCGACTCCTCCCCACTGTGTCGACATCTGGCGCCGACTCTCGGACGGCGCCTCCACCGTATCGAGGAGAATCTCCCATCGGCGCTGACGGTCGTGTGCGAAGCACGCACCCCCCCGGCGGAACAAGCCCGAATGGTCATGTCGGTACTCGTACACCACGACACGGCGCACTCCGAGGTGCAAACAAATCCACCACACCGTTTGGACGTCCTAGCGGAAAACTCGTTGAGGACCGCGGTCGCTCGTTACGGGGTGCCCAGGTACAATCCTCCCGCGGACTCACGTCCGGTCACCTGGAGGGCGAAACAAGTCGGCGCGCGATGACGGGCGAGCTCTCGCGGGCCGCTCGATGGTCCATTGAAAGCCGCCGTTCTGGCCCCCCGACCGGCCAATGTTAGCCTGACCAGCGCGAGACAGTTCGTTTCAAACCGGTTCTGTAAATTTTCGGGACCCAGTAGCTGGGGTCGCCCCGCTGTAACACCTCGGGACCCACGACGATAGTCGAGGGGGATGCCTCAACCGCTCCTGTTGGCAGATTTTCCGCCTGAGGTTCTTATTCTGGTCCAGGCG
>DASYYY010000042.1:0-10417 GCA_035933635.1 Thermoplasmata archaeon | reverse complement strand
TTTCGCTTTCCTCCTTCTCCCTTGTGGGTTTCTTTCTTGGTGGCGTGTGAAACCGTCGACGGGACCCCCGTGGGCTCGAGTATGGCCGCTGGGGGACGCGGCGGCGGGAGCGCGCGGTCCAGGGCGACCTGGGCGATGTCCTGCGCGTAGGCGACCGTCCGGTCGATCGACTCCAAGATGCGGCCGAGAGGAATGGCCATGCTCGGCGGCAACGACGAGTTCGCCCCGCCCGAGGTGAACAGCCGCTCGTAGAGCGTGCGGGAGACCTCGTGGAGCGCCTCACCGGTGTCCAAGAGCTCGTTGGCCCGGCCCCCGGAATCTTCGGCCAGCGCTTCGAGGACCGAGCTCAGGTGCCGAAGCGCCTGCTCGTGGAATTGCTGGAGCGCCACGATCTGTTGCTGGGGGGTGGGCGCCTCGGCGAGCCGACTGCCCGTCTCGGCCATCTTGACGGCATGGTCGGCGATCCGCTCGAGGCTGCGCGCAACGGTCCAGCAACCCAGGGCACCGATGCCCGGTAGACCGGCCGCGGCGCCATCGCCCCGACCGTCCAACATACGAACCGCGCAGCGCTCGATGAACCAGGCCTGGCGGTCCACCTCGTCGTCGCGAGATTCCCAGGGCACCTCACGTCCAACGGAGATTTTCCCCCAACTGGCCCCGGCGTCGCGGTGAAGGGCCAGTACCAGCTGCCCCATGCGCCCGAGCAGCTTCGGAAGGGGGACCGGGCTGGCGTCCGAAACGTCCTGGAGCAGCAGGCGCTCGGTCTCCTCGGACAGGACCTCGGGCTGGATCGTCCGTCGGGCGAAGGTGCGCGCGACGCTCCGGGTCTCGGCGGTCACGCCGCCGCGCTGGACGACCTCGAACTCCACCGCACCGTCGAGGTAGGCGCCCAGGAGGCAGCGGAACGTGTGCTCCGGAAGCATCCCGGACTCGACGTCGATGCGGAAGCGCGCACCCTCCGTAACGGGAGATTCCGTGGGGCGAACGCGCAGCGTACGATCCGAGACGATGCGGAGGTGGACGGGGGAGCCGACCCGCAGGCGGTGCTCCTCGACCCAGCTGCGCGGGAGGGAGACCCCCAGGCTGACCGGTCCCATGCGCTGAAGGATCCGAACGCTCTCCAGCTCGGGGGGGCGGGGCGTGAGCGAAGCCCCCCCGCGCGGCTTGTCCTCACGTCGGATCTCGAGCGCTGGCACCGGGTGTCGGACTCCGCCCGAGAATATATAGAAATAGAATTTAGACTAATCATATCCCTGTAGAGCTATAGTTGCACCGACTGTCACCTAAGAGCATACGAAAGGACGGGAGGCGGGACGCGTCGTCGCGCCCGCCCTCGACGACCACGTGGGCCCTGCTCCTCGAGGAGAATCTTTAACGGCCGTTACCGCCGTCTATCTCGGGGCACGGCACGTTCATGGCCGGCGTCGACCCGAAGTACCTCGAACCGCTGCTGGGCGTCGTCTTCGACCTCGACGGGACGCTCATCCTGAGCAACCACGCCTTCCCGCGGATGCGCCACGAGGTGATCCGGCTGGCCGAACTCTACGGGGTGACCCCGGGCAAGCTCTCGGTCGACCAGACCATCCCTTCGCTGCTGGAGACCGCCGTTAACGAGCTCGAGCGGCTCCAAACCCCCGAGCCCACGCGCTTCCGTTTCGAGGCCGAGGTCGCGCACCAGATCGATGCGATCGAGATGGAGGCGTTGCCGACGACACGCCCCCGTCCGGGGTCGGCCGAGCTGCTCGCCGCCCTCCAGGACAAGGGCTACCGGATCGCCGTGCTGACCCGCAGCTCCGCGACGTTCGCCCGGGACGCTCTGAAGCAGACCGGCCTGCTGCCGTTCGTCGCGTTCATCCGTTCCCGGAGTGACTCCGGCCCGGTCAAGCCCGACCCCGAGGCGTTGTTGCTGGTCCTCCGGGCCCTCGAGGTGCCGCCCCAGCGCGCGGTCTTCGTCGGAGATCACCTGATGGACGCCGACTGCGCCGCCCGCGCGGGCGTCCGGTTCTATGCCGTCCTTCCTACGGAGCCGGGCAAGGCGGGGAGCGACGTCGACCGATTCCAAGCCGCCGGGGCCGCAGCGGTCGCCCCGGACCTCGCCAGCTTGGGCCGTCAGCTGGGCGTGGCACCGAGCGCCCCGGCCTGAGACGCCGCCTACCGGCCGCCGACCGACCGATCAGTGGGTCGCCGCCGACCGGGTCGACTCGATTTGGTGGACCCAGTTGCACTCGATCCCGGCGTGCCGATGGTGCTTCTCCACGGCCTCCTTGCTGGGAGCATCGAGGACACAGTAGACCCGGTCCTCTTGCTGGTTGTACAGGATGTCGTGGTGGGTGACGCCGAACTCGTCCTTCTCCGCCGTCTGGAGCTTCTTCAGCTGCTCGGCCGTCAGCTTGCCCATCGGGTGCGTGTCGATGAACTTCGGCATGCGGGGGGAGCGGCACCCGGGATAAAGAACCCAAAGTCGGGGTCTCGCCGGCGGCCGGTCGGCCGGAAGGTAGGGGTTCCACCCAAGCTCGAACGCGGCCGGCTCAGAGGTAGTACCCATAGGCGTGGATCACGGCCCGCTCGGCCGTCGCCCACGCCTCTGGGATCTGATTCCATCCGTTGCGCAAGTCCCCCACGCAGTAGAGCCCGGGGATCGGTTCCCCCGTGCTCTCGGCCAGCACGCGGCAATCCTCGTCGGTCTCCACAAACCCGTCGTTATCGAATCGCGCTCCGAGCGATCGGGGGATCTCCTGGTGGAGGTCGTACCATCCGAGGCCGGAGAACCCCCGGTCGTACTCCGCCGTCGTGCCGTCCGCGAACTTGACGATCCAGCGCTTCTCGCGGATCCCGTCGAAGCCGACGATCGTCCCGATGTTCCATCCGATGTGGCGCGCTTCGAGTTCGGCCTTCCAACGGTCCCGCTCCTCCGGCGTCTCCCGCCCGAGGAGGGGTTCGCCGTGGGTGAGCAGCTCAACGGATTTCGGCTCGTAGTGCAACAGGTCGATCGCCGTTTCCACGGCAAAACGGTCGCTCCCCAGGACGCCGACGGAACGACCGGTGAGGTCGTGCCCGTCGCAGAACACGCAGAAGTCGACGATGCCAAAGTTCGCCCAAGGGAAGATCGGGTCGATCTTGCCGCCGACCACCGGCATCCGGTCGACCACGCCGAGGGCGAGGATCAGCGCCCGGCCGCGGGCGACGAGCGACTGCTTGAGCCACTCGAAGTGGACTTCGAATCCTCCCTCCGTGCGGGTCGCCCGTACCACCCGACCCGGAGTGAAGTAGCCGATCTGTTCGGACCACGGGCCGAGCGCCGCGATCTGCTTGTCGAGGAGCGCGTGGCCCGAGATCCCGTCGGGGTACCCCGGGATGTTCTCCATCTTGGGGGCGTAGTAGGAGCGCGAGAACTTCGGACCCCGATCGATCACGGCCGCCGTGTGGTGGAGCAGCGCCGTCTTGAGACCGGCCTGTAGCCCGGCGTGCCCGCCGCCGGCGACGACGATGTCGTAGGCGTCACGGAGCCTCGGAAATCCGGGCACTCGTTCGGCACCGGCGCGAGAGTCTAAACCGTCGCGCCCGTCGAAGCGGACCTCCGGACGTCGAGCGAAACGTGTCCGAGACGCGTCGTCGCCACAACCGTTAAAGAGCGAACGCGTGTGGAACGCGTTGGGTCACTCACGACGACGCGCCGGGACCCAAGCTTACCCGAGCTTCGGGCGAGCCTGTTTCTGGAGGACGGTACCCGGTTCGACGCCGGCGGCATCGGGCGGCCGGGCTCACGGGTCGGCGAGGTGGTCTTCACGACCGGGATGGTCGGGTACCCCGAGTCGCTCACGGACCCGTCCTTCCGCGGCCAGATCCTGGTCTTCACCTACCCGCTGCTCGGCAACTACGGGGTCCCCGACCCCGAAGCCCGGGACGAGTGGGGGCTCCCGCGGTTCGTCGAGTCGCGGGAGCTCCAGGTGCGCGGGGTCGCGGTGCGCGGCGTCACCGAGGCGAGCCATTGGAACTCCTCGCGCAGCTTCGGGAACTGGCTCGATGCGGGCGGGGTTCCCGGCATCGTCGGACTCGACACGCGTCGCCTGACCGAGCATCTTCGGTCGGCCGGGGTGCTCCGCGGTGTGCTGGACGTGGGACGCGTCGACCGGCCCCGGCCGGAGGACGAGGAACTCCACCGTCGACTCGAGGCGGCTCCGCGCTACGAGGAGGAGCGGTTCATGCCGGAGGTCTCGGTCGCCGCGCCGGAGTTCTACGCGGCGAACGGCGGACCCCTCGTCGCGCTTCCGGACTGCGGGGTGAAGGCGAGCATCATCCGTTCGCTGCTGCAGCGTGGTGTTTCGGTCCTTCGGCTCCCGCACGACGAGCCTATCCCGGAGACCTGGGAGGGACGCAAGATCTCCGGATTGCTCGTCGGCAACGGCCCGGGCGACCCCTCCACGCTGGGTCCGTCGATCGAGGCGCTCGGCGAGGCGCGGCACCGCGGCATCCCGACGCTCGGGATCTGCCTCGGCCACCAACTGCTCGCGCTGTCGCGCGGCGCGAGCACCTACAAGATGAAGTACGGCCACCGGGGGCAGAACAAGACGGTCTGCTTCAACGACGGCCGCGCGCTCATCGCGAGCGAGAACCACGGCTACGCGGTCGATCCCAAGTCCCTCCACGACACGGGTTTGGCGCCGTGGGCGGTCAATCCCGACGACGACACGCTCGAGGCGCTCCGGGACGCACGCGGGCGGACGATCGCGCTGCAGGGCCACCCGGAAGGGCACCCCGGTCCGCAGGAGGCGGGGTTCGTCTTCGACCTGTTCGCGGAAAAGGTCCGGCGGAGGGCGGCGTGACGATCACTCCGCCCCGCAAGGTCATTGTCCTCGGTTCGGGCGCGCTCAAGATCGGCGAGGCCGGCGAGTTCGACTACTCCGGTAGCCAGTGCCTCAAGGCGCTCGAGGAGGAGGGCGTCTACGCCGTCGTCGTCAACCCGAACATCGCCACGTTGCAGACCGACCGGCCCAAGAACGGCCGGGTGTACTTTCAGCCGCTCGTACCGGAGTTCGTCGAGCCGATCCTGGAGTCGGAGCGCCCCGAGGGCGTCCTGCTCAGTTTCGGGGGCCAGACCGCGCTCAACTGCGGGGTCCAGCTCGCCGACCGCGGGGCCTTCCGCCGCATCGGCGCCCAGGTCCTCGGCACGCCGCTCGCCGGCATCCGCGGGACCGAGGACCGGGCGAAGTTCATCGAGCTGATGCACCGGGCCCGGGTCCCCGTGCTCCCGGCCAAGGCGGTCTACTCCGAGGAAGAGGCGCTCGAGGCCGCGGGGGCGCTCGGCTACCCGGTGATGGTCCGTGTGGCGTTCACCCTCGGGGGCAAAGGCGGGGGGATCGCCCGGGACCCCGAGAACCTCCGCGAGGTGGTCCGCCGGGGACTCCGCATCTCACCGGTCGGCCAGGTCCTCCTCGAGCGGTACGTCGGGGAGTTCAAGCAGATCGAGTACGAGATCGTCCGCGACCGGGCCGGCACGGCCCTGACGGTGTGCAACATGGAGAACATGCTCTCCATGCGCGTCCACACCGGTGACAACATCGTCATCGCCCCCTCCCAGACCCTGTCGGATTCCGAGTACCAGAAGCTGCGCCAGGCGGCCTTGCGCGCCGCGGAGGTCTGCGGCATCGTCGGGGAGTGCAACATCCAGTTCGCGCTCGACCCGACCAGCGAGGAGTACTACGCGATCGAGATCAACGCGCGGCTCTCCCGCTCGAGCGCGCTGGCGTCGAAGGCGACCGGCTACCCGCTCGCCTACGTGGCCGCGAAGCTCGCCCTCGGCTACACCCTCCCGGAACTGAAGAACCGGGTCACGGGGGTCACCACGGCCTGTTTCGAGCCGGCCCTGGACTACGTCGTGGTCAAGCTCCCCCGCTGGGACCTCAACAAGTTCGTCCACGCGGACCGCAGCCTGGGTCCGTCGATGAAGTCCGTCGGGGAGGTCATGGGCATCGGCGCGTCGTTCCCCGAGGCGCTGAGCAAGGCCGTCCGGATGTGCGACCCCCGCAACGACCTCGTCCCCCCGAAGGAGACGAGGCCGCTCGAGCAGGTCCTTCCGGAGCTGCTCCCCATGCAGCCGGAGATCCTCGACAAGCTGCTCGAGGCGCTGCGCGCCGGCGCCACGCCCGAGGCGCTCGGGCGGCACACGGCGATCGACCCGTGGTTCCTCCACGAGCTGCGCCGGATCGAGCAGGTCCAGGCGGAGCTCGAACGGACCGCGGGCGCATCGCTGTCTACGGCGCTCCTCCGTCGGGCCAAGGAGCTCGGGCTGTCGGACCGGGCCATCGCGCGGGCGCTGAAGTCCGATGAAGAAGAGCTCCGACGCCGCCGCATCGCCGCCGGCGTGCTGCCGCGCGCACGGATGATCGACACGCTGGCCGGGGAATGGCCCGCCCGGACGAACTACCTCTACCTGACCTACCGCGCCGACGCCGACGACGTCACCCCGTCACCGAAAGGGAGCGTCCTGGTCCTCGGCGCCGGCCCGTACCGGATCGGCTCGAGCGTGGAGTTCGACTGGTCGACGATGAACCTCGTGCGCGGGCTCAACGCCGAAGGCGTTCCCCGGGTCGTCGTGCTCAACTCGAACCCGGAGACGGTCTCCACCGACTACGACCGCTCCGACCGGCTCTACTTCGAGGAGATCACCCTCGAACGGGTCCGCGACATCTGCGACTTCGAAGGGTTCCAGGGCGTGGTGACCTGTGTCGGGAGCCAGCTCGCCCAGAACCTGACGCCGCTGTTGGCGATGTGCGGGGTGCCCGTCCTCGGGACCGCTCCCTCCTCGATCGACACCGCCGAGGACCGTTCCCGGTTCGGACGACTGCTCGAGCAGCTCCAGATCCCCCAGCCGGCCTGGAGGGCGTTCACCACCGTCGCCGAAGCGGAGGCGTTCGCCGACGAGGTCGGCTATCCGGTGCTCGTCCGACCGTCCTACGTGCTCAGCGGCCAGGCGATGCGCGTCATCTGGGGCCAGCACGACCTCGAGCGGTTCCTGCAGCAGGCGGTCCGATTGTCGCCCGAGTACCCCGTGGTCCTCTCGAAGTTCGTCGAGGGCGCCGACGAGGTCGAGCTCGACGCCGTGGCCCGGGGTGACGAGGTGCTCGTCGCCGGGATCCTCGAGCATGTCGAGCTCGCCGGGGTCCACTCCGGCGACGCGATCTTCTGTCTGCCCCCGCGCCACACCCCGATGGAGGTCCAGGAGGAGCTCATGGGGGTCGCCCGGCAACTCGCCCGGGCGCTCGCCATCCGGGGCCCCTTCAACCTGCAGTTCCTGGTCAAGGACGGCCGCTTCCAGATCATCGAGTTGAACCTGCGGGCGAGCCGCTCGCTGCCCTTCCTCGCCAAGGCCACCCGGGTCGACCTGCTGCGCGAGGCGGCCCGGGCGCTCCTGGACCGGCCGCTCCACCAGACCGGCCAGGCGCCCCTTCCGCCCAACCAGTGGGGGGTCAAGGTGCCGCAGTTCTCCTTCCTTCAGCTCACCGGCTCCGACCCCATGCTCGGAGTCGAGATGCAGTCCACCGGCGAGGTGGCCTGCTTCGGGCCGACCTTCCCCGACGCCCTCGTCAAGGCGCTGGTGGCCACCGGGGTCCGACTGGTCCCAAGGGGCGGCACCGCGTTCCTGTCGGTCGGCGGGCCGGTGCTCAAGGAGGCGCTCGTGCCGATCGCCGGTCGGCTCACCCGGATGGGGTTCCGGCTGGCCGGGACCGAGGACACCGCCGCCTACCTGTCGGCGAAGGGGTTCCGGTCCGTCCGCGTCTTGCACAAGGTAAGCGAGCCCGACCGCAAGCCGAACGTGCTGGAGGAGGTCGACGGCGGCAAGATCGACCTGATGCTCAACGTCCCGCTCTCCCTCACGCAGGAGAAGTTCGAGCGGATGCTCGAGGACGAGTACGTCCTGCGCCGGCGCGCCATCGAGATGGGCGTACCGCTGTTCACCAATCTCGAGGCCTTCGCCGCCTACGTCGAGGGACTGGATTGGCTCGAGCACCACCCGGTGACCGTCACGCCGCTCTACGATACCCCCGAACCCGGTGGTGCGGTCCGGGCCCCGGTCGAGGTCCCCCTCTCGCCCCGCCGCGCCCGCCGCCGTCGTGCGGTGCGCCGCGACCGAGCGAGCTGACCGGAGTCGGAGAGGCCGGCGGTCCTCGCCGATGTCCGGCCCATCACCGACCGACGGTCCCCCTCCTACTATCGAGGAAGAGCCCTCCCGCGGGCCGACCAACGAGATCCGGGAGTATCTGCGCCGAGATCCGGTCCGCAACTCCTACGTGATCCACGTTCTCGAGCGCGAACGTCCCGAAGCCCAGTTCTGGGTCGCACGGGCCGGCGGGGCGCCGATCGCCCACTTGCTCATCGACCACTCCACCCCGGCGGTCGCCCGGTGGGTGTACTTCTCCGGTGCGCCCGCGGGGGCGCGTGGGCTCGCCGAGCACCTGCCCGAACCGCCGTGCGTGGTCACCGCCGACCCGTCTTTCGTCGGCGCGGTTCGTGAGCGTAGGTCCGCGGCCCGCGTGATCTCGGAGGATCTCATGCTCCTCGAATCCTCGCGGGATGCGCTCGCGGAGCCTGTCCGCGCGGTACGGCTCGGGCCTGAACACACGGAGGAGTACGCCCGCATGGTCGTCCCGGCCGCTGTCCCCCGGACCCCCGAGATTCTGGAGGCGAACCGGCAGCACCTCGCCCGGTGGAACGTCTACGGGATCTTCCTCGACGGGGTCCTCGCGGCCGTGGCGGCGGCCAACATCCGGACCGATGACCTCTGGATCATCTCCGGGGTCGAGACGCTCCCGCAGTACCGGCGCCGCGGGCTCGCCACGGAGGTCACGAGCGCGGTGGCTCGCGATGCGCTGCGCGCCACGGGCCGGGCCGGACTCTTCGTCGCCTCCGACAACCACGCGGCCATCGGGCTCTACCGCAAACTCGGGTTCGTCCGTACCGGGGCGTCGGCCTGGATCGACTGCGGCAGCGGCCTGGAGCCGTAGACTCACGGCGAGGCCGCACCGCGCCGGGTCGCGTGCTCAGATCGGGAACTTGGTGACCGTGACCTCGGGCACCAGGGTGCTCGTGTCCACGACCTCGGGCATCGCCCGGATCTGCTGGGTGACGAACTCCAGGACCTGGCGCTTGGAGGTCGCCCCCGCCATGAACTCGAGGACGACGAAGACGTCCCAGTCGCCGGTCAGGAAATGGATCTCCCGGACCTCGTTGAAGTTGAGCAGCCCCTTGCGGACGGTTTCGAAGTCCCCGCCGCGGACCTTGAGGTAGCTGAACGCCCGCTGGTGGGGGAGCTCGGTCGGCATCATCTCGCAGATCCGTTCCTCGGTGAAGTTCGTCGACCCCTCGAGACGCCGGCCGTCGGGGGCGATGAGGACGGGGAAGGTGGTGACGTTGCGGAGATGCTCGGTGACGATCCGCTCCAGCCGCCCGGCCTTGGCGATGTCCTTGACGTCGATGGCGTAGCCCCGGGCGCCCGCGAGCTCCTCGACGAGCGCGACCGCCCGGGCCTGGTCGTCGGAGAGGAAGAACTGGGTCGCGCCGACCTCGGCGCTGTCGTCAGTGGGGGAGATGTCTCCCACGGGCACCGACCCGCCTTCGGCCGAGGGCCGCCCGTGGCGGTAGAAGCTGGTGATGGCCTTGCGGCTCTCGACGTACAATGTCAGGGGAGGCTTGGGGTCGGGCATCGTCGACGGCGAACGGCCCGCTCGTATTTAGGAATCGGTTCGGGTCGGTAGTCTGCCCGCTGGAAGTTCGACGGACAGAAATGGGAAAGGAAGAACGGGTTGGCGGGCGGCCTTCGCCGCCCGCTGAACTGGGCCGGTCGGCCTAGTAGCGCTTGTAGTTGGACGAGCGCTCTTGCCCGCCCCCACCACCACGGTCCCCGCCACCGCCGCCACCGTAGCCGCGTCCCCCGCCGCCGTAGCCGCGGTCGCCGCCGCCCCGATAGCCGCCGCCGCCGAAGGACCGCCGCTCGGACTCGAACTCCTGCTGGCTCATGTCCAGCGAGGCGTTGACCTCCGCGATCGGGTCGTTCGACTTCGTCATCGACCCGTACCGGCCGACGTTGAGCCTCATGTGCCCCCGGACCAAGGATACGTAGCCGTTGTCGATCAGGATCACGTCGTCCTTCGCGATGGAACCGATCTGCTCGTTCCAGAGCGAGAGGGTAATCGTCGCTGTCTCGTCGCCAATGACCGCTTCCGCCACCTTGCGGGGGTCACCGTACTTGCCCATGACCTCCTTCGCATCGCCAACGTTCGTCACTTTCGCGTGAACGTTGACTTGCTTCGAGCTCGGCGTCAGGTCACGGACCTTCGTCAATGTCTTCTCCACCATCGTTGTCGCCTTCTTTGCCGCTTGCGCGTTCTGTCTTTGGTTGCCGGTCCTCCACGCCTCACGG
>DASYYY010000045.1:0-2232 GCA_035933635.1 Thermoplasmata archaeon | reverse complement strand
CCTTTCCCGAGCCGGTATCAGGGCATTCGGTTCCAATAGATAAGTGGCCGAAGCCCATACTCATTTCAGCCTCAAAATCGGTAAGCTAAGGGAAATCCCTTATACTAGTGCGGGGGCCTGAGGCGAACATAAGGCGAATATAGGCCGGAAACGCGTCAATAAGTGATTGTGACTCGAGGGGAACATATGTTCCCCCGCCCTTCCTATGTAAAAATCCGATCGTGGAATTTCGCCAGTCCCTATTGGAATCGGGGCGGTTTTCAGGGGGGTAAAGTGGCTCCCGGACCCAGGCGCCGGGCGGGGACGAAACCGACCTGGGGCCGGCGCCGGCGTAAAGGCAGGCCGGGAGAACTGACTTGCGGCTTGTCTCTGCCGTCCCCCCAGCCCATCCCCGATGAAACTCCTTTCTTTCGCCCCTGGCCGGAGCCAGGCGAAAACCCCGGCTTTCCCCACTGCAGCACAGGAGGACCGATTTGCCAAAGCTCCGGGCTCTTTCTCCCCCGCTGACCGGCCCCTCCTCCCGGGGAGTGACTCTATATGGATGAGCCGGCAGCCACCTCCCCTCGGGGGGGCGGCTCTCCCCGGCCGGGGGTTGCCGAAAAGCGCGGCGGCCGGGCAGGGATGCCGCGGGCGGGCGCCGGCGCCCCCCAAAGACCACCCTGTCTGACCCCGATCCGGTCCCTTCTTCCTCCCCAGAGAACCACAGGCGATCCAGTCTGCCAAAGCTCCGGCTTTCCGGCACCGGCCCCCGGCGGCAAGCGACAACCATATATAGGCTGACCCCCCGGCCGGGTGCTGACCGCGGGGGACGGCGCTCCCGGCCGGCGCCCTGGCGCAGCCTGGGGCGGGATCAGGCCGGCCCCTCCCCCGCGCGGGGGAAATATGTTGTGGCCGGGAGGGAAGGGACCTGGTCATGTCGGTCGGCTCGGGCAGCCTCCGCCTGGGCCCGGAGATAGGCCAGCATATCGGCCAGAGTCTCCAGATCCCGCCGGTGGCGGACCTTCCCGGGGATGAGCTCCTCGCCCGTCAGCCGGCCCACGGCGCCGCTCAGGTAGGGCAGGATGAAATCGTGCAGGGGCCGCTCCCAGCGGCGCATGCGGGTGCCCACGGCCTCCTGCTGGATGTACTGGGAGAGGGCGCTGCGCTGCTGGGCGAACTTGGTGTGAAAGGGGGTGGGCAGGTAGCGCATGGGGTTGAGGGGATGCTGATCGCCTTCGAAGAAGAGCTCTTCGCTGTATTTGCCGGAAGCCGGTCCGCTCCGGGAACGGATGTTGGCGGCGGCCTACATATCTCAGATATGTTGTATAATGGCCTCGCCATGAAGCGCGCCGCGATCTATGTCCGCATCAGCACCGCCGACCAGAATCTCGGGACCCAGTTCCTCGATGTCAGAGAGATGGCCCGTCAGCGCAGCCTGGAGATCGTGCAGGAATACACCGACAAGATCTCCGGCGCCAAGGCCCGCCGGCCCGGGCTCGATCAGCTGATGCGCGACGCCCGCCGCGGCCGCTTCGATGTCCTGCTGGTCTGGGCCTTCGACCGCATCGCCCGCTCGGTGGTGCACTTCCTGCAGGTGCTCGACGAGCTGAACCACCTGGGCATCGAGTTCGTCTCCTTCCGCGAACAGATCGACACCGGCGGCCCGCTGGGCCGCGCCGTCATCGTGATCGTCTCCGCCGTGGCCGAGCTGGAGCGCTCGCTGATCGTCGAGCGGGTTCGCGCCGGGCTGCGGCGCGCCCGCCTCGAGGGCCAGCGCCTGGGCCGGCCGGCGCTTAACCTCGACCGCGCCGCCATCCTGCGCGATCGTCAGCAGGGCCAGTCTCTCGGCCAGTTAGCCCACACTTACCGCGCTTCCCGGACCACCATCCACCGCGTGCTCCACGAGCACGCGCAACCCACCACGGAGCACGTCGCATGAAGCCACGCCCGGCTGCTGTCCTGATCTATCCCGCCGCACTGGTGGGCATCGCCGCCGCCCTTCTCTACCTCAACCGTCGGCGCCGCCCATCGACTCGCCTCCTCGGAGAGATCCGCGACACCGTCCACCGCAGCGCCGCCAGCTCCCAGGCCAGCTACCGGCTGCTGAAGCAGCAACGGCGTACTCTGCAGGCCCTCAGCGGCTATCTCCTGCCTGTTCCAAAAAGGTCGGCAAAACCGGCCGGCTAACTCCCACAAAATACACAGCCGGATCGCCCCGATCCCGCCGTTACGAAAACTGTAGCTTGCGGAACA
>DASYYY010000030.1:0-98719 GCA_035933635.1 Thermoplasmata archaeon | reverse complement strand
GTGCCAAAGTCGCTGCTGGAATCTGCGACGGCGAGATCGTCGGCTGGATGACCTCCGGGGAGTGGTCGCCACGGCACGCCGGAGTCGGCGGGCACGTACTGGAGGCCTGGCGGAACCAAGGCATCGGTTCGGCTGCCGCGTGCTTGGTCGCGCAGGCTGCCCAACACGCGGGCCGCGCTCCGACGTGGAGCACGGGGGAGGACAATCCGAGGTCTCAGCACGTGGCTAGGAAGCTGGGATTCGAGGAGTGCGGCCGAGACTGGTACGTCATTCTTCCGGCACTTTGGGGGACCGGGGGATACAACCCCCGAGCCATCCCCTGATCAGGCCATTCCCGCCGCGCATCCGGCGAATCGAGTAGGACGTTGACTCTGTTCCAGTGGACGGCCACGTCCCATCGGGAGCGGAAACTAGTGGACGCGGTCAACTCACCCGGGAAATGCAATCACGCGAAGTCGAACGGAGACCCGGTCCGGTGCAAGGATGGCCGGACACCGGTGGTGGAGGTGGGTACCCGCCACCGATGGATCCGGGCCCACGGGAGATTCAGCCTCGCATCCAGGAGTCGAGGTCCAGGACCGACGGAGGCCGACAGGTCGCCCTTGGGCCCGTCCCACAGTGAGAAGATTCCATCCCCGGCGTCTAGCCCTTAACGAGCGGCTTTGCCGACCCCGGGGTTGAACCAAGCGACCGGCCCGGCCCGCGGCACTCTGACCCTTCGGAAGGGGCTGAATCGAGTCGGCCCCGTTCCACCCCGAGCCTCCCTTCGTCCGGTCAACCTGAAGGTGGGGGCATCGATCGCCGCCGCGTGACGGCCGATGCCTCGCGCGAGGCGGACCCCGTACCGGCCCGCTGGACGATCGGCGAGGTCGTCGGACGGTTACGAAGAGCGGGGATCGACAGCCGAGTTCGATCACCGGACGATGCCTGGGGCCTTGTACTGTGGGAGAACTGTTCGTATCTCGCGACGGAGGAACGTCGCGCGGCGGCGTTCGCCGTCCTGAAGGAGACGGTAGGCTTGGCTCCGCAGGCGATCCGGGGCGCATCCGATTCCGAACTCCTGGAGGTGGGCCGTTACGGGATACTACCCGAAGTCTCAGCGAAGAAGCTCCGGCAGTGCGCCGATATCATGCTGGGATCGGTCGGCGACGGCGCAACCGGATTCGACCACTTATCCACCCCCGAGTTCCGAGGTATCCTGCTCCGATTTCCCGGGGTTGGAATGCCGCTGGCGGATCGGATCCTGGCCGGGGCCGGTCGAATTCGGACCCTCCCGATGGATTCGAACGCTCTCCGGGTACTGCTTCGGCTCGGATTCGGGACTCCCGGCTCGGACTATCGGAAGAGCCACCGGTCGGTCACCGCAGACCTGGGCGATCTCGCGGGGACCCCGGAGTATGTTCTCGAGGCCTCCCGCCGGCTGGGTGCGTTGGGACGGACCATCTGTCGGCGCACCGATCCGTCATGCTCGCGGTGCCCGCTGGAGCCGAACTGTCCGTACCCTCGGCGAGCACTCCGGGCCGCGCCATCGGGCCGGACCGGCGCGCGCCCTCGAGGTGACACCGCCAAGGTTCGTAGGCGCCGGTCTGCACGTCTCCCTCTTCGACCGAACTCAGGGTCCGGACCTGAATAGATGGGCGGGCCCGGCCCGCGGCTCTCGACCCCCGAACACTCGCCGGCGGGCAGGGCATCGGCGGCGTTGACGCCCGTCGCGCACCGTTCGCGCCGCGTTGGTACCGGGCGAGGCTCACGCTCCGCTCGCAGGTTCGCGACCGAACGGCTAGTCGACGGCCGTGCCTGGCCCCCCTAGGTCGCTGGTGCCCGTCGGACGAAGGGGTTGCGGTGGAAAGATGTCCACCGAGCAGCGGAGGGTCCGACGACGGACGAGTCCCGACACGCGGTCGGCTTGCGTCTTGAGAATCTCGAGTTGGCCACATCCGGGACATCGGTAAGCCGGCCGACGGTCGGGTACGGAACCGTCGGGGCCCATGAGATCGACATGGGGAATCGGATCCGCTACCGGATCCCTTCCGGTCGTGGCGAGTTCCAACGCCGGTACGAATTCGAGGAACTCCCGGACCGTACGGGCGTGCTCCCGGACGGGGACCCGGGGTTCTAGGCCGGTGTCCAAACTCAACCGATCGGCGAGCAGGTGAACCACGGGTTGCGCCCCGCTCCAGCCCGAATCTCCCCGGAGGCTGCGCCGCTCCCACTTGGCGAAGATCCCGACGAACGGATCCGTGCCGACACCCTCGCGGACCCCGGGATCCCAGGACTCGAGGATGAACGACCCGGCGACCGGGGAGTGCGGTGCGGCGATCGGCGTCCTCCCCAGTAGGATCCCGGCCGTCCGGATCGCCCTTTGCCCGATCACACCGGCGAGATTGAATTGGTAGGGACTGAACGGAGTTCGCCCCCGGGTGCCCGGACGTTGGTCCGACGACCTCGGGAAGGCGGCGACCACCCAGGGGAGCTCCCCGAACGGGAGTTCCTCCGAGCGTGTGAACCGGCAGTACGTTCGAGCGGAGAGCTCGACGCTGTAGCGCGTGCCCGGCCGCCCTGTGACCATAGCCTGGACCGTCCACTGTCGACCGCCGTGCTCGCCGACCAAGATCGGACTGTCCCCTCGGGCAATCTTGAACGGTGGAGGGGGCGGAACCGGAACGTAGTATCCGTGGACGGACCGGTCGTCGGGATACAGGTCGGGTGACTCGATCGCGGCCGAGAACAGGCCCGGGCGAGGCACGGCAACCGGGCGCAGTTCAGGGCAAATCTCGCGCACGGCAACGGCGAGAGCCACCGCCATCTCGTGCGGTGTATCCGCCATGGCGTCCGGCGGGCCTACGGCGGCAGGGCCCATAGTGTTGGGGGGGAATCCCCGGTCCCCGTAGTTCGAGCCCGAGAGCTCGGGACCTCCGGCGCCTTGGGGACCGGGTGGAGCGGTGCGCGGTGACTTGAATCGGGTCGCCGGCCCCCCGAGGGATCCACCGGATCCGAGGAGGGACTCCTCGCGCGATGGGCGGACTCTTCGGCGATCCCGTCCCGACCGCGCGTCGGCAAGTTCCGTACCAGCGAGCGCCCCCCAGGTTCCGCCGGGGCGATCTCCTCCTAGGGAACCCCAACGGAGAGCCCGACGACGACGAGCGCGCCGATCCCTCCGACCGCGGCGGCGGCGCCGAGGAGCTTGGCAAACCCCTCGCCGCGGCTCCAGACCTTCTCGATCAGCACGAGAGCGGAGAACCCGGCCATCCAGAGCAGGCTCATCGCGCCCGTGACGAACACCACCAGCATCAACACCCAGCAGCAACCCAGGCAGAACAGCCCGTGCGACAACCCCATCCGGACGGCCCCGGACCGGCCCCCCCGCCAGTGTTCCATGATGAAGCCGGTGGGAGTGCGGCAGTTCGATAGACAGTACCGCTTCCACGAAGAGAACTGGTAGACCCCGGCGACGACCAAGAGCCCGCCCGGGACATACAGGCCCCAACCGCCGATCGTGCCCATCAATCCCAGCGCGAGCAGTACGATCAGGGCCAACGCCGTGAACGCAAGCCAAAGGAGCAGGTAGCTCCCCGCGAACAATCCGGCCCGAACACTCCCTTCCCGCGGATTCGAGTCGAGGCTCGCGAGCCCCCGATACGAGTCGAGCATTGGCAGGGCGGCCGGGAGCATCATCGCCCCCATCATCACCCCCACCAGCGCGAGGAAGGACAGCCGTGACACCGGGTCGATCCCGCCCAGTTGGACCATCAGGACCGAGCCGAGATCCGTGGACGTGGCGACCGTGAGCACCCACAGTGCCCCGACGACGAGCGTGAACAGGGCGAGGACCGCCGCGCTCGGCAGGTGCCGGCCGAACTCCTTGGAGACCCCGGGGAGGGCCACGGCATGGCCAGCTACCCCGGGTTATCTGGTCCCCCCTCGGGCTCGGCCGGGGGGCGGGAACGGCCGGCCGTCACATTTACCCCCTCGGGCGATACCCCCGGCGATGGCCGAGAAGTGGAACATCGAGGCCGAATACATCCAGAGCTGCAATTGCGACTACGGTTGCCCGTGCAACTTCAATGGGTATCCGACGACGGGTAACTGCGAGGCGCTGGTCGCCTACCGGATCCGCCAGGGAAAATTCGGCAAGACCTCGCTCGATGGGACCACCTTCGCCTGGGCGCTGTGGTGGCCGAAGGCGATCCACGAGGGCCACGGCGTCGGACGCGTCTACGTCGACCCCTCCGCCTCTTCCGAACAACGGGCGGCGGTCGGGGAGATCACGGGGGGCGGACATGGGGGAGGCATTTTCGAGATCTTCCCCAAGACGTTCGACCGGACCTACCCGCTGGCGGTGAAGAAGATCGACTTCCACTACGACGGGGCCAGCAGCTGGTTCACCGTCGATGGGGTGGGGGAGGTGCGCTCCGAGCCGCACAAGAATCCCGTCACCGGTGTCCCGACGGAGACCTACGTCAAACTGCCCAAGGGACTCGCATTCCTCGAAGCGCCGGTGACCAACATCCGCCGATGGTGGATGCGCGACGAAGACCTCCTGGCGGTGCACGAGAACGTGAACGGCCACGTGGCGGTCGTGAAAGTGAACCAGACCGGCGTCGTCGGTTAGCCTCCCGGACGCCGGTATCGACGTTCGCCGGACCGGGCGAGTGCGCTCGGGTGGAACGGAGCGGCGGTCCCCGCGAGGCCTCGAGCGCGGGTCCTCGGGGAGACCCGTCCGCGGTGCGTCGCCCCGGGAGTGGATGACCCGACTCCCCGCCGCCGGGTCGGTGGCGACTCGGCGACCTGCGCCATGCCTCCTCCGGCGAACGACGCGCGGGTCGCACGCCCGTTGGGGGCGCGCTCCGGCTCGCCTCAGCGCTTGGGTACGAACCAGATGTCGGTGATGGAGTACTTCGGGTTGGGGTCGAACTTGGCCTCGACCGGCATGCCGACGAAGATCTCGGGCTCGGTGATGTCCTTCAGGCGCGCCAGGAGCAGGCTCCCCGCCCCGTCGAACTCGACCAAGCAGAGGTTGTACGGCGTCTCCTTCAGGAACGCCTCGCTCCCGAACCGGCACGTCGTCCAGGAGTGCACGCGTCCCTTCTTAGGCAGCTCCAGCCACTCGGTCGGCTTGCCGCAGATCATGCAGTGGCCCCGGGGGGTGGCGTAGACGAACCCGCAGCCGGTGCACTTCGAGCCGAGGAGCTTGCCGGCGGCCAGGCCGAGGAAGAACGGGGTGTCCTGGGCGTAGCTGTGGATGTAGTTGACCGTGTAGGGATACTTGATCACCAGCGCTTCGAAGCCGGTCTTGTCGCGGAAGATCGCCGAGCCGGTGCGGTCGATCTCGGCCTGCACCTCGCGGAAGTTGTCGAACTTCTTGGGTTGCGCCGGCATCAGAACCCCCGCTCCAGGATCGAGACGGTCACCGCCGATCCGGTCCCGGCGTGGCTGTGAACGGCTCCGCGCTTGGCGTCCTTGAGCTGGAGCATCGGGTCGCCGAAGTGCTTGCCGATGGTCCCTTGCAGCTGCCAGAATGCGAAGACGCCCTGCATCAGTCCGGTGGCCCCCACGGGGTGGCCGCAGGCGATGAGTCCACCCGAGGGATTGACCGGGATCGCGCCGGCCCGGGGCACGGGGAACGGATACTTGATCTGCTTGAGGAACGGGTCGCCCTGCAGGACGAAGTCGTAGCCCTCGCCGTAGCGGCACAGACCGAGGTCCTCGTAGGTCTGGATCTCGCTCGAGGCGTAGGCGTCGTGGAGCTCGATGAAGTCGAGCTCCTTGTTCGGGTTCT
The DNA here is from genome assembly GCA_035933635.1 of Thermoplasmata archaeon. Taxonomy (GTDB): domain Archaea; phylum Thermoplasmatota; class Thermoplasmata; order Lutacidiplasmatales; family UBA184; genus JAKIVR01. The sequence continues at coordinate 92,940 of DASYYY010000030.1, read as the reverse complement.
CGATCCCGGCATGGCGATAGGCCTCCAGACCCGCGGCGCGGCCGGCGCGGAAGGAGTGGACGCCGGGGTACTTCAGGTCCGCATAATCGGCGGCTTTCTCGTGCGGCATGAGGGGGACCGACTCGAAGGGCCGGTCGGCGAGCCGCATGGTGTCGGTGCCGCAGCCCACGCCCTTGACCAGGATCGGCTTGTCCGTCAACTCCTGGGCTCGGGACTCGTTGCACAGTACCACGACGGCGCCGCCGTCGCTCATGGTGCAGATCTGCTCGCGCGTCAGCGGGTAGCTGATCATCTCAGAGTTCAGCACGTCGTCGACGCTGAGCTTCTTCGGGTACTGGGCGTAGGGATTGTGCATCGCGTTGAGGTGGTTCTTGACCGCCACCCAACTCATGATCCGGCTGCCCTCGGCGATGGCGAGCTTCTGCGCTTCGCGCTCGTCCTTGACGTTGGCGTACTTGCCCATCCGCAGGTACTCGTAGATGTGGCGGACGACCATCAGTGCGTAGTAGCCGGTATAGAAGCCGCCGAGCGGGAAATCGTAGTTCGTGTCGGAAGCGAGCGCGATGAACTCGTTGCCCTTCCAGGTGGCCACCCGGCTCATCGTCTCGAACCCGGCGGCCAGGCAGACGTCCATCCGACCGCTGGCGACCGCCTCGTAGGCGGCCTGGAAACACTCCCCGCCCGTCGCGCCGCCCCACTCGATGCGGACCGAGCCCTTGGGGTTCATCCCGAGGTAGTCCTGCACCATGCTCGCGGCCTTGAGCTGGCGCGTGAAATGGTCGGAGAAGTAGGAGACGCGGGTCCCGTCGATCATCTCCTTGGTCAGGTTCGGGACCTCGGCGGCGGCCTGGTCGTAGGCGCGTTTGACCATCAGCCGGAAATCCATCTCGGGATGGCCCTTGGCGAATTTCGTCACGCCGCCGGTGACCATGTAGACGCGGCGGGCCGAATGGGGTGCGCGCCCCTCCGACGATGACCCGGAACTCTTGGGGGCCGCCGCGCCCTTGGACCGCTTCTCGCTCGCCACAGAAACCTCGGGGGGCCGAGAAACGCCCGCCTAAAACCACTGCGAATGCTCGATGGCCCCCGGGCGACGCGGCTCCGACGGGGTGACGCGCGCGAGTCCAAGCGGACAAAACGGCGCAACGGGTCGCTTGTGCAATGGCCCCCTCTCCCAAGCGCGACCTGCTCTCCATCGCCGACCTCGACGCGGATTTGCCGGCTCTGCTCGCCCGTGCGCACGCGATGAAGACCGCGCGCCGCCGCGGCGACCTCTCCCCCGTCCGGCCGGGGACGAAAGTCGCGATGATCTTCGAGAAGCCGTCGACGCGGACGCGGGTCTCCTTCGAGGTCGGCGTCAGCGATCTCGGGGGCCACGCCCTCTACCTGAGCAACAAGGACCTCCAGCTCGGTCGCGGCGAGACGATCGCGGACACGGCCCGGGTCCTCTCGCGCTACGTCGACGCGATCGTGTACCGCGCCTTCCGCCACACCGACATGGGCGAGCTCGCGCGATGGGCGACGGTCCCCGTGGTCAACGCCCTGGACGATCTGGAGCATCCCTGCCAGATCGTCGCCGACCTGCTCACGATGTACGAGCTGTGGGGCGGGGAATTCTCCGGACGACGGTTCGTCTACATCGGCGACGGCAACAACGTCTGCAATTCGCTCGTGCTCGGCTGCGCGCGGATGGGGCTCGACTTCGTCGGCGCCGTCCCGAAGGCCTACCGTCCGCCGGTCGCGATCCTCTCCAGAGGCGAGGAGTTCGCCCGTCGGTCGGGCAGCCGGCTCGAATTCGTCGAATCCCCCGCCGAGGCGGCTCAGGGCGCCGACCTGCTGTACACCGATGTGTGGGTCTCGATGGGGGACGAGGCCCAGGAAGCCGAGCGCACGCGCGCCTTCGCCGGCTACACGATCGATGCCGCGCTGCTGGCCCGCGCCAAGCCCGATGCCCGCGTGATGCACGACCTCCCCGCCCACCGCGGGCTCGAGATCACCGACGAGGTCATGGACGGACCTCGGGCGGTCATCTTCGACCAGGCCGAGAACCGTCTCCACGCCCAGAAGGCGATCCTCGAGTTGCTGGTGCCGGTGCGCTGAGCTCCGGCTCGGCCGCGGCCGCGCGCGATACGGCGAGCTCAGCCGAGCTCGCCGGGGTTGGCACGGAGCCGGACCTTGAGCAGGTGCTCGACCTTGCGCACCGTCGCATCGGGCGGATGGAAGTTGCCGCTCTCGAGCTTGAGCACGAGGGATTTCTTCTCGTTGAGCTTCTTGCCAAGGTCCTCGGGCGACCAGCCGAGCTTCTCGCGCGCCGTGCGGATCCGCTTGGGCCAATCCGGCAGGAGCTCGAGCTCGGGCAGGTCCTGGAACAGGTCGCGCTCCTCGCCACGCCGGGCACGGAACCGGATCCGGTCGTTGGGGCTGACGAGCGGGGCGGGCGAGCCGGGTCGGCCGTCGGGCTCGGCCTTCGGTTCCCCGACGGTGACCCCGAACCGACTGCAGTCGGAGCAGAGCCTCAGTACGGTCCCCTCGACCTGGACCATGTTCAGCGTGTCGACCTCCTTGCCGCACATTTCACACAGCATGCTTGGACCTCCGTGGTGGGGGGGCGGAGCGGGATGCGGGAGCGGCGACGGGTACCGAGGACGGCGCCGAGAGGGCCGATCGGGCCGTCCGCCGTGCGGCCATCCGGGCTCGACCGCGCTCGAACTCGGCGCGGTCGTCCTCGGTGGTGACCTCGAGCGGGGGCACCGCCGTGGGCCGTCCGTCGCGGTCGACCGCGACCATCGTCACCCACGCGTGGACGACCGGATAGGGCCGCTCGCCGGTGAGCGACTCGGCCCGGGCCTCGATGGCGACCTCCATCGAGCTGTGGCCGACGAAGGTGAGCCGGGCGTCGTACTCCACGACCTGCCCGACGTGCACTGGGCGCAGGAAATCGACGCGGTCGAACGAGGCGGTCACGCAGTTCGCCCGCGCATGGCGCGTCGCGGTCACGTACGCGACACGGTCGATGTCGGCAAGGATCGCGCCCCCGAAGACGTTCCCCGCGAAGTTCGCGTCGGTGGGCACCATCAGACGGACGACGGAGGAACGGCTCTCGGCGATACTCCGGGGGTTCTGATCGGCCACGTGGCGACCTTCGACCGGCCCCGATACCGGGGTTCCGGGAGCTCCGAAGCCCCCGGCGGGTAAATCTGTTGCCGACGGCGTGCGCCTCGTCGACGCGCTCGCATAAACAGTCAAATAGGGGGACCTTGTGGGCGCGCCCGGAGCCCCCTCCATGGCGCAGAAGCCCCACCTCAACATCGTGTTCATCGGCCACGTCGACCACGGTAAGTCCACCACGGTCGGCCGGTTGCTCCTGGACACGGGGTACATCCGGCAGGAGGAGATCGACAAGTTCCGCGCGGAGGCCGAATCCAAGGGCAAGGCGACGTTCGAGTTCGCCTGGGTCATGGACGACCTCAAGGAGGAACGCGAGCGCGGTGTCACGATCGACATCGCGCACCGCCGCTTTGACACCCAGAAGTACTACTTCACCATCATCGACGCGCCCGGCCACCGTGACTTCGTCAAGAACATGATCACGGGGACGAGCCAGGCCGATGCCGCCGTGCTCGTCTGCTCGGCCGCCGAGGGGATCCAGGAGCAGACCCGCGAGCACATCTTCCTGTCGAGGACGCTGGGGGTCAGCCAGCTGATCTGCGCGGTCAACAAGATGGACCGGCAGGAGGTCAACTACTCCGAGGCCAAGTACAACGAGATCAAGGAGGAGCTGACCAAGCTCCTCAAGAACGTCGGGTTCAAGGTCGACCAGCAGGTCGTCTTCGTCCCGATCTCGGCCTTCAAGGACGACAACATCAACAAGGCCTCGCCGAACATGGCCTGGTTCAAGGGGCCCACGCTCCTGCAGGCGCTCGACAACCTCAAGGTCCCGGACAAGCCCACCGACAAGGCGCTGCGGCTGCCGGTCCAGGACGTCTACACCATCACGGGCATCGGGACGGTCCCGGTCGGGCGCGTCGAGACCGGCAAGCTCAAGGTCGGTGACAAGGTCATCTTCCTCCCCAGCGGAAAGCAGGGGGAGGTCAAGTCCATCGAGATGCACCACGAGAACGTCACCGAGGCGATCCCCGGTGACAACGTCGGGTTCAACGTCCGCGGCATCGACAAGAACGACATCCGCCGCGGCGACGTCGTCGGGCCGGTCTCCAACCCGCCCACCGTCGTCGAGAGCTTCACCGCCAACATCCAGGTGCTCAACCACCCGTCGGTGCTGACGGCCGGCTACACGCCCGTCTTCCACTGCCACACCGCCCAGGTGGCCTGCGAGTTCACCGAGCTCCTCAAGCGGCTCGACCCCAAGACCGGCCAGACCGCCGAGGAGAACCCCCAGACGCTCAAGACCGGTGACGCCGCCGTGGTCCGGATCACGCCCAAGCGGCCGCTCGTGATCGAGAAGTACAAGGAGTTCCCCCAGCTGGGCCGCTTCGCGGTCCGCGACATGGGCCAGACCGTCGCCGCCGGCGTCGTCGTCGACGTCAAGAAGCGCGAGTAGCGCCGTTGGCGCGACGCGGGGGGCTCGGGACCACATGCCGCAGAAAGCCCGCATCGCTCTGAGCGGGACCGACGCCAAGAAGGTCGACTCGGTCTGCCGCCAGATCCGGGAGATCTCCTCCAAGACCGGCGTCGGCATGGCCGGCCCGATCCCGCTGCCGACCAAGCGGCTGAAGGTGCCGGTCCGCAAGGGACCCGATGGCGGGGGCACGAGCACCATCGACCATTGGGAGATGCGTATCCACAAGCGGCTCATCGACCTCGACGCCGACGAGCGTGCGCTGCGCCAGGTGATGCGCATCCAGGTCCCGGACGGCGTCAACATCGAGATCGTCCTGAAGAGCTAGGACCGCCGTGTTCGCGCCCGGCGAGGGCGGACGCATCGTCGTCCTCGGGGCCGTCCTGCTCGGCGTCGCCCTGTTGGGCGTCGCCTTCGGGGACGCGCTGAGCCCCGTCGTCTTCGGGCTGTTGATCGTCGGTGCCGGCATCTGGGTGTTCACCGCGTGGTTCTACCGCGACCCGGAGCGGTCCGTCGGGGAGGGGATCGTCTCGCCGGCCGACGGCAAGATCGCGCACGTCGACGAGGAGGGCGGCCGTCTGCGCATCGCCGTGTTCATGAACGTCACCGACGTACACGTCAACCGATTCCCGCTGGACGCCCACGTGCTCGCCGTCTCCCAAGGGGGCGAGGGTTTCCGCCCGGCGTATCGACCGGAGGCCTCGCACAATGTGCGCCGCGAGTATCGCCTACAGACGGCGATCGGTGAGGTGCTGCTGGTGCAGATCACGGGCATCCTGGCCCGTCGGCTCGTCTCGTTCGTCCGCCCCGAGGACGAGCGGCGCAAGGGCGAACGGCTCGGGATGATCGTGATGGGGTCGCGCGTGGAGCTGTATCTTCCGGCCGATCGCGCCGAGCCGGTCGTGCGCGTCGGGGAGCGCGTTCGCGCCGGGAGCACGCCGATCGCCCGGATCCGGTCATGAATCGCGCCCGGGGCTACCAGGCCGGGGCGAACGCGGCGACGCTCGCCAATGCGGTGCTCGGGGTCGGGGCGATCGGCTACACCCTCGCCGGCAACAAGCTGTTCGCGCTGTTGCTCGTGGTCGGGGCCATCGGCTTCGACGGCCTCGACGGCCTCCTCCACCGCCGGGGGGGAGGCCCCCCGACGCTCACCGGCCGCATCTTGGATTCGAGCGCGGACGCGATCTCGTTCGGGATCGCCCCCGGATTCCTGCTCGCGGTGCACACCTACGCCGCGCAGAGTTTCGGTCCGTACGCCACCGTGGCGCTGCTCGTGGGGATCGAGGTGGCCGTGCTCGCGCTCGTCCGTCTGGTCTACTTCACCCTCCGCAGCTACGCGCGCCCCTACTTCCTGGGGGCGTCGACGCCCCAGACCACGCTCGCCCTGGTCGCGCTGGTGCTCCTGTTCGACCAGCCCGGATTCCTCGGGTCCGAGCCGATCTTGCTGCTCGGCGTCGCCGCGCTCCTCGCCCCGCTGATGGTCGCGCCCATCCCCTTCCCCAAGATACGTCGCGGCGCCTCGCTCCGGTGGCTGATGACCGCTACGAGCGTGGCGCTCGCGTTGGCGCTGGTGCCGGCCCAGTTCGTCCCGGCCCGGGGTTCGGCAATCTTCCTCGTCAGCGAGGCGGCGACGTGGGCGGCGACGTTCGGCGTCGCGGTCTACTACATCCTCGGACCCTGGAGCGCACGGCTCGACGAACGGAAGGTCGCGGAGGGTACCCCGCATGCCTGAGGAGGGCGCCGGTCCCCGGCTCACCCCGCGCGAGCGGCTCCTGTTCGAGGCCGGGATCAAGCTGGGCGGCGTCTTCCACCAGTACATCGGGGTCCCGGTGGCCCCGAAGTCCGCGGCGGGCCTCGCCCGGGCGATCGCGGACGCGGTGCGTCTCCAGCCCTACGTCGTGGATGCGGAGGTCCGGATCCGTCCGGCCGCCGGAGGTCCGACCGGCGGCGGGCGCTACGGCTACCGGTACCTTTCGGCCGAGATGCTCCGCGCCACGGTCCACCTGCGCGACGGCGAGCTGGAGATCTCGGCGCGCGTCGATTACGTTCCGGAACTGCGCTACCCGCTGATGCGGGTGACCCGCATCGGGGCCCCGCGCGCGGGTACCCTGCCTACCCGGCGCGCTCGCCGATCGGCACGTACTTCAGGTCGGTCGCGCCGACGTACTGCGCCTTCGGCCGGATGAGCCGGAGGTCCGAGTACTCCTCCAGGACGTGGGCGGTCCAACCGCTCACCCGACTGATGGCGAAGAGCGGCGTGAACAGGTCGTCGGGGATCCCGAGGAGCGTGTAGACCGATCCGGAATACAGGTCGACGTTGGGGTAGAGCCCCTTCTCACGGTGGACGACCTCCTCCACGCGACCGAGCAGTTCGTACCAGAGCAGGTTGCCCCGCTCCTCCCCGATCCGCTTGGACCAGTTGCGCAGGATGGTGGCGCGCGGGTCCTCGACCTTGTACACCCGGTGGCCGAAGCCCATGATCCTTTCGTGACGGGCCAGCTTCTCGGTCACGACCGCCTCGGCGCGGTCGACGCTCTTGATCTCGCGGAGCAGGTCCATCACCCGCTCGTTCGCTCCTCCGTGCAGCGGACCCTTGAGCGCGCCGACCGCGCTCGTGATCGCCGAGTAGAGGTCGCTCAGGGTCGAGGCGGTGACCCGGGCCGCGAAGGTCGAGGCGTTGAGTTCGTGGTCGGCGTGGAGGATCAGCGCGACGTCCATCGCCCGTACGTCGAGCGCGCTCCCTTCCCGCCCGGTGAGCAGGTAGAGCACGTTGGCCGCGTGGGAGAGCTCGGGCTTGGGTGGGAGCGGTCCGAGCCCGCGGCGGCGCCGGTCGAACTCGGAGATCAGCGTCGGGAGGGCCGCGGTCAACCGCAGCGCCCCGCCGATCGAGGCGGTGCCGGGCTTGGTCTCGCCCGGCTCGAACGAGGCGAGCGCGGAGACGCCGGTCCGCAACGCGTCCATCGGAGTGGTCCCGGCCGGTAGGCAGGCCATGAGCTGGCTGAGCCCGGCCGGCAGGGTTCGAAGGTCTCGGAGCCGCCCGCGAAGGTCCTCGAGCTGGGCGGTCGTCGGCAGGCGGCCGTACCACAGGAGGTAGGCCACCTCCTCGAAGTTCGACTGCTCGGCGAGCTCGCGGATGTCGTAGCCGTCGTAGATCAGTCGCCCTTCGCGACCGTCGATGAAGCAGATCTTCGATTCGAGCGCGATGACGTCCTCGAGGCCGCGTTGGACGGCTTCCTCCACCATGGGACCACTCCGGCACCGGGCCCTCGGCCGACCCGGACGCCCGAGCTACCCGGGGGTGGGTATAGGTTCCTCGGGCGGCCGGGCGGGCTCGAGTCCCGACGCCGCCAGCGTCGATGCGGCGGGCCGGGGGCGGGGAGGGCCCGGCAGTTCCGACGGGCCCGGAGCCGGCGCGGGGGCCTGCAGGGTATCGGCCTGGCGCCGGCGGTTCGCGTAGGCGACCTGCGCCGCGCTCCACAGCGGGAGCGAGACGAGCAAGGCACCGGCGGCGACGAGGAAGGTCAGGCGGTAGCTACCGTAGAACGACAGGACGCCCGAGAGCAGGGCACCGACCACGGCCGCGACCCCGCCGAACGCGCTGTTGACCCCGAGGATCGTCCCGGCGTCGCGCCCGCGCAGCCCTCGGAACAGGATCAGCGACGAGGCCGTCGAGTAGAGGGCGATGGCCCCGCCCAGGATCCCGAAGGTGATCGCGTTCGCGCCGAATGCCCCGGCCGCGAACATCGGAACGAACGTGAAACCGGCCACCGCCAGATAGCCGAGGCTCCGGACGTAGGTCGCCTGCCGGACGAGCCGGTCGCTGCCCTCGCGATTGGCGAGCGCTCCGGAGACCGGGAAGAGGGCGCCCTGGGCCAGATTGTTGCTGGAGTTGATCAGGAAGATGCCGGCGCTTGCCACGCCGACCGACTCGAGGTAGGGAGTGTAGGAGGTGTTGAACAGGTTCGCCGCGAAGTTGAACAGGAAGCCGGCCGCGATGATCAGCGGGAGCTCATGGTGGAGCTCCACGACGACCCAAGCGCGGAATCGGCGGAGCCCGGACCGGGCGATGCTCGGTCGGAGCGGGAAGAACGGGACGAAGCTCCGGAACGCATCGAAGTGCCTCAGCCGCGAGACCAGCGACGCCGAGTGGTGGGCGACGTGCCCGGTCGTCAGGGCCACCGGTGAGGGTTCGATCCCCCAGACCACGGCCGCGACCGAGACGGCAGCGAGGGCTCCGAAGGCGTAGAGCAGCGGGGCCAGGGCACCGCCGGCGAGGAGCCAGAAGTAGCCGATGAAGAGCCCGCCGATGGCCCCCAGGATGCTCATCTCCTGGAAGGAGGCGAAGGCCGAGGAGCGCTCCACCTCCGGGAATTGCTCGAGGATGAGGAGGTTCGAGGCGCTCGTTCCGGCCGGAGCGAGGCACCCGATCACCGTGTACAGAACGAACAGCAGCGGCAGGGACGGGACCGCGCCGAGCACCGCATAGAGGACGGCGAAACCGGTGAAGTTGACCGCGAGGAACAACCGCCGGTTCGGTGAGCGGTCCGAGAGGTGTCCCCAGACGATGGAGGCGAGGATGACCGAGGAGTTGTACAATACCGCGGCCAGCGCGACGTCGAGCAGCGAGCCGTGGAGCCGCAGCAGGATGAGCAGGGGCAGCAGCACCCCGAACCCCGAGGTGGCCGCGTTGACCGGGACGAAGGCCAGCAGCCAGGGTCGGGCGAGGATGCGCCGGGGCCACGTGCTCAGCCGCGGTGAAAGGTGGAGCGCGCGCGTGAACCGGACCGGGGGGACCCGAGCTTAAGGGGACGACGTTGCACACGAACCGTCCTCGTCGGACCCCCACGCCGTCGAACGAGGGCCGGCGGAAAAAAAACCCTTATAAGTGGAGGCAGTTGTGGCCGCTCGTCCAAGGGCACTACATTGGCGATTGGATTCGTACTCATCAGCACGGCCCCGGCCAAGGAGCACGAGGTCTATTCCGAGCTCCTCCGCGTCAAGGGGATCGTGGAGCTGCACCCGCTCTTCGGGGAGTACGACCTGATCGCCAAGGTCGAGGCGGAGGATTTCAACGCGCTGGGCCAGCTGGTCGTGGACAAGATCCGCGCCGTCGCCGGCGTGATCGACACCAAGACCCTGACGGGCATTAAATTCTGAAGGAGCGGAGTAGGTCGAGATGTTGGGTTTCTGGGCTTCTGCGGATAGCACGGTGAGCGTCGGGGTCTTCGGTTTTCTCACGATCCTCCTGTTGATCTTCGGCCTGTTCATGATCCTCGCCGGGGCGTTCACCGCCTACTTCGGCAGCGGGAAGAGCCGGACCATCGGCGTCGTCTTGCTCGTCGTGGGCCTGCTCGTCGGGATCCTGGGCGGGTTCTGGTACCACTCGATGTACCACGGCGCCCTCGGCAGCCTGGTCTGGGGCACGTTCCTCGTGCTCATCGCCGCGGCCATCGGGGCCCTCGTTGCGGTCGCCATCTTCCTCGTGGCGATCATGAAGTCCTGAACGGACCGTCGTTGGCCCCGAGCGACCGATGAGGCGGTCCCCGCCCGTCGAGAGACCGCCCGCGGCGCCGTTGGTCACGCTCTCGACGGATATCGGCTGGGAGTACGCCGCGCAGGTCAAGGCGGTCCTCTATGCCCGGCTCCCGGCCGGCAGTGTCGTCGACCTCACCCACGAGATCCGCCCCCACGCCGTCCGGGAGGCGGCCTTCCTCGTCCGGCACATGGCTAATGGGTATCCCCCGGGAAGCGTGCACCTCGCGATCGTCGACCCCGGGGTCGGCGGGAGCCGGGCGCCCCTCGCGATCCAATGCCGCGACGGCTCCTTCCTGGTCGGCCCGGACAACGGCGTACTGATGCCGCTCGCCCGTGAACTGGGGCTCCAGCGCGCCGTCCGCCTCGAACCGAAGCGCGTGGTCGGAGGCCGTTCGCCGAGCGCCACGTTCGAGGGACGTGACCTGTTCGCCCCGGCCGCCGCCCTGCTGGCCACCGGCTCCCCCCTCGAGGCCTTGGGCCCGAAGATCCGACCACTCGAGTTGAGGCTCCCGTCGGCCCGACGGAGAGGGAACCGGGCGGTCGGGGAGCTCGTCCACATCGACCGGTTCGGCAACCTGATCTCGAACGTCCCGACCGCGTGGATCCCCCCGCGGACCCGCACCGCGCAGCTCACCCTCTCGCGCCGGGCACCCCGAACGCTGCCGCTGGTGCGGACCTACTCGGAGCTTCCCTTCGAGGAGCTCGGCGTGCTCGGGTCCAGCTTCGGGCTGGTCGAGGTCGCCCAGCGCGAGGGCTCCGCCGCCGACCGCATCGGGGCGGCCGTCGGCGAGCGGCTCGAGCTCCGGTGGTCGTCCGAGGCCGCCGCCCGCACCGGGTCAGCGTAAAGAGCCCGGGCGTACAGATACACCCCGAGAGCGTACCCCGCTCGTCCCTCACCACCGTATGCCCAAGAAGGACTACTACCAGGTCCTCGGGCTCGCCCGCGGGGCGAGCGAGGAGGATATCCGCCGGGCCTACCGGCAGCTCGCCCGGAAGTACCACCCGGACGTCAACAAAGACAACCCCAAAGCCGCCGAGGAACGGTTCAAGGAGATCTCCGAGGCCTACGAGGTGCTGGCCGACGACGCCAAGCGCCGGAAGTACGACGCGATGGGCCACGCCGGGGTCGAGAGCGATTTCGGGCCCGGCGGATTCACCTGGCAGAACTTCACCCACGTCGGCGATCTCGAGGACCTGCTCGGCGCGTCGCCGTTCTTCCGCGAGTGGTTCCAGGGCGGTGCGGTCCCGGGCGGGCCGTTCGGGGGCGGTGCGACCCGACGCGATTCCCGGATCCCCTTCCGCGGGGGCGACGTCGAGATCTCGGTACGGATCCCGATGAGCGCGGCCGTCACGGGGACGAACAAGGTCATCGAGGTCCCCCACACCGACCAGTGCCCGGCCTGCCGTGGGACCGGTGCCAAGGACGGGACCGCCATCGAAAAGTGCCCCGAGTGCGACGGCCGCGGCCAGATCCGCCGGCAGCAGACCCGCGGGTTCACCCAGCTCATCTCCATCATGGAGTGCTTGAGCTGCCACGGCACCGGCCGGCGGATCCGCGAGATCTGCCCGGTCTGCGGGGGCAGCGGCGCCGAACGGTCGATCCGCCGCATGGAGGTCTCGATCCCCCCGGGGATCGAGGACGGCACGGTCCTACGTCTCGGGCATCAGGGCGCCGACAGCTCCGACGGAGGGCTGTCGGGCGACCTGTTCGTCCAGGTCCTGGTCGAGCCCATGGCCGGCTTCCAGCGCGACGGACGCGACGTCTACTCGGAGGCCCGGGTGCCGCTGCAGACCGCGCTCCTCGGTGGCGAGACCCGCATCCCCACGCTGACCGGAGAGGCGCTGTTGCGGATCCCCTCGGGGACCCAGCCGGGCACACAGTTCCGCCTGCGCGGCGAGGGGTTCCCCCGACTTCGCGGATCGGACCGGGGCGACCACCTCGTCACGGTGGGGGTCGAACTGCCGAAGTCGCTGACGGGCCGGCAGAAGGAGCTCCTCCGGGAGGCGTTCGGCGACCCGTCGCCGCCGGGCGCCCCACCGCGGCGCCCCGGGCTGTTCGGCCGTCGCAATTCCTAGGCCATGGACCCCACCGACGCGCCCGAGGACGCGCCCCCCGAGGCCGAGCACTATTTCACCGTCCGTCCGAGGTCACCGCACCGCCGTCGCGAGCTGCGCTTCCTCTACCGGGGGGAGATCCTCGTGTTCGAGACCGACGCCGGCGTGTTCGCTTCCGAGCAGCTCGACCCGGGGACCTCGCTCCTGATCGAGGCGATGGCACCGTCCGCTACCGACCGGATCCTGGACATCGGCTGCGGCTGGGGGCCGATCGGGCTCGCCGCGGCCAAGGCCGCCCCCCAGGGCCACGTCGTCCTCACCGACGTCAACCGACGCGCGGTGCTCCTCGCCCGAGGCAATGCCCGCCGCAACAAGATCGCGAACGCCGAGGTCCGGCCCGGCTCGCTGTTCGACCCGGTGCGCGACGACGCCTTCGACCTGATCGTGACGAACCCACCCTACCACGCGGGGCGCGAACTCGTCCTGCGGTTGCTGTCGGAGGCGCCCGCCCACCTCCGGGAAGGAGGCCGCCTGCTGCTCGTCGGAAAAGGGAGCCAGGGGATCCAGTACTACCAGCGGTGGCTCGGGGAGAACTGGGCCGCCGCCGAGGTCGAGGTGCTCGCACGCGGTAGCGGCTACCGAGTGCTCGAGGCCCGGCCCAGGCTCGCGAACCGCCATCCGTAGAGCCGGCCCAGGTGGCCGACGTACCCGGCGATCTGCTTGGCCCCCAGCTTGCTCTCGCCCGCGATGCGCGCCTGGAAGGCGAAGGGCACCTCCAGGAGCGGGCGCGGCCGGCATCGGACCATCACCTCGAGGGCGATCTTGTAGCCGACCGGATGGAGCGCGGCGTGGTCGACGACGTCGCGGCGGACGGCGAAGAATCCGGACATCGGGTCATGGACCGGCGTGAGCGGCCGCGCGAGGAGCGCCGCCCCCCAGCTGATGAGCCGGCGGATGCCCACGAGCGCGGTATCGGAACCTCCCGCGACGAATCGGCTCGCGAGCGTGAACGAGGCGCGCCGGGCACGGATGGGCTCGACGAGCGCGGGGATCACCTCCGGCGGATGGCTTCCGTCGGCGTCCATCACGACGACCACCTCCCCCTGGGCCTGCCGGAACCCCTCGGCGACGGCGCTCGCCAGGCCCCGCGCCCCGCGTCGCTCGACGAGCTTCCAGCCGCCGTTCCCCTGCATCGAACGGACCACCTCGCCCGTGCCGTCGGGGGACTCGTCGTCGACGACGATGACCTCGCAGCTGTACGGGCGGAGCGCGGCCTCGAGCCGGGGCCGGATGGCGACGATCGACTCGCGCTCGTTGTAGGTCGGAAGTATGACCGTGAGGTCCAACCCGCCAGCTCCCCTGGGGCCGGCCAGCCGGGCGCCCTTCTTGGAGTTTCCCGAGCCGGGGGGACTCCACGGTCATCGTCGAGAATCCGCACCGAAGCACTTATCAAGGCCCCATTTTTCGCGGGCAAGCTCGACGGTCGGGAGGGTCCGGTCGGGCGTACAGATGAGCGAACTCCTAGGCTACGGACGCGAGACCGACGGGCCCGTGGGCTCGAGCGGTCCGTGTCGGCGCACCCTCGCTCGGTGGCCCCTAACTCCTCCCTCCGACCCTTCCCGCAATGACTTGTCGCATCGCGTCCTCGGTGATTGAGCTCATCTAGTCAGGTCCAACATGCCGAAGGAGACCAAGGAGGAGGCCGCACCCGCCCCGGCCGCCGCGGAGCCCGCGGCCGCGGAGAAGCCCGCCAAGAAGGAGAAGTCCGACAAGGGCGGCAAGGGCAAGGAGGGGAAGGAGGGCAAGGGCGGCAAGGCCGCCAAGCCCGCCGCGCCGGGCGCTGAGCGCAAGGGCGGCAAACCGATTCCGGACAACCCGAACTTCCGTTACATCGTCCGTCTCGCCGGGAGCGACCTTGACGGGCGCCGCTCCACGGCCCTCGCCCTCACCGGAGTGCGTGGCATCGGGCCGCGGATCGCCGAGGTCACCTGTCGGATGGCGGGGGTCAATCCCGCCGAGATGATCGGCAACCTCCCCGAGGCGACGGTCGAGGGCATCGAGCAGGTGCTCGGTTCGCTCCCCACTCGGCTGCCCGGCTGGATGGTCAACCACCCGGTCGACTACGCGACGGGCGAGGCCCACCACTACATTGGCCCGGACCTGGAAACCTCGGGCCGGGATGACGTGAATCTGATGCGGATGGTCCGCAGCTACAAGGGCGTCCGGCACGAGCGGGGCCAGAAGGTCCGCGGCCAGCGGACGCGCTCCAACGGCCGGACCGGCATGGCTGCGGGCGTGCTGAAGAAGGCCGCCAAGGAGGCCGCGGCGGCGAAGACCGCGGAAGCCGAGGCGGAGAAGAAGAAGGAGTGACGTTCCGACCGTGGGCGATCCGAAGTTCCTGAGGCGTCTCTATGACACGCCCAAGCACCCTTGGGAGGCCACCCGCATGGACGAGGAGCGCAAGCTCCTCGAGAAGTACGGGCTGAAGAACAAGCGGGAGCTGTGGAAGGCGCAGTCGGTCCTCCGTGGGTTCCGCCGCCAAGCGCGCGACCTCCAGGCGCGGGTCCGCGCCAACGAGCCGCAAGCTCAACGCGAGGTCGAGGGCCTGCTCGGCCGGCTCACCCGGCTCGGCATGCTCCCGGTGGGATCACCCACCATCGACGACGTGCTCGCGCTGGGGGTCGACGACATCCTGACCCGGCGGTTCGAGTGGGTCGCCTTCACCAAGGGCTACGCGCCGACCGCGTGGGGGGCCCGCCAGCTCATCGTGCACGGACATTTCTCGATCGGAGACCACAAGATGACCCGCCCCGGCTACCTCGTCCCGGCCGCCGAGGAGGCCCAGATCGGCTACTCGCCGCGCAGTCCGCTCAACAACGAGGAGCACCCGATCCGGGTCGCTCTACGCGAGAAGAGCAACGCCTCGGGCGCGCCATCGGCCCCGCCGGCGCCCGAAGGAGCACCGTAGATGGCCAAGACCGGTATCGCGCACATCTTCGCCAGCTACAACAACATCCACATCACCGTCACCGACCTCACCGGGGCCGAGACGCTGACCAAGGCCACCGGAGGGATGGTGGTCAAGGCCGCCCGCGACGAGTCCAGTCCGTATGCCGCGATGAAGGCGGCCGAGCAGATCGCCGCCGTGATCAAGGAGAAGGGCTACGACACGCTGCACGTGCGGGTCCGCGCCCCCGGTGGCAATCGGGCGCGTTCCCCCGGGCCCGGAGCCCAGGCGGCGATCCGGGCGCTGGCGCGCGCCGGTGTCAAGATCAGCCGCATCGAGGACGTCACGCCCGTCCCCCACGACGGGACCAAGCCCAAGGGCGGGCGCCGTGGCCGGAGGGTCTGAGATGGAGATGCGCGTCGTCGACCTCAAGCCCCGCCTGCTCAAGCTGGAGATGACGGGGACGACCCCGGCCCAGGTCAACGCGATCCGCCGCACGCTGCTCTCCGACGTCCCCAAGCTCGCCATCGAGGATGTCGAGTTCCACCTCGGTCCGATCCGCGACGAGACCTCCGGCAAGGACTACGACTCGTCGACCAGCATGTTCGACGAGGCGGTGGCGCTGCGGTTGGGCCAGCTCCCGATCCCCACCGACCTCGGGCAGTTCCGACGCAAGGCCGAGTGCACGTGCAAGGGCGAGGGATGCACGCACTGCCAGGTGATGTACTCCATCGACAAGAAGGGCCCGTGCACGGTCTACTCGCGCGACGTCGTTCCCCTCGGCGACACCACCCTGGCGATCCTTGAGCCCGAGGTCCCCATCGTCCGACTCGGCGCCCGCCAGGCGCTGCTCGCCTACGCGACCGCGGTCGTCGGCAGCGCTCGCGACCACTCCAAGTGGCAGGTCGCCCAGGCCGTCGGCGCCCAGCCGAAGGCCGAGGTCCGCATCCAGAAGAAACCCGGCTGCACCGATGCGTGCCTCAAGCGCGTCGCGGCCTCCGCACCGGTCGGTCTGTTGTCGTACTCCGCCGGGAAGCTCACCTACACCGGCGGCGAGGACCCGTCCAACGCGATCCTGTTGCTCGGAACCCAGAAGGTCTGCGAGCACGGCTCGCTCCAGGTCAAGGTCGATGAGAGCGACCACTTCCTTCGGTTCGAGACCGATGGCTCGCTGACGGCCCGCGAATCGTTCCGCTACGCGCTCAAAGATCTCAAGCGACGGTTCGAGGAGCTCCGGGAAGCCGTCCAAGCGATCCCGTAGTCCGGCGCCTCGCGCCCGGAGCCCGTGATGCAACGGGAATGGTTCGAGCGAAGGCCGTTTCGCCCCGGAGTGGTGCGGTGGGCCACCTCGATCGCCGCGGTCACCGTCGTGGCCATCCTTATCGCGCCGCTCCCCGCGCTATCTCTTCGGGTCAGGTTCGCCGGTTCGCCCCAGCCGGCGATCCCACGCATCGCGGCCCCGACCGCACCGGCGGGACACCACCCGGTCGTCACCGACGCCGTCGGGGCGTGGTCGCGCCCCGAGGCGCCGGCCGAGTGGGGTAGTCGTTGCCGCGAGGTGTTCGTTCCGGGCGGTGCTCCCTGCTCCCCCCTCGGCCCCTCCGTCGGACCTTCGGTCGTGCCCGGCAACTGGAAGGAGGTCGGGACCGGTCTCGCGCTGGCGGGTGGGGGCTCGGCGTACGACGCCAAGGACGGGTACGGGATCGTCTTCGGAGGGATATCGGGCGACTCCACCTGGGCCTACCAAGGCGGGCGTTGGGTCAATCTGACCCCCACGCGCGGTCCGTCCCCACCGCCGCTCAGCCAGCCGTCGATGGCCTACGACACCTACGACGGCTATGTCGTCCTGTTCGGCGGGGCGTCCGCTTCGGGGTACACGAACCAAACCTGGACCTTCGCCGGGGGGACCTGGACCAACCGTACCTCGACGGCCGGGGCTGCCCCCGCCCCCCGCGCCGGCGCGGGGATGGCCTACGACGCGGGCGACTCGGAGCTCGTCCTCTACGGCGGGACCGGGATGCCCTCGTCGAGCGCCACCGCGCGCGCCTACACCGACACGTGGAGCTTCGCCGGTGGGAAGTGGACGAACCTTACCGGCGGCCTCGTCACCGCACCTTCGGCCCGCACCGCGTTCTCCATGTGCGCGGACTCGACCTTGGACGCGGTGGTCCTCTACGGTGGTCAGGCGGTCTACGGCGCCCAGACCTACGGGTCGTTCCTGAACGATACCTGGACGTTCGCCGCCGGCGCATGGATCAACCTGACCTCGGTCGCCGGAACTCCTCCGACCTCCCGGGTCGACGCGTCGCTGGCCAACGACCCCTCCGACTCCGGGGTGATGCTCTTCGGCGGCGAGGTCCCCGGAGCTTCGGTCAGCGGGGTGGGTGCCGACACCTGGCTGTACACGAGCGGCCGATGGAGCAATGTGAGCTCGAGCGCCGGCGCCGGGCCTTCAGGTCGGCTCTACCCGGCGCTCTTCACCATCTCCACCGCGACCACCAACGTCACGTTACTCTACTCGGGCGTGGACCCCGGTCTCGCCCTGATCGACGACGATGGCTGGAGCTTCGCGTCCGGAAAGTGGTCGGTCGCCAACGCTCCTACCTCCCCCTCGGCGCGCATCGGCCCGAGCTTCGTGTACGATCCGACCGATGGCTACAACGTGCTGTTCGGCGGCTCGAACCAGGCCGATACCTGGGAGTTCACCGGCACCGCCTGGACTCGTCTCACACCGGGACTCGCGCCACCGGGTCGGTTCGGCGCCGGAGCCGCGTACGACTCCCTCGATTCGTACCTGGTGCTCTTCGGGGGCACCACCGGATTCATCGCGGGGGGCCGGTTCTTCGCGGACACCTGGACCTATTCGGGCGGTCTCTGGACGAACGTCACCTCCAGCCAGAACGCCTCGCCGTCCCCCCGCGCCTACGCGTCGATGTCCTACGACACCGCGCTCAAGGCGATCATCCTCTTCGGAGGGGAGAACTCGACCCGGGCCTTCAACGACACCTGGGAATTCACCGGCGGACACTGGACCAACATCACCGGGTTCGTCGGACCTCCGCCCTCCGCCCGCGGCGGTGCCGGGCTGACCTGGGATTCGGGAGACTCCTACCTCTTGCTGTTCGGCGGATCCGGATGCGGGTCGCCGCTGACCAGCGCAGCCCTGTGCAACGACACTTGGAGGCTTTCGACGGGTACCTGGAGCGAGCTATCGAAGTCCTCTCCCCCGACCTCGCGCACCGGGGTCGCGATGGCCGATGACCCACCGATCGGGGCGGTCGTCATGTACGGGGGCTACGGGGTGCTCTCGTGCACGACGTTCTCGGGGAGCAGCTCCTGCATTTTCGGGGACCTGAACCAGACCTGGCTGTTCGACGCCGGGACCTGGACGAACGCGACGGCGAGCTCACCGTCGAATCCTGGGCCGATCGAGCTGGCCGGGAGCGCCTACGACGCGGTACGCGGCGCGATCTTGTTGTTCGGCGGTGGGACAACTCGGGTTGGCCCATCGCCCGAGCAGCTCTCGTGGTGGCAATACACCAAAGCGCCTCCGCGGCCGTTACTGGTGGGCACCCCCAGCGCCTCGCCGAATCCCGCGACGGAAGGCACCTCGACCCAGTTCTCCGTCTCGGTCTCCGGGGGGGTTCCGCCGTACACCTACGCCTGGAGCGGCTTCCCCACCGGGTGCATCTCCACCGACGCCAACCCCCTGACCTGCACGCCCCAGGAATCCGGCAACTTCTCGGTCTCCGTGACCGTCCATGACACCAACGGCACCAAGGTGGTCTCGCCCGCGTTCGGTCTCGAAGTTTCCGCCCCCGCCGCAGGGAGTCTTGCGCACGTCCTGATCCGGCCCGCCACGAGCACCATCGCCCCCGGCGACCAGGTCGGCCTGAGTGCCGAAGGGGTGGACTCCGGCGGCCATCCGGTGGCAGCGACCTACACCTGGTCGCTCGCCACCCGAACCGGAGCTTCGCTCAGCGCCACGTCGGGAGCGAACGTGACGCTACTGGCCGGGCCGCTGCCCGGGAGCGTGACGGTGAACGTCTCCGCGGTCTCCGGTACACTCCGCGCACAGGCGCAGGCGACCGTCAGCCTCGTGGGCACGGAGATCGCGGTCACCAGCTTCAACGCCACGCCCGCGACCATCACGCTCGGTTCGAGCACGACGCTCTATGTCGACATCGCCGGCGGCGAACCGCCCTACCGGGTCTCCTACGCGGGGCTGCCCGGCGGATGCACCTCCTCGAACAGCTCGTCGATCGTCTGCAAGCCGCTGGGTTCGGGGACCTACCGGGTCGTGGTCACGGTCGTCGATGCCCACGGCGGGATGGGAAGAGCGGCGACCCATCTGATCGTGAACCTCCCCCCCGCCGCCCCGGCGAAGTTCCCCAAGGACCTCACCTACCTCCTCATCGGCGTCATCGTCCTGCTCGCCCTGATCGCCGGCTACCTGCTCTTGACCCATCCGTTCCGGCGCAAACCGAAGGCGCGGTCCCCCTCCAGTGCCGCGGGTCCGACGGCCGGCGCGACACTGCAGGCGTGGGATCCCGGCACCGAATCCGGAGGTTCGGCCCCGGGCAACACCGGCTCGGCCCAACCCCCCGGTACCTCCGGTGGCTGACCGGCCCATCGACCTTCCGCCGCTGCGCCGCGGGCGCGGAGAGTCGTCGGGGCGGATCAGCTCAGGACCTCGCGGAGGCGGTTCTCCGCCTGGGCGCGCTTGAGCTCGAGGGCGATGCGCCGGCCCGTCGATAGGCCCGGCGCGACCAGCTCCGAGTACGGCGATCCGGAGGGGAACAGGTTGGTCCCGGCGACGATCCGCGTGGAGATCTCGAAGACCTTGAACTCGAGCTCCTCGTTCACGATCCCCTCGACGCAGAACGGCCCGACCATCCCGCCGAACAGCTCGACCGAGCGCTCGACGATGCGCGCCCCGATGTCGAAGACCTTCGGGAGCAGCGACTCGCGCAACACCACCGGCACGTTGCCGGTGACGACGAACGTCGGCCGGATCCCGGCCCGCAGCAGTTCCTCCTGCGCGCCGAGCTTGTAGAGCTCGTCGATGTTCGCCTCGTCCCGCCGGTCCATGCCGAGCAGCTCGAGCGAACCGCCCGCGACGCGGTAGCCCGTGTCGGTCAGCGGGCTGTAGAAGAAGTGGAGGTAGTAACGGGTCCCGAGGACGTACTCTTGGATGACGTACGGACCCGTGGGCCGGAAGTCCTTGAGCGCACCACGGTTCTTGGCGAGGACGAAGCCCTTGCCGCCCTTCGCCCCGTAGTACTTCACGATGACCGGACCGTCGACCTCGTCGATCTGCTCGTAGCGCCGCGGCATCGGGACGCCGGCCGAATCGAGCCACTCGCGCTCCTTGCGCCGGTCGGACTCCCACCCCAGCACCGCGCGGTTGCCGAAGACCGGCACGTCGAGCTTCTCGAACTTCTCAACGCCGTAGTACTCGACGAACGAACCGTGCGGGACGATCACGCATCGCCGCTCGTTCAACTCCGCGGTCCGCTCGGCGAGGTCCGGCAGCTTGGGGACGGTGAGGAAGGCGTCGGGCTTGGCGAGCGGGAACGCCTCGTAGTAGCGCGGTGGCGTCCCCCGCGCGATCCCGAGAGTGGCGAACCCTTCCTGCTTGACGCCGTGGAAGATCTGGAGCGACGAATGCGAGCAGTAGGTGCAGACGGTGATCGGACCGTCGCGTAGGGGAGCGATCCGCTCCTCGGTGGAGAGGGCTACCCCCATTAGTCGGGCGACAGACGAGGGGATTTAGCCGTTTCGCGAATTCGGGCTCGCGCCGTCGGCGTCGACCTCCCAGAACCAGCGGACCGAGCGCCGCCCGCTCTCGGAGAGGCGGCGGCGCAGCTCGGGGTCGATCGACGGGTCCTTGAGCAGCCGCTTGACCTCGGCGCCTTCGGGAAGACGCAGCCGGTCGAGCAGGTCGCCGCGCGTCAGGAACGGCCGCACCGCCTCCGGCGGGAAGCTCCAGCGCTCCTCGCGACGCCGCAGCGCCGTGCCGCTCGTCCCTTCGACCCGATGCAGTCCGAGCCGCTCGGCCTCCGCGTGGAGCTCCTCGGCAACCCTTCGGAGCTCGGAGTCCACCCGGCTCTCGTCATCCCTCAATTGCACGAACCGGTCGACCAGCTGGGTCATCCGCGCCCTCTCCGACTCGGGCACCTCGCGGAACTCCGGGCAACGGCCGCGGAACTCGCACCGTTGGCAGTGGCGGCCCGGCGTCGGCTCGTAGGCCTCGGCCCGGAGCCCGTCGGCGACCTCGCCGACCCCCACACTCAGGGGTCGGAGCTCTTCGGCGCTGCGGCTCGGGACGCGGAGCGTCAGGCTCCCGCGGAGGTCGTAGAGCGCGAGCGACTCGACGGGGGCCTTGTAGTTGCGTTCGACGAGTACCTGGTAGAAGGAGAGTTGGTCGGAGCCCTGGGCGTCGGCCTGGGAAAGTCCACGGGTCGTCTTGTAATCGAGGACCTCGAGGCCGCCCGAGGGCCGGAGGTCAATCCGGTCGACGTAGCCGTGGATCGGGATGCCGTCCCAGCGGGCCTCGAGGTGCTCTTCCACGGCGACCGGTGCGGGGGGAGCCTGGACGAGCTGACGATAGTACCGCAGCAGGATCTCTCGTCCGAGGGCTCGGTAGCGCTGCTCCTCCTCCGGGCTCGTGTACCCCTCGGAGACCCAGAGGCGCTCATAGGTCCGCATCAGCTCGTCCTCGGCCATCGGCGTCGGGGCGCTGCCGGAGGCGCTCGGGGAGACGAACTGCTCGAGGGTGCGTTGCGTCTGGCCGCTCGGCGTGCTACGGGCCAGTGGAACGACGAGCGGCCGGATGAGCTCTTCGAGGACCGAATGGACCGTCCGGCCGAACGAGAAGTATCCCCTCGGCGCCTCGGGGATCTTGTCGATGTAGAGGTACTTCCAACGGAGCGGACACTCCAGGTAGGTCCGCACCGACGAGTAGCTCAGCGTGGTCGAGGGGCTCACAGCTCACCGATGCGGTCGTCGAGATAACGGGTCCCGATTCCAACCGAGGTCGTTGGTCCCGCGCGGCGACCGGCGCGCGGGCGGAAGAAAAAGGGGTTGGGGGCCGCCACCGGAAGTGGCGGCCGGAGCGCGTCGGTCGCGACTACATTCCGGCGGCGAGCGCGTGCTCCTCGACCTTGGGCACGGTCCCCGGCCGGGGGATCGCACCGGGCAGGGTACCGCGGGCCTGGGGGTTGGCGAGGTTCTTGGGCAGACCCAGGAGGTCGAGCAGTTCCTTGTAGTGGTTGCGGATCGTGACGGGCGTCACGTTCGCGACCGCCGCGATGCGGTCCTGGCTCCTCGGCTCGCCCATCAGGTTCGAGGCGATGTAGATGATCGTCGCCAGGATACCGTTGGGGAGCACACCGCTCGTGGAGTAGACCTGCTCGACCTGCTCGAGGAGGTTGAGCACCTTCGCCCGGACCTCCTTGGAGAGGTTGAGGTCCTGGGTGAACCGCACGAGGTAATCGCGCGGCTCGACGGGCTTCAGCCCGAGCTTGAGCTCCCGCGCGAGCAGCGTGTAGGCCCGGCCGACCTCGATCTTCGTCGCCTTGGAGTGGGCGATGATCTCCTTCATCGTCCGCGGCACGTGGCACTGCCGGCAGGCCGCGTAGACGCTGGCGGCGACGAGCGCGACGATCTTCTTGCCGCGCGTGGCCTTGTGCTCGAGCGCCCGTCGGTAGATGTAGGTCGCCGACTCCTTGACCTCCCGAGAGAGGCCGAGGACCCCGGCGAGCCGGTTGAGCTCACCGAGCGCCACGACCAGGTTGCGCTGGTGGGTGCGCGCAGCGCGGAGCCGATGGTTGAGCTTCCTCAGGTGGTAGAACTTGAGGGAGGTGTTGCGCGAGAGCGAGTTGCCCTGGAAGTCCCGGGTCGGGACGCCGATCTCGCTGAACAATCCCTTGTCGGGCATCAGCGGCGAAATGACCGGGCCCCAGCCTCGGGCCTCGCGACCGGTGTCCTCCTTGCTGCCCCGCTGGCCACGGTCGGAGACGAGCGCGCTCGCATCCACAACGAGGCCGCAGTCGGCGCACACGATCTCCCCGCGGACGTCGTCGCGGGTGAGGTGGGTGGACCCACAGTTCGGGCAGACGTCCGGCGTCGCCGGGGCGTCGACTTCGGCGCCGACTTCGGGCGGCGCCACTGGAGTAGGACGCTTCATATAATCCCGGGTCGCGCAACCCAACGGCAGTATTTATACCTTAATGCGAAACGTGTACCGCTTGTAACTACATGTGATACACCATGTGTCGACGTAGCACGGACCTCGGACCGGTCCCTCCACATGGGGGTGGATGCGCGTTCGTTGTTCGGCGGCAGAGGACCGTTCGTCCTCAAAGCCTCCGCCGCCTCGACATCCCTGGGGGGGCTACGCATGGGTGGACCGAGACCTGGCCGAACGGCCGACGGGCCGATCCGGAGAATCCGTGCGGTCATCTCGCGCATCCCGCGCGGCCGTGTCGTCACCTATGGGCAGGTGGCGGAGCTGGCCGGTTATCCGGGGGCGGCGAGACTGGCCGTCCGAGCGCTGGTCTCCGGGAGCGGCTTGCCGTGGCATCGGGTGGTAGCGGCCGGAGGCCGGATCGCGCTCCCGGGTCCCGACGGCGCCGAGCAGCGGCTGCGGTTGACGCTCGAAGGGGTCACCTTCGCCGCGGGTCGTGTGCGGTTGGAAGCGCACCAGTGGTCCCCCGCTTCGGCCCCTTTTCGACCAAATCGACCCCAACGGAGACCCCGCCGTCGGAGTGCACCTCGGCAAGAACACGGCCCCGTGATCTCTGGAACCTGAGATGCCACCCCCCGGGGCGACGGAAGTTACGTCGGTCAACCGCTAGTGCTGCCGGCCGGAGATCACTCCGGGAAAGTACTCCGAACCTATGCGCCGAAAGTGCTCGTGGGCGTTCGGATGGGAGATCCGGTCGATCTCCGTCGGGGGTGGGGCGCCCTGGGTCCGGGCCTCGTGGACCAGAGCCTCGCCCAGCGTATCGCGCTCCAACCGCCCCATCGGGGCGGTGAGCGCTTCGACCTCCCGAAGTGCCGCGTCCTCGACCTTCTCAAGGATCCCGGGTTTCCTCGGTGCGACTCGGACCCAAAGTTCGGGGTCCCGCGGGGCGGACCGGGACAGGACCGGTAGCAGGCTCGGCGCCGATGCATCTCTCCGGGTGAGCGGGTCGCTGACCCCCCACCACTCGCGCAGGGTCCGCAACACCGAAGTGCTCTGAAACGTCGACGAGATCAGACTTCGTTCGTCGACCCACGCCGAGACCGCGACCGTGGGGATCCGCACCCCGAGCCGGTCGAACGGGAATCCTTGCTCACGAACGGAATCGTCGGGCGCTACCGCCGCGGGCGGCGGCACGTGATCGAAGGTCCCGCCGTGCTCGTCGAACGTGACCAGGAGTAGGGTGTTCCGCCAGTTCGAGCCGGGCTCGGTCGATGAGGTCCGGACCGAATCGTACACCTGCGCGAGCAGCTGCTCGCCTCCGCGCAGCGTGTCGGGGGCGGGAAGACGCAGGTCCTCGGCGAGCCGGGCACCTGAGTGCGGGTGCATATCGGTGTGGGGGTGGAACATGTTCGGCTCCAGGAACGAGTAATTGGGGAGCAGACCCCGGGCGGCGTCGTCGTAGAAGTCGAAGTGGGTCCGGAAGTTGGTGGCGAACTTCGGCGCGAGGCGACGGGCGTGGATGAGCGCCGTCGCGGGAAGGATCTGGGCGGGATCGACGTAGACCTTCCAGGTCTTCCCCACCCGCTCGAGCGCCTCGAAGATCGTCGGAGCGTCGTTGCGGGAGGCGAACTTCCCGGGCGGACCGTTGAGGACGAACCCCGAGGAGGTCCCCGCGTGGAAGAACGAGCGGTTCGGGTAGGTCTGTGATGGCACCTCGCAAAACCAGCGGTCGAACACCGCGAACCCCCGCGCCAGCCCCGAGAGCACCGGTACCTGCTCGGGGGTGAAGGAGGCCATGATCTGCGAATACTCCTTCACGGTCGGCAGGCGGCCCATCTGTTCCCGGAACGCCCCGACGTAGTCCCCGACGAAGCCGTTCATCGGCGGAGCGGCAGCCGGGCCGCCGCTCGGGGCGTTGAAGGGCGGCTTCATGTCCCGGACGTCGGCGAACCGGTTCGACTCCGGTGCGACGACCCCGAACAGTTGCGTGTTGATGTGCAGGTACTCCTCACCGGGATCCGGATACGGCGTGGCCATCGAGGTAGCCGGATGGACGGCGACGGGGGCATCCCCCGCCAGACCCGATACCTCTGGGAGCGGATTGGTCCATGAGCGACCGCCAACCCCTTCGAACTCCGGGACCTCCGCCGGAGTGTACAGGTAGCCGAGGAGGTTGTCGAACGAGCGATTCTCGAACATCAGCACGACCACGTGGTCGAGCCGGTGATCGTCGGTATCGCGGGCGCTCATGCTCGGCGGCTACGCAGGCCCCGAGCGCCAAGATGATTTCCCTCGCGAGCGGCGCGGATCGACTCGGGACCGAGTCTCCTGCGGGCTGGAAGGCGATGCTGGACCGCGCCTACAGGAGATCCGCGAGCGGATCGGGTTCCCCGTCCGACCGAGCCGAGGCTGTACCCACCGCGGAATCGGGAGACGGGGTCCCGCCGGCGGTCTCGGAAGCGCGCGACCGAGGCGGAGGATCGTCAGGGAGTTCGAACCGGCGCGAGGAGTCGGCGGTCGCGTTTTCGCGCGGGCGGGCGCTGGCCACCCCCACGGCCGCTGCGATACCGGCCGCGGCCGCTACGGCCGCGACGATCACCCAGACGGGAGTTCCGAGATAGAGCGAACCTGTGGAGGGCGGCGGGCTCGTCGCGGGGCCGTTATAGACCGCGATTCCCTCAAACCGGTACGGCCCCGAGACGTTCTCGGTACCGTTCGGTAGGAACTCCCCGCTCCAGTACTCCTGGTTGGTGCACTGGGTGCCATTGGCATAGGAGGGAACGCGGCTCGAGGCGTTGGCGGACCCCCAAGGAGAGGAGAGATTCCCTTGGCACGCGGCCACCCAGTCGTAGCCGACCGAGATCGCGGCGGTATGGTTGATGGTGTTCCCCGACCATCCTTGGGAGAAATTCTGAGGCGGCTGGGAGGTGACGAGCTGCACGAACGCGGGGGCCGTGCACACCTCCGACCATACGAGTCGCACCTGACCGACGGTCACGTTCCACCACGAGAAGTTCAGTCCCGGCGGCATCGTCACGTTGCCCCGGCCACCGCTCGAGTTGTTCGTGAAGTTCAGGGTTGGGAACTTGGGGAAGGGACTCGGAAAGGGAGTGCTGTTGGCACCTGTGTTCAGTATGGGGTACATGTTCGGCAGGAGGCCGCAGGCGACCGTGGGCGGGTTCGCCGGTCCGCCCGCTGAGAAGAGAGTTCCGGAGTGGGAGAGCCCGCTCACCGTCGTCGCGGGAAGGCCGAGCGCCAACACGCCGAGCGCGACGACGACCGCCGAGCGGAACACGTCGGATCGAGCGACTCGAGTCGATCCGGATCGCGAACGCGTCCACCCCTCGGTGCCTCGAGTCATGTGCGGCCATGAAGACGCTTCGGCGGGATGAACGCTAGCTCCGCCCGCGGCGCCGGAACCGGAGCGAGCTTCCGACGATGGGGGTAAGCCTCCGGTTCTCCTGCTGGGCCGGATGCGACCACTCACCCCGTCGGAAGCGGCCGTGGTCCGGGTCCTACTCGGCCGCAGCTCCGACGGCGACCGGGGATTGATCGCCCGCTCCGGAGTTCCGCGCACCACCCTCCAGCGGATCCGACGGCGTGCTCAGGTCGACGGCTGGTTGCTCCCGAGCGAAGTCCCTGCGCTCGCTCCCCTCGGAGTGAACGCACTTCGCGTCTCGCTGGTCCACCCCTTTGCCGAGTTCCATTCGTCGGCCGTGGCGGAGTGGGTACGGCGCCCCGAGGTCGCCGCTCTCTGGGACCTGGGTGAGGCGTTCCTTGCCGTGACCCTCCGGCACGAGATGTCGCCCCCCGCAACCGGTCGGGGAAGCGCCGCCGCCACGAGTTGGGCACGGTCGCACCGGAGCGTTACCGTCACCGCGGAGCAGGGGGCGCTGGCGGCGTTCTTCGACTTCGAAGGGTTCTGGTCGCAGCGGGTGGCGATGGGCCCGTTGCCCAGCTATCCGCGCGGGCTCTCGTTCGCACCGCCGACCGGCTCCGGCCGCGTCCGCTCAGGCGCTGCGGCAGCGCTCGTTCGCTACCTCGAACGGAGGATCGGATCCCGCGCGTCGGGCACGTCCGTCCTGCCCTGGCAGGTGATCCGGGACCGGAGATGGAGGAACTGGTTCGTGGACGCCGGGTGGCTGGAACCTCGATGGCAGCTCCTTCCGCCGAAGATGCCGGAGATCGCCTCGGTCCCTTCTCCTACGGTCGTGGTCGTCACCGGGCAGATCCGATCGGCGGGGCGGCCGTTGGAGACGCTGACAAAACTGCGGGGCGAGGCGGAGGTTTCTCCCTTCTTCTACGTCGAAGACCACTCCCGAGTTCTCCTCGGCGCGATGGGCAGCGCCGGATCGACGCCGGCGCGTCGAACGGGAGTGCTCCCCACGCTTCGCTCCACGCTCGCCAACATCGAGATCTTCCGTACGACAATCGACCGGGTGGTACCCGCAGTGACCGGCCGCTTCGTCCCACCCGGCGGCGGACCGGTATCCGCCCCGTGAGCGGATCGACGTCGGCCGTCCCCTGCGCCCGGGTTGACCCGGGCCTACCGAGGTGCCGGTCAACCTTGGGTCAACGTGAACAGGCAACCGCGCGTCGCGTGGTGACTCGGGTCGGGCTTGGAGACATCCCACGCCTCCCCGAGCCGTCGTTCGAGCGCGGCCCCGATCATCCCCGGGCAGAGTACGCGCCCGATCTCGGGCGACGCGCGGCAGGCGAAGCAGTTCGTCACCTTGAGCGTCAGCGGGTCGTCCTTGATCACGTTCAATCGGCCGGTGGCGTGGCGGGCATAGAACTCCGAGAGCGAACGCGCCACCTCCTCGGGGGTGCGCCCTTCGATCCCTTCACCCATCTGATGGCCGATCTGCGTCGCGACCGCCTGGATGAGGTCGGGCAGGTCGAGCGCGAGCTCTTGCATCCCGGTCGCCGCCATCCCGAGCTCGGTGATCTCGCGGAGTCGCTGGAACGTCTCCTCGAGCTGGCCCCGCGCGACGGGCAACAGCGCCCGGGCCGGGCTCTCGAGCTCGACGACCCGCTCGGTGAACGGGACCGAGTGGGCCCACAGCCGCTGGTGGTACTCGCGGGTCAGCGTCAGGAAGTGCGGGTCGGTGGTCACCAGGAGCACCTGCGCCTCGCCGGTCGCGCCGAACCCCTCCTCACCCGAGACGAACAGCGCCGCCTGGCTGCGGTCGATCAGGATCGCCCGGTTGGTCACCATCCGTGTGGCCGCGCGGACCTCGGTGCCGGGCGTGAACAGCTTGATCTCGCCGAGATTGGAGGCCGTGACCTCGGTGACCAGGCGGACGCGGATGCCGCGCTCGGCCGCCTCCCGGATCGCCCGGTCGAGTCCGCCGTCGATGGCCCGGGCGATGGCGAAGCCTCCGACCGAGATCAGCAGTTCCCGGCGGGCCGCGCCGATCTGCTTACGGAGGAAGGTCTGGATCGCCGTCTGCCCTTCGATGATGTTGAACCGGCGTACATCGGAGCCGCCCCACCCCGTCCCGGGGGCACGGGATTCCTCGAGGAGATGCTCGCGGTCCTTGCGCAGGCGCTCGAGCTCGCCGGAGGTCCGTTCGATCCACTGATCGACGAGCTCCTCGACCGGTAGGGCGGCAAATCGCATGGGACGCTGGCCGACCGGCCGCAGCAGCCCTTCGGCCACCAGTTCACGGATGAACCGGTAGCCGTGCACGCGGTGGATCGCCGTCGAGCGCGCCAGCTCCGCGGCGGTCAGCGGCGAGCCGCGGGCCGCCACCAGGTAGATCCGAGCGGCCGGCTCGGCCACGCCGCGCGCGACGAGGATCTCGAGGAGACCGTTCTTGGGCTTGGGCACGCCCCGAACTGGCGCAGAACGGAATAAAGGGGCCGGAGCGCCGACGCTCGTCGCGCGCGCCGATGGCTTGAAGGGGAGCCGTGGCCGCTGCGCGCGTGGCCCGCGCCGGGCCTACAGGGCGGCCTGGAAGTCCTCGATACCCAGCGTGAAGCCGGGCGCCTCGGCGGCGTTCCCGGCGCGGATCTTGAGGATCTCGCGGGTGAGCAGCCAGTAGACCGTGGCGAGGGCGACTCGTCCCTTGTTGTTGGCGGGGATGACGAGGTCGACGTTGCGCGTCTCGTTGTTGACGTCGCAGATCCCCACGACCGGGATCCCGATGGAGACCGCCTCGCTCAGCGCCTGCTGATCGGTCGCCGGGTCGGTGACCATCAGGACCTTGGGCTCGATGTACTCGGCGAGGGCGGGGTTGGTCAGGCAACCGGGAACGAACCGCTCGGAGAACGAGACCGCCCCGATGCTCTTGGAGAACAACCGGACGGGCTTCTGGCCGTACTGGCGCTGGCTGACGGCGAGGATCTTGTCGGGGGGGAAGCGGGCGAGGAACTGGGCGGCGAGCCGGATCCGCCGGTCGGTCTCCTTGATGTCGAGAACGTACAGGCCGTCGTAGCGGATCTTGTAGACGAAGCGGCGCATGCTCGCCGACTTCTGCTGCGTGCCGATGTGCACGCCCGAGGTGAGGTAGGTGTCCTCGGGGATGAGCAGCTCCCCGGGGCGGGTATCCTGCCCTTCGGTGTCGGTGGGCGGAGCCTCCGGGACCGCCTCCTCCGCATTCATCACTTAGGTCGCCTCGGACGGGGCCGCGACGCGTAGGAGTTCATTTAGCTTTGCCACCCGTTCTCCGCCGAGAAGTCCGCATTTGATGCCCGCGGCGGCGCTGGCGACGGCCAGGTGGGCCAGCCAGCCTTCCGGGACGTCCCCGGAGCGGTGCGAGCTGACCGTGGTCCAGCCCGTGGCGCGGGCCAGGTCGACCGCGGCGAACGTGTCGGTCAGCGTGCCCACCTGGTTGACCTTGATCAGCACCGAGTTCGTCGCACGGGCCTTGACGCCCCGCTCGATCCGGCGCACGCTCGTGGTGTAGAGATCGTCCCCGACCACCAACGTACGCTTCCCGACCGCCTCGGTGAACTTGGCGAAGGAATCGAAGCCCTCCTGTTCGAACGGGTCCTCGACGTAGTGGAGCTCGAACCGGTCGACCAGCTCGGTCAGGAACCCGAGCTGACCTTCGGGATCGAGGGCCCGGTCGCGATAGCGGTACTTCCCGTCGCGGAAGAACTCGCTGGCGGCCAAGTCCACGCCGGGGTGGACGGGAAGCCGGAGCTCGTCGCGGACCGCCGTGCACGCCGCGGCCAGCACCTCGAGCCCCTCGAGGCTCGACACCGGCGCCACCCAGCCCCCCTCGTCCCCTCGGCCCAGCGAGGCGTTGGGGAAGCGCTGGTGGAGCGCCTCGCCCACCCGATGGTGCACCTCGAGGGCGGCCCGCACCGAATCGGCGGGGTCCTGGGCGTGGGCGAAGGCGATGAACTCCTGGAACTCCGGTCCGCCGATCGCGTGTCGCCCGCCGTTCAGGCAGTTGCCGACGATGGCCGGGTACTGCTTGCGGGCCACGCCGGGCCGGCGCCAAAGCTCCCAGAGCGGCGCGTCGTCCTCGATGCTCCGCGCGAGGGACAGAGCGAGCGAGAGCGCCGTGGCCGTGTTCCCGCCGATCCGCTCGAACGACGGACTCCCATCGACCTCGTGGAGCGTCCGGTCCCACCCGGTCTGGTCGTCGGTCCGATGGCCGATCAGCCGGCTTCGGAGCCGAGCGCCGAACGTGGCGAGCGCCTCGGCCACTCCGCCCGCCGGGAACGCCTGCACCTCGTGGGTCCCCGTGCTCGCCCCGCTGGGCGCCGCCGCCCGTCCGACGGCCCCGGCTTCGGTCGCCACGGTCGCCTCGACCGTCGGCTTTCCGCGGCTGTCGTAGACCTGCCGGAGGGTCGCCTCGACGACCTGGCTCATCGGCCCTTCTCCACGAACTCGACGAGCACCCCACCGAAGGCCGAGGGATGGGCGAAGCCGACGCGGCGTCCGCGGGCCCCCGGGCGCGAGACCGGATCGATCACGCGCGCCCCCTCGGCCACGAGCTGGGCGAGCATCTTGTCGACGCTCGGGACCAGGTAGGCGATGTGGTGCATCCCCTCCCCCCGCGACTCGAGGAACCGCCCCACGGCGGAGCTCGGGTCGGTCGGCTCGAGGAACTCGATGTGCGTCGCGCCGGCCTCCAGAAAGGCGACCCGGACCTTCTGCGTCGGGACCTCCTCGGGGGGACTGGCCGCGCTGCCCAGGGTCCGCTCCCAACGGGGGAGTGCCGCCGCGAGGTCGTGTACCGCGATGCCGATGTGGTCGACTTCCATTCCCAGGACTCCGTTCAGAACGCCCGCGAGGGCTGGTACTCGCCGAACCGGCTCCGCCAGAGGTCGGCGACCTCGCCCAGCGTCGCGTGGGCTTGGAGGGCCTGGAGCAGCGGGGCCATCACGTTGCCCCCGGCGTCGGTGACCTGGCCCAACCGGCCGAGGGCCGCCTCGGCCTCGGAAGACGATCGGCGCGCCCGGAACCTCTCGACGCGGTGCACCTGGGCGGCCTCCTGCTCGGGGGTGACCCGCAGGACCTCGACGCCCTTCTTCCCCCGTCGAGGGAAGAGCGAGAACTCGGGATTGCCCTCCTCGAGGGTGTTGACACCGACGACGAGCTCGGTCTTCGCCTCCCGGGCCCGCGCGGTGCGGTAGGCCTCGTGGGCGATCTCGGACTGGAAGAAGCCGCGCTCGACCGCTTTCAACGAGCCGCCCATCGACTCGATACGGTCGAGGTAGGCCCGCGCGTCCTGGACGATCCGGTCGGTGAGCTCCTCGATGGCGTAGGACCCGCCGAGGGGGTCGACGGTCGAGGTCACCCCGGACTCCTCGGCGAGGAGCTGCTGGGTCCTCAGCGCGAGCCGGGCCGACTCCGGCGTCGGCAGGCCGAGCGCCTCGTCGAGGGCGTTGGTGTGGAGCGATTGCGTGCCCCCGAGGACACCGGCGAGTCCCTCGAGGGTCGTGCGGATGACGTTGAGCTCGGGCTGCTGGGCGGTCAGCGACGAGCCGGCGGTCTGCGTGTGGAAGCGCAGCTGCTGCGATCGTGCGAGCCGGGCGCCCAGCACCTCGCGGGTCACGATCGACCAGAGCCGTCGGGCGGCCCGGAACTTCGCGATCTCCTCCAGGAAATTGCGGTCCGAGCTGAAGAAGAACGACAGCCGGGGGAGGAACTCGTCGACGTCGAGCCCGCGGTCCTTGACGGCGCGCACGTAGGCGATGGCGTTGGCGACGGTGAACGCCACCTCCTGGACGGCGGTGGCGCCGGCCTCGCGCATGTGGTAGCCGGAGACGCTGATGTAGTTCCACTGCGGCATCTCGCGCGTCGCGAACTCGATCAGGTCGACGGTGAGCCGGATCGACGCCTCGGGCGGGTAGATGTAGGTCCCGCGGGCGACGTACTCCTTGAGGATGTCGTTCTGGACGGTCCCGCCGAGCCGCGCCCGGGGCACCCCGTGGGATTCCGCGACGCTGACGATCAGCGCGGTGAGGATCGGCGCGGTCGCGTTGATCGTCATCGAGACGGTCGCGCGGTCGAGCGGGATCTCGTGGAACAGCGTCTCCATGTCGGCGACCGAGCTGATCGCCACCCCGCAGCGGCCGACCTCACCCCGAGCCCGGGGATGGTCGGAGTCGTAGCCGATCTGTGTGGGAAGGTCGAAGGCGACCGACAGTCCGGTCTGGCCGCTCTTCAGCAGGTAGCGGTAGCGCCGGTTGGTCTCGGCGGCCGTGCCGAACCCGGAGTACTGGCGGAACGTCCAGAGCCGGCCGCGGTACATCGTCGGCTGGATCCCCCGGGTGAACGGAGACCGGGCCGGCAGCCCGATCGCCTCGAGCGATTCGGCGAGCGGATCTTCCGCCGGCACGCTCAGCAACGGCACGGCGCCGCCCTCGGCGCGATCTCCGATCGCCTCGTGGGCGGCCTTCTCCCACGCGGTCCGGGCGGGTTCGGAGCGGGAGCGCCGGCTCGCCATCGGGCTCCGACCTCCCCTCGGCAAAAAAGGGCTACGGGCCTCGGAGGAGGGGCTGCAGGGCCGTCAGGTCGATCTCCGCCCACGCGGCGGGCACGGGGATCCCGAGCTCGTCGAGGACCGCGGGGTGGATCTCACCGATCTCTCCGATGGCCTCCCCGGCGAGCCGCACGCGAGCGGCCCGGCCCGGGATCGTCCCGGGAAGCTCGGCCGGCTCGCGGACCGCGAGCAGCTGCTCGCGGCGCAGAAGATAGTCGAGGGTGGCCGCCGCATCGGCGAACCCGGCGCCCTCCGCCGCGATCACCCAACCGGCGCGCACGTGCGTCGCCGCCCCGCTCTCGGCCTTGGGGTCCTTGAGGACCACGGGTCCCACCTCGCTGAACCGCTGCGGGTAGGCGAACCGGATGTTGTGCCGCAACGCGGTGAGGAGCGGGATCTGCAGCGCGCTACGTACCCGGGACAGTTCGAGGGAGACCGGGTTGGCCAGGCGGAGCGCGTCGTGCCCGAGCAGTTCCACGGTCGACTCGGAGGAGAGGACCGTCGAAAAGAGCGGCACGTAGCCGAGACCCAGGAGCCGGTCGCGCATCGCCTCCCGAAGCCCGCGTTGCGCCAGCCGGCGTCCGCGGGTGGAGGAGACGGGGAGCCGGGCCTCCTCGACGCGGACCCCGCGGGCGAGCGCGACCTCCTCGACGAGGTCGTCGCCGCTGATCAGGTCCGGGCGCCACGGGGGGACCGCGACCTCCCAGCCCGATCCGGACGACGACGGGCCGAGCCGGGCCCGGCGCAGCAGTCCCGACACTTCCTCGCTCGACAACGGCAGGCCCGTGACCCGCCGGACGTGCTCGACGCCGAGCTCCATCCGGCGCGGCCGGACGAAGCGCTCACCCGTATCCGCCCGATCGGGGAATTCGACGGCGACCGGGGCCGCGCTCCAGCCCGCCGCCACGAAGGGCAGCTCCAGGAGCCCGAGCGCGTCCTCCACGCGAGCGGCGCGCGTTCCCGTCGATTCCAACAGGAGCGTTCGATCCCCGACCCGTGCCTCGCCGGCCTCGCGGCTGTTGAGGATCGGGGGCAGGCTGAGGATCGTCCCGCGAGCGTCCCGCAGGACCAGAGTCTCCTCGACCTCGCGTCCGAGCGCACCGTACTGCTGGGCGTAGGGGTGTTCGGCGAAGAACTCCGGACCCGACCGGGGTCGGTCACCCTCGAGCGGGGTGAATCGGATCGCGGCGACGGGCGCGAAGGTGTACTCGATCGGCCCGGTGATCCGCTCGACGGGGTAGATACCGAGGCTCGCGCTCCGGCGGTCCGAGCCGATCGTGGCATGCAACAGCTCTTGGAAGCGAACGGCCTCGGTCAAGAGCCCGGAGTCGAGCGCTCCGCCCGGGGGAGCCTCGAGCTGCACCGCGGCGATCGCCGGCCGCTTCCGTTCCACCGAGCGATCGACGCGTATGCGGAGGTGCGGGGCGATCCCGGCGTGCACCGCGAGGGCGGGCAGGTCCTGGCGTCGGTCCAGGAGCCCCTCGAGATGCTGGCGGAGACCTCCCTCCGAAAGCAGGTCGAGTCGATCGGGGGTGACTTCGATGCTCAGGTCGTCGCCCTCGAACCGCTTGGCCTCGGCCTTCGAGTAGGCGAACAACACCTCCTCGATCTCCCGGTCCGACGGCCGGGGTTCGAGCCCCTGCACCGTGCGCGCGAGCGAGAGCGTGCTCTGGACCACCGCTCACCCCTCCCTGCCGGTCAGGCGGCCGAGGTCGTCGGAGAAGAGGTCACGGATGTCCGCGACCTGGAGCGCCACCATGGCCAGTCGGGTGACCCCGATCCCCCAGGCCGCGACCGGTACCTCGATCCCCAGGGGACGGAGGACCTCCGGTCGCAGCATCCCGCCGGGGAAGATCTCCATCCATCCGAGCCGGGGGTGCCGAACGTAGGCTTCGACGGAGGGTTCGGTGAACGGGAAGTAGCTCGGACGGACCTTGAGCTCGCGGATCCCGATGGCCTCGGCGAGCTCGCGGAAGACCCCCACGAGGTCCCGCAGGCTCGTCCCTTCCCCACCGAGTACCCCCTCGGCCTGGGCGAACTCCACGTGGTGGGTCGCGTCCAACGCGTCGGGCCGGAAGTTGCGGTCCAGGCAGAACATCCGGAACGGCGGCGTGGGGTGCGCCGCCAGGAACCGGGCGGAGACCGCCGTCGTCTGGGACCGCATCACGGGTCGTCGGGCCACGTCGGGCCGGTAGGGGACGCGCCACCCTCGGGAGATCGGTTCGCTTTCCCCGGGCATCGGGCGGCCCTCCTGCGCCGCGGCGACCCGGTCGACAAGGCCCGCCGGGGGAGCGTGTCCGTCGATGCCGGTGAGGAAGAAGACGTCGTGGACCGAGCGGGCCGGGTGGTCCTGCGGCATGTTCAGTACGTCGCCGTTCCAGAACTCCGTCTCCACGAGCGGCCCCTCGGACTCCTCGAATCCGAGCCCGACGAGGATCTCGGCGAACTCGTCGAGGAAGCGTGCGTAGGGGTGGGGAGCGGGACCGGACCGGTAGGGCACTTCCGCCCGGACGTCGTAGGGCCGGAACCCGGCGCTCCTCCACCGACCCGAGCGGAGGTCCTCCGGGCTCAGCGCGCCGAGGAGGGTGGTGCCCTCGGCCGGCAGGACGAGCCGTGCGCCTTCCGGGGCCACCCGCCAGCGACGCGTGGTCCGCCGAGCGACCTCCACGAGCCCGCGACGCTTGAGGGCGGCGAGGAGCTTGGCCTCGGGCCCGACCGCTGTCCCGGCCGAACGCAAGAACTCCTCCTCGGCCAGCGGGCTCGACGGATCGGGAGCGTCCGCCCGGAGGCGGAAGGGCGAGCCTTGGTCGAGATAGCCGGCGCGGCGCAGCACACCGATCGCGACCGCGCGCTCCTCGTCGTCGAGGCCGGCCGCCCCTCCGAGCTGCTCGGCCGGCATGGTGCCCCCGGCGCGGACGAGCGCGTCGAGCATGCGTCGCTCCGGCAGCCCGTGCTCACGTGCGGACCGCCCGCGGGCGGTGAGCTGGACGGACTCCTGGTGCTCCTCCTCGACCAGGGCCAGGTGCTTGGAGCGTAACCGTTGCAACGAGCTGCGGGTCGTGTCG
This sequence comes from Thermoplasmata archaeon, assembly GCA_035933635.1. Taxonomy (GTDB): domain Archaea; phylum Thermoplasmatota; class Thermoplasmata; order Lutacidiplasmatales; family UBA184; genus JAKIVR01. The sequence continues at coordinate 56,621 of DASYYY010000030.1, read as the reverse complement.
GGAGCGAGCGCGGTCGCCGTCGACAGCTCGTCCTCCTCGCGCGGACCGGTCGCGCCCTGGAGCGCGGCCAAGAGCCGCCGCTCCGGGTCGGAGAGCGAGAGCTCGGCGCTCCGGACCGGACCGTCCGGCTCGTCGGCATCGGGCACCGCGCGGGGACCCGGGCGCGCGATTTATAGCTTGGGCCGGCGCCCTCGGGCCTCCGCCGAGGGCGCGACCGGCCGCGCCGAACGCTCCGTCAACCGGCGAGGCCGTTCCCGGTCAGCCAGAAGAACGGCGTGTCGCCCCCGCCCCCCATCGTGGGGTTGGTGTTGAGCGAGGCGATATCGACCCAGGCCGCGGCCACGCCGAGCCCGTTGGTCTGCGAGGTGTAGACGTAGAGCGCCAGCTGATTGGCGATCTTCTCGGCGAGGTCGTAGAGCAGGACCCGGTACGGACCGTCCGGCGTCTGCGCGGCGATCCCCAGCAGTTTGATCATCGCCTTGTACGCGACCCCCTGGCAGGCCTGGGGGACCGGGTCGGTCAGGTTCGCGTAGTAATTGTAGTCCGTCGTACCGCGCGAGCAGCCCATGCTGAACTCGGGCTGATACATCGCCTGGGCGACCGCGTCACCGTAGGTGTAGGTGGAGTTCTCCAGGTACAGCGGCGTGACGTAGTCGGTCGGGTCCGGATAGTCCGGCGCCCAGCCGAGCCCGTAGAGGGGCAGCGCGCACTGCGAGGCGCCGCAGTCCTGCGTGTTGATGATCTCGGTGACGAAGTTGATGTCGACGGGGTTCATGATGATCGCATTACCGCTGAGGGTGCTGACCTGGCGGGCCCACAGCGAGTTGATCACATCGCCCGTGGGGTTGCCGGTCTGCCCGAACATCGGGAACTCGCACGGGTTGGACGACGTGCAGGAGCCGACCTCGGGGTCGTAGTAGACGCTGGTCTTGTCGTGCATGGCGTTCCACCAGTAGCCCGCGCAGGCGGTGTTGGTGGTGTCGGTGCACGGGTCACCCGAGGGCCAGTTGATCGACGGCGGGTAGTAGTTGCCCATGAACTGCGGGATGGCCCCGCCGTAGTCGAACCCGAGGACGATCCCGTCGACGGTATTGATCGTGTTCTGGATCGTCGCGTAGGGGTAGGCGTGGGCGAAGAACTGGCGCATCCCGAGGTAGCTGAAGAAGTCGGACTTGACCGTGATCGGCTGGTTGGAGAACCGCTGGGCGCCCTCCAGGTTGAACAGCATGTCGAACGCCTGGAAGCCGATGTTGAGCGTCGGGTTGGTGATCGCGTTGACCTTCTGCTGGCTGATCAGCTGGAGGACGAGGGCGAGGTCGGTCGACGGGACGCTCGCGAAGTCCGCCGCGCCCGCGGCGAGGGCCTGCTCGCCCTGGGTCGGGTCGGTCTCCCAGGTGACCTCGATCGTATGGGCGTAGGCGCCGGCCTTCGGCTGGCAGGTCGCCCACGTGCAGTAGGGGTTCTGGACGTAGGCCGGGCTCGCCGAGAGCGTGTAGGACAGCCCGACCGAGTACTGCGAGAGGTAGTACGGACCGCTTCCCACCATGCTGTACTGGACCGTTCCGCCGAAGCGGCCGGTCTCACCGGAACCGATCGTCTCCCACTGGTCCCACCCTTGGAACGGGATCGAGCTGACGGGCTCGCCGTAGCCGTTCGTTCCGGGAAGCTGACAGGGGTGGTCGCCGGACCCGCTGGAGTTGCCGCTGGTCCAGTAGGGAATGCCCGCATCCTGGCTCATGGCGCTGTACCAGCCGCACGGGACGACCGCGCCTCCGAGCGGGTCGGCGATGAGCTCGAGGAAGTACGGCCAGGGCTGGTGGCGGCCGTAGGCATGGAAGGTGATGCAGCCGTGGTCGTTGGTCATGGCGGCCTGCGGGCACAGCCCGGTCTCGTTGACCGTCATGGAATCGAGGATGTTCTGCGGGGTGTTGTTGAACGCCTGGTGGATCGTATCCCACGTGGCGTTGCCCGAGTCGAGCAACGCCTGGGCGAGGATCCAGCCGTTGTTGCAGCTCACGCACGGTAGCGTCGAGAAGCCGAGCGTGCGTGCGATGGAGAACAGTACGTCGGTCGGGTAGACGCCCCAGCTCGCGCCGCTCTTGGCGTCGTAGAACTTGGAGGCGCCGTTGATCACGAAGGTGTAGTTGTACCCGTCGATGAGCGTCGGGTCCTGGCTGCCGGAGTAGAGCGCCTGGCACTGCGGGCTGCCCGGTACGCAGGTGGCGAGGGCCGGGACGAACGACTCCCAGCTCGGCCCGACGTTGCTGCCGTTGTAGGTGATGAGCGGCTGGTAGACGTTCAGGATCGGCTCGTAGCTGACGGTGTCGTAGGCGATCGCCGGGTCTTCCGTGCGCGCCCCACCGGGAGCGAGCTCGTAGTCGAGGATCGTGCCCGGGTGCGGGCTCTTGGGCTGGGTGAGTCCGACGACGCCGGCGTGGAGACCCGTCGCGGCGACGAAGACCGTCCAGGTGAAGTTCTGGAAGACGACCGGAGTGGAACTGGACGTTGAATTGGCGTTACTGGAGCCGCCGATGAAGCTGACCTGGTAGGTGCCCGGGGCGGTGAACCGGAGCGTGGTGGTCGCGTTCACGGCGGTAACGTTGGGGGTCGAGACCTTCTCGGCGCTCGAGGGGATCTGGAGGGTCGGTGGCACCTCGCGCCAGAGCGGGTTGGTCGGCGAGCTCGTGTAGGACGCTCCGAGCGTGACCGACTCCCCGGGCTGGAGCACCGCCGTCGGGGTCGGCGAACCGGTCGAGGTCGAGCCGTTGGAGACGACATTGCCGGCGACACCGGGCAGGTTCTGGTTGGTGTCGGTGGCGAACGAGGGGCTGACCTTGAGGATCACGAGGCTCTGGTAGTTGTCGTGCAACTGGCCGCTCACGAGCGCCTGGACGCTCAGCAGGTACACACCGGGAGTGTTGAACGCGTGGGAGAGGGTCGGTGAGGCGGACTTCTCGAGAGGGGTTCCGTCGCCGAAGTTGTAGGTATACTGGCTCGCCGACTCCCCCGAGGGAACCGTGACGGTGAACGGCACCGAGGCGCCCTGCTGAACGGATTGGAACGGTACGAGCAGCGTCACGTCGTGCAGGTTGATGAACTGGCCACAGACCACCGAGTTTGCCGGCTGGCAGGACGACTTGCCGTTGGGCGAGAACCCGCCCAGGATGCCGTAGGCGGTGACCCCGACGAGGGCGAGCACCACCACGATGACGATGACCGAGGTGATGGTTGAGAGACCCCGGCGGCCGGCGATTCGATACGACGCGTTCGTTCCCTGCAGGGCGGTTGTCATGACAACTTCACCAGTTTCTGGCCGACGACAAGTCGCGGATTGCGGTCCGAGCATTCGGGCGTTATATATACCTCAGTGGGTGAATTGCGACCCCGGCGGGCGCCTCAAGCTGCCCGCCCGACTTCCTCCTCGGACGGCTCGGCCGGGTGGACCAGCTGCGAGAGCACCTGGAACGCGTGGAGGACGTCCTTCTCGCGCACCACGAACGTCGAATCGGTGTAGACGCTCATCAACTCCAGGCTGTTGATCCCGGCCCGGAAGAGCGCCCCCGCGAGGAACGCCAGCACCCCGGGCGTCTCGACGATCGACTCGGGGCTCCGGACCGTCACGGCGGAAAGATGGCGGTGTACGGCGAGCGGCGTCCGGCGCCCGAGCGAGCTGAGGATCGTGTCGGCAAGGTCCTCCTCACAGAGCACCGTCAGCGCCCCCGGACCCTGGAGAAGCTGCAGGAGATGGCGGCGGTCCGCGAGGAGCGAGCGGCCGACCTCCAACACATGGCCAAGGAGGTCCCAGTCGTTGGGACAGGTGATGATCACCACACGGGTGCGGACCTCGATCCGGCTCGACTTGACGACCTCGAGCACCCTCGTCTCGAGCGGATGCTCGGTGCGCATCTGGCGCCGGTAGCGTCGGCACGCGACCTCGACGGCTTCCTGGTTGGCGAGGCCGGTGTCCGCCCGGATCTTCCGCCCGAGCGAGGTGAAGTTGATGATGTCGTAGCCGAGGCAGTCGCGGATCGAGGGGTGGTCCTCGATGTACCGTCGCGCGATCTCGGCGGCCGTCGGCGGCGGGGTCTTGGCGGTGGGCATCGGTCGAGGACCGCCTACGCGACCGCCACGATGAAGGTTGCCGCCGCCCGGTGACGGTTTCTGCTCTCACCCGTGCACGATGGAGGCAGCCGAACGGCGCCCGGACCGCCGGTCGCGTGCGTGCGCCTGTCGGTAGTGTGACATGCTGGCTATATGCATATGTACGCCATTCGGCCCGACGAGGGGCCGGGACCCCCGCGTGCGCGGCCGACGTCGGCGCGGCCACGCTCACGAGGCAATCCGGGAGGTCCGCGAGGGGTACCGAATGGTCACGCAGCGGCGGCATCTGAGGCTGCTGGCTTGCACCGGATGCACGCATCTTCGGGCCAGCCACTACCTTCTGGCGCCGCAGGACGGGCGCAACCGTCGGCACTTCAGCCGTCCGCGGGACCGTACCACGCCGATGCCCTGCCATGTGCTGGGCTGCCAGTGCTCCCGGTTCATCGGCGACTCCGCCGTCTTCCTCTGCCCGGTCTGTTCCAGGGAGTACGCGACCCGGGCGAGCCTCGAGATCCACCTTTACGGACAACATCCGGGGCTGAGCGCGCGGGAGCGTTCGACGCTCCTCCAGGGCGCGCTCAACGGCCAGAACGCCTGGGGCCAGTCGGTGGCCACACCCATCGAAGCGAGCCCGGCGTAGTCCGAGTCTGTGGTTCGGCCCCGTCGGGGGCGGAGTTCGAATGATTCCTTCGCGCCTCGGTACCGTGGGCGTGGGCGGCTAGGACGCGGAGTTCGTCCTACGCGGCGGGGTGGGGGGAGGCCCCGATTCGGCCGGCGCGATCAGATTCGAGAGCGCGGCGTACGCGCGGATCACCTCGGAGTCCTTGAATACGAAGATCGAGTCGTTGTGCACGCTGACGCTCTCCAGGCAGTTGATCCCCTGTCGGAAGAGCACCTCGGCCATCGTCGAGATGACCCCGGGGGTCTCGGAGACGTCGGAGGCGCTGCGGAACGCCACGCTGGCGAGCCCGCGCTCGTAGCTGATCAGGTTCGCCTCCGGGATCGCGCCGAGCAGCTCGGCGAGGAGGTCGTCCTCGCACAGGATCGTGAGCGCGCGGGTCCCCTGGAACATCTGGAAGACCCCGCGGCGGCGCAGCTCCGGGAGCAATCCCTTGCCGATCTGGTAGAGGCGATCGATCGTCGCCCCGTCCTCGCGGATCCGCAGCAGCGCCACCCGACTGCGCACCTCCAACCGGCTCCGGGAGAGGACCGAGCGGACCGCCGCGCGGTCCGGCGTGGCGAGGCGGTACTCCTGCTGGAGCCGGCGGAGCGCGATCTCGATCGCCTCCTCGTTCGTTAGGCCCCGTTCGGCCTGGATCTTGCGGGCGAGGAAGGCGAAGTTGACGATGTCCTCGCGGAGCGCGTCGCGGATGCTCGGGTGCTCGTCGACGTAAGCGCGCGTCGCGTCCGCCGAGGACGGAGGCCGGGACTTCGGGCGGAGCACAGCGCGCCGAGGGGAATCCCGTTCTTGAGCGTGCGCCCCGGGGGTAGGACGGTGGGACGGCCCTATCCGGTGGACGGCGGCCCGGCCTCAGGGTCGCCGCTCCGGCCGGGAAGGTAGTGGCCGCACCGCGGGCAGAAGTCGAACTCCGGCTCGAACTCGAACTTGCAGATCGGGCAGGTCACCGACCCGGTCGACTCGGCCGCCCCCGGCGCGGGGGCTCCCATCGGCGGAGCCGGTTCCACCGCGGGGTAACCGCCGGCCTCGGTCTCGGGAGGGAGTGGAGGACCGGGCCCGGGAGGACCCATCGTCGGCGCTGCGGCGACGGACGCCGGGACCGCGGCCGCCTCTCGCGTGGCACGGAGGGCGCGGCGGCGTCGACGGCGGCTTCCGGCCACCCAGCCGACCCCTCCGGCCACGGCGACGATGACCACGAACAGGAACAGGTTGTACGGGTAGGTCTGGAGGAACGCGAGGAAGCCGGCCAGGCCGAGCAGGTTGACCGAGACCGAGGTGGTGTTGCTACCGAACAGGCCGAGCGCGAGGACCGTCGCGGTGACCGTGGCGTGGGTCCCGAAGTAGCAGGCGGGGACCGAGACCTGCACTTGCGTCGAGCCGGTCGCGTCGGTGGTGCCGTTGGTCGAGCTGAGCGTGCCCCCGCACGGGCCGAGGTAGCCGGGGGCGGTGAGCGTCACGTTCACCGGCACCCCCGTGATCGGTGCATGGCTCGTGGAATTGAGGATCGTCACGCGCGCGGTGAACGATCCTCCGGGCGCGACCGCGGAAGAGGCCGCGGTCAGATTGACCAGCACGTAGGAGCTCGAGAGGTCCTGGTAGAGCAAACCGGCGCGCGGCGACCCCCAGCCGGTGGCCGTATCCCAGCCCGTCCCGGCCGGTCCGAGGCAATTGGCCCCGGAGGTGATGTCGATGAGCCCCTGCGCAACGGACCCGGAGGGCTCGCGCGCACCCACCGAATACAGATGGGGCGTGACGAACCCGAACGGGGTCCCGCGGATCGCGTCCATCTCGGCGAGGATGCCGCCCCAGATCGGGGCCGCGAAGCTCGTGCCATTGCCGGCGCCGGGTTGGCCTCCGAAGTACAGGAAGTTGTACGCCGCCGGGCCGGCGACGTCGGGGATCCCGCGGTGGCCGTTCGAGGAGATCGGAGATCGCGCCGACCCCTGCAGCTGCCAGCTGGGGGCGGAGTACTCCGGTGCGAACCCGCCGCCGGAGTCCTTCCACGCCGGCTCGCTGCTGAGGCCGGTGACGCCGCCGGTCAGGGACTGGGAGAGGGTCGGGTCGGTCCCGCCGGCAGCGACCACCAGCGGCGAGGCCGCCGGGAACTCCGGCTGGGCGGTGTTCGTGCAGGCGCCCTTGTCGTTGTTCGTACCGCCGTTGTCGCCGCTCGCGGCGACCGGCGTGATCCCGCGCGCGAGGGCGGACTGGAAACTCGTCTCGAACGCGGCCTCGAACGACGGGTCGGCGCCGGCCTCGGTCGCGAAGGACATCGACACGACGTGCACTCCCGGCTCGCCGATCGCGGTGTTGAGCGCGTCCTCGAGCGAGGCGTCGGTGGGGGAGTAGCCGTTCGACGCGGAGCCGTCGGGCGCGTAGACGGCGTAGAGCGAGGCGCCCGGGGCGATCGAACCGCTCCACTCGAGGTCGAGGGTCAGCTCGAGCGGCGCCTGGCTCGGGTCGTTCACCGCGCCCGCACTGGGCTGCGGTGCGCCGTCGACCGGCACCGCGTAGACCTTCGGGAGCGGGAATCCCGAGGGGTAGTAGTTCGAGTAGAAGCTCGAGATGTCGCTCGGGTCGTAGCCGTCGCCCCAGAGCACCAATGCGATCGATTGGCTGGAGGCGAAATGGGTCCGGCCCGAGAAGTTGTAGAGGGCGTCCAGTTGGTAAATCGAGTGCACCGCATCGGGGGTGACCAAGCTGTCGGAGCGCCCTTGCGCCGGTGCGATCCCTGCGCCGCTCGGGCTCGGGAGCGACATCCGGGCGAACGGGATGGTGAACCGAGTGAAGCCGTCCGACAGCCCCGTGACGGCCGCCACGGACGATTGCAAGTCGGCCGGAAGGGTCGGCAGGGAGGTTGGGAAGTGGACCGGCTGTCCCCGCCAGTCCCCGCCCACGAGGGAGGTGCTGAAGGCGGGACCGAGGCGCTGCGCCGGGCCGCTCACCGTGAGCGACATCCGGTCCGCGAAGGTATGCGTCACGTTCAGGCCCGAGTGCTCGAAGTACGACTCGAACGCGGCGTACTCCGTAGGCGTCGGACTGAAACGCGCCTGGAAGGCGGCGAGGCTGAGGGGCGCGCCCAGCCCCTGCGTCCCGTCGAACAGCGACAGATCTCTCGGGAAGAGGGAGATGACCACGGTCGCCGTACCGGTCATCGCACCCTGATCCGAGACCTCCGCCGACCAGGATGGGTCGTACCCGGCGCGGGCCGCCCACGGGGCCGCGAGCGCGGCCGGAAGGCTCGTGGCCGCGCCCGTCCCCGAGGAGAATTGGACCGCGGTGGACGCCGGGGCCCCCACCGTTTCGGCGAACGCTCCCGGGACGACCAGGAGCGCGCACAGGGCGACGGCCGCGATCGCCGCCACTGTCGAACGTGGACGCATCTACGGGTCCCGAGTCGAGAAGGTGACGGGCACGGGATGAACTTTCTGGGGCGTGGGTCGTCAACCGGTGCTGCCGGCGGCGGGCCTGCTCAGGAGCGGATGGGGGCGGTGTAACCGGCCGGGAGTTGGAAGTGGCCGGCGCCACCGAACGGATCCGGTCGGGCCTCCGGGGTCGCCCCGCGCTTGGCGCAGAGGTACTTGTCGACCGCGATCGCAGCGTCCGTCGCCGCGCCCATCGCATAGACGACCGAGCGGCCGCCCGTCGCGAAGATGCCGGGGATCCCGGTCTCGTATCCGGCCTGCTTACCCTCCGGCCAACCGCCGGAGGCGATCCGGAGGTCGAGCGCCGGCTCGAAGCCGTGGAGGTCGGCCTTCTGACCGACGGCGATGATCAGCGTGTCGCAGGGGATCGTCTCCTCGGACCCAGCGACGGGAACGGGGGCGCGTCGCCCGCTCGCATCCGGCGGGCCGAGCTCCATGGACTGGACGACCAACCCCGACACGTGGCCGTTGCCGACGATCTGGACCGGGGCCCTCTGGAAGAGGAACTTGACGCCTTCCTCCTCGGCGCCGTGCAGCTCCTCGTGGTCGGCGGGCATCTCGGCCCGGCTGCGCCGGTACACCAGGGTGATGTCGCGCTCCTGGCACAGTCGCATCGCGCTGCGGATCGAATCCATGGCGACATCGCCTCCGCCCACGACCACGACCTTCGACCCCAGCTGGACGGGTTCCCCGCGATTGAGCTTCTTGAGCAGCTGGAGGGCCGGGAAGACGCCGGGGAGATCTTCGCCGGCGAGCCCGAGCACGCGATGGGCCGAGGTGCCGATCGTGACGACGACCGCCAGGTACCCGTCCTTGAGGAGCCCCTCGGGCGTGAGGCCGTCGCCGATGCGGCGGTCCACGACCCAGGTGACATCGAGGTTGCGGAACCGGGCGCGGTCGGTCTGCACGTCGGCGTCGGTCATGCGGTAGGCCGGGATCGTCTGCATCAGGCCGCCGACACGCGGCTCCTCTTCGTAGACCGTGACCGCGTAGCCGCGGATGCCGAGCTCCCAGGCGGTCATCATGCCCGCCGGACCGCCACCGACGACCGCCACCCGCTGGCCCTTCGGGGCCGAGGCGACGTAGGCGAGGTCGGAGTTGCCGAGCTCGAGCGAGGAGCGCTTGAGGTGTCGGATCGCGATGGGAACCCCCTTCTTCTTCACGACGCAGGAGTCCTCGCAGTACCGGTAGCAGACCTTGCACAGGGAGGTGGCGAGCGGGTTGCCGTCCAGGGTGACCTTGGCGGCGCCATCGTAGTCCTCGGCCGCGACGAGCTTGATGTACTCGCGGCAGTCCTGGGAGATCGGGCAGGCCTCCACGCACCAGGGCCTCCGGCACTGGATGCATCGCTTGGCCTCCAGGACGGCGTCCTGGGGCGAGTAGGCGTGCTGGATCTCCCGGAAATCGGTGATCCGTTCCACGACCGGCTCTTCGACGATCGGCACCCGGACCGGATTGAGCTTGGGGGGCGTGACCGTAGGAGGCTTGGCCGCGGCGGGGGGAGCGTCGGCCATCGACCGTTACCGCTCGAATCTACCGGGGGGCACGCCATAAGCCCTTTCCTCACCGTGTGGCGCGCTCTCGTGAAGCGACCTCCCCGGTGAGCCTCGAACCGACCGGGAAGGTCTTTTGGCGGGGGCGATACTGTATCGAGGGCGCCGCCTCTGCGCCGCGGTCCACCATGGTGCTCGATTCGCTCGGAAAATCGCTTCGGGGGGTGCTCCAAAAGATCGCCCGAAGCAGCAACGTCGACGAGGCGCTCCTGGCGGAGGTCGTCCGCGACATCCAGCGCGCGTTGCTCCAGGCGGACGTCAATGTCCAGCTCGCCCTGGACCTGACCAAGCGGGTCCGGACCCGGGCGACCGAGGAGCGTCCTCCGGCGGGCGCGAGCGTCCGCGACTTCCTCGTCCGGATCATCTACGAGGAGGTCCGGCGCATCCTCGGAACCGAGCGCACGTTCGACACCCGACCCCGCAAGATCCTGCTCGCCGGGCTGTTCGGCCAAGGCAAGACCACGACCGCCGGCAAGCTCGCCCGCTTCTACCAGAAGAAAGGCGTGCGCACCCTGCTCGTGGCGGCGGATATCCACCGACCCGCGGCCATCGACCAGCTCGAACAGCTCTCCAAGAAGGTCGGCTGCGAGTTCTACGCCGATCGCAACGAGCGCAAGGCCGAGGTGATCGTACGGAACGCGCTCGCGTCCGTGCCGCCCCACATGACCGTCATCGTCGACACCGCCGGTCGATCCGGCATCGACGAGGAGTTGATCTCCGAGCTCAAGCGGGTGCGCTCGGTCGTCGAGCCGGACGAGACGCTGCTCGTGCTGGACGCGGCCATGGGCCAGAGCGCCGGCCGCAGCGCCCAGGCGTTCCACGAGGCGGTCGGCCTGACCGGCGTCGTCCTCACCAAGATGGACGGCTCGGCCAAGGGCGGCGGCGCGCTCTCGGCGGTCGCGGTCAGCGGCGCGCCGATCCTCTTCCTCGCCACCGGCGAGCATCTCGACGAGCTCGAACTGTTCGAGCCGACCCGATTCGTTTCGCGCCTGCTCGGAATGGGCGATATCCAGACGCTCCTCGAGCGGTTCGAGGAGCTGGCCGACAAGGAGAAGGCCCAGGAGGCGGCCGAGCATCTCCTCGGGGGGCGGTTCTCATTGCGCGACATGCGCGCGCAGCTCGACTCGCTCGGGGAGATGGGCCCGGTCTCCAAGCTGCTCAGTTTCCTCCCCGGGATGGGGCAGCAGAAGATGGCCGAGGGCCAGCTCGAAGAGACCCAAGCCCGGCTCAAGCGATTCCGGGCGATCCTCGATTCCATGACCCCCGCCGAGCTCGACGACGGGCACCTGATCAAGAGCGACCGGATCCAGCGCATCGCGCGGGGCAGCGGCCAGAAGCCCCAGGAGGTGCGCTCGCTCCTGAAGTACTGGGAGGCGACGCGCAAGGCCGCCCACGGCATCACGAGCAACCGCAAGCTTCGTCGACAGCTCGAGCACCAGTTCCGCCAGGGCGCTCCGCCGGCTTAGCCGAGGCGGCATGGTCCTCGACACGCTCGAAGCGATCGCGGCCGGGGCGCTCTTCTTCGCCCTGCCCGGGCTCGCGATCGTCCGGGCGGTCTTCCCCGAGTGGAGGATCGCGGGCGCGCTCGCCATCACCCGGGCCATCGAGACGGCGACGCTGGGGTTCCTGCTCAGCCTCACCCTGACGATCCTGGTGGGGTTCGGCCTGACGTTCGGATCCACGGGCACGTTCCCCGCCGGTTGGTCCGACCCGCTGCTCGAGTCGATCCTGGCGGCGGTCACCGCGCTCGCGGCGACGGTGGCGTTCCTTCGAGGCGGTTTCGCGGCCGAACCGCCCGCCGCACCCCCCCTCGAGCCCGCCCCGGGAGCCGATTCTCCCGAATCGACCCTGCGCGAGCTCGCCCGGTTACGGGTGGAGGCACGCTCGGTCCAACGCCAGCTCCGTCACGGGAACCGGTCCGCCGCCGAGCAATCCATGTTGCGCGAACGACTGCGGTCAATCGACACGGAGGTCGAAGCGCTGAAAGAGCGGAGGTCCGCCGATTACGCCGACTGATCGTTCCGGTGCCGCCTCCGACCTGAAGATGGTCGTGGTGCTGCGCGGGGAGTTGCGACTCACGCCGGGCAAGGCCGCCGCGCAGGTTGCGCACGCGGCGGTGATGCTGGTGCGCGAGGCCGAGCGGCGCCGGGGCGAGTGGCTCGCCGCGTGGGAACGGGCCGGTCAGAAGAAGATCGTGCTCGTGGTGTCGACCCTGGACGAGCTCGAGTCGATCCGCCGTCGAGCCGCGAACCGCGGGATACCGACGGTCCTGGTGGAGGACGCGGGGTTCACCGAGGTCCCCCCCGGCACCAAGACCTGCCTCGGGGTCGGTCCGGCACCGGCGGCGGAGATCGATCCGATCACACGTAGTCTGCCGCTGTACTGAACGCCCCCTCGGTCCCCGCCGGGCGCTTCCGGCCCAACGACCGACACCTCGACCCCGGAGCTGCGGATTCCTAACGGAAGGCCTGACCGCCCGGTCGGGCGCGTATTCACGGGCAGAATCCGTTCAAATCCATATATACCCCGGGTCGGGTGGACCGGCGGTCCGAGTCGAGTGCTAGCACGGGGTGTTCTCCCATGAAGATGTGGGTCTACATCATTCGACGCTGCCTGCTTTTGATACCGGTCGTCATCGGCGTGATGACGATCACGTTCGTGCTCGTCAACGCCGTTCCCATCCCCAGCCACATTCTGGCCTACCTTGGCCCGACGCGCGCCCCCTGCGGGTACAACCCCACCTGTCCGCCGGGCTCCGGCCCGTGCCCAACGAACTCGCCGGTAAACTGCACGAACCCGACCTATACCCGGGCGGTGCACCAACTCGGGCTCGACCAACCGATTCCGGTACAATGGGGTCGATACATCTACGATAGTCTGACTTTGAATTGGGGGTACACGGATCCGCATAGTACCGCCGCCGTCTTTGCCGGAACGCAAGATCAATCGGTCCCCGTCCTGACCGTGCTCAGTTGGTACCTTCCGTACACGCTCGAGCTGGCCGCCATCGCGTTGACCCTGATCTTGTTGCTCGCGATCCCGGTGGGTAACTACTCGGCGGTCTACCGAAATCGGCCGTTCGACCAAGGCGCCCGGGTGCTGTCCTTCTCCGGTTTCGCCTTCCCGGGGTTCCTCCTCGCCGTCCTCCTGCTGTTCGCCGCGGTGGTGTTATCGGGAGGGATCTCGACCAATTTGTGCAATCACCTCGCCACCCCCTACGACCTGTGGTTCGGCAGCTGGCCCGACCAGAACTGCATGATCAACGGCGTGTACCCCTCATGGGTCGGTTACTCCAATCATTACCACACCAGTCCTACCGGATTCCCGACCATCGACGCGGTCTTTCATGCTCTGACCGATTCCGGTTCGCAGTACCGCGCGCAAGACTGGTATCTCGCCGGGGAGTCGGTCAAGCGGCTGCTGCTCCCCGCCTTCGCCATCGCCTTCGGCTCGGTCGCGCTGATCCTGCGATTCGTCCGCAACAGCATGCTCGAGGTCATGAACCTGGATTTCGTGCGCACCGCGCGGGCCAAGGGCGTGCCCGAGGCCGTCGTGGTCAGCAAGCACGCCGGTCGTAACAGTCTGAACGTCACCATCACCGTGCTCGGTCTGGTCTTCGCCGCGTTCGTCGGCGGATTCCCCGTCTACGAGTCGGTCTTCGGGATCAAAGGGATCGGACAACTGCTCGTGCAGGCGGTCAATCCGGCGATGGAGCTCGACTACGGGCTGATCTTCGGCACGACGCTGTTGTTCACCTTCATCGTGGTCATTGCGAACATCATCGTCGACATCCTCTACGCCTACCTCGACCCGAGGGTGCGGCTCGGATGACGCCCGCGCTGCCCTCCGGTACGGCGCCGACCTCCGGGGGGACCGAGGGCGCCGTCCTCCGGGGCAAGCGGCCGAGCCCCCAGATCCAGCAGCTGAAGCGGACGCTCTACCTGCTGCGGCGCAACCGGCTGGCCATCGTCGGGCTCGGGATCCTGCTGTTCTTCATCGGCATCGCCCTGTACTCGTTCTTCTTCTCGACCCCGCTCGATTCGAGCGGAGGTCTCTCTCAGCTGTGCGGGACCTTCGGCGGCCCGACCCAGGGATGCATCTGCACCTACCCGATCGGCTCGCCCGCGCCGGCGAACTCGACCTGCTACCCCGTGCCGCTGAACGACAAGTCGCTGATCGCTCCGACGTTCACTTTCGTGCCCTACCATCCGGGCCCCTTGCCGATGGGCTCGCTCACCGTCTCGGCCGGAGGCCCCTACTTCTTCAACCTGTACGCCGGGCTGATCAAGGGCGCCCCGTGGTCGCTCGGGATCGCGGCCTCGGTGGTCATCTCCGGCTCGCTGATTGGGCTGCTGCTCGGCTCGATCGCCGGCTACAGCGGCGGGTATGTCGACGAGGGCATCATGCGGTTCACCGACATCTTCCTCTCCATCCCGGGGCTGTTGCTCCTCATCGTCATCCTCTCGACGGCGGGGACGGTCATCCCCGGGCTCTACGGCCATCTGTGGCTGTTGATCATCGCGTTCATCATCACCGACTGGCCGATCTACACCCGTATCGTCCGCGGCCAGGTGTTGGTCACGCGCGAGCAGAAGTACGTCGAGGCGGCCAAGGCGAGCGGGGCGCGTTCGACGCGCATCCTGCGCAAGCACATCGTGCCCAACAGCCTGTACCCGGTCTTCGTCCAGATGTCGCTCGACGTCGGGACCATCCCGTTGTCGCTGGCGGTGCTGGTGTTCCTCGGGTTCTCGATCTTCCCGAGCACCTACTTCCCCGAATGGGGCTCGATCACCGCGCTGAGCGTGAACGAGACGTTCATGAAGAGCATCCTGACCTACTGCCTGTCGGACACGTCGTGCGTGTTCCCCTGGTGGCAGATCTTCCTGCCGGGTCTGACGTTGTTCTTCTTCGCCATCTCGGTCAATTTCCTCTCCGACGGGCTCCGCGACGCCCTCGACCCGCGCCTGAGGCGGTGAGCCCGGTCCGATGGCGAGCGAGGTCAGCCCGATGCCGCAGGAGCACGAACCGCCCGCCTCTCCGACAGCGTTGGCGCCGGAGAGCGAGCCCGCCCCGCTCGAGGTCACCACGGCCTCGGGCTCGATCGGGAACGTGGTCCTCGACGTCCGGAACCTTCGGACCTACTTCTTCACCTACGACGGCGTGGTCAAGGCGCTCGACGGCGTGACGTTCAACGTCCGCCGCGGCGAGACCGTCGGGCTCGTCGGCGAGACCGGCTGCGGCAAGAGCGTCACCGCGTTCTCCATCACCAAGCTCGTCGCCGACCCTCCCGGCCGGATCATGGACGGGACGATCCTGTTCAAGGGCTCCAACCTGCTCTGGGGGCTGGACAAGGAAGCCCGGTTCAAGACGAGCAAGAATTCCAAGGAGATCAAGGTCCTGCGCAAGTACCGCCGGATCAAGGCCGGGCAGGAGCGGATGAACGCCGTCCGCGGGGCGGGGATCTCGATGATCTTCCAGGAGCCCACCTCGGCGATGAACCCGATCTTCTCGATCAACGACCAGATCTCCGAGGCGCTGCTCCTGCACAAGGGGCCCGCCATCGTCGAGAGCCTGCTCAACGCCTCGCCCGACGCCCCGCGCGTGATGAAGGCCATCGGCGACCTCGTCGCGGCCGGCACCGGCGGCAACCGCGAGGCGGTGGCGAAGGCGGCGAGCGTGCTCCGCCGGATCGTCGACCTGGCCGACGTCGAGTCCAAGGTCGCCGCGCTCGCGGTGCGGACCGATGCCTCCCCGTCCGTCCGGCAGCGGCTAATCTTCGAGGCGGTCCTGTCCGCCCGCGCGGCGCAGGAGAAGGCCGCCATCGAGAACGCCATCCAGGTCACGCGGGCCAACGACCCAAAGTCGCTCCGGGCGGCGTGCGACCAGCTCGCCGGCGCGGCCCGGCTCGCCTCGGTGGGCACCGAAGCGTTCTACATCCTGCGGGGGAGCTGGTCGAATCCCGAGCGCAAGCGGCCTGACCTGGAGGACGCCGTCAAGCGCACCCGGCTCAGCCCGTTCCAGAAGCGATACCTCGTCCGCGAGCAGAAGCGGCTCGCGCTCCACCAGGAGCTCAAGGCCGTCTACCTCGCCGAGATGCGCTTCGGCCGGCTCGAGTCGGCCAAGAAGCGGGCCATCGCCCGGCGACGCATCGCGCTGCGGTTCTCCGGCGCCTACTTCGGCCTGTGGGGGGTGCGCAACCGCGTCCGGCACCCGCTCGGGGAGGAGTGCTTCTGGGAGACGGTCAAACTGCTCGAGGGGGTCACCATCGCCAACCCCGTCCAGGTCGCCCGGGGGTTCCCCCACGAGCTCTCCGGCGGGATGCTCCAGCGGGTGATGATCGCCATGGCGCTCTCGGCCGAGCCGGAGTTGCTCATCGCCGACGAGCCCACGACCGCGCTCGACGTGACCATCCAGGCCCAGATCCTGGAATTGATGCGCGACCTCAAGCAGCGGGTCGGGACCGCCGTGATGCTCATCACCCATGACCTGGGCGTCATCGCCGAGGTCGCCGACCGCGTCTGCGTCATGTACGCCGGCAACATCGTGGAGATCGGCGCGGTCCGCGAGATCTTCAAGCAGCCGCTGCACCCCTACACCCAGGGCCTGCTCGCCTCGATCCCGCGGATGGACGACCCCACCAAGCGGCTCGAGTCGATCCCGGGCTCGGTCCCGAACCTGATCTACCCGCCCACGGGGTGCCGGTTCCATCCGCGCTGCCCTCAGGCGATGCCCGTCTGCAAGGACGTCCGGCCCCCGATGACCGTCGAGGGGGCGGGCCATGTCGTCGCCTGCCATTTATACCACGGACCAGTGGCCAAGGGGTAGGGGTCGCAGGGGTCCGTCGGAATGGAAAACGGTTCGAAAGAAGTCCTGCTGTCCGTACGGAACGTACGGAAGTATTTCCCCATCCGGGGCGGGATCTTCTCCTCCCACATCGGCGACGTCCGGGCGGTCGATGGGATCAGTTTCGACATCTACAAGGGCGAGACCGTCGGCCTCGTCGGCGAGAGCGGATGCGGTAAGACCACCGCCGGCCGGCTCATCCTGAGGCTCATCGAACCGACGAGCGGCCACACCTTCTACCGACCCCCGCCCGAAGTCCAGGCTCGGCTCGATACCCTCTACGGCGAGCTCGCCCAGACCCAGGCCGCCGGGGACAACGGCCACGCCGACCGCAAGGCCGGCGGCGCCATCGCCAAGGAGCTCGACGGCTTGGCCCAGAAGTACTCCATCTACCGGATGTCCGGGCGCCGGCTCCACGACCTGAGGGGGAAGCTCCAGATCGTCTTCCAGGACCCGTTCTCCTCCCTCAGCCCCCGCCTCCTGGTGCGGGACATCGTCTCCGAGCCGCTCGAGATCCACCACATGGGCACCCGCGCCGAGCGCTACAAGCGGGTCGCCGAACTGCTCCAGGCCGTCGGGCTCAACCCCGAGCACCTCTGGAGGTTCCCCCACGAGTTCTCCGGCGGGCAACGCCAACGCATCGGGATCGCCCGGGCGCTCGCGTTGCGACCGGATTTCATCGTGCTCGACGAGCCGACGAGCGCGCTGGACGTCTCGGTCCAGGCGCAGATCCTCAACATCCTGAAAAAGCTCCAGCTCGAGCAGGAGCTGAGCTACCTGTTCATCTCCCACCACCTGTCGGTGGTGCGCGCCGTCTCCCACCGGGTCGTGGTGATGTACCTCGGCAAGGTCGCCGAGCAGGCACCCACCGAGGAGCTGTTCACCCGCCCTCTCCATCCGTACACCCAGGCGCTGCTCGCGGCCATCCCGATCCCGGACCCGGACCTCAAGCGCGAACGGATCATCCTCTCCGGCGACGTCCCGAGTCCGGCCGCGCCACCGCCGGGCTGCCGCTTCCACACCCGCTGCCCGGCGGTGATGCCCATCTGCTCCAAGGTCGAGCCGCCGCTGCTCGCCGTCAAGCCCGGCCACTTCGTCGCCTGCCACCTCTACCCGGCCGAGACGCTGGGCGGGGAGGGCGGGCTGCCCGTCAGTGCCAAGACCGAGGTCCACGGCAAGCTGACCGCTGCGTCCGCACCGGGCCCCGCCGCCGTGGCCCCGCCGGTCGCCCCGTAGGGCGCGGGAGGAGGGCCCCGAGCCCATGGCCGACGGCGGTTCCCGACGCGCCAAACAGAGCTGGTGGCAGGTCTACCGCTCCCCGCTCTCCGACGAGGAGCGCCAGAAGCTCGTCGATGACCCCGGTCCGTCCTGGACGCAGTACTTCTACTACGATTTCCTCCGCTGGTGGGGCCTGCTGGGGTTCTTCGTCGTCGACGCCCTGATCGTCACGTCGTTCGTCCGGCCGCTGATCCTCGCGGCCATGATCCCGAGCCTCGTGCTCGCGACCTATCTCGAGTACCTCGGCTACGAGTACCTCTGGTACCGCCCCAACCTCGAGAAGGAGTGGCGGCGCGGGCCGTTCCACCCGACCTGGTACCGTCCGTTCCGGTTCGGGCGCTGGACGATCGAGGGCGAGACGATGCGCCGGGGCGTCGACCCCATCCCGGTGACGGGACCGGACCCGACCGAGTTCCTCTGAACCCGGCGGGCGGTCGACGCGACCGCTCTGGAGCGGAGCTCTCCGCAGGAATTTCGGTCGGGAAGAAGAAGGAAAAGGTTGGCCCGGAGATCGGGGGCTCTCCGCCTAGCTACCCCAGACTCCGTTGCCGCTCAGGCCCCACCAGATGAAGTCCCCGCCGCCACCCGTGGTCACGTTGGTGTTGATCGACGAGATGCTCACCCAGCTGGACATGACGAACTGCTGGTTCGACTGGTACTGGTAGGTGTAGAGCGCGAGCTCCTTGGCGATGTGCTCGGCCGCGTTGTAGAGCAGGACCCGGTACGGACCCGCCGGAGTGACCGCCGCGACGGTGAGGGCGTTGGTCATCAGGTTGTACGCTGCGCCCTGGCAGGCCTGGGTGACCGACGCCTTCCCGTTGGAGTAGTCCCACAGGTTCTGGTCGCAGCTCGAGCTATTGAGAGAGCTCAGTTGCTCCGCCACCGCGTCGCCGTAGGTGTAGGTACTGTTCGGAATAAACAGCGGGTTGACGTAGTCCGTCGGGTCGGGGTAGTCGGGCGCCCAGCCCAGCGTGTAGAAGGGCATCGAGTTCTGGTACGGCGCAGCGAACAGGGAGTTCGTCACGAGCTGCCCGAAGTTGATGTCCGTGTACACGACCTTGAGCTTGCCGCCGGAGAGCGCGTTGATGGAGTTCACCCACAGGTTCTCTTGCTGGTCGAGCGGCGGTGAACCGGTCTCACCGACCAGCGGGAGCTGGCACGGCGCGCTCGTGGTACACTTCGCTGCCTCGGGGTCGTAGTACGGGCTCGAGGGCGTGGTCAACTGCGTCCACCACCACGACGCACAGTTCGGCCCGCTGGCGTCCGCCGCGCAGGCCTGCGCCGGGTCCTGGCTCGGCCAGGAGACGTTCGTCGGGTAGTAGTTCGCCATGAACTGCGGAATCGCACCGCCATACTCGAACCCTGTTTGGATTCCGTCGACGGTCAGCACCGTGGACTCGATCGTGGAGTAGGGGTACGCGTCCGTGAAGAAGTTCCGCATCCCCACGGAGGTGAACCAGTCCGGTGGCACCGTGATCGGGTTCGTCGTGTAGTGCTGCGCCAGCGCGAGGTTGAACGACAGGTCGTAGGGGAAGAAGTAGATGCTGATCGACGGGAAGCTCAGCGCGTTCACCTTGCCCTGTTGGATCAACTGCAGTTCGAGCGCCGTGTCGGTCGCAGGAATCCCGGCGGTGTCGGCGACACCGGCCGCGAGCGCCTGCTCCCCTTCGGAGATGTCCGTCTCCCAGGTGACCTCGACCTTCTGCGGGTAGTGCTTGGAGCTCTGCGTGTTGGCCGCCGGCATGCAGTTCTGCCACGTGCAGAACGGATTCGGCTGATAAGCCGGGCTTGACGCGAGGGCGTAGGACTGCCCGATGCTGTAGCCCGAGAGATAGAAGGGTCCCGTTCCGACCATCTGGCTGATCACATTCCCGAGGCTGGCCGGACCTGCGCCTGTCGCCTCGTAACCGTCCCACGACTCCGGCGCCTGGGCGGCGAGCCAGGTCGTAAAGGAGGCGTCGTTGGTCGAATGCGCACCGCCAGGCAGCAGGCACGGTTGGTCATTTGCGGTGCCTGTCCAGCCGGGGATTGGCGCCGAGCCTTCGGTCGAGCCCATAGCGCTTACCCAGCCGCAGGAGACCACGGAGCCGCCAAGCTGGTCAGCAATGAGCTCGAGGAAGTACGGCCACGTCAGTCCCTCCCCATTTACGTGGAAGGTGATACATCCATTCGAGTCCTTCAGGATGGCCGCGGTGCAGTCCGTCCCGTTCACCGTCATCGATGCCGCAATCGCCTGCGGTGTGTTGTTGACCGGAGCGTGGATACCACCGTCCCACAGCGGGTTGCCAGCCGGAAGCAACGACTGCGCGATGATCCAGCCATTGTGCGATCCGAATCCAGGGATGTTGCCGAAAGCCAACGTCCGGGCGATCGAGAAGAACACGTCGCTTGGGTAGACGGGCCAGCTGGCTTTCGTGTTCGGGTCGTAGAACCGGGCGTTCTGGACGATGGGGAACGTGTAGCTCTGAGTGGACGGGTCGTAGAGCGTGCTCCCCGAACCGTAGAGCGCCTGGCACGACGCGCTGGCCGGGCCAGGTACGCACGTCGACAGGACCGGCAGGTAGTTCGAGGGGTCCGGCCCGGTCTGCGAACCGTTGTACATGATCAGCGCCTCATAGACCGAGAGGATCGGCTCGTAGCTGACCGTGTCGTAAGCGATCGCCGGGTCGAGCGAGGATGCTCCACCCTGGGCTGTGCTGTAGTAGATGACCGTGCCCGGGTGGGGGTCGGAGGCCACGTTGGCCCCCGCGACGCCCGCCGACACGCCGCTCGGTGCGACGATGACGGTCCAGCTGTAGTCCTGGAAGGCGGTCTGGCCGGCGCTGGGACCGGCGCCGTTAGCCTGGCCGACCATGGTCACCACGTAGGTCCCGGGGTTGGCGTAGGTCAGAGCCGAGGTGATCGCGGTCGCCGATTTACTGGAGTTCGACTGGCTCGATGCGTTGGGCTCGGAGTAGATGCGCGGGTTCACTGGTAGGAAGTTCGGGTTGGTCGGGGCACCGAGATAACTGCCCGAAACGGTCACGGTGTTGCCCGGGCTGAGGACCGCCGTGGCGGCCGACGAGGCTGAACTGTTGGAAACGATGGCGCCGCCGACGCTCGGAGCGTTGCCCGCGGTCAACGAGGCGTAGGAGGCCTTGACCGTGATCGAGGCGAGCGCCTTCAGATTGTCATGGGTAGCTCCGCTCACCGACGCGGACACCTGCACGAGGTAGTTCCCCGGCTGGCCGTAGGTGTGGTCGACGGTGGGCGTGGTCGAGGTGGCGGTGGCTCCGTCACCGAAATTGAAACTGTAGGAAGAGGCCGATCCCGTCGGAACAATGACGGTGAAGGGCACGGGGTTGCCGGTCTGAGTGGTCTTGAACGGTGCCAAGACCTTCAGATCGTGGTTCGACGCGATCTTCGCACACCCCTGGCTATTGGGAGGCCAGCAGGTCAGCTTGGTCTCGTTCCCTCCCTTGCCGGCGTTGCCGAGCGCGACGTAGGCGGCCGCGCCCACGACGACGACAACGACAATCATCACGATCGCCGCGGTGATCGTCGACAGCGCGCGACGACTCCGCCAGCGGTCCGATTCGTTCGTTATGGTCCCTTCCCCCATTTTTGACTCACCTGATTCCGGAGCCTCCGGAACTTCGACGTTAAAGCCGGGAGGTGGTATATATACCCCAACGAAGTGGCGCGCGCGTGCCGCCGACTCGACGCGCGCTTCGGCTCGCCCCGTCGTTGTTGAGCGCCGATTTCGCGCGGCTCGGTGAGGCGGTGGAAGCCGCGGACTCCGGCGGCGCCGATGCGTTCCACCTCGATGTGATGGACGGCCACTTCGTCCCGAACATCTCCTTCGGCCCCGCCCTCGTCCGGGCCGTCCGCGCCCGGACCCGCAAGCCGCTCGACATCCACCTGATGATCCAGCACCCCCAGAAGTACCTCCGGGCGTTCCGGGAGGCGGGAGGGGACACGCTGGTCTTCCACGTGGAGGCCGACGGCGATCCGCGCGCGCTCGTGCGCGAAGCCCACGAGCTCGGCGCCGAGGCCGGTGCCGCGCTGCGCCCGGACACCCCGTTCGAGCGGGTCGAGCCCCTGCTCGCCGAGCTCGACCAGGTCCAAGTCATGAGCGTCTACCCCGGATTCTCCGGCCAGACGTTCCGGTCCGAGGTTCTGCCGAAAGTGCAGCGGGTGCGTGATGCGCTCGACGCCATCGGCTCCGGCGCCGATCTGTCGATGGACGGGGGCATCACGGTGGAGACGGCCCGCCGGGCCGCGGCCTCGGGGGCGACCTTCTTCGTGTGCGGCAACTCAGTCTACGCCGACGGGCAGGTCGCCGACAATCTGGCGCGGTTGCGCGAATCGGTCACCGACGGGGCGCTCCATGCGGTTCGTTGACCTGGTCGCCGCCTACGAGAAGCTGGGCGCCACCAAGAAGCGTCTCGAGCTCCGCAAGATCCTCGTCGAGCTGATCTCCAACGCCCCGCGCTCGGAGCTCCCCGAGATCCTCTACCTCTCGCAGGGGATGCTCCGCCCCGAGTACGAGGGCGTCGAATTGGGGCTGGCCGATTCGCTGGTCCGGCGCGCCCTGGTCTTGGCCACCGGGGCGAAGGAGTCGGAGGTAGCCTTGCTCGCCCGAGAGACGGGGGACTTGGGGACCACCGCCGAGCGGCTGGTCGCCGGGAGGTCGGGAACGCCGACGAAAGAACGCTCCGTGCAGGACGTCTACCGCCACTTCCAGCAGGTCGCCTCCTCCTCCGGGGAGGGCTCGCAAGAAACGAAGATCCGGCTCCTCGCCGAGCTCGTCGAGGGCGCGAGCCCGATCGAGGCGAAGTACGCGATCCGGTTCGCGATGGGACAGCTCCGCCTCGGCATCCGCGAGATGTCGCTGCTCGACGCCCTTGCCGAGGCGTTCGCCGACGGGTCCAAGGAGGCGCGGACGCGGCTCGAGGGCGCCTACAATCTCTGCAGCGACCTCGGGATCGTGGCCAGCACCGTCGCCGCCTCGGGCCTGGAGGGGCTCTCCTCGATCCACCTGAGCGTCGGCCGGCCGATCCGGCCCATGCTGGCGGAGCGCTCGCCGGACCTGACCGATGTCCTGAAGCGAATGGAAGGGCGGGCGGCGCTCGAATTCAAGTACGACGGCCTCCGGATCCAAGCGCACATCCCCGCCGAAGGGTCGGCGACGCTCTTCTCCCGTCGCCTCGAGAACATCACCGGTCAATTCCCCGAGCTCGTGCGCGAGCTGCCCAAGGCGATCCGCCACCGTCCGGCCATCGTCGAGGGCGAGTGCGTCGCCGTCGACCTCGATACCGACGAGCTCGAGCCGTTCCAGGAGATCTCCCGCCGGCGGGGTCGGAAGTACGACCTCGAACGCATGGAGACCGAGGTCCCCGTCCGGCTCTTCCTGTTCGATGTCCTGCTCGAGGGCAAGGACGAGGTCCTGGCCCAGGACTTCGCGGACCGGCGCGCGCGGCTTGAGAAGCTGGTGACCCCCACCGACCGGGTGCGCCTCGCGACCCAGAAGGTCGTCGAGAACCTCGAGCAGGCGACCAAGTTCTTCGACCTGGCCATCGCCGAAGGTTGCGAGGGGGTCATGGCGAAGTCCCTCGCCGAGGGCAGCTCCTACCGGGCCGGCGCGCGCGGCTTCTGGTGGATCAAGTACAAGCGCGAGTACACCCACACCCTCGGGGATACCATCGACGGCGTCGTCGTGGGGGGCTTCTTCGGTCGCGGCCGTCGGGCGGGGACCTTCGGCGCGCTCCTGATGGCCACCTACGACAAGCAGCTCGATCGGTTCGAGAGCTTCTGCAAGGTCGGCAGCGGCTTCGACGACGCGACCCTCGCCGAGCTGCCCCAGCGTCTGAAGTCGTTCGAGGTGGACGAGCGGCCCCAAGGCGTCGAGACCGGCCTCGAGCCCGATCGATGGATCCGACCGTCCCTCGTACTCGAGCTCCGCGGAGCCGAGCTCAGCCTGAGTCCGATCCACCGCGCGGGGTTCGGCAAGATCCGGGCCGGTACCGGGCTGGCGCTCCGATTCCCGCGCTTCACCGGGAGATTCCGCGACGACAAGTCGGCGACCGAGGCGACCGAGTCCGACGAGCTGCTCCGGATGTACCGGATCCAGCCCCGGCACTCTTCCCCGGAGTCACCGGCCGCCTGAGCGACCCACCGATGCGTCCGCTCCATCAAAAGACGTAAAAGGGGGTAGCATCGTCGCACCGTCGGAGATCGCGCAAACATGCTGGTCGAGTCGACGGAGCTTGTCGGGCGTCAGGTGTACACCCCGGACGGAAGGCTGCTCGGGGAGGTCGGGAACCTGGTCATCGATGTGGAGGGCTCCAAGGTCGACGGCATCTTCCTGGACGAGCCGAGCCCGTTGTTAGTCGAGGAGTCGCGCCCGATCAACATCCCCTACCGCTGGGTCTCCGCGGTGAACGACGTCGTGCTGCTGCGCTTCTTCCCGAAGCGGGTCTCCATGAAGAAGGCCCCCTCCCGGGCGACGCCCAAGGAAGCGGTCGCGACGGCGGCGCCCGCGCCGGCTCCAGCCCGCTAGGTCGACGCGGGGATAGCCAAGCCCGGAAACGGCGCAGGACTTAAACGGGTCCGGCGGTCGCGCTCGGCGACCCGAAAGAGATCCTGCCGCGTAGGCGTTCGCCGGTTCAAATCCGGCTCCCCGCATACTCTCGAACGCGGGGGTCGACGAGGGGGATCGACGGGCCGGGCACCGATGAAGAACGCTGCGCTCATCCGCCGGCTCAGCGGGCTGGAAACGTTCGACCGACCGGACCCGAAGCTCGAGCAGGTCGCCACCCCTCCCGAGGCGGCCGCCGAGTTGCTGAATCTCGCCCTCCAACGGGGTGATCTCGAGGGGAGGTCGGTGGCCGACCTCGGGGCGGGCACGGGGCTCCTCGGCATCGGCGCCAAGCTCCTCGGCGCGCGCGAGGTCGTGGCCATCGAGGTCGACCCGGACGCGGTCGAGGTCGCCCGGCGCAACGCGACCAAGGCCAAGGTCGATCTGAGGGTCGAGAAGATGGACGTCGAACGGTTCGCCGAGAAGGTCGACACGGTGGTGATGAACCCGCCGTTCGGCGCCCAGCGGCGCCATGCCGATCTGCCGTTCTGGGACGCCGCGCTCCGCTCCGCGCAGCGCGGGACGTACGCCTTCGCCCTCGCCGACTCCCGAACCTTTATAGCTCGAAGGGCGGTCGAGCGCGCCGCATCGATCGCCGAGAACCGGCCGGTACGTTGGGTCCTGCCCGCGAGCTTCCCCCACCACACGAAGCCGCAGGTGCCGATCCCGGTCGACCTCTGGGTGCTCGGGGCGGCAAAGAACCCATGAGCACCTCCACGCACGGACGCGGCGACCTCGTACTTCCCGGCGACTTCCTGGGCACGGCGGAGGAGTTCGTGCCCGGTCAGGGCACCTACGAGGACAACGGCCGGGTCTACGCTGCGCTGTTCGGCCATACCCAGGTCGACCCCCAGGCCCGCGCGATCTCCGTCCGCGCGCTGAACGCCATCCCGCGCATCGCCGAGGGCGATCTCGTCTACGCGCGCGTCGACGAGATCAAGAGCGCCATGGCGATCTGCACGATCCTGGCCTCGGCCCAGACCAATCGCAGCGTCCCCGGCGCACCGGAGGGCACCGTGCACATCTCCAAGGCCCGCGACGGTTACACCGAGTCGCTCCAGACGGAGTTCGGCGTCGGCGACATCGTGCTCGCCAAGGTGCTGCAGGGCCGGCCCACGATCAAGCTCACCACCGCCCCCTCGGCGCTCGGCGTCGTCGCCGCCCGCTGCCAGAACTGTCACGGGCAGCTCACCCTCGATGGCAAGGGCGGGCTCCGCTGCCCGCGCTGCGGCGAGGTCGAGCGGCGCAAGCTCTCGGCCGACTACGGTTCGCTCCACACCAAGCTCGCCGGCGTCCATGGCCCCTCCGCCCACTGAGGAGGAGCGGCTCGCCGACCTCGTCCGCGCCCACGACCGCTGGCGCGGGAGCGAGGTGTTCAACCTACTCCCCAGCGAGAACGCCGTCTCCCCGAGGGCGCGGAGCTACCTGTCGAGCGACCTCGCCGGCCGCTACACCCTGCCGATCAAGACCGTCTTCCACGGCGAGCACGTCGACAACAGCTACACCGGCACGCGCTACACCGACCAGGTCGAGCAGCTCGCCGACGCCGCCGCGCGGCGGCTGTTCCACGCCCGGTGCGCCACGACCCGACCCCTTTCGGGGCACATCGCCGCGATGAGCGCCATGGCCCCGCTCTTGCCGCGGGGCGCGAAGTTCCTCGCCATCCCCTCGGAGATGGGCGGTTACGACGGCTACGCGCCCGGATTCCTCAACGCGGTCCTGGGCTACACCGTCCGGCCCATCCCCGCTCCGGGTCCGGAGATCCCGCTACCGGAGGAGGTGGTCCTGGAGGAGATCCGGCGCGAGAAGCCGGACGCGGTCATCCTCGGACAGAGCTTCGTTCTGTTCCCCTACCCGCTACGGGCCATCGCCCAAGAGGCGCATGCCCGCGGAGCTCTCGTCCTCTACGACGCCTCCCACGTTCTCGGTCTGATCGCGGGCGGGGAGTTCCAGGACCCCCTGCGCGACGGGGCCGACGTGGTGTTCGGGAGCACTCACAAGTCCTTCCCTGGTCCGCAGGGAGGGTTGCTCTACACCGACCGCGAGGACCTCTACCGGCAGATCGAGCCCGCGCTTGTCTGGCGGATCTTCGACAACGCCCACTGGCACCGGATCGCCGCGCTGGGCCAGACCCTATTGGAGCTCGAACGTTGGGCACCCGAGTACGCGCGGACGACCGTCGGCAACGCCCGGGCGCTCGCCGCCGCCCTTCATGAGAGGGGTCTCCCGGTCCTCGCCGAGGAGCACGGCTTCACGGAATCCCACCAGCTCCATCTCGACCGGGGGGCGCTTCGGCAGCGCCACGGCCTGTTGCCCGGAGCTCTGGCCCGTCGATGGGAGTCCCAGGGCCTCCTGACCGACCTGGTCGGGAGGATCGGGACGGCGGAGGCGGCCCGACTGGGCCTCACTCCGCCGGAAATGCCGCGACTCGCCGAGCTGATGGTCCGCGCCGGGATCCGGGCCGAGAACGTGGCTCCGGAGGTCCGGTCGTGGCGGGCCGAGTTTCCGGCGCTTCGGTTCCAGTAGCGATCTCGCCCAGGCGCTGGCCCCGTCCGTTGAACGTCGGGAAGAAAGGGATCGAAGAGGTTGGACCTGCCGGCGGGAGGGGTCGTCCTAACCCATCCCGTGGGCCTGCTTCTGGTGGTCCTTGAGCTCCTCGGGCGTGCCGAACGTCTGGTGACAGACCGAGCACTCGTTCGCCCCGCCCGCGCCGCCCTTGGAAGCGCTCCAGGGCTGGGCACCGGCCGGCTTGCCGCTGGCCCACATCATCCGGCCGAGCGCGAGCGCCACGATCATGCCGATGACGAGCCCCACGACGAGGAGGAGCGCGCTGGCGACACCGGGGCTCAACCCGCCCAACAGCGAGGCGTTGTGCCAGGTGGTGCTGTTGACGTAGGAGATCCCCGAGCCGGAGTTGGCACTCGCGGCGAGGATCGTGACGTTGGTATTCGTCGAACTGAACGATCCGTAGGGGGTCAGGATCTGGGCCGTGATCGTGTACTTCCCCGCGAGACCCGGGACCCAGAGCACGGCCGAGGCATGACCGCCCGGACCCGGGGTGAAGATACCCTGGGTGTAGACCGCCTGTCCGCCCCCGGCCGGGGTGACCGTCACGTTCGCGCCGGTGACGAAGTCGCCCTGGTAGCCCGTAGTGATGGTCACGTTGTTGCCCACGTAGAGCCCCGTGGTCTTGTTCGTCGGCGACAGGATGCTGACCGTCGGAGTGTTCGTCGTGAACAGGACGACGTCCTGCGCCTCCACCGTCCGGGTCGGGAACGATGGGTCCGAGGAGTTCTGGGCCGTGATCGACGCGGTGATGGCGTAGCTGTCCGAACCGACGCCGCTCGCGTAGACGCCGTTGTTGTAGTTGAGGATCGCGAGGTTCGAGGCGTTGATGGTCACGGCATAGCCGCCGCTCGCGTTGAACGGCAAGGTGAGGTTGATCAGTTCCGCCCCGGTCACGGTGTACGCGAACGTGAACACGATGGTCATGTTCATCGCATTCGCAACGATTCCGGAATTGGCGGGGTCGAAGCTGGTCAGGAAGTTCACCTGGATCGGGAGCGTGTCGTAGACCGCGATGGTGCTGGTGATCGAGATGCCCGGGTTGTCCACGAGCATCGTCGCCATCGACTGGGTCGTGTAGTTCTTGATCGCGGTTCCACCCGGTGCGCCGGGGTTTCCCGGGGCGATGAGGTTGTTCCAGGCGCTGACGCTGACGTTGAACACGTAGGTCGAGGTGGGCATCGGCGACTCACCGCCGATGTAGAGGTAGTCCATGACCACGCTGTAGTTGGCCTGGCCCGCGGTGATCGCGACCCCGTGGCTACCGATGAGCGTCGCGCTCGGCCCGGCGGTGATCAGGATGGTGGCACTCTCGTTCTTGGGACTGATCGGCACGCCGGTGACGTTGATCGTGAAATTCAGGGTGATCGGGGGGGCGGCCGACGCCGGCAGCGTGTTCGTGATAGTGACGTTGATCCAAGGTACTGGGAGCGGGGCTGCCCCTCGGACCGTCGCAGGGCTCGCATGGGAGACCAAGGCATGGGGCGCCGCCGCAGGGCCGACCGGCGCGGCCCGGAGCTCGCCGCTGTGGGAGGGGAGGCCGGCCAGAGCCGTTCCCAAACCCAGCAGGACGAGTGCCGCGGTGCCGATTAGACCTAGGACTGCCCAACGAGAGCGGACCATGGCGATGGGGACGACTTTCGTTACTTAAATTTCGCGGAACAGCCGACGAAACCGGCGCGCATGTATCCATCCGTATGCGGCCGGTGGCGCCGTCGGCCGGCGAGGGGGGAAAGGGTTCGCGCCGAGACCGTGAGCCGCCGGTCGGACCTACTCCTCGATCCCGTGCATGATCTTGCCGTGCTGGGCCAACGCGTACGGCGTCTCGAACCGCTCGTGGCAGATCGGGCAGACGCTCCCTCCGGCCGCGGCGCCAGTGGCAGTGGCGGCGGCACCGGCGCCACCGGTCGCAGCGCCTTCATCCCAGGGCTTGGCGGAGCCGCCGGCACCCGTCCGCGAGCCGTTCGGCCCACGGCCGTTCTGCCGGACCGGTAGGGCCAACAGCATCCCGAGCAGGAGCCCGATGACTCCCGCCGCGATGGCGAGGACCGTTCCGGTCAGTGCGATGGGGAGCCCGGCGATCGGCTTCTGGCCGGTCGAGCCGTTGATGTACGCCTGGGGGGCGCCCAGCGTGACGTTCACCCACTCACGGGCGGTGTAGTTGCCGTAGGGGGTGGTCAGGTTGAGCGCGATCAGGTACGCCCCGGCCGAGACGCTCGTCCAGCTCGCCGAGCCACCCCGCGTGGTCAGCCCGGGCAGGAAGGCGCCGACCTGGTAGACCGGTATCCCCGGCGTCTTGGCGGAGTACACCGAGAGGACGGCGTTCGAGATGTACTGGCCGCCGTAGGCGTAGGAGATCGTCACGTTCCCGAGCGGGATGAGCGCGTTCGGCCCCGGCCCGTTGATCTGCGCGGTCAACGGGTCGAAGACGAGGAACGTCGAGGCCTCGGCCGAGACGCTTCCGCTATGATTGGCGTTCCACCAGACGATGAGCTGGTACTGACCGGGCGGTAGATCGCCCGCCCCGCTGTAGAAGTTGTTCTTGATTAGCAGCGAGCGGTTGATGCTCTGGCTGTAGTTCACCTGCTGCGGGTGGACCGGGATCGACAGGTTGACCACCTGCGGGCACTTGTCGACGCCCCCGCAGCCGCCCGTCACGTACCGGATCTCCAGCGACATGTTGAACGTCTTGTTCGAGACCTGGCCGTCGGGGAAGCCCGGCAGGTTCCAGGTCAGGTTGAACGGCATCTGCGAGTAGACGTTGCTCGGGCTGATGTCGCGGTAGGCGACCGAGCCGACCACGAAGACGTGCCGGTCGGTGAAGGTGTGGCCGAGGCTGTCGGTGACCTCCACGAGCAGCGTGTGGATGCCGGGGGCGTATCCCTGCGCCCCGGGCGTGCTGAGATTGCCGTAGGTGTACCAGAACTGCTCGCCCGGTTCCTGGGGCGAGAGCGAACCGGCCCAGACGCCGTCGACGTAGGCGTTGACCGAGACGACGTGCTCGAGCCCGGGGTTCCAGTTCGTGCCCGGACCGCTCAGGAACGGGTCGTTGTTGGGCAGTGAGACGTTCAGTCCCCAGGAGATGTTCGTCCCGGTACTGAAGAAGTCGCGCTGCGCGCCCGCCCGGGTCTGCGTCCAGGTGTGGATCGGGTCGGGGAAGACCAGGACCGCGGCCGTCGTGTAGTTGCGCTGGAAGGAGTTGTTGAACTGGCAGCTGATGAGCGGGACCGGCACCGAGTCCGACGGGGAGCACGGCTCGCTGTAGCTGAACGTCCGGTTCTCCAAACCCGGCAGCGAGGCGGCGACGTAGTCGATCCCGGCGAACTTCCCCGCGTAGGGGCCGCCGACGAAGTTGAACCCGATCTGCGGGGTCATGTTGTCGGGGATGTAGAGCGTCGCCTGGCCCTTCTGCGAGGTCATCCCGGAGGTCGTGATGTTCGGCCCGCCGTTGAGGTTGTAGACCCCCGAGGTGTTGGTGATGCCGTACACGCCGTAGGACGGTTCGTAGTTGACGAACCGGGTCTGGTCGCCGAAGTCCCAGTTCCCGAGCCAGACGCTCTGGTTGGCGAGCGGGTGGTTCTGGTAGTCGTTGACCGAGATGTTGAGCTCCTCGCCCTGCCAGCCGTAGATCATCGAGTTGTAGTCGGACTGGGCGCACGAGTTGGGGTCGTACAGGTCCTCCCACTGGCAGGTGACGGGGGCCCGGAAGTAGTTCAGCAGGTAGTTGATGAAATTGAACTGCGAGTAGTTGCCACCGTAGTTGTCCACGGGCCGGATGTTGGGCATCGGCGACAGCTGGTAGTTCGTGCTCGCGTTCAGCGGCCCGTAGCTCGCCTGGATCACGACCGGGGTCGGCTTGATGACGTTCACGGTCGAGACGAGCGCCAGGCCGTTGACGTTGGTGTACGAGCCGGAGATGATGTTCGTGGTCTCGGCCGAGCCGAGCCCGCCGTGGTAACCCACGCGCGCCGCGGCGATGGAGTTCATCCAGACGATGTCCGCGGCCGTGGGGATCGTCGCGGTGACCCAGGCGTTGTAGACCGGGTTGCCGTTGTCCGTCACGAGCACCGTGAAGGTGTTCGTGTACGGCTGCGCGACTCCGTCCGGCGCATCACCGACGTTTCCGATCCAGCCGAGGTAGGAGTTGTAGATCGTCGACCCCCCCGGATAGCTGCTGGTCGATGGCGTGACGACCTGGACCTGCAGGTTCCCCGAGGACGGGATGTCCTTGGCGATCCACGAGTACGCGAACCCGAGCGACGGGTTGGCCGCGTTGCCGAACTCGAAGTAGATGTACCCGGGGCTGTCGAATGGGGGCCCCGAAGTGATCAATGCGAAGTCATAACCCGGGCCTAGACTCGTGTTCACGAGGGATGGCTGGAACGAAGTCCGGTGTCCCAAGCTGTCAGTGAAAATCACAGTGACATGCGGGTTTGACAGCTTGAGAGTCGCACTTGCGTTCACGTGAAGCGTGTACGTGTCGTTAAGCGCCAGGTTTCCCCAAGCACTCGGGCTGTAACTGAGCCCATTTGACGTCAAGGTGGTGAACTGGCCCGGCATCGAGTAGAGGGTGTAGAGGTCGATCGCGAACGTGTTCGGGTTGATGACACCCCAGCCGGTCGGGAAGTCCCAGCCGACGGTCGTGTTGCCGTACACCGGTCCGTAGGCGTTGTAGGGGAACGCATCCCCGGGCGGCCACGACCAGCCGTGGGCGACGCCCTGGTTGCCCCAGTAGCTCGTCCCGTTGGTCACGTCGTAGTAGGGGTTCAGGGTAAGGTTGCCGTTGTACCAGGCGTTCCCGACGAGGGTGGTGACGGCGTTGCCGTTCCCCAGGTATGGGCTCATCCCGTGCTTGGCGAGGTAGTCCTCGACGAGCGCGAGCATCCCGGCGGTCGTCGGACAGGCGAAGCTCGTCCCGCCGTACCGCAATTCCCAGACGCCGTCGAAGAAGATCGACTCGTTGAAGTCGGCCTCGGCGGCGACGCCGCTACCGAGCGAGCGTCCCAGGTCGGGCATGAACGGCCCGTGCTGCCACCAGCTCTGGTTGAACCAGTTGCTGATCCCGAAGCCGCCGCTCGCGTAGGGCGGGGCGCGGAGCAGGGTGTAGTTCGAGGTCGGGGTGTACCAGAAGCTCTGGTAGACGATCTGCGTCGCCGTCGCGATCCGCATCTCGTAGTTCTCGTACGACGAGCCCGGCGCGAGACTGATGTTCGTCCAGCCGAGGTTCGGGTTGGTCGGGTAGACGTTGCCGTCGGCGCCGGCGACCGCCGTCCGTACCCCGTTGACCGAGAGCACGTAGGGGTCGGTGGCCGGGTAGCTACCCGAGAGCATCCCGGTGCCCTTGTCGAACCCGCCGCCGTCCGCGCTCGAGGCGAGGACCGTGGAGCCGCGGAGGGTCAGGAGCATGATGTAGCTGTGCATCGTGAGCGCGTTCTCCCACGTCGGACCGTAGAGCGAGCCGAACCGGTCCTCCTCGCCGCCCCAGCTGTTGGAGACGATGTTCGGGGGGGTGGCCAGCCCCGCGAGCTTGGCGTAATCGTCGTCCAGCACGTTGGTGTACAGACCGGGTCCGTAGACCGCGATGATCTGGGCGCCCGGAGCCAGCGTGCTCGAGTACTCGATGTCGAGCGCCATCTCGCCCGAGGCCCCGTCGGTGTAGTAGAGCGTACCGTTGAGCTGGTAGGCCCCGTCGATGGGGATCACGCTGAGGCGCTGGAGGATGTTGTTGGGGTTGTTCCAGACCTCGGAGCCGTACTGCTTGAGGTCGTCGGGGTTGATCCCGCCGGCCATGATGATGGCGATCTGGATCGGGGTGTGGGTGGAGTTGCCGTTGACCCCCTCGTTGAGGAGCGGGGTCGCGCCGTAGAGGTAGCTGAGCGCGCCCGGCGTGACGACCTGGTACAGCCGGTACTGCTTGAACGTGTGCGAGTAGTAGTCGACCCACCCGAACGCGTGGTTGGTGAAGTTGTACATCTTGCTGATGTTGGTGACGTTCGCGCCCGGCGGGGCCTGGGTGTTCACCGACGGCGCCACCGCGGCGCTCGCGCCGACCGACGGGGCCGCTCCGGCCCCCAGCGAAGCCGCCGTCGAGGAGGTCGAGAGGCTCGTTCCCCACGGGTCGACGAAGCTGGTGATCTGGGCCTGGTCGTACTGGTTGAGGCCGTTGACGGTGGCGACGTACGGGGCGATCCCCTCGGGGAGCGACAGGGGCAGGGAGTTGACGGCGAGGCGCTGACCGGTCGCGGTCTGCATCTCGACCATGTTGGTTCGGAAGGCCGAGTTCGTCTGGACGGCCTTGCCGCTGAAGGAAACCGAGAGGATCCCCTGGGTCTGGACCTGGAATCCGAGCGAGGTGA
Organism: Thermoplasmata archaeon; assembly: GCA_035933635.1. Lineage (GTDB taxonomy): Archaea > Thermoplasmatota > Thermoplasmata > Lutacidiplasmatales > UBA184 > JAKIVR01. The sequence goes on along the minus strand of DASYYY010000030.1, from coordinate 23,205 downwards.
AGTAATTGATCGTGTCCTGGACGACGGTCGGGTCCGGCGCGAACATCGCCTTCTCTTGGTCCAGGGTCAGCCAGTGGTGGAACATCGGAGAGCCGGGCGTCTGCTGCTCGTTGAGGATCTGGACCGCCTCGGCCGCATTGCGCATGTCGAAACCGACGGTGAACATCGTCGATTGGTCGGAAGGGGTATTGCCGATGACCGTCGCGTTCGGAACGGACGAGGTGCCCGTCCCCGGCGAGCTCAGGTACGGCTGGTGCTGCAGCTCCTGCCCGGTGCGGGGAGCGATCGCAAACTGTGACGCACCGGTGGCATGCGGAGCACCGGCCGCGAGCGTCGGTGTTCCGGCAGCGGTGGCGAAGAACACCCCCGAGAGGGCCATGATGACCACCGCGAGGAAGGGCAGGGCCAGGCGGAACGCGGGGCGGTTCAAGGTGCGGCTCGTGTCTACACTACTACCTAGGAGGGTGCTCATGGGATTCTACTCTCTCGGCGGCGGGTCGACCCCGGAGGGGGTCGGTTTTCATAACGAGGGGTCCTTATGAACCTTCGCGGGGGACCCGCGGCTCGGATTGCACCAAAAGACTCCCGGGCGACCGACGGCGGGAGGCCCCACCGGGGGCGGGGACGGTGGGTCGCCCTCACGGGCACTCCGGGGACCGGCAAGTCCACCGTCGCCCGCCTGCTGCCGCGCTCGTTCGAGCCGATCGAGGTGGCCGACCTTGCTCTGGAGCTGCGGGCCGGGCGCCGGACGGAGCGAGGCGACACCCGAGTGGATTTGGGGCTGCTGCGGGACCGATTCGTCTCCCCGGGGGTCCCCATCCGGGTTCTCGTGGGCCACCTCGCGCATCTACTCCCGGTGCGCGATACGCTGATCCTGCGTTGCCGCCCTTCCGAGCTGGACCGAAGGCTCACGCGATCGCGACGCGGTACCCCTCGCGAACGGCTCGAGAACGTGGTGAGCGAGGCGATCGATCTGATCCTGATCGAAGCGCGCCAGCACCGGCGTCGGATCTGGGAGCTGGATGCCACCGACCGGAGCCCCGGGGAGGTCGCCCGCGAGGTCACCCGGATCATCCGCGAGCGGCCTCCGCCCCGGTGGGGAAGTTTCGACTGGCTGTCCGATCCCTCCACCACCGAGTATCTCTTACGTCGACGTCCGTAGCACGTTCGGATGGTCGCCGAGGGCTACCGGCGTCGTCTCGAGCCGTACCTTACGCGACTCTCGCGTCCGTTCCTCGGCTGGTCGCCGGCCTCCCTGAGCTGGCTCTCTCTCGGGCTGAGCCTGGCCGCGGCCGGCCTGTCCGCGCTCGTCCGGTTCACGACTGTCTACCTGTTCCTCCCCGTCGCGCTCCTGATCTTCTTCGGGGGGGTCTTCGACGTCCTCGACGGTGAGGTCGCGCGGCGCACCGGCCGGACCTCGGTACGCGGCGACTTTCTCGACCATGTGTTCGACCGGTACGCCGACCTGGCGCTCGTCCTGGGCATCGCGGCGAGCGGGTTCGCCAACCCCATCGTCGCGCTGCTCGCCCTCGCGAGTCTGCTCCTGACCAGCTACATGGGCACGCAGGCGCAGGCGGTCGGGCAGGGCCGGCTCTACCGCGGTCTGTTGTCGCGGGCCGACCGCCTGCTGCTCCTGGCGCTGGCCACGTTCCTCGAGTTCGACCTCTCGCTGCCCTGGCCGTGGGCGCCCACGGCCCCGCTGAGCCGGATCGCCGGCTACGGGCTCTCCTTCACCGTCCTCGACGTGGTGCTGGTCTACTTCATTCTCGCCGGTCAGTGGACCGCCCTTTCGCGGGCGCTGGCGACGTATCGGGCGCTGCCCCCCGCGCCTCCCGGGCCCCCGAGCGGATCCGGTAGTACCGGAACGGGCTCTTCAGATCGGGCGTGAAGCAGAGCGCGTCGCGCGCCCGGTCCTCCGGCGCCGGCGCGTGGGGGTCGCCCTCCCGAACGCAGAGCCCGTGCGACCGCAGCGTCTCGCAGTCCGGGGGTGTGTACCCGCGCCCCTCGTCGTGCCGGGTGATGTGCTCGACCTGGTAGCGCGTGACCCCCTCGTCGAAGTCCGGCGCGCCGCGGTAGGCGTCGACGATCGTCTCGTTATCCGCACCGACCCGGTGAAGGAATGCGGCGAGGGCGAACCGTCCGGCGTGCGAGAGGTTCTCCCCCTCCTGCAGCGTTCGTCGCATTTTGCGGATGCACGGCGGGAACGCCGCGGCCTTCAACGGCGTGCCTCGGAAGTCGGTACGAGCTACCGGGGGAGGCAGCCGGGCGGTCACTTCCCCCAAGAGCGACGATTCGTTCGAGCTCAGCCATTCCTTGACCTCGGGGGTGAGTTCGACGGGCGGGCTCAGCTTCCGGCGGATCCCCTCCTGGATCAGACGTGCGGCACGGGTCCGGCTGACGTGCACGCGCCCCCCTCCGACCTGCTGTTGGATCAGGCGGAACTCGCCCTCGCGGATCGGTGTGGCGAGCTTGACATAGTCGACGATCGGGACCTCGATCCCCTCCCCGCTCTCGGTCAGCTCTACGCCGAGACGGCGGGAAACCTCCACCAGCTCCTCGACCGGGGCGCCCCCCAGACGGCCCCAGGCCCGCTTCGATTCCGACACGGCCCAGCGTCGGTTGGGTGCCGGCGAACCCGCCGCTCCGAGCAGGATGCGGGCGTACTGGAACGAGAGGAACTTCTCGCCGGGCTCGGCCCGATCGAGCTCGGCGATCTCGGCCTCCCCGCGCGGGTCGTCGAGTGCCGCGCGGACCCGGGCCCGTCCGAGCTCGCGGGCACGGGCAAGCGCCGGGTCCTCCAGCAGCACCCGGATCGAGCCGGCGAGTCCCTCGGCGAGCTCCTCCGCCCCCGGCAGGAACGGGTACTCCCCGTAGAACGCGGCTTCCGCTACAGGCGCGGCGCGAACAGGATCCATACCAGCAGGAAGACGACGAGGAGCGAGGAGGCGACGGCCAGCCTTCCCGTCACCGCATCGAGCCGCGCGGCGCTCCAGCCGCGACGCAGACGTGCCAGGATCGAGCCGGCGAAGTCCCGGACGAGGAGGCCCCCGTCGAGGGGGACGAGCGGCAGCGTGTTGGAGAGCCCGAGCAGGAGGTTCATCCAGGCCAGCCAGTAGAGCAGGTTGGCCACGATCCAGAACCCGCCGCTCCCGAGCAGGGCCAGCGGGCCGACGAGATGGAAGAAGGAGGGGACCACGCCCCCGACCGGCTCGAGCCCGATGATCGGCAGGGCGATCCAGGTGACGAGCCCGAAGAGCGCGCCGTACTGGCTGCCCGCGGGCCAGGTCAGCTCCTGCAGCGTGTCGGCGGGCGTGAGCTCCGAAATCTCCACCCCGAGGAACCCGCGCGTGGCGTTGTACTGGCTCTTGGCGAGCGTGGGGTGGATCACGACGAGCCTCTGGGACGAGGCGCTGTAGAAGGTCACCGCGACCTGTTCGCCGGGCGTACTATTGGCGAGCGCGGAGTCGAGCGCGCCGGCGTTGGGCGTGGCGGCGCCGTTGACGTTGGTGATGATGTCGCCGGCCACGAGCGAATTGTTCGACGCAGGGCTGTTCGGTACCACCGTCAGCACGCCGACTCCCGTGGCGTTCGGTTGGACCGAGCTCGACACGACGGCGGCGAGCAGACTGAAGAAGACCACCGCGAGGACGAAGTTCGCGAGCACGCCGGCGGCGGCGACCCGGGTGCGCCGGCGGCGCGAGGCCTGGGTCATCTGCTCGTCGTCCTGCTCGACGAACGCCCCGACCGGGACGACGAACCAGAGCACCCCGAGACTCTTGACGCCGATCTGCTGGGAGCGGGCGACGACGCCGTGGGCGAGCTCGTGCAGGACGACGCCCACGACGAGGGCGACGACCCCGTAGCCGAGGGGGATGATCGGGTTGATGACCGGCAGACCCAGCGCCTCCTGCGGCGGGACGGCCGCCGAGGCGGGGACCTGGGTGGCGAGGATCCCCTCGAGCAGGAGGATCACGACGGTCACGAGCATCGAGAGGGCCGCGAGGAGGATGCCGACGTCCGCGACCACCGACCAGAACCGGCGGAATCGGCCGACGCGGTCGAGCCAGCCGCGCCCCCGGCGGGTCTTGATCATCAGCGCCGGACCGAACAGCGAGAGCGCTTTGTCCGGGCCGATCCGGCGGGTTCGGTAGAGGTAGGCGACGATCCCGCCGTACGCCAGCACCAGGAGCAGGAAGATGACGACGCCATCGAGCGTCGTGAGCGGAGCCATCATCGCGTCGAACCGGGTGCCGCCAAAAGGGTTCCCTTGGACTCTGCCGGCGCTATATGGAGGGCCGGTCAATCTTCCGGTGTGCGACGCCCGACCGACCCCGCCACCGTCCCGTCATCCCGTCTCGGGTTCCGCCGGCTCCTGGGCGCCGCGACCGTCTACGCGGTCCTCGTCGTCCTCCTGAACACCGGCGCCTCCTATGGGTCGCCGACCTCGTCGACGAACGTACTCTCCGGCCCGGGCTCGAAGGGTCCGACGAGTGCGCTCGTCCAGGTCGCACCCGGGTTCGACGCCCCAATCGGAGCGAGTTATCTCGGCCGGCTTGCCAATTCGACTCCCCTCGCGGTCGATGTGGCCCTGGGTCCCGCCTCGCTCGTCTCCCTCGAGAACATCGCCCAGGCGGTCAGCACTCCCGGCGCTCCGAGCTATCACCACTTCCTGACGCCCGCTCAGGTCGCCGACGAATTCGGCGCCTCGCCGACCTCGATCGCAAGCGCGGCGACCTACTTCGCGGCCTTCGGCCTGACCGTCGTTCCGAGCCCGGATCGCTTCCTGCTGCGGGTGACGGGAAGTTCCGGCGGGCTGGGCGCCGCGTTCCACACGGAGTTCGACCGGTACAGGGTCGGGGGGCGTACGGTCTTCACCCACACGCTCCCGGCCTCGCTCCCCAGCGGTCTGCCTTGGTATGGTGCCGTGGGCCTCGGGAACCTCACGAACATCCACCCGATGGCCCAAGCGTTCCCCTCTGGCGCGATCCGGGGTTCCGCCGCCAACTGCACGGTCAGTGGCCCGCTCCCGCCCTGCGCGTTCTGGAACGCCTACGACTACTCCGGGCTTCTGGCCGGAGGTACGAACGGGACCGGTGTTCACGTCGGCATCGTCGATGGCTACGACAGCAGCGAGCCGCAACCGCTCCTGTCGAGTGACTTCGCCTCGTTCGCCAAGGCGTTCGCCCTACCCGGCGGCAACGTGCAGATCGCCTATCCGGTCCCCGCCGGAAACTCGCTGAACACCTCGGCCAGTGACCTCTGGGCCGACGAGGAGGCGCTCGACCTCGAGTGGGCGCGGGCCACTGCCCCGGGCGATGCCATCACGATCGCACTGACCGCCCCGACCAACGCCGCGATCTACGGCGCGGTCGACTGGTTCGTCGCCCAGGACTCCGTCCAGGTGCTCTCGCTGAGCTGGGGCGAGCCGGACGTCGGCGTGTTCAACTCGGTCACCACGCCGTGCTCGAGCGCCTGCAACGCCTCCAGCGACGGCTCCTACGGTCTACTGCACCCGGTGCTCGCGGCGGCCGCCGCCGAGGGGATCTCGGTGTTCGTGGCGAGCGGGGACTGCGGCGCCGCCGGCGGGACCAACGGAGTGTCGACGAACTATCCCTCCTCCGACCCGTGGGCGACCGGGGTCGGCGGCACGTCGCTGAACGTCAACGCGAACGGGGGCTACGTCAACGAGGTCGCTTGGAGCGGAAACGCCTCCGGTGCGACCGGCTCGGGGTGCGTCAACCAGGGCGGTTCCGGCGGAGGTTGGAGCCCGTTCCCGCGCCCCTCCTGGCAGGCCGGGACCGGCCTCCCCTCGAAGCCGGACCTGCGTGGGGCCCCCGATGTCGCGCTCGACGCGGAGACGGGCGTACCGATCGTCTTCGACCACGGTACCTACCTGGTGATCGGCACCAGCGTCGGCACGCCTTCCTGGGCGGGGATGACGGCCGTGATGGACCAGGCGATCCGGGGTCGCGAGGGTTTCCTCAATCCCGCCCTCTACGCGATCCTCCGCAACGGGTCGTACTCGACCGCCTTCCACGACATCATCTCCGGCTCGAACGGTTATGCGGCCGGGATCGGCTGGGATCCCGTGACCGGCATAGGAACGCCGGACGTGGCGCGGCTGATTCCGGCACTGTCCCGGACGCCGTTCGGCGTCTCCGACCTATTCGCCCGCATCACCGCGGATCGGACCACCGGCGCCGTCCCGCTCAACGTCACGTTCACCGCGAGGGTGTCCGGTGGTGCGTCACCGTACTCATGGTACGACTTCACCTTCGGCGACGGCAACGCCTCGCCGACGCTCGGTCCGACCACCACGCACGAATATCGCCGGGCCGGCGTCTTCAACGCCACCGTTACGGTCTTCGACGCCGCGGGGAACTCCACGCTGTCGGCGCCGGTGATCGTGCTGGTCGGGGGCGGCACGCCGCTGGCCGTGACGCTCACGGCGAGCACCAGCGGTGGGCCGGTCGGCACCCCCGTGCTCTTCCAGGTCTCGGTCGCGGGCGGCACCGCGCCGTACACTTACCAGATCTGGTTCGGCGATGGGACGTACTCGATCCCCGGCAGCGTTTCGTCGGTCACCCACACCTACCGGAACGCCGGAGGGTACTGTGCTCTGGCCATGGCGAGCGATTCGGCGCGACCGATCGATGCCGGTGGCTCGCTGCCGGTCTCCGTGGCGATCGGGACACCGTTCCGACCGGTCTGCGCTCCCGGTCCGCCGGTGTTCGCCAATCTGACGTCGGCGAGGGTCTCCGCCGACCTGCCGGGCGACCTGCCGCTGCGCTGGAACGCGTCGGGCGGCGTGGGACCGCTGACCACGTGGATCGACAGCGCCGACCCCTACTCGACGCTTTGCCAGTGCGGGGTGTTCCGTACGGTCGGCACCGTCACCCTGACCCTGTACGCCAACGACAGCCTGGGCAACGTCACCACGCGCACGCTCTCCGTCACGCTCTATCCGAGGCTGTCGGCGACGTTCCTGTCGGCACCGACCTCCGGCGCGGCGCCGCTGTCCGTTCGATTCTCCCAGACCTCGCACACGGGCGGCCACGGCGTGGACCCGAATCGCACGTCCTGGTCGGTCGACGGCGGAACTCCCGTCCTCGGGCAGAACCCGGTCCTGAACTTCTCGACCCCGGGCGAACACTCCGTCCTCGCCGACCTGCAGGATACGGCCGGCGGGAACGCGAGCGAACTCATGGTGGTCGATGTCACCACCGGCTCCGGCAATCCGCTCGGCGTCACCGCCACGATCTCCCCCGGAACGTTCGCCGGACTCGGGGCGCCCATGACGTTCAATGCGACCGCGACGGGTGGGTCGGGGAGCTACACCTACCTCTGGAACCTCTCCGACGGCACCTCCGCCTTCGGCCCGTCGGTCACCGAGTCTCCGGCCCCGCCGTCGTGCGCGAGTCTCGGGACCCGGTGCATGCTGAACGTCTCGCTCACGGTCCGTGACTCTACCGGCGCCCGACTGATCGTCCAACCTGCTCTGGGGGCGTTCTTCGGGGGGCTCTGGAGTGCGATCACGCCATCGGTCACCTGGGGCGGCCGCGGCGGGTCGACCCCGCTCCCCTGGACGAGCACGGTCACGGCCTCGGGCCTTCCGGGGATCACGACGAACTGGTCGCTCGGGGACGGGACGGCGATCACCGGCGCCTCGGTCCGGCACGCCTTCCTACGGCCGGGCAATTTCACGGCGGTGGCCACGGTCGGCGACGCCGGCGGCGACCACTGGCAGCTCGACCAGGCGGTGGCCGTGACGGGGGCCGTGATCCCTCCCCCATCGGTCCGCATCCTACCGAACCTGACGCGCTGCTTCACCCCGTGCTCGCTGAACCTGTCCGCCAACGCGACCGGGGGGGTCCCGCCCTTCTCCTTCAACTGGTCGTTCGGCGACGGCACCAACGGCACCGGCCGGTCGGTACTGCACGCGTTCCCCGACCACGGTCGGTTCAACGTGACCGTCAACGCCACCGACACCTTCGGCGACGTGGTGACCGCCCGGATGTCGGTCACCGTCTACCATCCGACGCCGGTACAGCTCACGGCCTACTCCTCCCGGTCGACCGTGCCCGCCGGTGGGAGCTTCCCGCTGGAGGTCTCCGGCTATCCGCTCTGCGTCGCGTACACCGTTCCGGAATGCGCCAACGAGCCGATCGCCGTCGAGCTCGAGGTACGGCTGAACAACAGCTCGGGAGCTCCGGAACTCATCCGACCGATCGGGCCGCTCACGGCCAACGTCTCGGTGCCGGTGTCGTTCGCAGCCCCGCCGCTGCAGGGCGGGTTCTGGCTCGCCGCCGTCGCTCAGGCGCCGAACTTCACCGGCGTCGTCGTGCTTCACCTGAACGTCGGCCCGCCGGTCCCGTCGTCTCCCTCCCGGTTCGCCCTCGCATTGATCTTCCTCGGGGTGGGCGCTGGAGTGATCGTCGCCGCGCTGGCGGTGATCTACGAGCGAAGCCGATCCCGCCGGCAGACGCCTCCGCCGGAGCCGGCGCCCCCGACGACGCCGGTCAGCCCTTGACCACGCCGAGAGGGCGGAGACGCGCCACGCGCCGGGTGAGACCGGCGCCTTCGGCGACGCGCACGACCTCGTCGACGTCCTTGTAGGCGCCGGGGGCTTCCTCGGTGACGCCTTCGTGGCTCGCCGACCGGACGACGATCCCCTTCATCGACAGGTTCCGGGTCACCTCGTCGTAGCGGAACTGCCGGGCGGCGGCGTGCCGGCTCAGCCGGCGACCCGCACCGTGGCAGGACGAGCCGAACGACCGCTCGAGCGCGCTGTCGAGCCCGGCGAGCACGTAGCTCGCGGTCCCCATGTCGCCCGGGATGAGGACCGGCTGGCCGAAGGACCGGTACGACGCGGGGACCTCCTCGCGGCCCGGCGGGAACGCCCGCGTGGCCCCCTTGCGGTGGACGAGGACCGCGCGCGGCTGCCCGTCGACGGTGTGGACCTCCTCCTTGGCCATGTTGTGCGCGATGTCGTAGACGACCGAGACGTCGGCCGAGCCGTTGGCGCCGGCGAAGCTCGAGCGGAACGCCGCCCGCACTCCTTCGGTGATCAGCTGGCGGTTCGCCCACGCGAAGTTCGCGCCGGCGGCCATCGCATCGAGGTAGGCCTGCCCGTCGTCGCTCGCGATCGGGGCGCACGAGAGCTGGCGGTCGACGAGCGTCGTTCCTTCGCTCGCGAGCCGGCGGTTCATCCGCTCGATGTAGTCCGTGGCGACCTGATGACCGAGGCCGCGCGAGCCGGTGTGGAGCATCACGACGACCGACTCGGGCACGAGCCCGAGCGCCCCGGCGAACTCCGGGAAGAAGACCTCGTCGACGGCCTGGACCTCGAGGAAGTGATTGCCGCTGCCGAGCGTCCCGAGCTGGCGCAGCCCGCGCTTGCGCGCGCTGTCGCCGACCTTGGCCGGGTCGGCCCGGCGCATCCGGCCCTCCTCCTCCTGGACGGTCAGGTCCTCGGGCCGGCCGTGTCCTTGGGCGACCGCCCACGCGGCGCCCCCGGCGAGCACCTCGTCCATCTGAGCGCCCGACAACGCGGTCCCACCCTTGGAGCCCACGCCGCTCGGCACCTCCCGGTAGAGCGCGTCCATCAGCGACTTCAGCCGCGGTCGGACCTCGGCCACCGTCAGGCCGGTCCGGAGGAGGCGGACCCCGCAGTTGATGTCGTAGCCGATCCCGCCGGGGGAGACGACTCCCTCGGCCAGGTCGAAGGCCGCGACCCCGCCGACGGGGAAGCCGTAGCCGAAGTGGATGTCAGGCATCGCGAGCGCGGAACGCTGGATCCCCGGTAGCGTCGCGACATTCGCGAGCTGCTCGAGCGACGGGTCGTGCTCGACCCCCTCGAGCAACTTGCGGCTGGAGAACAGGACCCCGGGCACGCGCATCCCCGCCCGCTCACCCGTAGGGATCTCCCAACGGTACTCGTCCAGCTCGACGAGACGCGGGACCGGGCCGTCCATGCCGGGCCGTCACGGGTGCGGCATATAACCCCTCGTCAGCGCGCGGCGTCTCGCCACGCCTATCTGCAAGGTGGCTTCGTGCCAACGTGCGCGGGTTCGAGCGGCTGACGCTGCCCGCCGTCCTCGTGATCCTGTCGGCCATCCTGGTCGTGAGTGTGTACCTGTCGTTCACCGTCCACAGCTTGTGGGTGATGTTCGGTGGCCTGGCGGTCGTGGTGGTCGTGGCCGTGCTGTTCCTGTGGGACTACAGTAGCCGCCCGCTCCACACGGCAGCCCCCATGGCACCGAGCTCCACCGCTTCCGGTGCGGCGGGGACCGGGGAACCGACCGTCACGGCGGCGGAGACGGGAGCCGACGAGGAGTTCGACGACCCGGTGATCGAGGCCGACCAGATCGCCTCCGGGGAGGTCCTACCGGACGTCGTGGAGGACGACGCCGAAACGCCTCCTACCCCGACCCCCGGGACCCTACCGCCGGCCGCGCCGTAGCGCGCGCGTGCCGTTCGGCACCCCTCCGCGACGCCGGGAGCGCTCCCCGTCGGGGAGCGCCCGTTCCCCCCTTCAGCTGAAGGTGATGTGGTCGAACTTCTTCGCGCCGTTGACCGTCACCGAGCCGGAGCTCGGGTGGGCGGTGTAGCCGGTCGCGTGCGTCGTGAACGAATAGGTCCCGTTCGCGAGGTGGAAGATGATCTTCGACGTGGTGGTCGTGATCGTCGTCGAGCCGATCGTCACCGACCAGCTCGTGCCGAGCGGCAGCCCACTCTCGGTGAACGTGACGGAGTACTTCACCGGCATGAACTTCTCGGTCAGCTGGATCGGAGCCCCGTTGACCACAACGTGGCCGGAGTAGGCGCCGACCTTGATGTGCCAGCCCGGGACGTCGCCGATCGAGTAAGCGACCGTCCCGTTCGGCTCCAGGAAGCTGACCGTGTGGACGGTGGTCGAGATCGTGGTCGCCCCGACGGTGACGCTCCAGGCCTTTCCGACCGGAAGTCCCTTGGCCACGACGGTGATCTTGTACTCCACCTGCCCGAAGTTCCGCGACGCCGAAGCCCCAGCGCCGTTGACGACGACCGTTCCCGTGTACCCGCCCGAGGTGATGTGCCAGCCGGGCACGTTGGCGTAGGTGTACCCGTAGGTCCCGTTCGGCTCGGCGAAGGTGATCGTGGTGCCGGTCGAGCTCAGCGTGGTGGCGCCGATCGTCACCGACCAGCTCGTGCCGGCGGACAGCCCCGTCTCGCCGAAGACCACCGAGTAGGTGAACTCGGAGTACACGACGACTTGTGCGAGCGCCGCGCCGTTGACCGTCTTACTCCCGGAGTAAGCAATCGTGCTCTGCTGGAAGCCCGCGTTCGGAGTGATCGCGTACACATAGGTACCGTTGGGCTCGCTCGCGAAGGTGAGCGTGTCGGTCGCGCCGTCCGTGGCCAGGCTCATCGCGGTGCCGTTGAAGGTGACCTTCCAGTTGTGACCGGAAAGGATGCCGCTCTCGGAGAACTTCACGGAGTAGACCACCTCCATGTAGGTGACGGCCGTCGTGCTGCCGGCGCCGTTGACGACCACCGAGCCGGTGTAGGATCCGCTCGAGATGTGCCAGCCGGAGATGTCCGCGATCGAGTAGCTGTAGGTGCCGTTCGGGACCGAGAAGGTCACGGAATCGGTACCGCCATCGGTCGTCAGCGAGTGGGTCACCGAGTCGAAGGTGACCGACCAACTCAGGCCCGAGGGCAGGTTCGACTCGCTGAACCCGACAGAATACATCACCCGGACGAAGGTGAGGCTCTTGGTCACGGGCGCGCCGTTGACGACGACGGAGCCGCTGTAGGAACCTCCGGAGAGGTGCCAGCCCGGAACGTTGGCGACCGAGTAGGCGTAGCTCGCGTTCGCCTCGTCAAAGACGATGGAGCTCGTCGTGGTGCTCTTGGTCGTGGCCCCGAGCGTCACCGACCAGCTCGTTCCGGAGCTCAGGCCCGTCTCGCTGAAGGTCACCGCGTAGGTCACGAGCTGGAAGTCGACGGTCAGTCCGACCGGCGCACCGCTGACCGAGACCGACCCCGAGGGGACGGTCGGCGCGTAGTGCGAGTCGGGGGTGGCGGCGAGGTAGTTGTAGCTCCCGTTCTGGAGGTCCAGGACCGCGCTGCCGCCGGCCGGTAGGACGATCGCGGGAGCGCCGCTGACGTTCGCCGACCAGCTGTCGTAGGACGCCAAGCCGGTCTCGCTGACGGTCACGGGCTCACCGAACGAGGCGTTCGCCCAGCCGCCGGTCGAGGTCAGGTTCAGCACGGCGACGTAGAGGTTGGTGTTCTCGAACAGGTTGGCGTTGAGGGTGGCCTTCGTGATGTTGTCGTAGGCGTTCAGCACCTGGATCGACGCCGTGTCGATCGAGCCCACGCCGGTCGGTTGGCTGACGCCGCTCGAACCCGACGCGCTCGTGCCCAGGAACACGTTGTCGTCGACCGTGTAGGTGCCCTGGTCGAACATCGCACCGACCGCGCCGGAGAGGGTCTGGTCGATGGTGTTGCCCGTGACGGTCACACTCGGGGTCGCGACCGAACTGCTCGACATCTGGTTGAGCTCGAGCGCCAGGCCGAAGGCGCCGGAGTCGACGATCGTGTTGTCGGTCACGCTGATCGGACCGGCGCTCGGCGGGGCCGCGAACGGCCACGACGGTGCCGGGAAGGGACCGTAGAGGTAGGAGAGGACCGCGACGCCGATCGCGCTGTCGCTCACGGAGTTCTGGATGACCGTGCAGCTGGACAGGCACTGGGCGAAGATCCCCGTCGCCTGGGAATTCGGCCACCATCCGGCGCCGTTCATCCAGGAGTATCCCGTGACCTCGTTGGCCTGGATGATCGCCGAGCCGGCGAAGGCGTAGATCCCCTCGCCCGCGGTGGCGGTGGCCGGGGAGCTGACGGTCAGCGAGACCAGGTCGGCGGACCCGGCGCCCGGCGCGACGACGTCGACGCCGTGGCTGAACCCGACGACGCTGCTCAGCGAGGCGGAGACGTCGAGGCCGGTGGCGAGCACCCCGTAGACCGGGACACCGCCCTCGGGGGTGGCGGAGACGTTGGTGATCGTGTCACCGGTGACGGTGAACGTTCCGACCGGCATGCTGTGGTCGCCGGGCTGGAACGAGGAGACGTCGCCGAGAAGGGCGCCGCTGACGTTCGCGTCGAGGACGCTGTGCGAGACCGTGACGATGTAGTGGACCGGGAGGTCCGTGGAGGACTCGACCGAGACATTGGTCGAGGTGATCTCGTCGAATGAGACCGTGACGTTGGAATCGTAGGCCAGGACGCCCACGTTCGAGCCGACGATCGTGTTCGCCGAGACCAGGCTCTGGTAGGGAGCATGGGCGTAGACGGGCGTGCCCAGCCAGCCGGGAGTGGCGTTGAAGTCGATGACGACCCCGTAGGCGCCGCCCTCGATCGTGTTGCCGGTGACCTGTGCCGGGTTGCCCACGACCGCGACCGGGTACTGGTCGTCCCACAGCGTGTTCTGGGAGATCGGGACCAGGTCGCCGGCGGCGTAGGTCAGGATGCCTGAAGCGCTGTAGATCGCGGCTCCGTTGCAGGTGCTGTTCGCGGTGAAGAAGTAGTTCCCTTCGGTGCAGCTGTACGGAAGGAAGACGTTCCCGCTCACGCGGTTGGAGACGACGGAGCCGTCGGCGCCCCAGGCGAGCTGGATACCGTTCGTCGCCGAGTCCCCGAGCGGCATCGCGGTCGTGGAGACCGTGTTGCCGACAATCGCACAGTTCAGCCCGCGGTCGTTGCAGGTGATCCCGTTCTTGCCGTAGTCGGAGACGGTGTTGTTGCCGATGTAGATCGATTCGGCGGGGGCCGCCCCGGAGGAGAGGAAGCCGTTGTCGGCGAAGATGGCGTTCTGTGACTGGCAACCGTTGAGCTGGTTGATTCCGTTCACCGAGGTCTGTACGATCTCGCCCGACGAGTTGCTGTAGAAGACTCCGTAGAAGGCGTCGCAGCCGGGCACGGAGCTGTAGGCGCTCGAGCCATCGATGCCGAGGTTCCCCACGATCAGTCCGCTGTCGTTCGTCGCGGCGATCACAGCGTAGGTCGGAAGGGCGGGGGAGCTGTCGTTGTCGTGGGCGTTGAGGACCATCGTCGATGGGACGAGTTGCGTGCTCGCGTTGCCATTGCCCCAGAGGGTGAAGTCGGTCGAACCGTTGATGGTCAACTGTTCGTCGAAGGTGCCGGTTCCGATACAGACGACCGAGCCAGGAGTGCCGGAATAGTTGTGGATCTCGTTCTCGATGGCGTTGTGCGTCGGGTTCTCCGACGACACGGTGACGCTACAGGTCGGACCGGAGAGGAATTGGACCCCGGGGGCTCGGCTGGATGGGGCCACGGTGTAGCCGGAGACGCCCGTGTGGGAGGTCACGAGGAAGATCCCCGCGAATCCGACGGACGAGAGAGCGAGTATCCCCAGGAGCGCGACAACGGCGATGCGGCGGTAGGTTGACATCGCCGCCGCCGTAGAGGTTCGAGGATTTAATTCTCCGTGGAAGTTGTTCAGTACTATCGCCTGACACGATGCACTGTCACACGCCGGAGCTGAAATTCGCGGTATACAGTGCGTGAAAAGAATCTAACCGGGCGCAATCCGGAGCATCACGTCTCGCGCCTTGACACTGGTGCCCGGGGCGACCTGGAGCCCCCGTACCACGCCGCTCGCGGGGCTCGCGACCTCGTTGCGCATCTTCATCGCTTCCAACACGACCAAGATGTCGCCCGGCTTCACCGCGGATCCCTCGGCCACCCGGACCTCCAACACCTTCCCGGGCATCGGGGGGCGCACCACGATCCCCGGCCCGTCGCTCGCCGCGACGGGAGCGGGCGAGGTCCTCGGGCGATCGGGTGGTGGTGGCGACGGCCCCGAGCGAGGGACCGCCTCGCGCGCGAGCGGACCTCGCACGACCTCTCCGACCCGAACGATCTCCCCGTTCACACTCAGTCGCGCAGAGGGGAGCTCGTTGTTCTGAGGCCAGCCCTCGACGACGATCCGGTCGCCGTCGATGTCCAGCTCGACCCGCTCGCCCTGCGTGCCGACGATGGTGAACGGGTGGGAGCGGCCTTCGAGGGTGACGGTCCCTGCCGCGAGGTCGACCTCGGCGACCGAGTTGCGGTCCTCAACGCGGATCTCGATGCGCAACGACCCACCTCCCTCCGGAGCCGAGTCGCACGCGCCCCTCGTGCGCCCAACGGCTCACCCCGCCGGCGCCCGGCGCGCTCGAGGCGGGGGTCGCTGGAGGGGGTCGCGGTGTCCGGAGCGCTGCCACGATCCCGAGGCCGGCCGCCGTGAGCACCTCGGGGGTCAAACCGCGATCCTTGGCCCGGGCGTAGCTTTTGTACACCGAGGGGAACATCGCGTAGGACAGGGCCTCGGCCTCGTCGGCCGCCGGCACGAGCGCGCGTACCTCGTTCATTGATTTCTCGAACTCGGGCCCGAGGAGATCGGCCGGTCGACCCGCGATGGGGGCAGCGCCGTTCAGCACCTTGCGGGCCAGATCCGGATCGACCGGACCGGGCGGCTGGCCGTACAGGCCCCGGACGTAGTCCTGGACCTCCTTGGTGATCGTGCGATATCGTGCGCCCGTAAGGACGTTGACGACGGCCTGGACCCCCACGATCTGGCTCGTGGGGGTGACGAGCGGCGGGTAGCCGAGGTCGGCACGGACGCGCGGGACCTCCGCGAGCACCTCGCCGAGCCGGTCGGCGGCCTCCGACTCCTTGAGCTGGTTGAGCAGATTGGAGAGCATCCCCCCGGGTACCTGGTGGAGGAGGATCCCCGGGTCGGTCTGGAGCGAGCGGACGTTGAGCAGCGGGAGGTAGTGGTCGAGCACGCCGCGAAAGTACTCGGCGAGGTCGGCGAGAGCGCCGAGGTCGAGCTTGGGGTCGTGGTCGGAGCCCCGTAGCGCCCCCACGAGCGCCTCGGTCGGCGGCTGGGAGGTCCCCCCGGCGAACGGTGACAGCGCCGTGTCGAAGGCGGTGGCCCCGGCGTCGGTGACCGCGAGCGAGGTCAGCGTCGAGAGCCCGCTCGAGGAGTGGGTATGGACGACGACGGGCAATCCCACCTCCTTGACGAGGGCTCGGACAAGCGCGCCGCCGTCGCCCGGCGGCATGAATCCGCCCATGTCCTTGACGCACAGCTCGTCGGCGCCTAGGCCGGCCAATGTCCGGCCGAGCTCGACGAACGACGCGAGCGTGTGGACGGGCGACTGGGTGTAGCAGATCGTCCCTTGGGCGCGGCCGCCCGCCTTCTTGACGGCCCGCAGCGCCGCGGCCATGTTGCGCGGGTCGTTGAGGGCGTCGAAGACCCGGAAGATGTCGACGCCGTCGTGGGCCGCTCGGGCGACGAAGCGGTCGACGACGTCGTCGGCGTAATGTCGGTATCCGACGAGGTTCTGGCCGCGCAGGAGCATCTGCAGCGGCGTCCGCGGCATCGCGCGCTTGAGCTGGCGCAGCCGCTCCCAGGGGTCTTCGTGCAGGAAGCGCAGGCAGACGTCGAACGTCGCGCCGCCCCAGACCTCGAGCGAACGGTACCCGATCGCGTCGAGCCGCTCGGCGGCCGGGAGCATGTGGGGGGTACGCATCCGGGTCGCGATCAGCGACTGGTGCCCGTCGCGGAGGACGGTCTCGGTGATCCCGACCATGGCCCCTTCCGTCGGCCCCCCGTCAGAGGGGCAGGTTCCCATGCTTGCGCGAGGGTCGGTCCTCCCGCTTGGTCGCCAGCACGCTCAGCCCCTGGAGCAGCCGCGGGCGGGTTACCGCCGGGTCGATGACGTCGTCGAGGTATCCGCGCTCCGCGGCGAGGTAGGGGTTGAGGAACTCCTCGCGGTAGTTCGCGATGAGCCGGGAGCGGAGCTCCCCGCGCGCGGGCCCCTCCTCCTTCTCGAGCTCACGCCGGAACAGGATGTTGACGGCACCCTCGGCGCCCATCACCGCGATCTCGGCCGTCGGCCAGGCGAGATTGAGGTCCCCGCCGAGGTGCTTGGAACACATCACGTCGTAGGCGCCGCCGTAGGCCTTGCGCAGGATGACGGTGAGCTTCGGGACCGTCGCCTCGGAGTAGGCGTAGAGGAGCTTGGCCCCGTGACGGATGATGCCCCCGAACTCCTGCTGCGTGCCGGGCAGGAACCCCGGTACATCGACGAAGGTCACGAGCGGAAGATTGAACGCATCGCACATCCGCACGAACCGGGCGGCCTTGGTCGAGGCGGAGATGTCGAGGGTGCCGGCGAGCACCTTGGGCTGATTGGCCACGATCCCCACGGCACGGCCCCCGAGGCGGGCGAAGCCGACGATGATGTTCCCCGCCCACGGCGCGTGAACTTCCAAGAGGCTCTCGGGGTCGATCACCCGGCGCAGCACGTCGTGCACGTCATAGGGCGAGTTGGAGTCTTCCGGCACCACCCCCGCGAGCTCACCGGCGGCCTCCGCGGGGGGCTCGCGTAGTTCCGCGCCGGGCGCCTCTTCGAGGTTGTTGAGCGGCAGAAAACCGAGGATCCGTCGGGTCAGGGCGAGCGCCTCGGTATCGGAGGCGACGGCGAAGTGGGAGACGCCGCTGATCGCACCGTGGGTGTCGGCGCCCCCGAGCTCCTCCATAGTCACCGACTCGCCGGTCACCGCGTGGATGACGTCGGGCCCGGTGATGAACATCTGCGCCTGGCCGCGGACCATCACGACGAGGTCGGTGATGGCCGGGGAATAGACGGCGCCGCCCGCGCACGGCCCGAGGATGACCGAGACCTGCGGGACGACCCCGCTGAGGAGGACATTGCGGAAGAACACCTCGCCGTAGCCGCCCAGGCTCATCACGCCCTCTTGGATCCGGGCGCCTCCGGAATCGTTGAGTCCGACGATCGGCACGCCGGCCTTCTGGGCGAGCTCCATCGCCCGCACGATCTTCTCGGCGTGGGCCTCGCCCAGCGCGCCGCCGAAGACCGTCGCATCCTGGGCGAAGGCGCACACCGGCCGGCCCTCGACCTCGCCCCAACCGGTGACGACCCCGTCGCCGGCGATCCGCCGTTCCTCCAGGCCGAAGGTGTTCACGCGGTGCGTGACGTACGGCCCGGTCTCGACGAACGACCCCGGGTCGAAGAACGCCTCGAGACGCTCGCGGGCCGTCAGTCGCCCCGAGGCCTTGTGCTTGGCCACTCGATCGGCGCCGCCGCCTTCGAGGGTCTTGGCCCGCTGGAGACGCCAGCGCTCGAACGGCCGGCTCATGTGGGCTCCTCGATGAAGAGCTCGCCCGATCGGACAATGGAGGGTCCCTGGGGACCATCGAGCCAGAGCGCTCCATCGGCGTGGAGACCGACGATGCGTCCGGCCGGGACACCGTCGACCCTCGCCTCGCGTCCGCGCCCGTAGAGGATGGCCCTCCCCACCGCAAGCCATCGGGAGATCCCGTCGCTGGTCGCCAGCTCCGGCAAGGTCCGTCCGAGCCATCGGACGACGGTGGCCTCGACCTCCTCGAGCGGGGGCGGGGGTTGGTGATAGTCGGAGATCTCGGCCACGTGGTCGCGGAGCTCCGGCGGGAAATCGACGCGGGGCGTGACCACGTTCAGCCCGATCCCGACGACCGAGCGGGCCCCGCGCGGGCCGACGATCCGTTCGGGGAGGAGGCCGGCGATCTTGCGCACCCGCCCGGACGGGCCCGGGCATACGAGGTCATTCGGCCACTTCAGCTCCGACGGGACTCCCCACTGCTCGCCCAGCAGCTGGTGGAGCGAAGCGGCCAGCGCCAGCGAGACCGAAGGACCCGACGCCGACAGGTCCGGGCCGATCCACGAAAGGTACAACCCCCCGGGCGGCGAGCTCCAACGGTGCTCACCGCGACCGCGTCCCTCGCTCTGGGAGCGCGCCACCACATAGGTCTCCGTGCCGGCCCCCGCACGGACCAGCTCGACGGCGCGCGACTGGGTGGAGGGAAGGACGTCGTAGACGAGTCGCTCGGTCACGCGGTTCCTGCCCGTGGCAACTCTGAGCACCCATAACGGTAGCCGGTAGTGCGGCTTCTCCGCCGGCGGTTTTTCGTCGACAACGATTTTTCCCCCAGACGTTCGCCTGCCCCGCGATGAACCGGATCCAACCGTGCGCCGAGTGCGGCTGCCCCGTACTCTACCACCACCCCCCCAAGGACCGCTCCCTCGGCCCGGACGTGATGGTCTGTGAGGAGTGCACCCGGGAAACCGGGCGGGAGCGGCTGTGCCGCTCGCCGACGGCCTGATCGCGCGGCCGGCCGTGTGCCCGACCGCCCCCGAGGGCCGGCTAGGGTTTGACGACCCGGAACACGTGGTCGAAGGAGTTGACCGCCACCCCGGTGCGTACCCACAGGGGCACGAGCGCCTCGAGCCAGCGCGCCGACTCGATCCCTCCGACGTCGAGCGCTCCCGCCCAGCCGAACGATCGGACGAGCGCGTCGGTCCGCTTCTTCGCGTCCGCGTCGTTGCCGCAGATGAGCATCTCCGCCGGCCCCCCGGGGACCCGGGGCCGGAACATCTGAGAGTTCGGCACCGTGTTGAAGCACTTCACCACCCGCGCACCCGCGACCATGCGTTGGATCTGCTCGCCCAGCGAATCGGTCGTCCCGACGAACAGTCCGGGGGGCATGCCCCGCGAGAAGTCCAATGGATTGGTCGTGTCGAGGAGGTCCTTGCCCTCGAGCGCCTTGGGTCCGGCCAGGTCGACCACGGGGCCGACCGCGTGTCCCTGGACCGCGATCACGTTCAGCTCCCCGAACTCGGCGGCCGCTGCGAACGGGACGGCGGAGGCACCGTGACCGACCGCCTCCGCGATCGCGCGCGCCTTCTCCGATCGGGGGTCCCGCGTGCCGATCCGCACCGAGTGGCCGGTGCCGACGAATCCTCGCGCTAGCGCCTTGGCGACGTCGCCCGTCCCGAGAACTCCGACGTTCATGTACGCCTTCCCGCCGGTCCGAAGACCCCGCGGGTTATGCCTTCACCCGAGACGGCCGGTGCCGAGCCGGCCGGAGGGATCCCGGCCTACTTGTAGGTGGACTGGTGGACCTTGCCTTCGTCGTCGACGATGGTGATGCACTCACCCTCGCACTCGAACAGGCAGGCCTCGCACATGATGCATTCCGGACCGTTGATCACGGCGGACTTCTCGGCGCGGAACTGGAACTTCGCGGCCACGTTGGCGTCGTCGACGATGTCGCCGAAGTTGGCCCTCGGTTGCATCTCGAACACCGTCACCGGGCAGACATCCCGGCAATGGGTGCAGCCGGTGCACTTCGCGTGGGCGACCTCGACGGAGACCATCTCGGCTTCCTCGGCGCGCCGAAAAACGGCACGTATTTAACGTGCCGTGCCCGCGCCGGGTTCTCGACGAGAAAACCGCGGCGCAGCGCCGCGCGGTCGGCGCCCGGAGGGCGCTCGCGCGGTCGCGCTAACCGCGGATCTCCTTGAGCCGGAGCGCCATCTTGACCACGGCTCGGACCGCGTTGGCCGCGTTCTCGATCCGGTCCTGGGCCTGGAGCCGGGTCTCCCCCGGCCCGCTCACCCCGAGCCCGACCGGCTTGCCGTACTCCACCGACAGGTCGGTGAGCTTCCGGGCGGCCTGGTTCATCACGACCTCGTCGTGCTTGGTCTCGCCCTCGATGACCGCACCGAGGGTCACGACGGCGTCGACGTCGCGCCGCTCGAACAGCGCCTTGACCGCGAGCGGCATGTCGTAGACCCCGGGGGTCTTGACGATCGGTCCGACCCGCGCGCCGAGGAACTCGACCTCCTCCCGCGCCCGCTCGAGCATCATCATGCTCACGTCGTAGTTGAACTCGCTCGCGACAAGGGCGACCGTGATCCCGTTTCCTGTGCTTGTGCTCTTCGGCATCGTTGTGCTCCTTGGAGATCTCCCTGGTGGATCCTGAAGGCTAGTGGCTGGGGCGGACGGCCCCGACGTCGGCGAATCCCTGCCGCTGGCCCGTCGCCGAGCGGCGCGTCAGCTCCTGCGGCCGGAACAGCAGCTGGAAGGCGTTGAGCGCGTGCTCCTGGGCGCGTCGACGGGCGAGGAGCTCGAGCTCCTTGGGGGAGGCGGCCTCCCCCTCGAAGACGAAGCACTCGACCACCGGCTTGGCCTCGAGCACACCGGCGAGGATCAGGCCGGTCGACGCCTCGTGGGCACAGACCTTGTCGTACTCGGCCTTGCCGGGCATCCCGAAGACCATCACGAGGTCGCAGTGCTCCTCGAGGAACATCCGGCGTGCGGCGACGGGCAGGTCCTTGATCCCGGGGACGGTGGCCCGCTCCACGCGGAAACCGGTCCCGGCCGCCTGGAGGGCGTCGACGGCGTACCGGGCCATGTCGACCCGGGCGAAGGTCGTGTCGACGACGCCGATCCGCTTCACGGCGCCGCCGGCGGACTCTGCGCCCGCTCCAGGATTTTCTCGACGATCCGTCGCGTCGCGAGGTCATCGTGGGGACGCGCCTTCATCCGGAGGACCTTGACCCGGACGCCGCGGCGGGCGCACTCGGCCTCGACCTCCTTCTCGTCCCAGAGCTGGTTGTACCCGAGCGCGATGATGTCCGGCCGGTGCTCGGTGACGGTGGCGTAGATGTCGGTGGTCGAGCCGAGCACCGCCTTGTCGACGGGCTTGAGCGCCTCGACCATCTCGCGTCGCAGCTGCTCGGGCACGTAGGGCTCGCGCTTGAGCCGACGGGCGGTCTGGTCGCGCGCGACGACGACGATGAGCTCATCGCCGAGCTGGCGCGCCTCGTTCAGGAAGTACAGATGTCCCGGGTGGAGGAGGTCGAAGACCCCGGTGGCCATCACTCGGACCATGACGCCCACGCTTCCACGATGGTACGACCCTCGACGAACACCCATCCGTGGGCCTCGGCGTAGCGGGCCGCCGCGTCGGGGCTTCGGGCGCCGCCGGAGTCGCCGAGCATCTCACAGACGGTGACCGACTCGGAGAGACCGGCCATCCGGGCGAGCGAGATGGCGAGCTCGGTATGGCCTTTGCGTTCGGCGAGGAGATCGGGCGCGGCGTAGAGGAGCGGGATGTGCCCGGGCGAGGCGAACGTCGCTCCGAACCGGGACCGCAGCGCCTCGTCCTCGAGCGCGCCGGCGTCGCGTGCCAGCTCGCCGATCGCGCGGATGGTCTGGGAGCGATCGTTGTCGGTCACACCGGTGAAGTTGCCCCGATGGTTGACTGAGATACCAAAGGCGCTGCGGCGGTCGTAGCGCAGGCGGTGGTTCCGAAGGACCTCCAGAGCGGGATAGCGCCCGGCGCCCAGGGTGAGCAGCTCATCGGCGTAGGGCAATCCCAATCGGTCGCGGAGCTCGTGGGAGATCGCCGTGCAGATCAGTCCGCCGGCATCGTGGCGGAGGAGGCGGACCAGCTCCGGCGTCGCCCGCTCGGACAGGATGACCAGGTCGGTCTCCCCCTCCCGATCCGGAGCGTCGAAGATCAACAGCGGGTCGCCCGAATCGAGCGCCTCGGCGGCGCGCTCGAGACTGACCGGCCGGCCCTTCGCCCGCGAGAGCGACTGCATGGGCGAACGAGAACGGACCCGAATATAAGGGCTGAGTAATTACTCAAAAATGGGTTGATGGGACCCGAGTGGTGGAGGATCGAGCAGCGAACGAGACCAGTGGAAGCCCCCGATCGCCTCGCGGACGGCGAGACGTTCTAGGAGGTGATCCATCTGCAGGTTCCCCTACAGATACCTTGTTACGACTTACTCCCCCTTGCTGAACCGAAGTTCGAGCGACCCAAGATGAGTCACCCTCACTCCGACCCAACTCGGATGAGTTGACGGGCGGTGTGTGCAAAGAGCAGGGGCACATTCACCGCGGGATGTTGACCCGCGATTACTACGGAATCCATTTTCATGAGGGCGAGTTACAGCCCTCAATCCAGACTACGATGGGGTTTCAGGATTGCCTTCCCCTCGCGGGGTCGGATCCCATTGTCCCCACCTTTGTAGCGCGCGTGTTGCCCGGGAGATTCGGGGCATACGGACCTACCGTAGACCTCTCCTTCCTCTGTCTTAGCGACAGCGATCCCCCCAGTGTGCTCTCGTGCTCGCGCACGAATTCGCGACTGAAGGCGAGGGTCTCGTTCGTTATCTGACTTAACAGAACGCCTTACGGTACGAACTGACGACGGCCATGCACCACCTCTCGGAGAATCGGGCAAGGTCTTCAGCCTGGCTTTCATCCCTCCGTCGCCCCCGGTGAGTTTTCCGG